>CAWHGC010000001.1:0-17183 GCA_963828885.1 uncultured Actinomycetes bacterium
TCGGGCCAGACGAGCCGGCTGGCAGATCGCGGAGTCGGGCACGAACGAGGCGGCCGTGATGCGGGGGGAGTCCGCCATCGCGCGGGCCTCCTCCACCGTCAGCCGTCGCATGCGGGCGGCCTCGCCCATCCGCGCGCAGACCTCGGGCGGTCCCTCCCCCGCGATGCCCTCCTGCCAGGCGCCGGCCCGGATCCCGAGCGCGCCCTCGCGGTGGTACCAGGCGTCGACCTCGTGGTCGAGGCACCACCGCTCGGCCGCCTCGACCTCGTCGGAGACGGCGGTCGCGTAGCGGAGCCCCTCCGCCTCGCCGAACAGGCCCATCAGGCCCGGCAGGTCCCACCAGGAGGACGAGAAGAAGCCGCCGTTGCGGCCGCTCGCGCCGCCGCCGCAGATGTCCCGCTCCAGCAGCGCGATGCGCATCGCGGCTCGCGCGCCGACAGCTCGATGGCCGTCCACAGGCCCGCGAACCCGCCGCCCACGATGCACACGTCGGCGACGACCTTCGCGTCGAGGGGCGGGCAGGGCGTGCCCATGTCGGCGGCGAGCGCCTCCTGCAACCAGAAGCTCCGGGCGGCGCCCGGTGCCGGTGCGCCGGTTCGGGAGGGGCTCAGGACTCCGCCGTCGGGTGGGCGAGCCGGCGGGCCAGGTCCAGCACCAGCGCGCGGTCCTCGTCCTCGAGCGGTGCGAGCAGGGCGCGCAGCTCCTCGACCGAGGCGATCAGGGCGCGCTGCTCCCCCAGGGCCTTCTCGGCCTCGGGCGATCCCTCTTCGGGTTCGTCTGGCATGCCGCTATCGAACCACGCCGGGGGCGCTCCGCGCACCCCCTCGGGCCAGGCCGCCGGTGGCGAGCCGGCCCGCGAGCACGAACAGCAGCGTGAAGCCCATGCCGATCCCCAGGAACACCACGAGCTCGCCGCCGCTCGGCGACCCCACCCAGGCGGTGCGCAGCAGGAGTCCCGACGGCACGGCGATCGCCCACGTGAGCAGGAGCGTGCGGATCGCCGGCCGGCGATACGCGCCGGTGAAGCGGGCCACGACGAACCACGAGGCCAGCAGCGGCACGGCGTTGCGCAGGAACAGCGTCGCCAGGTTCGATCCCTCGTCGTGTTCGACGATGCCGACCAGCACGAACAGCATCAGCGCGAGGGCGTCGGCGACCGGCAGGGGGACTCGGCGCATCGCGTCATGCTCCCACGTTCGGCCGCGGGAGCCGCCGGCGGCGCGCATTCGTCGGATGCCGACACGGAACCGACCGTGGATCCGGTGCGTCGGCAGTACGATGGGCCGTCCCATGGCCGGGATCTCGCACCACCTCCGCGTCGCGGCGTGCGCGCTGACGGCACTCGTCGTGGTCGGCTGCACGGAGGCGGCGCCGCCTCCACCGCCGCCGGTCTCGGTCACGGTGGACGGGGCGGCGCACTCGCTCGATCCCGGCACCACGTTCGGCGAGCTGATCCGGGACCTCGACCTGCACGCGGACGCGGGGCGGCTGCTCTCCGTCACCGGCCGCGTCCTCGAGCCGCGCCGCGACCCCGGCGAGATCCTGCTCAACGGGGTGCAGGACCCGCGCTCCACCGCTCTGCACACCGGCGACACCGTGACCGTCGTCGACGGGACCGACACGACCGAGGGCACGAAGCGCACGGTGAACGAGCTGCCCGGCCTGCATCCGGCGGTCCCGCAGCGATCGCTCGCCACCTACCCGATGAAGGAGATCGACGTGATCGGCCGTCTGTCCGGCGAGATCAAGTCGACCAGGCTCCATCGGACCGGCCCGGGGAAGGTGCCGGACCAGGTCGCGCTCACGTTCGACGACGGTCCGTGGCCCGTGCAGACGCGGCAGGTGCTGAAGGTCCTGCACCGCTACCACGCGAAGGCGACCTTCTTCATGATCGGCAATCTGGTCGAGCGCTACCCGAACATCGCGCAGGACGTGCACAAGGCGGGGATGCCGATCGGCGACCACTCGTGGTCGCATCCGCTCGATCCGACGTTCGCCGACCTGCCGCCGCACCGCCTGTCGACCGAGATCGTGCAGACCGCCGACCAGCTGCACACCACCACCGGCGTGCAGCCCTACCTGTTCCGGCCGCCGGGCGGCAGCTACGACGACGAGGTCCTCGCCGAGGCCCGCACCGACGGCATGCGCACCGTCACGTGGAGCATCGACCCGTCCGACTACCTCGCCAGCAAGACGAAGAAGGAGCTCGCCACGTACATCCTGCACCGCGTGCGGCCGGGGTCGATCGTGCTGATGCACGACGGCGGCGGCGACCAGCACGCGACGATCGCCGCCCTGCCGCTCATCATCAAGGGCATCCGCAAGATGGGGCTGGAGCTCACCACGATCCCGCGCGAACACTGAGACCGGCCGTACGCTGGAGGTATGGACGAGGCGGTGGTCCTCTACGACCGGGACTGCGGGATCTGCACGTGGTCGGCGGAGCGGCTCCGTGCCTGGGACGGCCCCCGGGAGCGCCTCCGGTTCGTGCCCCTGCAGTCGGCCGAGGCCGACGAGCTCCTCGGCGAGATGGACCGGGACCGGCGGTTCGCGTCGTGGCACGTGGCGACGGGCGGCCGGATCCACTCGGCCGGCGCGGCGGCGGCGCCGGTCCTGCGCCTCCTCCCCGGCGGGCGCCCGCTGGCGTGGCTGGCGGAGCGGCTGCCGCTGACGACCGAGCTCGTGTACCGGACGATCACGGCCCGGCGCGACCAGCTCGGCTCGCTGCTCGGCCGCGAGGCCTGCGCCGTCGATCCGTCCCGGCCGCGCGCGGCCTAACCGGAGAGCGAGAGCGCCGCGGCGATCTCCCGCAGCTGCGGGACGCACGCGTCGGTCTCGTCGTCCGCGATCACCTGGAGACAGACGTGGTCGGCGCCGGCCTCGAGGTGCTCGCGCACCCTCGCCACCGTCGCGTCGACGCCGAACGCGAACGTCGCGTCGAGGAGCGGGTCGCTCACGTCCTCGACATCGGCGTCGGAGAAGCCCATGCGCCGGAGGTTGTTGGCGTAGTTCGGCAGCTCGAGGTAGCCGCGCGCCCACTCCCGGGCGACGTGGCGCGCGCCGGCCGGCATCCTCCGACATCACGACGCCCTGCTCGACGGCGAGCACCGGCTCCGGACCGAGGACCTCGCGCGCGTGCGCCGTGTGCGAGACCGGCACGAAGTAGCTGTGCGCGCCGAGCGCGCGCTCGGCCGACAGACGCAGCATGCCGTCGCCGAGCGCGGCGAGCAGACGCAGCGGCTCCTCCTGCGTCGGCACCGCGGTCGCCGCGTCCATCAGGTCGAGGTACAGCCGCATGCGCGCGAGCGGACCGCTCCACGCGATGCCGCGGAACTCGGTGGAGTACTCGTGGCCGATGCCGATGCCGGCGACCAGCCGGCCCGGCGTGTCGTCGGCGAGGGTCCGCAGGCCCGCGGACAGGACCTCGGGCTGGCGGGCCGTGATGTTCGCGATGCCGCTCGCGATGCCGATGCGTTCGGTCGCGTCCAGCAGCAGGCCGAGGTGCGCGAGGATGTCGCGCGAGGACGACCCCTCGGGCACCCAGAGCGCCGAGTACCCCATCGCCTCGATGTCGGCCGCGTCCCGGCGGATCTGGCCGGCCGGCCGGACGTCGAACGCGAAGGTCCAGGCGCCCACACGTCCCAGCCGGGCGCGGACGGCCTCGTGATCGGCTCCCATGGCGGCGGAGCCTACCGCGGCGGACCCGCGAACGGGTACGGTGGACGTGACCGACGACCACCTGAGGTGACGACATGGGCGATGCGCTCGGCTACCTGCGGGACGAACTCGCGAAGCTCGAGGCCGACGGCCTGCTGCTGCACCCCCGCACGCTCGAGGGTCCCACGGGCGCACGCTCGACCTTCGACGGGCGCGAGGTGATCAACCTCGCGTCGAACAACTACCTGGGCCTGGCGAGCCATCCCCGGATGAACCGCGCCGCAGCCGATGCCGCCCTCGCGCTCGGCGCGGGCTCGGGCGCGGTGCGCACGATCGCCGGCTCGATGTCGATCCACCGCGAGCTCGAGCGGCGGTTCGCCGCGTTCAAGCACGCCGAGGCCGCCCTGATGTTCCAGTCCGGGTTCACCGCGAACGCGGGCACGGTGGCCGCGATCCTGACGCCGGACGACGTGATCGTGTCGGACCGGCTCAACCACGCCTCCATCATCGACGGCGCACGCCTGTCGAAGGCGGAGATCAAGGTCTTCGAACACAAGGACGCCGACCACGCGGACCGCCTGCTCGCCGAGACCGCGAGGCCGGGCCGCCACCAGCTCCTCATCACCGACGGCGTGTTCTCGATGGACGGCGACATCGCGCCGCTGCCGGCGCTGGTCGAGGTCGCCGAGCGCCACGGCGCCATCATGATGCTCGACGACGCCCACGCCTCCGGCGTCCTCGGCCCGACCGGCGGGGGCACCGTCGAGCACTTCGGGCTGCACGGCCGCGTCGACGTGCAGGTCGGCACGCTGTCCAAGGCGATCGGGGTGCTCGGAGGCTTCATCGCCGGTCCGACACCGCTGATCGAGTGGCTGCAGAACCGCGGCCGGCCCTACCTGTTCTCGACGAGCCCGCCCCCGTCGGTCGTGGCGGCCTGCATCGAGGCGCTCGACATCCTCCACGACGAGCCGGAGCGGCTCGAGCGTCTCTGGTCGAACACGCGTCTCCTCAAGGACGGGCTGCACGACCTCGGGTTCGACACCGGCATGAGCGAGACGCCGATCACACCGGTCATCACGGGAGACGAGGAGAAGACCCAGGCGTTCGCGCGCCGCCTCTTCGAGGAGGGCGTCTTCACGCCGGCCATCGTGTTCCCGACCGTCGGCAGGGGTCGGGCGCGCGTGCGCGCGATCGTGACGGCCGACCACACGACCCAGGACCTGGCGGAGGCGCTCGCGGTCTTCGAGCGGGTGGGCAAGGAGCTGGGACTGCTCTCGGCCTAGTCCGCGGGGCGGGCGGCGAACCGCGCGCGGAGACCCGCCAGCATCAGGTCGAGGCCCAGCTCGAACTGCTCGTCGGGATCGTTCGCGGCCAGGTGCGGCAGCGCGGCCGCGATGCACGGCAGCTGATCGGCCGGGAACGTCCTCATCACCAGTTCGACGTCGGATGCGTCGGCCTCGACGGCGCCGGCCGTGAACATCCGCCCGGTCTCCATCATCACGAAGCCCATGATGTAGCCGCCGAGCACGTTGAAGACCTGGACCGCCTCGCGCTCGTCGAGGCCCGTCTCCATGAAGAGCGAGAGCGCGTACTCCATGGGGCGGAGCGCGTCGACGTCGGTGACCGGCTTGCTCCGCTCGGCGAACAGCGAGATGACGTTGGGATGGCTCTTCAGCACCGAGCGCCACTGCTGCGCTCCCGACCGCGTCCGTTGATCCCACGGCCGGTCGTCGTGTTCGGGGATGTCGAACTCCTGCATGACGAGCGAGCACACGCCGCCGAGCAGGTCGTCCTTGTCCTCGACGTGGTGGTACAGGCTCATGGCCTCGACGCCGACCTCGCGGGCGACCCGGCGCATCGACACGGCCTCGAGGCCCTCGGCGTCCAACACCCGCAGCGCGGCCTCGAGGATGCGTTCACGGGACAGTCGCTCCCGGTTCGCCTTCTGGACCTTCACGGTCGCCACGGGTTCGGTATCCTCCCTTGACAGTCTTACGGTGTACGCCTATCTTCGTACGCTGTAAGCGTACACCGTACGTCAATCGAACGCCTCGATCGAGGCACGGGGGGGTCGCGCCATGAAGGTGAATCCGGAATCGCTCGCCAGGGCCAGCAGCCGCCACCCGTGGCGGGTCCTCATCGGGTGGGTGGTGCTCGTGATGCGTGGCCGGGGCCTTCGTCGGCGCCGGCCTCGGCGACGTCCTGACGACCGACATCGCGTTCACGAACAAGCCGGAATCGATCCAGGCGCAGGACATCATCGACCAGAAGTTCGGGGGCGGCCAGCAGGAGAACACGGAGTACGTGATCGTCCTGTCGAAGACCGCCACGGTCGACGATCCGGCGTTCCAGGCCTACGTGACGGACCTGCAGGGCGTGCTGGCCGGCTCCGACCTCGTCGCCTCGCCGCCGGCCACCTACTACGACGTCGTGGAGCAGTCCCCGGATCAGGCGGCCGGGCTCGTGTCGGAGAGCAAGCAGGCCACGCTGATCCCCGTCGTCCTCGTCGACCACGAGGCCACCACCGCGGACGACTTCCGCGACCTCGTCGACGCGAATTCGGACCCCGCGTTCACGACCCAGGTCGCCGGACAGGCCTCGCTCAACGCGGACTTCTCCAGGATCGCGGAGGAGGACGCCCGCAAGGGCGAGGGCATCGGCATCGGCGTGGCGCTGATCGTGCTCATCATCGTGTTCGCAGCGGTGGTCGCGGCGATGCTGCCGATCCTGATGGCGATCTTCGCGATCGTCGTCGCGCTCGGCCTCGTCACGTTGATCGGCCAGGTCGTCGAGTTCAACCTGTTCGTCACCAACATGATCTCGATGATCGGCCTGGCGGTCGGCATCGACTACTCGCTGTTCATCGTGTCCCGCGTCCGGGAGGAGCGGAAGAAGGGGTTCGACAAGCTCGGGGCGATCGGGGCCGCGGGCGCGACGGCCAACCGCGCGGTCTTCTTCAGCGGCATGACGGTCGTGCTGGCGCTGCTCGGCATGTTCATCATCCCGACCACGATCTTCCGCAGCCTCGCGGCCGGCGCGATCCTCGTGACCCTCGCCGCGCTGGCGGCCTCGATGACGCTGCTGCCGGCCCTGCTCGCGCTGCTCGGGGACCGGATCAACTGGCCGCGGCTGGCGAAGCGCGCGCAGCTGGACTCCCCGGCCGACCCGAAGGGTGGGGTCTGGGACCGCCTGGCGCGCAGCGTCATGGCCAGGCCCTGGGTGTTCCTCATCACGGGCGTCGTGGTGCTCGGCTACCTGGGCTCGTTCTACTTCCAGCTCAACAAGGGCAGCTCGACCGACATCAACCAGCTGCCGGACGTGCCGTCGAAGACGGCGTTCCTGACGCTCCAGCGCGAGTTCGCCGGCGGCCTCGCGGATCCGGTGCTGATCGTCGTCACCGGCGACGTGCAGAGCTCGCAGGCGAAGTCGGGGATCGACGCCCTGACGCAGCAGATCAAGGCGGACCCGCTGTTCAGCCCGAACGTGCAGCAGACGCCCTCGGAGGACGGGAGCGCGGTCCAGGTGTCGGTCGTGCTGAAGGGCACGACGGACAACGCCGTGGCCTTCCAGGCCATCGAGGATCTGCGGAACCAGGTCGTGCCGCAGACGATCGGCGCCGTGCCGGGCGTGCAGGCCTACGTGGGTGGCAACTCCGCCATCTTCGACGACTTCCTGCACCAGACGGACCAGTACCAGTGGATCGTGCTGGCGTTCGTCCTCGGACTGTCGTTCATCCTGCTGACGGTGGTGTTCCGCTCGATCATCGTGCCCATCAAGGCGATCCTGCTGAACCTGCTGTCGGTGGCGGCCGCGTACGGCGCCATCACGCTCGTGTTCCAGAAGGGCGCGGGCATCGGCTTCTTCAACGCGATCGGGTTCAACTTCCATCAGAGCCCGGCGGTCGAGGCGTGGCTGCCGCTGTTCCTGTTCTCCGTGCTGTTCGGGCTCTCGATGGACTACGAGGTGTTCCTCCTGTCGCGCATCCGCGAGGAGTACGACAAGACGCACGACAACACCGAGGCCGTCGCGTACGGCCTGCGGACCACGGCCGGCATCATCACCGGCGCGGCCATCATCATGGTGTGCGTCTTCACCGGGTTCGCGTCGGGACGCCTCGGTCCGCTGCAGCAGATGGGGTTCGGCCTGGCCGTCGCGGTGCTCATGGACGCGACGATCGTCCGCGTGATGCTGGTGCCGGCCAGCATGCGGCTGCTCGGCGACTGGAACTGGTACCTGCCGAAGTGGCTCGAGTGGTTGCCGAAGGTCAACGTGGAGGGGCGCGAGCCCGAGCGGGTGCAGGTCATCCCCGAGAGCCACGAGGAGCTGATCCCCGCGGTCGAGCGCGCGCACGACGAGGCACCGCTCGACTAGACACCGCACGACGGGAGGGGGCGTGCCCGCGCCCCCTCCCGTTGCGTTTGCCGTCCTGGTCTCAGCCTCCCGGCAGCAGGATCACCTTGCCGGACTGGCCGGAGGCCGTCGTCTCGAAGGCCTCCTCGAACTTCTCCAGCGCGAACCGGTGCGTGACGAGGGGCGCGACGTCGACGCGCCCGGTCGACAGCAGCGTCGTCGTCTGCTGCCACGTGCGGAACATCTCGCGGCCCGTGATGCCCTGCAGCCGCGCCTCCTTGAAGATGACCTGATCGTTCAGGTCGAGCGTGACGGGACCGTCGGGCAGCCCGAGGAACGACATCCGGCCGCCGCGGGCGAGCATCCTCGTGCCCTGGCCGATCGCCGTCGCGTTGCCGCTCATCTCCAGGACGACCTCCGCGCCCGACCCGTTCGTGGCCTCCGTGACGGCGGCGACCGGGATCGGTCTGGGTCGGGTCGATCACGAGGTCGGCGCCCATCGGGCCCGCCATCGCGCGCCGGTAGGGGTTCGGCTCGATCGCGATCACCTTCCACGCGCCCAGCGCCCGCGCGATGCCGACGGCGAACAGGCCGATCGGCCCGCACCCGATCACCGCCACCGCGTTCGTCGCGAGGTCCTCGCCGCCGCCGGTGCCGAACGCCGCATGCACGGCGTTGCCGAAGGGCTCCATGATCGTGGCGACCTCGCGCGCGATGCCCTCGCCGACGACCCACGCGTTCTGGGCCGGCACGACGACGAACTCGGCGAAGGCGCCGTCGGTGTCGACGCCGAGGATCCGCAGGCGCTCGCAGATGTGCATGCGTCCCGACCGACAGGTCGGGCACTGCCCGCACGCGATGTGGGTCTCGGCGGCGACGAACGCGCCGGTCTCCACGTGATGCACCTCGGCGCCGACGGCCTCGACGGTGCCGGACAGCTCGTGGCCGAAGGTCATCGGCACCCGCGGGATCCTGCCCTCGGCCCACTCGTTCCAGTCGTAGATGTGCAGGTCGGTCCCGCAGATCGAGGCCGCGTGCACGCGCACGAGCACCTCGCCCTCGCCGGGCTCGGGCGTGGGGATCTCCTGGAGCTCGGCGCCCGCGTGACGACCGGTCTTGCGCAGGGCCCGCATGGCCGCCAGCCTACCCGGAGGGCCTGCACAAGAACCCGAACGAGAAGCCGAACGGGAACCCGAACGGGAACCACTACGACCCACCCGGGCGTCCCACTGCGAACCGCTTCAGCATCCCAACCAGGAGGTCGCAGGAGATGAGAGTCCGAACGCTGGTCGCGTCGATCGCGGTGCTGGCGGTCCTCGCCACCGCCTGTGCCAACGCCTCGGAGGTCCCGGGCAGCGGGAGCTCCGGCCCCGGCACGATCGACCACCCCACCGGCTCCACCGATCTGCTGCTGCGGGTCTCCGACGAGGGCGGTTTCGTCGCCCCCGAGTATCTCCTCACCGCCGCGCCGGCCTTCTCCCTGTACGGCGACGGGACCGTCGTCACGCAGGGCGCGCAGACCGAGATCTACCCCGGGCCGGCGCTGCCGCCCGCTCATCGTCACCCACATCACCGAGGACGGGATCCAGGCGCTCCTGCGGGCCGCCCTCGAGGCCGGACTCGATACCGACCATCAGTACACGGACATGGGCTCGGTCGGGATCGCCGACGCGTCGACCACCGTCTTCACGTTCACCGCCGACGGCGTCACGCACGTCACGAAGGTGTACGCGCTCGGCATGCTCTCGTCCGAGCAGCCGGCCGGCATGTCGGACGCGGAGTTCGCGGCCCGCACGCGGCTCGGCAGATTCCAGGGCTCGCTGCAGGACCTGCGGACCACGCTGCCGAGCGGCTCGGTCGGCGACGACGCCCCCTTCACCCCGAGCGGACTTCGCCTGTTCGTCACCGACTACCGCGCCGGCGACATGAAGGAGCCGGCCGTCGACTGGCCGCTCGCGACGCCGCTCTCGTCCACGGGCGGCGACGCCTCCGAGCACGCCGGCTACGCCTGCGTCGCCGTGACGGGGGCCGACCTCGACGCCGTGCTGCCGCTGGCGCAGTCGGCGAACCAGCTCACACCCTGGCGCAGCGACGGCGACAGGTTCACGGTCCTGTTCCGGCCGCTGCTGCCCGACGAGTCCGGCTGCTGAGACCTTCCCGGGGGAGGGCACGGAGCCGCCTCGCCGCTAGGATGTGCGCTCCATGGCAGCGGGACGAGCGGTGACGGGACGACGTGCGTGGCTCGCCGTGGCGCTCGCCGTCGTGGCCGTGACCGGCGCCGCCTGCAGCTCGTCGGGCGAGGCCTCCCCCAGCCCCTCGCCCACCGCCATCGCCGTCACGCTCAGCGACTTCAAGATCAAGCCGGCGGAGACGGAGACGCCGGCCGGCTCGGTGACGTTCGATCTCACGAACGACGGGCCGTCCGACCACACGTTCTTCATGGCGAAGACCGACCTGGCCGACGACGCGCTGCCGGTCGCCGACCACCTCGTGCAGGTGGACCAGCTCGACGTCGTGGCGGAGATCGACACGTTCCCGGCCGGGACCGAGCAGTCGCTCACCGTCGATCTGCAGCCCGGCGCCTACGTGATGTTCTGCAACCTGACCGGCCACTACGAGTCCGACATGCACACGGCATTCACGGTGACGAAGGGATGAGGATGCGATACGGATCGACGCTTGCGGCCGCCCTGCTGATCGCGACCGCCTGCAGCAGCAGCCCGGGCACGGCCGCGACGGGCGTGCCGGGCGACGGCACGATCGTCACGAGCGAGAAGGACTTCGGCATCGCGCTGGAGGAGACCTCGACGCCGGCGGGCTCCACCACCTTCGACATCACGAACGACGGCCCCTCCACCCACGAGTTCGTCGTGTTCAAGACCGACCTCGCCGAGGACGCCCTGCCCGTCGACGGCTCCACCGTGACCGAGGAGACCCTCGATCTCGTCGACGAGGCCGAGGACATCGCGCCGGGCGTGGGCACGTCGCTCACGGTGGACCTCGAGCCCGGCTCCTACGTCGTCATCTGCAACATCGAGGGTCATTACGGCGCCGGCATGCACGCGGCGCTCACCGTGACGTAGCTCGAACGGGTGTCATCCGGATGGGTCAAGCACGAACCCCCGTCTGCCGATGACTTTCCGGGACGTTCGGTCCCGAACCGTCCAGGGAGTCGAGGCCAGGAGTCGAGGGGCAGTGACGACACAGGACATGCCGGACCCGGCCGCGACCGGGCTCCTCGTGCCGGGCTTCGGCGCTGATCTCGGGACGCTCGAGCGTCCGGAGCTCGAGCGCGCCCTCACCGACCTCCAGGCACGCTACCGCGGGCTGATCGACCACCTGCCGGCCGTGATCTACCTGTACCGCTTCGGCGACGGCACCATGGTCGAGGTGAGCCCGGGCATCCGCCAGCTGCTCGGCATCGAGCCCGAGGCCTGGCTCGACGATCCCGAAGGGTGGTACGCGTCGATCCACCCCGACGACCTCGCGCGCGTGGTGGACGAGAGCGGCCGCTGTATCGAGGCCGGCGTCCCCTTCCGCCTCCAGTACCGGGCGGTGCGCGCCGACGGCGAGACGATCTGGATCAAGGAGGAGACGGCGATCGTGCCCGACCAGCACGGCGCGCCCGCGTACTGGCTCGGCCTGATGCTGGACGTGTCGGAGTTCGTGCAGACGCGCCAGCAGCTCGACGACGCACAGCGCAAGTACGGAGCGCTCGTCGAGCAGATCCCCGCCATCGTGTACGTCGACGTGGCCGACGAGGACATGTCGACGAGCTACGTGAGCCCGCAGATCTTCGACCTGCTCGGCATCACGCCCCAGGAGTACGTGGCCGACCCCGACCTGTGGACCAAGCACCTGCACCCCGAGGACCGCGACACCGCCCTCGCCACGTACCTGAAGGGCCGGGAGTCCGGCGAGCCGTTCACGTTCGAGTACCGCCTGCTCGCGCGCGACGGGCACGTCGTGTGGTTCAGCGACAGCGCGATCGTGGTCCGCGACGCCGACGGGGCCACGCAGTACGTGCACGGCGTGATGCTGGACATCACCGACCGCAAGGCCGCCGAGGAGCAGCTGGCCTACCTCGCGTACCACGACAAGCTCACGGGCCTGCCGAACCGCGCGATGTTCGACGAGCTGGCCGACCTCGCGATCGCGCGCGCCCGGCGCACCGACCTCGGGGTGGCCGTCGTCCACCTCGACCTCGACGACTTCAAGCTCGTGAACGACTCCCTCGGCCACGAGGCCGGCGACGCCCTGATCCTCGAGCTCGCGGAGCGCCTGAAGGAGGCGATGCGCGACACCGACCTGATCGCGCGGCCGGGCGGCGACGAGTTCCTCCTGCTGCTGGCCGACATCGAGCGCACGCCGCCGGTCGCCGGCGGCGCCGACGGCGAGATGCTGGTGGCCGAGTCCGTCACCGTCAGGATCCAGGAGTCGCTGCGGGTCCCGTTCGTCCTCGACGGCAACGAGGTGTACATGAGCGCCAGCATCGGCGTCAGCCTGTTCCCGCACGATGCCGACGACGCCGCGACGCTGACGCAGCAGGCCGAGGCGGCGATGTTCCGCTCGAAGAAGGCCGGACCCGGCGGGTACACGATGCACGTGGAGGGCGACGCGGACGCGATGTCGCGCCTGTCGTTCACGACCCGCCTGCGCAAGGCCGTGGAGAACGAGACCTGGACGCTGCACTACCAGCCGCTCGTCACGCTCGACGACGGCGCCATGATCGGCGTCGAGGCCCTGATCCGCTGGTTGGAGCCCAACGGCGGCATCGTGCCACCGGGCGAGTTCATCCCGCTCGCCGAGGAGATGGGGCTGATCGAGGCGATCGGCGACTGGGTCGTCGAGGAGATGGGCCGGCAGGACGAGCTCTGGCGGGCCGACGGCCTCGAGCTGGAGATCGGGTTCAACCTGTCGCCGCGCCAGATGTGGCAGCCCGACCTGGTCGACAAGATCGTGACGCGCCTGGACCGGTCCGGCATGGACCCGACGAAGGTGGTCGTCGAGATCACCGAGTCGACCGCCATGACCGACCCCGACCGCACGCAGCGGATCCTGTTCGACCTGCACGACCGCGGCCTGCAGCTCGCGATCGACGACTTCGGCACCGGCTACTCGTCCCTCGCGAGGCTCAAGCACCTGCCCGTCGACATCCTGAAGATCGACCGCTCGTTCGTGCGCGACGTCGACAACGACAAGGACGCCGCCAACATGGTGAGCGCGATGATCGCGCTGGCCACGAACCTCGGAATGACACCGCTGGCCGAGGGCATCGAGACCGAGGGCGAGTGGCAGTACCTGGCCGCCCGCGGATGCCCGCTGGGGCAGGGGTTCTACTTCTCCAAGCCGGTCCCGCCGGGCGACATCCTCGCCATGCACCGCCGCTCGTCGATCCACCTGGTCGGCGACGCGAGCTAGGCCTTCAGCGGGGTCAGCGCCGGCGCGTGGGCTTGCGCAGGCCGCTGCGGCGGCCGCCCTTGGATCCGGAGAACACCATGCGCGGCGGCGCCACCTTCATGCCCTCCTCCTGGAACTCGTCGGCGAGGTCCAGCCGCGAGGCCATCCGGCTCACGTCGCCCTGCTGCTCGGCGGAGACGAGCGTGATGCTGGTGCCGCTGCGGCCGGCCCGTGCCGTCCGGCCGACGCGGTGCACGTAGCCCTTGTCGTCCTCGGGCGGGTCGTAGTTGATCACGTGGGTGATGGCGTAGAGGTCGAGGCCTCGCGCGGCGACGTCGGTGGCGATCAGCACGTCGCACTTGCCCTCCTCGAACCGCTTCAGCGCCCGCTCGCGCGCCTGCTGCGTCATGTCGCCGTGCATGGCGGCCGCGTTCACGCCCTTGTTCTTCAGCTGCTTGACGACGCGGTCGGCGCCGCGCTTCGTCCGCACGAACACCAGCGCCAGCTCGCGCTCCTCCTCGTGCAGGAGCTCGATCAGCTTGTCCACCTTGTCGTGGGCGCCGACCGGCACGAACCGGTGGTCGATCATCTCGGCGGTCTTCGAGTCGCTGATCACCTCGTGGCGGATCGGGTCGCGCGTGTACACGGCGGCGATCCGCCCGACGTCGCCGTCGAGGGTGGCCGAGAAGAACATGGTCTGCCGATCCTTCGGCAGCTTGCGAACGATGCGGTCGACCTGCGGCAGGAAGCCCATGTCGAGCATCCGGTCGGCCTCGTCCAGCACGAAGGTCTCGACGCCGCCGAGCTCGATGTCGCCGCGCTCGACGTAGTCCTGGAGGCGGCCCGGCGTCGCCACGACGATGTGCGCGTCGTTCAGGCCCTTCGCCTGCTCGCGGACGCCGGTGCCGCCGTAGGCGACCGCGAGCTTCAGCCCCTTGGCCTTCGCGATCGGCGTGAAGTCGTCCCGCACCTGCACGGCGAGCTCGCGGGTCGGCACCAGCACGAGGGCGCCCGGCCCCTTCCTGGCGGCGCGGTCCAGGCGCTCGACGATCGGGATCGCGAACGCCAGGGTCTTGCCCGAGCCCGTCTCGGACTTGGCCAGCACGTCGGCGCCCGACATGGCATCGCGCATCACCAGTGCCTGCACTGGGAATGGGGCGACGACGCCGACGGTCTCGAGGGCGTCCACCACGGCGTCGGAGACGCCCAGATCCTGGAACGACTTGCTCATCTGTACCGAGATTACAACTCGAACGAGCCGTCCAACGCCCCGACCAGGTGCGACACGATGAGGAGCTGCGCCAGCGCGAGGGCCTCGCTGCGGCGCTCGGCGAACTGGAGGGCGACCGCTTCGCCACTCGAGCCCGCCCCGGGGTGGCGGTAGCGGCCGATCCGGTCGCGCTGCAGGCGGTCGTCGGGGTGGAGGTAGGACCAGATCACGGCCTCGAGCTCGGCCCCCACGTCGGGCGGGCAGTCGCCGTCGATGTCGAGCACCGACATCGGGCCCCGCCGGTCGGTGGCGGCCGACCACCGGATCGGCTCGACGCCGCCCGCCGACAGCCTGCCGACGAGCTCGCGCAGGCCGGGGTACGGCAGGGTCGGGCGGATCACGAGCCGTGCCGACAGCGGGGCGTCGGCGGCGGCGCCCTCCTGACGGTGGAACCGGACGACGATGTCGGCCAGGTCGCGCTGCGGCCGCACCCAGGCCTCGGCGTCGGCCTCGCGGCGGTTGATCTCGGCCACTACGTCCTTCGGCGAATAGCCGCGCTCGAAGACATCGCGCTCGAGCTTCCAGCGGCGGCGCAGCTCCTCCTCGGGGTCGAGGTACACCGCGACCTGGAGGGCCTCGCGGACCTCGCGCGACTGCAGCGGCAGCAGGCCCTCCACGATCAGGATCTCGGGCGGATCGAAGGGCACCGGCTCGCCGAACGTGCCCGTGTGGTGGTCGTACACGGGCTTGTCGACCGCCTGCCCCTCGCTCAGCGCTCGCAGCTGCTCGCCCATCAGGTCCATGCGGTTCGCGTCGGGCACCAGCGGCGTGATGCCGAGCTCCGCGCGCTCCGCGCGGTCCCAGCGGTGGTAGTCGTCCGTGCACAGGCGGGCGACGCGCTCGGTGCCCAGCACGTACTCGATGCCGACCGACAGCGTGCTCTTGCCGGAGGCGCTGTCGCCGGCGAGGCCGAGCAGGATCGGCCGGACCGAGCCGACGGGGTGGACGAGGTTGAGCTCGAGCGGCCTCACGGACGCATCCTCTCCCATGCGGGGCCTGCAACGGTACCGCGGACGCGGCCGCGCGAGGATCGGACCCCCGTCATCGACCGTCAGCGGGAGCGGTACGCTTCCGTAGGGCGCCCGCTCGACCACCCACTCCTGAGAGGGAACGGACGATGGACACGAACGGCTGGAAGGAGCTCGCCGCACAGCTCCGCGTCGACAGCATCCGATCCACCACCGCCGCCGGCTCGGGGCACCCGACCTCGTCGATGTCGGCGGCCGACCTCGTGGCGGTGCTCATCGCCGACCACCTGCACACCGACGTCGCCGACCCGGCCTCGCTCGCCAACGACCGGTTCATCCTGTCGAAGGGGCACGCCGCCCCGTGCTGTACGCGGCCCTCAAGGCGATGGGCGCGATCGACGACGAGCAGCTGCTCTCGCTCCGGAAGATGGGCTCGCCGGTGCAGGGTCACCCGGCGCCCGTGCCGGAGATGCCGTGGGTGGACGTGGCGACCGGCTCGCTCGGCCAGGGGCTGCCGATCGGCCTCGGGATGGCGCTCGCGATGCGGCGTGGACGGCGCGCCCGGCCGCGTCTGGTGCCTGATGGGCGACTCCGAGACCGCTGAGGGCTCCGTGTGGGAGGCGATGGCCGGCGCGAGCTTCCACGAGGTGGACAACCTGATCGGCATCATCGACATGAACCGCCTGGGCCAGCGCGGCCCCACGATGCTCGAGTGGGACGGCGACACGTACGTCCGGCGCGCGCAGTCGTTCGGCTGGCTCGCCCTCGAGGTCGACGGCCACGACGTCGGCGCGATCGACGAGACGTACCGGGCGGCCGAGGCGGCCGACGGACCCGTGATGATCGTCGCGCGAACGGAGAAGGGCCACGGCGTCTCGTTCCTCGCCGACCAGGAGGGCTGGCACGGCAAGGCGTTGGACGCGAAGCAGGCCGAGCAGGCGATCGCCGAGCTCGGCGGGGAGCGCAGCATCGTCGTGACGCCGCCCTCGCCCGAGGCCTTCAAGCCCGTCCAGCTCGGCGAGCTGACGGCGGCCCCGGCGCCCACGTACCCCGAGGGCATCCCGACGCGCAAGGCGTTCGGCGAGACCCTCGCGTGGCTCGCCGGCCACCGCCCCGACCTCGTGGTGCTGGACGGCGAGGTCGGCAACTCCACGCACACCGAGGACTTCCAGGCCGTCGCGCCCGAGCGGTTCTTCCAGATGTACATCGCCGAGCAGGCGATGGTCGGCGCCCAGGTCGGCATGCAGGCGCTCGGCAAGGCGGCGTTCAGCGCCACGTTCGGCGCCTTCTACACGCGAGCGCAGGACTTCGTGCGCATGGCGGCCGTCAGCCGCGCGAACCTCAAGCTGTGCGGGTCGCACGCCGGCGTGTCGATCGGCGAGGACGGCCCATCGCAGATGGCGCTCGAGGACCTCGCGGCCATGCGGGCCGTGCACGGCTCGACCGTGCTGTACCCGGCCGACGGCAACAGCACCGTGCGGCTCGTGACGGCCATGTGCGACCTCGAGGGGATCAGCTACCTGCGGACGACGCGGGAG
>CAWHGC010000002.1:0-289020 GCA_963828885.1 uncultured Actinomycetes bacterium
CGAGGCCGGGCCCGCGGCGTGGCCCTCCCGCCGGAGCTCGGTGAGGAAGCGCAGCTGGATCAGCGAGAGCGCGTCGACGTAGGGATTCCGCAGGTCGATCGCGCGCCGCAGCACGGGCCGGCCGTCGAGCGGGCGGTGGTGGCCGGTGACGGCGAGGACGGCCTCGAGCGTGCGGGCGAGCTCGTCCTCGATGGCGGTGGCGATCGCCTCGTCGCCGCCGAGGGCGAGGTAGCGCTGCGCGATCGACCGGTCGGCCTTCGCGAGGGAGAGCTCCGCGTTCTCGATCAGGGAGGCGAAGAAGGGCCACTCGGCGTGCATCGCACGGAGCTCGTCGGCGTCGCCGGCGGCCAGGCCCGTGCCGAGGCCCGTGCCGAGGCCGAACCACCCCGGCAGGTTCACGCGCGACTGGCTCGACGCGAAGACCCACGGGATCGCGCGGAGGTCCTCGATCGATCGGGCGCCGGCGGTGCGGCGGGACCGGCCTCGAGCCGAGCTGGAGCTCGCCGATCTCCTCGATCGGGGTCGCGCGCAGGAAGAACTCGGCGAACCCCGGCCGTTCGATCAGGTCGCGCCAGGCTCGCTCGGACGCGTTCGCCATCCGTTCGGCCAGCGGACCGAAGCGCCGCCAGCACTCGGTCGCGTGCCGCTCGTGCTCCGGCGTCGAGGCCAGCAGGACGGCGTTCGTGAGCTGCTCGAGGTGGCGCCGCGCGATGCGCGGGTTGCCGTAGCGGGCGAACGCCACCTCGCCCTGTTCGGTCACCTTGAAGCGGCCGCCGACCGAGCCGGGCGCCTGCCCGAGGATCGCGCGGTTCGCCGGGCCGCCGCCGCGACCGAGCGCGCCGCCGCGGCCGTGGAACAGCGTGAGCGCGATGCCACGGTCGTCCGCCCACACCGCGAGGTCCGCCTGCGCGCGGTAGAGGGCGAGGTTCGCGGCCAGCATGCCCACGTCCTTCGTGGAGTCGGAGTAGCCGAGCATGACCTCGAGGCGACGCCCGGCGGCGTCCACGTGCGCGGCGACGCCGGGGTCGGCGAGGAGCTCGTCGAGGACCTTCGGCGCCGCGTCGAGGTCGGCGCGCGATTCGAACAGCGGCACGACGTCGATCGCGTCCGCGTCGAGTCCGGCGAGCTCCGCCAGTTCGCGCACGGCCAGCAGGTCCTCGGCCGAGCGCGTGAAGCTCACGATGTACCGGCGGCAGGCCTCGGGGCCGAGACGGCGTTGGACGTCGGCGATGGCGCGGAAGGTGTCGAGGACCGCGTCGGAGTCGGGGTCGGCCGGTCGTCCCTGATCGCCTGGAGCGCGGCGGCGTGCACCGACGAGTGCTGGCGGACCTCGAGCGAGGCGAGGTGGAAGCCGAAGCGTCTCGGCCTGCCACCGGAGATGCTGGAGCTCGCCGAAGGCAAGGCGCGTGGCACCGGCGGCGACGAGGGAGTCCTGCACCGTGCGGAGGTCGTCGACGAACTCGGCGGGGCGCTCGTAGCGGCCGGCGTCGCCGGTGCGAGTGGCGGCGAGGCGGTGCGCGGCGAGGCCGAGCGCGCGCCGATGCGGCGCGTCGGGCAGCTTGCGGGCGAGCTCCTCGGCGCGCACGCGGGAAGAGCGCGGCGTCGCGGTCGAGGACGCCGAGGAGCTGTTCGGACGGCGGGCAGTCGAGCTGCGAGACGCTGACGGCGCGCGCGATCCTGCGGGTGGCGGCCTCGAGGCCAAGCAGGACGTGTTCGGACTGGACGGCGGCGGTGGCGCGGGTGACGTCGGCGGTGACGTTCGGATTGCCGTCGCGGTCGGCGCCGACCCACGAGCCCCAGCGGATGAACGGACGGGCGCGCGGCGCCGCGGTGCCGTCGCCGCCGAGGGCGCGGTCCAGCTCGCGGATCACGTGCGGCAGCTCGCGGAAGATCGTCTGGTCGAACAGGGCCATGGCGGCGCGGACCTCGTCGAGGGGCTCGGGGGTCTGTCGACGCAGTGGGTCGGTCCGCCACAGGGCCGAGACCTCCTCGGCGAGGCGGCGCTCGACGTCGTCGCTCTGGTCGGGGCGGCCTCGGGCGGCGTCGAGCTCCTCGAGCAGGGCGCCGATCCGCCAGAGGTTCTCGACGACCGAGCGCCGGCGGCGCCTCGGTCGGGTGCGCGGTGATGACGGGGATGAGTTCGAGTCGGTCGAGGAGGTGGTGGAGGGTTTGGGCGCCGTCACGTTCGCGGATCGTGTCGACGGCGGCGGCGATCGAGTCCTCGGCCGCGCGTCCCCGTTCGCGCAGGGTTCGGACGCGCTGATGCTCCTCAGCGAGGTTGACGAGTTGGAAGTACGCCGTGAACGCGCGCGCGACCTGGGCGGCGCGGAGGCGGGGGAGCTCCTCGACGATGCGCTCGGCCTCCCTGCGGCGCGCGTCGGAGGGCTCACGACGCAGCGAGATCGCCGCGCGCCGCAGCCGCTCGACGTCGCGCAGCAGGTCCGGCCCCTCGGCCTCCTCGAGGACGCGCCCGAGCAGCGTGGAGAGGAGTCGGACGTCGCGGCGCAGCGGCGCAGGGTACCTCGGTCACGATGTCGAGGGTAGCCCGGAGGGGTCGGGAGCCGTGAGCGGAGGCCATTCCGGTCAGCTAGGTTGCGAGCGTGGTTCACCGTGCGACGAGGATGCACGGTCCAAGAGTTGCACGGGGTGGACGACCTCGACGTCGAGGCCCAGTTCGCGCAGGCCTGCCACCAGCTGCATCGTGCAGCCGGGATTCGCGCTCGCGACGATCGCGGCGCCGCTGGCCGCGACCGCCTCGGCCTTCTGTCGTCGCAGCTCGCCCGACATCTCGGGCTGTGTCACGTTGTACAGACCCGCCGCGCCGCAGCACCGATCGCCGTGCTCGAGGTCGACGACCTCGAGCCCCGGGATGGCGCCCAACAGCGCGCGCGGCTGGTCGTGCACCTTCAGGACACGCAGGGCGTGACATGCGTCGTGGTACGCGACGGTCGTGCGCCGCCGCGCCGGTCGACGAAGCAGCGCCGGTCGCCGCCCCTCCGCCCGACAGCCCCGCCTCGGTCGGTTCCCGCAACCCCTCCTCGGCGAGGAACGACATCAGGTCGCGTACCGGGAGCGCCTCGTCGCCGATCGCGTCGGCCATATGTGCGCCACAGCCGGCCGCGTTCACGATGACGTGATCGGCACCGGTGAACGCCCGCGCGTTCCGCTTCGCCAGTGCCCGGGCGGTCTTCAGACGCCCGTTGTGCGCCGATAACGCGCCGCAGCACACCTGCGACCGCGGCACCGTCACGCGCCAGCCGTTCCGCGATAGGACCCGGATCGTGGCGAGGTTCACCTCGCGGAACCATCGGTCCTGCACGCAGCCCGACAGCATGGCTACGGTGCCTCGCTCCTCGCCGACGGCCGGCGTCACGGCCGGCAGCCGGTGGAACAGGGCCGATCGTGGCGGCACCATCGCACGCACCCGTCGAGGCAAGAACGGCCTCGCGAGCGGCTGCAGCGCCGCTGCGAGCCAGAGCAGCTTCCTGCGGGGGAGGGCGACCTCGAGGCCGAGCCACCGCACCAGCCGCGCGCGCCGGCTCCGCAGCGGCTCGACCTGCTCCCGCGCGGCCTCCATCATCCTGCCGAACGGCACGTGCGACGGGCACACGTCTTCGCACGCGCGGCACGACAGACACAGATCCATGAACGACGCGAACGTGTCGTCGACGACGCCTCGGCCGTCGGCCACCTCGCGCATCGCCGCGATCCGGCCCCGCGGCGAGGCCGACTCCTCGCCGGTCAGCCGATACGTCGGGCAGTGCGGCAGACAGAGTCCGCATGCGACGCAGGACGCGAGGTCCGCATCGGCGGGCGCCTCCCGCCCGGGGAACCAGGCCGCGACCGAGCCGGCATCAGGGCCGATGAACCGCGTGCCCGCCGGCAGGTCGCCACCGACGGCCGGCGCCCCAGCGACGGCCGGCTCCCCATCCACGGCCGGCCCGTCGACCGGGTGCGCCCGATCCATCGGCGCCGCTCCGCCCGACTCGTCCGAGGACCGCATGGGTCGATGCTCTCACGGAGGCGGCGGCGGATCGTCCAACAACGCCCGTCGCAATCGCTCGAGGTTGTCCTCGATCCACGCGAGGTTCCTGCGCTCGCCCTCCTCGCCACCGGCCTGCTCCCACATCTCGACGAACGCGGGCTCGCCGGCGTCGACGTGGCGTCGGACGAACGCGATGCCCCGGCGCCGCATCCCAGGCCACATATCGATCAGCTCGGCGCGCCCCTCGGACGAGACTCCGTACGCGTCGCAGAACACACGTGCGCGCCGGAACGGGTCCAGGGCTGCGCGATCGGGCGAGATCGTTCGGGGATCGCGCAGCGGTGCCCACATCGAGATGGTGCTGGCCACATCATCCAGCGCACGCCCCGGGCCGGCGAAGTCGAAGTCCAACAACGCCACGGCCTCGCCGTCGCGGAACACCACGTTCTCGGGGCACACGTCGCCATGTACGACCAGCTCCCCACCCTTCTCGTCGTCGAGCTCCGCGGACCACGTGTGAACGGCCGGATCGAAGCCCTGCACGGCCTCGTGGAACCGGTGCAGCAGTCGCGCCACGCTCGCGAGCGTCTCGTCGCGCAGCGCCCACGACGGATACGGCGGCACCGGCACGTCGCCCGGAACGAACGACAGCACCTCGCGGCCTCGCTCGTCCATGCCCAATGGTTCCGGCGCGCCGTCGAACCCCACCGAGCGCAGATGCGACAGCAGCGCGTGCACGGATGCGGTGTGGGCCCCGGCCGGCCGCCGGACGGTGTCGCCCACCCGCACCACCGCGCCCGGATGCGCGACGCCGCCCTCGAGCGCGATCTCCTCCGTCACGCGACCGATGCTACCCGCGCGGTCGAGCCGGCCGAGGCCGCCGGCGACGCCCGGAGCGCAGCGCTTGACGCCGCCCAGGGGCGCGACCCTACCGTCGGCGCATGGGTGGCGAGGGGCGTGAGCGGCGGTTCGGCCGCCTCACGTCGACGACCGACGAGGGGCTGCTCTCGTACGGCTCGTACCTCCGCATCCCCGAGCTGATCCAGCTGCAGCGGCTGCAGTCCGATCCGCCCGTCCACGACGAGCTGCTCTTCATCATCGTGCACCAGGCGTACGAGCTCTGGTTCCGACAGCTGCTGTTCGAACTGGAGGCGATCCGCGACCGCCTGTTCGACGGCGACACGGAGCGCGCGCGGCACTACCTCGTGCGCGTGAAGGCGATCGAGCGCGTGCTGATCGAGCAGATCGACGTGCTCCGTTCGATGTCGCCACAGGACTTCCTCGCGTTCCGCTCGCTGCTCACACCGGCCAGTGGCTTCCAGTCGGTGCAGTTCCGCGAGGTGGAGTTCGTGTCCGGGTTGAAGGACGAGCGCTATCTCGATGACCTCGCGGCCTCGTCGGAGGATCGAGCCCGCCTCGCGCGCCGGCTGGAGGAGCCCACCGTGTGGGACGGGTTCGTCGCGCTGCTCGAACGTCACGGCCTGCCGATGCCGCCCGGCGATCCCGAGGGCCGCACCGCCTCGCTCGTCACGATGGCGCGCGACCGTCCGGAGCTCTTCGCCGTCAGCGAGGGTCTGCTCGATCACGACGAGGGGTTCGCCACCTGGAGATCGGCGCACGTGCTCATGGTCGAGCGGCAGATCGGCGCGAAACACGGCACCGGCGGCTCGAGCGGGGTCGGCTATCTCCGCGGCACCCTCGACAAGCGGTTCTTCCCCGAGCTCTGGGCGCTGCGAAGCTCGCTGTAGCGCGGCTATCATCCGCCGCATGTCGAACCTGCGAGCGTCGGCGAAGGCCTCCTCGTTCACCGAGTCGGTGATCCGCGAGATGACGAGGCTCGCGAACCTCCACGGCGCCATCAACCTCGGGCAGGGGTTCCCGGACTTCCCTGCGCCGCAGGAGGTGAAGGACGCAGCCGCGCGTGCGATCGCGGAGGATCACAACCAGTACCCGGTCACGTGGGGCGTGCCGGCGTTCCGCGAGGCGATCGCCGCCCGGTACGCGCAGGTGTACGGCATGGCCGTCGATCCCGAGACCGAGATCTGCGTCACGTGCGGCTCGACCGAGGCCATGGTGGCGACGTTCCTCGGTGTCCTCGACCCCGGCGACGAGGTGATCGTCTTCGAGCCCTTCTACGAGAGCTACGGGCCCGACGCGATCCTCGCCGGCGCCGCGACCGTGCTTCGTGAAGCTCAGCCCGCCGGACTGGACCTTCGACGAGGCGGAGCTGCGCGCCGCGTTCGGGCCGCGCACGCGCGCGATCGTCATCAACTCGCCGAACAATCCCACCGGCAAGGTCTTCTCCCGCGATGAGCTGACGCTGATCGCGGAGCTCTGTGTGCAGCACGACGTCGTCGCGTTCACCGACGAGATCTACGAGCACATCCTGTACGACGGCGCCGAGCACGTGCCGATCGCGACGCTGCCGGGCATGGCCGAGCGCACGGTCACGATCGGCGCCCTGTCGAAGACGTACTCCGTCACGGGCTGGCGTGTCGGCTGGGCGATCGCGCCGCCGACGCTGATGGCCGGCATCCGGCCCGTGCACGACTTCCTCACGGTGGCGGCCGCCGCGCCGCTGCAGATCGCCGGCGTCACGGCGCTCGCGATGCCGGACGCCTACTTCGAGCGCACGGCGGCCGAGTACGCGGAGCGGCGAACGTTGATGCTCTCCGTCCTCGCGGAGACCGGCTTCGAGGTCGCGTCGCCGCCGGCGGGCGCGTACTACGTGATGGCCGACTGCTCGCACCTCGGCCTCGGGGACGACGTCGCCACCGCGCGGCACCTCGTGGAGCAGGTCGGCGTTGCGACCGTGCCGGGTTCGTCCTTCTTCTCGCGAGCCGAGGACGGCTCCCACCTGCTGCGGTTCGCGTTCTGCAAGCGGCTCGAGACCCTCGAGGCCGCCGGCGACCGGCTGCGGTCGCTGCGGCCCGCGTAGGTCAGGCCTGCCTCGACCCAAAGAGGTCGGGCCCGCCGCGCGAACCGCGTAGGTCAGGCCGGCCGCGAACCGCCGCGACCGCCACGAACCGCCGCGAACCGCGCCCCTCAACCGCCCGGCACCGGCGCGAGGATGCCGGCCGGGTCGAACGAGTCCTTCAGGCGGCGCTGCACCTCGGCCGCGGGCAGCGGGACAGCCGGCCCGGCGCTCGCGATCGCGCCGCGGATCACCGTCGCCGTGCCCGCCGGAGGCCACCGCACGGTCCCGGATCGTTCGGAAGGCGGCCGCATGCGTGTCCGCATCGGCGTCCGCGAGCCGGAACCACACGAGTCCCACGCCGACCAGGGCGGTCCAGCCCTCGAGGTCCTGCACCAGGGCCGGCATCCTCGACGGCGGGACGGCGGCCTCGACGACGACCGGCGCGTCGCCGAGCGGGCGGGCGGGGAACTGCTCGCTCTCGAGCGTCACGAGTTCGTCGGTGACCGAGCGGGCGGCGGCGACGAGGTCGTCGACCTCGGCGGCCCAGCCCTCGAGCCGGAGCTCCACGCGATCCGGCGCCGCGAGCACCGCAGCCGCCGCCGGCACCCCGTCCAGCAGTCGCCGCCCGAGGTCGAGCCCGCCCTCGCCGGTGTGCACGAGCGTCCGTCTCGACTCCGGCAGCGGCCGCACCTTCAGCGCCACCTGCACGATCGCGCCGAGCGAGCCGAGCGACCCCGTCGCGAGCCGGTGGATGTCGAAGCCGGTGACGTTCTTCACCGTGCGGGCGCCGCTGCGCACCGCACGGCCGTCCCCGGTCACCAGCTCGAGCTCCACGACGGTGTCGCGCACGTGCCCGACCCGCAGCCGCCGCGGGCTCGAGACGCCGGCGGCGATCACGCCGCCGACCGTGGCGTCGGCCGGCGCGTCGACCGGCCACTCCTGCCGGCCCTCGCCGAGGACCCGCTGCAGCTCGCCGACCCGCATGCCGGCCTCGACGACCGCGATCATCTCCGCGGGGTCGTAGGCGATCGTGCGGTCGAGCTGCGTCGTCCACAGCTCGGCGTCGACCTCGCGCGGCGCCGTGCGATCCATGTGCGTGCGCCCGCCGACGAGCCGGACGCTCCGCCCTTCGTCGCCGGCGACGCGCAGCACCGACGCGAGCTCCGTCCTCGATGCGGGGTGGATCAGATCCACGAGCCCTCCGGCAGCGCGGCGGCCGCGGCCGCCGCGTCGTCCGAGCCCGCGGCCGCCACCGCGAAGTCGCCGCACCGCGCCCCGGCCGGCAGCACCTTCTGCGGGTTCATCAGACCCTCCGGGTCGAACGCGGCGCGCACGCATGCCTGCGCGGCGAGGTCCTCGGGCGTGAACACCCACGGCATGAAGTCGCGCTTCTCCAGGCCGATGCCGTGCTCGCCGCTCAGCGCGCCGCCCGCGTCCACACACAGGCGCACGATCTCCTCGCTGGCGGCCAGCACGCGCTCGAGCGTGCCGGGGACCCGCCGGTCGAACGAGATCAGCGGGTGCAGGTTGCCGTCGCCCGCATGGAAGACGTTCGTGACGATCAGGTCGTGTCGCCGGCAGATCTCGTACACGCCGTCGAGGACCCGGACGAGGGCGCCGCGCGGCACCACGCAGTCGTGCAGGTGGTAGTGCGGGGCGATCTGCGCGACGGCCCCGAAGGCGGACTTGCGTCCCTTCCACAGCAGCGCGCGTTCGGCGTCGTCGGCGGCCACACGGATCGTGCGCACGGCGTTCGCGTGCGCCGCGGCCTCGACGGCGGCGCTCTGCGCGTCGACCGCCGCCTGCGTGCCGTCCACCTCGACGATGAGGATGGCGGCCGCGTCGGTCGGATAGCCGGCGTGCGCGAACGACTCGGCGGCGACCACGATGCCGTGATCCATCATCTCGACGGCCGCCGGCACGACGCCGCGCGCGATGATGTCGGTCACCGTTGCGGCGCAGTCGTCGACGGTCGTGAAGTCGAGCAGCATCGTGCGAACGGCGGCCGGCAGCGGCGTGAGCCGGATGCACACGGCCGTCACGATGCCGAGCGTCCCCTCGGAGCCCACGAGCACGCCACGCAGGTCGTAGCCGGCGGCCTCGGGCGCCTCCGACCCGACCCGGTGCACCGAGCCATCGGGCAGGACGACCTCGAGGGCGAGCACGTGCGCGCTCGTGACGCCGTACGCGAGGCAGTGCGGCCCGCCGGCGTTCGTGCTGACGTTGCCGCCGATCGAGGAGGTCTGCTGGCTCGACGGATCCGGCGCGAACGTGTACCCGTGCGGGCGGAGCACGACGGACAGGTCGAGGTTCGGCACGCCCGGCTCGACCCACGCGAGTCGGTCCTCCGGGCGGACCTCGAGGATGCGCGTCATCTTCGTCGTCACGACGACGAGCGCATCGCCGATCGGTGTGGCGGCGCCGGCGAGGCCCGTGCCCGATCCTCGGGGCACGACGGCGAGGCCGTGCTCCCGGGCCGCTCGCATGCACGCGACGACGTCATCGGTGGAGGCGGGGAAGGCGACGAGCTCGCACGAGCCCTCCACCATCGAGGCGTCCCGAGCGTAGAGGCGCCGGGTGAGGGGATCGGCGAGCACGCGGCCGGCGCCCAGGGCGGCCTCGAGGTCTCGGTGGGCGGCGTCGACATCGGCCATGGCGACAGGCTACGCGGCCTCGCGTGGGGGCTGCGGTAGGGTCGGGGATGGCCGGGAAGCATCGTCGCAGGCATCTCACGCGCCGGGGCCGCCGCATCGCGATCGCGGGCACCCTCGCCGTGCTGGCGATCGGCGGCGTCGTCGTGTCGACCGCCCTGCGCGGCCCCGCGGCCGCCATCCCTCAGGACGTGTGTGCGCACCGGCCGACGCTCCAGTCGTGGGAGGGCGTGCGGCTGCAGCCGGCCGCGATGGCCGCGTTCCGCGCGGCGCAGCAGGACGCCGGCGTGCAGATCCCGGTCGTGCAGAGCTTCCGCTCGTGCCACCAGCAGCGGATCGCGTGCACCAACATCTGCGGCAACCCGAACGGCTGCGAGGGCACGTGCGCGCCGCCGGGCCTGTCCTGGCATCAGCTCGGGCGAGGCGGTCGATATCACGCAGGCCGGGCTCGACGACGCCCGGATCCCGCAGGCCCTGGAGGACAACGGCTGGTGTCAGGCGGTGCCGGACACCGATCCGGGCCACTTCTCGTTCGACGGCTGCCACTGACGGCCGTTCGCGGGTTCTCGCCCAGAACGGGTCCCAGGGCTCGTGTGCTGTTCGCGCTGGAGTGGCGGGAATGCAGATCAGGCGACGCGGCCGGGTGCGCCGTCGGGGCCCTCGATCGGCAGGCCGTCGGCCACCCACGCCTCGATGCCGCCCTCGAGGTTGTGCGCCTCGAAGCCGCGCGCCTGCAGCATCATCGTCGCGAGCTCGCTGCGGTTGCCGGACCGGCAGATCACGACGATGGGCCGGTCGTGCGCGAGGTCGCCGCCGGCGCCGCCCATGATGTCGTTCAAGGGGATGTGGATCGCGCCCTCGACGCGCCCGGCGTCCCACTCGTACTGCTCGCGGCAGTCCACGAGCTGGATGTTCGCGAGCTCGTCGTAGGCGCCCTTCGGCGTGCTGAGGTCGGCCATGGCAGTGCGGAAGCCTAGCAGCAGCCCGCGCACCGGCGTCCGGCTCCGCCGTCAGGTGTTGAGCGCGGCGCGGAAGACCTCGAGCGTGTCCTCGTCGAACAACACGAACCGGACCTCCTCGACCTCCGTCGCGGCGGCGCCGACCGCCGCCAGCGCCACCGGCGCCGCCTCCGCCGGGGGATATCCGAACACGCCCGTCGAGATGGCGGGGAACGCGACCGTGCGCGCTCCGACCTCGTCGGCGACCCGCAGCGCGTTCGTGTGACACGCGGCGAGCTCCCCCGCGGGATCCGGTGACCCCGCGTACACCGGACCCACCGTGTGGATCACCCAGCGCGCGGGCAGCTCGCCTCCGGTCGTCGCGACGGCCTCGCCCGTCGGAAGCCCGTCCGGCCAGGTCGTGCGGCGGATCTCGCGGCAGGCCTCGAGGATCGCCGGTCCGCCGCGCCGGTGGATCGCACCGTCGACGCCGCCGCCGCCGAGCAGGGAGCCGTTCGCCGCGTTCACGACCGCGTCGACCTCCTGCTGCGTGATGTCTCCCCGCAGCAGAACGAGTCGTGGCATGCGGGTATCGTAGCGACCCCATGTCGGACCTCGACCTCCTGGTGCTGGGCGACGCGAACCCCGACCTCGTGCTGCGGGGCGGCGACCTCGAGCCGGCCTGGGGACAGGCGGAGCGCCTCGTCGACGAGGGCACGCTCACGGTCGGCGGCTCGGGCGCGATCATGGCGTGCGCGGCGGCGAAGCTCGGTCTGCGCGCGGGCTTCGCCGGGGTGGTCGGCGACGACCCCTTCGGCAGCTTCATGCGGACGGAGCTCGAATCCCGAGGCGTCGACACGCGGGGCGTCCTCGTCGATCCGCACCGCCCCACCGGCGTCACGGTGGTGCTCTCACGCGGCGAGGATCGCGCCCAGCTCACCGCGCTCGGCACGGTCGGCGATCTGCGCGCCTCACTCGTCGATCCGGACCTGCTCCGCTCGGCGCGCCACGTCCACGTGAGCTCGTACTTCCTGCAGAAGGCGCTGCGTCCGGACCTGCCGGCGCTCTTCGAGGAGACGCACGGGTTCGAGACGACGACCTCGATCGATCCGAACTGGGATCCGGACGAGCAGTGGGACGCGGGCATCCTCGGCGCGCTCGCCGCGACGGACCTGTTCCTGCCGAACTCCGCGGAGGCGCGGGCGATCACCGGCATCGACGACATCGACATCGCGGCGGAGAGCCTCGCCGCCCGCGGCGGCATCGTCGCCATCAAGTTCGGCGACGGCGGCGGCATGGTCGTACGGGGCGAGGAGGCGATCCGCGTGCCCGGCATCCACGTGGACGTCGTCGACACCACCGGCGCCGGCGACACGTTCGACGCCGGCTTCATCGCCGGACACCTGGCCGGCTGGCCGCTGGACCGCTGCCTGGCCCTCGCCAACGTGTGCGGTGGACTGTCGACGCGCGCCGCCGGCGGCGTCGCCGCGCAGCCCACCATGGAGGAGGCGCTCGAGCGGCTTCCGGAGGTCGAGGGAAGGCCCTCGCCTCCGTGATCGTCTGCCTCGCAGCGAACCCCAGCGTCGACAAGCTGTTCGAGGTCGAACGCCTCCGCCCGGGATCGATCCACCGCCCCGACGGCTTCGTGCAGGTCGCCGGCGGCAAGGGCCTGAACGTGGCGCGCGCCGCGCACGCCCTCGGCGGCGATGTCCGCGCCGTCGCGCTCCTGCGCGGCCACACGGGCAAGTGGCTCGAGGAGATGCTGGCGGCCGAGGGGGTGCGGGGGTCGTTCGTGTGGACCCACGGCGAGAACCGGGCGTCGCTGTCGGTCGCCGATCGTGAGACGGGCGGTCTCACCGAGTTCTACGAGCACGGATCGGAGGTGCCCGAGGCCTCGTGGGTCGAGACCGTGCAGGCCGTCGCCGACGCGCTCCCGGACGCCGGCTGGCTCACGATCAGCGGATCGCTGCCGCCCGGCGCGCCGCTCAGTGGCTACCGCGAGGTCGTCGCCGAGGCCCGCGCGGCCGGCGTGAAGGTTGCCCTCGACTCCGAGGGGGAGCTCCTCCGGCTCGCGCTGTGGGGCGGGCCCGACGTCGTGAAGGTGAACGCGCACGAGGCGGCGGGGCTGCTCGACGTCTCGACCGACACGCGTCAGGGCTCCGTCACGGCCGCGCGCGAGCTGCGCGAGCGCGCAGGCGGCGACGGGCACGCCGGCCTCGTGACGCGGGGCGCCGACGGCGTCGTGCTTGCGGCGCCCGACGGCTCCTGCTGGGAGGGCCGCCTCTACGTCCACGGCCGGTACCCGGTCGGCAGCGGGGACTCGTTCCTCGCCGGGCTCGTCGTCGCACTCGACCGGGCGCCCCGCGCCGGCGGCGACCCCTGGGGCGAGGCGCTGCAGCTCGCGCTGGGCGCCGCGACCGCCAACGCCGAGCTCGCCGGCGCCGGCCGGCTCGAGCCGGCGCGAGCTGTCGCGCTCGCCGCGCAGGCCGAGGTCCGCGCTCTCTAGCTAGGCTGGTGGCCATGTGGATCGTGCGTGCGGAGCCCGACGACTGGGAACGGCTGCGTGACCTGCGGCTGCGCGCGCTGCTCGACGCGCCCGAGGCCTTCGGCTCCACGCATGACGACGAGGCCGCACGGACCGAGGAGGAGTGGCGCGCCTTCGCCGCGGGGTGGGAGGGCGCGGCCCGGCAGGCGGCGTTCGTGGCCGTCGACGAGGACGGGAGGTGGATCGGCCTCGCGGTCGGCGTCGTGCGCGAGGCCGACAGGTCGCTCGCGAACCTCTACTCGATGTGGGTCGACCCGGCCGCGCGCGGCCTCGGCGCCGGCCGGTTGCTCGTCGAGACCATCGCCGTGTGGGCGGCCGGCACCGGCGCCGAGCGCCTGGAGCTCTGCGTGACGGAGGCGAACGATCCGGCCGTCCGTCTGTACCGGACGGCGGGGTTCGAGCCGACCGGTGGACGGGACGCGCTACGCCCGGGATCCGACATCACGACGGTCACGCTGCGACGGGCGCTCGAGGTGCCGCCGGAGATGGTGGATGGGCTCATGGCCGAGCAGCTCCGCTACTACGAGGATCGGGCGCCCGTGTACGACGAGCTGTGGCATCGCCGGGGCCGGTACGACCGCGGCCCGGAGTTCAACGAGCGTTGGTTCCGCGAGACCGCAGCGCTCGAGGCGGCCGTCCCCGACACCGCCGGTCTGCGCGTGCTGGAGCTCGCGCCCGGTACCGGCATCTGGACACGGCGCCTCGCGCCAGGGTCGGCTCGGCTCGTCGCCGTCGACGCATCGCCGGCGATGCTCGCGCGCAACCTCGAGGCCGTCGCCGACCCGCGCGTCGAGTACGTGCAGGCCGACCTGTACGAGTGGGCGCCGCCGGACGGGGAGACCTTCGACCTGATCGCGTTCGGCTTCTTCCTGTCGCACGTGCCGCCGGCCCACCTCGCGGCGTTCTGGGCCCGGCTGCGGAGCTGGCTGGCGCCGGGCGGGCGGGTCTGGTTCTGCGACGACGCCGCCGGCCCCGGCCGGCCGTACTTCGGCGCCACCGTCGAGGGCGTGCCGATCGCGAACACGCGCGCGTTCGACACCGAGGCCGAGTACCGGATCGTGAAGATCTTCTGGCACCCACGCGACCTCGCGTCGCGACTGGCCGAGCTGGGATGGGACGCCGAGGTCCACTCGACCGGCGAGCACTTCTTGGTGGGCGAGGCTACGCCAGCGCCCACACCAGGATGATGACGCTCGGGTCGTCCGGGTCGTAGCGGATCGGCACCTCGGCACCCTCGACGAGGAGCTTGCGGGTGTCCTCGTCGACGACGGCGACGACCTGCTCACGGACCGGCTCGCCGCCGGGCGTCCGCAGCTCGAGGGTCACCCGCACCGGCATCCTCCCCGGCACCGGGTTGCCGACCGGCACGTCGATCGCGTCCACCACGATCGCCGTCGCCGGTACGTCCGGCGCGTGCGAGGCCTCGGCCGGGCCCTCGGTGTCGGCCGCGCCCTCGGTCTCGGCCGGGCCCTGGGGCGTTCCTCGAGGCGCCGAGTCGTTCGCGGCGCCGTCGGCGAGCCTGCGCCGCAGGGTCTCCTCGTCGACCTCGATCCCGTTGCGGCGGAGCTCCTCCAGCACCGGCCCGAGGTCGGCCGGCACGGAGCCGCCCTGGAACGAGAGCAGGCGGAACCGCGGGTCGGCGGTATGGATGGCATCTCCCGCCGCCACGTCGAGCGGCGTCGAGGCCGTCTCGGGCAGGTTGCGCTTCGCCACACGCCGCAGCCGGACGGCGACGGCGCCGGCCGCCGCCAGCGCCACCACGATCGCCACCACCACCCCGGCATCCATAGAGGGACGGTAGCGCAGGCGTCGGTGGCGCCGCCAGCCGTGCCTCGACCGTCGAGCTCGACGCTACCCAACCTCCGACGCCCGGCGCACGGGGTTCGTGAGCGCGCCGAGGCCGTCGATCTCGATCGTCACCTCGTCGCCGTCGTGCAGCCAGACCGGCGGCGTGCGCGCGAACCCGACGCCCGGCGGCGTCCCGGTCGCGATCAGGTCGCCCGGTTCGAGCGTGCACGCCTGACTGATGAAGCTGACGAGCTCGGCGACGCCGAACACCATCTGTGCGGTCGTGGAGTCCTGCATCGTCGCGCCGTTCAGCACGCAGCGGATGCCGAGCGCCTGTGGATCTGCGACCTCGTCGGCCGTCACGAGCTCCGGGCCGCACGGCAGGAACGTGTCGATCGCCTTGCCGCGCGTCCACTGCGGCACCGACAGCTGGAGGTCGCGCGCCGACACGTCGTTGCAGCAGAGGTAGCCGGCAACGTAGCCGAGGGCGTCGTCGACCGGCACCTCGAACGCCGTGCGGCCGATCACGACGCCGAGCTCGGCCTCGTAGTCCGGCTGCTCGGTCGCGCGCGGCACCACGATCGGCTCGCCGGGCCCGATCACCGAGTTCGCGAACTTCGCGAACAGGATCGGCACCTCCGGCACGGGCTGGCCAGACTCCTCCGCGTGATCGCGGTAGTTGAGGCCGACGCCGAAGATCTTGCCCGGGCGGGGGACCGGTGCGCGCAGGCGGAGCGACGCCCGCGGCACCGCAGCCGACTCCACCGCCGGCGCACCCGCGAGCCACGACACGAGGTCGGCGCCCATCGGCACGACGTCGGACCCGTCCACGCGGCCGAAGCCGCCGTCGAACGACACCAGTCGCATCTACACCTCCGCTCCCATGCGCATCTCCAGGAGGACCTTGAACCGGGCGGGGTCCCCGCCGGTGAGCTCCTCGAACGCGCGCTGCCCGTCCTCGAGCGGCATCCGCGTGATCCACCCGGTTGCGTCGAGCTCCCCGTCCGCCAGCAGCTCGAGCGCGCGCGCGAAGTCGTCGTCGGTCCACGCGTACGAGCCGGTGATCGTGACCTCCTTGCCGAGCACCGCGAAGTAGTCGAGCGAGCCCGAGGCCGCGCCGAGTCCCACCTGCACGATCCGCCCGCCGGCGCGTACCGCGCGCAGACCGAGCGCCCAGGTGGCCTCGAAGCCGGCGGCGTCGATCACGAGGTCGGGACCGCGCCCGCCGGTCGCCTCGCGGACGGCCTCGGCAGCGTCGTCGCCGGCGTCGAGGGCGACCGCGCCCTGCGCCTCGGCCAGTCGCAGCCGGCCGGCGACCGGATCGGTCACGTGCACCTCCGCGGCACCGAACAGCAGCGCCGCGCGCGCCATCAGGACGCCGATCGGACCCGCGCCGATCACGAACACACGGTCGCCGGCACGGACGCCGCGCGAGGCCACGTGCACCGCGTTCGCCAACGGCTCCGTCAGCGTCGCCAGGTCGTCGGGGAGGTCCGGCGGGATCGGCACGGCGGCGCTCGCCGGCACCGCGAACCGCTCGGCGAACCCGCCCGGCAGGTCGCGCCCGACGAGCCGCCCGGTCGCGCAGTGGTTGATGTCGCCCGCGCGGCAGTCGTCGCACACGCCGCACGCGACGATCGGCTTCAGCACGACGCGGTGACCGGCGAGCGACGGATCGACGCCCTCGCCGGTGGCGTCGATCACGCCGACGGTCTCGTGGCCCATCACGAGCGGCGGGATCCGGCGCGGGCTCGCCTCCCGGAAGCCGTGCAGGTCCGAGCCGCAGATGGCCGAGGCCCTCGACGCGATGACGACCTCGCCCCGGCCCGGCTCCGGATCCGGCGCGTCCTGCAGCTCCATCCGGCCCGGCCCGAGGTACACGAGCGCCCTCACCGGCGCGCCCTCCAGGCGACCGGTCGGCCTCACCGGCGCGCGCCCAGCACGAACGGGTGCTCGCGCGGCGGCACGAACACCGGCACGCCGGGATGGTCGCGGTCCACGCTGTCGACCAGATGCGCGGGGTAGCCGCGGTTCCGCGCGAACAGGTCGTAGTGCATCGGGATCAGCAGGTCGAGGGCGGCCTCGAGCGCGAGCCACGCGGCCTCGCGCTCCGACAGGTTGCCGACGATGCCGCGGGCCTCGCGCTCGGGGTCGCGGCCGTTGATCGGCAGCAGGCCGACGTCGATCTCCAGGTCTCGCAGCAGCGTCTCCATGCCCTCGAAGTGGATCGTGTCGCCGGCGTGATACAGGCGCACGCCGCCGGCATCGAGCACGAAGCCGAGGAACCGCGTGAGCCCGCCGGACAGCTCCTGTCCGAAGCCGTACGCGTCGTCCATCGTGACGCCGTGCATGGCCGGCACCGGCCGGATCCGCAGGCCCGCGACCTCGAGGTCGTCGCCCGGCTGCACGCCGACGACGCGGTCGGCCGCGACGCCGGCCTCCGTCACCATGTCGGCGATCGGCGACGGCACGACGAACACGGCGCCGGGCGAGGCGGCCGCGATCGCCGGCGCGCTCGACGCGTCGAAGTGGTCGATGTGCTCGTGCGTCACCAGCACGAGGTCGACGCCCTCCGCGCGCGACGGCGGCAGCGCGCTCTCGTACAGGCGGCCGTCCCACGGCGCCAGGAAGGGGTCGATGAGGGCGGTCGTCGCGCCGGTTCGCACGACGAACCCGGCCTGGCCGAGCCAGTTCAGGCCCACGCCGCCCTCGGGCAGCGGCCGCTCGCGCAGCGTCTCGATCGGCGTCGGCGGCACGCTCACATCACCGCCAGCTGGCCGCCGTCGATCACGAGCGCCTCGCCGTGGACGAACGAGGCGTCGTCGGACGCGAGGAACGCGTACGCGGCCGCCACCTCGTCGTCGCGCCCGGCGCGGCGGAGCGGGATGCGCTCGCTGGCGTACGCCGCCCGCTCCTGCGGAGTCGCCAGCGCGTCGTTCAGCGGCGTGTCGATGAAGCCCGGGCACACGCAGTTCACGCGGATCCCGCGCGGGCCGAGCTCCACCGCCATCGTGCGTGTCAACTGCAGCACGCCGCCCTTCGACGCGTTGTAGTGGGCGAAGCCGGCCTCGCCGCCCAGCGCGTTCGTCGACGCCATGTTCACGATCGTCCCACCGGCCGGCTCGTGCGCGAGCATCGAGCGCGCGGCCGCCTGCGCGACCAGGAACATGCCGCGAAGGTTGACGGCGAGCGTGCGGTCCCAGGCCTCGGGCGCGATGTCGACGAACGCGCCCTTCGTGGCGATGCCGGCGTTGTTGATGAGGACGTCGATCCGGCCGAGCGCGGCCTCCGCGCCGGCCACCAGCGCCGCCACGTCGGCCTCGAGCGAGACGTCGCCGGCGAGGCCGCCGGTCGTGCCGAGCTCGTCCACCACGGCCGCCACCTCGCCCGCCTCGAGGCCGCCGACGAACACGCGGGCGCCCTCCTCGAGGAAGCGCCGGGCGGCGGCCCGGCCGATGCCGCTGCTGCCGCCGGAGATCAGCACGCCCTTGCCGTCGAGACCTCGCATCACCGCACCTTCCCACGCCCGGCGATGACGAGCTCGCGCTCGACGACCCCGTCCCGCATGCCGGCCGCCGTGTCGAACAGGTTCACGCTGCTGCAGACGTGCAGCGGGATCACCTCGAGCCGGTCGCCGACCTCGAGCCCGCCCCCGGCTTCCTGGCCCCGCCCACCCGCGCAGCACATGTCCCACGCCCGTGCTCCTCCGTGAGGAAGTCCAGCACGAGGTCGGGCCTGCCGGCCAGCACGCCCCGCCCGGGGAACGGCGGTCCGTCGCCCCCGTCGGACGAGAGGCTCTTCGACCCGGCGTCGATCACGAAGCGGTCCTCCCACGGACGCGACACCACCGTCGCCAGGACGCGTGCGGCGCAGTCTGCCTCGGTCGCCACGCCGAGCCGCATCTGCTGCACGTCGTTGAACACGTACGTGCCCGGGCGGCTCTCCGTGATGCCGGCGGCGCCGGCCACCGCGCCGGCCGTCGGCGTCGAGCCGACGCTGATCTCCCGGATCTCGATGCCGGCGCGCGCGCATGCCTCGGCAGTGGCGGCGAGGTCGTCGGCCTCGCGCGCGGCCACCGCCGCCAGGTCGCCCGGCTCGGCCCGGTACGCGTGTCCCGCGTGGGAGAGCAGGCCGACGACCTCGAGGCCGGGGACGCTCGCCACCTCGGCGGCGAGCTGCGCCGTGATGCCGCCCGGAGGGCGCCCCATGCGGTGGTGGCCGGTGTCGACCTCGATCAGGACCTCGACCGGATCGGCGGCGGATCCGACCGAGCCGATCCCGCGGGCGACGGCGACGCTGTCGAGCGAGACGCGCACGCGCGCACGCTCGCGCAGCGCGCGCAGCCGGGCCAGCTTCGCCTCCCCGACGATCGGATACGCGACGAGGAGGTCGTCGAACCCGGCGTCGGCCATCACCTCGGCCTCGCCGAGCTTCGCGACCGTGATGCCGGCCGCGCCGGCGTCGACCTGCATGCGCGCGATCTCCGGGCACTTGTGCGTCTTCGTGTGCGGCCGCAGGCGGACGCCGGCCTCGCGCGCGACCGACGCCATCGACTCGATGTTGCGCCGCAGGACGTCGAGGTCGACGACCAGCGCCGGCGTGTCGAGCTCGCTCATCCGCATGCGGCAGACCGTATCGCGCCGGACGTCACCGCAGCGCGACGCCGGTTCGCGCGTCGAACAGGTGGACGCGGGTGACGTCGACGCCCAGCTCGAGCTCGTCGCCCGGCACGGGCCGGGTCCGCGGGTCGAGCCGCACCGTCACGGGCGCCCGTGCGCCACTCAGCCCGACGGCCAGCACGCCGAGCTCCTCCTCCTCCGCGCCGCTCTCGGCGATCTCGCCGGCGACGGTCCCGTGCACGAGGACCTCGTCGCCGAGGGGCTCGACCACGTCGACCACGAGCGTCACGGCCGGGCCGTCGGCACGCCCCGTCTCCAATACCTCCGGCCGAAGGCCGAGGATCAGGTCGCCGTCGGGCACGCCGCTCATCGGCAACGTGAGCGCCCCCGCCGTCACCGTGCCGCCCTGCGCGCGCGCCTTCAGCAGGTTCATGGCCGGCGACCCGATGAAGCCCGCGACGAACACGTTCACGGGACGGTCGTACACGTCCTGCGGCGGGCCGAGCTGCTGCAGGCGTCCACCGCTCATCACCGCGATCCGGTCGCCGAGCGTCATGGCCTCCACCTGGTCGTGCGTGACGTAGATGGTCGTGATACCGAGCTGCAGGTGGATGCGCTTCAGCTCCGCGCGCATCTGCACGCGCAGCTTCGCGTCGAGGTTCGACAACGGCTCGTCGAGCAGGAACGCCTTCGGCTCCCGCACGAGCGCGCGGCCCATCGCCACCCGCTGCCGCTGGCCGCCCGACAGTTGCCCGGGCCGGCGCTTCATCAGCTCGGTGAGCGCCAGCATCTCGGCGATCTCGCCGACGCGGCGGTCGATCTCGGCCCTCGGGGTGTGACGCTGCCGCAGCGCGTACGCGAGGTTCTTCTCCACCGTCATGTGGGGGTACAGCGCGTAGTTCTGGAACACCATCGCGATGTCGCGGTCCTTGGGCTGGACGTCGTTCACCACCCTGTCGCCCACGCGGACCTCGCCGGCGGAGATCCGCTCGAGCCCCGCGATCATCCGAAGGGATGTGGTCTTCCCGCACCCGCTGGGGCCCACGAGGATCAGGAACTCGCCGTCGGCGACCTCGAGCGACAGGTCCTCGACGGCGATCGTGCCGCCGGGGAAGACCTTCGTCACGTGATCGAAGACGACCTCGGCCATGACCTATCCCTTCAGACCGGTCGTCGCGATGCCGCGGATGAACCACCGCTGCGCGAGCAGGAACAGCAGGAGCATCGGGAGCATGCTCATCACGTTGCCGGCCATGAGCAGGTTCCATTCGGTCTGGTGCGCCCCCTGGAACGAGGCGAGGCCGACCTGCAAGGTGTACGCACCCTCGTTGAACGGCAGCGTCACGAGCGGCCACAGGAAGTCGTTCCACGTCCACAGGAATTGGATCACGGCGAGCGTCGCCAGGGCCGGCATCGACAACGGGAGCACGATCTTCACGAGGATCCCCAGACGCGAGGTGCCGTCGATCCGGGCCGCCTCCTCGAGCTCGATCGGCAGCGTCCGGAAGAACTGCGTGAGCATGAAGATGCCGAACACGTTCGCGAGGTTCGGCACGATCAGGGCGCCCAGGTGATCGATCAGCCCGAACCGCTTCACGACGAGGAACGAGGGGATCAAGACGACCTGGAGCGGCACCATGAGGGTTGCGAGCAGCAGGATGTACAGGACGCCGCGCCCGAGGAACCGGATCCGGGCGAACGCGTACGCCGCCAGCGAGCACAACGCCAGGTTGCTCACGACCACGGTCGTGGTCACGACCGTGGTGTTCCAGAACCACGTGCCGAACGACGCCACCCCCAGGGTGTCCGGGTAGTTGTGCCACTGGAACTCTCCGGGCCACAGGATCGGCGGGAAGTGTCGTGTCTGCTCGATCGTCTCGAGCGAGGTCGCGAGCATCGACCACAACGGGGTGAGCATCAGCAGCGCGATGGGCATGAGCAACAGGTGCCACGGGCTGAACGGCAGCCACCGGACCCGTGGCTTCTCGACCATGCCGGTCTCGCCGGGCAGCGTGCGCGGGTCGATCGGGACGGTGATCATGCCGAGTAATGCACCACCCGACGGCCCATCCAGAACTGCACCAGCGTGAGCAGCAGGATGGCCACGAACAGGACGTAGGCGATCGCGGCCGCGTAGCCCGCGAGCGGGTAGCCGATGCCCTGGCGGAACGCCAGCACGAACACGTAGAAGACCGGCATGTTCGTGGCGCCGAGCGGTCCCCCGTTCGTCACGAAGTACACCTCGTCGAACAGCTGCAGCGCGCTGATCGAGGACCACACGACCAGCAGCAGCGTCGCGGGCCCCAGCAGCGGCCACGTGATGGTACGGAACACGCTCCCGCTCGACGCGCCGTCGATCGCCGCGGCCTCCATCAACTCGTACGGGATCCCTTGGAGCGCGGCGAGGTAGACGATCACGTCGAAGCCCAACCACCCCCACACCGTCATGGCCACGAGTGAGGGCAGAGCTCCGCTCACCGATTCGAAGAACCCGAACGGCCCGAGACCGACCTTCCCCAGCAGGTAGTTCGCGAGGCCGAAGTTCTTGTCGAAGACCCAGAGGAACATGATCCCGGTGGCGATCGTGGACGTGACGACGGGGATGAACACCGCGAGGCGGTAGAACTTGATGAACCGGATCTTGCGGTTCAGCGCGACGGCGATCATCAGCGCGCCGAGCACGGAGATGGGCACGAACGCGGTCGTGTAGAAGACCGCGTGCTTCGCCGCCTCGATCGCGCGGGGATCGTGCACGATCGAGGCGTAGTTGTGGAGTCCGACGAACTCGCGGGTGGGGGTGAGCAGGCCCGCCCGTTGCAGCGACAGGACGAATCCGGACACGATCGGGTACAGGCCGAAGACCGCGATCGAGGACCACGGACGGCGCGACGAACGCCCACCCCGCGAGGTGGTCGGAGGCGAGCGCCCGCCGGACCCGTCCCATACGCGCGAGCTACGCCGGGAGCGCCAGCGCGTCGTTCACGGTCTGCTCGGCGTCGTCGAGGGCCTGCTTGCGGTTCCTTGTCGCCCGAGCATGACCGCCACGACCATCTCGCCCCATGGCCTCGGAGATGCTGCGGGTAGGTCGCCAGCACCGGCCGCGCCTTCACCACGTTCGCGAGGTTCTCGGCGAACATGTCCACGCCCGGGAACTTCGTGCCGAAGTCGGCGAAGCCCGGGTCGGACAGCACGCTCGTGCGCGTGGGAAGGTGACCGGTCAGCATCGAGTCCTTCAGGACCTGCTCCTGGGCGGTGAACCACTGGAGGAACTCGAGCGTCGCGGCCTTGCGGGCCTCGCCGTTGTCGAAGGCGATCCACATGTCCGGGCCGGCGATCGTCTGATGGTTCGAGCCGTCGTAGGACGGCATGATCTCGGTGCCGTAGTTGACGTCGGGGTACCCCGGCAGTGCCCACGGGCCCGCTGATCACCATGCCGATCTTGCCGCTGTTGAACAGGTCGTCGATCTTGGTGTTCTGCAGGTCGATGTAGACGGACTCGTCGGTGACCGACAGGTCGCGCAACGTGGTGAGGGCCTGCAGCCCGGCCGGCGAGTTGAAGGCCGCCGCCGAGTTGTCGGGCGTGAGGATGTCGCCGCCCGCCTCCCACAGCATCGCGTCGTAGTGCCAGACCGTGTCCTCGTCGGCCGAGGCCGGGAACGCGAAGCCGAACTGCTTCGTCGCCGGATCCGTGAGCGCCTTCGCCGCGGCGCGGAAGTCGTCCCAGGTCCAGTCGGCGGTGGGGTAGTCGACGCCGGCCGCGTCGAACAGGTCCTTGTTGTAGATGATCGCGAGGTTGTCGATCAGCGCCGGCACGCCGAGCACGCGGCCGTCGAAGGTCGCCGCGGTACGGGCTCCCTCGACGAAGTCGTCCCAGTTCCAGGCGCTGCTCCGTCACGACGTCGGTGAGGTCGATGATGCCGGGTGCCTGCGCGAGCTGCGGGAGCGACGAGCCGTACTGGTAGGTGATGTCGGGTGCCTCGCCGCCCTGGAGCGCGACGGTGAGCTTCTGCAGCACCTTGTCGTTGCTGCCGGCGAAGACGTCCTCGACGTGGATGTCGGGATGGACGAGTTGAACTCGTCGATCAGCTGTCGGATCGACTGCGACTCGTAGTTCGGCACGCCGTTGTTGGCGACGTCCTTCGCGCCGAAGCCCTGCCACAGGGTGATGTTCGTGACCCCGCCGCCCGAGGAGCCGCCCCCGCCGCTCCCTCCGGTGTCGCCGCCGGAGTCGCTCGTGCAGGCCGTGGCCACCATCGCAAGAACGAGGAGCAGACCGAACAGTGCTCGCTTCATCGAACAACACCTCCGACGGGTCGTGGCGGACGGACGGTCATCACAGCACCACCGAGCGCGTGAGGTTGCGCGGGTGGTCGGGGTCGAGCCCACGGGCGGCGGCGAGCGCCACCGCGACGCGGTGGATCAGGACGAGCTCGGCGAGCGGGTCGCGGTCGGGCGGCCGCTCGAGGACCGTGGCGCCGGTCGCGCGCACCTCGGCCGCGACGGCGGGGTCCGGCGAATCGACGATCCACACGAGGCTCCCGGCACCGGCGAGGCTCACCGGACCGTGCCGGTACTCCATGGCCGGGTACGACTCGGTGTGGACCTGGGCGGCCTCGCGCAGCTTGAGCGCGGCCTCGTTCGCGATGCCGACGGTCCAGCCGTGCCCGAGGAAGACGATGTGGTCGAGGGCCGACAGGTCGGCCGCCGGCAGGTCGCCGGCCAGGACGGCCTCGGCGGCGGCGGCCGCCGGCTCGACGTCCTCGTCCAGGGTCGAGCGCAGGATCGCCAGGGCGCTCGTCGCGAACCGGGTCTGCACGACCGATCGCTCGTCGGCGAACTCGAGGATGACCGACTCGGCGGCGGCGCCGACGGCGGGGGAGTCCTCGACGGCGCTCACGGTCGTCGCCGGCACGCCCGCCTCGCGCAGCGTGTCGAGGAGCCGGACCACCTCGGTCGTCGTGCCGCTGCGGGTGATGGCCACCACGCGATCGTAGCGTCGGGTGTCGGGGAACTCGCTGGCGGCGAAGGCGTCGGTCTCCCCGTGCGCGGCGTCCTCGCGGAGCCGCGCGTAGGACTGGGCCATGTAGAGCGAGGTGCCGCAGCCGGTGACGGCCGCCCGCTCGCCGGGGCGCGGGAGGGCCAACGCGGCCATCGGCGCCCTGGCCTTGGCCTGCCGCCAGCACCAGGGCTGGCTCGCCAGTTCACGCTCGGTTTCGCTCATTCGGGCGCACGATACGCCACAAACGAGCAGAGACGCAATCCAAAGACGCTAGACTTCGCGCGTGCGTCAGGCTGAGCGCGTCGGCGCGATCCTCGAGCAGCTCTCCTCGCACGGCAGCGTGAGCGTGGCCGACCTCGCGACCGAGCTCGCCGTCTCGCCGGCGACGATCCGGCGCGACCTCGAGCTGCTGGACGACCAGCGCCTGCTCACGCGCACGCACGGCGGCGCCGTCGCGCAGGGCGTCCTGTACGAGCTGCCGCTGCGCTACAAGACCGCGCACCACCAGGAGGAGAAGCGCCGGATCGCCGTCGAGGCCGCCTCCCGCGTCGCCGACGGCGAGGCCGTGGGCCTCACGGGCGGCACCACGACGACGGAGGTCGCGCGCGTGCTCGTCGAGCGCCAGCGGCTCACCGTCGTCACGAACGCGCTCAACATCGCGAGCGAGCTCGCGATCCGGCCGAACCTGAAGCTCGTCGTCACCGGGGGCTGGGCGCGCTCGGAGTCCTACGAGCTCGTCGGCCCGCTCGCCGAGCAGGCGCTCGCCGGGCTCAACCTGGACACGGTGTTCCTCGGCGCCGACGGCGTGTCGTTCGAGGACGGATTCATGACCCACCACGAGGTCGAGGCGCACACGAACCTCGCGCTGATGGAGCGCGCGCGCCGCACGATCGTCGTCGCCGACAGCTCGAAGATCGGACGCACCGCGTTCGCGCGGATCTGTTCGATCGAGCGCGTCGACGAGCTCATCACCGACGCCGGCGCCGACACCGAGGCCCTCGCCGCGATCCGCGAGGCCGGCGTCGTCGTCACGACGGTCTGATGGATCCGGACGGCCGGCTCCGCGACCTGCCGCTGCGCGAGTACCGCCCCCGGCCGCGCCTGCGCGTGCCCGAGCACCACGTGCCGCGCGCCGCCGTGCCGGCCGTCGACGCGCACAACCACCTCGGGCGGTGGCTGCTGCCGGACGGGTCGTGGGCGGCGCCCGACGTCGGCGAGCTGCTCGAGGTCATGGACGCGAGCAACGTCGCGGCCATCGTGAACCTCGACGGCATGTGGGGCGACGAGCTCGAGGCCAACCTCGAGCGGTACGACCGCGCGGTCCCGGGCCGGTTCGTCACGTTCGCGCACCTGGACTGGCGCGAGACGGCCGAGCCCGGGCTTCGGCGAGCGGATGGCGGCCTCGCTGCGCGACTCGGTCGCGCCGCGGCGCGCGTGGACTGAAGGTCTGGAAGCACCTGGGCCTTCGCTTCCGCGACGACCGCGACCGGCTGATCGCGCCCGACGACGAGCGGCTCGATCCCGTCTGGGCGGCGGCGGCCGACCTCGAGGTCCCGGTCACGATCCACCTCGCCGACCCGATCGCGTTCTTCGATCCGGTCGACGAGCGGAACGAGCGGCTGGAGGAGCTGCTCGCGAACCCCGACTGGTGGTTCGGCGGGCCCGGACCTGCCGAGCTTCGACGACCTCATGGTCTCGTTCGAGGCCCTCGTGGCGCGCCACCCGCGCACGACGTTCATCGGCGCGCACGTCGCCTGCGCCGCAGAGGACCTCGCGTGGGTGGGACGGATGCTCGACACGTACCCGAACCTGCACGCCGACATCGCCGCGCGCATCGCGGAGCTCGGCCGGCAGCCGCGGGCGGCGCGCGCGCTGTTCGAACGCCATCCCGGCCGGATCGTGTTCGGCACCGACCTGTTCCCGCCGGACCGCGAGATCTACGCCGTGCACTTCCGGTTCCTGGAGACGGCCGACGAGCACTTCGCGTACGACACGGACGAGGGTCCGTCGCAGGGTCGGTGGGCGATCTCGGGAGTGGACCTACCGTCGGAGATACTGACGGCCGTGTACTCCGGCAACGCACACCGGCTGATCCCCGGCCTCGCTTGAGGCTCCAGGTCCGCCCCGCCGTCTCGATCCAGGTGCTGTTCGTGCTGTTCGGCATCGTCGTCGCGTGCTTCTTCCCGTTCTTCGCGCTGTTCCTGAAGGACCGGGGCCTGTCCGAGCAGGAGATCGGCCTCGTGGTCTCCGTGATGGCGTTCGCGCGCGTGGTGTGCAACCCGGTGCTGGGCCACCTCGCCGACACCCGGTTCGGGCGGCGCCGGATGCTGCAGGTGGGCGTGCTGGGCGGCGGCTCGATGGCGCTCGCGTTCTTCCTGTTCGGCCACGGCATCGTGCCGATCGTCGCGCTGGCCGCGATCTTCGCCGGCGTCGGCAGCGCGGCCGGTCCCAGCATCGACGCGATCGCGCTGGAGCATCTGGGCGACGAGCAGATGGCCGACTACGGCCGGATCCGCGGCTGGGAGAGCCTGAGCTACGCCTGCACGTGCCTGGCGCTGGGGGCGTTCCTCGAGGTCTTCGGCGTGAAGTACGCCCTGGCGTTCTACGCCTTCGCGAGCCTGCTGGTGCTGCTGTGGACGGCGACGATCGAGGCCGACGCTCCCAAGCGGACCGAGCACGAGGGCCGCCTCGGCGCCGTCGGCGCGGTCTTCCGCGAGGCGCCGCGCTTCTGGATGTACCTGGCCGGCATCTCGTTCATCTGGGTCGGCTTCACCGGCGCGTGGAACTTCATCTCGCTGAAGATCGAGAGCGGCGGCGGCGGCCCGTTCCTCGTCGGCGTCGGCACCGCCCTCGGCGGCATCGTCGAGGTGCCGGTGATGCGGTGGTCGACGACGCTGCAGCGCACGATCGGCATCCGGCGCACGTACGTGCTGGGCGGCCTCGTGTACGCGACCGGGTTCCTGCTGTGGGGTCTGATCTCGAACCCCACGATCGTGTCGATGCTGACGGTGTTCGAGGGGTTCGGGTTCGCGCTGCTGTTCACGAGCGGCGTCGTCATCGTCGGCAGGATGGTGCCGTCGTCGCTGTACGCGACCGGTCAGTCGATGGTGTCGACGGTCGCGTTCGGCCTGTCGCCGATCATCGGCGGTGTGCTGGGCGGGTTCGTGTACGAGCGGTTCGGGCCGGTCACGATGTACGTGGGCAGCTCGATCCTGGTGCTGATCGGCACGGGCGTGTCGTGGATCACGTTGTCCACGCCCGAGTTCGGCCGGCAGGACGGGGAGCCGGGCGAGCGCGTGTCGCCGCCCGAGCCGGGGATCGTGCCCTAGCCGCGGCGGATCCCCTCGGGGATCAGCTCCCCGTGCGCCTCGATCAGATCGTCGACCATCGAGACGATCTCGTCGGTGGTCAGGGTCGCCGCCGTGTTCGGGTCGACGAGCGCCGCCTGGTACACGAGCGAGCGCGACTCCTCCAGCGCCGCCCGCACCGTCAGCTCCACCACGTTCACGAACATCCGGTTCAGCGCCAGCGTCTGCGGCGGCAGCGTGCCCATCCGCGTCGGCTGCACGCCGTTCTTGTCGACCAGACAGGGCACCTCGACGCACGCGTCCTCGGGCAGGCCGTCGATCAGGCCGCCGTTGCGCACGTTGCCGTAGATCTCGCGCGGCGTCCCGGTCTCGATCGAGTGGATGATCTCCGTCGCCAGCTCGCTCGTCGGCTCGAGCTCGAGGGTCTCCCCGGCGTCGAGCGCGCGCTTCATCTCTTCGTACTCGCGCATGTTCTCGTCGCTGCGGTAGATGTAGTCGTTGACGAGGATGCGGAACCGCTCGATCTGGTCCTCGCGCTTCAGCACCCAGGGCACGTACTCGCTGGAGTGCTCGCTGGACTCGGTGGGGAAGTAGCCGAACCGCTTGAAGATCTCCACGCGGACCCTGCGGCCCAGGCCGTCCGGGTCGGCGTCGACGATCTCGCGCAGCTTCGGGTACAGGTCCTCGCCGGTGCGGCGGTCGCGGAACGTGTACACGAAGCACTGGTGGTTGAACCCGGCCGTGCGGAACGCCACGTGCTCCTCCGGCACGCCCACCAGGCCGGCGAGGAACGAGTGCGTGTCGCGCACGCTGTGGCACACGCCCACCACGTTCGTGAACGGCGAGCCGGCGTACACGCCCCACGGCACCATCGCCATCGGGTTCGTGTAGTTCAGCAGCAGCGCGCCGGGGCAGACCTCGGCCATGACGTGGCCCATGCCGGCGACGACGGGGATCGTGCGGATCCCGCGCATGATGCCGCCGATGCCGAGCGTGTCGGCGATCGTCTGGCGTACCCCGTACTTCATCGGGATCTCGAAGTCGGTCGTCGTCGCCTTGTAGCCGCCGACCTGGATCTCGTTCACGAGGTAGTCGGCCCCGTCGAACGCCGGACGCTGATCGGCGAACGCCTCCACCGGGTAGCCGGCGCCGGTCACCTCGACCACCTGCCGCGCGGCCCGCTCCGCGTAGCCCAGCCGCTCGGCGTCGATGTCGAGCAGCGCGATCGACAGATCCCCGTGGAGCTCGGTGAAGGACGTGAGGTCGGCCAGCACGTTGCGGGTGAACTCGACGCTGCCGGCGCCGATGATGGTCACCTTCGTCATGATGCGCGGAAGTGTCGCAGATGGGCCGTAAACGAGCAAATACGAAAGTCGCGCCGTGGCTCGTTCCTTCGCTACCATGGGGCCTCCATCGACCCCGACCCGCAGGGAGGCCCCGGTGACCGTCAGCGCATACGTGCTCATCCAGACCGAAGTGGGCAAGGCCAGCCAGGTGACGAAGTCCGTCGGGGACCTCAAGGGCATCGTGCAGGTGGACGGCGTGACGGGTCCCTACGACGTGATCGCCCGCGCGGACTCGGCGGACCTCGACGAGCTCGCGAAGCAGATCGTGATGCCGATCCAGGAGGTCGAGGGCGTCACGCGCACCCTCACCTGCCCCGTCCTGCAGCTCTGATGTCGGTCAAGATCCGCCGCGACGAGGAGATCAACGACGTCGACGGCGGGTGGTTCCGGGCGCGCTGGCACTACTCCTTCGACACCTACCGCGACCCGGAGTACGTGAGCTTCGGGACGCTCCGTGTGTTCAACGACGACCGGCTCGTACCGGGCGCGATCTGGCCGATGCATCCGCACCGCGACATCGAGGGGCTCACGTACGTCGTCGAGGGATCGTTCCGCCATCAGGACGACGTGGGCGGCGCGCCGGGTCCGCTGCCGCCGGGCTCGGTGCAGCGCATGACGCTCGGCTCCGGCGCGTGGCACAGCGAGCAGAACGCGAGCGAGACCGAGGGCATGCGCTTCATCCAGATGTGGATCATGCCGAACGAGCAGGGCCTGACGCCGGGCGTCGAGCAGAAGGTCTTCACGACCGAGGACCGGACCGACACGCTGCTGAAGGCGATCAGCGGCGACGGCGGCGAGGCGGTCCTCGTCCATCAGGACGCGCACGTGTTCGTGTCGCGGCTGACCACCGGCAACGCCGTCAAACACGACCTGCCGGCCGGACGCGGCGTCTACCTGTACGTGATCGAGGGCGACGTGACCGTCAACGGCGAGCGCATGGAGACGGGCGCGGCCGCGCAGATCCGCGACGAGCCGTCGATCGCCCTCGAGGCCGCCGCCGACTCCGAGCTGATCCTCGTCGACGTCGCGCTGAACTAGTCCTCGACGCTGATCGGGAAGGGCAGCGCGACCGGATCGACGAACGGCGAACGGCCGCGCTCGTCGAAGCGGTCCATGCGGAAGTCGGACACGTCGACGACGTCGGTGCGGCCCTCGAGCGCGAGGTCGGCCGCGCACCGGGCGACGGCCGGGCCCCACATCATGCCGTGGCCGCACGCGCACGCGACCGACAGGCCGTCGACCTCGACGCCGGCGTTCGTCACGACCGGTCCCAGCAAGGGGAGATGGTCGGGCGTGTACTCGATCGTCGCCGCCCACGCCTTGCGGATGCCGAGCCCGGCCGTGACCGGCACGAGCTTCGCCAGCCGGCGCTGCATCTTCCGCAGGTAGCCCATGTCGAGCTCGCGTGCCTCGCCGAGCGTCTCGTTCGGATTGCTCATGCCCCAGAGCAGGCCGCCCTCCTCGAGGCGCCAGTACAGGCCGGCCGTCATGTCGAAGACCATCGGCTGGCGTTCGACCTCGAGGTCGGGATGCGGCTCGCTCACCGCCACCTGGTGCCGCGCGGCGCCGACCCACAGGCGCGCGTCGACGAGGCGTCCGACCTCGCGCAGGGACGGGCCGCCGGTCAGCAGCACGCGCTCGGTCGCGATCGTGCCGGCGGTGGTCTCCACGCCCGTCACGCGGCGCCGTCCACCGCGCGCGGCCGCCGTCCGCAGTCCCAGGAACGCCGTGCGTTCGCGCAGCGACACGCCGGCCGCCTGCATGGCGAGCGAGTACGCGCGCACGTTGCGCGGCGGATCCACGTACCCGTCGGAGGCGACGTACGTGCCGCCGCGGTAGCCGGTGGCCGCGAGCGTCGGGTTGAGCCGGCGCGTCTCGGCCGCGTCGGTCCAGCGGACGTCGAGGCCGGCCTCGCGCTGCATGGCCACGCGCTCGTGGGCGGCGCGCTCCTCGGCCGCCGTCGTCGCGAGGATCAGGTAGCCGAGCTCGCGGAACCCGGAGTCGGTGCCCAGCACCGCCTGCTGGCCCCGGTAGAAGCCGACGCTCCAGCGGCCGAGCTCGACGGTCGCCGGCATGCCGCCCTGCTGGCGCACCACGCCGGCGGCGCGCGAGGACGCGCCCTGCCCGGCGAGCCCCCGCTCGAGGACGACGACCCGCTCGGCGCCGCCGGTGGCGGCGAACCAGCTCGCCCACCCGCCGACCGTGCCGGCCCCGACGACCACGAGGTCGGCCGTCTCCCGCTTCGCCATGTGCCCGAACCTCTCTCGCCCGAAGGGCGAAGTCTAGGGGAGTGCGCGAACGTACAGTGAGCCGCATGGACGCACCGCCCCGCCCTCGACCGCGAGCCCCCGCCCGGCCTCGACCGGCGGACGATCCGCGACGAGGTCGTCGTCGTGCTGATGCTGTCGCTCCTCGCCAGCGCGGTGTACGCGGTCATCGACCTGCTGTCGGCGCCGATCGCCGGCGTGTACGTCGCCGCGGCCGACCAGAGCTCGCTGCTCGCGAAGCAGATCGCCGGCGTCGTGTTCGGCCTCGCGCCGGTGCTGCTCGTGCTGCATCTGGTGCGGCGCAGCGGCGAGGGGACCCGCGGGATCGGCCTCGACGGCGACCGGCCGGCGCAGGATGTCGGTCGCGGCGTGCTCCTGTTCGCGATCGTCGGAACGCTCGGCATCGGCGTGTACCTGCTGTCGGTGCAGCTCGGCGCGAACCGGTTCGTCGTGCCGGTGCCGCCGCTGCACCACTGGTGGACGGTGCCGGCGCTGCTGCTGAACGCGGCGGAGGCGGCGCTGAAGGAGGAGGTGATCGTGGTCGCGTACCTCGTGACGCGGCTGCGGCAGCTGGGCTGGAGCGACCGGCGCTCGGTCGCCGCCAGCGGCCTCCTGCGCGGCTCGTACCACCTGTATCAGGGGTTCGGGGGGTTCACCGGCAACCTCGCGATGGGCCTGTTCTTCGCGTGGATGTTCACCCGGACCCGCCGCGCGTGGCCGTTCGTGGTCGCGCACTTCCTGCTGGACGTGGCGGCCGGCGTGGGGTTCCTGCTCTTCCGGAAGCATCTGCCCGGGTTCTGAGTCAGAATCGGCCATCGGCCGCTGATGGAGGGCCACGGAGCATGGCGAGGAGCGGTCGATCCGACCGGGGAGGATCCGTCGGGATGTCGACGGTGATGGAGTACCTGCAGGAGCGCGGGGTGCCCTTCCTGGTGCTGCCGCACCCCGACGCCGAGACCGTGCTCGACACGGCGCGCCGGCACGGGTTCCACAGCGACGAGGTCGTGAAGACCGTCGTCGTCACCACGCGATACGGCAACGCGCTGCTGGTGCTGCGCCACGACCACGAGGCCGTCGAGGAGCTGGTCGTCGGCGCGTTCGGCGACGAGGAGGTCGGGATGGCCGGCGAGCGCGACCTGCTGCGCAACTACCCCGACCACGAGCCGGGCTCCATCCCGCCGCTCGGACGGTACTTCCAGGCCCCGATGTACGTCGACGTGGACGTCGCACGACGCGACGCGGTCGTGTTCGCGGCGGGCCGGCCGTCGGTCGCGATCCGCATGCTGACGAAGGACCTGTTCCGCGACGACCCGGTCGTGATCGCGCCGCTCACGCGCGAATCCGAGGAGGCCGAGCGGCAGCGGGCCCAGGCCGTCACGGTCGAGGAGGCGGGCCTGTCCGTGACCGAGAGCGTCTCGGAGGACGAGCCGGCGGAGTGAACGGAGGGCGGCGGCCGGACGAACGATCCGTGCCTGGGACCGGCCCGCGGCGCGTTCGTGTATACTTGGGCTCGGATATCCGAACAAGACCGATCCCCCGGGCCGCTACGGCGCCGGGGTTTCGCGTCTCTGGGGTCCGTTCTGCCTGCGTCCGAGCGGTCCCCGTGCCTACTGGTGGTCGCGCGGGAACGTGCGACGTCCAGTCCCGTGACCAGCGCTCCTGCCCGTCCTCGGCCACCGACAGCTGGATCTCCAGGCGGTACGCGTCCCGGTCGCTGGTGATCGTGCAGGTGGTGGTCGCCGACACCGTCGCCTCCGGCCACTCGATCACGAGCTCCGCGGAGCCCTCGGCGCGCGCGACGCCCGGATCGGTCGTGGAGACCGCCGTCACACCGGCGTAGCGCTCGTACATCCGCGGCGCGCCGTCGTCCGCCTCCGTCCAGCCCGAGGTCTCCGTGACGGCCCGGGTCTCGCGCCCCAGCACGTCGTGCTCCATCCGCCAGACCAGCACGCCCTCGGGCGTGTCTCCGGGCGGCTCGGCATGGATCTCCGGTCTGCGGCGGCGCGAACACCGGCCGCTCGGCGACCGGCGACGGCCCGTCCATCACCGGCAGCGTCAGCACCGCCGACGCCCGGTCGATCGTGAGCGACAGCGGCTCGGGCGGCGGCCACGCGTTCGGCCAGTCCGAGCCGGCCAGGTCCAGCCGGATCCGGTGGCCGGCGTCGAAGGTCCACGAGGTGACCTCGAGCGGGATGCGGACACGCGTCGGCACGCCGGGCTCGAGCGGCGACGGATCCTCGCGCGAGTCGCGGTGCGCGAGGTTCAGCATGCCGCGCGAGACGAGCGCGCTGGTGCCGTCGGGGAAGGCGTCGCAGAGCTTCGCCGACAGGTACGCGACGGGCGCCGACGACGTCACCGTCACGTCGAGGAACGGGTAGCCGAGGATGTCGAGCTCGTCCTCGAGCGGGGCCCAGTCGTACACGAGCGACCAGATCTCGTCGGGTCGCTGGTCCTGCGGCTGACCGTACGGGAGATAGCCGGCGCAGGAGATCCACCCGGTCCAGCCGACGTCGCCGCGCGCGACCTCGAGGGTGTCGGGACCGTCGCCGGACGGTGCGGCGGAGGCCTTCGCGAGCTCCAGCGGCCGCTCGGCCAGCCGCTCGGCCGGCCACGTGGGCTCGTAGCGCCATTCGCCCCGCATCTGCGCGAGGTCGGGCTCGGGCTTCGTCGAGCGGCGCGCGAACACCACGATCGGCGGCTCCCGGTCGACGCCGTTGTCGATCCCCTTCAGCCACCGGTCCCACCACTTGAGCTGCTCGGGCAGGATGTCGACGTTCGGCCCCGGCCGCGAGGTGTCGGTCGCCTGGTGCGCCCAGGGCCCGACGATCACGCGCTTCGGGCACCGCAGCTGCTCGAAGGTCCGCAGCGAGTTGTTCGTGTACCCGTCGGCCCAGCCGGCGATGATCATGGTGGCCGCCTCGATCGAGCCGTAGTCCTCGATCAACGATCCCCACTTCCAGTAGTCGTCGTAGCGCTGATGCTCGAGCCACGGCACGACCCAGGGCTCGTTCGCCGCCACGCGCCGCTCCCACTCGTCGCGCCAGCCCTCGCCGAAGTGGGCCGGCACCGGCGGCAGCGCGTTCATCGCCACCATGTACGAGGGGTAGTCGATGAGGTCGAGCGCCTTCAGCGCGCCGCCGAAGTAGTGCACGTCGTCGCCGTAGCGGTCGTCGGTCGCGAAGATCGGGATGATCGCCTTCAGCGCCGGCGGCCGCTCCATGGCGGCGTGGATCGAGTTGAAGCCCGAGTACGACGTGCCGTACATGCCGACGGTGCCGCTGGACCAGTCCTGCGTCGCGAGCCAGCCGATCAACGCAACGAGGTCGGTCGCGCTCCTCGTGCGAGTACTCGTCGGTCGACACGCCCTCGCTGGTGCCGGTGCCGCGCACGTCGGCGCGGCACACGACGTATCCGTGCTCGGCCAGGCGCACGTAGTCGGGCCGGTACGAGGCCGTGAGGTCGTCCTTGCGGTAGGGCAGGACCTCGAGGATCGCCGGCCACGGCCCCTCGCCCTCCGGGACGTACAGGGTCGCGTGCAGCCGCACCCCGTCGGGCATCGGGACGAAGGTGTGCCGGACCTCGGGCATGGACGACAGCGTAGCCCGCGACCCGGCCCCATCCGCTGCGGCTGCGGTGCAGGGGATGTGACTGTCGGTCAGCGTCCCGCATCCCGTCCGCCCGGCCCGCCCGCTAGGTCCAGCTGCGCATCCAGACCCGAAGCGTGAACGCCGTCTTCGACAATCGCTCGCCCGTCAGCACCGGGTAGAAGAAGACGAACAGGGCGACGGCGAGCGCCACGTATCCCCACACGAACGGCCGGTACGGGAAGAGCGTCGAGCGTTCGACGACCTCGCCGGTCTGCGGATCGTGCTGTTCGATCCGCATGTCGGAGAGGTCGCGCGCCGTGTACACGGCCGCCAGCACCAGGAAGGGCACGATCGGCGTCATGTAGAAGAAGAACTGCGGCCGGCTGATGAAGAACCACGGGAAGTACTGCAGCGAGAAGGCGACGAGGATCAGCGCGGCGCGCCAGTCGTGGCGTCGCCACCACGCCCACGCGGTGTACGGCAGCGTCCAGAACGAGACCCAGAACACCGCCGGGTTGCCGAGCGCGGTGATCCAGCGTGTCCCGTCGGTCGGGTACCTCGCGAAGAACAGGACGGGCCGCTGCATCGGCAGCCACCACCACGCGTGCGACAGCCACGGGTGGGTGGGCGTGACGTCGCCGGTCTTCGGGTCGGTGTGGAACCACTGCAACGTCTTGTGGTAGTCCCAGATCTGCCGCTGGTTGTCGAGCCACGCCCCCATGCTCCAGCCGAAGTGGTGGAACCAGGGGAGGTAGGTGGCCATATAGACGGCGGCCGGCACGATGAGGAAGGCGAGCACCAGCCCGAAGGTCTCCCGCGTGATCGTTCGCCCGACCGCGTGCCGGGTGCTGCCGCCCTCCGCACGGTGTCGGCGTGCGATCTCCCATGCGAACGCGAGCAGCACGGCGGCGGCGAGCGCCGTGACGCCCGACCACTTCGTCGCGATCGAGGCGCCGAACGCCACGCCGGACGCGAAGCGCCAGGGCCGCCAGATCGGCGACGGGGCCCGATCCGGCGGCGGCGGCGGTTCGTCCGCGGTCGCGCTCGGGCTTCGGGAGGTTCCCCGGGAGGTTCCGTCCGCCGTTCGATCCATCGCCGGTCCAGCACGAGGAACAGGAACCCGGCGGTGATCCAGAAGGCGGTGAAGCTGTCGAGCAGGCCGGTGCGCGACATCACGAAGCTGAGGCCCTCGACCGACATCAGCAGGCCGGCGAGCCCGGCCCACAGCGCGCTGCCGAACATGAGGTACGCCAGCAGCGCGACGATGACGACCGTGAGCGTGCCGACGGTCGCCGACGCGACGCGCCAGCCGAACGCGTCGAACCCGAAGGCCTTCTCGCCCAGGCCGATCATCCACTTGCCCAGCGGGGGATGGGTCCACGAGCCCACGTCCCACTTGTTCGTCCGCCAATAGCGCTCGGCGGAGCTCGTGACGTCGCACTGCGCGTTGGTGCCGCCCACCAGGATGCAGCCGGCCTTCGGGTAGTAGACCTCGTCGAAGATGCGCTCGTTCGGCGAGGACAGATGCCAGAAGCGGAGGCCGCCGGCCAGCAGGCCGACCGCGACGATCACCACCGCGGGTCGGCGAACGAACGAGGCCAGGCGTGACATCGGCTCAGGGTATCGGTCGCCCCGCGTTCCGGGGGGAAGCGCGGCCCCCGTCCGGAGGACGGGGGCCGCAGATCAACGTGCGAGTGCGTCAGTTCGTCGCGGTGAGCGCCTGCTGGATCAGGGGCTTCGCGGCGTCGATCGCGATGGCGAACCCGATGTTCTCCGCCGAGGACGACCCGGCGCTGTCGATGCCGACCACGTGGCCCGACAGGTCGATCAGCGGTCCGCCGGAGTTGCCGGGGTTGATGGCGGCGTCGGTCTGCAGGACGTCGTCGTAGGTCCGGCTGCCGGAGGGCGTGTTCGGGTCCTGCACCTGGATCGTGCGGTCGAGCGAGCTCACGATGCCGGACGTGACGGTGGGTCCGCCCTTGAGCGCCAGCGCGTAGCCGAGCGCCACGACCTGCTGGCCGAGCTGCAGGTCGTTCGAGTTGCCGATCGCGACCGTCGGCAGCCCGGTCGCGTCGACCCGGATCACCGCGAGGTCGTGCGGCTGGTCGGTGGTGATGACGGTCGCGTCGAGCGTGCGCCCGTCGGGCGCCGGCATCGTGACGGTGAGCTTCTGCGCGCCCTCGACGACGTGGTCGTTCGTGACGATGACGCCGTCGCTGCGGACGATGAAGCCGGTGCCGGTGCCCACGCCCGAGGACGTGATGCCGAAGGGCGACTGCTCGGGCGCCATGTGGTTCGTGATCGTGACGACGGCGGGCGCCACGTCGGCGATCGCGGCGACGACCGGGTCGCCGCTCGAGCTCGAGGTCGACTGCCGCAGGGTGGTGGTGGTGCCGCCGGACGCGGTGTCGGCGCTCGACCCGGATCCCCACGACACGCTGCACGCCGAGGCGAGCAGGGCGGTGGCGGCGAGGAGCGGCACGAACATGCGGCGGACGCCGAGGCGGTGGTCGGTCGGGGTGGACATCTGGGCCTCCGTTCTTCTCGTGGGTGCACCGTCACGATGCCCGGCCGACCTCACAGGCCGCTTGGACGTTCCTGAGAGGGTCCTGTGAAGCGGCCACTTCCCCGATCCACACGGAGCTCACAGCCGCCTCACAGGCTGGGCGGCGTATCGTCGTCGCATGGGCGAGGAGCAGGGACTCCGGGTGCTCGTCGTCGACGACGAGCCGAACATCAGCGACCTCGTGGCGACCGTGCTTCGGTACGAGGGCTTCGAGGTCGAGGTGGCCGCCACCGGCCGGCGCGCGCTGCGGGCGGCCGCCGAGTTCGACCCGGCGCTGATCGTCCTCGACGTGATGCTGCCCGACCTCGACGGGTTCGAGGTGCACCGCCGGCTGACGGCCGAGGGCCGCACGGCGCCGGTGCTGTTCCTCACCGCACGCGACGCCACCGAGGACAAGGTGCGCGGGCTCTCGCTCGGCGCCGACGACTACGTGACGAAGCCGTTCAGCCTCGAGGAGCTCGTCGCGCGCGTGCGCGCGATCCTGCGCCGCACCGCGCCGGTTCGCGAGGAACGCGCGACGTCGGTGCTGCGCTTCGCCGACCTCGAGATCGACGAGGACGCGCACGAGGTCCAGCGCGCCGGCCGGCGGATCGACCTCACCGCCACCGAGTACAACCTCCTTCGCTACCTGATGCTGAACCCGCGCCGCGTGCTGTCGAAGGGACAGATCCTCGACCACGTCTGGCACTACGACTTCCGCGGCGACGCGAACGTGGTGGAGACCTACATCAGCTACCTGCGCCGGAAGGTGGACGCGGTGGAGCCCAACCTGATCCACACCGTGCGCGGCGCCGGCTACGTCCTGCGCGAGCCCCGATGAGCCGGATCCATCCGCCCCGCTCGCTCCGTGGGCGGCTGCTGGCGGCGACGCTGGTGCTGGTGGCCGTCGGCCTCGCCGGCGCGAGCGTCGCGACGTACGCCTTCCTGAACTCGTTCCTCGTGAGCCGCGTCGACGACCAGCTCCGGGCGTCGCTGTTCGTGGTGCCGCGGGCGCTGCTGAGCTCCGGCAGCGTGTCGGGCCCGGACGGCGAGCCCGACGCCGACCAGCTGTTCGTGCCGCTGTACGCCGTCTACCTGGACCCGAGCGGCCACCCCGTCCGGGTCCACCCGCTCACCGACTACGAGCAGCAGGCGGCGCCGGCGCCGACCCTCCCGAGCGACCTCCCCGGCCAGACCGGCGCCACCAGCACCGACATCCGTCTGTTCACGACCGGCTCGGCCGGCGATCTGCACTACCGCGCCATCGCGGCGCCCGTCAGCGAACGACGGCGGCACGCTCGTCGTCGCGATCCCGCTCACCGACGTCGCCGACACGCTGCACCGCCTGGTGCTGGTCGAGGCGATCGTCGTCGGCGGGGTGCTGGTGCTGGCGGCGGTGTCGGCCCTCGGGCTCGTGCGGCTGGGACTGCGGCCGCTCACCGACATCGAGGAGACGGCGGGCGCGATCGCGGCCGGCGATCTCTCGCGGCGCGTGACGCCGGCGGAGCCCGACACCGAGGTCGGGCGGCTCGGCCTCGCGCTCAACGCGATGCTCGCGCAGATCGAGGCCGCGTTCGCCGAGCGGACGGCCAGCGAACAACGGCTGCGCCGGTTCGTCGCCGACGCGTCGCACGAGCTGCGAACGCCGCTCACCTCGATCGGCGGGTACGCGCAGCTGTTCCGACACGGCGCCGCCGAGCATCCGGAGGACCTCGCGAAGACGATGGAGCGGATCGAGCGCGAGGCCGCCCGCATGGGCGTCCTGGTCGAGGACCTCCTCCTGCTCGCTCGCATGGACGAGGGGGTGTCGGTGACGCGGTCGCCGTTCGACCTCGCGGCGCTGGCGGCCCACGCCGTCGAGGACGCGCGCGCCGCCGACCCCGACCGCCCGATCACGCTGGAGGCGCCGTCGCCCGTCCACGTGGACGCCGACGAGGACCGCCTGAAGCAGGTCCTCGACAACCTGATCGCGAACGCCCGCGCGCACACGCCGCCCGGCACGCCGGCGACCGTGCGGGTGGCCGAGCGCGACGGGGCCGCCGTCCTCGAGGTCGCCGACGAGGGCCCCGGCGTCCCGCCCGAGGACCGCGACCGCGTCTTCGAGCGGTTCTACCGGGCCGACCCGTCGCGGACCCGCGCGGCCGGCGGCGGTGCCGGCCTCGGCCTCGCGATCGCGGCCGAGATCGCCCGCGCGCACGGCGGCACCCTCGAGCTGGTGCCGACGGAGACCGGGGCCACGTTCCGCCTGACGATCCCGCCGCCGGCCGAGCCCGCGCCGACGCCGCCGCCGCCGGCGCCGCCGCCACCACCTCCGCCCGTGCCCGACGAGGGCTAGCGCTTCGGCCGGTCGTGCAGACGCAGCACGAACTGGATGCCCTGGAAGACGTCGGTGATCGACGCGCTCTTGTTGTCGACGAGGCCGGCGTCGAGGCCGATCGCCTGGACGTTCTCGAACGTCGTGTCGGTGTCGATCTTCGCCGCCTTCTTGGGCCACGCGATCCAGAGACGCCCGGCCGGGTCCATCCGCTTCGCGAGCTCCTCGAAGCGCCGATCGATCTCGCGCACCGAGGTCGAGAAGAACAGGACGACGTCCATGTCCTTGCCGGGCCGCGTCAGCTGTTCGAACGGCGGGGCCGACGCCCCGAGGTAGAAGCCGACCGGCACCTCGCCGCCCACGTGGACGCGCGACCCCTCCCGGATCCCGAGCTTCTTCCACAACGGCGTGCCGGAGTAGTCCTTGTGCGCGTCGGCCATGGCGGCCCAGCCTAGCGGCCGGGGGCCTAGCCCGGACCGGGTCCGAGCGGGGACCCGATGGGCCGTGTTCGGGCCGCCGGTGCCGTGGGAGCATCCCTGGTGATGCCCGGCATCCTGTTCGTGGTGGGGACCCCCATCGGCAACCTCGGCGATCTGAGCCGCCGCGCGCGAGAGACCCTCGCGCAGGTGTCGCTCGTCGCCGCCGAGGACACGCGCCGCTCCGGCCGGCTGCTGGCCGGCATCGACGTGCGGGTGCCGATGCTCTCGTTCTTCGAGGGGAACGAGCGCCAGCGCGTCCCGCAGATCGTGAACCGGCTCCTCGAGGGCGAGGACGTGGCGCTCGTCAGCGACGGCGGCATGCCGGGCGTCTCCGACCCCGGCTTCCGGCTGGTGCGCGCCGCCGCCGCCGAGGGCATCGAGGTCCGTGTGGTGCCCGGCCCGAGCGCCGTCATCGCGGCCCTCGTCGCGAGCGGCCTGCCGACCGACCGCTTCGTGTTCGAGGGGTTCCTGCCCAAGCGCGAGGCCGAGCGGATGCGCCGGCTCGAGGACCTCGCGAAGGAGCCGCGGACGATCGTGTGCTTCGAGGCGCCGGGCCGCGTGCAGATCCTGCTGCGCGACCTGCTGACCGCGATGGGGGACCGGCAGGTGGCGGTCGCGCGCGAGCTGACGAAGCTGCACGAGGAGGTGCTGCGCGGCAGGGCGTCGGAGGTGCTGACCCGGCTCACCGGCGTCGAGCTGAAGGGCGAGGTGGCCGTCGTGATCGGCGGCGCGCCGGCCGCGCCCACCGACGACGTGACCGTGTTCATCCCCGAGGCGGAGCAGCTCGTCGAGTCGGGCATGCGCAAGCGCGAGGCCGCCCACGAGGTCGCGGAGCGATACGGCGTCAGCGCCAACGCCCTGTACCGCGCGCTGCTCGACGTCCCGTCCCCGCCCGAGGGCGTCCCTCCGCGCTACTAGTCTGGCCCAGACTAGTGCCGGGTGCCTGTACGATTGCCCGACCATGGGCCGGGACATCTTCTACGTCGCCTCGTCGATCCCGTACGTCAACGCCGAGCCGCACGTCGGCACCGCGTACGAGATCATCGCGTGCGACCTGATCGCGCGGTACCGCCGGATGCGCGGCGAGGACGTCTACTTCCTGACCGGCACCGACGAGCACAGCCACAACGTGGCGAAGTCGGCGGCCGAGCTCGGCATCTCGCCGCAGGAGTGGACCGACCGGATGGTGCCGAAGTGGCGGGAGGTCTGGGAGCGGCTCCTCATCTCCAACGACGACTTCATCCGGACGTCCGAGCCCCGGCACGCCGAGCGGGTCCAGCTGTTCGTCCAGCGCCTCCACGACCGGGGGCAGGTCTTCCTGGGGTCCTACGAGGGCCCGTACTGCCCGTCCTGCGAGGAGTTCAAGACCGAGAGCGAGCTGGTGGACGGGAACTGCCCGATCCACGGCATCCCGGTCCAGCGCCTGAAGGAGGACAACTACTTCTTCCCCCTCTCCGCGTACCAGGAGCCGCTGCTGCGGCTCTACGAGGAGCGGCCGGAGTTCATCCTGCCCGAGGTCCGCCGCAACGAGATCGTCTCCTTCGTGAAGGGGGGCCTCCAGGACCTGTCGATCAGCCGCTCGGGCTCGGACTGGGGCATCCCGGTGCCCTGGGACCCCAACCACGTGATCTACGTGTGGGTGGACGCGCTGCTGAACTACGTCACGGCGCCGGGCTTCGGCGCCGACGAGGCCTTCTTCGACCGGGTGTGGCCGTGCGACCTCCACGTGATCGGCAAGGACATCACGCGGTTCCACGCGGTGATCTGGCCGGCGCTGCTGATGGCGGCCGGCCTCGAGGTCCCGCGCACCGTCTTCGGCCACGGCTTCCTCACACCTGGGCGGCGAGAAGATGTCGAAGAGCAAGGGCACCGGCATCCATCCCTTCGAGCTCCTCGACCACTTCGGCGTGGACTCCTACCGGTACTACTTCATGCGCGAGATCCAGTTCGGCGCCGACGGCAACTTCAGCTGGGAGTCCATGACGGAGCGGCACAACGCCGACCTCGCGAACGGACTGGGGAACCTCGCCAGCCGCGTGCTGGCGATGCTCGGGAACTACTACGCGGGGCAGGTGCCGCAGCCGGGGAGCGCGGCCGGCGGGCGGCTCCCGGACGCTCGTGCCCGAGGTCGTCGGCCGGGTGGACGAGCACATGGACGCGTGGGCGCTGTCGCACGCCCTCGGGGCGATCTGGGAGCTCGTCGACGTGGCGAACAAGTACCTCGTGGAGACGGAGCCGTGGGCGCTGGCGAAGGACGCCGACCGGCGGGACGAGCTCGGGGCCGTCCTGTACACCGTCGCGGAGACGTTGCGGATCCTCGCCCTGCTGATCCTGCCGGCGATGCCGTCGGCGGCCGCGAGGCTCTGGTCGCAGCTCGGCCTCGACGAGGCCGCGCCGCTCGACGAACAGCGGCTGCCGGGCGCCGCGGCGTGGGGCGGCCTCGCGCCCGGGACGCAGACGGCGAAGGGATCGGCCCTCTTCCCGCGCCTGGACGCGTGAGGCGCTACAGCCCGCCGTCTGAGGTAGGGATGGAGCGTTCGCCGGATCGCGTTTCACGTGAATCACCCCTGGTCGACCGCAGGTGGAGACCGGCTAAGCTCGGCTCGCGATGAGCGACCAGAACCCTGAAGTGGCGGTGCAGTCCGGGGCCGTCGACACCCACTGCCACCTGTTCCTCCTCGACCGCGAACCTCCAGAAGTGGTGGAGACTGCGCGGGCCGCCGGCGTGGACCGTCTGATCTGCGTCGGGGTGGACGCTCCGACGAGCCGCCGGAGCCTGGAACTGGCCGACTCGCTGAGTGGGGTCTTCGCGACGGCGGGCCTGCACCCCCATGACGCCTCGACCCTCGACGACCGCTTGGGGGCCGAGCTCGAGGAGATGCTGCTCGACCCCCGGTGCGTGGGGGTGGGGGAGACCGGCCTCGACCACTTCCGCATGCACTCCCCGGCCGAGGACCAGGAGCGGGTCTTCCGGCTCCACATCGACCTCGCGCGGGAGAGCGGCAAGCCACTCGTCGTCCACGTCCGCGACGCGTGGCCCGACGTCCTTCGAGTACTGGAGGAGGGTTCGGCCGAGCGGGTGGTGATCCACTGCTTCAGCGGCGACGAGAACGTCGCGCGCGAGTGCGTGGCGCGCGGGTACTACCTGAGCTTCGCCGGCAACGTGACGTACCCGAAGAACGACCATCTGCGGCAGGCGGCGCGCACGACGCCGCTCGATCGCCTGCTCGTCGAGACCGACAGCCCGTTCCTCGCGCCGCAGAAACTGCGCGGGACCGACAACGAACCGGCGAACGTGACGATCACCCTGCACGCGATCGCCGCCGAGCTCGGCGAGACGTTCGAGACGGTGCGAAACGCGACCGCCGCGAACGCGTTCGCGATCTTCGACGGCCTGCAGTGAGCCGGATCGCACGCACCGACCAGGCTCGAAGGGCCCGGAAACAGCCTCGAACACCCGTTCTGGTTCAAGTTTGCAGTGAAGGTTGAGGGTTTGGTACGGTGCCCGCCTGTGCACATGAAGGCTTCGGCCCGGCTCAGCCGCTTCCCCGCGGAGCTTTCCTCAGATCCGAGGAGGAAGGTTGGCCGTTCGCGCGACACGGCTCCGCAGGTTGCGGATCCGTCAGACGGTTCGAGCCGCGACGGCGCTCACCGTCCTCGCGGTCGCCGCGCTGTCCTACCTCGCGATCAGCAAGCAGGTGACGCTCGTCGTCGACGGACGCCCGGAGGCGATCCGCACGATGAGCGCGAACGTCGGGGAGCTGCTCGTCGGCGAGGGCATCGACCTCGCGGCCGGACTCTCCGTGGAACCGCCGCCGGCGACGCGACTCGCCGACGGTATGACCGTGAGGGTGGACTCGCTCGCCGAGCTCCGCGCCCTTGCGGGACGGACCTCAGGTGTGGGGGTCTGGGTGGTGGAAGGGATCACCGGCCCGTGGTCGAAGATCGCGGGTCAGTTGGTCGAGGGTTCGCCCTCCGCGTCCGGTGCCGGGATCGCCTCGGTGGTGGCCGTTCGAGCCGTCGTGATGGGGAAGGTTCACGACGTGCTCACGAACGCGGCGACCGCCGGGGAACTCCTCTCGGCCATGGGGATCACGCCCGACGCTGACGACCGCGTCCAACCATCACCCAGTACCCCCCTTCACGTCGGCTCCCGGATCCGGTTCGATCAGGTCCGGGTGTTCACGAAGAACGTGGACGCGCCGATCCCGTTCACGACCGGCACCACCACCTCGACCTTCCTCGACCCGGGTGAGGTCCGCGTCGTCCAGTCGGGCGTCGACGGGGTGCTGCGGACCACGTACCGGGTCAAGGTGGTGAACGGCCGGATCGTCGGCCGGGTGGTCCTGGACCGTCACGTGATGCAGGAGGCGGTGCCGGAGCGCCGGAAGATCGGGACCACCTCGAGCGGCGCCCGGAGCGGCTCCCAGGTCGGCGAGGCCTCCTGGTACGACACCCCCTGGAACGGCCTGACGGCCGCCCACCCCTGGCTCCCGTTCGGGACCCACGTCACGGTGACGAACATCGCGACCGGTGAGAGCGTGGTCGTGGTGATCAACGACCGTGGACCCTTCGGAGGCCGCATCATCGACCTGTCGGACGAGGCCTTCGCGGTGCTGGCGCCGCTGGGGCAGGGCGTCATGCAGGTCCGCCTCACGTGGTAGTCGTCCACCCGCGGGGCTGAGCCGGTGACCGCCGGCGGTCTCGGAGCCGGCGCGATCCGCGAACTGGCGGAACGCCACGGGATCCGTCCGTCGAAGACCCTCGGCCAACACTTCCTGATCGATCCGAACCTCGCGCGCGCGATCGCGGCCGAGGCCGGCGCAGCGCCGGGCGTCCGGATCGTGGAGGTCGGCGCCGGGCTGGGGTCGCTGACCGTGGCGCTGGCGGCCGTCGGCGCCGAGGTCCTCGCCGTCGAGTTCGATCGCGCCCTGCTGCCGGCGCTGCGCGAGGTCGTCGGCGACCTGCCGTCGGTCGCGGGTCCTCGACGCCGACGCGATGAAGCTCGACTGGGCGGCTGAGCTCGGCGTCGGTGAGTGGACGATGGCGGCCAACCTCCCGTACAACATCGCAACACCGCTCGTTCTGGACCTGCTCGAGGGCGTGCCGGCGATCCGCACCTTCGTCGTGACGGTGCAGCGCGAGGTCGGGGAGCGGTGGGCGGCGGTGCCCGGCGAGGAGGGCTACGGAGCGGTGAGCGTGAAGGTGGCGTACCGGGCGCGCGCGAGTGTGGTTCGCCGGGTGGCGCCGAGCGTCTTCTGGCCGCGCCCCGGCGTGGACTCCGCCGTCGTGCGGCTGGAGCGACTGGACGCGCCGCCGGTCGACGTCGACCCGGAGGCGCTGCGGCGCCTCGTCGACGCCGGGTTCGCCGAGCGGCGCAAGACGATGCGCAACGCACTGGTGCGGCTGGGCGTGGATCGCGGGCGCGCGGCCGACGTGCTCGCGCGTGCAGGGGTCGGGCCGCGCGCCCGCGCCGAGGAGCTGGATCTGGACGCCCTCGCCCGGGTGACGACGGCCGTCGGCGAGGAGCTGGGGCCGTGAGCTCCCGTTCGGTCGCCCGCGAGGCGCACGCGAAGCTGAACGTCTTCCTGCGCGTGCTCGGCCTCCGCGAGGACGGCTACCACGAGCTCGAGAGCCTGGTGCTACCGATCTCGCTCGCCGACACCGTGCTCGTCGAGGACGCCACCCGGCTCGAGGTCGAGGTCCACGGCGACCCCGCGATGGCGGCCGGCGCCACGGACGGCGGCATGAACCTGGGCTGGTTGCGGCGCTCGCCCTCGCCGAGTCCTGCGGCGTCTCCCGCGGCGCCCGGGTCGGCATCGTGAAGCGGATCCCGGTGGCGGCCGGCCTCGGGGGCGGAAGCTCCGACGCCGCCGCCGTGCTGCTGGCCCTCAACGAGCTCTGGGGCTGCGGCCTCGACCTCGAGGCGCTCCTCCCGATCGGCGAGCGTGTCGGCTCCGACGTCCCGGCGCTCCTCGCCGGCGGCCCGGTGATGATCAGCGGCCGCGGCGAGCGCGTGGAGCCCGCTTCGGTCGCGCAGACGTGGTGGGTGGTGCGGCCGTTCGACTTCCCGACGCGCTCGCCCGACGCGTACCGCTGGTGGGACGAGGACGGCGGGGTGACGGGACCATCGCCGGCCGGACCGCGGGAGGCGGCCGCGCGCGGCGATGTGGAGGCGCTCGGCGCCACGCTCTTCAACGACCTCGAGGCCCCGGTATGCGCCCGACATCCGGAGATCGCGGCCGCGCGCGACTCGTTCCTGGCCGAAGGCGCCCTCGGTGCCGTTATGAGCGGCAGCGGCCCGACGGTGGTCGCGCTCGGGCGAGACCGCGACCACGCGGATGAGCTTGCGCGGTCGCAACCGGACTCGCTGGTCGCGTCGGGCCCGCCCTCGCACGCTGCGACCGACGGAGGCTCCACCGACCTAGGATGAACGCCGTCCGATCCGGGGTCGTCTAACGGCAAGACGCGGGCCTTTGGAGCCTACGATGGAGGTTCGACTCCTCCCCCCGGAACCACAACGAAGGCGGCGGTCGTCACCCTGTTTCCGCATCCAAAAACTTCGCTGAGCTTGATCGCCACGGACCGATCAGGAATCGAGAAGCCTCCGTTCCGGAGCCACGCATAGAGTGACGGAACACGACAGACCGGGTCGATGTATGACCCCCGAGTCAGGAGGTGATCGATGGCCGGCTCTTCCACACAAGGCATCAAGACGGTGCTGCATCCCGTCTCCGATCTGGAGAAGTCGAAGGCGGTGTACACCGCACTGCTCGGCATCGCGCCGCAGCACGACGACTCGTACTACGTCGGATACGAGGCCGAGGGCCAGCACATCGGGCTGGTGCCGGGCGGGGGACCGCAAGGGATGACCTCGCCCGTCGCCTACTGGCACGTGTCGGACATCGAGGCGAAACTGGCCGAGGTGACAGCAGCCGGTGCCACGGTGAAGGAACCCCCGCGTGACGTCGGTGGCGGCCGTTTGGTGGCTACCGTCACCGACCCCGACGGCAACGTGCTCGGGCTGCTCCAAGATCGATGAGCATGGCCCCTAGGTGGGCGATCCGCGAACCTCTCCCCGGAACCAGGCGCAGTCGCTCGGACGGCCCGGCTTCGCTCCTTCGACTCGCATCGCTTAGGATGCGCAGCACGCGCGGGGAGGGGGTTCTGTGGCGACGGTCGAGACGGCTGCACCGGGGTTCGTCCGCCAGGACGGCAAGGAGAAGGTGACCGGCACCGGTCGGTACACCGCGGACCTCAGCTTCACCGGCATGGCCCACGCCAAGTTCCGCTACGCCGATCACTCCCACGCCGAGATCCTGAAGATCGACACGTCCGATGGCGAAGGCGCTGCCGGGCGTGGTCGCGGTCGTGACGCAGGCCGACCTGCCCGACGTGCGCTTCGGCGGCTTCGTCCAGGACCGGTACCTGTTCGCGAAGGACGTCGTGCGCTTCGAGGGCGAGATCGTCGCCGGCGTCGCCGCGCTCACCGAGGAGATCGCCGCCGAGGCGGCCCGGCTGATCGAGGTCGAGTACGAGCCGCTCCCGGTGGTCACGGACTTCGTCGCCGCGATGGACGCCGATGCGCCGCTGGTGCACCCCGACCTCGGGTCCTACGGCAAGGACGAGAACATCGTCGCGAGCGGCAACACGATGGCCTACCACACCATCGTGAAGGGCGACGCCGACGGCGCGATGGCCGGCGCCGAGGTCGTCGTGAAGAGTCACTACGAGTCGGACGCGTCGCAGGGCGTGCCGATCGAGCCGCGCGCGGTCGTCGCGCAGTGGCAGGGCGACAAGGTCACGATCTGGTCCTCCACACAGGTGCCCTACGCCGCGCGGGCCGGCGTCGCGCAGACGCTCGCGATCCCCGAGGCCGACGTGCGGATCGTCGTGCCGCTCCTCGGCGGCGGCTTCGGCGCGAAGTGCGACCTGCACTTCGAGGGCCAGGTCGCCGCGCTGGCTCGAGCAGCGCAGCGGCCGGTTCGCCTGGTCTTCTCGCGCGAGGAGGAGTTCAAGGCGATCGCGCAGCGCCGCGAGGGCATCTCGATGGACTTCGAGACCGGGCATCACGCGCGACGGGCACATCGTGGCGCGGCGCTCGAAGCTCGTGCTCGACAAGGGCGCGTACTGCGGCGAGGGCGGCTTCCTCGGGCAGATGGCGGCGATGCACGCGTGCGGGCCGTACCAGATCGATCACATCTCGGTCGAGGCCCACCTCAACTACACGAACAACCAGCCGTCCGGGTCCGTGCGCGCGCCGACTGCGCCGCAGGTGTGCTGGGGACTCGAGCAGCACATGGACGAGGTCGCCGCCGCGATCGGGATGGATCCCGTCGAGCTCCGCCGCCGGACGCTCATCGAGGAAGGCGTCGAGGGTCCCGACCCGCCAGGTCTTCGAGAAGGTCGGCGTGCGCGACACGCTCGAGAAGGCGATCGAGATGATCGGCTACGGCCGCGAGCTCCCCGACGACGAGGCGATCGGTGTCGCGGTCGGCTGGTGGCCCTGCATGCCGGCGCCCTCGGGCGCGTACGTGCAGATGAACGGCGACGGCAGCGCGACGATCGTGACCGGCGCGCAGGAGAACGGCAGCGGCGCGGTGATGGCGATGCCGATGTTCGTCGGGCAGGAGCTCGGCATCGATCCGAACGACGTCTCGGTCCTCTACCAGGACACCGACGTCGCGCCGTGGGACATGGGCTCGTGCGGCTCGCAGACCACGTTCAACAGCGGCCGCGCGATCCTCGCGGCCGCCAAGGAGGTCCGCGAGCAGCTCCTCGACGCGGCCGCCGACCAGCTCGAGGTCGACCGCGAGGACCTCGAGCTCGCCGACGGCGCCGCGCGCGTGAAGGGCTCGCCGGACCGGTCCGTCGCCGTCGCCGACCTCGTCGGTGAGATCGGCACGGTGCACGGCAAGGGCTCGGGCGTGGTTCCCGAGGCACCGACCGGCGACACCGGCGGCTGCGTCGGACGGCTCGGCAACGAGACGTTCCTGGCCCCGCAGCTCATCACCCAGGCCGCGCACGTGAAGGTCGACCGCGCAACCGGCGTGGTCCGCGTGCTCAAGGTTGCGGCCGCGCACGACTCGGGCCGGATCCTCAACCGGGCCGGCGCCGACGGTCAGGTGCTCGGCGGCGTCGTGATGGGCGTCGGGCTCGCGCTCTCGGAGGGCACGATGCTCGACGAGCAGGGCCGGCAGCGGAACCCGCACCTGCTCGACTACAAGCTGCTCACGTGTTCCGACGCGCCCGGAGATCGAGGTGGAGTGGATCGAGTACGACTCGGTCGGTCCTCGAGGATCGAAGGGCGTCGGCGAGCCGCCGCAGGTCCCGACGGCCGGCGCGATCGCGAACGCGATCTCGAAGGTGATCGGCCGGCACGTGACGCGACTCCCGATGACGCCGGAGCGGGTCTGGGAGGCATCCCGGGGGAGTCTCCGCGTGACGCGATCGTTCGTCTCGGCCGCGACGGTCGACGAGGCGTTGTCGGCGTTGTCCGGCGGGGCGCGACCGGTCGCCGGAGGGACGGACCTGGTCGTCGGTGCTCGACAGGGGAAGGCGCCGTTGCCGGACGCGATCGTCGCGATCGACCGGATCCCGGGCTCCGCGCGATCGACGCGTCCGACGGCGGCCTGCGGCTCGGCACGCTCGTGACGCACGGCGACCTCGTGGCGAACGAGGACATCCGAGACGCGATACACGGCGATCGCCGATGCGTCGGCGATCGTGGGCTCCCATGCCACGCGCGCGCAGGGCACGATCGGCGGCAACGTGATGAACGCGTCGCCGGCGATGGACACCGGGGCGCCGCTCCTGTGCTTCGGGGCGACGGCCACGCTGCGGTCGCCGACGGGCGAGCGGTCCGTCGCGCTGGACGAGCTCTGGACCGGCCCCGGGCAGACGTCGGCCGGCCCCGACGAGCTGTTGGTGTCGCTCGATCTGCCCGGCGCCCGCCGCCGGAACGGGTTCGAGCTACGTCCGCCTCGAGTACCGCCGACAGATGGAGATCGCGGTCGTCGGGGCTGCCGCGGTCGTCACGGTCGACGGCGACCGCATCGCCGACGCTCGCGTGGCCATCACGGCGCTCACCCCGACCATCCGTCGCGTCCCCGAGGCCGAGACCGCCCTCGCCGGGACCGACGGCGGCGTCGATGCGGTCGCGACGGCGGCGGCCGCAGCCGCGGCGGCCTCGACGCCGATCAGCGACGTTCGCGGGACGGCCGACTACCGCCGGGCGATGGCCGAGGTCATCGCGACCCGCGCGATCTCCGCCGCGCTGACCCGGGCCCGCGGTGGCTCGCGTCCCGATCCCCGCGAGCCCCGCGCTGCACGGCGCGAGTTGAGGAGCGAATGGTGAAGGTAGCTGCGACCCTCCGCGTGAACGGCACCGACTATCCGGTCGAGCTCGACCCGCACGTCAGCCTGCTGAAGGCCGTGCGCGAGGAGGTCGGCCTCACCGGATCGAAGGAGGGCTGCGACGACTCCGAGTGCGGCGCCTGCATGATGCTGCTGGACGGCCAGCCGGTGAACTCGTGCTCGTACCTCGCGCTGCAGGCGGACGGCCGCGACGTCACGACCGTCGAGGGGCTCGCCGGCGACGAGGAGGTCGGGCCGCTCCAGCGAGCGTTCCTCCAGCAGGCCGGCGTGCAATGCGGGTTCTGCACGCCGGGGATGCTCGTCTCGGCGACCGCACTCCTGCGCACCAACCCGGATCCCAGTGAGGAGGACATCCGGATCGGGCTGTCCGGGAACCTCTGCCGGTGCACGGGGTACCGGGGGATCGTCCGGGCGGTTCGCTCAGGTCGCCTCGGGCGACGTGCCGCCGCTCGGAGAGCGCGCCGGTCCACGCGGACACGACGCCCCCGCATCACGCCGGCTGAGGTCGCGGGCGCGGCGGGCCGCCGCAGCCACGCCGGGCGACGCTGCGCCACCGCGCCTCGAGCGCCATAGTGTGCAGCGATGACTGCACTCCCTACCGGCACGGTGACGCTGCTCTTCACCGACATCGAGGGATCGACGCGGCTCCTCGAGCGGCTCGGCGACGCGTATGCCGACACCCTCGCCGAGCACCAGCGAGTGTTACGCCAGGCGTTCGTGCGGCACGGTGGCGTCGAGGTGGGGACCGAGGGTGACTCGTTCTTCGTCGCGTTCCCGTCGGCATCGGGAGCGCTCGCCGCCGCCCGCGAGGGCCAGCATGCGCTCGCCCCAGGTGAGGTCCGCGTGCGGATGGGGATGCACACGGGCGAGCCGTTGATCCGCGACGGCACCTATGTCGGGATGGACGTGCACCGTGCCGCTCGTGTCGCGGCGGCCGGCCACGGAGGCCAGATCGTGCTGACGGAAGCGACGCGGACACTCGCCGGCGACGAGGCCCTCCGCGATCTCGGCATCCACCGGCTGAAGGACATCGGCGAGCTCCGCCTGTATCAGTCCGGGAACGAGGACTTCCCACCACTTCGGACGATCGGGGGCGGGAACCTGCCGTCGCCCTCGACGCCGCTCGTGGGCCGCGAGGAGGAGCTGACGGCGCTCGTCTCGATCGTGCGGGACGAGGACGCGCGGCTCGTCACATTGGTCGGGCCCGGCGGGATCGGGAAGACGCGACTCGCGCTCGAAGCCGGACGCGCGCTGGTGGGCTCGTTCCTCGACGGGGTGTGGTTCGTCGACCTCGCGGCGATCACCGATCCCGATCGGTTCGAGACGGCTGTGGCGATCGCCCTCGGCGAGACCGACGAGCTCGACGCGAGGCTCCGCGATCGTCGCTCGCTCCTGATCCTCGACAACTTCGAGCAGCTCGTCGCGGCCGCTCCCCGAGTGGCGCGGCTGCTCGCCGCGTGCCCCCGGGTCGCGTGTCTCGTCACGAGCCGCGAGGCGCTCCACCTCCGCGGCGAGCGCGCCTTCCCGCTCGAGCCGCTCGCGGAGGATGCATCGATCGCGCTGTTCCGGGACCGCGCTCGAGCGGCTTCGCCCTCGTCCGAAACGGACGACGACCTCCTCAGGCGGCTGTGCGAACGACTCGACCACATGCCGCTCGCGATCGAGCTGGCGGCCGCCCGGACGGGGGTCCTCGATGCATCGCAGCTGTTCGAGCGGCTCGACCGACGGTTGCCGCTGCTCACCGGTGGGCCCCGCGACGCGCCCGAGCGCCAACGGACGCTCCGCTCGACGATCGAATGGAGCCACGAGCTCCTCGACGAGCCTGAGCGGCAGCTGTTCGCACGGCTCGGGGTGTTCGCCGGCGGCTGGTCGCTCGAGGCCGCGGAGGACGTGGCCGAGGCTGACCTCGACACGCTCCAGGCGCTCGCCGACAAGAGCCTCATCTCGTCCGACCGTGGCCGGTTCCGGATGCTCGAGACGATCCGTGAGTTCGCCCTCGAGCGGTTCGACGCGTCGGACGATGCCGATGAGATCCGCGGACGCCACGCCCGATACTTCTCGGAGCTCGCCGCTCGCGCCGAGCCACAGCTGGCCGGCCCCGAGCAGCACACGTGGCTCGACCGGCTCGAGATCGACGCGGACAACCTGCGCGGTGCGTTCGACCGGCTCGCGGGATCGGACGTGGAGCGGGCCGTCCCGCTCGCGGGCGATCTGACGTTCCTCTGGTACATCCGCGGCCGATATGCGAGCGGCATCGAGTGGCTCGAGCGTGCCGTCGCGCTGAGCGACGGGTGGCGGTCGCTCGTGCGGGCGCGGGTGGTGTGGGGCCTCGGGTTCCTGTACGCGATCGTCGGTGACGGCGGCCGAGCGAGCGCGTTGCTGCACGAGAGTCTCGAGCTCGCGCGGGAGGGCGAGGACGCCTCCATGATCGCCCGCTCCCTCGACGTGCTGGCGCTCTTGGCGTTCTTCCAGAACGATCTCTCGCGAGCGCGAGCGACGTTCGAGGAGGCCATCGGGTTCGCGCGGGCGGCCGACGATCGCTGGTGTCTCGCCGATTGCCTGGGGACGGTGAGCTCGATCTATCCGCTGATCGGCGAGTTCGACGCGGCGCTGCAGGCGGGGGCGGAGGCGCTCGACATCGCCCGGCGAGAGGACGATCGCCAGGGCGTCCGGATGGCGATGTTCGGGCTCGCGCTCACTCGGTCCCGCCTCGGGGACCTCGAGCCGGCGCGCACGACGGCGGAGGAGGGCCTCGCGATCTGCCGGGAGATCGGAGACCGGTTCTTCGCCTCCTACTTCCTGTGGATCCTCGCGCTCATCGAGACCGACGCCGGCAACGTGGACACGGCGCGGACCCACGCGGAGGAGGCGCTGCTGCTCGCCGAGGAGCTCGAGGTGCCGCTGTTGCTCGTGTGCGCGCTCGAGGCGTCGGCCGGCGTGGCGCGAGCGCAGGGTGATCCGAACCGAGCCCTGCAGCTGCTCACGCGAGCCGACGAGATCACCGAGGGCGGCATGGTGCCGTCCTCCTATGCAGCGACGGTCGCCCGGGCCCTGGGCGAGCTGGCTGCAGCTCGGGGCGACGGACGCGCGAGCCGCGAACACCTCGAGCGATCCCTCGCGATCGCGAAAGGCGTCGGCGACCGGTGGGGTGTCGAACGGTCGCTCGAGCACCTGTCTCGATCCTCGTAGGTGTCGTTGACCCCGCACGTATCGGGGTGCATCGGAACCGTGTCCCGGGACGCTCGACGGCTCAGAGGAGCCCGCTCTCTCCGAGGAACGCCCTCGCGACCGCGGCGACGTCCTGTCCGCCGATCACGACCCTCCCGACGAGCTCGGTCACCGTGTCGCTTGAGAGTTGGGCGCTCACCGCGTCGAGCAGCTGCCGAACCTCGTCGTTCAGCTTCTCGGTGCGGATCACGGGCGTGATGTTCTCCGCATCCTGGAGGTGTCGGTCGTCGAGGAGCGGGACGAACCCGTTCGCCTCGATGCTCGGATCCGTCGAGAACATGAGGGCGACCTGCACGTCGTCGCTCCTGAGCGCGGCGATGGTGAGCGGTCCACCGGCGTCCAGCGGCTCGAAGTCCTCGAACAGGATCCCGTAGACGTCTCGGAGGCCCCGCATGCAGAAGGGTCGCAGCGGGCACTCGGGTGGTGCGCCGATCGTCAGCCGGTCGGCGACGGCGGCGAGCGAGCTCAAGGTGGTCAGGCCGAACTCCTGCGCCGTCTTCGCGTTCGCTACGAACTGATTCGTGTCCTGGGCCGGCGACGGCGTGAGGACGGTGATGCCCTTGGGCCGGAGGCGCTCGCCGACCTGCCCTGCCACATCGGTCGGATCGCCCGACGCCTGCGCGTTGCCGTCGAGGAACAGGAGCAGCGACGACAGGTACTCGGGTTTCAGGTCGATCTGGCCCGACTCCAGTGCGCTCTGTGAGACCTCGCGGGACCTGATGTCGAAGTCTCGCTCGACCGTGTATCCGGCGTGCTCCAGGACCTGCGCGTACATCTCGGCGACCAGCTGATTCTCCGCGAAGGCGCCGGACACCCCGACGACGATCGTGCTCGCGTCCGAGCCGTGCCCGGTTCCCGACGGGCCGGTACCGATGCACCCGGCCGTGAGCGTGCCCGCCGCGACGATGCCGGCGAGGAAGAGGCCGGGTCGCCTCACGTCGATGGCACCTCGATCGGGACGTCCGAGCTGCGCCCGAGCAGCGTCCGGGCGGGTGTCGGCCCCTTTCCCTTCAGGTCCAACGTCCGGATGGGCCCGAACTCGTACCGATCCTCCAGCTGAACGGCCGTCGCCTCCGACACGAGGACCTCACCCGGCGCTCCCTGCTCCTCCAGCCTGCTCGCGACGTTGACGGTGTCGCCCCACAGGTCGTAGGCGAACTTCTTGCGCCCGATCACGCCGGCCACGGCCGGCCCGCTGGCCACACCGCCGTGGACGATGATCCGGTCGCCCGACGGCCATCGGACCTCGCCCGCCGCTCGGATGACGTCGACGGCCATCGCGACGGCGGCTCCCGCATGATCGGCCATCGAGACCGGGGCACCGGCGACGGCCATGTACGCATCCCCGATCGTCTTCACCTTCTCGAGGCCATGTCGGTCCGCGATCTCGTCGAACCGGCTGAACAGCTCGTCCAAGGTGCGGGCGAACGCATCCGGCGACGAGCGAGCGGCCTGCCTGGTCGATCCGACCGCGTCGACGAAGATGACCGTGACGTCCTCGAACGCCTGCGCGATGCGCCGGCCGGACGTGTCCTTGAGCTCGTCGATGACGACCTGCGGCAGGATGTTCAGGAGCAGCCCGTCCGATCGCAGGCGCTCGTCGTCGAGCTGACGCTCCCGCAGGAACAGCGTTCTCGTGAACCGCTCCATCCGATGGGCGGCCAGGCCGCCGAGGAACCCGAACGAGACGAGATAGAGCGTTGCCAGCACCCCGCTCACCGGCGCGACGTACCGGGTGACGAAGGCGTACGGCAGATATGTGCCGATGCCGATCATCGTGATCAGCAAGACCAGGACGAACCGCAGCCGCAGCAGCGTGTAGGTGAAGGCAGTGATCAGGATGACGCCGACGTACCCGTACTCCGCGGGCAGCGTCTGGATGTTCGAGGTGTAGTACACCCACGCGCCGATCGTCGCGGTCGCGATGGCGACGGCGAACCATTCCCAGATCCGCCCGAAGAAGGGCGTGAACGAGAGCGCGAGGCCGATCAGCAGCATCGGGATGAACACGCCCCATCGCATGATCCGGTCGAGCCGGAGTTCGGAGATGGCCAGGATGTAGGGGCGCAGGAGCAGGCCCCACGAGATCCAGAGGGCGATCCCGGCCAGGAAGGCGAAGCGGACGTTCCCCAGGTTGTGGCGGAAGCGTTCCGCACGGAACGCCGACTCGAGCGCCGGGTCGCTGAACCGAAGCCGCAGCCGATCCAGTCCGAACCGTCGCCGTGGCGGCTCCCGAGTGGCCGTCGTCGTCTCGATCTGGTCCATGGCTCTTCCTCGTCGTAGCAAGGTCAGTCGTGGTGCCGGGCAACGAGGCTACCGAACGCTGGGGCGAGTATCCGAGGAACGAGATCCGCAACCCGCCCGGCGAGATCAGCCCTCGGGCGCCGGCGCGCACGCGGGAGCCTCTGCGCCGCAGAGCACGAGATCCTCGTCCCGCTCGACCGCCGCGACCAACTCGCTCCGGTCGATGAACCACAGGGCGTGATCGTCGAACCCCGGCACAGAGCCAGGCTCCGTCCCGGGCGGCACCTGGTAGGTGACGCATCCGCCCTCGAACTGGAACGTCTGCATCGCGGCGTCCGACGGGCAGGTCTCGGTCAACGTCACGGTGACCGGGCTCACCATGTCGGATCCCGATCGCGACCGTGAAGGTCGCCCGGTCCCGCGCGACCGTCGCCTGCTCCGTGCCCCATCCGAGCGGGAGGTCGCCGATGCACGGCAGCTGCGTCGCCGTCGGGACCGCCTGCGCCATCAGCTGCATGGTCCGGCTGCTGCCGCACGTCGCGTTCCCCACGTCGCCGCGCGAGGGGATGAACAGCGCGATCCCCATCAGCACGCCCAGCAACAGCAGGAGCAACGTGCCGATGATCAGCAACACTCGACGCACGCTCCACCGTTGGATCCCGATGGGCTTGCGGGCCGGCGCGAGCCCGCGGAACGTCGCCAGCAGGTCGCGCCCGTCCGCCTTGAGCGAGGTCCGCAGCTGCGTCGGGCTGGCCACGCCCCGGGTCGCGGCGAACGCCTCGGACAGCTCCTCGGGCGTGAAGTAGGCGAGCGCCTTCTCGTACACGAGCTCCGGATCGGAGCGCAGCGCGAGCACCAGCATCATGTTGCCGAGGTCGACCGCCTGGCGCCACGGCGACGGACGCACCTGCACGAAGAACACGTCGATCAGCCGCAGCCGTCCGTCCTGCACCATCAGGTTCGCCGGCTTGATGTCGCGGTGGGAGAGCCCGACGTCCCACATCCTGCGGATCAGCTGCAGCCCGTCGTCGATGATCTGCTCGTCGACCTCGGCCTCGCTGATCTCGACGGCGTCCTCGAAGAACTCCATCGCGATCAGGTACTCGCGCTCGGGCGTGATCTCCACGATGTCGAGCGGCTCCGGGGTCGAGAACCCCTTCTCGCCGAGGAGTCGCAGCGTGTAGTCCTCGTACTCCACGAAGCGACGAACCGTGCCGAAGGGGGTCTCGTCCTCGAGGCGGCCGTAGAGCATCGTGCGCCCGAGCTTGTACCAGCGATCCGCGCGCACGTGGTTCTTCGCGTAGAGCTTGGCGAAGATCGACCGCTCGACGCCCTGGTCGTCGACGACGCGCATCTTCAGGGGCGTGGAGCCGCCGGAGCCCTCGAGCCCGACGGGCTTCATGCTCAGCACCTCGTAGCCGAGCTGCTCCTTCATCGCGAGCGTGATCGCCTCGCCGCGCCTGCCCGACACGTCGAGGTGGGCGGACTTCCCGTGGACGCCGTACTGCACCGGATAGACGTCGTTCGGTACCCACGCGCGGAAGAGCGCGACCGGGATCGAGACGCCGACGAGGATGCCGAACAACGCGTCGGTGAAGTGGTCGATCCCGAGGTAGATGCGCAACAGCGCCGCGAGGATCAACACGACGGCTCCGACGATCTTGGCGTACATCCGCGGTCGGCCCGGCACCACGAGCATGTACGCGATGCCGACGATCACGACCCCGAGACCCCCCATGGGGAGCGAGGGTGCCGAGTAGCCCTCCCATCTGCCGATGATCGTGACGTCGAACGGCCGCGGTCGCGATGCGAGGAGCAACAGCCCCTCGGCCAAGGCACCGGAGAGCGCCACACCGATCAGGAACAGGGTGAGGTGCCGCCACCGCTTGAACCAGGCCACGCCCACGATCGTGAGCAGCATCAGGGCCCCGAGCCCGAATCGCGAGCCGGCCGAGTCGAGGAATCGGGCCATGCTGTCGAGCCATCCCACGCGCAGGGAGACGACGGCATCGGTGATCGCGGCGTCGAACCGATCGAGCGGCGCCGGGTTGGCGTGCAGCCAGATGCACCCGGGGAGGACGACGACGACGAGCAGCGCCAATCGGAGGACACCGGTGCCGCCGATCTTCTTCGGCAACGGCGGCGGCGCCCCGGTCGGACGCCGGACGCGCCGATGGACCTCGGAGACGTCGATGACGCGGTCGGACGTTCGTGCAGGCTGTTCCATGATCGGATACCCCTCGGTGATCCTCGCATGATCATCGACGGCCGGTACAGGCCGATGGCGCGATCTACGTTTGCCACCCGGGCGCCCATCCGGGACGATGAGGGTCCACTCGACCCAGGACGCGCGCTTGGCCGAGAAAACGACCTCCCACTCCCTGGCCCTGGTGGTGCTCGCGGCCGGGAAGGGCAAGCGGCTCCGGTCGTCCGTACCCAAGGTCCTGCATCCGGTCGCCGGACGCCCGTTGCTCTGGCACGTCCTGCAGACCGCTCGCGTCGCGCGCCCGTCGAAGATCGTCATCGTGGTCGGCCACGGCGCCGACGACGTCCGGGAGGCGGTCTCCTCCTGGGGGATCACGCCGAAGCCGGTCTTCGTCGAGCAGGCCGAGCAGCTCGGCACGGGGCACGCGGTCCTCGAGGCCGAGCGCGCCGTCGGCCGCGCCGCCGAGGTGCTGGTCGCGAACGGCGACTTCGACCCCGTCCGGCCCGAGGACGTCCGCGCCCTCCTGCGCACCCATCGCCGCACGAAGAGCGCCGTCTCCGTCCTCACGGCCGAGATGGACGAGCCCGGCGGCTACGGCCGCGTGATCCGCGAGGGCGACCGGCTCGTCGCGATCCGCGAGCCGGCCGACGCCACGCCCGCCGAGCTCCGGATCCGCGAGGGCGCGACGAACTGGATCGTCTTCCGGCGCGCCGACCTCTACCGCGCGCTGCCGCTCGTCGGCCGCGACAACCGCCAGCACGAGGTCTACCTCAAGGACGTCTACGAGATCCTGCTCGACAAGGGGGAGCGCGTCTCGGCCGTGCGCGGCGACACCGGCGGCACGATCGGCGCGAACTCGCGGGCGGGCCTCGCGGCGCTCGAGCGTGTCCTGCGCGGTCGCATCAACGCGGCGCACATGGACGCCGGCGTCACGCTGCTGGACCCGGACACCACCTACATCGACGCCGGCGTGAAGATCGGCGCCGACACCGTGATCCACCCGCTCACGTTCCTCGCGGGCGACACGGTGATCGGGAAGCGGGCGCAGGTGGGCCCGTCGACGCGGCTCACCGACACCCGCGTCGGCGACGACGCCCGGGTCGAGTTCTCGGTCGCCGAGGGGGCTCGGATCGGCAAGGGCGCCGAGGTCGGCCCGTTCGCGCGCCTGCGGCCGGGCACCGTCCTGGCGGCCGGCGTGTACGTGGGCTCGTACGTGGAGATCAAGGGCTCCACGATCGGCGAGGGCACGAAGGTGCCGCACCTGACCTACGTGGGCGACGCGACCGTGGGTCGCCGCGCGAACCTCGGGGCCGGCGACCGTGACCGCGAACTACGACGGATACGACAAGCATCGGACCGAGATCGGCGACGATGCGAGGATCGGCTCGGATACGATGCTGGTGGCACCGGTGAAGGTGGGCAAGGGCGCGGTCACCGGGGCCGGCTCGGTGATCACGAAGGACGTGCCGGCCGGCTCGCTCGCCGTCGAGCGCGCCGAGCAGCGGACCGTGAAGGGGTACCGCAAGCGCAAGGACGCGGAGCACCGCGGGAGCTGAAGGGGGCACGGTGGAGATCATCACGAAGAAACGGATGATGCTGTTCAGCGGCAGCATCCACCCGGCGCTCGGCCACGAGATCGCCGACAACCTCGGCATCCCCGTGTCCGAATCGAAGCTCTCGAGGTTCGCCTCGGGGGAGATCTACTTCCGTTCCGAGGAGAGCGTGCGCGGCGCCGACGTGTTCGTCGTGCAGACCCACTACGAGCCCGTCAACGAGGCGATCATGGAGCAGCTCATCATGATCGACGCCATGAAGCGGGCGTCCGCGAAGCGCATCACGGCCGTCATCCCGTACTACGGCTACTCGCGGCAGGACCACAAGGGGCTGTCGCGCGAGCCGATCAGCGCGAAGCTCGTCGCCGACATGATCGCGACGGCCGGCGCCGACCGCATCGTCTCGATCGACCTGCACTCGGGGCAGATCCAGGGGTACTTCGACTTCCCGTTCGACCACCTGACGGCGCTGCCGATCCTGTCCAGCTACCTGAAGGACGAGCTGGGGCTGCACGGCGACGACCTCGTGGTCGTGGCGCCCGACGCCGGCCGCATCAAGACGGCGGAGAAGCTCCGCCGGTACCTCCAGGCGGACCTCGCGTTCATGTACAAGCGCCGCAGCCGCACCGAGGCGCACAAGATCGAGGAGATGGCGGTGGTCGGCGAGGTCGACGGCCGCCCGTGCGTCCTCGTCGACGACATGATCGACACGGCCAGCACGGTGGCGAAGGGCGCGTCGGCGCTCGCCGCGATGGGCGCCGGCCCGATCTACACGGCCGCGACGCACGCGGTGCTGTCCGGCAAGGCGCGGCAGTCGCTGGAGGAGGCGCCGATCGAGCAGGTCGTCGTCACGAACACGGTGCCGATCCCCGAGGAGCGCCACTTCGCGAAGCTGAAGGTGCTCTCGTGTGCGCCGCTGATCGCGAGCGCGCTGCGCGCCGTGTTCGAGGACTCGAGCGTCAGCGAGATCTTCGACGGCGACAACCAGGTGTGAGCGCTCGCGGGACGACTCCGAGCTCGCTGTCGCTGCAGCCTGATCGGTGCAGCGACCGATTCCCGTTCACGTCCTCGATGTGGAGCGTGCCGCGTCTGGACGTCGACGGGGAACGCGACGAACTGGCGGTCGAGCGCAGCGTCGAGGGTGTACAGGATCGGCGCCTGCGTGCGAGGTGCCATCCGCTCGCGACCAGGAAGACCTGATCGGCGGCCTTCGCACTGGTGGAGCCGACGAGCACGAACGCGGCGTTCGCCCGACGTCCGCCGCTGTCGCATGGATCGGTCGCGGACGAGTCGGTCTGCATCGGTGACTGGCGGACAGACGCCGAGCTGGACGAATCGGTCGCGATCTCGATCGACAGACAGCTCCCGTCTCTTGCCGTTGACGGTGAGCGTGGCCGGCGAGGGGAAACCCTCGAGGTTCGACGAGTGCTTGTCGCGTCCGGTACCGCCGTCGGCGTCGCGGTGGGCATGCGCGCCTGCCCCACGCGACCTCGCCGCCGACGCACTCGGCCGCCGTTCTGCGCGTCGATGGCGCCGTACGTGGTGGTGCCGTCCGGCTGCTCGGCGATGCAGAACGCGTCGTTCGTCGGGCGTCGCGGTCGACCAGCAGGATGTGGTCGGCGGCCGACGTCTCGGATGCTCATCTTCCCCGGGGTCGCCTAGGTCGGCCTGCCAGTCGAGCGATGGCTCGATCGAGGCGGCGACCTCGCGGCGTGAATCCCTCGAAGCGTGTTGCTGTCGGTGAAGTAGGTCTTCGCGGCCACGTACGCGTTGCGGAGGTCGCTCTGCGCGCGGCGGTCATCGAGCGGTCGGCTCTGACCGTCGTCCCGTCGCCGGCCGCGGCACTGCCGAGGTCGCCGTCGGGACCGATGGCGACGACCTCTCCGCCGGCACTGTTCGGCGCCACGAATGCGTCGAACGGAGCGCCGAGGGAGTCAGGGAGTTGCAGGATCGTTCCCGGTATCGGGTCGGAGCCGTCGGACGGTCGGAGCTCGACCCGATCGGCGTCGAACGTGACGGCCCCGAAGACGACGGGGTGTCCGGTCGCTAGCCTCGATGGGAACGTCCGGCACGCTGAAGTCTCCGGCACCACCACCCCCACTGCCGCCAACCTCGCTGTAGTGCATGTCCACGTTGCGGCTGCTCGGCGATGACCTCGATCGTCCACGCGCTCCCGCCGTCCGTCGTTCCGCCGGTCAGCACGTAGCCCGGCATGTCGGTCGGAGGCCGGCGTGATCGTCGCCGTCGCCCACCTGCATGCCGTTGAACGCGTCGACGATCGCCTGCTGGTCGGCGTCGGTGACGTCGGAGCCGAAGCCCGCCCACGCGACGTAGGGCACACCGCCGGCCTGGAACCTCGAGTAGCCACCGGGGCCGCACGGCATCTGATCGATCGGCACGTCGCCCTCGAGGACGTTGGTGAGCGGCGGCCGGTCGACGGGGTACTCACTCTCGAATTGCACGCCCGGGATGCGCAGCGCTTCGTAGTCGAGCCCGATGTACAGCGTCGCCGAGCTCGCCGGCAGCGACCCGCCGGCGTTGCACACCGAGCCGCCGAGCCCCGGATCGTCGTTCGACAGGGTCAGCATCGGCAGGCCGCCCTGGGGGATCGTCGGGGGCTCGGGGGTCTGCGTCTGCTGGTCCGTGCAGTCCGATGAGGACGATCCGGACGAGGCGTTCTTCCCGCTGCCGGCCTCGACCGGCGTGCCGACGCAGCTGAACTTCGTGCTCGTCTGGTCGACCGCCATGAGCGAGCCGAGGGGCCACTGGTCGATCAGCGTCCATCCCTTCGGCACCGTGAGCGTGAAGTTCTGGATCGTCGCGGTGAACGCGGGGTTGCCGGTCGAGCCGCCGGGCACCGAGGTGTCGGCGCGGTGCAGCGCCTGGAGGCTCACGACCGCGACGGCCGCGACCGCGAGCGCCGTGACGCCCGCGACGACGACCGTGCCCACCTGACGCCGGCGGCCGCGGCGGAGGACCTCGCGCGTGACGGGCGGCGCGCTGCCGGCGTCGCGGGCCTTGGACTCGAAGAGTTCGCGCAGATCGCGTTCGGTGTCGTTCATGCGTCCTCACCTCGGGGGATCTCGGCGCGCAGGGCCTCGGTGCCCCGCGCGACCAGCGACTTCACGGCCGGCAGCGAACAGCCGAGCACCTCCGCCGTGTCGCGTTCGGACAGGTCTTCGTAGTAGCGCAGCACGAGCGCCGCGCGCTGCCGCGCCGGCAGCACCGACAGGGAGCGCCACAGGTCCTCGCGGCTCGCCACGTCGGGCATCGAGCTCACGCGCGGCACGTCGCCGCGTTGCCGGGCCGCGTACGCCCGTTCGAGCTTCGTGCGGCGGAGTCCGCTCGTGTGCAGGTTCACGATCGCGCGGCGCAGGTACGCGTCGAACGCGTCGGGCACGCGCAGGTGGCGGAACCGGCCGACGCAGCGCACGAAGGCCTCCTGCAGGAGGTCCTCGGCCTGGGCGCGGTCGCCGCCGGTCAGGAGGTACGCGAGGCGGAGGCCGGCGCCCGCGTGGCGCTCGTACAGCTCGGCGAGGCGGCCCGGGGTCGGCTCGGCCTCGGCCGTGGGATCGGGTCCGGTCGTGCCCGTTCGTGCCTCCGTCATCTCCGGCATCACACCCTCAAGACGCGCCGGCGTCCGCAGAAGTATCGGCCCGGCGCGACTAGATGTAGCCGAGGTCCTCGAGGCGGCGCTCGATCTCCTCGCGTTCCTCGGGCGTGACCGTGCCGGTCTCGCCCTCCCACGAGGCCCATTCGGCGAGCCTCGCGTCGAGCTGGCCGCCGAGGCGCGCGGCGTCGTCCGGCCGTGATGCGACGAGGTTGCGCTCCTCGGCGGGGTCGTCGCGCAGGTCGAACAGCTCGGCCGCTGCCGTCGGAGCCGCGCACGAGCTTCATCCGGTCGTCGCGCACGCGCGACCAGGTCGCGCGCGAGGGCGTCGAACCCACGGAACGCCGGGTTGCGCGACGCGAGCCGCTCGCGTTCGTGATCGGTCCACGCCCGCCACTCCGCGAACGCGTAGCGATGATCGTTGCGGCCGGCGCCGAACAGGTCGGTGCGCCGATGCGACAGGTACTCCGCCGGCGGATCGACATCGAGCAGGGCCGCGAGCGACGGCAGCACGTCGACGAACTCGGCGAGCGGCTCCCGGACGGCGCCGCCCGGCACGATGCCCGGTCCCCACGAGACGAACGGCACGGTCGTCATCAGCTCGTCGAGCGAGGCGTGGTGGTCGGCGAGGCCGTGCTCGCCGAGGTGCTCGCCGTGGTCGCTCGTGACGAGCAGGATCCCGCGCCCGTCGTCACGCAGATGCCCGGTGCGCTCGAGCGTGTCGAGCAGCTCCTCGAGGTGGTGGTCGGCGTGCGCGAGCTCGCCGTCGTAGTAGGTGGACAGGACCTCGAGGTCGTGCGGGTCCGCCCGCGCCACCGCCTCCCACGGGCCCACGCGCGCGGCCATCTCGGCGCGGTAGCGCATCCCCTTCGGGAACCGGTACCTCGGTCCGCCCACCTTCCGCACGTACGTCGGCGGCGGCGCGTACGACCAGTGGCACTCCATGTAGTTGACGAACAGGAACAGCGGGCGCCGCGCCTTCGGGAGCCGCTCGCGCATCCACCGGTTCACGATCGCGCCGCCGGAGTCGCCGCCGAACACGACCTTGCGCGCGCGGCGCAGCCGCCGCGCCCGCCCCCGCTCGATGTCCAGCCGGAACGCGTAGGTGTCGAAGCCGCGCGAGAGCGTCGTGCGCTCGCCGATCATGCCGTTGTTCGTCACGCACCAGGTGTCGTAGCCGAGGCCGGCCAGCCACTGCGCCATCGTCGGCCCGACGCTCGGGCGGAGCTTCGGCCCGGTGCGCCACTGCGAGCCGTGCTGGGTGGGGTACAGGCCGGTGAACAGCGACGCGTGGCTCGGCAGCGTCCACGGGGCGTTCGCGACCATCGCGTCGAAGCGTGTGCCGCCGCGCGCGAGCGAGTCGACGGTGGGCGTGGTGGGCCGGCCGTAGCCGTAGCAGCCGAAGCGGTCCCGGCGGGCGGTGTCGAACACGACCAGCACGATCGTGGGCAGGTCCCGCGGGTTCGGCACGGCCATCGGGCTGGAGCCTACCGGTCGCTCGGAGGTCGTTCCCGCAGGCTATCGGCTACGATGTGCGGCCGATGGAGACCAAACTGACCGCCGAGCGCCGCGACGACCACGGCAAGGGCGTCGCGCGAAAGCTGCGCGCCGCCGGCCGCGTGCCCGCCGTCCTGTACGGGCACGACCAGGAGACGCAGTCGCTGTCGGTGGACGCGCCACGACATGTTCAAGGTGCTGCACACCAGCGCCGGCGCCAACGTGCTGGTCGACCTGAAGGTGGACAAGGACGAGCACCTGGTGCTGCCGCGCGAGATCCAGCGCAACCACATCAAGGGCACGATCGTGCACGTGGACTTCCTGGTCGTGAGCCGCACGGAGACGATCCAGGTGAACGTGGAGATCGTCGACATCGGCGAGGCGCCCGGCGTGAAGCAGGGCGGCGTCGTCGACCATCACCTGCGCGAGGTCCTCGTGGAGTGCTTCCCGCAGGACGTGCCGGAGCACCTCGAGGCCGACGTCTCCGGCCTGGATCTGAACGACGTGCTGCACGTGAGCGACCTGGTGGCGCCCGAAGGGCGTCACGATCCTGACCAACCCCGAGGAGACGGTCCTGGCCGTCATCGTGCCGGCGGTGCTGAAGACCGAGGCCGACCTCACGATCGCCGGCGAGGAGCCCGCGGTCGTCGAGGAGCCCGAGGCAGCCGAGGGCGAGGCCGTCGAGGGCGAGGCCGCCGAGGGCGAGGGCGGCGAGGGAGAGGCCGCGTCCGCCGAGGAGGGCGGCGAGGGCTAGGGCATGACCTGGTTGGTCGCCGGTCTCGGCAATCCCGGCGAGCGCTACGCCAGGACCCGCCACAACGTCGGCGCGATGGTCGCCGACGAGCTCGCACGCACCGCCGGCGAGCGCTTCCGCAAGGTCCGCTTCCTGCCGTTGGAGCTGGCCGAGACCCACGTGGGCGACGAGCGGGTGCTGCTGGCGCGGAGCCACCGGTTCATGAACGAGGCCGGGCCGTCGTACGCGAGCCTCGCGGCCAAGCAGCACGTGGAGCCCGGGCAGGTGATCGCCGTGCACGACGAGCTGGATCTGCCGGCCGGCGCGCTGCGGGTGAAGCTCGGGGGATCGACGGCCGGCCACAACGGCCTGAAGTCGCTGCAGCAGGCGCTGCGGACGCCCGAGTTCCTGCGGGTGCGCGTGGGCATCGGCAGGCCGCCGGGACGGCAGGACCCCGCGGACTTCGTGCTGGAGCCGTTCCCGAAGCGGGACGAGGCGGAGGTCGGCGTGCTCGTCGGCGAGGCCGCCGACGCCGTGCGGGCGCTCATCGTCGACGGCCTGGAGCGGACGCAGGACCGGTTCAACCGGGCCGGCCCGCGCGCGTAGGGACGCGTCGCCGCGGGCCGGACGCGGCCGAGAGTCGGGGCCGAGGATCTCGCCGAAGGTCTCGTGCCGGGTAGGTCTTCGGACCTACCCCGATACCCCTCCACGCTTCACGACCTCCGGCCCATCTAGCCGACGCCGTGTCGGTCGATACCCATCGAGACAGCACCAAAGGAGGTGTGCGGATGAAGAAGCTCGCGTCGATCAGATGGCGCACGCTCCTGTACTCCGGCGCCAGTCTCGCCACGCTGCTCATCGCAGCCGGTGCGAAATGGCGACCGAACTAAGCGGAAGGGAGGCACGGATGCGGATCAAGCGGATCATGTACTCACTGGCCTCGCTCGCGGCGCTCGCCCTCGCGGTCGGCGCCAGCTGGCGCCCGAACTAAGGGGAGTCGGCCGGCACGGCTGTAGCAACAGTCACGAGCGGTACAGGTATCAGAGCCTCGAGGCCCCGGCGGTTCGCCGGGGCTTCGTCGTGCGCGGCGGCGGCCGCGCGCCGCGAGGGAGTCGCGGGTCGACTGACCGTAGGCTCAGCGGCGCCTCAGCCGAACCACCACGGCCGAGGCCGGGGCCGGAGGGCGATGGTCGCCCGTTCGGCGGATCTCGCGAGGGCCGTCCGCTCGCGCTCGTTCAACACGTCGTCGATCGGCGCGAGCACCGAGGCGACGGCCTCCCGGGCAAGGCGGATCCGCCGGTGTCCGATGTCGGTGACGTTCAGGCCCCGGACCCCGAGATCCAGCGGCATCAATTCGATCAGGTCACCTCGAACGAGCTGGCGGGCGAGACGGTCCGCCGCCTGGCGCGAGGTTCGTGTCTCCCGGGCGATCTCCGCGATGTGCTCCCGCGGGGCACCGGCAACGGCCTCGAGGAAGAAGAACTGTGCCGAGGTGAGGCCGAGCTCCTCCAGCCCACCATCCATGGCGGCGGTCGCGCGTCGCGAGAGGCGGCGGACCTGGTCGATAGCTGCGATGGTCTCCGCGGTCGCCGCCGACGGGATCCCGAGCGCCATGCGGAGCATTGGTATCACGCGCCACCGACACGGAAGCGGGTTGCCGCGACGCCGATGGTGCCGACGCAGCGGATCTCTCGAGGCGCGTGTCAACAGGTTGACCCGCGAACGGGGTCGAGTCGGCGAATGGCAGCAGCGAGGTTGCGGTCTCGTCCTGCGGCGATGTGAGCAACCCGGTTGCTCTCGTGCGCCGACTCGAGCGGATCCTGGAGTCAACACGTTGACATGGTCCGCCGGCCACCCCATCGCCCAGCGCGCTGATGCGCGCGGCCCGTAAACTGACGACCAGATCACGGCCCCGTCGCTGCGCGACGAGGCCTGTTCGCGTTGTCCGATCCACCACCCGGCACCGCCGAGCCGAAGAACGGGAGCCACGACCACCGATGACCCAGACCGCCGCCCTCCGCCGATGACCCTCACCGACGCTCTCCAGGTCCTCGCCGCGTCCGCCCCGATCGAGCGCCTCCTGCTGGCGCGCGAGCGACCCGTCCTCGCGCGCGCCGACGCCGGCACCGACGCCGTCGCCGCCGCGCTGGCGACGGCCCTCGACGCCCCCGTCCTGCTGGTCGCGCCCGGCCCGCACGAGGCCGAGCAGCTCGCCGCCGGCGTCGAGGCCTGGCTCGGCCCCGACGCGACCGCGCTCCTGCCGTCCTGGGAGGCCCTGCCGTACGAGGGGCTGTCGCCCTCGCCCGAGGTCGCCGCCCGCCGCGCCGACGCCGTCGCCCGACTGCGCGCCGCCGGCGCAACCCCCTTCGTGCTCGTCGCGCCGGCCCTCGCCGCCATGCAGGGCCTGATCCCGACGCTCGGCACCGACCCCGGCCTCCAGCTCGTCGACGACCTCGAGCTGGCGCCCGACACCCTCGCCGAGCGGCTCGCCGACCTCGGGTACACCCGCTCCGACGTCGTCGAGCACCGCGGCGAGTTCGCCGTCCGCGGCGGCGTCGTCGACGTCTTCCCCGGCACCGCGCGCCGCCCCGTTCGCGTCGACTTCTTCGGCGACCAGATCGAGTCCCTGCGCGAGTTCGTCCCCTCCACGCAGCTGTCGACCGAGCGCGTGAGCTCGGTCCTCGTGCATCCGGTCCGCGAGCTGATCCCCGACGACCAGATCCGCCGCCGGGCCGCCACGGAGGCCCCGCGCCACCTCGACCGGTTCCGCGACGGCCTGCAGCGGCTGGCCGACGGACTGCAGGCCGAGGGGGCGGAGATGCTGGCGCCGCTGCTCTTCGACCACCTGCCCACGCCGGCCGAGCTGCTGCCCGAGGGCTCGTGGGTCGTCGTCGCCGAGGCCCCGCGCACGCGCGATCGCGCCGCGCAGACCCTCGCGGAGGCGACGGCGCTCGCGCGAGGCCTCCGGGTGGCCGGGACCGCCGGCGATCCTGTCGCTCGAGGACGCCCTCGCCGGACGCACCGTGCTCGATCTCACGAGCTTCACCGAGGGGATCGACCTCGGGCTCACCGACTGGGGCTCGGCGCAGGGCAACCCCACCGAGCTCTCGACGCGCCTGGCCGACCTCGCCGGCCGCGGCTACCACCTCGTCGTGACCGCCCGGGGCCGCGGCTCGCTCGAACGCGTGAAGGAGGTGATCCCGCGCGACCTCGGCGAGGTGACCGCCGAGGCGCCGCTCGCCAACGGGTTCGTGTTCGCGCCGGCGAAGCTCGCCGTCGCGACCGAGGAGGACGTGTTCGGTTCCCGCCGTCACACGCGTGCGGCGCCGCGCTTCGCGCGGCGCCGCACGGACACCCTCGCCCAGGAGCTCGAGCCCGGCGACTTCGCCGTCCACCGGATCCACGGCGTCGGCCGCTACGCCGGCATCACGCACCGCGCCCTCGCCGGCTCCGAGCGCGACTACCTGATCCTCGAGTACGCGGAGAAGGACAAGCTGTTCGTCCCCTCCGACCAGGTCGGCATGGTCGCGAAGTACCTGGGCGGCGACGCCCCGCGGCTGCACCGCCTGGGCGGCACCGACTGGGCGCGCGCGACGACGAAGGTGCGCCGCGCGGTCAAGGACATGGCCGGCGAGCTCGTTCGGCTCTACACCGTCCGCATGTCGGTGCCCGGCCACGCGTTCGGCCCCGACACGCCCTGGCAGCGCGAGCTCGAGGACGCCTTCCCGCACGAGGAGACCACCGACCAGCTCACCACGATCGAGGAGGTCAAGCGCGACATGGAGTCGCCCAAGCCCATGGACCGCCTGATCTGCGGCGACGTGGGCTTCGGCAAGACGGAGATCGCCGTGCGCGCCGCGTTCAAGGCTGTCATGGAGGGCAAGCAGGTCGCGGTGCTGGTGCCGACGACGATCCTCGCCGAGCAGCACCTCATCACGTTCAGCGAGCGCTACGCGCCGTACCCGGTGAAGGTGAAGATGCTGTCGCGGTTCGTGCACCCGGCCGAGCAGCGGCAGACGCTCGCGGACCTCGAGAAGGGCGCCGTCGACGTCGTGATCGGCACCCACCGGCTGATCTCGAAGGACGTGAAGTTCAAGGACCTCGGCCTGCTGATCGTCGACGAGGAGCAGCGGTTCGGCGTCGCGCACAAGGAGCGCCTGAAGCAGTTCCGCGCGCACGTCGACGTCCTCACCATGACGGCGACGCCGATCCCGCGCACGCTCGAGATGGCGCTCACCGGCATCCGCGACATGAGCACCGTCGACACGCCGCCCGAGGACCGCCAGCCGGTGCTCACCTACGTCGGCAGCTACGACGAGGGCCTCGCGGTCGGCGCCGTGCGGCGCGAGCTCCTGCGCGAGGGCCAGGTCTTCTGGGTCCACAACCGTGTGGCGACGATCGACCGGCAGGCGGCGTGGCTGCAGGAGCAGCTGCCGGACGCGCGCGTCGTCGTCGCGCACGGCCAGATGGACGAGGACGCACTCGAGCAGCAGATGATGCGGTTCTGGGACCGCGAGGCCGACGTCCTCGTGTGCACGGTCATCATCGAGAGCGGCCTCGACGTGCCGAACGCGAACACGCTGATCGTCGATCGCGCCGACCTGATGGGACTCGCGCAGATGTACCAGCTGCGCGGGCGCGTGGGCCGCAGCGCCGAGCGCGCGTTCGCGTACCTGTTCTTCCCGCCGCAGCGCGAGCTCACCGAGGAGGCGCACGAGCGGCTCACCGCGATCGCGCGGCACCAGGCCCTCGGCAGCGGCTTCCGCATCGCGCTGCGCGACCTCGAGCTGCGGGGCGCCGGCAACATGCTCGGCGCCGAGCAGCACGGCCACATCGCCGCCGTCGGGTTCGACACGTACGTCCGCATCCTGCAGGAGTCGGTGCAGGAGCTGCAGGGCCAGCCGGTGCCCGAGGAGCGGGAGCTGCGGATCGACCTGCCGGTGAAGGCGTTCGTGCCGCCGGGCTGGGTCGCGCAGGAGGCGCTCCGCCTCGACCTCTACCGCCGCATCTCCACCGCCGGCGACCACGCGCAGCTCGAGGCCGTGCGCGCCGAGACCGAGGACCGCTACGGCGCGCTCCCGCCCGAGGTCGAGACGCTGTTCGCCGTCGCGTCCCTGCGCATCACGGCGGCGCGGCTCGGCGTCGAGGAGATCACCACGTACAAGCAGGAGGTCCGGCTCACGCCGGTCGCGATCCCGGAGACGCTGCTGCTCGACCTCGACCAGCGCGTGTACGGCGCCACGTATCACGCGGCCAAGCGCACGCTGAACCTGACGCCCGACAAGGTGTTCGGCTCGGACCTGGTGCGCTACGTGGAGCGGTGGGTGCTGGAGGCCGTCGGCGAGGACACGCCCGAGCGGCTCAGGTCTGCAGTGTCGCCAGCCGGTCGGTGATCTCCGTGAACCGGTACGGGTGCGTGGAGTCCTGGAAGACCCACGACCGGTCGGGCAGCAGCGCCAGATCGGCGCCGAAGTAGCGGTCGAACACGATCCGGAACGTGTTGACCGGCGTGAACGACCCGAGGTGGGCGTCGGCACCCTCGCCCGGCAGGTACAGCGGCGTCGAGGATCCGGAACTTGCCGCCGAGCTCCGCGTCGGTCGCGTCCGGCCACTCGAAGGCGTCCTCGTCGGCATCCAGGCGGACCGGATGCGGACCCTCGTCGGACTGGATCACGACGATCGGGTCGGTCTCGTCGGGGCCGGCCAGCAATCGGTCGACCATCTGCAGCATCGCGGTGTTCGTGTACTTCAACTGCTCGACGTAGGCCGCGTCCGACCCCAGCGACCAATCGCTGGCCTCCACGTAGTTGCCCTCGGCGTCGAACACGTACGGCGGGTGCGGCAGCGTGAAGTGCGCGAACGTGAAGGTCGGGTCGGGGTCGGCGGCGATCTCGTCCAGGGAATCGAACTGGTACCCCACGCGCTCGTACTGGGTGCGCTCGGGGTCGTCGGGATCTCCGATACCGACGGTCCCGCTCATGACCGGCCAGATCGTCGTCTGCATCAGCGTCTGGCTGAACTCGCCGCGTCCGTACACGTAGTTGCGATCGGCGGTGGGGTCGTCGTGCGTGGGCGCCCACCAGGACCCGATGTGGTCGTAGGTGTACCCGATCGTCTCCAGCGCCCTCGCCACCTGGAAGTTCTGCAGCCCGTCGTAGATCGGCCCCCAGTTGTCCGAGTCCACGCCCTGCTCCTGCGACGAGCTCGTCGAGGAACGACATGTTGAGCGAGGAGGCGAGCGAGTGCGCGGTCTTCGGGTAGTTCGCGACCGCGTCCTCTACCACGTCGAAGCCGCGGTCCGTCGAGCGAGGACAGGAACGGCGTGTTGTCGTAGTGGTATCGATCGCGCAGCGTGATCTCGTCGGCGTACCGGTCGAAGATGATGTAGTAGACGTCCCGCGGGTGCGCGGGGCGGTGAGCTGCACGTCCGAGCCGATCTCCCCGCCGCCCGGGTGCGGTCCCGCCGTCGCAACGATCGGCACGATGTTCAACAGCACCAGGACGCCGGCGATCAGGTTCAGACCGGGCGTGATGCGGGCGAACCGCTTTCGCCAGTGGATCGTGCCGAGCACCAGGACGATGGCGAGCAGCAGGTACCCGGCGAACAGCCGGCGCGCCGACGGGTGGAGGTGGTTCGGATCACGGAGGTCGTTCACGTGGCCGAACGAGAAGAAGAGCAGCACGAGCCCCGACGTGAGGAACCCGGCCGGATGCGGATCGCGGAAGATGATCCACAGACCGACGAACACGAACGCGGTGACGGCGAGCGCGACGCGCGAGCGGCCACCCCACGTCCCACGGCTCGATGTCGTCGGTCGTGTTGCGGGCGACGAGGAACACGATCGGGAAGATCGTGAACAGGAAGGGGTGCAGGACCGGCCTCGGGCGGTGGCGGACGGACTCGGCGGGCGTCGGCGGCGGCTCGGCCGTCGCGGTGGCGACCCGGCTCACCTCGACCTCAGCAGGTACAGCGCGCGCCCGGAGTCGGGCAGCGGCTCGCGCGCCTCGACCTCGAAGACGTCGCCGGCCGCCGCCTCGAAGCCCTCGGCCGTGTAGCCGGGGAAGACGTCCTCGCGCGTGGCGAGCAGGGTGCGCACCTTCTCGTCGTCCTTCGGCACGAACTCGACGACGGCCCGGCGTGCGAGCCCGGCGAACGTGCGCATCACCATCGGCAGCGGCACGTTGTTGCCGATCGCGAGGTGGTGGACGAGCGCCAGCGCCAGCGCGAGGTCGGCCGGCCCGCGGTCGGCCAGCGACGCCCGTTCGCGTCCGTCCCAGCCGAGGCCGGGGCTCGGGTTCGTCAGGTCCATCACCAGCGGGAGCAGATGCTCGTCCCCTTCGTCGCGTGCCGCGGCGTAGTTGCGATCCACGGCCGCGGCGTCGAGGTCGAACGCTATCGTGTCGATGCCGTTCCGGGAGGCCATCCGGCTGAACCGGCCGACGTTCGCGCCCAGGTCCCACACCGAGCTCGGCGCCGCGCGCTCGATCCACGCGGCGACGACCTCCTCCTTCCGCCGGCGGGCGGCCTCGGGGTAGTGGGTCGCCTCGGACTCGTAGTCGGCCCACGCGCCGACGGCCTCGGGCGCGCCGAGGCCCTCGACCCCCTTGCGCAGGCTGTCGAGCAGTCCCCGGAACGCCTGGAGGCCGAACCCGCGGCGGGGGGCCGCCGGCGCTCCTTCGCCCCGCGCCCCCCGCTCCGTCGGCCGCGTGGCGGCGCTGGCTCTTCGCGTGCAGGAACAGGTGCAGCTGCAGCGGCGGTCTCGCCTGCGCCCGCCGCGGCAGCAGCGAGGCGGCGAGGTCGAGCGGCACCCCGTCGATGTGGTCGCGCAGCATGAGTCCGAGGCGCACGTCGCGGTACGACATCAGCGCGAGCGGCGCCAGGAAGTGCTGGCAGAACTGCCGGTAGGCGACCCACGGTGTCCCCTCGGGCAGGCGTTCGAACGAGAGGGTGTCGATCAGCACGGGCCGCCCGCGATGGAACTGGACGTTGTACGCGCTGGCGTCGCGCAGCGACATGCCGTGGTCCATCGCCGTCGACTGGAGCCGGAGCGTGAACAGTGCGGCGTCCCGCAGCTGCGAGAAGCTCCACTCGTAGGGGTAGGAGATGAACGGGACGACCTCGGGACGGAGCACGCGGGCGGCGCCGCGCTCGGCCGCGAGGGCCGGGTCCTCCTCGTGCGGGATCAGGAGACCGGCGTCGTGCAGCGAGGCGCGCAGACCCGAGGACTCGAACAGGTCGTAGTCCGCGGCGGCGGAGGCGTCGACGTGGCGGTACAGGACGCCGTCGCGGCGGAACAGGTACCCGCGCGGATCGCGGAACGAACCGGGAACGGCGTCGGCCACCGGACCCGCCACGCCCTCAGGCGTGCTCGTCGGGCGCGGAGCCGCGGCGCGTCACGAACGCGACGATGCGGCGCCAGAACATCTTGACGGCGAGGCCGACGGCCAGGATGCCGCCCACGACCGCCTGGAACACGAAGCTGCCGGTGCCCGGGTCGACGTAGGCGTTGGCCGCGGGCAGGGTCACGAAGCAGAAGGCGAGGCACAACAGGATCAGCACGTAGATCCTCGAGCCCGTTCGCATGCGCCCTCGCGTCCCCTTCGTTCGCTTCTCCGTGCCTATCGGCACCCGCTCTCGGGGAACTGTAGCCCACCCCACCCGATTTGCCGGTCAGGATCCAGGCAGGCGTCGCTCTCGTTCGCGGAGGGGTCACGTACACTGGGCCGGTGACTCCCCGGGTTCGCCTCCGTGTGGCCGTGCTCGCCCTTCTTGCTGCCTTCGTGCTGGCCGCGTGCAGCAACGACGGCGGCGTCGCCGCCCATCCGCCGGCCGCCTCGATCGACGGCCAGAAGATCACCGACGAGCAGGTCGCCCAGAACGTGAAGATCTTCACGTTCCTCGCCGGTCTGAACAGCCAGCCGTGCGGCGCGAAGGTGCCGGGGGAGACCGAGCAGGCCGCGTGCGCGCGGTTCGCGATCGGCAGCCTGATCCAGGAGCACTTCGTGACGGGCTACGCGACCGAGCACAACCTCACGGTCGCGCAGGCGGACAAGGACGGCATCGTCGTCGCAGCTCGAGCAGTCGCTCGGCGGCGCGGCGGCCGTCGACGAGAAGCTGAAGGCGGCCGGCATCGGCCGGCCCGAGCTCCAGGACCTCGCCGGGCGGATCCTGCTGTTCCAGAAGGTGCAGGGAGCGATCGGGGCCGAGCAGGCCGACCAGTCGGCGCTGCGCGCGCAGTACGAGAAGAACATCCTGCAGTTCACCACGCTCGACACCGAGCACATCCTCGTGAAGACCGAGGCCGAGGCGAACGACGTGTACGACCAGGTGACGGCGCCCGGCGCCAGCGAGCAGGACTTCCTCGACCTCGCGAAGAAGATCTCGATCGATCCGAGCGCGAAGACGAACTCGGGCGCGATCGGCGCGACGTCGGCGGCCGGCCTCGACCCCGCGTACGCCGCCGACCGCCGCCGCGCTCAAGCCCGGCGAGATCTCCACGCCGGTGCAGTCGCAGTTCGGCTGGCACGTGATCCGGTTGATCAGCAAGAAGATCCAGTCCTTCGCGGAGGCGAAGACCACGCTCGAGCAGCAGCAGGGCACGCAGGCGTTCGACGCGTGGCTGACCGACGCCGCCGCCGCCGCCACGATCTCCGTGAACCCCAAGTACGGGACGTACAACGCCGACACCGGCAACGTCGACGCGGTCACCAGCACGGCGACCGGCTCGGCCTCGCCCTCGGGCTCGCAGGTTCCGGTCAGCGCCACGCCCGCGCCGTCGTCGTGACCGGCGGCGAGACGCCCCCGAACCTCCCCGACGACGTCCCCTCCTCCCAGCACGGCCGGCAGCTGCTGGAGCTCGTCCGCGTCATGGCGCGGCTGCGCGGCCCCGGCGGCTGCCCGTGGGACGCCGAGCAGACGCACGCGTCGCTCGCTCGCCACCTCCTGGAGGAGACGCACGAGCTGCTGGCCGCCATCGACGCCGGCGACGGCGCGGCGATCCGCGACGAGCTCGGCGACGTGCTGCTGCAGGTCGTGTTCCACGCGCAGATCGCCGCCGACGACGCCGGATGGGACGTGGACGACGTCGCGCAGGGGTTGGTGGAGAAGCTGGTGCGCCGCCATCCGCACGTGTTCGGCGAGGTCGAGGTGAGCGGCGCCGACGAGGTCCTCCTGAACTGGGAGCAGATCAAGGCCGAGGAGAAGGGCGGCGACGCCGGCGGCCTCGAGGACGACATCCCGGCGTCGCTGCCGGCGCTCGCCCGCGCCTCGAAGGTGCAGCGGCGCGCGGCCGGCTTCGGCTTCGATTGGCGGACGCGCGAGGCCGCCATGGCGAAGCTGCGCGAGGAGCTGGCCGAGCTCGAGGCCGCCGGTACGCCCGAGGAGGCCGAGGCCGAGCTCGGCGACGTGCTGTTCGCCGCCGCCGCCGTCGCCCGCCGCCTCGGCGTGGACCCGGAGAGCGCGCTGCGGCGCACGACGACCCGGTTCGCGGAGCGCTACGCGGCCATGCAGGCACGCGCACGCCACGAGGGCGCGGACCTGGCGTCGATGGACGACGACGAGCTGCTCGCGTACTTCCGCGCCTCCCGCGACTCCTAGCGCGGACCTCCCAGGCAGCGGCGGTTCGTCCGTTACCATCGAGCCCCCATGTCCCTGATCGACTCCGTCCACGCCCGCCAGATCCTCGACTCGCGCGGCGATCCCACGGTCGAGGTCGACGTCTGGCTCGACGACGGCGCCTTCGGACGCGCGGCGGTGCCGAGCGGCGCCTCGACGGGCGAGCACGAGGCCCTCGAGCTGCGCGACGGCGATCAGACCGCGTTCGGCGGCCGCGGCGTCCGCACCGCGGTCGGGAACGTGCGCGAGCGCATCGGACCGGCCGTGCGCGGCATGGACGCCCTCGACCAGCGCGGCCTCGACGGCGCGCTGCTGGACCTCGACGGCACGCCGGACAAGTCGGCGCTCGGCGCGAACGCGGTGCTCGGCGTCTCGCTCGCCGTCGCACGTGCCGCCGCCGACTCCGCCGGCCTCCCGCTGTACCGGTATCTGGGCGGCCCGGCGGCGCGGACCCTGCCGACCCCGATGCTGAACGTGATCAACGGCGGCGCGCACGCGCAGAACGAGCTGGAGCTCCAGGAGTTCATGCTGATGCCGGTCGGCGCCGCCTCGTTCTCCGAGGCGATGCGCTGGGGTTCGGAGTGCCTGCACGCGCTGCGCGGGATCCTGCACGACCGCGGTCTGTCGACCGGCGTCGGCGACGAGGGCGGGTTCGCGCCGGAGCTCGCGACCGCCGCGGAGGCCCTCGAGCTGTTGATGCGGGCGATCGAGCTGGCCGGCCTCGAGCCCGGCACCGAGGTGGCGCTCGCGATGGACCCGGCCGCGTCCGAGCTCTACGACGACGGGATCTACCGGCTCGAGGGCGCCGACCGCTCCACCGACGACATGGTCGCGTACTGGGCCGACCTGCTCGGCCGGTTCCCGATCGTGTCGCTCGAGGACCCGCTCGCCGAGGACGACTGGAAGGGGTGGTCGCACCTCACGTCGGAGCTCGGCACCCGGGTGCAGCTGGTGGGCGACGACATCTTCGTCACGAACCAGGAGCGGCTCGAGCGCGGGCTGCGCGAGGGCGTCGGCAACGCGATCCTCGTGAAGGTGAACCAGATCGGCACGCTCACCGAGACGCTCGACGTGATGTCGACGGCCGTCCGCAACCGGTACGGCGTCGTCGTCAGCCACCGCAGCGGCGAGACCGAGGACACCACGATCGCCGACCTCGCCGTCGCCACGGACGCCGGCCAGATCAAGGCCGGCGCGCCCAGCCGCGGCGAGCGCACGGCCAAGTACAACCAGCTCCTGCGCATCGAGGAGGAGCTCGGCGAGGGCGCCCGCTACGCCGGCAGGTCGCTGCTGTCCCTCAGCCCGGGGAGCGGCGCATGAGCTCGCGCACCGTGGTCCGCCCACCGGCCGCCCGCTCCCGGGTCAGCACCCGCGCCGCCGTGCTGGTGATCGTCGTGCTCACGGTGCTCACGTTCGCCATCTCGCCGCTGCGGGCGCTGCTCGTCGAGCGCGACAAGCTCGGGCAGCTCGAGCAGCAGACCCAGGTGCTCGACCGCCAGAACGGCGCGCTCCGCGAGCGGATCCTCCACCTCCAGGACCCGGCGTACCTCGAGCGGCTCGCGCGGGAGTGTCTCGGCATGGTGGCGCCCGGCGAGGTCGCGTTCGTCACGGTGCCGGAGCATGGACCGCCGCCCGACGCCCGCGACTGCTGAGCCGCGCGCGACACCCCGGTTGACGTGCCGTTTCAGGCGGGTGCATAGTGACCGTTCGGCCGGCCGCGCCCTGCGACCGGCACCATCGGGCCCGCGAGGGCTCCGGAAAGGGGCATGAGATCGCTGAGATCGAGATGGGCGCCGTCGTGGACGGCACCGTAGAACGCATCACCCCGTACGGCGCGTTCCTCAAGCTCGAGGACGGACGCCTGGGATTGGTCCACATCTCCGAGATCGACCGCAACTACGTGAAGGACGTGCACGACCACCTGCGGGAGGGCGACGTCGTCCAGGCGAAGGTGCGGGCCATCAAGGAGGACGGCAAGATCGACCTCTCGATCAAGGCGCTCCAGGATCCCGCGCCGCCGCGCCCGCGCCGCGGCTCCGACCCCGGCTTCGAGTCGATGCTGAAGAAGTTCATGCGCTCCAGCGAGGAGCGCCAGGTCGACTACAAGCGCGCGGTCGAGCACAAGCGCAAGTAGCGCTCGCCGGGTGCAGGACCCCGCGCACCGCGAGCTGCGGGCCGCCGACCTCGACGCGGTGCGCGAGCAGATCGGCCGCGAGCCCACGACGCCGTTCACGGTGGTCGCCCGGTGCAGCGGCGGCCATCCGCTCGTGATCCGCAACGCGCCCTTCGACGCCGGCGGCGAGCCGTTCCCCACCACGTACTGGCTCACGTGTCCGGCGGCCGTGAAGGCGGTGTCGCGTCTGGAGGCCGGCGGCGCGATCGCGCGCATGAACGAGCGAGCGTGCGCGGACGATCCGGCGTTCGCCGCCGCCCTCGAGGCCGCGCATCGCGCGTACGCCGACGAGCGCGCGGAGATGGCGCCGGAGGCCGGGGCCTGGGGCGGCGTCGCCGGCACCCGCACCGGCGTGAAGTGCCTGCACGCGCACTACGCGTACCACCTCGCCGGCGGCTCGGACCCGGTCGGCGCCGAGGTCGCCCTCGAGGTCGAGCCGATCCACGATCCGCCGGCCGGCCGGGCGGCCGTGGTCGACCAGGGCACGAACTCGATCCGGCTGCTCGTGGCGGAGCCCGCGAGCGAGGGCTTCGCCGAGATCGCGCGCGACCTCGTCATCACGCGGCTGGGCGAGGGCGTGGACGCGACCGGCCGGCTCGACCCCGGCGCGGTCGAGCGCACGGTCGCCGTGCTCGCCACGTACTGCCGGCGCGCGAGGGCGCTCGGCGCCGAGCGGATCCGCGTGGCGGCCACCAGCGCCGTGCGCGACGCGGCCGGCTCGCGCGAGACCTACGCGGCGGCCGTGCGGGAGCACGCAGGGTCCGACCTCGAGGTCCTCACCGGCGAGCAGGAGGCCGCGCGCTCGTTCCTCGGCGCCACGCACGGGCTCGAGCCCGGCGACGGGCCGTTCCTCGTGCTCGACATCGGCGGCGGCTCGACCGAGCTCGTCGTGGGCGCCGAGCCGGGCCGCGCCGAGCACGCCGTCAGCACGCAGATGGGCAGCGTTCGGCTGACCGAGCGGCACGTGCGGCACGACCCGCCCACGCACGAGGAGCTCGACGCGATGCGCGCGGAGGTGGAGGGGGTGCTGGATGACGCGGTCGCGTCGGTGCCGGTCCCCGCCGGCGCCACCCTCGTCGCCTGCGCCGGCACGCCCACCACCGTGCAGGCGATGTCGCTCGGCCTGTCGCGCTACGACCCCGACCGGATCCATCGGACGTGGCTCTCGCGCCGGGAGGCCGAGCGGATCCTGCACGAGGCCTCGCGCATGACCACGGCGGAGCTCGCGGCGCTGCCGGTGATGGCGCCGCGGCCGGGGCGACGTGATCGTGGCCGGCGCCGTGGTGCTGGTGGCCGTGATGCAGCGGTTCGAGGTGGACCGCGCGCTCGTGAGCGAGACCGACATCCTCGACGGCCTGGCGCTCGAGGCGCTGGGCCTCGCCTGAGCCGCTCGCAGAGAGCCCCCTCCCGGGTGGCATCCGGTAACCTACGCGCCCGATGGCGAACAAGCGTGCGAGAGACCGGCAGCTGGCGAAGCTCGCCGCGCGCCGGCAGGCCGAGCGGCAGGCCAGGCAGCGGCGGCGCGCTCAGATGATCGGCGGCATCGCCGGGCTGGCGGTGATCGGGCTGGCCGTCGCGGGCTTCATCGCCTTCACCGGGAACGGCACGCCGGCTGCGACGCCGAGCGCCCGAGCACGAGCCCGTCGGCCGCCGCCGAGCTGTGCAGCTCGAAGGCACCGAAGACGGCGGGGGAGAAGAAGCCGACCTTCAAGCACGCGCCCGAGATGACGATCGATCCGAAGGCCACCTACACGGCGACGATGGACGACGAGCTGCGGCACGATCGAGATGGAGCTGTACCCCGACGTGGCGCCGATCGGCGTCAACAACTTCGTGTTCCTGGCCCGGCAGGGCTTCTACGACGGGCTCACGTTCCACCGGATCGTCGCCGGCTTCGCCGTGCAGGGAGGCGACCCGGCCGGCGACGGCAGCGGCGGCCCCGGGTACCAGTTCGACAACGAGATCTCGAAGAAGGTGACCTTCGCCGACGCGGGCATGCTCGCGTACGCGAACTCCGGCGTCGACACGAACGGCAGTCAGTTCTTCATCACCCTCGCGCCGGAACCGGGACTGGACCCGACGGCGAGCGCGAGCTACACGATCTTCGGCAAGGTCACGAAGGGGATGGACGTCGTGCAGAAGATGGGCGCCCTGCCGACGACGGACAACGCGACAGGGTGAACTGAGCGTGCCGACGCAGCCGGTGTACATCGACTCGGTCACGATCGACGAGAAGAAGTAGCGGCTACAGCCGGACGACGTTCGGCGCGTCGAGGCCGCTCGTGATGCCCCGTGTGTCGAAGACGAGCGGCGCCACGCGGATGATGGCCGGGTAGTCGATGCCGTCGTGGGCCGTCAGCACGATCACGCAGTCCTGTTCGGCGACGGTCGCCTCGTCCAGGGGCGAGGAGCGGATCGGCCCCTCGCCGATCACGACCTCGGGCACGAACGGGTCGTGGTAGGTGACGATCGCGCCCTGCTTGGCGAGCCGGTCGAGGACGCCGAGCGAGGGTGACTCGCGCAGGTCGTCGACGCCGGCCTTGAACGCGACGCCGATGCCGAGGATGCGCGAGCCCTTCACCGGCTTGCCGGCGTCGTTGAGCGCGGCGCCGACGCGGCTCACCACGTAGTCGGGCATCCGGTTGTTGACCTCGTTCGCGTGTTCGATGAACTCCACGCGGTAGCCGAGCTGCTGGCCCGCGCGCCACGACAGGTACGTCGGGTCGATCGAGATGCAGTGCCCGCCGACGCCGGGCCCCGGCCAGAAGGCCTGGTATCCGAAGGGCTTCGTGGCGGCGGCGTTCAGGGCCTCCCAGATGTCGACGCCGAGCTCGCGCGCGAGGATCGCGAGCTCGTTCACGAGCGCGATGTTCACCTGCCGGTACGTGTTCTCGATCAGCTTCGCCATCTCGGCCTCGCGCGGCGTCGAGGTCGTGACCACCTGGTGCACGAACTGCGAGTAGAAGCTCGATGGCGAGCTCGCGGCAGCGATCGGTGAGCCCGGCGACGACCTTCGGCGTGTTGTCGAGGCGGTACTGCTTCTGTCCGGGGTCGATCCGCTCCGGCGAGTACGCGAGGGCGAAGTCCCGGCCGGCGACGAGCCCGGCCGACTCGAGGATCGGCCGCAGCAGCTCCTCGGTGGTGCCGGGGTAGGTGGTGGACTCCAGGATGACCAGGCGGCCGGGCTGCAGGGTGCGGGCCACGTCCTCGGCGGCGGTGAGGACCATCGTGAGGTCGGGCGCGCCGTCGGTGAGCGGCGTGGGCAGGCAGAGCACGATCACGTCGGCGTCGACGAGCGGGCCGGGGTTCGCGCTGAAGACGGCCGCGTGTTCGAGCGCGGCGATCTCGGAGTCGGAGACGTCCGCGATCGTCGGAGCGACCGGCGTTCAGGACGTCCACCTTCACGGCGTCGGCGTCGACGCCGATGACGGGGAAGCCGGCGCGCGCGATCGCGAGCAGGAGCGGCAGGCCCACGTAGCCGAGGCCGACCACGGCGACGGTGGCCTCCTTCTCACGGATGCGGGCGGCGAGGACCTCGAGCGGGTCGACCTCGAGGCTCTGGCCGCTGGCGACGGTGGTCATGGCTCCCTATCGGTCGGGCGTGGGCGTGGCTTCAGGGTACGGGGTGAGCGGGTGCCTGCAAGCACCGGACGCCGGGTCAACCCGGCGTCGGCGCCCGCGTCGCTCGCGATCCACGCGTCGATGCCCGCCAGGATCTCGCTGCGCACGTCCTCGGGGGCGAACGACGACCGCACGCCGGTGCGCGCGATGTCGGCGAGCGCCTCGTCGTCCAGGCCGAACTCCTCGCGCGCGACCAGGTACTCGTCGGCGAGCCACGAGCCGAACATCGGGGGATCGTCGCTGTTCAACGTCACGACGACGCCGGCATCGCGCAGGCGCACGAACGGATGGTGCGCGTAGTCGGGCACGACGCCGGTGCGCACGTTCGAGGTGGGGCAGACCTCGAGCGGGATCTGGAGCTCGACCAGGCGCTCGACGAGCTCGGGGTCCTCGATCGATCGCACGCCGTGGCCGATCCGCTCGGGCAGCAGGGTGTCGAGCGTCTCCCAGACGCTCTGCGGGCCGTTCCACTCGCCGGCGTGCGGCACGGAGTGCAGTCCGCCGTCGCGCGCGCGCCGGAACAGGTCGGCGTACGGAGCGGGCGGGTTCCGCTCGCTGCCGGCGCAGTTCAGCGCGACGACGCCGCGGCCGGCGAACTTCAGCGCGACCTCGAGGGTGCCCTCGGCCGCGTCCATGCCGAGGTCGCGGATGATGTCGGGCTCCAGCCGGCACGTGACGCCCGAGTCGCGCTCGCCGTCGGCGAACCCGTCCAGCACGGCCTCGATCGGGCCGAACCAGTCGCCGAGCCGCCCGGCGTGCTGGGCGGGCGAGAACACCACCTCGGCGTAGCGCACCCCGTTGGCGGCGAGGTCCGCGCAGAACTCGCGCGCGATCCGGCGGAAGTCCTCGAGGCTGTTGAGCAGGTCGCACGCGGCGCCGTACTGCTCGATGAAGTGGTCGAAGTGATCGAACGACCAGCCGTCGGGGCCGAGCGCCGCCGGCACCGGGAGGCCCTGCCGGTCGGCGAGCTCTCGGATCGTGTCGGTCCGGATCGAGCCCTCGAGGTGGATGTGCAGCTCCGCCTTGGGGAGCCGGACCAGGTCGCGCATGCACCGATGGTAGCCTCGCCGCGATGTCTCCGACCGGCCCCAACGTCGTGCTGGTGGTGCTGGACACCGCCCGCGCCGACGCCGTCGGAGCCGGCCACGACACCGCCTTCGCGCAGCTCGGGCGCGCCGGTCGCCGGTTCCACCACGCGGTCGCGCCGGCCCCGTGGACGCTGCCGTCGCACGCGTCGATCCTGTCGGGACTGCGCCCGAGCGAGCACGGCGTCACGGGCGCGGCCGTCATGACCGACGCGGGCCCGAGGTCGCCCCGTCCTCGCGTGGAGGCGCTCGCCGACAGCTGGTTCCCGGAGATCATGCGGCGCAAGGGCTACGCCACGTTCTGCGCGACCGGGAATCCATGGGTGGGCCCGGCGACCGGACTCACGTTCGGCTTCGACACCGTCTTCGAGGCCTGGCGCACGGCGCCGCTGCCGAAGCTCGCCGATCCGCTCGGCACCGGCGGCGCGCTCGGCGTCGGCGGTCCGGAAGGCGCAGGTGTACACGCGGCGGGCGCTCGGGCTCGGGGACGGCGGCGCCGCGGCCTCGCTCTCGGTCTTCGGGTCGTTCCTCGACGGGCGCGGAGGGCGGCCGTTCCTCGCGTTCTTCAACGTGATGGAGCCGCACGCGCCGTACGCGCCGCCGCGGGGCCACCGGCGCGCGCCGAGCCTGGCCGCGCTCCGGGTCGTGCGCCGGTGGAACGCCGACCGGATGCTCCGGTACAACACGGGCCGCGAGGAGATCGCCGACGACGAGCTCGCGCTGCTGCGGTCGCAGTACCGCGGCGAGATCTCCTACACCGATGCGTGGCTCGCGCGGCTGCTCGACCGGCTCGACGGTGCGGGGCTCGCGCACGACACGGTCGTGGCGGTGACGGCCGACCACGGCGAGAACCTCGGCGAGCACCACCTGCTGTCGCACGTGATGTCGATGCACGAGACGCTGCTGCACGTGCCGCTGGTGGTCGCGGGTCCCGGGGTGGCGGCCGGCGAGGAGCGCGCGCCCGTCGGGCTCACGGCGCTGCCGGCGACCCTGCTCGCCGCGCTGGAGGGGCGGTGGCAGGATCCCGCGGCGGTGGGAGGCGGGCGGCGGCGTGCCGGTCGCCGAGTACGAGTCCGCCGCCGCGCAGGTCTCCGGCGCGCGCCGGCTCGACGAGCAGGTGCCGCCGGAGCTCCGCGAGCGGCTGCGCGCTCGCTGGTTCGCCGCGTACGAGGGCTCGTTGAAGTACACCGCGTCGTCCGGCGGCCACGAGCGGCTCGTCGACCTCGAGGCCGACCCCGCCGAGGAGCACGACGTGTCGCCGGCGCATCCCGAGCCGCTCGCGCGGCTGCGCGCGGCTCGCCGCGGCTGGGCCGGCGACGCCGAGACCGGCGGCGAGGTCCTCGACGCCGAGATCACCGCGCACCTCGAGGGGCTGGGCTACCTGTGAGGCGGACGGCGGCCGCCGCCGTCGTGGCGCTGCTGGCCGTCTCGTGCACACCGGCGGCATCCTCGCCCGGGCCCTCCGGGCGGCCGCTGCCGAGCCCGGCCTCGAGCTTCGTGATCCCGAGCCCGATCCTGTCGCCGCGCCCGTTCACGGCCGACGACCTCGCGTCGATCGTGCTCGGCCGTGGCGACACGCCGCGCGGCACCGAGTTCGCGTCGGCGTTCTCGACCGACCAGACGATCGACCAGTTCGCCTCCGACAGCGAGGAGCTGACCGAGCTCCGCCAGGACCGGTTCGTGCTGGGTCACGTCTCGCTGTTCGTGCCGACGGGCCAGCTCGATCACGACGCCCCGCCCGGCGGAGCCCGGCGCGATCTTCGTGCAGTGCATCGCCGGCGTGTTCGAGACGGCGGCCGGCGCCGATTCCTCGCTGCGGCGCTACGTGGCGAACCTGCGCGTGTTCCAGCTCCGCAACGAGGTCCGGATCGCGGCCGGCGGCCTCGGCGACTCGTCCGAGGGGCTCCGCGGCAGGAGCGACGGCGAGGACGTCACCGTGTACGCGTGGCGGACGGCGAACCTCCTGCTGGTCGTGAGCGGCTCCGGCACGATCGCGCCCGAGGCCGTCAGGGCCCTCGCGGATCTGGTGCAGCATCGCGCCGAGCGCGCGCGCTGAGCAGCTCCCCGAACAGCTCCGCGTACGCGTCGGCGACGGGCGCGATGTCGAGGCTCGCGCCGGCCTCGCGCGCGGCCGCCGCCGCCCGCGCCCGGCGGTCCGGATCCTCGACGAGCTCCGTGACGGCGCGCGAGAGCGCGGCCTCGTCGCCGGGCGGGACGAGCGCCCCGGTGTCGTCGCCGATCACGTCGCGCACGCCGCCCATGTCGTGTGCGACGACCGGCACGCCCGCCAGCAGCGCCTCGACGAACACGCCGGGCGCGCCCTCGGTGCGGCTCGTCGACACGAGCAGGTCGGCGGCGGAGATCAGCGACGGCGCGTCGACGCGCTCGCCGGCGAGCGTGAGGCCGCCGGCCGCGTGGGCGGCCGCGCGAACCTCGGCCTCGAGCGGACCGGTGCCGACGATCGCGAGGTGCGCCGCGGCCGGCAGCCGCTCGGCGAGGCGGACGGCGGCGACCGGGTCCTTCTCGGGCACGAACCGGCCGGCCCACACGACGAGCACCTGCGTCCGGCCCGGCGCCCAGCTCCGCGCGGATCGCCCGCCGCCGAGCGTCGTCGAGGGCCGGCGCCCGGAGCCGCCCGTTGCGGATCACGCGGATCCGCTCGGGCGCGATGCCGAACACGTCGACGAGCTCGTCTCGCAGCGAGCCGCTGACGGCGACGAACGCGTCGACGCGTCCGTACGCGAGCCGGAGCGACCGGGATCGGGCGGGCGTGCGCAGGTCCGGCGTGACGGCCGCCACGCGGATGTAGACGAGCGGCGCCCGATGGTGCAGGCCCGCGAGGACCGCGTGCCGCAGCGGGTCGCCGCCGTGCGCGACGATCACCTGTGGTGCGAACGCGGCGGCCCGCGCCCGCAGCGAGCCCCGCGACCTCCAGAGGCGGCCGGGACCGTCGGGTACGCCGGGCGCGACGTCGACGGGCGGCTCGTCGCCGATCCACGCCCGTTGCTCGCCGCCGCCCGAGGAGAGCGGGCATGAGCCGCGGCTCGAACCGATCGCGCAGCGCGACCTCGAGGTGCTGCGCGAAGATCTCGGCACCGCGCAGCTGCAGCCGCGGCACGATGTCGGCCACCCTCGGTGCGCGCCGCGTCCGTCATGAACGCGCGGACCGCCGGCCGAGTCGCTTGCGGGCGTGGCTCGCGGCGCCCCGCAGGTCCAGCGCGCCCGATCGCAGGGCGCCCTCCACCCGCTCGCGCGCGGCCACGTCCGGGAACCGCCGCTCGTACCCCAGGTCGCCCAGCAGCTCGCCGGCGACGGCCTCGAAGTGGCGGACGTCGTCGGGCGCCATCTGCGTGCGCCAGTCCCGCGCGCCGGCCGCCACCTCCTCCTGCGAGCGGGCGTGGAACGCGCGGCCCTCCTCGGGCGCCAGCGTCGGATGCTCCTGCCGCGCGCCCGGGTCGAGCATCGCCTCGTCGAACGGCGAGGTCGGCGAACGCGCAGATCGCCTGCAGCGCCGCCTTCGCATCGGCCACGAGGTCCTCGTACCGCACCTCGAGGTAGCGGTCGGTTCCGAGCGGCTGACCGTCGCGGATGCCGGCCGTCACGTCGCGCCGCCACTTGTGCGCGGCCGCCCACACCGTGTCCGGACCCCAGTGCAGCGAGCGGTAGCTGAGGGCGACGTCGCGCCCGTCGCGGATCAGATGCACGAACCGCGCGTCGGGCCACAGGGAATGCAGCAGCGGGATCGACCGCACGTAGATCGGTGTCTTGTCGCCCCACCGCGACTTCCCGTGCTCGTCGGCGTTCGCGAGGAAGGCCGCCTCGATCACGCCGGCGAACGACGGGTGCTCCATCGCTCGCACGCGCTCCCACACCGAGGATTCGGCCACCTTCCAGTGCCGGAAGTGCGGCGTTCGAAGCAGCGCCGGCGTGAGGACCTCGGGATCGACCGGGTCGGGGAAGCGCCGCCGCAGCTCCGGGATGAAGTGCGACTCGCCCGGCACCGCGAGGTCGGGGTGCGCGTCCAGCATCAGCCGCAGGAGCGTGGAGCCCGAACGACCGCAGCCGACCACGAACAGCGGCGGGGCGGGGTCGCTCATGGCGCGAGTCTATGCGGCGCCTGCACGGCAGCCTGCTAGCGTCCGGCCGTGACCACCGACGAGCGCTACCTGTACGGGGACGACGACCTCGCCGCCGAGCGGCTCGATCTGGTCGCGCGCCTCTTCGAGCCGTCGACCGCCGTCCTGCTCGACCGGTTCGGTCCGCTGACGCCGGCGCTCGCGATCGACGTCGGCTGCGGGCCCGGACACACCACGAGGCTGCTGCACCGGGTGCTGTCGCCCCGCCGGACGCTCGGCCTCGACCAGTCGGAGCGATACGTCCGCCGGGCGTCCGAGGACGCGCCCGACGGTGTGGCGTTCGCGTGCCACGACGCGCGCGAGGTCCCGTTCCCCGAGACGCCGGCCGACGTCGTGTACTGCCGCCTGCTGCTCGCGCACCTCAACCGCCCGATGGACGTGCTGGCCGGGTGGGCGACGCAGCTCGTGCCCGGCGGCGTGCTGATGATCGACGAGCTCGACCGCGCCGAGACCGACGACGCCGCGTTCCGCCGCTACCTCGAGGTCGCCGTCGCCGTCATCGAGCGCCAGGGGAGCGTGCTGTTCGCCGGGCCGGCGATCGCCGCCGCCGACCCCGCCCGCCGGCACCCAGACCGTCTCGAACGACACGGCGACGATCCGGCTCTCGCCGGCCGACGCCGGCCGCATGTTCGGCATGAACCTGCGCGTGCTGCGCCGGGACGGACAGGTCCCCGCCGACGACGCGGAGCTGGACGAGCTGCAGGCGAGCCTCGACGCCGCGGTCGCCGGCGAGGTCCGCCCCACCTGCGTCCTGCATCAGCGTCAGATCGTCTACCGGCGCGTCTGAGCGTCAGGCGTCCTCCTCGCGGCGCCGCCGGCGGCGCGCGCCCCACAGACGGCGCTTCACCCGCCCGCTCGCGACGTGCCACGCCGCCCTCGCTCGCAACGCCGGGTCCGGCGGCGGTGCGCCGCGTTCGTACCCGAGCTCGTCGAGCAGGTCGCCGGCGACGGCCTCGAACGCGGCGACGTCGGCCTCCGGCATCTCCGCGCGCCAGTCGCGGAGGCCGGCGGTGGGGGGCCGATCCTCGTGGCGGTGCTGCGAACGACGATCGTCGGGCAGGGCCTCGTCGACGCCGCGGTGGTACTCGAGCATCGCGGCGTCCCACGGCAGGTCGATCACCTCGCAGATCGCTCGCAGCTCGCGCTCCGGATCGGCGACGAGGGCCTCGTACCGGACCTCGGAATATCGCTGCGGGCCGAGGCGCCCGCCGTCGCGCCGGCCCGCGCGCACCCGCCGCGCCCAGAACCCGGCCGCGCTCATCGGATCGTTCGGGCCGAAGCGCACCGAGCGCAGCGACATCGCCACGTCGCGGCCGTCGCGCACGATGTGCACGAACCGCGATCCGGGGAACAGGCGGTCGAACAGCGGGATGTCGAGGACGTACCGCGGGGTCTTGTCGCCCCACCGGCTCGCGCCGCGCGGCTGCGCGTACACCGTGTACACCGCGTCGATCACGTCGGCGAACGAGGCCGGCGCCGCCAGCGAGCGCACGCGTTCGAGCACGTCCTCGTCCGGCACCTTCCATGCGGCGAAGGTCTTCGTTCCGCATGACGTCGGCGGCGAGCCGTTCGGCGTCGACCCCGCCGCCTGCTGCGGCGTACCGGTCGATCGCATGTCCGAACCGCGACAGGAAGTGCGACTCCGGCGGGATCGCGAGGTCGGGGTGCGCGTCCAGCATCAGCCGCAACAGCGTGGTGCCGGAGCGGCCGCATCCCACGACGAACACCGGCGGTGTCCTCACGGGGCGCGAGTCTACCGTCGGCGCTGTCCCGCGCTCGGCGGCGGCCGATAGGGTGAGCGACGTGCCGGCGAACGAGGAACCCGAGGGTGTGCTCATCACCGGCCTGTTCGGCGTCGGCAAGTCGTCCGTCACGGCCGAGATCGCCGACCTGCTGGAGGCGAACCACGAGCGGTACGCGGCCATCGACCTCGACTGGCTGACGTGGGCCGACACGGGCACCGGGCAGGAGGGCGCCGAGCACCGGATGCTGCTGACGAACCTCGCGTCGGTGGCCGGCAACTACCTCGAGGCCGGCATCCGCCGCTTCGTGATGGCTCGGTCGCTGCGGGACCGCTCGGAGCTCGAGAGCCTGCGGGCGGCGATCCCGGTGCCGGTCCGGGTCGTGCGGCTGACGGTGACGATGGACGAGGTCGACCGCCGCCTGCGATCCGATGTCACGGCGGGCCGTGAGGACGATCTCCGGGAGGCCGGGGAGTGGGTGGCCGCCGGCCTCGGCGAGGGGTTCGAGGACCTGACGGTCGCGAACGACCGGCCGATCCGCGAGGTCGCGTCCGAGATCGTGGGCTGGCTGGGTTGGGCCCGCTCCGTATGATTCGCTGATGCCCGGCTGGGATCAGGTCGTGCGAGAGGCGCCCGAGCTCGCCGCCGCCGTGCAGGGGCGGTTCGACGCGAACCGGCACAAGGTGATGGGCACGCTCCGCGCCGATGGCTCGCCTCGGCTGAGCGGCATCGAGGTGACGTTCCGCGACGGCGACCTGTGGCTCGGCATGATGCCGGATTCGCTCAAGGCGCTCGATCTTCGGCGCGACCCGCGCCTCGCCCTGCATTCCGCGACCGTCGATCCCGAGCTCGTCGAGGGCGACGCGCGGATCTCGGGCCTCGCGGTCGAGGCCACCGGCGCCGGCGCCATGATGGCCCTGGTCGAGGGCGACACCCGCCACGAGGACGGCGCCCCCGCCGGCCACGTCTTCCGCGTCGACGTGACGGAGCTGATGCTCATCAAGATCGGCGACACGGCTGACCACCTCGTGATCGAGTCCTGGCACGAGGGGCGGGGAGTGGAGCGTATCGAGCGCCGGTAGCGAGGGGCGGCGCGGCGTTCCGCGTGTCAGCGTGCTGACGCGCGACCGGAGAGGGTTCGCACGCCGCAGGTCGTCAGAACCTTGACGTCGTCGAGGCGTTCGATGATTGACGACCTGTGATCCTCGACCCGCCGATGCGTGTCATCGAGGCTGACACGGTCGCTCCTGAGGACGCCGGTGTGCACCTCACCACGCGCGGCCGACGCCGCGCCTTACCAGCGACGCGGCGGCGGCAACGCCTCCGGGTGCCGTGCGAGCGCCACCCGCATCCGCGCCGCGCGCGCCGCGTGCCGCGCGCCGTCGAACGCCAGGATCGCCGCCGCCCTCGCCCGCACGCCGGCGCCCACGCGCGGGAACCGACGCTCGTAGCCCAGCGACGACAATTCGTCGCCGGCGACGGCCTCGAACAGTTCCTGATCGGCGTCGCTCATCCGCTCGCGCCAGTCGCGCAGGCCCGGGGTCGGCGGGCTCGCGAGGTTCCGGTGGTGCCCCCAGTTGCGTTCCGGCACCGACGCGGCCGGATCCTCCCGGTGGTAGTCGAGCATGGCCGGCGTGTAGTCGAGCGACGCCACCCCGCAGATCTGCTTGAGCGCGGACTCGGGGTCGTCGACGAGCGCCTCGTATCGCAGCTCTAGGTACCGTAGCTCGCCGAGCGCTGCCCCGTCGGCGCGGCCCTTCGACACCCGGTACCGCCAGACCTGCGCGGCCTCGGCGAACGATCGCGGCGGCCGCGGTACCTCCATCAGCGAGAGCGCGACGTTCCTCCCGTCCCGGATCAGGTGCACGAACACGGCCTCGGGGAACAGCTCCGAGATCAGCGGCAGCTCGACCGAGTAGCCGGGCGTCTTGTCGCCCCACCGCGATGCCCCGTGCGCGTCCGCGTACGCGACGAAGAAGCACTCGATCGCGGCCGCCAGCGTGGCCGGCCGCCGCTCGCGGATCGCTCGCCGCACGTCCTCCGCCGGCAACCCCCAGTCCTGGAATCGGAGGCCGCGCATCACGTCGGCCGCCATGTGCTCGGCGTCGAAGCCGCTCGGCTGCTCGTATCGGGACCGCACGCGCGCAACGAGGGGGATGAAATGGGACTCGGGCGGGATCGCGAGCGACGGGTGCGCGTCCAGCATCAGCCGCAGCAGTGTGGTGCCGGAACGAGGGCAGCCCACCACGAAGATCGGTGGCGCCTCGCTCACCGGACCGCCTCGCTCGGTGCCGGGCCGAGCGCCCGGACGCCGGCCTCGACCGTGCGCGACACCACCACCTGCTGATCGGCGAAGGTCTGGAAGCGGTGGATGTCGGTGCCGGGGACGACCTCGAGGTGGACCCGCGCGTGCTCCTCGGGCGTCAGCTGCCGGCGCAGCTCCTCGATCAGCCGTTCGGCCTGTGGCAGCTCCTTCGTCGTCTCACCCATCACGAAGCGGACCTCCGAGCGCCTCGCCGTCTCGGCCGTGTCGCGCAGGAACGGCGGGCTGACGACGAGCACCGGCGTGTCCCGGCGCTGTGCCACCTGCGTCCTCGCGCGCTTCACGCGCGGGTTGCGAAGGAGCCTCGCGCCGAGCTCGCTGCCCTTGAGGCGCTGCCGGATCCGCCGGCGGAGCGGCGCCCTGGTCGGCGCGGTCGCCGGCACGAGGATCGGCAGCGGGAACACGGTGACGGACACCACGTCCCGGCGTTGCGCGGCCGCCGCCATCGCCGTGCGGCCGCCGAAGCAGGTGGCGACGAAGGCCAGCCGCGACACGCCGGTCGCCGCTTTCAGCAGGTCGGCCACGCCGTTCGCGTCGGCGTCGAGCGCGACCTCGAGCTCCATCACGACCCGGCCGGTGCTGTCGCCGACGCCGTGGTAGTCGAACCGGACCGAGCAGATCCCGCGCCCGGCGAGCTCTCGGGCCGCACGTACCCACATCCGGTTGCGGTGCGTGCGGGTGTAGTTCGAGCCGGTCAGTAGCACCACGCCGAGATCCTCGATGTCGCCGGTCGGTGCGCACACGACGGCGGCCAGACGTTCCCCGCCGGCCGGTACGTACACCGGGTACTCCTCGTACGCGCGCGTCACCCGGCCCACTCCGCCACGATGCGGCCCAGGTCGGCCACGACCGGCTCCATCACGTCGGTGCGGACGTTCATGTCCTTCGTGGTGGCGACGAACGAGGCGCTGCCGAACGTCGAACCCGCCGGCTCCCGCAGGACCTCGGTGCGGACGGCGCCGCCGCCGGCCTCGAGGCGGTCGCGCAGGGCCTCGAGGTCCTTCGAGAGCGCCGGCCGCTTCGCGACCTGCACGATCAGCGCTTCGCCGCCGAACGAGCCGGCGTCGGCCGCGAGGTCCACCTCCTGCAGCGCGTCGACCAGCGCCGCCGGCAGCGCGTAGCCGAGGACGTCGAGGACGCCGTCGCGATGGAGGTCGGCGAGCAGCTCGTCCGTGCCGCGGCGGTCGCCGCCGTCGGGATCCGCCATGCGCACGACGCTCATCTCGCGCAGGAACGACCGGGTCCACCGCGCGCCGCTCACGGCCGGCTGCACGAGCGCCATTCGGTCGACGCCGCCCTCGCGCGCGAGCAGGCCGGCGAGCAGGCCGCCGAACCGGGCGCCTACGAGTCCGACGCGTCCGGCGCCCGTGGCGCTCACCAGGTGCTCGCGGGCGGCGCGGAGATCCGCGAGCTGCCGCTCGAGCGTGGCGTCGTTCGGATCGCCCTCCGAGTCGCCGAACCCACGCCGGTGCACGAACAGCACCGGGTGTCCGGCGGCGGCGAGCGCGCGGGAGACCCCGCGCTCGGCGCGCCGGAGCGTGAGGACCTCGAGTCCGAACGAGTGCACGGCCACGAACCCGAGGTCCGTGGCGGCGGCGGGATCGGCCGGCTCCGTCATGAGCGCGAACAGGCGGTCGCCCTCGACCTCGAGGTGGAACGCCCGCTCCGTGACGCCGTCGAGGGTGTGCTGCGCGTGCTCGGCCAGCAGGGTGTGGTTCAGCGTGGGCATCCTGCCGGCCATGCTACGGCGCGTCCGTCGGCGGCCGTGGAGCTCAGGAGCCGTCGAGGAACCCAAGCAACGCTCGCGCGACCTCGTCCGGCGCCTCCTCGGCCAGGAAATGGCCGGCGTCGATGCCGCGTCCGCGGACATCGTGTGCCCAGCCGCGCCAGGTCTGCAGCACGTCGAACCAGGTCGGGAGTTCGTCGCGCGCCGACCATAGGGCGAGGACCGGGCACTCGATGCGCCGGCCGGCGGCGCGGTCGGCCTCGTCGAGGTCGTCGTCGATCGTGGCGCCGGCGCGGTAGTCCTGGCACATCGCGTGCACCGTGCCCGGGTCCGCGACCGCGCTCCGATAGTCGGCGAGCGCCTCGGCGTCGAAGCGGGAGGTGTCGCCGGCGTAGTAGTACGCGCCCGGGTCGGCGCCGATGATCCGCTCGGGACGCGGCGCAGGCTGCGCGAGGAAATACCAGTGCCAGTCAGCGAGGCCGAACGCCTTCCCCGCGCCCTCCGCGAAGCGCCACATGTCGGCAGTCGGCACGATGTCCAGGACCGCCAGCCGCGTCACACGTCCGGGATGGTCGAGGGCCATCCGGTAGGCGACCCGCCCTCCGCGATCATGTCCGACCACGGAGAAGGCGTCGAAGCCGAGTATCGACATCAAGGCCACCTGATCGAGCGCCATCGCTCGTTTGGAGAACGCGGCGTGGTCCCCCTCCCGCGTAGGGGCCGGCGACGTCGATCCGCCGTAGCCCCGGAGGTCAGCCGCCACGATGGTGTGTGCGGCCGCGAGGTCGGGCGCCACCCGGTGCCACATCACGTGGGTCTGCGGATGCCCGTGGAGGAGGAGGACCGGCGGGCCGGAGCCGCCGACGCGGACGCGGAGCGTGACCTCGCCCACATCGACCTGTCGGAGCTCGAATCTCTCGAACACACGTGGATGCTCCCACGCGAGCCGTCAATCGGGGTCGACCACACGCCCCAGCCGCCCGCGGACGAAGTCGCGGATCCCCATCCACCACCACCGCAGCGAGCGGCGCTTCCCGGGCTCGAGCAGCACGATCGAGGCCAGCTTGCCGAGCGCGCCGCCGACCGCGCGAGCGACGCCCTTCACCGTTCGCCGGCGGATCCGCAGGCGGTACTCGAGCGTGTTGCGGACCTCGTAGTAGAGCTGCCAGTTCCGCGCCTGCCCGCGCCGGCGCGCGCCCGGGTTCAGGTGCATGACCTCGGCGGCGGGCACGTGCGTGCGGCGGTGGCCGGCCTCGCGCAGGCGCGCGACGTACTCGGTGTCCTCGGCCCAGAAGAACAGGTCGGCGCGGGGCACGCCGACCTCGCGGACGACGGCGGCGTCGAACAGCGGGCCGTTCCAGCTCGGCGGGAAGCCGCGCACGCCTCCGGGCTTGCGCTGCAGCGGCACCGCGACTGCGGCGCCGGCGGACCACGCAACCACCAGCTGCTCGAGACACCCGGGCTCCGGCACCACGTCGTCGTCGACGGTCCAGATCGCGTCGGCGTCGCGTGCCAGCGCCTGCGTGAACCCGAGCGCGTACCCGCCGGCGGGCCCGAGGTTCTCGCCCGCCTCCACGATCTCGACGCCGGGCCGATCGGCGCCGAGGACCTCTCGCGCCATGCCGCCGTTGTCGATCACGAGCGTGCGGTCGGGCGGTCGCGTCTGCCCTTCGATCGCGTCGACGCACCGTTCGAGCAGCTCCCGGCGCCGATACGTGACGACGACCGCCACCACGCGCCGCGCGTCTGGCCGCTCCGGTCCCATCGGGGCCCGAGCCTATACTCCGCCTCGATGCCGGACCGGCCGAACCTCCTCGTCGTCGTCCTGGACACCGCTCGCGCCGATCACCTCCCGCCGCACCGCACCGACCTCGCGCCGCGCCTCGCTCGCGAGGCCGCCCGCGGCCTCGCGCTCGACACGTTCCGGTCCACCGCGCCGTGGACGCTGCCGAGCCACGCCTCGCTGTTCACCGGCGCGTACCCGACCGAGCACGGGATCCACGGGCGCGCGGCCGTGCGGCGGGACGCGCGCGTCGCGACCGTGCGCGCCGCCGTCGAACGCCAGGACGAGCGGTGGCTGCCCGAGGCCCTGCGACGCGCCGGTTACCGCACCTGGGGCGTGAGCGCGAACCCGTGGGTGTCCGAGCCGATGGGCCTCGCGTACGGCTTCGCGACGTTCGTGCCGGTCGGTGCCGCGAAGCTCCGGCCCCGGGGGACGGACGCCGGCACGTCGAAGCGGCCGTCGGACCGGATCCCGGACGTCGTCCGCCGCCCGCTCGGCCGTGCGGCGCGCCACTGGGTCGAGTGGCGGCGCGGCATCGATGCCGGCGGGGCACGCGGCGTCGACCACGCGCGGCGGCTCATGGGCGAGCGTTCCGACGTCCCGTTCTTCGGCTTCGTGAACCTGATGGAGGCGCACGTGCCGTACGCGCCGCCGCCCGCACACTCCGAGCTGCACGGCCTGGCGGGGCTGCGCGCGCCCGCGGTGAGCCGGAAGCGCCGGAGCTACCAGCACACGCTGAGCTACAACCTCGGGCGCGACATGTTCTCGCCGGCCGAGCTCGAGACGATCCGCGCGCTGTACCGAGGCGAGATCCGCTACCTCGACGCGCTGGTCGGGCGCCTGCTCGACGCGGTGCCGGCCAACACGATCGTCGCCGTCACGGCCGATCACGGCGAGGCGCTCGGCGAGCATCATCAGCTCGACCACCAGGTCACGATGATCGAACAGGTCCTGCGCATCCCGCTGCTCGTCCTCGGCGACGCACCGGCGACCGGCGGTCTCACGACGATCCGCGATCTCACCGGATGGCTCGCCACGGCGGCAGGGCTGGACCCCGGGCCGTGGGACGAGCGGCGCCGCGTGCCGGCCGGCGTCGCCGTCGCCGAGTACGAATCGACGGTGGCGCACGACCGGCGCAGCGTCGGCGTCGCCCGCACCGGTGGCTTCGCGCCCGAACAGGTCGCGCTGCTCGAGGCCGAGATGGCGGCCGTCACCGACGCGGATCGCAAGCTCCTGCGCATCGCCGGCGTCGACACGTTGCTCGACGCCGACACCGACGAGCCGGTCGAGGACGACCCGGCGACGCGCGAACGACTCGCCGCGCACCTCGTCACCGCACGCGCGACCGTCGCCCCGGAGCCACCGCACGAGGGCTACTCCGCACAGGAAGGGTCGGAGATCGAAACACGCCTTGAGCAGCTGGGCTACCTGTAGACTCGCCCGCGATGGACCCCTCCCCGCCCCGCGACCCGTCCTCCGGCGCGGCCGGTACCACCCCCGGGGAGGCCGCCCCGGACTTCGAGCAGGAACGCCGATGGGTGAAGCGCGCGAACCGCGACGCCGGCGGGTTCGTCGGCATCGAGGACGACGCGATGTCCGCGCCTGGCGAGGCCGAGCAGCTGATCGAGCAGGAGCGGCTGCACCGCGTGATCCCGCGCGTGAAGCCGCGAACCACCGAGGAGCTCGACGTCGAGCCCCCGCCGAAGCAGCGGTACCCGGTCGAGCTTCGGCGCGCCCTGCGCGAGCTGTGGTCGACCCGCGAGGTCCTGCTTACGTTCGTCGAGCGCGACCTGCGCGTGCGCTACAAGCAGGCGGCCCTCGGCGCCTTCTGGGCGATCGTGCAGCCGATCATGCTGATGGTGATCTTCACCGTCGTGTTCGGGAAGATCGCGAAGGTCGGCTCGGAGGGGCTGCCGTACCCGGTGTTCGCGTACGCGGCGCTGGTGCCGTGGTCGCTGTTCACCAGCTCGGTCAACTACGCGACCTCGTCGATCATCGGCAACTCGGCCATCGTGCGGAAGATCTACATGCCGCGGGAGATCTTCGCGCTGTCCGGCATCGCCTCGAGCGGCGTCGACTTCCTCATCTCGTTCGTGATCCTGGTGGGGCTGCTGGTCTTCTACCGCGTCACTGCGGAGAACTGTCCGAACTGCCTGCCGGGGCTGACGTGGCTCGCGCTGCCGCTCCTGCTGGGAGTGCTGCTGATGCTGACGGTCGCGGTCTCGCTGGTCGCCGCCGCCGTCACCGTGTACTACCGCGACACGCGCTACGGCATCCCGATGCTGATGCAGATCCTGCTGTACGCGACGCCGGTCGCGTATCCGATCAGCAAGTTGATCGGCCCGTGCGAGCAGGTGGCCGGCCTCACGGAGCCGCAGTGCGGCGTCTTGCACGGCTTCTGGGCCGATGCGTACCAGTACCTGAACCCGCTGGCGCCCATCATGAACGGCTTCCGTCGCGTGCTGACACAGGGCCTGTGGCCCGAATGGGCTCCCTTCGGCTCGGCCGCAGCCGTCTCCTTCGTCGCGATGTGCCTCGCCTACGCCTGGTACAAGCGGATCGACCGCACCTTCGCGGACGTGATCTAGATGAGCGCGAACGGCGAACGCGCGATGGTGGAGCTCGATCACGTGTGGAAGCGGTTCAAGCTGGGCGAGCGCCGCAAGGGCGTCACGAAGAAGCGCACGCTGCAGGGACAGCTGAGCGCGGCGATGGAGCGGAGCGGCCTGAAGGGAGGCGACGGCGGCGGCTCGATCGCGAACATCTGGGCGCTGGCCGACGTGAGCATCCGCGTGCACGAAAGCGAGGCCGTCGGCATCATCGGCCCGAACGGGAGCGGCAAGTCCACGGCGCTGAAGCTGATTTCGCGCATCACCGACCCCTGGTCGGGCACCGTTCGCACCCGAGGTCGCATCGGCTCGCTGATCGAGATCAAGAGCGGCATCCACCCCGAGCTCACCGGTCGCGAGAACATCTACCTGTACGGGACGATCCTCGGGCTCTCGCGGAGGGACGTCCGTGCGAAGTTCGATGAGATCGTGGACTTCGCCGAGCTCGGCCGCTTCATCGACACGCCCGTGAAGCGCTACTCGAGCGGCATGGAGGTGCGGCTGGGCTTCAGCGTCGCCGTGCACCTGGAGCCCGACGTCCTGCTGATCGACGAGGTCCTGTCGGTCGGCGACGAGGCCTTCCAGCGCCGCTGCCTCGCGCGGATGGACGAGCTCCGCGCCCGCGGTCAGACCCTCGTGTTCATCTCCCACATCCTGCCCGACGTGCAGCACCTGTGTCCTCGTGTGGTGTATCTCGAACGCGGCGTCGTGCGCATGGACGGCCCGGCCGAGCAGGTCATCGAGCAGTACGTGAGCGACGTGAACGCGCGGCAGGCCGAGCGCGGGGGAGCGCCCTAGTCGGGCACGGCCTCGAGAAACAGGAATGTCGGCCCGTCGGACCACGCCGGATCGTTCGAGGGATGGAGCGCAACCATCTCAGGATCGGGCAGCGGTTCCCGGTAGCGCCGGATCAGGAAGCCTGCTTCCTCGAGCGCACGCATGATCTCCTCCATCGTGCGCCGGCGGAATCGGAGCGTGGCGCCGAACGACTCCCAATGGTCTTCCACGATGCCGGTCTCGTAATAGCTGGCCAGCGCGAACCACTGCCAGTCGATGAACGGGTGGTGGGTGGAGAGCACGAGCGATCCGTCCGGGGTCAGCACGCGGCGGAACTCGCGCAGGGTCGGGCCGAGCTCGTCGAGGTAGTGGATCGTGAGCGAGCACACGACGACGTCGATCGAGCCGTCGTCGAGGAAGTCCAGCGGCTCGCGGAGGTCGCGCACGCGGGCCTCGCCGCGGCCGGCCAACCGTTCTTGCGTCCGCTCGACCATCCTCGCACTGATGTCGACGGCCGTGACGACGGCGCCGTGGTCCGCCAGCCACTCGCTGTGGTGGCCGGCGGCGCAGCCGGCATCGAGCACGCGCTTCCCAGCCACGTCCGGCAGGAGCGAGCGCAGCACGGGACGTTCGAAGTGCTCGTTCGCGAGGTTGTCGCCGGTGATCGACTCGTACACGGACGCGATGCGGTCGTACTCGTCCCGCGCCGCGGCGCTCAGGTCGTCCTCGTTCACGTTGGCTCCTCGATGGTGCGGGTCGATCGGCCGACCGCCGTCACGGCGTGTCCGAACGTCTTGGGGTCGGGGCGCGCGAGGAACGACCTCGCGTAGGCGCGGCGGGCCATCGCGCGGTCGCCGTACGTCGCCGCCATCAATCCGATCCGCTTCCAGGCGAACGCGCGGGCACGGCGGTGCGTGGCGAAGTAGTCCGCGTGTTCGCGCAGCAGCAGCTCGCGGGAGCGCACCCGGCTGGCGAGTCCCGTTCGCGTGCGCTCGCCCTCGTGCCGGCGCACCAGGTAGCCGATGCGCCGGACGGTCGTGACGGTGACGCCGTCGGCCTGCGCGAGGCGCAGCCACCACTCGATGTCCTCGGCCGCGTCGAACCGTTCGTCGAAGGCGGGGGCGAGCTCGCGGCGGAGCGCCGTGCGGCCCAGGTGCGGCGCCATGTCGTCGAGGATCGTGTCGGCGACGTCGCCCTCGACGGCGACCGGCCGGCCGGCCGGCATGTCGAGGTACCGGTTGAAGCAGCACGCGACCGGCGCCCGCTCGAGGCCCTCGACCGCCAGGTGCAGCCGCTGCGGCGCGAACAGGTCGTCGTCGTCGCAGAACGCGAGGTAGGTGCCCGTCGCCACCGACATCCCCGTGTTGCGGGCGGCCGCCGGGCCGCCGTTCGTGCTGCGCCGCAGCAGCCGGACCCGCGCATCCTCCACCGGGAGCTCGACCGGCTCGGGGGAGGCGTCGTCGACGACGATCACCTCGAAGTCCTCGACGGACTGCTGCAGGATCGACGCGAGGCACTCGCCCAGGAACTCGGGCCGGCCGTACGTCGGCACCACGATGCTGAACAGCGGCGTCATCGGCGCACGACCGTGCGCGCCGTCCGCCGCCCCGACCTCGTCACGGCCGACCGCGCGCGCGAAGCCACCGCGCGCCCGCGCGCGACGAGCGGCACCTTCGGGAACCGGCGTTCGTACCCGAGCTCGGACAGCAGGTCGCCGGCGACCGCCTCGACGAGCGCGATGTCTGCATCGGGCATGTCACGCCGCCAGTCGCGCAGCCCCGGCGTCACCGGCCACTCGAGGTTCGCGTGGTGGGGGCGCTCGCCCTCGGGCAGCAGCATCGCGCCGTCCTCGGGGTGCAGCATCTCGTCGACGAACTCGAGCTCGAGGAACGCGCACACGGAGCGGAGCGTCGCCGCCGGCTCGGCGACCAGCGACTCGTAGCGGATCTGGAGGTGGCGCTCGGGTCCGAGGCGTGCTCCGGAGGCCCGCCCCGCCGTCACCCGCCGCTGCCAGACCTCGGCCGCCCTCGCGAGGCGGTCCGGCCCGAACGACGTCTGCACGAGCGAGCGGGCCACGTCCCTGCCGTCGCGGATCACGTGCACGAACCGCGTCTCGGGGAACAGCCCCGCCAGCAGCTCCATGTGCAGCACGAACGGTGGCGTCTTGTCGCCGTACCGATCGGCGCCGTGCGACGCCGCGTACGCCACGTACACCGACCGCACGGCATCGGCGTAGTCGGCGGAGCCGGAGAGGTCGGGCACCGGCATACCCCACTCCCGGAAGCGAACGTTGGCGCCCAGGTCGCTCGCGAACGCCGCCGGATCGAAGGCGCCGCGCCAGTGCCGGCGGTGCAGGGAGACGGGGAAGTAGGACTCGGGCGGGATCGCGATCTGTCCGCCGCGTTCGAGCATCGCGCGGAGCAGCGTGGTGCCGGAGCGTCCGCACGCGACGATGAACGGGAAGGGCCGAAGGTCGCCGCTGGTCATCGTGCCGAACGCTAGCAGCCGAGGCCGCTGCTACAGTCGCGCCGCCGTGGCCCATCGCGTCCTCTACCTCGTCGATTCGCTGGGGACCGGCGGCGCCGAGCGGGGCCTGACACTCACGATCCGGCATCTGGACCGCGCGAAGATCGAGCCCGAGGTCGCGTACCTGTGGGAGCCCTCGCCGCTCCGTGCGGACCTCGAGGCCGCCGGCGCCCGTGTGCATCGGATCGGCGTGCGTCCCGGGCCCGGCGCGTTCCTCGCGATCCCGCGGATCCGGAAGCTCCTCCGAGCGGGCGGCTTCGATGCGATCCACACACAGGTGCTGTGGTCCTCGATCACCGGTCGGATCGCGGGACGGCTGGCCGGCGTGAAGGTGATCTCCCACATCGCGAACGTGGAGACCGGCGGCTTCCGCGACCGCGAGCTCCCGCCCGGCACCGCCCGCAAGGCGCGGCTCCTCGCGAAGCTCGACGGGTGGACCGGCAGCCGGTTCGTCGACCGGTTCGTCGCGATCAGCGAGGCCGTGCGGGACGACCCGATCCGCGGGGCCGGCTGGGACCGCTCGAGGATCGACGTCGTGCTTCGTGGCCAGGAGCTCGACCGGCTGCGGGAGCTCGCCGCCGAGCCGGTCTCGCCGCCGCTGGACCTGCCCGGGTCGCCGGCGCTCCTGTGCGTCGGCCGGCTCGCCGAACAGAAGGGCCACCGGTTCCTGCTCGAGGCCATGCCGGCGATCCTCGCTGAGCACCCGGATGCCCATCTGCTCCTGGCCGGCGACGGTCACCTTCTCCATGAACTGCAGGAGCAAGCCCGGCCGTTCGGCGACCGTGTCTCGTTCCTCGGCGTCCGCGAGGACATCCCGGCGCTGATGGCCGCGGCGGACCTGTTCGTGTTCCCGTCGCTCTGGGAGGGGCAGGGCAACGCGCTCCTCGAGGCCATGGCCGTCGGCGTTCCGATCGTCGCCACCGACATCCCGTCCACCCGGGAGACGGTCAGGAACGGTGAGCACGCGATGCTGGTCCCGCCAGGCGACGCCGCTGCGCTGGCCGCAGCGGTCAACCGGTTCCTCGCGGACCCCGTGCCGGCCGCCCGGCTGGCGGACGCCGCCCGGTGCGCGCGCAGGACTACGACATCGAGCGAACGACCCGCGACCTCGAGGCCGTCTACACGCGCGTCTTTGACTGAATCGTCGACCTGCAGCTTGTTCCGGTCCGACCGGTGCGCCAAGGTACTCACGTGCTGCTGCAGACCACGACCTCCTACCAGCTCGATCCGGCCGTCTTCCTGATCGCGGCCGGCCTCGGCCTCGTGGTCGGACTGATCGCTCGCAGCAAAGGTCGCAGCTTCATCGGGTGGTGGTTCTTCGGCTTCATGTTGTTCATCGTCGCGATCATCGTGATCCTGGTGCTGCCGGCGAAGAACCGATCCACCGCTCTGGGTCCGTCGGACTGGCAGCCGGCGGTTCCACCCGGCACGATCCCGCCCCCGCCGCCGGGCGGCCCGTCGCAGGGATCACAGCCGCTTCCGCCGCCGCCGCCCTAGCCGCCGATCGGGGCGCCGTCGGCGCCGATGTGCAGCGGCCCGTACTGACCCTTCGCGATGTACCAATCATCCGCATAGGTGGTGACGTCGCCGAACGTGTTCGTGACACCGCCCACCTTCTGCCGGGGGTTCGCCCTGTTCCGACCGCCACTCGTCGTGAGCGCGACCTCGAGGGTCGCGACCTCCTGGTCGTCGGGGCCGTACACCCACAGCCGGGTCGGCACGGACTCGCCGTAGCTCATCTCGACGACGACGTCGAACCACTGGTCCACCGGCGCGCGCCAGGTCGTCCGGGGTTCCTCGGGTCCCTTGAACTCCCCGAGCGAGAGCGTCCGGTCGGCCGTGTAGATCCGCAGCTCGATCGGGTTCAGCGGCTGCGTGCCGTCGCCGGGGGAGAGCTGCATCAGCTCGATGAATGGCTTCTGCGCGCTCGGCAGGGCCGGGACGCGGAAGGCGCATCCGACGAAGGCGTGTCCGCCCTCGACGGGCACGAGCCGGAGCGCGCCCTGGTGCGTCTCGCCGCCGCGGCCGATCGACAGGCAGCTCGGCCCGGTCCGGCAGTCGAACGACCCGGTCTCGACCGGCCCCTGGGTGCCGAACTCACACCCCGGACCCGGGTGGTGGTAGTTGCCGCACACCGGCCGCTCGAAGGACGTCGCCAGGTAGAACCCGCTCGGGTCGACGCTCGCGAGCGGATGCGAGCCGCCGCCGCCGTGACCGCGGTCGCCGCCCCCGCACGCCACGGCCACGACGGTGAGCACGACGAGGAGGCGATGCGTGCGCGCGGGCATCTCCCGAGCCTACGTCGCCGCTCCTGCGCGGGTTCGCCCGAGGGCTGGGGTACCCTGGCTCCCTTCCCCGATCCCGGAGCGCCCGACCGTGCCCGACGACATCCCGCTCGCCAAGCCCGACCTCGGTCTCGCCGAGGAGACGGAGGTCCTCGAGGTCCTGCGATCGGGGCGGCTGGCGCTCGGGCCGAAGACCCTCGAGTTCGAGCGCCTGGTCGCCGGCTTCACGGGCGTCCCGTGGGCGGCGGCCGTGTCCAGCGGCACCGCCGGACTGCATCTCGCGTTCCGGGCCCTCGGCGTCGGCCCCGACGACTGCGTCGTCACGACCTCGTTCACGTTCGTGGCATCCGCGAACGCGATCACGTACGAGGGCGCCGAGCCGGTGCTCCTGGACATCGAGCCGGAGACGATGACGCTCTCGCTCGACGCGCTACGCACGTACCTCGAGTCCTGCAAGGAGGGCGACGACGGCGCGCTCCGCGACCCGGTCACGCACCGGCGCGTCGCGGCCGTGGAGCCGGTCGACGTCTTCGGCCATCCGGTCCAGCTCGAGCGCGTCCGCGAGATCACCTCGCCGTGGCGCATCCCGGTCGTCGCCGACACGTGTGAGGCGCTCGGCTCCCGCTGGCGGAGCGACGACGGCACGTGGGTGCACGCGGGTGCCGGCGCCGAGGCGTCGGTGTTCGCCTTCTACGCGAACAAGCAGATCACGACCGGCGAGGGCGGCATGGTGACCGGCGCCGACCCCGACCTCGACGAGCGCATCCGGAGCCTGCGCAACCAGGGCCGGCGCCCGGGCGACCCGTGGCTGCACCACACGCGTATCGGATTCAACTACCGGCTGTCCGAGCTGCAGGCCGCCCTCGGCGTCGCGCAGATGCGGCGGGTCGACGAGCTCCTCGGCCGCCGGGCGGCGCTGGCCGCCCGCTACACCGAGGCGCTCGCGGAGGTGGACGAGCTCGCGCCGCCGCGCGCGGCCGAGTGGGCCCGTCCGGCGTGGTTCGTCATGGCGTTGCGCTGCGCGCCGGGCGTCGATCGCGATCGCCTGCTCGACCACCTGAACCGCAGCGGGGTGGAGTCCAAGGCGTACTTCGAGCCGCCGGTGCACCGCCAGCCGCCGTACGCGGGTCGGGACGACCTCGTGCCGGCGCCGCTCGTCGTGACCGAAGAGGCGGCGGCGAGCATGCTGATCGTGCCCTTCTTCGCCGCCATGCCGCTCGAGGACGTGGACCGCGTCGTCGCGGCGCTGAAGCAGGGGCTGGCCGAGCCGGGGATGGCCTCGTGAGGGCCACGATGCGGCGGTGGCTCGAGCCGACCGGGCTGAAGCGGATCCTGTTCTTCGTGGCGGCAGACCTCGTCGTGGTGACGGTCGCCATGCTGCTCGCGTTCGAGCTCCGGTTCGACGGGCGGATCCCGCAGCGCTACTGGCACTCGCTGCCGGTCTACATCCTGCTCGCGATCGGGCCCATCGTCTTCTCCAACTCGATGTTCCGGCTCTACAACATCACGTGGCGATTCGTCGGCGCGCGCGACGTGGTGAACGTGTGCGCGGCCACCTTCGTCGGCACGGCCGTCTGGGGGCTCGCCACCTTCCTGCTCCAGCCCACGATGGAGGGGACGAACGCGGCGTACGCGCCGCTGCCGCGATCGATCCTGGGGCTGTTCTTCGTGCTGACGCTCGTGGGCGTGGGCGGCGTGCGGATGATGAAGCGGCTGCTGCAGGTCTCCACGTCTCGAGGCCGCACGGACGAGAAGCGCCTGCTGGTCGTCGGCGGCGCCCGCACCGGCGAGCGCCTGATCTACGAGATGTTGAACGACCGCGTGCAGGGTTACCGCGTCGTCGGCGTCATCGACGACGATCCGAACAAGGCCGGCACGTACCTGCACGGCGTCCGCGTGCTGGGCAGTCGCGAGATCCTCGCCCGCACGATCCGCGACGAGCGCATCGACGAGGTCCTCGTCGCCATGCCCGGCGCTGCCGGCGCCGTCGTCCGGCAGGTGGTGGTGGCCGCCCGCACGGCGGGCGCGCCGGTGATCCGGATCCTGCCGTCCATGACCGACGTGTTGCAGGGCCGCATCGGCCTGTCGAACGTCCGCGAGGTCCAGGTCGAGGACCTGCTGAACCGCGCGCCGGTGAAGCTCGACATGGGGCCGGTCACCGACTTCCTGTTCGGCCGCACGGTGCTGGTGACCGGCGCCGCGGGTTCGATCGGGTCCGAGCTCGCGCGGCAGATCGCCACGTTCTCGCCCGGACGCATGGTGGTGCTGGACCAGAACGAGTCGAACCTGTTCGCGCTGGAGCTGGAGCTGCGCCGGCAGGCGCCCGGGCTGCGCGTGTTCGCCGAGATCGCCGACGTCCGCGACCGGGAGCGGATGCGGCAGGTCTTCGCGACCTACCGTCCGCAGTCCGTCTTCCACGCGGCCGCCTACAAGCACGTGCCCATGATGGAGGCGCATCCGCAGGAGGCCGTGCTGACCAACGTGCTCGGCACGAAGATCATGGCCGAGGTCGCATCGGAGGCCGGCGCCGAGTCGTTCGTGCTCATCAGCACCGACAAGGCGGTGAACCCCACCAGCGTGATGGGCGCCACGAAGCGCGCGGCCGAGATGGTGGTGCGCCGCCTGAACGAGACCAGCGCCACCAGGTTCGTGGCCGTCCGGTTCGGCAACGTGCTGGGCTCGCGGGGGTCGGTCGTGCCGATCCTCGAGGACCAGATCCGCCGAGGCGGGCCCATCACGGTCACGCACCCCGACATGGAGCGGTACTTCATGACCGTGCCGGAGAGCGTGCGGCTGATCCTGAAGGCCGCGTCGTTCGGTACCGGGGGCGAGGTGTTCGTGCTCGACATGGGCGATCCGGTGCGGATCGTCGATCTCGCGGAGGCGCTGATCCGCCTATCGGGGTTCGAGCCCGACGTGGACGTGCCGATCCAATTCACGGGGATCCGGCCGGGGGAGAAGCTCCGCGAGGAGATCCTGCTGGCCGAGGAGGGCATCGACGCCACGAAGGTCGAGCAGATCCACCGCGCGCGGCTGGGCACCGAGCCCGACCCCTCCGCGCTGGAGCACGCCGTCGTGCACCTGAACGAGGCGGCGCTGCAAGGGGACCCCGCGCGGATCCGCGCGCTGCTGCAGGACCTGGTCGTGACGTACCACCCGGGACCGACCGGCGAGAGCGACGAGATGTTCGCCGAGTTCCTCGAGGTCGCGCCGGCCGACGTCGTACACCCGGAGACGCGCCGGTAGATGGGGCGCACCTCGAACTACGGTCCGACCGAGCCGGGCCGCCGGCAGATCATGGGTCGCACCGGGCTGCACGCCGGCGACCGGTGCCTCGTGACGGGCGGGGCCGGCTTCATCGGTTCGAACCTCGTGCACGCGCTGCTGCGCCAGGGCATGCGCGTGCGGGTCTTCGACGATCTGTCGACCGGGCGTCTCGTGAACCTCGAGGACCTGCTCGGCGACCTCGAGGTCGTGGAGGGCGACGTCCGCGACGCCGAGGCCGTGCACGCGGCCACGCAGGGCTGCGCGGTCGTCTTCCATCAGGCCGCGATCCCGAGCGTGGCGCGAAGCGTCGCCGACCCGGTCGCGACGAACGAGGCGAACGTGACCGGCACGCTCAACGTCCTGCTGGCCGCCCGCGACGCCGGCGTGCAACGGGTGGTGTTCGCGTCCTCCTCGAGCGTGTACGGCAACGCTCCGGAGATGCCGGTGCACGAGGACCTGCCGTGCCGCCCGATCAGCCCGTACGGTGTGTCGAAGCTGGCGGGGGAGCGCTACCTCCAGGCGTTCTGGGAGAGCTACGAGCTGCCGACGGTGGCGCTGCGCTACTTCAACGTCTTCGGCCCGCGGCAGAACCCCCGCGCTGAGTACGCCGCCGTCGTGCCGAGGTTCGTGACGGCGGCACTGGAGGGCGCGCCGGCCACGATCTTCGGCGACGGCGAGCAGGCGCGCGACTTCACGTACGTGGGCGACGTCGTGCAGGCGAACCTCCTCGCCGCCGACTCCACGCCGGACGCGTGGGGCCGGGTCTTCAACGTCGCGTGCGGCGACCGTCACACCGTGAACCAGCTGCTGGCGTCCGTGCAGCAGGCGGCCGGCGGCCCCGCCGTGCCGCCCGTGCACCTGCCCGCGCGCGCCGGCGACGTCCGGGAGAGCCACGCCGCGATCCACGCCGCCGAGCGCGTGCTGGGCTACTCGCCCGAGTACGGGTTCGCCGACGGCCTGCGCCGAACGGTGGCCTGGTACCGGGAGCAGTGGGAGCTCGGACTGCTGTAGCGTCGAACGCGAGGTCCACCCGCCCGGGTGTCGGAACTGGCAGACGACGGCGCCTTAAAAGCGCCTGCTCCGCGAGGAGCGTGTGGGTTCGAATCCCACCCCGGGCACGAGACCATCGACGAGTCCAGGCTGGTCGGAGGTGTTCTCAGCGTTCGAACCGCACGGGGAGCATCGGCAGGGGCGGATGATGATCGAACCGGTAGGGGCTACCAGGCGGGCGGAGCGACGGTGGCCGATGGCGCTCGCCGTGCTCTCGGCGGCGGGGCTCACCGTAGGCACGCCACACGCCGGACGTCTTCCGGGATGGTGGATCGTCCCAGTCTTGGAGGTCGTGCTGCTCGTGATCCTCATCGTCGTCGATCCGGGCAGGATCGACGATCTCAGCGGTCGAGCGCGACGCATCACGCTCGCGCTGATCACGATCATGACGGCGGGCACGTTGGCGAGCCTGAGTTTGCTGATGTACGACATCTTCGACAGCAGGCATCTCAGCCCCAACAATCTGCTCGGCCGCGGTGGGGCCATCTGGCTGACCAACGTGATCGCGTTCAGCCTCTGGTTCTGGGAGCTCGACCGCGGGGGCCCGGCCCGACGAGCCGCAGGTTCCGCGATCCCGCCCAGCTTCGCCTTCCCGGAGAACGCGATGCCGGAGTTCGCGACGGACGGCTGGACGCCCAGGTATCCGGACTACCTCTACCTGTCGTTCACGAACGCGACGGCGTTCAGCCCCACAGATACGCTGCCCGTGAAGACGTGGGCCAAGATGGCCATGATGCTCGAGTCGGTCGTGTCGCTGCTCACGGCCATCCTCGTGATCGCACGTGCGATCAACGCCTTCTGACCCGGGGCGTATCCGTAACGCGCTACGAGGCGAGCTCGGGGCAGACATCGACCAGCCTGCCCGAGAGCTGCGCCGAGACCACATTGCCCTCCGAGTCGAGCGTCGCCTTTCCCTGACCGCTCAGGTACCAGATCCCCGGCTCACCGGTGAGCGGGTTGGGGAAGAACGGCCCGTGACCCATCGCCCGGGCGGAGAGCGAGCCGTCGGGCTCTGCCCGCAACTGGGACGAACCGGTCCCCATGATGGTGATCGACGCACGCGACCCCGCGTTGGTCAAGGTGATCTTGTTGCCGGGGAAGACCCCGATCTGCTTGACGGGGTTGCCGGCCGCGTCGACGAACGTGGTGATGATCTCTGGGCCGTCGATGTGAGCAAGGACCGGGAACGCGCACTGGTGGGTGATGACGACGTCATCCTGACTCGGATGGAACTCCCGGATCGGCTTGGTGGCCCATGCCGGGGACGTGATCGAGAGTGCGAAGAACACGGTCAACACGAACAGAAGCGTTCGCCGCATGGCTACTCCCTTCCGAGGGGGGCACGGGCAAGATGCTAGTCCGCGACCTCGCTCGGGGGAACCCGGTGACTTGGCCCCTATCGGCCGTTCGCTACGACTCCGCGACCTGCGGGATCGGGATCGTGTGGACACTGATCGCGGCGGCCGCGGCGCGATCGACGGCTCGAGGGCGCGTCGCGTGGTACCGCCCGAGAAGGATCGCGATCAGCAGCCCGGCTCCGCAGGTGAGGGCGAGGGCCAAGGACGAGCGCGACAGACCGGACGCCAGCGCCTCTCCCGCCGACGCACCTGCTGTCAGGTGCTTCTCTGTGGTCGTGCTGTAGATCGTCGCGACCATGGCCACCGCGAGGGAGCCACCGACGTAGCGAGCCATGTTCGAGATGCCCGATGCCTCTCCGACCTGGTTCGCCGGCACGGAGGAAGTCGACGCGGACGACGCCGGGCCGTTCGACAGCCCGAGTCCGGCCGAGATCGCGACCAGCGGAAGTACGAAGGCCGCGTACGCCCACGAGACGCCGACGAACGCGAGGGCCGCGAACCCCGCTGCCGCGACGCCGAAGCCGAGGAGGACCGCGGCGCGAGAGCCGATCTTGACCGCCAGCGGCGTGATGAACGGAGTGATGGCGATCATCACGGCCGCCGCCGGAAGGGTGGCGAGCCCCGCCTCGAGCGGCGTCATAGCGAACGCGGCCGGGTCTTGGAAGTAGAGACTCAGCATGTACATCAGCCCGTTGATCGTGCCCGCGACGATGAGGATGGCGATCGTCGATCCGATGAGGACCCGGTTCCGCAGGAGCTTGAGATCGACGAGCGGCGCGTCGACCCGACCCTCGACCATCACGAATCCGACCGCCCCGAGGACCGAGACCACGAAGCAGCCGAGCGTTGCGAGCGAGGTCCAGCCCCATTCGCTCCCCTCGCTGAGCGCCAACACGAGTGGGACGAGGATCACGGCGATCAACGCCGTGCCCGCGTAGTCGATCGACTGCGACCGGTTCGGGTCCCGCGATTCCTGTGACGGTACGGATGGTCACCGGGATGCAGGCCGCGGCGATGACCGCGTCGATCCAGAACAGCCCCTGCCAACCGGTGGTGCCCACGAGCACCCCACCGACGAGCGGGCCCGCGGCAGCGCCCGCCGCCGAGGCCGCGCCCCAGAGGGTGATCGCGCGCATCTGCCCGGTACCGGACGCGGCCACCGACAGGAGACTCATCCCGCAGGCGAGGATGGTCGAGCCCGCAGCGCCTTGGATCATCCGCCCGGCGACCACGCCCGTACCGGATCCCGACAGCGCGATCAGGGCGCACGAAACAACGAAGAGCACGAGGCCCGCGATGAAGACACGTCGACGGCCGAGCACGTCGCCCAGCGCTCCGGAGGTCACGATCGTCGCAGCGCCGACGAGCATGTAGCCCGTCACCGCCCATTGGAGCTGGCTGATGGGGGCGCCGAGGTCCTTGCTGATCGATGGAAGCAGGATCGTGACCGCGGACGTGTTGGCATTGACGACGAATGCGGAGACGCAGGCCGCGACCAGGATGCCCATGCCGGCCGTTCGGTCCGCGGTCGTCGGGGTGTCGGGCCCGTTCACAGCGCGCCATCCTATCGCCTTCTGCCGCTGCGACGGTCCTGAGATCGCTGGGGGAGGAGCAGAACTCGACAACTTCCGCCCGGACATGTCAGGATTCGGCCGCCGGCTGATCATGGCCCCAACCCACTGGCCCAGCTGTGCCGCAGATGAAGTCGGCCCGAGCAGGTGTCGGAGGGGGACCGTTGAACGTCGCAGATGCCGTCGACCGCGATCGGCTCGTGGACACATTCCTCGAGCTCGTTGCGATCGATAGCCCGACGGGCCAGGAAGAGGCCATCGGCCGGGAGCTGGAGATGCGCTTCGGAGCGCTCGGCTGCCAGGTTCGCATGGACGAGATCGGCAACCTCGTCGCCGTGCTGCCGGGCACGGGCGACGGAGCGGTGCTGATCGCGACGCACATGGATACCGCCGGAACCGATCGGGGGATCGAGCCCATCATCGGGGAGGACGGCGTGATCCGGACCGACGGCTCGACGATCCTCGGCGCCGACGACAAGTCGGGCATCGCAGGGTGTCTCGAGCTCCTGACGATCCTGAGAGAGCATCCCGATGTACCGCATCCCTCCATCGAGTTCGTGATCACGGTGGGCGAGGAGCGGGGGCTGGTCGGCTCCCGCCACATGGACATCGGCCAGCTCACGGCGACCCACGGGTTCGTGCTGGACACCGCTGGTGCGATCACGGCGATCACGTACTGGGCGCCGACGTCCGTGTATCTCACCGTCACCGTGCACGGCAAGAAGGTGCATGCGGGCGTGGAGCCCGAGAAGGGGATCAACGCGGTGAAGGTCGCCGCCGAGGCGATCGCTGCCATGCCGCTCGGCCGCATCGACGACGAGACCGTCGCCAACATCGGCACGATCGCCGGCGGGGAGGCTCGCAACATCGTGCCCGGGGAGGTCGTGCTCGAAGGCATGGCGCGGAGCCACGACCAGGACAAGCTCGACGCGCAGATCGACGCGATGCGTCGGGCGTTCGACGAGGCCGCTGCTCGTCACGGCGCCACCGTTGATTTCGAGGCCGAGGAGATCTACCGCACCTATAAGATCGCCGAGGACGCGCTGCCGTACCGGGAGGCCGCCCGCGCGATCAGGTCGCTGGGCCTGGAGGTCATCCCCCGGAAGAGCGGGGGTGGCACCGACGGCAACTTCTTCAATGCGAAGGGGATACCGTGCATCGCGATGTCGACCGGTATGGTGGACGAGCATGCTGCGAGCGAGCACATAGCGGTCGAGGACATGATCACCGCCTGCAAGATCATCGTGACGATCGTCACGCAGGGTTCGGAGGGAGGCGACGACGCATGAACGGTGTCCTGCGACGCGGCGGTGCTGTCCTCCTGCTCCCCGGTCTGTTCGCGCTGGTCGCCTGTGGCCATGCAGAGGATCGGGCCCTCTGCCCCCAGTACCAGGACTTCCAGGCCGCGGCCGCCCAGGTGCAGGAGCTCGATCCCCAGACGGCGACGATCGACGACGTCCGGGCAGTCAGCGACGAGGTCCTCGATCAGCTCGACCAGCTCCTGTGGGCGGCCGACGATCAGTACGACACCCTGATCTCGAACCTGCGCGCGTCGCTCCTCGTGCTCCGTGAGTCCGCGGTCGACCTCGAGACGAGCAACCTGGCCGTCGTGCGCCCACTGATGCAGGATGCCTGGGACGACGTGGTGACCAATTACCAACTGCTCACGCAGCGACTCGATGTCGTCTGCCCGACCGACTGACGAGGAGAAGAGAAGATGGATGCCAAGTTCGTTCTCGAGGCCGTCGTCGTCCTCGCCGCGATCCTGATGGGCACCCGGGCGGGTGGGATCGGGGTCGGCGTGTGGGGCGGCCTGGGAGTTACCGTGCTCGTGTTCATCTTCCATGAGAAGCCGGGAGAGCCGCCGATCTCCGCGATCTTCATCATCCTCGCGGTCGTGACGTCGGCGTCACTCATGCAGGCAGCCGGTGGCATCGACTGGATGGTGAAGGTCGCCGCCGGCATCATCTCGAAGCACCCGAAACAGATCAACCTCCTCGCCCCGCTCACCGCCTTCCTGTTCTCGGTCGGAGCGGGGACGAGCAACATCCTGTACCCGCTGTTGCCCGTCATCTACGACGTCTCGTACCGCAACAACGTCCGGCCGTCGAGGCCCCTGTCGCTCGCCGTGGCCCAGTCGGGGATGGCGCTCGCGTGCTCTCCCGTTTCGGCCGCCATGGCGGCGATGCTGACGCTGACCTCGGTGTCGCCGTACAACTTCGATCTCATCCAGATCCTCTCGATCACGATCCCGGCCTGCGTGGTGGGCATCGTGGTCACGTCGCTCATCGTGGGCCGCATGGGGACGGAGCTGGACGATGACCCCGAGGTGCAGGCGCTGGTCGCCGCGGGCACGCTGGAGGCCCCCGGCGGCGGCTCGGGCGCCACCTCCGTGGAGCTCACCTCCACGAAGGAGGGCCGCAACTCGGCTCTCGTCTTCCTGCTGGGCGTGGTGGTGATCGTGATCTTCGGATTGTTCCCCGACCTCCGGCCGCATTTCGGCAAGGAAGGGAAGATCCCGATCGACATGACGTTGACGATCACCCTCGTGATGTTCACCGTCGGGGTCCTGATCCTCCTCATCGGGAAGCCCGCGGTCGCGGACGTGCCCGGCTTGTCCGTGTTCAAGAGCGGGATGACGGCCGCGATCGCGTTGTTCGGCATCGCGTGGTTGACGGCCACATTCATCGCCGCCCACGAGGAGTACATCGTGACCACGATCGGCGGCTGGGTGACGAACTACAAATTCATCTTCGCCCTCGCCGTGTTCCTGGTTGCCGCGCTCACGACGAGCCAGTCGACCGCGACGAACACGATCGTTCCGATCGGACTCGCCGTGGGCCTCAGCCCCGCCCTCGTCTCCGGGATGTGGGCCGGCGGGCTCGAGGGCGTCTACACGCTCCCGGCCAACGGGACGCAGATCGCGGCGGCGAACTTCGACCTGTCGGGTACGACGAAGCTCGGCACGAAGCTGCTCGACCACTCCTTCTTCGTCCCGATGCTGTCGATGGCGGTGATCTCCGTCGGCACCGGCGCGGCGATCGCCACCATCTTCTATTGAGATAGACAGTCAGGCCTGAGAGCGATCGAGTGACGCGCGTCCCCGGGCGCGCTTGAAGGAGCCCGTGAATGGATGAGCAGCAGATCCGCACCCGCGTGACCGAGATGATGCCCGAGATCATGGCCGACCTCGAGCGCCTGGTCGCGATCCCCTCGGTGGCGTTCCCCGGCTATCCCCCCGAGCCGGTTCACGAGATGGCGGGCGAGACGCTCCGGTTGTTCGAGGGCGTCGGATTCACGAACGCGAAGCTGATGGAGGTCCCGACCGGCTATCCGCCCGTGTACGGAGAGATCCCCGGGCCCGACGGGTCCCCCACGGTCATGTTGTACGGGCATTACGACGTCCAGCCGGCGCCTCCGGAGCAGGGGTGGACCTCCGACCCGTGGACACCGACCCACAAGGACGGCCGGATGTTCGGGCGAGGCGCCGCCGACGACAAGGGCGGCCTCGCGATCCACATCGGCACGATGAAGGTCTTCGACGGACAGCCTCCCTGCACCGTGAAGCTGATCCTCGAGGGCATGGAGGAGACGAACAGCAACCTGGAGGCGTTCGTCGAGGCGAATCCGGACCTCTTCGCGTGCGACGTGTTCATCGTCTGTGACATGGGCAACCTCCGGGCGGGTGAGCCGACGCTCACGACCACGCTGCGCGGCGACGTCGCCTGCGTCGTGACCCTCCGCACCCTGCAGCATCCGTTGCACTCCGGGCTGTTCGGCGGGCCCGCCCCGGACGCCATGATGGCGATGGCCGAACTGCTCGCGACCCTGCACGACGACGAGGGGAACGTCACCGTCGAGGGGGTATCCCGCTACGACTGGGACGGCCTCGACTTCACGGAGAAGGACTTCCGCGCCGCGGCGGACCTGGCCGACGGCGTCGAGCTGACCACCGGATCCGGCTTGGTGAGCACCCGCCTGTGGTCATCGCCCTCCGTCTCCGCGATCGGCCTGGACATGACGTCGATCGACGGTTCGTCGAACGTCCTGATCCCCGAGGTCAAGGCGAAGCTCTCGATGCGGATCGTTCCCGGGTCCGATCCGGTCAAGGAGCTGGACGCGCTGGTGCGCCACCTCGAGGCCCACATCCCCTGGGGCGCCCAGCTCACCATCGAGCGGACGAAGGAGGCGCCCCCGTTCCGGTGCGAGACCGGCGGGCCCGGGTACGCCGCCGCGCGGGTCGCGCTGGAGGCCGCCTATGGTCGTCCCGCCGGTGAGGCCGGTTCGGGTGGCTCGATCCCCCTCCTGCGGACGTTGCAGCAGGCCGCGCCGAACGCCGAATTCATCCTGTGGGGACCAGAGGACACCGCCCTCGCTCGGATCCACGCCTCGGACGAGAGCGTGGACCCCTCGGAGATCGAGCACATGATCCTGGCACAGGCGTTCCTGCTGCAACGCCTCGCCGAGCCGGCCGACTAGGGCCGGAAGGAGGGAGGTGCGGGTGTGCTGGCCACCTCTGTGGTCCACCCGCCGTTGTGGATCGAGTTGCCGGCGATCATCGCCGGCGCCCTGGCCGGAGCGCTGTTCGGGCAGCGGCGAGGACTCGACGCGATCGGCATCCTCGCACTGGCGCTCGTGAACGGACTGGGCGGCGGCATCATCCGCGACGTGCTCCTTGCTCGCGTACCGACCGCGCTCGAGGAGCCGAGATACCTGGGTGCCGTCGTCCTCGCCTCGATCGTCGGCGCGTTCTTCGCGGAAGCCATGAACCACATGCGCTCCGCGATCGGGGCGATCGACGCCATCGCGCTCGGGCTCTTCAGCGTGATCGGCGCACAGAGCGCACTCGCCGCCGATCTGCCGGTCTCCTCGGCGATCATGCTGGGAACCATCACCGGCATCGGCGGGGGTGTGCTCCGTGACATCCTCGTCGGAGAGGTGCCGCCGAGGACGCTCCGACGGGGCGCCCCGTATGCCTCCGCGTCGCTCGTGGGCTCGGCCTTGTACGTCGGCCTGGTTTCGGGCTTGGGGGTCGCGAGGGTCGTGGCGCAGCTCGCCACGGTGGGATTGGTCTGCCTGATCCGGGGAGTCTCCGTCTGGCGGGGCTGGGAGACGCACGGCACGTCCGACCTCACCCCGGGGTTCCTGCGCCGCGATCCCACGACCGGGGCTGACCCATCGGATACCGACAACGGACCGGAAGAGGTATGAGCACCCATCGGGGCCGACGCTCCGCCCACCGAAACCGACGACGAGGGAGTTCGATCATGAGGACGAAGATCTGGATCATCGCGGTCGTGGTTCCGCTGGCGTTCGCGGTCGCGTGCAACGGGCAGGTCGGGGACGCGATCTCGAGTGCGTCCGGGACGGAACGTCCCACGGTCAGCCGGTCGATCTCGGTGCCGACGGAGGCTCCCTCGGTACAGCCGACGGAGGCGCCGACCGAAGTGCCGACTCCGGTCAAGTCCGCAGCGGGGGGAAAGAAGAACAAGTCCGACGATTCGTCAACGGCGCTGTGGTGGCTGCTCGCCATCCTCGTCATCGCGGCGATCGCGGTGTGGCTGATCGCGCGACGCCGCCGTCCGTCGGCCACGCTGCAGGACGCATACGTCGCGACCGCCGCCGCTCGCGATCGGTTGGCCCTGGAGGCATCGGCCCCGTCCGCCACCCCCGGTGGGGCGGAGGTGCTCCTCGATCAGGCCGACCAGAAGCTCCGCGCGGCCCAGGTCTCCGCGGCGGATCAGGGCAGCCGCGCGGCGGTGGATCACGCGCTCGCCGCGCTGCTCGAGGCCCGCGAGGCACTGGCGCTGCGCGCGACGGCTTCCGGAGCGGCCCACGCCAACGAGACAGACATCGAAGCGCGACTGCTGCGGTCGCTCGCCGGCCTGGATGCCGCCCTCGGCGCGCTCCGCACCGCGTCGGGAGGTGCGGCACCGACGACCGGCTTCTAGATGATCCGCCGAATGGCTAGGCACGGAGCCGAGACGTTGAACAGCATTCAGGAACGGTGCTACCGTGCTGGCGGGTCGAGCGGGGGGACTCCCCTTGGACCCTTCCCACGACGCCCCTCCCCGCGAGGGACGTTGTGCGTGGAGGGCCGGCCGGGTCGCGCGCCGCTCGTGCCGACGGCAAGCTCCGCGTCCGCTCGGTGCGCCGCCGGGCCGCCTCGTAGCGGATCGGGCCGGCGATCTCCGGGTAGCTCAGGCCCTGGTGGCGCTTCACACGCTCGCCGTTCAGGAGCAGCGCCCGCACCTCGACGTCGGCGACCACCGGCTGCACCTGCTGCAGGAATCCCTCCACCTCCTCGCGAGAGGGGGGCGGAGCCTCGTCGAACGTGACCTCGAGCGTCCCCATCTGCTCGTGGAGCTCCCAACGCATGCGCCCGCCGTATCCCGGGAGCGCGGGCTCCAAACATCCGCCCCGGGATTTGTCACACTGATGCCCCATGCGAACCAAAGCATCCCTCCTCATCGCCGCGGCAGCCTGCGCGCTGATCGCCCTCTCCGCCGGCCCCGCCCACGCGACGCCGGGCGATCTCGACCGGACGTTCGGCGACCGTGGCAAGGTGATCACCAACATCAGCAGGGGCAACGACGGCGCGAGCGACGTGGCGATCCAGGCGAACGGCAAGATCGTCGCTGTGGGCCGCGCTGCCACCCGCAACTACTACGGGAAGTTCGCGGTCGCTCGGTACCGGACGAACGGGCACCTCGACCCTACGTTCAGCGGCGACGGTGTCGTGACGACCAACTTCGCCACGCGGCAGGACGCGGCCTCAGCCGTGGCCATCCAGGCCGACGGGAGGATCGTGGTGGCCGGCTCCGGCTCGGTCACGACGCGCAACGGTTACGTGGCGCTGGCCCGTTACAACGCAGACGGGACCCTCGACGACACCTTCGGAGACGGCGGCATGGTGCGGGCGGATCCCACGACCGGCGACGACTACGCCGGCGACGTGGCCATCCAGGCCGACGGGCAGATCGTGGTGGCGGGGACGATCGGGGCCGGGAAGTTCGCCGTCCTGCGCTTCGACCCCGACGGGACCCCCGACGCCACCTTCAGCGGCGACGGCGTCGTGAAGTCCGACATCGCTCCCGGATACGACTCGGCGAGCGCGGTGGCCCTCGACGCAGATGGGAACATCGTCGTCGCCGGCACCTCGGGCGACGGCTCCTTCGCAGCGGTCCGGTACACGTCCGACGGTACGCCGGACGTGACCTTCGACGGCGACGGCGTCGTCACGACCGACCTGACGGAGGGATACGACTCGGCGAACTCGGTGGCGGTCGACGCCGACGGCAACGTCCTGCTGGCGGGGGAGGCGGGCTTCTGCTGCGAGTACACCGGCAGCTTCGGCCTGGTCCGCTACGAGACCGACGGCGCGCTGGACCCCACCTTCGGCGGTGGCGACGGCATCGTCGTCACGAACTTCACGCGCACCGACGATGCGGCCCGGGACGTGGCGATCCAGGCGAACGGGAAGATCGTCGCCGTCGGTACGGGGGGCTTCAACGGCGCCCACTCGAGGTTCGCCCTCGCGCGGTACACGTCGGACGGCGTCCTCGATCCGACGTTCGGTGGCACCGGCAGGGTCGTGACCGCATTCAGCAAGGGGTTCGACTCAGCCAGCTCGGTCGCGATCCAAGCCGACGGCAAGATCGTCGCGGCCGGAGTGACCTACCCGGACCCCGACGGGCTCGACGGGCTGTTCGCCATCGCCCGATACGGCGGCGCGGGGTAAGCCGGAGCTAGCCGCCGGTCAGCGAGAAGTGCATGTAGTCCTTGAGGGAGTGCCAGTCGCCGCCCCACGACCACCCGATCCGCGCGAACGACCTGACGACCAGATCTCCCGGATGGATCATGCCCGGGAGGTCCTGCGACCGGTCCAGGTACGGCTTCGCCGCGCGGCGTAACACCGTGCCGTCGCCGTTCACGTACGGGTTCTCCAACGGGTTGACGTCGACGGCCCACCCGTAGGAGTGCTGCGACAGGGTCGTGCCGTTCGTGACGGGCCGGCAGTTGAACGAGGCCGTGCGATCGGATGTGTCATCCCAGTCGCTCGGCCGCGTGGGATGCCATCGGTGCGCGAGGGCCACGTCCCGGATGGGGAAGTCGTGGCGGAACAGCCGGCGGAAGACCCACAGCACATCGCCGGCGACGCGTTCGTTCAAGACCAGCGGGCCCGCGTGGACCTCGCCGTCGAACCCGTGATACCGGACCGTGACGACGCGCAGGTCACGCAGCGGCACCGGGCAGCCGCGGTGCCAGGTGCGCCCGACGAGGTCCGCGCGGAGCTCGGGGCTCAGCCGGTCCACGCTCCAGTTGGGGATCGAGGTGGCAGACGTGGTCGTCGGGACCGGGCTCCTGATGGGTTCCATCATGGTCGTCGTCGGATGCGCCCGTGGACCGGCGGACGAGCATGCGCCGAGCAGGAGGACGGTCACCGCGAGCGGTCGGATCCCATGCATCGATCTCATCATGCATGAGGACCCCGCCGTGCAGCGGTCCGTTCCGACGACCGGCTAGGCCTTCACGTTCGCGAGGCCCAGGCGCTCGGAGCCGACGCCCGGGAAGATCGTGCCGACCGAGTTCGCTCGGCAGCGCTTCTCGAGCACCTCGGCAAGCACCCAGCGATAGTCGTTCACGCCGTTCACGTCGCCGTCCACCAGATCGTCCTCGGCCAGTCCCGGCCACGTGCCGTGGACCTGACCGCCCTTGAGTCCACCGCCCAGCAGCAGCACCGCCTGGCCGAACCCGTGGTCGACGCCGCCCGAGCCGTTCTCCTCGACCCGGCGTCCGAACTCCGTCAGGGTCACGACCGAGACGTCGTCCATCCCGCCGCCCAGGTCGGTCGCGAACGCGGCGAGCGCGCCCGACAGCTCGGTGAGATGGTCGAACATCCATCCCGCGTCGGCCGAGCCCATGTCCGAGTGCATATCCCAGTCGCCGTAGTCGACGGCCGCCACTTGGAGCCCGACATCGGCCTTGATCAGCCGTGCGACATCCTGCAGCGCGTCGCCGAGGCCCGAGTCCGCCGGGTACACCGCGCCGTGGTCCGGCGTGTAGCCGGCCGCCTGCAGCGACGCCGTCGTCTGCAGCGCGTCGAGCGTCGTCGAGGTCGGGGCCGCGAGGACCTCGGGCGCCTCGGCGTGCAGCGCCCGCAGCGCCGTGTCCCACCGAGCTCGCTCGGCGTCGTCGCCGGCCGCGTCCAGGCCGAACGAGTCGACCGACCACATCGCGAGTTCCTGCGAGTCGTTCCCGAGGAAGGCCGAGGCCGCGAGGTTCGATCCCATCTGCACGCCTTGGAAGGCGGTGCCGGTGTCGCGAAGGCCGAGCACGCGGTCGATCCATCCGGTGCGCACCGAGGTACCCGGCGCCGCGCGCTCCATCTCCTCCATGGCCTGGAAGTGCGAACGGTTCGGTTGTGCCATCCCGACCGCGTGCACGACGCCGAAGCTGCCGGCCTCCCAGAACGGCTGGAGCGGGGCCATCGCGGGATGCATCCCGAACGTCGCGTCGAGCTGATAGAGCCCCGGGTGGTTCACCGGGATGCCGATGTTCGGTCGCCACAACGGGTAGTCGGGGTCGGCGACCGGCACGATCGCGTTCAGCCCGTCGAAGCCGCCGCGCAGCGACAGGATGACCAGCACGTCGCCGTCGTAGGGCGGGCCGGCGAACGCGAGGCGGGTGAACATCCCCTGCGAGGCGATGCCGGCGACGAGCCCGGCCCCCGCCGTCCGCTTCAGGAACGACCGCCTCGAGATCGCGCTCTGCAGCTCGGGACAGCCGCAGGGCTTGGTCCTCGCGACGGCCGGCACGGTCCGCTTCGACATGGCGCTCACCTCACCTCGTGATAGGGCGAGTCGAGGATCAGGGCCACCAGGTACGGCAGCCGCCAGCCCATCGCCTCGCTGTCGCGGTTGACGGGATCGGACGGGAGCTTCCCGAGGAAGCCCACGACGGCCGCGCGATGCGCGGTCGACAACGTTCGGAAGACCAATCGCTTGGCGAGGAGGTCGACGAGCTCGCCGTGTGTCTTGGGGTTGACGGTGCCGAGGAGGTTCCGGAGCGGCGGCAGGACCAGCGAGTCCGGCCACCAGTGAGCGGCCAGCGACATGTGCATGTTCCAGCGGCCGAGCGTGCCGCCCGCCGAGCGCCACGAGGCCGCGTCGTCGGGGTAGCCGTTCGGCGGCGACCACGCCATCGGCGCCTGCGCGAGGTCCCCGATCATCCAGTAGAGGCCCTGGATCCCGTCGGTGCCGCTGGGGTCGGCCTTCACGCCCAGGATCCGCAGGGTCGCCACGGTGTCCTCCATGGGCCGGCGGATCTTCGCCCCGAGCGAGGCCGCGAACTCCGGAGAGCGGAACAGCTTGCGCAGCACCGGGACGACTGCCGTGTCGGCCGCGAGGTACGCGGCGGCGAGCTTGTCGACGAGCGTCTGCGGCGGATCATCGGCGACGAACCGCTGACAGAGCTTGCGCGCGATCCGCTGTGCGGTCGAGGGATGATGGGCCAGGTAGCTCAGGTACGACAGGCCCACGTCGTAGCCCCGGGAGGCCCGGTTGTTCGCTGCACTCCAGCCCATCACCTCCACGGGGCCCGTGTAGTGGGCCCAGGGCGAGTAGACGAAGTGGCCGTTGTCCCAATCCATCCCGAAGCCCGTCATGACGAGCGTCGACTGGCGCATGTCCTCCTCGGAGTAGCCGGCGTCCACCCCGACCGTGTGGAGCTCCAGGAGCTCGCGCCCGTAGTTCTCGTTCGGGTTGTCCTTGGTCGACTCGGCGTTGTTGAGGTACAGCATCATCGCCGGGTGGGTGGCGGAGGCGACCAGCATGTCGTGGAACCGGCCCATCGCGTGCTTGCGGATCACCCGCTTGTCGTAGTCGTGGCGGCCCCACCAGCCGCCGTCGAACGGGTTCGTGACGTTGAGGTGATTGGACCAGAAGTCCACCATCACCTCGAGGAGCTGCCGCTTGCTCCAGGCGGCGCGCGCGATGGCGGCCTGGCCGAGCTCCATCATCAGGCTCCAGTCGCCGTCGAGGTTGTTCCACGCCTGGTCGAGCGTCCACGACAGGTGCGGGTACCGGTCGGCGATCAGCGCCTCGCACGCCGAGTCGTCGATCGAGGCCGGCGCGAGCTGCTTGTCGAGCCAGGCGTTGCGTCCCATCGACCTCGCCTGCTTCAGCAGGCCCGGCGTCGCGCCGTAGGTCGCGCGGCGCAGCAGATGGAGGTCGAGGTCCGCGGGGACGTACGCGGTGGGCTCGCCGCCGGCGATCGCCGGCACGGGGCCGAGCAGGGTCGACAACGCGGTGCCACCCACTGCGACGCCGGCGCCCAGCGCGGCGGTACGCAGCACCCGGCGCCGGGACAGCGTGGACGCGGCAGCGCCGGACGGATCGGGCATCGGTCGAACTCCCCCTCGAAGCTGGCTCCTCGATACCGCACGGGTATCGGCAGAACGGGGGATGAAACTTGACGCGAGCGGGGGAGGAGCGGGCGCTCGGCGACGGCGGCTACGTCTGGTCGACGCAGGTGCCGTAGTCGATGTCGCAGAGCTTCACGCCGCCGTAGCCGAAGTTGGCACCGCCGCCCGGCTCATCCCCGCCCAGCGTGGAGCCGTTCCACCTGAGCACCAGGCAGTGCGCGCTCGAGTTCGGAGCCGGCATCCCGCCGCAGTCGGTCTCCGGGATCGTGAAGGGGAAGATGATGCGATTGGGAGTGCGGGTACCGGTCCACGTGAAGTTGCTCGTGACCGGGTCGACGTGATGGTTACTCACGTTCCCCGGCCTGACCTGCACGTTCGCGTCCGTTCCGATGAACGTCGCGTTCGACGGGATCGCGCACGGGGTCGCCCCGAGCGCCATGAGGTTCAACGGTGCGGTGACGCCGGCCGGCAGGTTGAGCGTGCATGAGAGCGGCGCCGTGTTCTGCACGGTCAGGACGTTGTGGATCTCCATCTGAGCGAATCCGATCACGTTGTACTTCGGCATCGGCGTTCCGAGCTGCTGCGGCTGCCCGTCGGCCGGTGAGACGCCCACGATCGGGAAGGTTCGGATCTGCCCGATCAGCTGCCGCACGGCCTCCCACACGTGCGGCTCGGAATGGTTGCCGCTCCGCGTGCACGTCCAGGTCGCGTAGGGGTAGTTGAGGTGGAGCACGTCGACGGGCCGGCTTCCGTCGATCCAGCTCTCGAGGGTGTTGTCGCCACCGGAGTTGGGGCAGCTCATCCCGGACGGGACGTTCCAGCCGTCCTCGACGTCCAGGAATCCGAAGTTGCCCTGTCCGGACAGGTTGTTGTCCTCCCAGATGTAGCAGAGCGTCCCGACGGGAACCGTCGGGACGTCGCAATGATGCCCCTGAAAGAAGCCGGTGTAGATGACGAGGGGGATCACGGAGGCCGCACCGGTCGGTCCCCACGAGGCGGTGGCCTCGGTGCCGACCTGGCCCACCCGCGCCTGTCCGAGCACAGGGGCGAAGAACAGTCCCTCTTGCTGTTGGTAGCTCACGGTCACGTGGCCGGGATCGCCGGTGTCGCAGTTGACCGTCTGCGACGGGACGATCCCGCCGTCCGATGCCGTCAGCCCGCCGGAGTTGTCGACTGCGTACGCATCGGCCTCGGCCTCGGGGACGTCGGTGTCGTCCAGTGTGAAGCAGCTGCGCGCGGCGGAGAGCGCCGCCGCATCGGAGCTGTTCACCATGGCCCGGCGCCGCAGCAGCAACGATCCCACGTCGACGGTGAGCGCCACCATCGCCATCACGGCGACCAGGCAGATGGCGACCAGCACCGCGACGGCGCCGCTGTCATCCCTGGCCGATCCGTTGCGCCACCGGGGGATGGGGACCCCTCCTTCGTGACCGTATGGGGGCCACCGATCGTCCTACGGCGATGAGCGCGGCGCACGGGCAAAACTGCGCGCCACCGCACCACGAAAGATTGCGTGGTCGGCGGCGCTAGCCCAGGACGCGGACGAGGAGGACCGGGGTGTCGTGGTCGCCCCAGTACCCGGCGAAGTCCCTCGCGAGGGTGAAGCCGTTCGCGGCGTAGAAGGCGCGGGTCGCCTGGTAACCGTCGGCGATCTCGTCCGGTGGGTCGTTGGGGGACACCGTGAGCACCAGCAGCAGCCGTCGGCCGTCGGCCTCGAGGTCGGCCGCCAGCCGGTCCATCAACGTCCGCCCGACGCCGGCGTGCCGCTCGGCCGCGTGCACGGCCATCCACGTGATCTCGGCGGCCTCGTCGAAGCGGGGCTCGAACGTGAGGAAGCCCACGACGCGGTCCTCGCGCTCGGCCACCAGCCCACGCTGCGAACGCACGGCCGCCGCGCACTCGCGCCGGCCGTCCTCGAGCCCGAAATGGTAGGGCAGGCTCGCGATGATCGCGTCGCAGGCCTCGGCGTCGGCGGCCTCGAGCGGCCGGATCGTGACGGACATGCGCCGGATGATAGGGCGCGGACGCCGCGACTACGACGTGACGGGCTCGCCGGTCTCCGCGACCCGCTCGATCAGGTCGGCGCCGCGGATCCGGCCGGGGTCGGCGCGGATCGCCTCGGCGTTCGCACGCATCCGCGCGCGCAGCATCTCGTCGGCCAGCAACCGGTCGACGGTGCCGGTGAGCTCCCGGGGCTCCCAGCCGTACGTGGGCAGCCGCTCGCCGAAGCCCGTCTCCGACAGGCGCTGAGCGTTGTCGTACTGATCCCAGAACAGCGGGAGCCCGATCATGGGGAGTCCGAAGTGGAAGCCCTCGCACACCGTGTTGTTGCCGCCGTGCGTGATCAGCAGGTCGCACTGCGGCAGGATCGAGGGCTGCGGCAGGAACTGATCCCCGTACATGTTGGGCCCGAGCTTCATCTGATCCTTCAGCGGCCCCATCGACACGATCGTGCGGTGCTCGGTCTCGGCCATCGCGTCGATCAACCGCTGCATCAGCGCCACGTCCATGCAGCCGAGCGAGCCGAGCGACAGGTACACGACCTTCCCGTCGCCGGGTACGTGCTCATCGACGTCGAAGGCGGTCTCGTTCGTCCGCACGGTCGAGTTCAGCCGATGCCAGGACGCGTCGAGCGGCCTCGCGCGGGCGTAGTCGGCCACCTCGGGGAACAGGTACAGATTGCACCAGGGAGAGTTCGTGTTGAACTCGTCGGGTGGGCAGGGCGACACGCCCACCGACGCCCGGAAATCGTTGTGCTCGGCCAGCAGGTCCTCGTGCTGGCGGTGGTACTCCTCGCGGAAGGCCCCCCACTGGCTCCGATCGTCGACCGGCAGGCCCGACAGCGCCGGCGGGAGGTCGGGATCGCGCATCTCGAGCGGGTTCGCCGACACGAAGCGCACCCACGGCGCGCCGGCGAGCTCGACGGCCGCGTAGCCGGTCACGTTGTCCGTGCACACGACGTCGGGGCGGACGTCGTCCCAGATCTCCATCAGGCGGCCGTGCGAGTAGCGCTCGCCGGCGACGAGCGCCTCCCAGATCGGCTTCGTGACGGTGCCGATCTGTTCGATCGTCGGCGTGGCGAACTCGGGCGCCGTCACGCGGATGAACTCCGCCCACGGGTCGGCGGTGGGGTCGGCGTTCTCCTCGGGCGGCGCCATGCGCATCAACCGCTCCTCGAACCCGCGCTTGTCGAGCTCGCCCTCGAAGGACTCGTCGACGACGAACACGATGCGGTGACCGCGCTCGGCCAGCACGTTCGCGATGGCGACGCAGTTGTTCGTCGGACCCCAGGCGCCGGGCTCCGGGAAGAAGACGATCGTCCTGCGGGGCGTCGGTGACTCCATGGCTCCTCCTGCGGGTCGACGTGCGCGCAGCGGACTATGCCACAAGGGGTCGCGCGACGCCCGCGCTGCCGGTAGCATCGCGCCGATGCTGAGTCCCGACGAGGCGATCGACACCCTCGCCCGCGGTCACCGCGAGGTGCACGCGCTGCTGGCCGGCATCTCCCTGGAGGAGCTCGACGAGCCGGCCACGATCGGCGGCGGCGAATGGTCGGCGAAGGACCTCGTCGGTCACCTCACCACGTGGGAGGAGATCGCGCTCGCGACCGTCGAGGAGTGGCGGGCCGGCGAGGATCCCGCGATCCTGCAGACCCTCGCGGCCGACGGCACCGACGAGCTGAACGCGGATGAGGTCGCCCGCAAGTCGGGGACGCCGCTTGAGGACCAGCTCGTCCGCTTCGACGACATCCATCGTGAGCTCGCCGAGGTCCTCGCGAGCCTGGCCGGCGCGGAGTGGTCCCAGGCGGCGCGGGACGACCGCGAGCCCGAGCGCACCATCGGCTCGCTGCTCGGCGGCGTGCTGGGAACCGACGAGCGCCCCTTCGATCACATCTCCGCGCACCTGCGGGACCTGCGCGCCTTTTCGGCACCGCGCGCCCCCGGTTAGGTAACGGGCGGGGGACAGCGGAGTGAACGCTCCTCCCCACGGGTTGACTCCCACGCGGCCGCGTGCACAGACTGATCGTCGATGACCCCCCTCCCCGCCCCCCCGGTGCGACCGACCGTTCGGGTGCTGCTCGTCGACGACCATCGGATGTTCACGCAGGCGCTCGAGGGGCTACTCGGGGGCGAGGCCGGTATCGAGCCGGTCGGGGTGGCAGGGTCGGTGGACGAGGCCCTCGCGCAGCTCGACGGCGCCCGGCCCGACGTCGTGCTGATGGACCTCGATCTGCCGGGTGCGAGCGGGATCGAAGGCACCAGAGAGGTTCGCCGGCGCCGGCCGGAGACGGCCGTCGTCATCGTGACGTCGCACGATGATCCCGATCTGATCGTCGACGCGATCCGCGCGGGCGCGTGCGGTTACGTGTTGAAGACCCATGCCGTGGACGAGCTCGTGTCGATCATCCGGCAGGCCGCAGCCGGCGGGATGGTGCTGTCGCCCGACGTCCCGCAGCCGATCGGCGCCGTTCGTCGCCCTCGGACGGGACGGGATCGTGGCGGCCGGCACCCGCTTACGGAGCGGGAGATGGACGTGCTACGGCAACTCGCGAGCGGACGCTCGACCGAGCAGATCGCCGATTCCCTCTTCATCAGCGTGCTCACCGTGCGCAGCCATGTGAAGAGCATCCTCGCCAAGCTCGGCGTGCACTCGAAGCTCGAGGCCGTCACCTATGCCCTGCACCTCGGGTTGATCGAGGTCAGCCGCCCGGCCTGACCGTGTCGTCGGGCCTCACCGCCCGGATCGTCAGCAGCAGTTGGTAGTTCGCGGCGTCGTCGGCCTCGAGCTCGTCGGCGGTGAGGTCCTCGGCGGCGAGGCCGTACAGGAACGCGGCGGCCGACAGGACGTTGCCGTGCGCGTGGACCTCGGCCTCGAGGCCGCTCTCCCGCAGCAGCCGTTCCAGAGATTGGGTGGTGAACCGCCAGAAGTCCCCCCAGAGTTCGGCGTCCGGATGCACGATCGCGCTGATGCCGGGGGCCGTCGCCAGCAGCACGCCGCCGGGGCGCAGGATGCGTCGGAGCGTCCTCAGGGCGGCCGGCACGTCGTAGATCTCGTGCAGCGTCTGCGTGAGGACGACGCAGTCGAAGGTGTCATCGGCCAGGCCCTCGCCGGTCGTGAGGTCGCCGACGATCGTGACGCCCGTGTGGCCCTCCTCCAGGTGCAGGACGTCGGCGGTCGTGACGTCGGAGCCGAAGCTCCGGAGGTAGAAGTCGGCTCCGAGCTCGAGGCAGTGCCCCCGGATGTCCGACGAGCGCTGCCGGAGGAAGGCCTCGATGTAGTGGCGGTCGACCGGCTGCCCACGGTCGGAGCCCCACGTCGTCGAGATCGGGGTCGTCCGGCGCAGGTCGCCCAGGTCGATCGGCGCGTGCGCCCTCCGCGCGCGAGCCCACCGGCGGAGCCGCCGCCGGATCCCGGCCGGGAGCAGCGAGGTCGCCCTCGAGGTCAGTCCAGCCATGCCACGCCTTCGCCTCCCCGCCGGCGTTCCATCCGGCGCATCGCATCGCGCAGATCGTTCCACGAGCCGTCCCGGCCCGCCGCGAGCTGCGGGAGTTGCGACGCGTACGCCTCGATCGCCCGCTGCTTGGCGCGGCGGCTCCTCAGTCCCGCCCGCTCGACGGTCCACGCCGGGTCCATCGGGAGCCGCCCGGACAGCGCTCGGCCGCTGGGCCGTCCCAACCCGACGGCGTAGGGCTGTTCCACGTACAGCCCGAGCCGCCAGCCCGCCGGCCGGCGGTCGACGGCGAGGTCGCACAGCCACCGGTGGTCGGCGTGCGTCAACGGGAACCCCGGCGCGAGCACGGTGGCGGTGTCGCCGACCGCGTCGAGGACCTCGCGCCAGATCGGATCGTCGTCGACGCGTCCGTACTGGGCGTCCCCGTGGTCGAGCCACACCGGCTCGAGGCCCAGCTCCGCGCATGCCGCTCGGTCCTCGGCACGCCGCCGCCGCGCGGCCTCGCCGGCGGTGGCAGAGCCCGAGGCCGCGTCCCACGGTCCCGCCGGCACCTGTGAGTCCGGCTCACCGGCCAGCACGGTCAGGACGCGGACGCGCGCGCCGCCGCGCGACCACCCGGCGGCGGCCGCGCCCAGCGAGAACACACCGTCGTCCAGGTGCGGCGACAGGATCACCACGTCCGGCCCGGGATCGGTCATCGCCAGCACCACCCCTCGGGCGGCGGGAACGGCTCCAGGATCCTCGGGCGCGGCGGATCGCCGGAGAGGGCTTCCGGACGGCAGTCGGAGAACCACATCCTTGCGTTCCACGCCCCCGGATCCAGCGGACGGAACGTGAGCACCGGCAGGAAGTACACGAGCCACCCGATCGACGCCGCCACGACCACCACCGTCAGCGCCCGCCCGCTCCTCCTCGGCCAGATACGCAGCCCGACCCGGGCGATCGCCAGACACAGGAACGGGACCGCGGGCAGGAAGTAGAAGCTGAACGAGAACGAGCGGACCGAGGTGACGGGCACCCACCAGAGATAGCCGGCCGCCACCCCGGCGAGGATCGCGCCCTCGGGCTCGCTCCACCGCCGGCGCCGCGCCCATCGCACGGCGCACACCACCACGCACAGGGTCCCCATCCACCACACGACCGGGTTCCCGATCGCGAGGATCTCCCGGAAGGCGCCGCCGGCATCGTCGAAGTCGAACACGACGGGTCGCTTCAGCAGCGGCCAGGACCAGGCCGGCGAGCCGTACGGGTGGGACTCGGTGAGTCCCGCGTGATACGTGAGGATGTGGCCCTGGCGACGCAGGAACGCCCACGCCCACGATCCACGATCCCACGGCGCGGCGAGGACCGTGCCGTCGAGGCGGCCGGCGAACGAGAGCACGTAGAGGACGAGCGGCAGGGCGACGAGCCACACCGTCGTCGGCGCGAGGTCCGCGCGCATCGCCGTCCATCGGCCGGTCTCCCCGCGCTCGCGCGCCGCCGCCCGATCCCACACGAGGACCAGCACGATCGCGACGAGCAGGAACGGGATGCCCGACCACTTCGAGGCTGCGGCGGCGCCGCCCGCCACGCCGGCCGCCGGCAGCCAGGGCCGGTCGCGCAGGCGCTCGCCGGAGCGGCGCGTGCGGTCGCGGTCGAGCACCACGAACAGGATCGTGGCGACCGCGAACGTGGCGACGAACACGTCCAGCATCGCGGTCCTCGAGAGCACGAGGTGCATCCCGTCCACCGCAAGGAGTCCGGAGGCCAGCAACGCCCCGGGCGACGATCGGAGGAGCCGCCGCGCGAGCAGGTACGTGAGCGCGATGCCCGCGGTGCCGGCGAGGGCCGGCATCACACGCCATCCGAACGGTGTGTAGCCGAAGACCTTGATCCCACCGGCGATCAACCACTTCGCAAGGAGCGGGTGCTCCTCCGACAGCGGCGACGCGATCCCGCACACCGAGGGCGTCTTCACGAACACGCAGGCGTCCTGCGCGTAGTACACCTCGTCGAACACGATGCGCCCGGGCACGGTGAGATGCCAGAAGCGCAGGAACCCGCCGGCCAGCGTCACGAATGCGAGCGCCCAGCCGTCCCATCGCGTCCAGGGGTAGTCGGCGACGGGGTCGTCGGCGGTCATGGCGTGTCCGGCGCGAGACGGGAGGCCAGCCGGGTCACGCGGCGTGTCACGTCCCGGACGCGGCGGTCGGCGCCGTCGCGGACATCGTCGGAGAGCAGGTCCTCCATACGCCGGCCGGTCGCCCACGCCGCGTCCCACGCCCGGCCGAACGCGGTCCTGGTCCTGGCACCGCGGAGCGCCGCGCTCCACCAGAGCCAACGGACGGCGGACGACACCCAGGCCGCCCACGCGCTTGCGGTGCGCGCACCCCGGTGACGGTCCGACGGCACTCCCGGCCGGGGCGCACGCCGGTAGTCGTTGCGACCGGCGGCGAACCCCTTCGCGAGGCACACCCGCGGCGACGGCACCGGCGTGCGGTGATGCACGACGGCGTCGGGCACGAACCACACCTCGCCGCCCGCTGCGCGCACCCGGGTCTGGAACTCGATGTCCTCGTTGAGCTCGGGCCGACCGGTCGCCGGCCGCGTCCCATCGCGCACGCCGAGGTCGTCGTCCCACGCGCCGAGCCGTTCGAACACGCGACGCGGCACCGCCGTGTTTCCGCCCCAGACCGACTCGGTTGCCTCGAGCGCCCGGCGATCGCCCCAGTCCACGAAGACGAGCGACCGCGCCGCCCGGTCCGCGAACCACGAGGGCCACTCCCGGTCCTGCGGCACGGGGTGGATCGCGCCGCCGGCCACGATCAGCTCCTCGGCCCGGCGGTCGGCGAAGAACCCGAGGTATCCCTGCACGAAGCCGGGTTGCACGATCATGTCGTCGTCGGTGAAGATCAGCAGGGAGCCGAGCGCGGCGGCGACGCCGGCGTTCAACGCGGGCGCGCGGCCCAGGCGAGCCTCGCGCACGACACGAACGCGAGGGTCGCGCGCGGCCGCCTCGGCGGCGACCTCGGGCGTGCGATCGGTGGACGCGTTGTCGACGACGACGATCTCGAACGGAGTCGCAGATCTCTGAGCGGTGAGGCTCTCCAGGCAGTCCGCGAGGAGGGACGCGCGGTTGCGTGTGGGGATCACGACGCTGACCGTCGCCGGGGCGCCGCTCACGACGGGCTCGGGAACCATCCCCCGAAGGTTCGCCGCGCCAGCGCTCCGGCCGCCTCCTCGATGCGTTCGACGCGGTGGCTGCTGCCGGCCAGCGTGTCGAAGACGACCATCGAGTTGTACGTCGCCTGCCGACGGTCGACCGATCCGTCGGCCGCCGTCATGGTGAGCCCGCCGCCATGTCGCTCTTCCCAGCCCGGGGTGAGGTACATCACGAGGGCGACGCGCCGGCTGCGGTTCGCGTCGTCGTGTTCACGGAGGAAGTCGCCGACACCGAACTCGTGACACCCGAAGTCGTCGCTCGGCCCGAGCTCGAGGCCGGTGATCGCCTCGAACAGATCGTGGAACGCCGGCTCCGTCACGAACGAACGCCACTGGAGGTACGTCAGCATGGCGTCGGAGAGCATCTGCTCCGGTCGCTGGCCGCTCAGCTTGCCGAAACGGAAGAAGCGGTCCTCCTCGGCGGCGGCGTTCCAGGTCTCGGCCGGCACGCCCTCCTCGGACGAGTACACGCCGTGCTCGACGGTGTAGAGGGCGGCATCGGCGAGGAACGTGGCGAGCCGGTCGGCGACCTCGGGCAGGAGGAACTCCTCCAACACGACCATACGCGCTGGGTGCGAGGTCATGGTCTCGCGATATCCGTCCAGCGCGTCGCCGGTGAGGTGCTGCGGCTGGATCCAGCGCCCGAGTGCGTTCGTGTCCACCATCGTCCGGCACCTTACCGGTGGTGTCCGGGTCGCGCCAGGCTCGTCGCCGTTTGACGGGCGTGTTCGGAGCTCGCCACACTGCGCCCGCATGGGCGATCCAGGTCTCGCCGCGGAGGGCGCGCCCGGCCTCGACCGGGTCCTCGACCGGATCCGCGGCCGAGGTGCCGGCGTCCTCACCGTTGCCCTCCCCGACCCGGACGCGCCGGACGGCCCTCCCGCGCACGTGCATCTGATCGTGGGATCGCGGGCTCACGAACGGATCGCGCGCGTGGAGCTCGCCGCCGGCGGCTGGTGGGTCCGGCTGGGCGAGCTCGGGGTCTGGCGGCTCGCGCGCACCGTCACGTACCTGTGGCCCGGCGAGCCCACGATCTCGCTGCACCGTGGCGTGCCGTCCGCGCCGCTGCCGGCCGCGGCCCTGCGCCGTCTGGAGGCAGCGATGCGCGATCGCGCGGCCGGGGACGGCTCGGTCGACGCGGCGGCCGCCGCCGTGTTCGCCGCGGTGCTGTCGGCGCGTCCCGGGTTCGACCGAGCGACCAGGGTCCGCGCGTTCGCGGCCATGGCGGCCGCGCTGCAGGACCCGACCGGGGCGCGTGAGCTCGCCGCCGCCACCGGCGTCGCCCGTGCGTTCGCCTGGGCCGAGCTCGCGGCCGCGTCGTCATCGCCGCCGCGCGGATCGGCCCCGCTCGCCGACGGAGGAGTGGGCGCGCTGCTGTGGCCGGCCGCCCGCCTCGCCGCCCGTGCGAGGCCTCCACGGCTGCGCGCGCTGCTGCTCGGCACGCCCAGGATCGGCGCCGCGCCCAGCCGCACGCGGTTCGCGGGCCTCGAGCTGGACGGCGGCCCCGCCGTGTTCGTGCCGAGGAGGATGAGCGAGCCGCTCGTCGGCCTCGCGGTCGAGCGGCTGGCGCCCGGCGACGTGATGGTCGAGGCCGGCACCGGCTGCGGGGCGGTGGCGCTGGCCGTCGCCCGCGCGCGGGCGGATGCGGAGATCCACGCGGTCGATACCTCGAGCGAGGCGGTCCGCTGGGCGCGGCGCAACGCCGCGAGGCTCGGCCTGGGCCGGGTCCGTTTCCATCGCGGATCGCTGCTGGAGCCGGTCTCGGCCGAGGTCGTCGGCCGAGTGGGCGTGATCGTCTCGAGCGTGCCGTACGTGGCGCCCGGCCGGTGGGGCGACCGGGACCGGTACGGCGCCGTCGAGGGCGCGGGCGCCGACGGGCTCGACCTGCAGCGGGCGCTGGCGGCCCAGGCACGAACCGCGCTCCGGCCCGGCGGACACCTGCTCCAGCAGGTGGGCGCCGACCAGTGGAGCGGGCTCGCCGAGGAGCTGGGGAAGATGGGGTTCGAGACCGGGGAGATCGTCGGCGGGAGCGCCGGCGACGTCCTCACGTGGGCTCGGCGGGATGACGAGAACGGCTGACATGCAGGCCGAACGGACCGGCATCGGACCTAGGTCCATCGCTCCTGGTCTTCTGGCCGTTGGGCCATTTGACATCCCCTGCCTACGACGGTTACTGTCCCCCGAAGCGAGCACGTGAACCCCCGACCGCAAGGAGGCGCTATGCGCTACGAGAAGCCCGAGGTGAAGGACTTCGGTTCGATCGCCGGTCACACCTTCGACAACCCCGGTGTGGGCGACAAGAGCTCGGACACCACGTTCGAGACCGACCCGATGTACGGCGAGTACTCGCACCCGGCCGCTTCCTAAGGCCTGGTACCAAACCGAACAACCCTTTCGAGAGACGCCCGGCCCAACCGGCCGGGCGTCTTTCTTTCCTCCTCCCACAACCCTGCCGATACACTCCCCACATGGGTGCCCTCGTCGCCGTTCTCACGCGTTCCCACCCCCCGGATCAGGGGGTGGCACGCCGCATGCTGGCGGCGGCGCCGCATCGCGGGAGCGTGCAGGACTCGATCGTCCGCGGGCGCTGCGTGCTGGCCGTCGCCACGACGGAGGAGGCCGGCGACGCCGGACTCGCGGCCGGCGACCGGTTCGCGCTGGCGTTCACGGGCGCCCTCGACAACCGCGAGGCCCTGGCGAAGGAGCTCGGCCTCGAGGCCGACGCCCCCCCGCCCGAGGTCGTGCTCGCCGCCTTCGGACGCTGGTCGGATGAGACGCCGTCCCACCTGCGCGGTGCCTTCGCCGGCATCGTGACGGATGGCCGGGCCGTCTGGTGCTTCCGCGACCATCTCGGCTTCCGCACCCTGTTCTTCCGCGAGGAACGCGAGGTCTTCGTCGCCGCCACCGAGGCGAAGCAGGTGGTCGAGGGGGCCGGACTCGCCAGGCAGCCCGACCTCGAGGTCCTCGAATCGATCTTCTACGGCGACTACGGCGACGACACGCCGTCGGCGCTCCGCGGCGTCTCGCGCCTGGGGAAGTCCCGCATCTTGCACGTGGGCGAGGGCACCTCGCGCGTACGCCGTTACTGGGATCCTCGCCACCTGCTCGAGACCGCGCGGATGTCACCCGAGGAGGTGCAGGAGGCCTTCGACGAGCTCATGACGCAGGCCGTGGGACGGATGATGACCGGCTCCGACGTGGTGTCGCTGTCGGGTGGCATCGATTCGCCGGCGATCGCCGCCTACGGGGCACCCGAGCACGAACGGCGCTTCGGCCGGCCGCTCGCCGCGCTGTCGGCCGTGTTCCCGCACCTCCCCTCCGTCGACGAGTCCGAGTACGTGCACATGATGGCCGACCGGTACGGCCTGGAGCTGCACACCTACGAGAAGGCGGCGAAGCCGCTGGACCGGCTCGGCGAGTGGATGCGCCTGTTGGACGGGCCCATCCCGACGGTGCTGATCACCGACGCCGAGGAGCACTACCGCACCGCGCGCGACCTGGGGTTCCGGACGATGCTCACCGGCGAGATCGCGGAGCTCGCGTTCGACATGCGCCGCCGCCTGCTGAAGCACCTGCTCACGCGGGGGCGCCTCAGTGCCGCCCGGCAGCACCTTGCCGGCCAGCGGAGCAAGGGCGTGGGGACGGCGGCGCTCGTCCGCCAGGTGGGCGCGGCGCTCGTGCCGGTCCGCCTCGAGGTCGCCGCGCGCCGGCTCCGCCGGCCGAAACCGAACGAGCGGCTGCCCGGCTGGATCGATCTCCGCCGCGCGACCTCGCGCGCGCCCGAGAACCGGTCGCAGGGATGGCGCGCCTGGCAGCTGTCGTGGTTCGACGGTCCCGGCCTCAGCATGGAGGCCGATGAGATCGTGCAGTCCACGATCGGCGTGTCGAGCCGGCGCCCCTTCGCCGACGTCGACCTGTGGGAGTTCTTCATGTCGCTGCCGGCAGAGGTGAAGTTCCCGACGGTGGTCACCAAGGGCCTGATGCGGCAGCTCCTGCGCGGACGCGTACCCGACCCGATCCTGGACCGACGGGAGAAGACCGTGTTCAACGAGTCCGTCCGCGAACGGATCGACTACACCGAGCTCCGGCGTCTCCTGGCGTCGCCGTCGCACCCGATCGCCGGCGTCGACTACGACGCCCTCCTGGCCCGGATCGACGAGGGCGACCTCGGGGTCTTCGAGTACACGTGGGCGAAGGACCTCGCCGCCACCCACGCGTTCATGGACGCATGAGCGACCTCGGCATCGTCCGGACGGGCGCGCCCGCGGCGCCGGACCGGCCGCTCGAGGCCGCCATCGAGGCGCGGCACATCTCCAAGCGCTTCGGCGACAAGCAGGCGCTCGACGACGTCTCCCTCCGCGGTGGCGCCCGGCGAGATCCACGCGCTGCTCGGTCCCAACGGCGCCGGCAAGACCACGCTGCGTGCGGATCCTCACGGGACTCGCGGAGGGCGACGCCGGCGAGGTCCGCGTGCTGGGCTCGTCGCCAGAGCGAGCTCATGACGCGAGCGGCCCGCAGCCTGATCGGCTTGGTGCCCTCCGGCGACCGCACGTTCTACCTGCGACTGTCGGGGGTGGAGAACCTCGTGTTCTTCGCCCGGATGCACGGCCTCCGCAAGACCCGGGCGTTCGAGCGCGCTCGGGAGGTGCTGCGAGCTCGTCGGGCTCGACCGACGCCGCCGATCGGCAGGTCGGCAAGTACTCGCACGGCATGCAGAAGCGGCTGGGCGTCGCGCGGGGCCTGCTGATGCGGCCGCCGATCCTGTTCGTGGACGAGGCGACGCACGACCTCGACCCGCAGGCCGCCCTCCGCGTGCAGGAGCTCGTCGCCGACACGGTCGACCTACGGCACCGCGGTCGTCTGGGCCACGCAGCGGATCGACGAGATCCGCGGGTTCGCCGACCGTGTGACGTTGCTGCGCGAGGGCACGCGTCCGGTTCGAGGGCACGGTGCCCCAGTTCATGGGCGTGATCGTCACACGACGCTTCCTCGTGCAGCTGCGCGCCGGTGGACTCGAGGCCGGCGAGGTCCTCGCCCGGGCAGGGCGGCCGTCGCCGGCGACGGGACCCTGGAGCCGAGCTCGGAGGGCGACGGCGAGCACGTGTCGCTGCAGCTCCGCGACGGCGTCGTCCTCGGGGACGTGCTGGTGGCGGCTCTCGGCCGCCGGCATCCGGTGCTGACCTGCCGCGACGAACGCTCCGAGGTCGAGCAGGCGTTCCTGCACCTCACGAACGAGGCGACGGCCGAGGGGATCATGAGCGTCGAGGCCGGGCGCCGGCTCAGCGTCTCTCGGGCACGGAGAGCCGCAAGCTGAGCGCGTTCCTCCGTCGCGACTTCCTGGTCGCGTGGAGCTACCGTCTCTCCTTCGTCAGCGACTGGATCAACCATGCTCGTGCAGGTCGTCGTCTTCAACTTCGTCGGCAAGCTGGTGCGACCCGGACGTCGTCGCGCGGCTTCGGCGTGCACCGACGTCGACGTACCTGGAGTACGTCGCGGTCGGTATCGCGTTATCGTCGTTCATGGCGGTCGCGCCTCGGCCGCGTCAACTCCGTGATCCGCCAGGAGCAGCTGCAGGGGACCCTCGAGTCCCTGCTGCTCACGCCGACCGCCTACACGACGATCCAGATGGGCTCGGTCGTGTACGACATCGTGTACGTGCCGATCCGCACCTTCATCTTCCTGGGACTGACGACGCTGGTCTTCGGCACCTAGCTTCAACTGGACCGGGCTGGGTCCCACCCTCGCGATCCTGCTCGTGTTCATCCCGTTCGTGTGGGGCCTCGGCGTCGTCGCCGCGGCGTGGACCCTGACCTTCAAGCGGGGCACCGGCGTCGATCGGGATCGCTCACCACCTTCGTCACGATCGTGCCGGGCACGTACTTCCCGATCGGATGTCCTGCCGAAGTGGCTGCAGGCGATCTTCCAGCTTCAGCCCATGACGATCGCGCTGCAGGGGACCGCGAGGCGCTGCTGGCGGAACGCGGGATGGGCGGAGATCCTGCCGGCGATCGGCATCCTGATCGCCGTGTGCGTCGTCTCGCTGGCCCTCGGCACGTCTTGCCTTCCGGCGCGCCTTCAGCGAGGGAGCGCCGAGGCTCGCGGGACCCTTGGACTGTACTGATCGACACCGCACGGGAGAGACAACGAGAGCCGGATGAGAGAGAGGATTGGACGATGATCGATCCGAGCACCGTCATCCGCCACGATCCGCGGGCCACGTTCCGGCGGCTCGCCGACGGGCAGGGCGGCGTGGTGCTGCACCTCGACACCTCCCTGTACCACGGCGTCAACGAGATCGGCGCCGCGATCTGGGAGCTGTCCGAGGAGGGCATGCCCTTCGCGCGAGCTCGTGGTCGCGCTGCGCGCGCGCGTGGAGGAGCCGCCGGCGGACCTCGAGGGCGACGTCGAGGAGTTCGTGTACGCGCTGAAGGAGCGCGGGCTGATCCAGCTGGCCTCGCCCGACGACGAGGCCTGAGTGGCGCGCGCCACCCGAGTCCGGCGGCCGTCGCCTCGCGCGGCGCGTGCGGCGGCATGCTACGATGGGCGAAGGAGCAGGGCGTCGGCCGCCTGATCGAGGAGGACCAGCTCAATCCGCTCGAGCGGATCCCGCTCGCCGCCGCCAAGCGGCGCTGGCGCCGCGCGCATCAGGTGGCGCCTCGCGCGGTGCCGGTGTTCGTCGTGGGCCTGCAGCGCTCGGGTACCAACATGCTGGTGCGCGGCCTCGAGCGCTCGCCCGAGTTCGAGGTGCGGAACGAGAACGACCACGAGGCCTTCGACCGGTTCCACCTGCGGCCCGACCCCGTGATCCGGGCGCTCGTCGAACGCAGCGGCCAGGCCTACGTGCTGTTCAAGCCGCTGATCGACTCCCATCGCACGAACGAGCTCCTGGACGGACTCGGGACGCCGAGCCCGGGGCGCGCGATCTGGGCCTACCGCGACGTCGACGGCCGGGTCCGGTCGGCCGTGGCGAAGTTCGGCGACAGCAACCTGCAGGCGCTGCGGCAGATCGCGGCCGGCGACACCGGCATCTGGCAGGCCGGCGGGCTGTCGGCGGAGCGGCTCTCGCTGATCCGCTCGTTCGACCTCGGGGCCATGACGCCCGAGTCGGGGGCCGCGCTCATGTGGTTCCTGCGCAACCAGCTCTTCTTCGACCTCGGGCTCGATCGTCGCGCCGACGTGATGCTCGCGTCGTACGGGGAGACGGTCGACGATCCCGAGGCGGCGGTCCGCCGCGTCTGCGCCTTCCTGGAGTTCCCGTATCGTCCGGAGCTCAGCGCGCACGTGGACCGGCGCGCGGCCGGCGACGCGGCCGGCGCTGGATCTCGACGCGCGGGTCCGCGAGCTCTGCACGGAGCTGGAGCGGCGCCTGTCGGGCGCGTACCGCGCCCAGCCGTGAGGCCTACGGCTCGTCGGTGACGTCGCGGAGGTAGTCGGCACGGACGCCCTCGCCGCCGGAGGGATGCAGCACGGCGGCGGGCTCGTGGTCACGGCCGCCGCCGCCCGGCTCGCCGAAGATCTCCCGCAGCACGTTGGCGGGACGCCGGGCGGCCCGCCGCGCGATCGAGCCGGCCGTCGCGAACCGTCCGTCCCGCACCACCTGCGGCCACAGGGCCGCCGGCGTGAGCTCGCCGTCGGCACGCTCCGTCGGCCACCAGCGATCGAACGCCGCGCCGATCCGCCGCCGCGCCGCGGAGGGCTCGAGGTCGCGCAGCACCCAGACGGGCACCTGCGCGCCCAGGACGTCGCGGGCGCGCTGCAGGGTGGACGCGACGGCGGCGCCGGCGCGCCAGGCGAAGGCCCGCGCGACGACCTCGTCCCAGTCGAGCGTCTCGGCCGCGATCGACCGTTCGAGGTCCTTCATCCAGATCAGCCGGTCGCCGCCGGCGAGCGCCGCGTGCAGCGCGAGGTGCACGACCGTGTCGACGGCCGAGAGCGTCTCGACCTCGACGCCGCTGACGACGACCGTCCGGGTGCGGGTGAGCACCGAGCCCATGTCCACGTCGAAGGAGTCCCGCACGACGGCGCGGTTCAGCAGGTGCCAGTGCAGGTCGGCGACGGTACCCATCGGCAGGGTGAGGTGCAGCTGTCCTCGCCGCTCGCGCCGGATCAGCGTCCAGTTGCGGTCGATGACGTCGACCCCGCCGCCCTGGAGGTAGGTCACCACCTCGGGGAAGTCCTCGCGCGCGATCAGCAGGTCGAGGTCGCGGTACGTCCGGAGCTCCGGCCGCTCGTAGCAGCGCTGCGCGAGCACCGGCCCCTTGAAGGTGATCCACTGGACCTCCAGCGGCGCGAGCATCGCGGCGAACCCGGCGAGATCGGTGACGATGCGCATCTGGTTGGCGGTCTGCGTCACGGCGTGACGATCGAGGGCCTGCATCGTGCGGACGTCGACGCCGTCGACCTCGCGCAGCTCGCGATGCACGAAGGGCAGCACCCGGTGGTGCCGGGCGAGTTGCAGCAGGGAGCCGAGCTGTCCGGCCTCGAGCACGCGCAGGAGCTCGGGCGGCGCGCCGCCGTCGTGCTCGCGGACGCAGGCGACGAGGGCGGCGCCCAGCATCGGGTCGGCGCTCATGCGTACCTCGCCAGCTCTTCGTGACGCCCACGGCCGGGCGGCGGGCCGACGTCGCGGCCGCCGAGCTCCACCCACGCGTGCGCGTCCTTGTCCTTCGGCTCGAGCGGCAGTCCGATCACGAGCTCCGCGTCGTCGCCCTGGTCGCGGAGCATGCGGAACAGCACCATCGAGGTGAACAGGCAGCGGGCGCGGAACGGCCCGACGCCGAGGGAGCGGCTCACGATGCGTCCGAGCCGCACCGGGGGGACGCCGGCGGCCGGTTCCCGCGAGACCCGTCGGAGCCGCGCGACGACGGCCGGCACCGGCTCGCGCCGCAGCCGCGTCCACGTGACGGCGAACCAGTACCACGAGCGGAGCACCAGGGAGATCTTGCGCGGCACCGAGAGGGAGCTCATGGCGATAGGCACGTGGCGATCAGCCGGTCGACGACCCGGTCCAGCGTATCGAACTCGAGCGGACGGTCGAGCAGCCACAGGGGCACGCTCGCCGCGAGGTCGGCGATGCCGGTGAAGGCTCGCACGCGCTCGGCGTCGGTGGGCAGGTTGAAGCTCACCGTGAAGAGTTCGGCAAGGAACCGGCTCGGCTCAACCCGGTACAGCTCGATGTTCGGAAGCCCCCGGCGCAGGATCACGACGCCCGCGAGGGGGACCGGGTCGCCGCTGCCGCGCAGCTCGTGGACGAGCTGGAGATGGACGCGGTCGGGATCGACGGCCACGACCTCGGTGCCGGCGATCGGGCCGAGTCGCTCGTAGACGTCGGGGCGGATCCGGATGGTTGCGGGCCCCGGCACCACCATGGGCTCGGCGCCCGACCGGCTGCACACGAGGTCCTCCGACAGCACACGGTGACCGTTGCGCAGGAACCCGGCCGCGAGGGTCGTCTTGCCGAAGCGGCCCGGCCCGCAGAAGACGAGGGCACGCCCGTCGACCTCGACGGCGGACGCGTGCAGGGGCAGGTCCCCGCGCCGCGAGAAGCACAGCGCCGCGGGAACGCCCCACAGGCGCTCCTCCCGACGCACCGCGTCCGCGTCGGGCGGGACCGTGATGCGGGGGACGTCGGGCTCCACACCGAACCCGCCCATGTCGTCGATCCACACGCCGTAGGCGGACGGATCGCCGTACATCCTCGCGCGGAAGGGGTTGTCCGGGCCGGGGTCGCCACTCGAGGACCGGCTCGACGTCCGGCTCCGGACCCGGGTCGGCCTCGACGACCACGATCGGGTCGCCGAGGCCGGTCCGCAGGTACGTGAGGGCGAGCGGGGAGTCGACCTCGTAGCCGTAGACGACCCCCGCCATGCGCCTCCGGTGGCTCCTAGCAGCCCGAGACGCTGTCGCCGGCCTCGAGCCGGCGATGGACAGGCCGGCAACCAGGCTCAGGGAGAGCATGCGCTTCGTCCTCATCTACGTCCTCCTCCTCGGTCGCTCCGGGGGTCATCCGAGGGTGCAACAGCCTACATCGCGAGGTCGATGGGCCGGAGCGCGGCGGGAGTGGTCGATGGTGCTCCGGATCCGCGGCGAGCCGTACGCGGCGGCAGCGCCATGCCGCATCCTGCGGGCGGCTCGGCGACGGCGAGCGCACGGCCTAGGCCACAGGAACGCCACACTTCCCGCCGCTCGGCAGGATGCGTGTGGCCCGAGCCGCACGGGTACCATGGCAGACCCCGGACGAAAGGCACGAGGTTCACGCGTGCAGGTGAAGGCCAACGGCGTCGAGCTCAGGGACTGGACCCACGTCATGGGCCGGCGCCTCACGCTGCTCGCCGTCATCCCCATCGTCGCCATGATGGTCGCCGGCGTGCTGGCGGTCCTCGAGCCGCAGACCTACCGGGCGACGGCGACGGTCATCATGCCGGGCCAGGCGACCAGCGGGCCGGTGTCCTCGGCCGTGTCGCAGTTCGTCGCCGACTTCGAGGGCAACATCACGTCCGACAGCGTCGCGCAGGCGACCTCGGAGGCGACCGGCGAGCCGAAGAGCGCCATCAGCGCCGGCATCAGCACCAAGCGCGAGGGCACGAGCAGCGTCGTCGAGGTCAGCTACACGGGCACGAACGCCGACCGGGTCGGTCCGGTGGCGGTCACGGCGGCCCGGACCGCGCTCGCGCAGCTCGCGCAGATCAGGCTCGACGTCGACCAGGCGCAGCTCGACCTCCACCAACGAGGCGTACGACCAGGCGCAGACGGACCTGCAGACCGCGGGCGAGGAGACGGGCATCGTCGACTTCGGCTACTTCCAGCGCGTCGGGCAGAAGCGTCTGATCAAGCTGGGCGATGCGCTCGGAGCGGCCCAGGAGACCGGCAACGGGGTCGCGCAGGCGCAGCAGCGCTTCGACGAGGCGTCGACCCAGTTCACCGAGCGCCAGCAGCGACTACCAGGCCGCGCTCGACGCGCGCGAACGACGTGACGGAGGCTCGGACGTTCTTCACGAGCGAGGTGCTGACCGCGCAGGGCATCGTGAACCAGGCGCAGGAGAACACGCAGCGTCGAGGCGAGCCCTCCCCGGGCGACGAACCGGGTGACCTTCGTGATCCGGCGCGTGGTCTTCGCCGGGGCCTTCGGACTGCTGCTGGCGATCGCGCTCATCGTGCTGATGGAGTTCCTGCGGCCCTCGCCGCTGAACCGGATCCGGCGCGAGGCCGGCGTGCCCTCGGAGCCGGGTTCCCGGCGTGCACCCGGGCAGTACGTCGGGTAGGCTTCTCCGTACCGCATCCGTCTTAGTACGAACGACCTAGTTGGATTCCCTCAGAATGGGGGAAGATATACCCCCCGTACGTGCTCCATGATGACCCCAGAGCACCACCCCCCGTAGGTCCGGAAGCCTCCGCTCCGTCGACGGCCCGCCGTTGCCGGGAGGGACACCGTTCGGGCCTGACCGTTGCCTCGTGGCGAAAGGAACCACCACCCGATGGACCCAGAACTGCAGCTGGATCCACAGGCAGGCGACGTGATCGTGGACCTCAGCGGTCCGGATGCGGTGATCGATCTCCGTGAGCGCCGGGCCGATGCGCCGGCGGTCCGCGGCCTGCTGTCGGCGCGTCCCTGGCAGCTGGCGGTGAAGCGAGCGGTGGACCTCGTCGGCAGCACGCTCGGCCTGCTCGTGCTGCTCCCCCTGCTGCTGATCGCCGCGCTGGCCGTGAAGGTCTCCTCGCCCGGTCCGGTCTTCTACGTCTCCGAGCGCGTCGGCCGCGACGGCCGGCCGTTCCGCATGATGAAGTTCCGCTCGATGACGCACGGCGCCCACGACTCCCGGGCCACCCACCACCACCTCAACATCCACGACTCGGGCCCGGTCTTCAAGATCCGCGACGACCCGCGCGTCACGCGCGTCGGCCGGTTCCTGCGCCGCTGCTCGATCGATGAGCTGCCGCAGCTGTGGAACGTCCTGCGCGGGCGACATGAGCCTCGTGGGTCCGCGTCCGCCGCTGCCGGAGGAGTTCCTGCTGTACGGCGCCCGCGAGCGGCGCCGCCTCGACGTGAAGCCCGGCATCACCTGCATCTGGCAGGTGAGCGGGAGGTCCGACCTCGACTTCGAGACGTGGGTCGACATGGACCTCGCCTACATCGACACGTGGTCGCTCCGCCTCGACGCCCGGCTGCTGGGCCGCACGGTCGCCGCCGTGCTGACCGGCCGCGGGGCGTACTGAGGTGGGAACCGTGCGGGAGCTCGAGCTCATCCGGCCCAGGGTCGCGCGCACGGCGTCCGCGCCGCCCGTGTTCCTGGTCGGCCCGGCTCGATCGGGCACCAGCCTGCTGTACAAGCTCCTCTGCCTGCATCCGGAGGCGGCCTGGATCTCGAACTGGCTCGCGCGCGCGCCGGCCGCACCGCCGCTCGCCGCCCTGAACCGTCTGGCCGCCGAGGCACCGCACGCGCGCCGCCGCGTGTGGTTCGGCGCGGACGGCAGCAACGCCTACGTCTACGGGGACCGTCGCCGTCACCGCGACCGGCTGTTCCCGATGCCGCACGAGGGCGAGCCCGTCTACGCCGCGTGCGGCATCCCGCAGTTCCAGCGCCTCGAGGGCGCGCCGGCGGCACGGGCCGCCGCCGAGCTGCGGAGCGCGGTCGCCGCCGTGCGCCTCGCGAGCGGCGCGCCGGTGTTCGTGAACAAGCGGATCGCGAACAACCGCCGCATCCCGCTGCTGCGGCAGGCCTTCCCCGACGCGCGCTTCATCTCGCTCGTGCGCGACGGCCGTGCGGTCGCGATGTCGCTGTCGACCGTGAACTGGTGGCCCGACTCGCTCGTGTGGTGGTACGGCGACACGCCGGCGCACTGGGCGGCCGAGGGCCGCGACCCCTGGGAGCTGTGCGCCCGCAACTGGGTGGAGGAGCTGCATGCGGTGGAGTCCGGCCTCGAGGACGTCCCCGCCGAGCAGGTCCTCGCGCTGAGCTACGAGTCGTTCCTCGACGCGCCGGTCGACACGCTGCAGCGGCTGGCGGACTTCGCCGGCCTCGCGCCGAGCCGCGTGTGGGACCGCTCCGTGCGCTCGCTGGCGTTCCCGAACCGCAACGAGGCGTGGCGGATCAAGCTGGACGACGACGCCGTCCGTACGATCACCGACATCCAGTCCGACGAACTCAGGAGCCACGGGTATGCCCTCGAGCGCTGACCTCGCGTTCGTGCTCGGGACGGGCCGGTGCGGCTCCACCCTCGTGCACGAGATCATCGCCCGTCACCCCGACGTCGGGTTCGTGTCGAACCTCGAGGACCGGCTGCCGTTCCTGCCGCTGCCCGCGCGGTTCAACAACGACATCTACCGTCGCGTCCCCGACGCCCTCACGACGAAGGGGCGTCTGCGCTTCGCCCCGTCGGAGGGCTACCGGATCCTCGACCGCGAGGTCTCCCCGGTGGTGTCCGCGCCCGTGCGCGACCTGCTGGCCGAGGACGTCACCCCCTGGCTGGAGCAGCGCTTCCGTGCCTTCTTCACGTCGCGCGCCCGCGAGCAGGGACGGCCCGTGTTCCTGCACAAGTTCACCGGGTGGCCGCGGTCGGGCTTCGTGCGGCGGATCTTCCCCGAGACCCGGTTCATCCACGTCGTCCGGGACGGCCGCGCCGTCGCGAACTCCTTCCTGCAGATGCCGTGGTGGCAGGGCTACCGCGGTCCCGACGAGTGGAGCTGGGGACCGCTTCCCGCCGTCGATGGCGAAGGAGTGGGAGGATTCCGGCCGGTCCTTCGCCGTGCTGGCGGGGCTCGAGTGGAAGCTGCTGATCGAGGCGTTCGAGGCCGCGCGCGCCCTCGTGCCGGAGTCGCAGTGGCTCGAGGTCCGCTACGAGGACTTCGTGGCCGCGCCGCGCGAGCACATGCGCGCGATGCTCGATCACCTCGGCCTGTCCTGGACGCCCGCCTTCGAGCAGGGCTTCCGCCGCTACACGTTCGACGCCGGCCGCCGCGAGGCGTACCGGCGCGACCTGGGGATCCACGACGTGGCCATGCTCGACGCGTCGCTCGCGCCCGTGCTCGCGCCGGCACGGGTACGTCGAGCGCCCGATCGTCGGCCGACCCGCGCGATCGCGCCGCCGGGAGGGTGATCAGCGTGACCGCCACCGCGCGCCCGTTCGCCTCCGCTGTCCCTCGCCGTGGTCCTGCTCGGCGGGATGCTGTGGGCGCCGCCGGCCAGCCGGCCGCCTCGGCCGCCGTGTCCCGCATCCCGGCCGGCCAGGACGACTGGCCCATGTTCCACCACGACGCGACGCACACCGGCGTGTCGGCCGAGACGACCCTGGATTCGACGAACGCGGCGAACCTCGGTCTGCGGTGGCAGTCCAACACGGGCTCGCCCTCGTACACCTCCCCGGCGGTCGTCGTACGACCAGACCCTCGGCAAGACCCTCGTGTACGTGGCCAACCAGGACGGGACGTTCGGCGCCTACGACGCCGTCGACCGGCGATCGGGTCTGGTACTACAAGGTGCCCGCGCACCTGCAGAGCTCGCCGGCCGTGCTGAACGGCACCGTGTACTTCGGCGCCAGCGACTACAAGCTCTACGCGCTGAACTGCGACGACCGGTGCGCTGCGGTGCACGTTCAACACGGGCGGCGCGATCGCCGCCTCGCCCCTGGCCATCGACCCCGACGGAGCCGGGCCCGAGGGCGTGACCGTCTACTTCGGCGACAACGGGCTCACCGGCACCGACGACGGCGGCCACATCTGGGCCGTGCACGGCGTGGATCCGACCGACGCGTCCACGGATTGCACCCAGCGACTGGGTGTTCACGGGCTTCGGCGAGCCCCCCGGCTCGCAGACGCTGGCCGGCTCGTGGTCGCCGCCGGCCGTTCGGCCGACGTCACCGGCCGCGCGGTGATCGCGGTCGGGGGTTCGAGCCCGGACAACGCGGTGTACGGCCTCGACGCGCTGACCGGCGCCCGGATCTGGCGGTTCCAGACCAGGTCTTCACGGCATGGACAACGACGTGGGCGCCGGTCCGACGATCTCGGCGCCCGGCGTCAACGGGTTCGCCAACGGCGTCGCGTACGTCGCCGGCAAGGACCGCATCGTGTACGCGCTCAACCTCAAGACCGGCGCGAAGATCTGGGAGTTCTCGATCCGCGCCGGACGCGCCCAAGTCCGGCGGCGCGACGCGCTCGACCGCGGCGCTGCGTCGGCAACCGTCTGTACGTCGGCTACGGCAAGGGCGTGTACGCGCTCGAACGCCACCACCGGCGCGAAGGTCTGGAAGACCGAGCAGAGCGCGGGCATCGCCACCATGGAGGTCATCTCGTCGCCGGCGATCTCGGGCGCGGCCGGACAGCGCGTGCTGTTCGTCGGCGACCTCGCCGGCAAGGTGTACGCATTCGACCTGCAGACCGGCGAACGACCTGTGGTCCTACTCGACGGGCGGCTTCATCTACGGCTCTCCGGCGGTCTCGGCCGGGCGGGTCTACATCGCGTCATCCGACGAGTTCCTCTACGCGTTCGGCCTGGGCGGCGGGACGCCGAGCGACCCGCCCGAGACCACGCTGACGACTCCGACGAACAACGCCACGCTCGACAATCCGGGACCGTCGCTGCAGCTCGCCGGCAGCGCCAGCGACGACCTCGGCGTCCAGAAGGTCTACGTCGCAGTGAAGAACAAGAACTCCACGAAGTGGTGGGACGGCGCCACCAGCACCTGGTCCTCGGTGTTCCAGCAGAACCTCGCGACGCTCGCGAGCCCGGGGGCGGGATCGACCGGCTGGACCTTCAACGTGCCCATGCCCTCGACCGGCGGCGTCTTCTACGCGCAGGCCGAGGCCGTCGACGGCGACGGGCAGTCCGACGTGAGCGTCGCGAAGGTGAACTTCACGGTCCTGGGCACGGGCAACCCGCCGGAGACCTCCATCTCGAGCCCGGTCTTCAAGCAGATCTTCACGTTCCCGGGCGGCGTCCGGCAGAGCTTCCCCATCACGATCTCGGGCACCGCCACCGACCCGACCGGCACGAACCGTGGGGTCGCGAAGGTCTACATCTTCGTGAAGAACCGGGAGCACGGGGAGTACTACTGCGGCCAGGCCGGCTGCGCCGGCGGGAGCGGCCTGGAGCCCGACGTACCGCAAGCTCGAGGCCACCCTGGCGAACCCGGGCGCCGCCAGCACGACGTGGAGCTTCACCTTCCCGACCTACGACCACCCGCACTCGTATTTCGTGGCGGCCTGGGCGCTGGACCTGAACGGGGAGATCGATCAGACACGCGCGACGGTGCAACGCTTCTGCGTCCGGGACCCCGGGGACCTGACGTGCTTCTAGACGCGCCCGAGACCTTCGACCGGTGGCGAGATGCCGCCGTTTCTGGTCGAATAGCCGTTTCCTTCCGAGAGAACCGACCTACGAGGAGATGCAGATGATGGGGAAGACCTCCGCCGCACGCCGCGCCCTGAGGATGGGGACGTCGGCACTGATCGCCATCGGCGTGTTCGTGGGCGCCGCCGCGCCCGCCCAGTCGGTCTCGATCTTCACGCCGGTGGTGGGGGGGATGTATCCCTCGAACTGGGCGCAGAAGCCCGGCCACGCCCAGATGTACGGGTGGGGCGCCGCAACCCTGCCCAACGGCGACGTCCTCATGGGCGACTACTGGAACTACCGGATCCAGAAGGCGACCCTCAACCCCGACGGGACGATCGCCTCGATCAACCCCACCTTCATCAGCAACCCCGGGTTCCAGCCGGGACAGCACCAGGCGCCGTACGGCATCGGCGTCGATCCCCGCAACGGCAATATCTACTTCGCCGACACCGACCGCTACACCGTCGACATGTACGACCAGAACGGCAACTACATCATGGAGTGGGGCTCGCAGGGTTCCGGCGTCAACAAGTACCTGTACCCCTCCCGTGTCGCCGTCCGCTCGGACGGCCAGGTCTACGTGAACGACACGTGGAGCAACCAGATCGTCGTCGTGAACGTGGACCCCGTTGCGAAGACGGCGACCGAAGTGGGGACCTTCGGAGCGTTCGGCACCGACGTGCCCGGCCACACGAACCCCACCTGCAAGTGGAAGCAGCCGCACGGGATGGCGTGGTGGTACGGCCCGGACGGCACGGCCTCGATCAACGACGACCGGCTCTACGTGACCGACACGAACAACAAGGAGATCGACGTCTACGGCTCCAACCCGCTCGCCGGCGGCTGCCAGCAGCTGTTCACCTTCGGCCGGGCCGGTGACCTGCCCAGCCAGTTCAAGGGTGACCTGCGCGGCCTCGCGATCGATCCGACCGACCCCGATCCGCTGAACACCAGCGCGGCGGACGCTGCCGTGTACGTCGTCGACGCCGCCGGCAACAAGATCCGGAAGTTCGACACCAACGGCAACTTCATCCGCGCGTTCGGGATCCCGAGTCCCGGCGACGACAATCCGGGTCCGGGTGTGTTCACCGACGGCGGCCGGGAGATCACCGTCGACCAATTCCATCGCGTGTGGGTCGGCGACATGCCGGACTTCCGGTTCCAGGTCTTCGACGGGACCACGGGGAACTTCCTGTTCGCGGTTCCAGGGGCCCCGGACCCGAGCTACAACCCGCCGTCCACGCTGGGCTTCAACGGGCCTCGAGGCGTGGCGATCGACGCCAACGGCAACCGGTTCGTCACCGACACCTACAACCAGCGCATCCTGAAGTACGACTCGAGCGGCAACTTCGTGACCCAGTGGGGCACGCGGGGCCGGAACAACTACGCCTTCAACTACCCGAGGATGCTCGCCATCTCGCCGGTGGACCAGTCCGTCTGGGTGACCGACACCGACAATCACATGATCAAGAAGTTCTCCAACAGCGGGGTCTTCCAGTGCAAGGCGGGTGGGCTCGGCGACGTCGGGCCGCTGATGCGAAATCCGCACGGCATCGACGTGGCACCGGACGGCACCGTCTACGTGACCGACACGCGGAACGGCCTGCTGAAGGCGTTCGACTCGAACTGCAACTGGCTGTTCACGTCGTCGTACCCGAAGGGCACCACGGTGCAGAGCGGTCAGATGACGTACGTGCGAGGCATCGCCTACGACCCGACTGGCGGCCCCGACGGGAGCGTGTGGGTGGCCGAGTCCAATCAGGACGTCATCAAGCACTACGCCATCGACAAGACCGCCGGGACGTTCACCTGGATCGAGACCTACGGGTCGAAGGGCAAGCTCGACAACCAGTTCATGGACCCGTTCGACCTCGAGGTCGTCGGCAACTACCTGATCGTCGCCGACACCGCCAACAACAAGCTCAAGGTGTGGAACACGGCGACGGACTCGTTCGTGGAGGCGTTCGCCGGCGGCACCACGATCCCGAAGGGCAAGTTCCAGCAGCCCCAGGGGTTGGACGTTGGTCCGGACGGGCACCTGTGGGTGTGCGAGCAGAAGACCGAGCGGCTCCAGCAGTTCATCCTGAACATCTAGCGGGCGAGGCAGAGCGTGATGCGATCGAAACGGCAGTCGTTGTTCGTGGCCGGAGTGACCCTGGCCGGGGCGCTGCTGATGTCGCCCCTGGCCGGCTCCGCCGCGAGGGCCGACACCGGCACCCTCTCGCTCGTCCAGACGATCGGCGGGCCGGGACACGCCGCCATGTACCCGTCGGGACTGGAGTACTCGGCCGTCGACAACACGCTGGTCGTCGCCGACACGGGCAACCACAAGATCGAGAAGTTCGATCCGGTCACCGGCGCGCTCATCTGGCAGGTGGGTGGGTACGGGACCGGCGACGGGAAGTTCTCCGACCCGCGTGACGTGGGTATTGGGTCCGACGGCGCCATCTACGTCGCCGACACCGGCAACGTCCGTATCGACAAGCTCGATGCGGCCGGCAACTGGATCATGTCGTGGAAGGGCCCGGTCGGCGACACCGTCGGCTCGCCGATCGGCATCTCCGTGCACACCGTCGGCGGCAACGACCAGGTGTACGTGGCCGACGGCAGCAAGCTGAGCGTGCGGGTGTGGAACGCGTCGCTCACGACGCAGCTCCTGTCCGCGCACACCAACGGCACCTGCGTGTTCTCCAACGTGCGCGACGCCGACGCCGACGCCGCCGGCAACATCTACGTGGCGAACTACCTGAAGAACAACATCCTCAAGCTCAGCCCGAGCGGGACCTGCATCACCACGTGGGGCACCAAGGGCACCACGAACGGTCAGTTCAAGAACCCGTACGGCGTGCGCGTGGCCGTCGACCCAGAGGACGGCCAGGAGCGTGTGTACGTCGCGGACTCGAACAACAACCGCGTGCAGGTCTTCTCCACGGGCGGCGCGTACGTCGACAAGGTCGGCACCTTCTCCTCCGACGTGACCTCGCCGGGGACGTTCACGGCCCTGCGCCGCGTCGCCGTCGATCCCGCCGGCGGCATCTGGGGCGCGGACCTGTGGGGATTCGACGTGGAACACGCGGCCGTCGTGGCGCCACACCCCGGGGCGTACCAGATGACGACGTCGATCCCCGCGCTGCCTGCCGGTCCGCCGACGCAGGCCAACGCCGTCTTCAACGAGGTACGGCAGGTGGCGTTCGACAACGCCGGCAACCTGCTGGCGATGGACACCGTCAACCAGCGCGTCGTGAAGTTCAACCCTGCCGACGGCGCGCTGATCCCGCCCACGTGCGGCAAGCGCGGGTGGGAGGCGGGCGCCTTCAACTGGCCTCGCGGCATCGCCGTCGACCCGGCCACCAACAAGATGTGGATCGCCGACACCAAGCAGAACCAGATCCAGATCCTGGACTACTGCGACACGACCAACGTGGTGAAGCTCCCGGCGTCGACGACCTCGTCGGACAAGTTCAACTGGCCGCACGCGATCGCGATCCGTGCGTCCGACGGCACGGCGTGGGTGGCCGACACGAAGAACAACCGGCTCAAGGTGTACAACGCCGCCACGCGGGTCCTGCTGTTCACCTACGGGGCGAAGGGGTCCGGTAACGGTGAGTTCCTGCAGCCCAAGGGCATCGCGTTCGACCCCTCGGATCCGACCCACGTGCTGGTGGCCGACACCAACAACAACCGCATCGTGGAGCTGGTGGCACCGAACGGGATCACCAGCGCGAATCAGGTCACGTGGAACCGCAGCCGCAAGTTCTTCAAGAAGCCGTCCGGCATCGCACGCGATCTTGCCGGCCGGACCTACGTCGCCGACTCCATGAGCAACCGGATCGTGATCCTGGATCCCGCCGCCGACTGGGGTACGACCAACACCAACGGCGGCATCCTCGGCACCATCACGGGCCTCAACAAGCCCGAGCAGGTGGCCGTCGGTCCCGACGGGCGGATCTACGTGAGCGACACGTACAACGACCGGATCCTCGTCTACCAGTACATATAAGGCCCATATGAGGCCAAGAGTCAGGAAGGACTCCCATACGATGCGATCGACCCTCCCATCGACCTCGAGGTCCCGGCGCGGGCTTCGCGCGGTCGCCCTCGCCGCCGTGCTCGCCGGGTCGCTGGCGACCGCCGCCGCACCGGCCGGCGCCGTCACGATCAGCTACGCCGGTCTGCTCGCGGGGCCGGCGGTGTCCGACATGTATCCCGTCGACGTCGTCGACTTCGGCAACTACTACTACGTGGTCGATCCCGGGCGGTACAGCGTGTTCAAGGTGAACCGGACCACGGGCGCGCAGGTGGACTCGGTCGGAGGGCATCAGGGCCGGGGGAACGGGCAACTCGGCGCGGCCCGGGCGATCTCGGTCGACGCTGCCGGCAACGTGTACGTCGCCGACACGCCGAACAACCGCGTGCAGGTCTTCTCCCCGACCCTCGACTACCTCAGGAAGTGGGGGACCACCGGGACGGGGCCGGGCCAGTTCACGATGGTGTACGGGGTCACGGTCGGCTTGGGACTCGGGTCCGGTGGTACCCCCAATACCGAGGTGGTTTACACGACCGACGGCTCCCGCGTGCAGAAGTTCACGACCGACGGCGTGTTCATCTCGCAGTTCGGCCAGGGGCATCTGAACCAGCCGCGGCAGCTGGCCGTGAATCCAAAGAACGACGACCTGTACGTCGTGAGCGCCCGGGACCGCCAGGTCGTGATCTTCAACCAGAACGGCGTCGAGCAGTCCCGCTTCGGGGGCGAGGGCACCGGCAACGGCCAGTTCATGGGCGACATCCGGGGCATCGACATCGACGACAACGGCTACGTGTACGTGAGCGACGACGGTAACCACCGGGTGCAGGTCTTCAAGGCCAACGGCACGTACCTCACGCAGTTCGGCAACACCGTCGCCGGGCACCGATCAATACCTGACTGATGCCCGCGGTCTGACCGTTACGCCGGACGGGATCGTCTGCGTGGCAGACGAGTGGGACTACGGCCTGAAGGAGTACACCGTGCAGTATGCCGGCACCGGCGATCCGAACGGTGCCACGTTCAGCCGGTTCATGTTCGGCGGCGCCGCCGGCGCCCCGGGCTTCAACTCGCCGCGGGGCATCGCCGTCAACGACATCGTGGGCAACCCCAACTACGGCGCGATCTACGCGGTCGACTGGTGGAACCAGCGCCTGGAGAAGTTCGACTCCGGCGGCACCTACCTCACGAAGTGGGGTCAGCGCGGCACGAAGACCGAGCCCGGCTCGATCAACTTCGCGTGGGACGCGGCGGTGAATCCGGCGAACGGCAACGTCTACGTGGCGAACCGCGAGAGCCACGAGATCGAGGTCTTCGACCCCAACGGCAACTACGTGACGCGGTGGGGCTTCCGTGGCACCACGACCGGGAAGTTCACGTTCCCTCAGGGGGTGGTGTTCGACTCTTCGGGCCCGGGCGCGCCGACGCTCCTGGTCGCGGACTCCGGCAACGGGCGGATCCAGCGCTTCAAGATCCTCGCCACCGGCAAGGGATCGTTCCTCGCCTCCTACGGCACGAAGGGCTCGGGATCGGGTCAGTTCCTGACGCCGACGGGCATCGACGTCGCGCCCGACGGCACCATCTGGGTCGCCGACACGCAGAACAACCGGATCCAGAAGCGGAACCCCACCACAGGGAACTGGACGACGTACACCACGGCGAACGGGCTCGCGCTCGGGTTCAAGTCGCCGTGGGGCGTCACGGTGGACCCGGAGGACGGCTCGATCTGGGTCGCCGACACCGGTCGCGACCGCGTGGTGCAGATGACGGACACGGGGGACCTGATCGCGACCGCCGACAAGACCACACCGGGGGTCGGATCGATGGACGCCCCGTTCGAGGTGGCGTTCGGCGTCGGCGGGGAGATCTACGTGTCGGTCGTGTGGGACAACAAGATCATCGAGCTCTCGGAGGCGTAGTGGCGTCCTCGGCTCGGACCGGTCGGTCGCGCCGTCTCGGGTCGCTCCTGGTCGCCGCCGCCGCCGTCGCCGTGACGGCCGCGCCGGCGCTCGCCGCCAACGCGCCGCCCGACACGACCGTCACGACGCCGCTGTACGGCGCGGCCTTCCTCCCCGGGGCCGACGTGCCCTACGTCGGCACCGCGTCCGACGACACCGGCGTGAATCAGGTCCGGGTCGCCCTGCAGGATGCATCCACGAAGCTGTGGTGGCACACGAACGGCACGTGGGGGGCCATGGAGTGGCAGATCGCATCGCTCGCGCATCCCGGGAACCCGAACACGGGATGGAACTGGACGTGGCCGAACGCCGTCGAGGGCGCGTTCGTCCTGCACGCACAGGCCCGCGACACGAACGACCTGCGCGACCTCACGCACGCCACCCGCAAGATCGTCGTGACCCCGGCCGCCGACACCAGATACCTCACGCTGTCGTTCGGCAGGACGCAGTGGGTGACGGCGCGTCAGTGCGCGCCCATGAGCGGCACCGTCACGCTCGGACAGGCCGCCGCCGACATGACGGCGCGCGGCCTCACCGGGACCGGCAACGTGGTCATCAACCGAGCCGGGGAGTCGGCGCCGGTCTGTATGACGTACGGGCTGATGGCCACGTGGCCCCAGATCGCCGACCTCCGCGACAACCGCGGGTGGAGCTTCGTGAGCGCCGGAGCCGGGTACCGCGACATGACGCAGCTCACGCAGTCCCAGCAGATCGCCGAGAGCTGCGGATCGCTCGACGACCTCGAGGCCCATGGCCACACGAGCGGATGGGGGATGTTCGCCTACCCCAACAACAAGAAGTCCTCGGCGATCCAGACCTCGGTCGTGTCCACGTGCTTCTCGTACGGACGGGCGTACGACTACCGCTTCAACGACATCGGGCAGATGGCCTCGCCCTGGTTCCAGCGGACCTTCTCCGTGAACGGCGGGGCGTGCAACACGGTCGGCGCGTGGTGCTACTCGATGGCCAACACCGGTGCCACCTACCGGTACCGGACCCGCGAGAGCCTCGCCGACATCATGCAGCCGGGGCCGGGTCAGTGGTCCGTCGTGCAGATGTACCGGTTCGTGACCGGCTCCCACACGTCGTCGACCTTCGACTGGGACTGCACCAGCGCGGATCCGGACATGCACTGGGTCAGCAACGCCGAGCTGTACTGCTACGACGACTTCCTCTGGGCCCTCGACCAGATCCCCGGCGACGTCGTCGTGACCGACCCGGCCACGGTCGCTGAGGCGTGGGGCCGCGGCAACCCGAACGCCTGATGACGCCGGCCGGCCCGCCGGCGGTGCGAGGATGACCGCGTGAGCACTCGGGAGGAGCGCGGCCGGGATGTGGTGCGCCAGTCCGGCATCACCTCGGTCGCCGCCGCGTTCGCCATCGCGTCGGGCCTGCTGCTCGACGTCTCGGTCGCGAAGCGGTTCGGCGCCACCGGCAGCACCGATGCCTTCTTCCAGGCCGCGCTGATCCCCCTCGGGCTCGTCGCCGTCGTCATGGTCGGCGCCAACCAGGCACTGGTGCCGGCCATCACCACGTGGCTGCTGTCGAAGACGCACGACGAGACGTGGCGCCTGTGCTCGATCCTGCTGGGCGCCGACGCTCGTCGGCGGGCTCGTCCTCGCGGGGATCGCCACGCTCATCGCCTGGCCGCTGATGCGCGTCATCTCGCTGGGATTCTCTACGGCGCAGGTGGACCTCGCGGCCTCGCTGTTCCCGATCATGTTCCTCATCGTGCCGTTGGTTGCGATGGCGGAGGTCTTCCGGGCGCTGCTGAATGCGCGCTACTCGTTCTTCGCGCCCGCGTTCATGAACGTGGTGATGAACGGCGTCGCGGCGGCGATCGTGCTGGGATGGGGCGGCTCCCTCCGGGTCGTCGCGTGGGCCTACGTGGCCGGCGCGGCCGCGCAGCTGGTGTTCATGCTCGTGATGGCGCTCCTGCGCGGGTTCCGGCCCCGGTTCAGCCTGGCGGTCCGGGACCCGGACGTGGTCGCCGCCGGACGGCTCCTGGTGCGCCCGTTGACCGGGGCGGGGCTCAACCCGCTCGCGCGGGTGGCGGAGCGGGCCCTCGTCTCGTTCCTGCCGGAGGGATCGATCACGCTGCTCAACTACGGGTACCGGCTCATCTCGGCGATCGGGGGATCGGTCCTGTTCCGCTCGGTCATGGTCGCGCTCCTGCCGCGCCTCACCGAGGCCGGTCACCGCGAGGACCGGACCGACTTCACCGAGACCACTCGGCTGGGCGTCCGCATCATGCTGGCCATCTCGATCCCGCTCACGGCGCTCATGGCGATCCTGTCGGTGCCGGCGACGATCTCGATCTTCAATCGGGGCAACCTCACGCGCGACTCGGCGACGCTCCTCGGTGTCGCGCTCGCCGTCTATGCGGTGAGTCTCGTGGGATCGGCGTGGCAGCGGGCGATGCTGGCGCCGTTCTTCGCGACGATGAACACGAAGGTCCCGCTGCGCAACACCGTCTACGGGGTGGCGGCGAACCTCGCGCTGGTGCCGCTGCTCGTCCTGCCGTTCGGCCGTGACAACGGCAACGCGATCGTCGGTGTGGCGGCGGCGTACTCCCTCGCGCAGTACGTGAACGTCGCTCACGCCTGGTACCGGATGCGGCACGACCTGGGCATCCACCTGGATGGCATGAGCGGGTTCGTCTGGCGGCTCGTCGGCGCGAGCGTCGTGATGTCCGGGGTCCTCGTCGCCGGCTACGCCCTGCTGGATCTCGGCTCGCCGCAGGGTCGGTGGCGGCTCCTGCTCGAGACCGCCGCCGTCGCGGTCGCCGGCATGGCGACGTTCGCTGCCACGCTGAAGCTGATCGGCGGCGGCGAGTTCGCCGACCTCACCCGGTCGTTCCGTCCGGGCCGGGGTGCTCGGGGCGGTCGGGGGATCCCGACGCCGACGGCGCCCGATCGGCCGGCGGCTCCTGAGACCTCGAGCGGTGGCCAGGGCGGACCGGGTAGCCGTACCTGAGCAGCATCGGCCAGGTCACGGCCGTCACGCGGAACCGGTCCCACCGTCCCATCCGCGAGGCCCACTCGTCGTCGACGCGGATCGCGACGCGGCCGGTGGCGAACCGGCTGGGGTTGCCGGCGACCGTGTGGTTGGACTCGAGGTCGACCTCGGTCGCGGAGACGAAGGGCGTGGCCGCGCCCTCGATGCCGGCGTGCCCAGGATCCGCTCGACCGTCGCCCGCGGCTCCCGCACGAAGTCCTCGTAGTGCACGCGGAGGTAGCGGTCCGGGTCTCGGCGCCAGAGACGCCCCGCCGCCCAGTTCCACAGGCACCACAGGCCCGCGGCCTTCACCGGTCCGTGCTGCTGCATGAACGCCGTGCCGGCGCGGTCCGGGAGCGCCTTCTTCCGCAGCCACGAGTACGCCGTCGCTCGTGGGTCGCGGATCAGGTGCACGACGCGGACCTCGACGCCGGGCAGCATCTCCAGCAGTGCGCCGTACGGCGGCAGCTTCGACGAGTCGACGAGCACCCTGCACCCGAGGTGGGCCTGCGTGGCGGCGTACAGCAGCGACAGGTTACCGAGGTACTCGGACATGGTGCGCTGCAGTCGTTCCCGCGATCGACGCCGCAACAGCTTGGGCAGGTGCCGCGCCCGGGTCCCGTGCTGCTGCAGCTCGACCATGCGCCGGGCGAGCTGCGGGAGGTCGGCGCCGGGGAAGGCCGCGGACAGGATCGGCGTCCACTGCGGGCACTCCAGGAAGGGGCGGCCGCACCCGCACAACCGTTCCTCCAGGATCCCGCGCTCCCACAGGAACCGGAGCTCGCCGACCGATGAGACGCCCTCGACCTCCCCGAGGATGTTGTCGAGGATCGTGCTGCCGCTGCGTCCGGCGCCGGCGATGTAGAGGATCGTGACGGCGGGGGCGGAGGGGGAGGGCTGCTGCATCACGGAAGGAAACCACACGGGGCGGAGGTCCAGCAGCACTCCCGCAACGGGCGTTGGCCCAGGCCGTTCGGGGGATGGCGTCCCCCACCCGGGGGATACGTGTGGGCTCATACTTGCTACAGCAGGCCGGAGCCGCTACGGTCAGACCAACCTCGTCCGTTGTTCTTCCACGCACCGAAAGGCTCCCCACATGCGCAGATCCGTCCGGCCGCTGCTTCGTGGATCCGTCGTTCTGTGCACGATCGCCGCCGTCGCCGGCCTCTCCGGGTCGGCGTCGGCCATGCCCCTCGGCGCCCCGCCGGCCACGCACCACCGCCCGGCCCCGCACCCGGCCTCCGCCGCGAGGCAGGCACCGGCCGCGGATCCGGTGGACCTGCTGGCGTTCACGAGCAACCGTGACGGCGGCCCCGACATCTACGTCAGCGACGCGTCGGCCGGCGCCACCGCGTCGCGTCTCACTTCGGCGGCCGGCTTCGACGAGTCCCCGTCGTACGCGCCCGACGGCTCCAGGATCGCCTTCACGTCCAGCCGGGCGGGGGCCCCGGAGGTCTTCGTCATGAACGCGGACGGGACCGACCAGCACAACGTGACGAACAGCGACGGGTACGACTACGCGCCCGCATGGTCGCCGGACGGTACGCAGATCGCGTTCACGTCCGAACGTGACGGGCGGGCTCAGATCTACCTGATGGACGCCGACGGTTCCGGGCAGGTCAACCTCTCCGATTCCACGGCGAACGACTTCGCCCCGACGTGGTCGCCCGACGGCTCGCGGATCGCGTTCACCCGCCTGGACGGCGGCTCGGAGATCTACTCGATGCACGCCGACGGCAGCGGGCAGACCAACCTCACGACGCGGGCCACCACGAACGAGTTCGATCCCGCCTGGTCGCCCGACGGCAGCGAGATCGCCTTCACGACGGACCGCGACGGCGACACCGAGGTCTACGCGATGCACGCGGACGGCTCGGCGCCGCGTAACGTCTCGCAGGAGTCGGCCGCGGCCGACTCCTCGCCGGCCTGGTCGCCGGACGGCAGCCGGATCGCGTTCACCAGCGACCGCTCGGGCAACTCCGACGTCTGGGTGATGGCCGCGGACGGCTCCGCCGCCGTCGACATCACGTCCTCGCCGGGCTCCGATTCGGAGCCCGACTGGGCGCCCGGCCAGCCATCGGGCTCGGCCTGCACGGTGACCGGCTCGGCCGGACGCGACGTGCTGTGGGGCACCCGCGGCGACGACGTGATCTGCGGCCTCGGCGGCGACGACGTCATCCACGCCATGGGCGGCGACGACGAGGTGCTCGGCGGCGAGGGCGACGACCGGGAGTTCGGCGGGGCCGGCGACGACCGCCTCGAGGGCGGCCCCGGCAACGACTGGATCCAGGCGCACGACGGCCGCAAGGGCAACGACGAGATCCTCGGTGGCGACGGGAACGATCGCTGCATCGAAGACGCCGGCGACGCCGCCTCGAACTGCCCCTGAGTCCCCCGATACGCCCCCTGGTGTCCCGGCAAAGGACCTAGAACGCCCCTGCCGGATGCCATCACCCGTGGCACGTCCGAATTGGACCGAACCCCGCATCAAGGGTCCGACCCCACCTACCCGATACCGGATTGTAGGTACGAGAGGGGGACCCACGATGAACACACGCAGTCATTACCTGCGCATCGGTATCGTCATCGCGGTGTCAGCGTTGCTGCTGGCCGCGTTCATCGCACCGGCGAGTGCGGGCAGGCGAGGTTAGAAGCGCAAGAACAGTCCGACACCGACGGTGAGCCCGAGCCCGAGTCCGAGCCCGACGATCGATCCGAGCCCGAGCCCGAGCCCGAGTCCGACCACGAGTCCGACGACCAGTCCCAGTCCCACCACCAGTCCCAGTCCCAGTCCGAGTCCGACGACCAGCCCGACCACCAGCGAGGTCTTCGCGACGGTGCCGACCTGGTCGGCCGAGTTCATGACCAACTCCAGCGGCAGCCCCGGTTACGATCCGGGCCTGACCGCGGCGCTGCGACAGGCGAGGAACTTCGACGTCATCGCCGCGCACCAGTGGACCTACAACGACTACGTCGCGCAGATGAAGGCGGCGAACCCGAACCTGCGGTTGTTCGTCTACCTGAACGGCACGTTCTCGAGCAGCCAGACCGCGACGCAGTACCCGGACTCCTGGTACCTGCGCGACAAGAACGGGAACAAGATCCAGGCGGTCGGCTTCAACACCTACCTGCTCGACCCGCGCAATCCCGCCTGGCGCGCAGAGGTGCTCAAGCTGTGCCAGACGCGTCTGGTGTACAGCGGCTACGACGGATGCTTCATCGACGTGCTGGGAACGTCCGGCGTGAACCCGCTGTCCGTCACCGGCGTCCCGATCGACCCGACCACGGGTCAGGAGTGGACGAAGGCGGCGTGGCTGAACGCGACCGAGGGCATCGCGAACTACGTGAAGCAGGCGATCGCTCCGCGGCCGGTCATCGGCAACGGTCTGGGCTTCGGCGGCAGCTACTTCAACGCCGACGCCCCGACCGAGCGCATCCTCGACGGCCTGTCCGGCGGGATGGCGGAGGTCTTCGTCCGACCCGCGACCTCGGCGGTCAACTTCTACAAGAACGAGGTCAACTGGAAGTACGACGTCGACATGCTGGCCGACGCGGCCGCACGTGGACAGTTCGTGACGGCCATCACGAAGGTGTGGACGGGCTCGACAGCCGCCCAGCAGGACGTGTGGCACCGGTACGCACTCGGAACCTTCCTGCTCGGGTATCAGCCCGGGAACGCCTACTTCACCTTCCGCACGGACAAGGCGCTCACGACGCCGAGCCCGTACTGGGACGTGCCGATCGGAGTTCCGACCGGCGCCTACGCGAAGGTCGGCGGCGTCTACCAGCGGAGCTTCACCAACGGCCGCGTGCTCGTGAACCCGACGACCGCCACCGTGTCGGTCAGCCTCGGTGCGAGCTACGTGAACCTCGACGGTGCGACGGTGACCTCGGTGACCCTCGCGCCGCACACGGCGCAGATCCTCACGAACGCCTGAGGGCGCCGAACGCGAACCGCAGACGGGGGGCCCTCGGGCCCCTCGTTCGCGTTGCCTACCAGCTGAAGCCGGGCGGGACCGGCTTGCAGAGGACCTTGGCCCGCGCTCGAAGGTCGGCCTTCAGCGTGGCGTACGCGGTCTTCTTCGCCAGGTTCTGGATCTCGTACGGGTCGTTCACGAGGTCGTAGAGCTCCTCTTCCTTGGTGTTGTACGCGACGTACTTGTACTGGGCCGTGCGCACTCCGCAGTAGCTGGGGACGATGTCGCTCGCTCCGCCCTTCATGTGTTCGAGCGGGAAATCCATCCTCCAGGTGGGGTTGGTCACCCCCGCGAGCAGCGGCACCATGCTGGACCCCTCGGCGCCGGGCGCGGCGACGCCCGCGAGCGCGGCGACCGTCGGCGCCCAGTCGACGTTCAGCACCATGCTGGTGATTGACGCTCGGCATGGTGGTCAGCGGGTCGTACCGGATCACGAGCGGGACGTGGATCGACTCCTCGTACGGCACGATCTTCTTCGAGTACCGGTGCTCGCCGCGCAGGAGCCCGTTGTCGGACGCGAAGAGGATGAGCGTCGTGCCGAGCCGGCCGGTATCGGACAGCGCGGTGAGGATGCGCTGGACGGCCTCGTCGACGGCCAGCAGCGTTCGCAGCATCTTCCTCCGTCCCGTGTCGACGGCCGTGATCTGGCTCGCCGTCATGAGCGGCTTGTTGCGGATGTAGGCGGGCTTGTCCGACACGTCGGCCTCGTTGAAGCTCGGGGGACGGGTGAACTGGAGCTTCGAGAAGGCCGTCGCGTGCCGGTCGGCCGGGATCGCGTCGCCGTGGGGCGCGAACGGCGTGAAATACAGGAACAGCGGCTGATCGACCGGGGTGTCACGGACGAATGCGTCCGCCTTCGCGGCCAGGACGTCCGTCGAATAGTCGGCGGGATCGGTGCCGTAGTGCGTGAGCACGCCGTCCTCGACGAAGTCGTAGTCGTAGTAGGCACCGCCCTCGTTGGCCTCGCCGCCGGAGAAGGCCGCCCACTTGTCCCAGCCGGGCGGCTGGCCCGACTCGTAGCCGTTCAGGTACTTGCCGACCAGCCCGGTCCGGTACCCGCCGGCCTGGAGCCACGTCGCCAGCGTGCTCGTGGGGTTGAAGCTCGCGTACCCGCCGTACGGCGGGGCGTTCCGGTACACCTTGTTCGTGTGCGAGTACGTGCCGGTCAGGATGCTCGCCCGGCTCGGGCAGCACCACGGGTTGGGGATGAAGGCTCGGTCGAACGTCACCCCGTGGCCCGCGATCTCGCTGTTGACGACCGGCATGGCCCACAGCTGGTCGTACCGCATGTCGTCCGTGATGATGAACACGATGTTCGGGCGGCAGGGTCTGGGCTCGTGCGGACGTCTTCGACGAGGGGCCGGCGGTGGCGTCGGCGAGGGTCGACAGACCGATCAGCAAGAGCACCAGCGCGACACGGCGTGCGGGCGCTCGGCGCAGGGGGGTCCTCCTGTTCGCGGGGGGAAGACCGTTGGTGAGGAGCGCAACGTACGCGAGCCGACGCCTGTGGTCAATCATCTGGGCCGACCGTGGTCGATCATCTGAGCCGTTCGGCCTAGACGCGGGGTGTTGTGCCGGCACCGGGCGTACCGGTACGGTGTGCGCACCGCGCGCAGCGGTCGAGCCCCCTCATGCATCCTCACACACACGAGCACCCGCCGCCCGCCTGTCGCGTCGCCCTCGAGCGGCCGCAGCCGCCGCCTGCGTGGCCCTGGTGTGGACGCTGGCCGGCGCCGCCACGCCGCCCGCCACCGGTGCCACCGGCTTCCGCCAGAGCGGCATCGTCGGCGGTGGATTCGTGAACGTGATCGCCGTGGACCCCTCGGGCTCCGGCCTGGTGATCGCCGGCGGCGACGTGTCGGGGCTGCAGCGATCGACCGACTTCGGCGACACCTGGACCCAGGTGAACATCGGCATCACCGGCATCGACCAGCTCAAGGTGGCCTCGGTCGCCTTCTCGCCGACGCCGGGCGAGGTCTACGCGGCCGTGGGCGACGAGGGCCGCAACGGCGGCGTGCTGGTCTCCACCGACGCCGGCATCACGTGGGAGCTGCGCTCGACGGTGCCCCAGTTCTCGGGCGGCAACAACGACGGCTGGCCGACGCTGCCGCAGAAGCACCCGAGGTCGACCGGCTCGCTGTTCGCGTTCGACCCGGGCACGGGACCTGGTGTACGCGGCCACCTTCGAGAGCGGCGTGCTCCGGTCGGCCGACCACGGGTACACGTGGACACCGCTCGGAGCTTCGCGGACACTTCCTCCGGAGCATCGCGATCGATCCGGCCGACCCGGACGTCCTGTACGTGGCCGGCTACGGCGACGGCGTGTTCAAGACCACCGACGCGAGCGAGACCGGGACGTTCACGAACCTGCCGTTCGCACCCACGAAGCCCGAGGAGCTGGCGATGGTCGGGCTCCGACCTGTACGCGGCCGCCGGCGCCGCCGGCATCTACATGAGCGCCAACGGCGGGGCCAACTGGAGCAAGCTCGGTGGCACGACCGTGCCGTCGGGCCCCGTCTGGATGTCGATCGCCGGGTACCAGGCGTGCGGACACGACGTGCTGTACGCCGGCGCCGAGCACGGCAACGCCAGCGGCGTGATGCGCTCGACCGACGGCGGGGTCACATGGACCTCGCTCGTCGGCCGACCCCACCCGGATGCACGACGAGATCGGCGGCCCGGGCGGCGAGCACTGGTGGCTGTACAAGCCGGCCTGGATCCCGGGCGGCTCGTTCTACACGGCGTCCTCGCTCGCGATGGACCCGAGCCCGCCGCCCGAGGGCGAGTGTCTGCGGCACCAGGTGTTCCTGGCCGGACGCTCCGGGATCTGGCGATCCACCGACGGTGGGGACGACTGGTACCCGGCGATCCGCGGTCTGGGCGTCAGCATCGTCCGCGGCGTCGCGTTCGATCCCGACGAAGCCGGCCGGATGTTCACGGCGATGGTCGACTGGGTGCAGATCTACTCGAAGGACGACGGCGACCACGTGACGCAGAAGCGGCCGGGCGGCGGGGCGGCCGCCTTCGACGTCGAGGTCAACGCCGGCTCGGTGCCACCTCGCGTGTTCGTCGCGAGCGGTTCACCGACCGCCAACACCGGCGGCGAGGTCTATTCGACCCCGACCACGATGACCGGTGGCTGGACCGACGAAGGATTGTCGACCGTCGCGCACGGTGCGCGCCCGCTGGCGATCGCGAGCCGGCAGGTGGGCACGACCCGCGTGCTGCTGGTGGCAACGGAGGGTCAGGGGATCTGGCGGAAGTCCGGCAGCGCGTGGACGCAGGTCAGCACCTCGGCGATGAAGGGCTCGCAGTGGACGCACGCCGCGTCGATGGTGTGGCCACCCGGCCCGTACGTGTACCTGTTCGACCACACCACGGGGATCTGGCGGTCTGCGGACAGCGGGAAGACGTGGACGCGGATCTGGACGCGGAGGTCGGGCTCGCCGCTGACCGGGTTCATCGCGGTCGATCCGCTCGTGCCCGACCGCCTGTACGTGTCGGTCGGCAACCAGGGACTGTTCCGGCTCGACAACGCGGACACGGGCACCGGTCTCGACCGGCACGCTCGTGCCGGTGGAGATCGGCGCGTTCACGAGGCCCGGCGCCATCGCGGTCGACCAGTCGGGCACCCTGTACGTGACGACGGTCGCGCAGGACGGTCCGGCCGAGCTGTACCGCTCCACCGATCTCGGCGCCACGTTCACGCCGGTCAGACGACCCCGTCTGGGCGGCCACGGCCGGGTTCGTCTACGACCTCGAGGTCGCCCCGAACGGCGAGCTCTACGCGGCCCTGAACGGCGACGGGCTGCTGCACGGCGTGCCGGCGCCCTGACGAGGCCCCAGCCGGCCTCCGACAGGGCTGGATCCCCTGCGCCGCAGAGCGTAGTCATTTCGGGCTAAAGGCCTATCGCCCGCGGGTCGATGGGCAATCATGCGTCGGATCCTGGCTCCAGTCGTCATCCTGGCCCTCACGGCCGGGCTGCTCGCCGTCGCCGCGCCGGCCGCGCTGGCCGACGAGGGCGTGCCCGTCTGGGCCGCGGACTTCATGGCCGGCAGCACCAACCCGTCGCGAGACCGGGCCGTCACGCAGGCCCGCCACTTCGACGTGATCGCGGCCCTGAAGGGGACCTACGCCGACGACGTGGCGGCCATGAAGGCGGCCAACCCCGACCTCGTGCTGCTGGTGTACCTGAACGGTGCGATGGCGCAGTCCGGCGAGGGCTCCGCCTTCCCGAACAGCTGGTACCTGCGCGACCGCGCCGGCAACAAGGTGAAGTCCCGCGGATGGGGCAACTACCTGATGAACCCGGCCGACCCGGGCTGGCAGCAGGCCGTCGCCGACCGGTGCCGTTCCTACCTCGCCGAGAGCGGCTACGACGGCTGCTTCCTCGACGTGCTGGGCACCGCGCCGCTGTCGAGCTCCTACGTGACCTCGCTGCCGGTGAACCCGGCGACCGGCGACCTGTGGCGCCGCGCCGCATGGCTGCGCGCCACGACGAAGGTCGCGCAGGCGACACGCGACGAGAACTCGCCGGCGCCCGTGTACGGCAACGGCCTGGCCAACGGCTCCCTGTACTTCGGCGGCGCCGCGCCGAGCTCCACGATCCTCGACGGCCTCGACGGCGGCATGGCCGAGTCCTTCGTGCGCGACGCGTACGCGCCGGCCGGCAGCTTCCGGCCCGCCACGCAGTGGCGCTCGGACGTGCGGCTGCTGCGCGACGTGGCCTCCAAGGGCGACGCGGGCCTGGCCATCACGAAGGTGTGGTCCCGCGCGACCGACCGGCAGGCGAACGCCGTGCAGCGGTACGCGCTCGCGACCTTCCTGCTCGGCTACCGGCCCGGGCTCAGCTTCTACTCGTTCCGCGACGACCACGGCCTCACGTCGTGGCGCCCGGCCTGGGGCCGGCGGATCGGCACGCCGACGGGCGCGTACGAGAAGGTCGGCGACAGCTACATCCGCCAGTTCACGGGCGGCGTGGTGGTCGTGAACCCGACGGGCTCGAAGACACACGTCTCGCTCGGCGGCGCGTACCGCCGCGGTGGCGGCACCGTGAACCGCGTGACGCTCCGCGCGCACCGCGGGTCCATCCTCGTCGAGGCCTGACCGCCCGACCGGCGCACACGCGTCAGCCTCCGCGCACGACCTTCCGGTACACGGCCTCGGTCATGTCGGTGACGGTGTCCCACCGGTAGGCGGCGAGGACCTCGTCCCGGAACACGGCGGCGCCCTCGCGCTCGATCCTCGTCTCGGCGATCGCGCGGCGCAGTGCCTCCGCGAGCGCCGCCTCGTCGCCGCTGCGGAACAGCCGGTGGCCCGGCGCGTCGGCGCCCACGACCTCGAGGTGCGGCGGGATGTCGCTGGCCACGATCGGCGTGCCGTAGCTGGCGGCCTCGAGCAGGGTGAGCGGCAGTCCCTCCAGGAACGAGGGCAGCACGAAGGCGGCGGCGTTCGTGTACAGCTCGTCGAGCTCCTCGCCGAACACGTAGCCGGCCAGGACCACGCGGGGGTCGCCGGCCGCCTCCCGCTCGAGCCCGGCCACGAACTCGTCGGTGAAGCTCGAGCCGCCGGCGATGACCAGCCGCAGATCGCCCGGCAGGCGCCGGAACGCCCGGATCAACAGGTCCGGCGCCTTCTCCGGCACCAGCCGCCCCAGGAACAGCAGGTACGAGCCGGTCGTGAGGCCCCAGCGCTCGGCGATCGCGTTCGGCTCCCGCAGCGTCGGCGCGTCGACGCCGTTCGGGATCCAGGTCGTCTCCCGCCCGTAGGCGTTCCGGTAGTGCTCGGCGAGGTCGCGCGAGACCACGACGGTGGCGTCGGGCACCCTCGCGCTCAGCCACTCGGCGGTCCGCAACACGCGGCGGGCCGCGCCGCCCCACTTCGCGCGCTCGGAGTCCCGGCCGTGGATCGTCTGCACCACCTTCGCGTGGCCGACGACGCGGGGGAGCAGGGAGGGGAGCCCCGGACCGACCGCGTGGTAGTGCACGACGTCGACGCCGGACCGCATGGCGGCGACGGTGCTCTTCGCGCTGTGCACGATCGCGTCGAGGTGCTTGGAGTCGACCGTCGACAGGTTGCGGACGGTCATGCCGCGCCAGGTGTCGCGCAGCTCCTCCACGTAGTTCGTGCGCGCGTACACGATGACCTCGTGGCCGCGCTCGGCGAGGCGGCTGCCGATCTCCTCCACGTGACGCTCGACACCGCCGAACGTGGCCGGGACGCCGCGCTGCCCGATCATGGCGATCCGCAGCGGTCGGCCGGTCACCGCGACCCCGCCGCGCGTGCGCGAGCCTCGTCGTAGAGGCCCCAGAGCCGCTCGAGGTGCAGGTCGCTCGTGAAGGCGCGCTCCACCTTCGCGCGTCCGGCGGCGCCCATCGCGTGCGCTCGCGCCGGGTCCTCGGCGAGGTGGCGGAGCGCCGCCCCGAGGGCGGCGGGGTCGTTCGGCGGCACGATCGCGCCGTCCACGCCGGGCTCGATCAGCTCCGGGATGCCGCCCAGACCGGTCCCCACCACCGGCAGGCCGCACGCGAACGCCTCCAGCACGGCGAGCGGCTGGTTCTCGTACCAGCGCGAGGGACACACGGCCACGCTCGAGGCCCGGAGCAGCTCCTGGACGCCCTCGAACGGCAGCCGGCCGTGGAACCGCACGCGCCCGGCGGCGCCCCGCTCGGCCGCCAGCGCCTCGAGCGCCGGGCGGGCGGGCCCGTCGCCGGCGACGTCGGCCTCGAGGCCGGGCGTGGCCGCGACGGCCTCCACGAGGGTGTCGACGCCCTTCTCGTCCGACAGGCGCCCGGCGAAGACGACCCGGCCGTTGCCGGGCGCCGCGGCCGCGCGACGGCGCCGACGTCGACGAAGTTCGGGATCCAGCGCAGCCGGTCCGGGAAGACCTTGCCCTGGCGCATCTTCGCCTCCAGGAACCGGCTCGGGCACGCGAAGATGCCGACGGGCGCGTACGCGCCGCCGATCGTGTGCAGCGACAGCTCGGCGGCGTTCACCGCGCTCGCGCCGAGCGACCCGCCGTTGCAGCGCTTCAGCGAGCGGCTCCCAGAACCGGTGCGCGAGGCACGCCTCGCACGGAGCGCCGTGATCGAGGAACCGATAGGTGGGACAGGCCAGCTTGTAGTCGTGCAGCGTCATGAGGGCGCCGATCCGTCGCCGGCGCAGCGGCGCGAGGATCGAGGGCGACAGCTGGTGGTAGATGTTGTGCAGGTGCACGACGTCGGGCCGCAGGTCGTCGAGGACGGCCTCGATGCCGCGCTTGGCGCTCGTCGACCAGAGCATCCGCCCGATCCCGCGGACCTTGCCGGCGGCGCCGGCGGGGGGCGGCTCGAACTCGACCTGGGACGGGAACAGGCCGGCGTAGGGCATCGGCTCGTTCTCCGGATGCGACATGCCGAACATCTCGACGCGGTGGCCGGCCTCGCGCTGGAGCGCCGCGAGGTCGAACATGTAGCCCTCGGCACCGCCGCGGCGGTAGAGGAACTTGTTGACGTGGAGGATCCTCACCGCGCGAGGGCGAGGGCCGGGTCCCGCTCGTCGGCGGGTGCGAGCCGCGGCGCCGCCACGGCCGCCGCCGCGAACGCCGCGAAGTACCAGAAGATCACGAGCTGCGTGATCACGTTCGACACGATCGACAACAGCAGGAACGCCACGACGCACCCGAAGAAGCCGACGGCGATGCCGCGGAACAGGGTGCCCTCGGCCGTGTTGTGGATCGCGCGTTTGGCGGTTCGCCACAGGGTGACCACCAGCCACAGGTACGCGAGCAGCCCGATCGCGCCGGTCTCCACGAACACGCGGATGAAGTCGTTGTGCGGCTCCTTCGCGATGTCGGTCGTCTCCCGCACCGAGCGGAGCCCGTTGCCGAGCAGCGGGTCGTTGTTCAGGTCGAGCGCCTGCCGCCAGTAGCCGAACCGCCACACGAGCGAGTTGCCGGCCGCGCCCGACGCGGTCTGCTCGTGCTCGAGGTCGGCGAAGCGAGCGGCCGTCGACGGGACCAGGAACAACAGCCCGATCAGCACGAGGCCGAACACCGCGATCACCTTCTTGCCCTGGTACAGGCCGACCGTGAGGACGCCGGCGACCGTCGCGAGCCAGGCGGAGCGCGTGTACGTCAGCAGGAGGCAGACGCCCCAGCTGCCCAGGAACAGCAGGAGCACCAGCTTGCGAACCCCCGACACGTACCGGAAGACCGCAGCGCCCATCACGATGAGCAGCGTGAGGTAGATCGCGAAGGGGTTCGGGTGCGTGAACGTCCCCTGCACGCGGGAGAAGGCGCCGGAGACGTGCAGGCCGGTGTCGGTGAGGAACTGGTACGCGGCCACCGCCATCGGCACGATCGACGAGACCACCACGGCGCCCAGGATCAGCCGGACCGCCTTGGGGTTCACGAACAGCTGGTTCAGCACGATGAGGATCAGGACGACGGTCGTGAGCTTGAGGACGTCGACGGCGGCGCCCGTGACGTTGGGCGACACCACGACGCTGACGGTGCTGGCGAGCACGAGCGCCGCCATCGGCTTCACGATCGGCGAGGTCGGCGCCAGCGGCTCCCGCGACTGGGCCGCCATCCAGAGCAGTCCGGCGAACAGGAACGCGACCGACAGCAACGCGGCCGGGTCGAACGCGCCGCCGCCCGTGATGCCGGACGATCCGAGCTTCAGGGCGTCGAGGCTGGCCCGCATCGCGAGGATCGCCACGAGGAACAGCTCGAAGCGCGCGAAGGCGAGCCACGCGAGGCCCAGACCCAGCGCCGCCACCAGCGGCAGGACGAAGTCGGCGCGCGAGCCTCCGCTCGCCCGGCCGGCCCCCGCCATGACGGCGGCGACCACGCACACGACCACGGCGATGGCCAGTCCGCGCGGCGGCAGCGGTTGCCGGTCGCGAGGGTCATCGTGCTGGTCGAACAGGGGAAGGGTCTGCTTCACGCGGTCGTCGTCCGTTGGTCGGCTCCGGGTCCGGAGGGGGGTCGCGGCGGGGTGTGTCGATGATACGGCACCCACCTCACCCGGACAGCCCGGACCTTTGCGGGCCCTCGGGACCGGGACCTAGGTCGTGCGGCGGGTAGCATCCGCGGATGCGGATCCTCGTCATCGGCGGCACGTCGTTCGTCGGGCGCCACCTCGTGGCCCGGGCCCTGGCCGCCGGGCACGAGCTCACCCTCTTCAACCGGGGCGTCACGAACCCGGACCTGTTCCCGGAGGCCGAGCACCTCCGCGGCGACCGGGACGGCGGACTGGCCCCGCTCGCCGGCCGGACCTGGGACGCGGCCGTCGACACCTGCGGCTACGTCCCCCGGGTGGTCGCGGGACTCGGCGCCGCCTGCTGGCCGACTCGGTCGCTCACTACACGTTCGTGTCGACGCTGTCGGTGCACCCCGACGACGTGGCGCCCGGCGCCGACGAGGACGCGCCGCTGTTCGATCCGCCGGCCGAGGGCGTCGAGGAGATCACCGACGAGACCTACGGCCCGCTGAAGGTGGCGTGCGAGCAGGCGGTGGCGGCCGCGCTTGCCCGATCGGGCGCTCATCGTCCGGCCCGGCCTCATCGTGGGTCCGGACGATCCGACCGACCGGTTCACGTACTGGATCCGCCGCGTCGCCGAGGGCGGCGAGGTCCTCGCGCCGGCGCCGCCCGAGGACCCGGTGCAGTTCATCGACGTGCGCGACCTCGCGGCCTTCATGCTCACCCACGTCGAGGCTCGCACGGCCGGCATCTTCAGCGCCGTCGCGCCGCCGGTGCCGCTCGTCGTGCTGCTCGAGGCCGCCCGCGACGCCGCCGGCTCGGACGCCTCGTTCACCTGGGTGCCGGCGGAGTTCCTGCTGGACCAGGGCGTCGCGCCCTGGTCCGACCTGCCGATGTGGATGCCGGGGTTCCCGGGCTTCAACGCGTTCGATGCCGGCCGCGCCGTCGCCGCCGGCATGACGTTCCGCACGACGGCCGAGACGGTGGCGGACACGCTCGCGTGGGACCGTGCGCGCCCGCAGACCTGGCCCATGGGCGACGCGCCTCGGGCGGGACCGCGAGCGCGAGGTCCTCGCGGCGTTCCACGCCGCCCGCTAGTTCGGCGGCGCCAGTCGCGCTCGGAGGGCCTCGACGTCGAGCGGCGGCCGCGGGTAGCGGGGATCCATCTCCTCGAGGGTCTCGACGACGAGGCGTTCCACCGCCCAGTTGCGGTACCACTTGCGGTCCGCCGGCACGATGTACCAGGGGGCCTCGTCCGTGTGACAGTGGGCGATCGCGTCCTCGTAGGCCGCCATGAACGCGGGCCATCGTGCGCGGTCGTCGAGGTCGCCCGGGTTGAATTTCCAGTGCTTGTCGGGGTCCTCGAGTCGGGCGAGCAGCCGGAGGCGCTGCTCCTCGAAGGACAGGTGCAGGTAGACCTTCACGATGGCGATGCCGCGGGCCGCCACACGCCTCTCGAACTCCACGATCTCCTCGTAGCGGCCGCGCCACACGTCCTCCGGCACGAGGCCGTGCACCCGCACGACGATCACGTCCTCGTAGTGCGACCGATCGAAGATCGCGATGTGCCCGGGGTGGGGCAGGTGCCGCTCGATCCGCCAGAGGAAGTGATGCGCGAGCTCTTCCTCGGTGGGCTGCTTGAAGGCGGTGACGGAGAGCCCCGCCGGGTTCACGCCGCGGAAGACGTGCTCGATGACACCGCCCTTCCCGCTGGTGTCCATGCCCTGCAGGATCGACGAGCACACCCCGTGTGTGCTCTGCGAACAGGCGGTCCTGGGTCGACGCGAACCGGAGGGCGGTGGCCTCGAGCTCGCGGAGCGCCTCGCGCTTGCCGCCGATGCCGGGATGGCCGAGCGGGTCGATCCGCGGCAGCAATGGGGAGCCGTCGGGCCCGGCGCGCAGCAGGTCGCGGACGGAGGTCATGGCGCGGACCCTATCGCGCGGGGACCTTCCCTCGGCCTTGACCTCTGGTCAGGCGCTGGCGGTGTCCACCACGCCCGGTCGGGCGCGCGCGCCTGCCGCGTGTGCGAGAATCGAGGCTCGGCGGAGTTGAGGGGGCAGGGATGGAGGAGCGCGACCGTTCGGGGTACGACCGCAGGGAGTTCCTCCGACGGGCGGCGGCGGCCGGCATCGCCCTCCCGAGCATGTCGGCGATCCTGGCCGCGTGCGGGAGCTCCGGGCCCGACGAGCCGGGTGGATCCTCCGGCGGCGGTGAGCTGCAGCTCGCGCGGGCCGACCACCCGCTGACCCTCCCGCTCACCGACGACAACCCCGCGGTCGCCGACGGCCTCCAGCCCGAGGCCGGCCCCCTCCGCATCTACGCGTACGCCGACTACATCTGGAAGAAGGTGCGCAACGAGTTCGCCGACCAGTTCGGTGTCGACATCGATTTCACGGTGTTCGACACGCCCGAGCAGATGGTCGCGAAGGTGCAGACCAACGGCGCCGACTTCGACCTGATCGTCACGGTCACCATGGAGAACCTCGGCAAGATGGCGTACGGCAAGCTCCTGCAGCCCCTCAACCACTCGTACCTGCCGAACTGGGACGCGAACGCCTGGCCCGAGGTGAAGGACCCGTTCTTCGACAAGGGATCGCGGTACACGGTGCCGTACACCGTGTACACGACGGGTATCGGGTACCGCAACGACCTGATCAGCGACGACATCGGCGCGATGGACAACCCCTACGACATCCTGTGGGATCCGGCGTGGTCGGGACAGACCCATCTGCTGAACGGAGCGCGCGACACCCTCTCCGCCGCGCAGTTCCGGCTGGGCGTCGACGTGAACACGGCCGACGCCGGCGAGCTCGACCAGGTGCAGGCGATGCTGCTCGACGGCGTGTCGTCCATGAAGTGGAAGTTCGACCACGTGGACTACAACGAGCTCGGTAACTTCGCGATCCACCAGACGTGGTCGGGACAGCTGACGTACTACCAGTACTACCTGCCGAAGGACCTGCCGATCTCCGCGTTCACGTGGGTGTGGCCCCCGACCTCCCCGTCCGGCACGCCCGGCATCATCGCGACCGACCTGTTCGCGATCCCGAAGGGCGCGAAGAATCCGGTGCTCGCGCACGAGATGATCAACTTCCTGTACGAGCCCGAGCACGCCCTGGCGAACTACAGCTACGAGGGGTTCCAGCCGCCGATCATCCAGTACGACGCCGAGCAGCAGATCGCGGACGGCATCGTGCCGAAGAACCTCGCGAACACCCTCGTCTCACAGGACGACTTCCCGCTGGGCGGCGATCCGACGAAGGTGCAGGAGCTCGAGCTCGAGCCGAGCCTCAACCAGCAGTATCAGCAGATCTACCAGACAGTCACTGGCGGTGCCTGAGAGCTCGGCCTCCGGCACCACTGGGGCGTGGTTCCCCCGCTGGTTCTGGCCCGCGTTCGCCGCGCCGGCCACGATCTGGCTCCTGTTGCTGTTCGTCGCGCCGTTCTACGTGCTTCTGTCGATCGCCTTCGGCAGCCTCGACCAGATCTTCCTGACACCGATCCCGCAGTACAACCCGCTGCAGTGGGACGTCCGGCCCTTCGTCGGACTGGTCGGGCAGATCTTCGAGCGCGGCTCGATCTACCAGAGCGCCTTCATCCACACCCTGGTGTTCGTCGGCGTGGCGACCATGCTCTGTCTCCTCATCGGCTACCCCTTCGCGTACTTCCTGGCGCGGCACGCGGGCCGGTTCAAGCCACTGTTCCTGGTCGCGTTCATCATGCCGTTCTGGATCAGCTACATGATGCGGATGCTGGCCTGGATCAACCTGCTGCAGCCGACGGGCTACGTGAACCGGGTGCTGACGGGCCTCGGCATCGCGACGGACCCCGTCCAGTGGCTCAACGGCAACCCGTGGACCGTGATCTTCGGGCTCACGTACGGGTACGTCCCGTTCATGATCCTGCCCCTGTACGCGACGCTGGACCGCATCCCGCAATCGACCCTCGAGGCCGCCCGCGACCTCGGCGCCGGGCAGGTCCACACGTTCCTGCGCGTGACGCTGCCCATGTCGCGGCAGGCGATCCTCGCCGGCATCGTGATCGTCACGCTGCCGATGTTCGGGGACTACTTCACGACGGCGCTCCTCGCCAGCACCCGGAACACCGCCATGATCGGCAGCCTCATCGTCAGCTCGATCGGCAGCTCGCTGGTGCGAGAGGGCGCCTCGCTCGTGCTGATCCTGCTCGTGCTGCTGATCGCGCCGATGCTCTACTACCTGCGCAGCACGTCCCGCGCCGCCGAGGAGCTCGGATGAGCGCAGCGGCGACGGAGCCCACGGGAGGCCTCCGGCGGTGGATCCGCAACCCGTGGGCGAAGCCACGGTTCCTGTGGGTCGTCGGCATCGCGTACGTCCTGTGGACGTTGGTGCCGATCGGCATCGCCGTGCTCTTCTCGTTCAACGCCACCCGTTCGCTCACCTCGTGGCAGGGCTTCTCGCTGCGGTGGTACGTGGGCGACGTCAGCTCGGTGTGGCACGACCCGGAGCTGCGCGCCGTCCTGTTGCAGAGTCTGAAGCTGTCGACGCTCACCGTGCTGATCGCCGTGCCGTTCGGCGTGGCGTTCGCCCTCGCGCTCGACCGGTGGCGCGGCCGCGGCTCCGGGACGGCGAACTTCCTGATGCTGTTCTCGTTCATCACGCCGGAGATCGCGATCGGCGTCGCTCTGTTCCTGTTCTTCGCGAAGCTGGTCACGTCGGTCGGGCTGGGCTTCCCGGCCCAGGTCCTGGGGGTGTCGATGTACGAGATGGCGTACCCGGTGATCGTCGTGCGCGCGCGCCTCCTCTCGATCGGCAAGGAATACGAGGAGGCCGCGATGGACCTCGGGGCCTCGCCGACGCGGTCGCTGCGACGGGTGCTGTTGCCGCTGCTCGCGCCCGCGATCTTCGCGAGCGTCGCCATCGTCTTCGCCACCTCGATCGACAACTTCGTCATCAGCCAGCAGCTCTGCTCGAACGCGAGCTGCCAGACGATCCCGATCCTGATCTACGCGTCGGCGCGCACCGGTCCGCTGCCGTCGCTGAACGCGCTCGCGAGCCTCGCGCTCCTCGCCTCCACGCTGGTCATCGGCGTCTCGTTCGCCGTGTACCGCAGGTCGGTCCGGCGCGGCGAGACCTCGAGGGTCACCCGCGCGGCGCTCCCGCTCTGAGGGTCGACCGCCGTGCGTGCGGCGTGGGCGGCCGCCGCCGGCGGCCGAGTGCCGGCCAGGAGCCGGCCAGGAGCCGGGTAGACTCGATGGGCCGCGCGTCCGTGCGGCGACCATCACCCGACCTGCGAGGAGCGTTCGCGCACCCATGCCCACCCGTGACGACATCCGCAACGTCGCCATCGTGGCGCACGTCGACCACGGCAAGACCACGCTGGTCGACGCCATGCTCTGGCAGTCCGGCGCGTTCCGGGAGAACCAGGCCGTCAACGAGCGCGTGATGGACTCGACGGACCTGGAGCGCGAGAAGGGCATCACGATCCTCGCGAAGAACACCGCCGTGCGCCACGGCGGCGTGAAGATCAACATCGTCGACACGCCCGGGCACGCCGACTTCGGCGGCGAGGTCGAGCGCGGCCTCACGATGGTGGACGGCGTGCTGCTGCTGGTCGACGCCAGCGAGGGGCCGCTGCCGCAGACGCGCTTCGTCCTGCGCAAGGCCCTCGAGGCCCGCCTGCCCGTCATCCTGGTCGTGAACAAGGTGGACCGGCCCGACGCGCGCGTCGCCGAGGTCGTGCACGAGGTCGAGGAGCTGTTCCTGGACCTCGACGCCGACGAGCACCAGATCAGCTTCCCGATCCTGTACGCGAACGCCCGCGCCGGCCACTGCGGCACCTCGCCGGACGCCCTCGAGCCCAACCTCGAGCCGCTGTTCCAGACGCTCCTTCGCCACATCCCCGCGCCCGAGTACGACGACTCGCATCCCCTGCAGGCGCTGGTCACGAACCTCGACGCCTCGCCGTACGTCGGCCGGCTCGCGCTCTGCCGCATGCGGCACGGCACGATCCAGCGGGGGCAGCAGGTCGCGTGGTGCCGTGCCGACGGCTCGATCGAGCAGGCGAAGATCACCGAGCTGTACATCACGGAGGAGCTCGACCGCATCGAGACCGACTCGGCCGGGCCGGGCGAGATCATCGCCGTGGCCGGCATCGCCGAGGTCACGATCGGCGAGACGCTCGCCGACCCCGACGATCCCCGCCCGCTGCCCGTCACGCGCGTCGACGAGCCGAGCCTGTCCATGACGATCGGCATCAACACGTCGCCGCTGTCGGGCACCGACGGCGACAAGGTGACGGCGCGACTGGTCCGCGACCGCCTCGACCGGGAGCTCGTCGGCAACGTCAGCATCCGCGTCCTCGACGTCGACCGCCCCGACGCCTGGGAGGTGCAGGGCCGCGGCGAGCTGCAGCTCGCGGTCCTGGTCGAGATGATGCGACGGGAGGGGTTCGAGCTCACGGTCGGCAAGCCGCAGGTCGTGACGCGGACGGTGGACGGGAAGCTCCACGAGCCCGTCGAGCGCGTCGCGATCGACGCCCCCGAGGAGTTCCTCGGCGTGATCAGCCAGCTACTGGCGCTGCGCAAGGGCCGCCTGGAGCAGATGGTCAACCACGGCACCGGCTGGATCCGCATGGAGTACGTGGTGCCGGCCCGGGGCCTGATCGGCTTCCGCACCGAGTTCCTCACCGAGACGCGCGGCTCCGGCCAGCTCCACCACGTCTTCGAGGGGTACGAGCCCTGGCACGGCGATCTGCGCACGCGGCCCTCGGGCTCGCTCGTCGCCGACCGCCGCGGCGTCACGACCACGTTCGCCCTGCTGAACCTCCAGGAGCGCGGCTCGATGTTCGTCGGCCCCGGCGAGGAGGTCTACGAGGGCATGATCGTGGGCGAGAACGCCCGCGCCGACGACATGGACGTGAACCCCACCAAGGAGAAGCAGCTCACGAACATGCGCAAGGCCAACTCCGAGGAGACCGTGCGCCTGATCCCGCGGACGCTGCTCTCGCTCGAACAGGCCCTGGAGTTCATCCGCGAGGACGAGTGCGTGGAGGTCACGCCCAACCACGTCCGTCTCCGCAAGGTGCTGCTGGGTGCGCAGGACCGCGCGAAGGCCTCGCGCAGAGGCCGACCTCCGAAGGACGCCTGACCCCGGGTCGGGATAGGCTCGCCCCTGATCCGTTCACAGGGGAGGGACCGATGCCGAAGCTCTACTCGATCAAGCCGACGCTCACGATCAAGGGCCGGAAGTTCCGCGGGATCCGCGGGTGGGCGGGCAAGCCCACACACCCGCCGCTCACCGACTTCCCGATCGTCTGTTACGTGCTGGCGGCGGGGTTCGACCTCGTGTCGTACGTGGCGGCGCAGGGCGACCACGGCCGGGCCGCGCACGACTTCTTCGTCGCCGCGACGCTCGTGATCGTCGCCGGGTTCCTCGTGTCCCTCGTCACGGCGCTCACCGGCTTCTGGGACTGGTGGAAGGGGATGGCTCGAGTGCCGAACACCGGGCCGATCGGGCGGGCGCAGCACACGCAGGCATGGCGGACCGCGAACTGGCACATGACGGTGATGCTGACCGTCACCGCCATCGTGCTCGTCGACATCCTGATCCGGTGGTCGCAGTTCAACGACCGCGCCGCCAGCCTGGTCGTCACGATCCTGTCGATCCTCGCCGGCGCGCTCGTCTCGTTCGGCGCCGCGTACGGCGGCACGCTCGTCTACGAGTACCAGTTCAACGTCGAGGACATGAAGAACTCCACCGTCTGGGACGAGACCGAGGTCGACCAGTTCCCCGGCGACCGCAAGCGCCGGCCGCCGGCAGAGCCGCCGGCGGCGCCGACGACCTAGGCGCCGAGGACGTCGGCGAGGTCGTACGCGACCGCCTCGTCGAGCTGGTCGAACGTGCACGAACGAGGATCACGGTCGGGACGCCACCGCACGAACTGTCCGGTGTGCCGCAGCCGCGTCCCCTCCATGTGGTCGTAGCGGATCTCGACCACGCGCTCGGGACGCAGCGGCGTGAAGCGCAGATCCTTGCCGGCCGCCCACCGGCTCCCCTCGGCCTTGCGCGGGGTCCGTGCGTCGCCCGCCTCCATCTGCCGCTCCCAGTCCCACGGGTGGCCGTCGAACGTCGTGACGAGCGGCTGGAGTTCGGTGAAGAGTTTCAGCTTCGTGCGCGTCGCCATCGGGAACGCGCCGATCACGCCGATGTTGGCGAGGTCGCCGTTGCCGTCGTAGAGGCCGAGCAGGAGCGAGCCGATCGCGTCGGCGCTGCCCTTGTGCAGCCGGTAGCCGGCCACGACGCAGTCGGCCGTGCGCTCGTGCTTCACCTTGAACATCACCCGCTTGTCCGGCTCGTACGTGCCGCCGAGCGGCTTCGCGACGACGCCGTCCAGCCCGGCGCCCTCGAACCGCGTGAACCAGTCCTGGGCGACCGCCCGGTCGGTGGTGGCCGCCGTGACGTGGATCGGGGGAGCGGCGGCCTTCAGGGCGTCCTCGAGCGCGGCCCGGCGCTCCGCGAACGGCCGCCTCATGAGGTCGTCGTCGCCGAGCGCCAGCAGGTCGAACGCGACGAATCGGGCCGGCGTCTCCTTCGCGAGGAGCCGCACGCGGCTGTCGGCGGGGTGGATCCGCTGCTGCAGGGCCTCGAAGTCGAGCCGGTCCCCGGAGGCGCCGATCACGACGATCTCGCCGTCCAGCACGCAGCGCTCGGGGACGTTCGCCCGGAGGGCCTCGACGACCTCGGGGAAGTACCGGGTCATCGGCCGCTCGTTGCGGCTGCCGATCTCCACCTCGTCGCCGTCGCGGAACACGATCGAGCGGAACCCGTCCCACTTCGGCTCGAAGCTCATGGCGCCGTCCGGGATGTCCTTCACGGACTTCGCCAGCATCGGCGAGACGGGCGGCATGACGGGCAGCTTCATGCGGGCCATTATGTCGAAACGGGTGCTCAGGTCCGCGGCCGGCCCCGGCTCTGGGAACCGCCGCCCGGCGGCCGCTCGCCCGGGTGCTGCTCGGCCCACTCCGCCCAGCGCCGGCGCGAGGGCGAGGCACGCACCGGCTCGTCGTCGCCCTTCGGGAAGTGCGGGGGCCACGGCGCGTCGCTCAGCCCGCCGGCCGCGTCGCGGGCGGCGAGCTCCAGCAGCGGCTCCAGCGATCCGACGTGGGCGTCGATGTCCGAACCCGGGTCGCCGACCGTGCGGACCCGCTCCGGCACGGTGCGGATCGTGAAGTCCGCGGGCTCGACGTCGGGCACCTCGTCCCACGTGAGCGGGGTCGAGACGCGGGCGTCCGGCACCGGGCGGACCGAGTACGCGGAGGCGACCGTTCGGTCGCGCGCGTTCTGGTTGTAGTCGAGGAAGACGCCGACGCGCTCCTCCTTCCACCACGCGGTGGTGGCGAGCGCCGGCATCCGGCGTTCGACCTCGCGCGCGAACGCGAGGGCCGCCCGCCGCACGGCCGTGAACGACCACCGCGGCTCGATGCGGACGTTCACGTGCATGCCGCGCTTGCCCGAGGTCTTCGGGAACCCCTCGAGGCCGTGCTCGCGCAGGACCTCGCGGGCCTCGACGGCGACGAGCCGCACGTTCGCGAACGGGATCTCCGGCGTCGGGTCGAGGTCGATCCGCAGCTCGTCCGGATGGTCGACGTCGGCGCGGCGCACCGGCCACGGGTTGACCTCGAGGCAGCCGAGCGTCGCCGCCCACACGAGGTGCGCGGCGTCGGCCAGCACGACCTCCTCGGCCGATCTGCCGCTCGGGAACGTGATGACGGTGGTCTCGACCCACTCGGGCGCGCCCTTCGGCAGCCGCTTCTGATAGAAGGGCTCGCCGTCGATGCCGCCGGGGTAGCGGTGCAGGATCTCCGGGCGGTCCCGGCAGCCGACGAGCGCCGCCTCCGCGATCTCCTCGTAGTAGCGGACGAGGTCCATCTTCGTGACGCCGAGCTCGGGGAAGTAGACCTTGTCGGGGTTCGTGACGCGGATCTCGCGTCCTGCGACCTCGATCGTCTCGGCGGGCGTCGGCACGACCCGACCCTACCGCGCGAGGCGGAGCGGCCGGCTCAGCGGACGCGGTCGCCGAACTGGATCAGCGCGCCGCCGCACAGCACCAGCGCGGTGCCCACGACGTTCAGCCAGAAGCCCGATCCGATCGACGCCGTCACGCCCGGGATCCCGGCGGCCGTGTCCAGCCCGTCCTGGAGATCGGTCCATCGGAAGGCCAGCAGGACGGCCATGAAGACCCCCGTGATGACGGGCGAGCCCAGCCGCATGCGCACGGTGCCGGGACGGAGCGCCTCGAAGCCCTTCGCCATGGCGAAGCCCGCCAGGATCAGCGTGCCGAAGCCCGTCGCCTGCAGGCCGCCGAACGAGGTCGTGCCGGCGGCGCTGGTGACCGTGAACCGGGGGAGGAAGGTGCTGAGCAGCACGATCGCGCCGCCGATCAGCATGAGGTACGCGCCCGTGCGGATCCGGCCGGTCGCCGGCCGCGTCGGTGCGCTCGATCCCGCCGGGCTGTCCGGACATCCCTCGAGGCTGCACGGGCTGCGCCGGCGGCGGGCGGCATGTTCGGCGGCTCCGGTGTCGTCGGCTGCTGGTCGTCGTCCATGACGCGGGACCCTACGCCGCGGCTCGCACGCTGTCGAGGACCGCGCTACGCGCCCGGGCCGGCCGCCACCCGCTCGCCGGACTCCTTGAGCGCCCGGTGGACCGTGTCGCCGATGTCGGCGGGGTTGCGCACCGTGTAGTGCCCGAGGGCCTCGATCGCGTCGAGCTTCGCCGTCGCCGTGTCCGAGTCGCCGGCGATGACCGCGCCGGCGTGGCCCATCCGCCGTCCGCGCGGCGCCGACACGCCGGCGACGAACGCGACGACCGGCTTCGACATGTACTGCGCGGCCCAGCGGGCGGCGTCGACCTCCTGCTGGCCGCCGATCTCGCCGATCATGACGACCACGTCGGTGTCGTCGTCGCCCTCGAAGGCCTGCATGACCGTGCGGAAGTCGGTGCCGTTCACCGGGTCGCCGCCGATGCCGACGCACGTGGACTGGCCCAGGCCCAGCTTCGTCATCTGCGAGACGGCCTCGTAGTTCAGCGTCCCGGACCGCGACACGACGCCGATCCGCCCCTTCGAGTAGATGTGCGAGGGCATGATGCCGACCTTGCACTCGCCGGGCGTGATGATGCCGGGGGAGTTGGGGCCGATGATCGTCGTCTGCCGCCCCGCCAGGTAGCGCTTCGTGCGCACCATGTCCTGCACGGGCACGCCGTCGGCGATGATGACGGCGATCTGGATGCCGGCCTCGGCGGCCTCGAGCAGGGAGTCCGTGGCGAGCTGCGGCGGCACGAAGATGCCGCTCACCGTCGCGCCGGTCTCCTCGACGGCCTCCGCGACGCTGTTGAAGACGGGCAGGCCCAGGTGCGTGCTGCCGCCCTTGCCGGGCGTGACGCCGCCGACGATCTGCGTGCCGAGCGTCATGGCCTCCTCGGCGTGGAACGTGGCGTGCTGCCCGGTGATGCCCTGGATGATGACCCTCGAGTCCCGGTCGACGAACACGCTCATGCCGGCACTCCGTCCACGGACGCGACGGCCCTCGCGGCCGCGTCGTCGAGGTCCTCGGCCTGGATCAGGTCGAGCCCGCTCGCGTCGAGGATCGCGCGGCCCTCCTCCACGTTGGTGCCGGCCAGCCGCACGACGACCGGCACCGTGATGGCCTGGTCCCGCGTCGCCTGCACGACGCCCTGCGCGATCCAGTCGCACCGGTTGATGCCGGCGAAGATGTTCACGAGGATCGTCCGCACGTTCGGGTCCTGCATCACGATGCGGAACGCGTTCGCCACCTTCTCCGGGCTCGCGCCGCCGCCGACGTCGAGGAAGTTCGCCGGCCGGCCGCCGTGCAGCACGATCGCGTCCATCGTCGCCATCGCGAGACCGGCGCCGTTCACGATGCACCCGACGGTCCCGTCGAGCGCGATGTAGTTGAGGCCGTGGCCGCCGGCGTCGACCTCCTTCGGGTCCTCCTCGTCGAAGTCCCGGAGCTCGGCGACGTCGCCGCGGCGGAACAGCGAGTTGTCGTCGAACGACATCTTCGCGTCGAGCGCCATCAGGTCCCCGTCCTCGGTCTCGATGAACGGGTTGATCTCCAGCAGCAGGCAGTCCTTGTCGCGGAACAGGCGGTAGATCCGCTTCAGCAGGCGCGTGAACGGCGCCGCGCGGCTCGCGAGCCCGATCGCCGTCGCGATCTTGCGGCACTGGAAGTCCAGCAGGCCGACGCCCGGGTCGACCTCCTCCTTGTGGATCGCGCCGGGGTCCGCCGCGGCGACCTCCTCGATCTCCACGCCGCCCTCGGCGCTCGCGATGACGACGATCCGCTGCGACGTCCGGTCGACGATCATCGACAGGTAGAACTCGCGCTCGATCCGGAGGGCCCGCTCCACGAGCACGCGCTGCACGCGCTTGCCCCCGGGTCCGGTCTGCGCCGTCACGAGCGTCGTGCCGATCATCTGGTCGGCGAGCTCGGCCACCTCCTGCGGGCGAGTCCGCGAGCTTCACGCCGCCGGCCTTGCCGCGCCCGCCGGCGTGGATCTGCGCCTTCACGACCCAGCGGCTGCCGCCGAGCTCGTCGGCGACGCGCTCCGCCGCGCGGACGCTGTACACGACCTCGCCGGCCGGCACCGGCACGCCGTACGCGCGCAGGAGCTCCTTCGCCTGATATTCGTGGATGTCCATCGGTCACGAACCACCCTCCGCGCTCAGCGCGCCTGCATCTGCTCCACCTTCGACACGAGGTTCTGCGCCATGCGGATCGAGGCGGCGTCGATCAGGCGGCCGTCCAGCGAGACGGCCCCCTTGCCCTCCTTCGCCCCGTCCTCCATCGCCTGCAGGATCCGGCGCGCGCGGTCGACCTCGGCCTCGCTCGGCGTGAAGACCTCGTTCGCGAGCTCGATCTGCGAGGGGTGGATCGCCCACTTGCCCTCGCAGCCGAGCGCCGCCGCCCGGCGCGCCGCCGAGCGGTAGCCGTCGGCGTCGTTGAAGTCGCCGAACGGACCGTCGATCGGGCGCAGGCCCTCCGCGCGGCAGGCCGCCACCATGCGGCTGATGCCGAAGTGCCACTGGTCGCCCCAGTGCGTCTGGCGGGAGCCGTCCTCGAGCGGGTCGGTCAGCACCGAGTAGGCCGGGTTCGCGCCGCCGATGTTCGTCGTGCGCGCCTGCACGCTCGCGGCGTAGTCGGCGACGCCGAAGACCATCGCCTCCAGGCGGTCCGGGCGCGCGCGCGCGATCGCCTCGACGTTGGCCATGCCGCGCGCCGTCTCGATCAGGATGTGGATCGCGATGCGGCCCGGGTCCCACCCCTTCGCCTGCTCGATCTGATCGAGCAGCGTGGCGACGAACTCGACGTCGGACGGCGAGCCGACCTTCGGGATCAGGACGGTGTCGAGCACGTGGCCGGCCTGCTCGACGACCTCGACGACGTCGCGGTAGCACCAGTGCGTGTCGAGGCCGTTGATGCGGACGCTCACCGCGCACCTCGACCAGTCCTGCCCCAGCAGCGCCTCGATCACGTTCGCGCGCGCCGCGACCTTGTCGTCGGGCGCGACGGCGTCCTCGAGGTCCAGGAACACGAGGTCGGCGCCGAGCGCCCGGCGCCTTCTCCATCGCGCGCACGTTCGTGCCGGGGACGGCGAGCTCGCTGCGGTGCAGCCGGTCCTTGAGGGCCATGGCGATCAGCGTGGCAGCACGGCGTCGAACGCGGCGATGACCCGATCGGCGGTCTCGCGGTTCGCGTTCACGCCCATCAGGCCAACGCGCCAGATCGGGGGCGCCGTCGGTCCCAGGCCGCCGCCGACCTCGATGCCGTGCTCGCGCAGGATCCGTGTCTGGATCTCCTTGCCGTCCACGCCCTCCGGCACGTCGATCGCCGACAGCTCCCAGAGCTGATGGTCCGGGTCGGACAGGAACGTGTAGCCGCGCTCGCGCATCGCCGACTGGAAGTACCGGCCGGCGTCCTCGTGGCGCGCCCACCGGTGCTCCAGGCCCTCCTCGAGCGAGAGCCGGATGCCCTCGTACAGGGCGTAGTACTGCAGGATCGGCATCGTGTGGTGGTAGGTCATGGGTCGCTCGACCCAGTACTTCTCCAGCGCGTCGATGTCGAAGCTGAACGAGACCGGCGCCTTGCGGTCGCGGATCCGCTCCAGCGCCCGCGGCGACACGCTGAACGGGCTGAGCCCGGGCGGGCAGCCCAGGGACTTCTGCGAACACGAGTACGCGTAGTCGACGCCCCACTCGGTGGGGGAGACCTCCTCGCCGCCGAGCGACGTGACGGCGTCGACGAGCAGCAGCGCCTCGGGCGCGTTCGCGCGGACGATCCGGCCGAGCTCGGCGACGGGGTAGCGGACACCGGTCGAGGTCTCCGCGTGCACGACGCCGACGAGCTTCGTGTCGGGGTTGGCCTGCAGCGTCTCCTCGACCAGCTCGAGCGGCACGATCTGGCCGAGCGGCGCGGTGAGCTCGATCAGGTCGGTCTGCGCCCGGCGCGCCATCTCCGCGATCCGGGCTCCGAAGAACCCGGCGTGGATCACGATCACCTTGTCGCCGGGCTCGGTGAGGTTGGCGAGCCCGGCCTCCATGCCCGAGGTCCCCGACGCGCTGAAGCACAGGGACAGCCCGTCGGCGCGGCGCCACAGGGCTTTCAGGCCCTCCGTCAGATCGACCAGGAGGTCCCAGAAGTCGGGATCGAGGTGCCCGTTCATGGGCAGGCTCATCTTCGCGAGGACCTCGGGGTTCACGTTGGACGGACCGGGGCCGCACAGCAGGCGCTCGCCGGGGTCCAGCGGGGGGATCGAGCTCACGAGCCCATCCATCGGATGCTCCTTCCACGGTCGGCCGGGACGTTCGGTCCCGAACGGTTTGAACGGTCGTTCAAAGAGAAGCCGCAGTATAGGGCAGGTCCGCGGGGCGGCGCCAATCACTGGGGTACCCTGCCCCGGATGCCCACCGAGGGAGCGACCGAGCCGCCCGCGAGCGAGACCTCCGAGGGCGAAGAGCGATCGCACGTCCGCATCCTCGGGCTGATCCTGGCGGTCGTCGTGCTGCGCCTGTGGCTCGTGCCGCTCCCATCGAGCCTGTGGCTCGACGAGACGCTGACCTGGTGGGTCATCAAGGACGGCGCTCGGGCACGCGATCGGGCGGGCGTTCACCTATCAGCAGTCCCCGCTCTACTACCTGATCGTGTGGCTGGCCCGGTCGATCGGCGGGAGCAGCGAGGTCGTCCTTCGTCTCCCGTCGCTGGCGGCGACCGCCGGCTCGGCCGTGCTGCTCTACCGACTCGTGCGGCACCTCGTCGGACGCGAGGCGGCGCGGATGTCGGTCCTCGTGTTCGCGTCGACGGCCGTCGTGGCGTTCGAGGCGTCGGAGGCGAGGCCGTACGCGATCGCGACGTTCGCCCTCGTCGCCGCGACGCTCGCCCTCGTGCGGTGGCTCGACGAGGGCGGGTGGGGGCGCGGCGTCCTCTACGTCGTGCTGGCCGTCGTCGTCGTGTGGATGCACTACCTGTTCGCGCTCGCGCTCGTCGCCGCACGCCGTGTACGCGATCGTCCGGATCCGGCGCAGGCAGACGAGCCTCGTCGCCGGCGCACCTCGTCGCGGCGGCGGTCGCGATCGCGGCCGGCCTGGTTCCCCTCGCGCTCCAGATCGCATCCCTCTGGGACCGCCGCGGCACGCTGTCGATCCCCAACCAGGTCGGCATCAGCTCGCTGCTGATCGTCCTCGTTCCTCCGGCGCTCGCGGGCGGCGCTGTTCCTCGGCGTGCTCCTCGCGCGTACGCAGGGACGGGTCTCGCTCTCGGTGCCGGCGGCCCGGGGTTCGTCCCTCGCTGCTGTTCACGTCATGGCTGCTGATCCCCGCGTTCGCGCTCTTCGCGATCTCCGAGTTCACGCCGATCACGCTGCTCGCGCCCCGATACTTCGCCTCCGTCACTCCGGCCGTCGCCGCGCTCGCGGGTTGGGCGATCGCCGGCGTCCAGCCGGCCTCGGCGCGCCGGCTCGTGGCGGCGGTCCTCGCGCTCCTGAGCGTCCTCGGGTTCGGCGGATCGCTGAAGAACGGCGAGGACTGGCGCGGTGCTGCAGCCTTCGAACGCTCGAACGCCGATGCCGGCACGATCGTGCTGCTGCATCCGGGTCTGATCGAGTCCGCGCAGCTCGACTGGTTCGAGGATCCCGAGCGGTTGAGCTACATGACGGCCGTGACCTCCTACTACCCGATGACCGGGCGCGTCACCCTGCTGCCGCACGCGCTCGACGACCCGGGGGTGCACGGCTACATGGAGGACCTCGTGACGTCGCAGCTGGAGGGCGCGGACCGATTCCTGTTCATCACGCGGTATCCGCGATCTGCCCTACAAGGACTGGCTGGACGGCCGCTTGCAGTCGGAGGGTTTCACGTCGCGCGTGCTCGACCAGTTCGGAGTGATCTCCGTGGTCGAGTACCGGCGAGACGTCAGCGGGGACGCGCCAGGATCAACGTGACGTCGCCCATCCAGCCGGCCGGCACCTTCGGGTCGCCGAGTCGTCTGGCGAGACCGGAGAGCGTGGCGCCGGCGCGGGAGCCGCTCGCGCGTTGCAACAGGTACGACGCGTGGAACGCCCGTGGCACCGTCGAGGTCTCCACGACCTCGAACCCGGCGTCGGCGAGCATGCGCGAGAGGGTGCGCGGCCGGAAGTAGTGCAGGTGGGCGCGGATGAACCACGGCCAGGCGCTGCCCCGCACCCGCCCGTGCAGACCCTCGACGTTGACGGTCGAGAGCGCGAGCAGGCCATCGTCGGATACGGCCGCCCGCATCCGGCGGAGCGCCTCCATCGGATCCGGCAGGTGCTCGAGGACGTCCAGCATGACGACGCGCGTCGGCGGAGCTCGGCTCGACCTCGAGCGTCTCGACGGTGCCACGCCGCAGGTCGACGCCGAACCGCTCGCGGCCGTGCTCGACGGCCCAGACCGACGGCTCGATCCCGGCCGCTTCCCATCCCCGCTCCTCGGCCACGGACAGGAAGAGGCCGACGTTCGCGCCGATCTCCAACAGTCGGCGCCCCGGGATCCGGTAGCCCTCGATCCGGCCGAGGACCCACGCGAACATCTGCCGGCGCTCCTGCTCCTCGGCCAGGTAGTCCGCGGTCGACGGCCTCCTCGTACCGGGCGGCGATCGTCGTCCGGATCATCGGTCGGCCGGGAGGACAGCAGTCCGCAGCGCGGGCACTCGAGGATGTCGTCGTGCACGCCGAGCGCAGACGTGGTGCAGCGGAACTCCTCCGGAGTGGCGGGTGCCGGTGGCGGTCGCCGGGTAGCGCAGGCGCATCCGCGGCGATCCGCAGACACGCAGGTGACGGCGACCTCCGCCGCCGCGGGCGCGGAGACGAGGCCCGCCCTCGCGGCGCCACCCCGGGAGGTATCGCCTGCCCCGGCGCCCCCGCGTGGCCGAGCGCCTGCGCCGCGTAGGTGGTGCCCTTCCAGATGTAGGCGAGCGATCGCGAGGATCGAGATCGAGGACGACTCCTTCGTGTACCGGGTCGGGATCGGAACCTCGACCACACGCTGACCCGACGTCACGGCGTCGACGAGCAGCTCGGCGTCGAACGAGAACCCCTCCGAGTACGCGAGGAAGGGGAGCGACTCGAGGCAGCGTCCCGTGTACGCGCGCATCCCGCTGTGCATGTCGGTGAAGCGGGTGCCGAGCAGCAGGTTCTGCACCGTCGTCGTCAGCCGGTTGCCGAGGTAGCGGTAGTACGGCATGCCGCCGGCCAGCGGGTCGCCCATGCCGGCGAAGCGGGAGCCGAACGTCATGTCGGCCTCGCCGGCGAGGATCGGCGCGATCAGGAGCGGGACGGCCTTCGGTTCGTACTGGTAGTCGGGGTGCAGCAGGACGACGATGTCGGCGCCCGACTCCAAGCGCCAGCGAGTAGCAGGACTTCTGGTTGCCGCCGTAGCCGCGGTTGGCCGCGTGCACGTGGACCTGGAGCCCGAGCTTGCGCGCGAGCTCCGCCGTCCCGTCGCGGCTCGCGTCGTCCACGAGGATCAGCTCGTCGGCGACGCCGGCCGGGATCGCGAGCACCGTGCGCTCCAGCGTCTGCTCCGCCTGGTAGGCGGGCATCGTGATCACGACCTTGGGCAGCCCGGGACTCCGATCGACGTGCCGGGGAGGGCCGGCGACCAGCCGCGGGGTGGCATCGTTCGTCACCCTATAACCCTCGGCCTGAGGCCTCGGAGTCGTTAGTCGGCGACCTCGATGCGCTCGATGACGACGTCCTCGCGCGGCCGATCCTGGGCGCCGGTCTCGGCCTTGCTGATGGCCTCGACGACCTCGTAGCCCTCGGTGACCTCGCCGAAGATCGTGTGCTTGCCGGTCAGCCACGGTGCGGCGGCGACGGTGACGAAGAACTGCGAGCCGTTCGTGCCGGGTCCCGCGTTCGCCATCGCCAGCAGGCCCGGCTTGTCGAACCCGGGACCGTCGGCCGGGACCTCGTCCTCGAACGTGTACCCGGGGCCGCCTCTGCCGGTTCCGGTGGGGTCGCCGCCCTGGATCATGAAGCCGTCGATCACGCGGTGGAAGATCGTGCCGGGGTACAGGGCCTCGGTCTTCGTCTGCCTGTCGCGAGGATCGGTCCACTCCCGGCCGCCGGTGGCGAGCTCGGTGAAGTTCGCGACGGTCTTCGGCGCGTGGTCGGGCATCAGCCGGACGGTGAACCGACCCTGGTTCGTGACGATGGTGGCGGTGGACATGGCGAGGGCTCCCTTCGAGCGTCGGAGCGGGCAGTCTACGCGCGGCCCATGGCGGCGAGCGCCTTGGGCACCGTGTCCTTCGGGCTGACCTTGTACCAGGCGTCCTCGATGCGGCCCTCCGGGTCGATCAGGAACGACGACCGGATGATGCCGTGGTAGGTCTTCCCGTAGTTGACCTTCTCGCCCCAGGCGCCGTACGCCTCGGCGACCGCGTGATCGGGATCGGACAGGAGCGGGAATCCGAGGGAGTACTTCGTGTCGAACGCGGCCTGCGCATCGACGGAGGAGGGAGCGATGCCGAGCACGTCGACCTCGAGGCCTTCGAAGTCCGAGCGCGCGTCCCGGACCGCGCACGACTGGGTCGTGCACCCCGGCGTGTCCGCCTCCGGATAGAAGTACACGAGGACGCGGCGCCCCCGCAGGTCGGCCAGCCGCACGATGCTGCCGGACTGGTCCGGCAGGGCGAAGTCCGGCGCGGTGTCGCCGGCGGCCAGCGTGGTCATGGAGCCATGCTACCGGTGCCCGCGTCCTTCGTCGTCGTGAGCTGAGCGAGCAGGGCCTCGACGTCGGTGACCGGCAGCAGGCAGGCGAACCGCTCGCAGACGTAGGCGGCCGGCCTGCCGTCGACCCGAGTGCGGTCGCGGAGCAGGGGCACGGCCTCGCGCGCGGCCTCGTCGCCGGGATGCGCCCGCGCCAACGCGACGTTCGGCAGCCACCGCTCCGCGATCACCGCGTCGACGAGCGCGCGGGTCGCGGGATCGCTCGGATCGCCGACGATCGCGACCTCGCGCGCCGGTCCGAGATGCAGATCGAGCGCGTTGAGGGCACGGCCGAACCCGACCGGGGCCTGCGGCATGGCCGTTCGGACCAGTTGCAGTGCAGCGATCCCCGCCTGCTCGTACCGGGCCTCGCCCGTGAACAGCGCGAGTCGCAGCAGCAGCTCCGCGGCAGCCGAGTTCCCGCCCGGCACCGCGTTGTCGTAGAGATCCTTCGGGCGCAGCACCAGCGCCTCGGCGTCGCTGCCGGTCTGGAAGAAGCCGCCTCGCTCCTCGTCGTGGAACAGCCGCAGCAGGTCGTCGGCGAGCGATCTGGCCTCGACGAACCACCGGGTCTCACCGGTCGTCTCGTAGAGCGTGAGACATGCAGACGCCATCAGGGCGTGGTCGTCGGCGAACCCCGGCGGGCCCACCGTGCCGGCGCGCCAGGAGCGGTGCAGCCGGCCACGGTCGTCGCGGAGCGACGCCAGCACGAACGTCGCGCAGCGCTCGGCCGCCTCGACGAACGCCGGTTCGTCGAACGCGCGGCCGGCCTCGGCGAGGGCCTCGACCGCGAGCCCGTTCCACGCCGCCACCACCTTGTCGTCGGTGCCGGGATGCACGCGCTGCTCACGGAGCTCGAACAGCCGGCGCCGGCCGGCCTCGACCTCGGCCTCGAGCGCGGCCGGGTCCAGCCCCTGCTCGGCCGCGTACGCCGCCGGCGAGAACGGGCGCCACAGGACGTTCGTTCCCTCCCAGTTGCCCTCGGGCGAGGCGCCGAGGCATGCGGCGACGTGCTCGCTCACGTGCGCGGTCAACTCCTCCCAGGTCCACGCGAAGAACCGTCCCTCCACCCCCTCGGAGTCGGCGTCCTGCGACGACGAGAGGCCGCCCTCGGGCTGCCGCATCTCCCGCAGCAGGTACCGCAGGGTCTCGGTGGCGACTCGCCGGAACGACTGCGTTCGCGTCACGAGCCACGCACGCGTGTACAGGCGAGCGAGCTGCGCGTTGTCGTAGAGCATCTTCTCGAAGTGCGGGACGAGCCAGGCTCCGTCGGTGCTGTACCTGGCGAAGCCGCCGCCGAGCTGATCGAAGATCCCGCCGCCGGCCATGCGGTCGAGCGTGATCGTCACCATCTCGGCCGCGTCGGGGACGCCACGCACCGAGCGGCGGAGCAGGAATTCCAGGGCCATCGGCTGGGGGAACTTGGGCGCGCCTCCGAACCCGCCCCAGCGTGCGTCGAACGATCGGCGGAGCGCGTCGGTCGCCGCGTCGGCGATGTCGGGGGTCAGCGGCTCCTCGCCGGCCGTCAGCTGCGCCGCACGCGCGATGTGCTCGACGATCCGTGGTCCCCTGCAGCGTCACCTCCTCGCGGCGATCGCGCCATGCCTCGGCGATGCCGGTGAGGACCTGCCGGAACGCCGGCATCCCGTGGCGCGGCTCCGGCGGATAGTAGGTCCCTGCATAGAACGGCTCGCCGGCCGGCGTCAGGAAGGCCGTCAGCGGCCAGCCACCGTGGCCGTTCATCGCCTGCACGGCGTCCATGTAGATGGAGTCGAGGTCCGGGCGCTCCTCGCGGTCCACCTTGATCGAGACGAAGTGCTCGTTCATGAGGGCGGCCGTCTCGGGGTCCTCGAAGGACTCCCGCTCCATCACGTGACACCAGTGGCAGGCCGCGTAGCCGATCGAGAGCAGGATGGGCCGGTCCTCGTCGCGGGCGCGTTCCAGGGCCTCCGCTCCCCACGGGTACCAGTCCACCGGGTTGTGGGCGTGCTGGAGCAGGTAGGGGCTCGCCTCCCCGGCCAGCCGGTTCGTCGGACGCTCGCTCACCCGACCAGTGTCTCGCGCCCGGCTGCGCATGGGCCGAGCTCGAGGGTGTAGTCCCAGATACGTAGTCAGAACGCTTCAGACACCCCACCCCCCGTGCCGATGAGGAACGGGAGATGAGCAGGGATATCACCGTCCTCGTGGTCGACGACGATCCGGGGCTCGTCGAGGGGCTCACCAGAACGCTGCCTGAGGGGATCAGCGTCGCTGGGGCCCGTCGACGACGCCGAGGAGGCGGCCGATCGATGCCGGGACGGGTCGGTGGACCTCGCGATCGTCGACCTCGACCGGGCGGACGAGCGCGGCCTCGAGGTCGTGGGCTCCCTGCGCGATGCCTGTGACGGGGCCCGGGTGCTGGTCATGACCGACCGCGAGGGGGCCGAGGTCGTCGCCGGCGCCCTCGGTGCCGGCGCCTGCGGGTTCCTCGCGAGGTCCATGAAGATCGACGATGTCGTGCAGACCTTCCGCCGGGCGATCGCCGGTGAGCTCGTCCTGCCGGTCGAGCGACCTCGCGGTCGTGGTGCGCAGGCTCGACCGCCGCGGCCCCGACGTCAGCAACGCGGACCGCCTCGCATCGCTCACGAACCGTGAGAACGAGATCCTGCTGGCCCTCTGCGACGGGAGGTCCACGAACGAGGCGGCCGAGACGTTCGGCATCAGCCGCATGACCGTGCAGAGCCACGTGAAGAACATCCTGGCCAAGCTCGGCGTGCACTCCAAGATCGAGGCCGTCACGCTGGCATGGAGGCACGGGCTCACCGGCGACGCACGCGCGGCGGAGACACGCAGCGCCTGAGGGGCAGTAGCCTCTCTCCAGAGATGGACGGCCCCGACACCGATCCGATCGACCTGCCCCTTCGCGTCGTCATCGTGGACGCGCATCCCGTGCTCCGAGGCGTGATCCGCATGGCGTGCGGCTCCGCCGGGGACCTCGAGGTCGTCGCCGAGGCCGCCGACGTGGCGGGCGCCCTCCAGGTCTGCGACGAGCATCATCCCGACGTCGTCGTGCTCGACCTGGAGCTGCCCGGTGAGGAGGGAACCGGCCTGATCCGCGCCCTCCAGGCTCGAGGGTCGACCGCCCGGATCCTCGTCCTCACCGACCGCACCCACGGCGCCGCGGTCCTGGAGTGCCTGCGCCTGGGCGTGCACGGCTACGTGGACCGTTCCACCGGCATCCGCACGATCGGCACCGGGATCCGGCGGATCGGGCGCGGCGAGCGCGTGATCGACCCGGCGCTCGAGCAGGCCGCCGTGATGGAGCTGGGCCGGTTCGCGAAGCAGGCCCGGGAGGGCTCCGAGATGGCGGCCTCGCTCACCCGGCGGGAGCTCCAGATCCTGGAGCTGATCAGCACCGGCCTCACGATGCGGCAGACCGCGACGCGGCTCGGCATCTCGCCGAGGACCGTCGAGACCCACGTGGCGAAGCTGTACCGCAAGCTCGCCGTCCGCACCCGGGTCCAGGCGGTGGCGCGGGCGGCGTCCCTGGGCCTCATCGACCTCGGGTAATCGGCCGTTCGGCGCCCCTCAGGCCCGGGCCGCCCGATGCCGAAGACCAATGTAGGCAGGGCAGTTCAGGCCCTGGTTTCGCCGAAGCCGTTCACCTACCCTCAGCCGGAGGTCATGGCCAAGCACAACCGCATCGAGGTGCTCCCCCCGCCGACGGTCACCCGTCGCCGCCTCGGCGTGGTGGTCGTCGACCCGCTGCCGGTCGTGCGTGCCGGTCTGTCCCTCCTGATCGCGGACCGCCCCGACATGGAGGTGCTGGCCGAGGCCGGCACCGCGCTCGACGGCCTCGATGCGATCCAGCGCCTGCGGCGGACGCGCGTCGTGGTGCTCGTCGGGCTCGCGCTCGGCGGTGAGCACGACGCCTACTGGCTGATCCGAACCGTCCGCGAACGCTTCCCGTCGCACGCGATCCTCGGCTGCGGGGCCAACGCCGACGCCTCCGACATCTCCCGCGCTCTGTTCGTCGGCGCCGACGGCTACGTCGACAAGAACATCGATCCGATCGAGTTCCTGCAGTCGCTGCGTCGCGCCGCCGATCACGAGATGGTGCTGGCCGGACCGGCCTCGGGCTCGGTCGGCAGGATCGCCGACGGGATCGACCGCCGGCGCGACGTCGAGTACCGGCTCACGGTCCGCGAGCGCGAGGTCCTGGTCGTGGCGGCCGAGGGACTGACCGCCCGAGAGATCGCCTCGCGCCTGGGCGTACGCGAGCGGACGGTCACCACGCACCTCGCGAGGATCTACGGCAAGCTCGGGGTGGGCAGCCGCCTCGCCGCCGTCCGCCTCGCCACGCAGTCGGGTCTGGTCTCCGCCGGCACCGCCGAGTAGTCCGCGAACCTCCCGACGCCTACGCCCTGCGGATGAACACCGAGCCGTCGTCGTCCTGGTACGTGCGCTGCCATCCGGGGTCCAGCGCGACCCGCTCGATCAGCTCACCGCTCTGCCCGGGGCTGAGGGCCAGGACGTCGACGTCCCACCGATCCAGGATCGCCTGCCACCCGTTCCGCCCGTTGGAGACGTCGATGTAGTCGTTCCAGACCGCCTGGGTGTACAGCTCGATCCGGGAATCGACGAACACCGGCCGGTCCGGCAGGCGGTACTCGAGCCACGAGGCCCACACCTGATCGATCCAGACGTGGTCGCCGGGATCGCTGACGGCCTCGACCGCCTCCGCCACCCCCTCGGGGTCGTGGCTGAGCAGTCGGTGAGTCGCCGCCGGCCTCCGGTGGCCGCCACCAGGGAAGGGCAAGGATCGTGGCGGCGGCCACCGCGATCACGACCCCGAGGTTGAGCACGGGAGACCCTCGTCGGTCCGCTCGCTCCGGGCCGCCCGCGGCGGCTGCAGCCACCCGGCGACGATGACGGGCGCCGCCAGGCCCCACCACACGATGCCGCGGATCGCCGGCAGCGCGAGCGCGAAGAAGAAGATCAGCCGAAGGATGGACGGGCCCGACACGCGGCTCCGCGCCGGCCCAGCAGCCACAGGACGGCCGCCACCGACGTGAACAGGGCGGCTCCGCTGAACGTTGCGGATCGTGGTCGGTTCCCATTCGGAGGCGAACCTGGTGATCGTGGGGTTCGTGGCGATCTCCACCGTGTAGGTCCACACGCGCACCCCGAAGGGACCGAGGAGCGTGGCCGCTGCGGCCACGGCTGCCACCGGCCAGGGTCTGCCTCGCCCGAGGGGAGCGCTCCCGACGGTCCTCGAGCCAGTCGAAGCCCACGAGGATCGGACCGAGCACGAAACTCCCGTGCACGTTGGCCCAGATCGCCACCAGCACCGGGATCGCCCATTGCCGGGCGGGATGCTCCCGCCGGGTGGCCGAGATCCACAGGGTGGCGGCGAACAGCGGCAGGGCGAAGAGCTGCGGCCGCATGCTCATGTTCTGTGAGCTCAGCAGGAAGGAGGCGATGGTGAGGCCGGCCGAGGCCCGGACCGAGGCGCCGGAGCGCCGGCAGGCGGCGAAGACGAACGCGAAGGTGGCGGCCGTCAGCAGGCCCCGGAGGAGCACCACGGTGTTCCACCCGTCGACCCGGTGTGCGAGCGCGAGGATGACCTGTGCGAGCCACTGCTGGTCGGTCCAGGCCGCGCCGCGGGCCGAGAACGTGAAGGTGTCCACCCTGGGGAAGGTTCCGTGCAGGATCTGCTCACCCAGGCGCACGTGGTAGGTCAGGTCGACGGTCGACATCGACATCGCGAGGATGCCGATGGTGGGGATCGCGATCGCGAGCAGGATCCACACCCGGTCGATCGAGAGCAGGCTCGACCGTCGATGCGCCGGAGGTGCGGAGATGCTTCCCATCCGCGCATCCTACGGGTACGATCGCGCGGCCCTGGAGACCTGCAGGCCGCACGGTACGCATACGTAGGATTGCGTAGTGTTTCTCAGGGAAACTCGGAATACCCACGGGGGTGCGTGACCAGTACCTTTGCCCGTGGGTGAGGGTTCACCCGGGGACCGAGAGGTCCATGAGTTGAGCGGAAGGGGGTGTTTTGGATGTTCCTTCGCATGTTCACCGGCGCACAGACCTGGTGGAGCGACCTTCGCACGCGAGTGCAGGAGGAGGGCGGTGCGACGGCGGTTGAGTACGCACTCATGATTGCACTGATCGCTGCCGTCATCATCGTCGCTGTCGCCTTCATCGGCACGTCGGCCAACGACAAGTTCATCACAGGTCGGAAGCGCTGTCGCAGGCGCGTAGCACGGTAGTGAGCGGCCACACCGGCCGCTCACTCTTCCCCGGAGGCGTCAGGCACGGCGCGCTCGGAGAGGAGTGAGGGGCCGGTGACGGCACACCCCCCGACAGGAAGGCAGGACCCCCGGACATGATCACCCGCAGCAAGCTCCGCGGCGAGGACGGTGCCGCCGCGGTCGAGTTCGCCCTCGTCGTCAGCCTGCTCTTCGTCCTGCTCTTCGGGATCATGGAGTTCGGTCTGGCCTTCTTCGAGCTGCAGAACCTCCGCTCCGCGACCCGCGAGGGCGCCCGGGCCGCCGCGATCGGCGGCACGCCCGATGAGATCGAGCAGGCGATCGCCGATGGCTCGTCCGGCTCGCTGAGCCCGGGCAACTTCACCTACTACGGTCTCGCGCGACTGCACGACGACCGGCAGCAAGGGCCAGGAGGTCGAGGTCAAGCTCCCGTACAGCGGCCTGCCGCCAACCGTCGCATCCACCTTCGAGATCAACATCCCGTTCATCCCGGCGTTCACGCTCTCGCCCGACCTCCGGGGTCGTTCCGATGCGAGTGATCAAGGGACGGCTCGCGAGCCGGGACGACGAGCGCGGCGCCGTCGCCGTCATCGTCTGCATCTGCATGATCGCGATCTTCGCGATGGTGGTCCTCACCGTCGACGTGGGCGGCCTCCTGCTGGAGCGCCGGTCCATGGTGAACGCCGCCGACGCCGCCGCGCTCGCCGCGGCGCAGTCGTGCGCGAACCAGGCCGACACGTCCCTGCCCGAGGACAAGGCGGACGAGTTCGCCAAGCAGAACGTCACCGACCTGCCGGCCGACGGCATCGACAACATCACCGAGATCGTGGGCTGCCACACGACGGGCGGCCACGTGACGGTCCACTACGAGGAGCAGCACCCGCTGTTCTTCGCCGCGATCCTGCCCGGCAACGGCAGGTCAGGGCACGGTCGCCTCCACCGCCACCGCGTCCTGGGGTCCGCTCGCGGGCGGCTTCGCGATCCCGATCGTGCTGCAGTCCGGCTACCTGCAGGGCACCTGCAAGGTGCCGGACGGCATCGAGATCGGCGACACCTGCGCGTTCTGGTACGACAACAAGGACACCATGGGCTCCGCGAACTGGGGCTTCATGAACCTGGACCAGTGGAACGTGCCGCCCGGCGAGAACTGCACGAACGCCGGCTCCAGCTCCCGGTCGGACTGGATCGCGAACGGCTACCCGGACCTCCGCACGCTGAACGGGGCGCCTCCCGGCAGCGCGCCGACCTACGTCTGCAACGACACCGGCCACTCGACCCGCGACTGGAGCGACCTGTTCGACCAGAAGGGTCAGATCAAGATGTTCCCGGTCAACGACTGCACCGGCCAGCTCGGCAAGACCGGCGCGGTCGCGCCCTGCCCCGAGACGCCCGACAAGTACGACATCATCGGGTTCACCTCGCTGCTGATCAAGAACGTGTACAAGGGCAACGACGCGCTCGCGATCGGCACGGTGGGCGCGAGCGGCGGCTGCAGCAAGGACCTGCAGAGCGGGTCGCCCGCCTTCGACGCCGACGGCGACGTCACGCGCCTCCAGACGATCAACCTCACCACCTTCGGGACGTACGGTCCCGCGTGCGGTGGGTTCAACTCGGCGTCGGCCATCTCGTCGCTGGTCGTGTCGCCCAAGAAGGGCTCGAACTACGTCCAGTGCCCGCCCGGGGTCACCACCGGCTGCCACTACACCTACGACGCGGCGCACGAAGACGATCCAGTGGATCGCCGCGGGCACCAAGCGGACCGGCACCAAGGAGAGCGACGACGATCTGCACATCTCGTTCAGCTGGCAGAACGCGGGCACGCCCGGCGCCTGCGGGGCGCACCCGTCGGATCCGAACGCGATCTGCCTGGTGACCGAGTGGCGGGGATTCACCACGGGCCCGGGCCCGGTGGGCGGCGGCGAGGCCTTCGGCCCGTCCGGGATCGTGCTGTGCGATCTGAATTACTCCGTAGGTTGTCCCGATCAGGGCTAAACCTCCGGTAGTTTCGTCACGATGTTGCGGGAGTAGACAGTGCGGGAGAGGAGACACCCATGAGGTCACGAGGTTTGGTCGTTACGCTTGCGCTGCTCCTGGCGATCGGAGCAACCGCGGCCGTGTTCCTGTACGTGAACGGCGTCCGCCAGGACGCGAAGACCGGAGGCGACCTGATCGACGTCGTCGTCGCCACCCAGGACATCCAGGCCAACGCGGCGCTGAACCCGCTGATCGACGCGGGCGCGTTCACGACGGCGAAGGTGACGCAGGAGACCCTCGTCGACGGGGCGATCACGAGCACGGAGCAGCTCCGCGACCAGACCACCACGTTCCCGATCCTCGCCAACGAGCAGATCCCGCTGTCGCGGCTGTCCAGCGGCGAGCAGGTCGCCGGCGGCGGCCTGGGCATCAGCCCCGGTCACGTGGGCACCACGGTGCGCGTCGACGGCCCCAACGCCGTCGGAGGCCACGTGGTCCGCGGTGACAACATCGTGGTGTACGCCACGTTCAGCGGCGTCAGAAGATCTTCAAGTCCCTCAAGGACTTCGTGGACTCGGTGACGAACTCCAACCAGAACGCGCTCGCCCCGGCGACCGCGCAGGAGTCGCTGCCGCCGTTCACCGTGACGCTGATCCCGGGCGTCAAGGTCCTGAACGTCGAGAACCCGCCCGTCACCGAGGACGGTCACAGCTCGGAGGGGCAGGTGACGCTCACGCTCGACCTGCTGCCCGACGACTCCGCCAACCTGGTGTACGCCGCCGAGCAGGGGTCGCCTGTGGTTCGCGCTGCTTCCGCCCGGTGAGGAGGGCGTGCAGATCCCGGCCGCGTCCGGCGCGTCGCTGCTGGACAAGATCATCGGGAAGCGAGCGGCGTGACCGACGCAAGCATCGTCGCGGTCGGTACGCCGCAGTCGTTCCGGCAACAGCTGGCTCGCGCCCTCGAGGTCGAGGCCGACGAGATCGGCTGGGTCCAGAGCGCCACGGCCGCGGAGGAGATGCTGATCAACGCCTTCCAGCAGATCGACTGCCTCGTGCTCTCGTCGGAGGTGAAGGAGGCCGACGCCCTCGGACTCGCTGAGTTCGTGGGGCGTTCGGCCCCCGGCACCGCCATCGTGCTGGTGCGCGACCACACGTGGAACGGGCTGCTGCCCGCGGCCATGCGTGCCGGCATCCGCGACGTGGTCGACCTCACGCAGGGGAGCGAGGAGCTCCGCGACGCCGTCGAGCGCGCCATCGTGTGGGCGACGAACCTCCGCCAGGTCGCGCAGGGCGGCCAGGAGAGCACGCACACGCGAGGCCGCATCATCTCGGTGTTCAGCTCCAAGGGCGGCACCGGCAAGACGTTCCTCACCACGAACCTGGCAACGGCCATCGCCGAGCTCACCGGCAAGGACACGGCCGTCGTCGACCTCGACATCGACATGGGCGACGTCTTCACGTACTTCGGCCGGGAGCCCTCCGCCACGATCCAGGACCTGATGGCTCTGGGCGAGGGCGGGGACCAGGACGCGATCCGCGCGTCCGGCGTGAAGCTCGGCGACCACATCTGGGCCTACGGCGCACCGCCGGACCCGGCCGCCGAGGCACCAGCCGGCGAGGCCGTCGGCAAGTTCCTGCGCGCGCTGCGCAGCAACTTCCCCTATCTCGTCGTCGACGCCTCGGTCGACTACTCGGACTCCGCGCTCGTCTGCTTCGACCTGTCGGACGCGATCTGCCTGGTCACCGGCCTCGACGTCGTCGGCGTCAAGCACCTGTCGAAGGCGCTCGACACGCTGCTGTCGATCGGACTGCCGCGCGAGCGCTTCCACGTGGTGCTGAACCGAGCGGACTCCAAGGTCGGCCTGGACGCCTCCGACGTGGAGCGCGTGATGAAGATCCAGGTCGACGCCATGATCCCCTCGAGCCGCCTGGTGCCGACCTCGCTGAACAAGGGCCGCCCGGTCGTGCTCGACGAGCCGACGTCCGAGGTCTCGGTCAGCATCCGCAACCTCGCGGCCAAGTTCGTCGGCGCCGTGGATTCCGCGGAGCCGCAGATGGCTCAGACCTCGAAGAAGAAATTCAAACTGTTCTCCAAGAGCTAGTAGGAGGAGACCCCGATGTCGTTGGCAGACAGGCTCGCCAAGTCCCAGCAGCGGGACCGGATCTCGGAGGTGCGCGCCCGCGTGCAGGAGCGCCTGGTCGAGGTCCTGGGCCCGCGGCTCTACGACTCCACCCTCTCCGACTCGGAGCTCGAAGGCCTGGTCCACCAGCGCCTGCGCGAGCTGCTCGACGAGGAGGAGGCGTCCCTCTCCGCGCAGGAGAAGCTGCTGGTCGTCCGTCAGATCGGCGACAGCGTCCTCGGTCTGGGACCGCTGGAGCCGTTCGTGCGCGACCCGGAGGTCACCGAGATCATGGTGAACGGCTGGGACACGATCTACGTGGAGCGCGCCGGAAAGCTGTACTGGACCGGCACGAAGTTCCACGACGAGCAGCAGCTCCGCCGCACGATCGACAAGATCGTCGCGAAGGTCGGCCGCCGCGTGGACGAGGCCTCGCCGTACGTGGACGCGCGCCTGCCCGACGGCTCGCGTGTGAACGCGATCATCCCGCCGCTCGCGATCGACGGCCCGTCGCTGACGATCAGGAAGTTCGCGAGCGACCCGTATCAGGCCGAGGACCTCGTCGAGTTCGGCACCATGACGTCGCCGGTCTCGAAGTTCCTCGAGGCCTGCGTCCGCGGCCGCGTCAACATCATGGTGTCGGGCGGTACCGGCGCCGGCAAGACGACGACGCTGAACGTGCTGTCGTCGTTCATCCCCGACGACGAGCGCATCATCACGATCGAGGACGCCGCGGAGCTCAAGCTCCAGCAGCCCCACGTCGTGCGCCTGGAGTCCCGCCCGCCGAACATCGAGGGGCGGGGCGCCGTGACGATCCGCGACCTGGTCCGCAACGCACTGCGCATGCGGCCCGACCGCATCGTCGTCGGTGAGTGTCGTGGCTCCGAGGCCCTCGACATGCTGCAGGCCATGAACACGGGCCACGACGGCTCGATCAGCACGATCCACTCCAACTCGCCGCGGGACTCGCTGTCGAGGCTGGAGACGATCACGATGATGGCCGGCATGGAGCTGTCGCCGAAGTCGATCCGCGAGCAGGTCGCCTCGGCGATCCAGATGATCGTGCACCAGCAGCGGCTGAAGGACGGCACGCGGCGGCTCACGCACGTGACCGAGGTGGCCGGCATGGAGGGTGACGTCATCACCCTGCAGGACCTGTTCATCTTCGACTTCTCCGCCGGCGTCGACGACGAGGGCCGGTTCCGCGGCCGCCTCAAGTCCACGGGCCTGCGTCCGAAGTTCCTCGACAAGCTCGCGGAGCGGGGCGTCGCGATCGACCCGGAGATCTTCGCCCTCGAGGAGAAGGGGAACATCCGGTGATCGCCGACGGCTTCTGGAGCTCCGCCGCCGCACTGGCGATCGTCGTCGTGCTGGTGTTCGGCGCGTTCGTCGGGCTGAGCTGGCTGCTGTTCGGCTCGGCCGCGCGCCGCAAGGCCGACCGAGAGATGGCGCTGCGCCTGCGCACGTCGGGACAGACCGCATCGGCTGCGCTGCAGGCATCTGCAGCGGCCGGCGGGTGGATCCCGCAGAGCATGACGAGCTTCGGGCGTCGGTTCGCCGACGCCGGCGGCTTCGGCGAGGAGCTCGACATGCGCCTGGAGGCCGCCGGCGTCAGCCTGCGCGCGGGCGAGTTCGTCGTGGCGTCCACCGGTGCCGCGCTCGTCGCCGCGTTCATCGGCGTCGGCATCTTCGGGACGTGGATCTTCGGCGTGATCTTCGCCGCGGTGGGAATGGTGGCGCCCTGGTTCTCCCTGCAAGCACCAGCTCGGCACGCCGAGCCGAGAAGCTGCGTGAGCAGCTGCCCGACGTGTTGACGATCCTCGCGAGCTCGCTCCGCGCCGGCCACAGCTTCCTGCAGGCGCTCGACACGGTCTCCAAGGAGATCCCCGAGCCGGCGGCCGGTGAGTTCGTGCGCGTCGTCGCCGAGGTCCGCCTGGGCCGGCCGGTCGAGGATGCGCTCGGCGCGCTCGCCGAGCGGGTCGGCAGCGAGGACTTCAAGTGGGCGGTGCTGGCCGTGAACATCCAGCGCGAGGTCGGCGGCAACCTGGCCGAGATCCTCGACAACGTCGCCGAACACGCTCCGCGAGCGCGCGACCCTGCGCCGGCAGGTGCGGGTCCTCACGACGGAGGGCCGCCTGTCCGCCTGGGTGCTGGGCGTCATGCCGTTCGTGATCGCGCTGTACATGTACGCGGTGAACAAGGAGTACGTGAGCCTGCTGGTGACGACCACGATCGGGTGGGTGCTGCTGATCGGCGCGCTCGGACTCCTGACCCTGGGCCTGCTCTGGATGCGGAAGATCGTGAAGATCGATGTCTGATCTCTTCCTGGTGCTCGGTCTGGTCTGTACGTTCGGAGCGATCCTGCTCCTCGGGTTCGCACTGGACGGCGTGCAGGGCGAACGCAACCGCGCCGTCCGGCTCCTCGAGTCACAGGTGGCCGGCTCCGACGTGAACCTGCGCGACAAGGAGATGGAGGAGTCGTTCTCCAAGCGGGCGTTGGTGCCCGTGCTCGCGAGGGCCGCACGGATCGCCCGGCGCATCACGCCGCTGGACGCACGCGACCGCATCACGCGAAAGCTCCTGCTGGCGGGCAGTCCCGCCGGCTGGGATGCCGAGCGCGTCATGGCCTTCAAGATCATCGGGCTCGTCGGCGGCTTCGTGCTGGGCCTGCTGATCGGCACGACGACGCACCTGTCGCCGTTCGTCGTCGTCCTGGTTGCCGCCCTGTTCACCTTCGCCGGCTTCGTCGCGCCCGACTCGATCGTGAACGGCCGCGTCGAGGACCGGCAGCGCGAGATCCTGCGCACCCTGTCCGACACCCTGGACCTCCTGACGATCAGCGTGGAGGCCGGCCTGTCGCTGAACGCCGCGATCGCCCAGGTCGTGCAGAACGTGCCCGGGGTCCTGTCGCAGGAGTTCGCCCGGATGCTCCAGGAGATCCAGCTCGGCGTCGCTCGCTCGGAGTCGTTCCGACACCTCGCCGAGCGCACGGACGTGGACGAGCTCAACGCCTTCGCGCTGGCCATGATCCAGGCGGACGTGTTCGGCGTGAGCATCGCCGGCGTCCTGCGCACCCAGGCCGAGCAGCTGCGGATCAAGCGGCGTCAGCGGGCGGAGGCGAAGGCCCAGCAGATCCCGGTGAAGATCGTCTTCCCGCTGATCCTGTGCGTGCTGCCGTCGCTGTTCGTGGTCATCGTCGGCCCGGGCGCGATCCGCATCGTCACCAGCATCCTGAACGCCTGACGGGCCGGCCGGACCCCCGATCCGATTCCCGGTTCCGGGCTCGAACACGGTACCTTCGTCCGATGGACCTCGAGCGCCCGGAGTGGGTAGCGTTCCACCTGCAGGACGGCGGGGCGTGACGAGCGGCCCGGACCAGGGCTCGCGGAGGTGTCGATGCAGGACCGGATAGATGAGATCGGGACGGCGACCCGCCCGACCGACGACATCCTGCAGATCCCCGAGGCCGGCCCCGCGAGGTCGGCCCAGGCCCAGTACCGCTCCCTGTACCGCCGGATCGCCGTCACCGACGTGCTGTCGATCGCGGGCTGCCTCCTGGTCGCCCACTGGATCCGGTACGGCATCGGCCTGCCGCACGGCGAGTTCCTGCTGCTCATGCTCGGGTCGCCGCCGGTGGTCCTCGTGGTCTACACCGCGTTCGGGCTGTACCACGCCCATCGGTTCACGCCCGCGGAGGAGTTCCGCCGCATCATCCTCGCCGTCACCGTCGGTGTGATCGGGCTCGTCACGCTGTCGGTGTGGTCGATGGCATCGCTGTCGCGGTCCTGGCTCGCCCTGTCGTGGACGCTCGGCGTGCTGTTCGCCCTCGCGACGCGCCGCGTCTGGCACTGGTGGGTGTTCCGCTCCCGCACCCAGGGCCGGTTCCTCTTCCCGACCCTGATCGTGGGCACGAACGTCGAGGCGATGCACCTGGAGACCGCGATGCAGCATCCACGGTTCGGGTTCCGCTCGATCGGCCTGGTCGCCACCGAGCAGTCTCCGCCCGCGCACCGCACGCCCGTCGTCGGCGGCATCGACGACCTGCGTGAGCTGATCCGCGGGTCGGGCGCGGAGTGCGTCTTCGTCGCCGCGAGCGCGCTGTCGTCGACGGAGATCGCGCACGTCGCGAAGGCCGTGCGCCTGGAGGGCGTCGAGGTCCGCGTGACGGCCACGCTGCCGGAGATGCTGGCCTCGAGGCTCACCGTGCAGCCGATCGGCGGCATGATGGCGCTGTCGCTGAAGCCGGTGCGCCTGTCGGGGACGCAGGCGGCCGTGAAGCGTGCGTTCGACCTGTCGGCCGCGACGCTCGGACTCGTCGTGCTCTCGCCGGTGCTCGCTCGCGATCGCGGCGGCGGTGCGCCTCACCTCGCCGGGACCGGTCCTGTACCGACAGGGCCGCGTCGGACATCGGGGCCGGCCCTTCACGATCCTGAAGTTCCGCACGATGCACAGCGGCGCCGACGAGATGGTGGCGGAGCTGCGGCTGAAGCACGGCATGAACGACCTGATGTTCAAGCTGCAGGGCGACCCCCGCGTCACGCGCGTCGGGCGCTTCCTGCGGCGCTTCAGCCTCGACGAGCTGCCGCAGCTGATCAACGTGCTCCGCGGCGAGATGAGCCTCGTGGGTCCGCGGCCGCCGCTGCCCGAGGAGGTCGCCGAGTACGAGGACTGGCAGTTCGACCGCCTCGAGGTCTCGCCCGGTGTCACCGGCCTGTGGCAGGTGAGCGGCCGCAGCGAGCTCTCCTTCGACGAATGCGTGCGCCTGGACCTGTTCTACATCGAGAACTGGTCGCTCGCCTACGACCTGTACATCGTCGCGAAGACCCTGCCGGTGCTGGTCAGCCGGCGCGGCGCCTACTGAGCCTCCCGGCTCCACCCGCTCAAGTCTCGCCCGGGGTCCGGCCGATACCTCGGGGGTGAGCAGAGACCGAACGCTGGAGAAGATCATGCAGGCCTTCGCGGACGCGGTGGCCGCCGGCGACTACGCCAAGGCCGAGGGATGGCTCGCCGTCGCCCGGTTCTCGCAGGATCGGCACTCCGACGTCGACGCTCGGCCCTCCGTCGCCGCGTAGGACCACGCCGGCTCGATACGGCCATCAGGCGTAGGTCATCCGCTCGTTGCGCGTGGTTCTCCCTTTCCTCTACACTTCGCACCTGACCTGGGAACATCCCCGGTCTGGCAGGAAGGGACGTCGCATGAAGCGGATCGGGTTCGCAGCTCTGACGGCCGTTCTGTTCGTGCTGGGGCTCGCCGCACCGGCATTCGCCGGGTACGCGCCGCCCCCGCCGGACCCGGGCGGCACACACGGCGGCACGGCGTTCACCGGCTCCAACGTCTCGATGGGCCTCGTGCTCCTGGTGGCCCTCGTGGTCGTCGGGGCAGTGGCGCTCTTCGTGAGCCGGCGCCGCGCGACCGCGCGCATCTGACGCACAGGAACCTCCGAACCGGGCCCCGGCCGAGCGCCGGGGCTCGTTCGCGTCCGGGGTCGGCCCGACGGCCGGATCCCGCCTCAGACCGGCGTCGACAGGAACCGGGTGAGGTCCCGCCACAGGCGCCCCGGCAGCCCCGGGCGGAAGCGCACCCACAGGTCGAGGTCGGCCGCCGGCGAGCCCTCGTACACGACCCGATCGCCCTCGAGGTCCAGCTCCGGACTCATCTCGTCGGCGTGCATGCCGGGCGGCAGCGCGATGCTCACCCGAACCCGGTCCGCGTTGATGGAGGGCTGGGCCGCCAGGTGCAGCCGGTAGATCCCGCCGGAGCTGTTCCCCTGCCAGGCCTCGGGCAGGGTCAGGCGCTCCCGGAGCGCGCTGGTGGCGCCGGGCGCGATGCGCTGGTACGTGGCGAGGTAGGGGTGCCCGAGCTCCTCGTGCAGCCCGGTGTCGATCGACTCGCCGTCCACGGTCGCCCGGTCCACCCCGCACCCCGGGCCGCAGTACACCTGCAGGATCGCGATGTTCTCGCCGGCGACCGAGGTCAGGCCGGGATACGGGCCGATCACGTACGGCGGGTAGCCGCTCGTCGGCGCCGCGTTCTCGAGGTCGACCGCGACGTCGGCCGTCGCGGTGCCCCCGTCGCCGAGCCGCACGTCGTAGCCGACCGTGCGGTGCTGGAAGAAGTCGAGCTTCGTCGCCGAGGCGTTGTTCTGCACGACGGCCAGCAGGTCGCCGGCGGGGGGAGCGAAGGCCCCCCCGACCCCGGTGGCGGCGAGCCCCGACTGCATGCCCGGGTCGGCGCTCCACAGCTGGATGTGCCCGGCCGAGGCCGTCGCCGCCAGGTTCTTCAGCGCGAACAGGCTGGCGTCGGGCCGCGCGAGGAACCGGTCGACGACCGATGCCGCAACGGCGCCGAGGACCTGCTTGCGCTGCCGGGGGTCGCGCAGCTCCCGATACGCCTCGTTGGTGACGAACGCGACCACGTCGTCGGCCGAGACGCGCAGATCGAGCCCGGGGATGAGGGTGGGGCCCGTGGAGGTGAGCAGCGCCTGGAGCGCGAACGGGTCGGCGGTGATGACGCCGTCGACGTGCTGTCCGGTCGCGGCCTCGTACGCCTGGGCCATCGTGGCGGCGAACGACGGGAAGTCCGGCGTCATGTTCGCGTTCAGCCAGAAGCCGTCGCCCTTGCGGTAGTGGTCGTAGTTCTCGGCGTAGTCGGCGGTGGCGCCGGGCAGTTCGGCGACGTCCATCGCCGGAAGCTGCTGCGTGGGTGCGAACCGTCCGAAGGCGAAGCGCCCGTCCTGGACCGTCAGGAGGCTGTAGGCGCCGAGGAGCCCACCCCCGCCGCGCAGCTCGGCCGGGTTCACGGCGCCGAAGAAGTACGTAGCGCGGACCGTCCGCGCCGAGGAAGGCCGGGAGGCCCTCGAGGACGCTGGCGCCGGCGGCGAGCTGCTCGTGGAGGCCGCCGAGCGTGTCGAGCGCCTCGGCGCGCGCGTCGGCGACGGGCGCCAGCACCAGATGGCCCGCGGAGTCCTCCAGCGTCCGGAGGGCATCGGCCGTGAGGGCGTCGGCCTGCGAGACGGGTCCCGCGAGGGCCGGCGATCCGGTCCAGCGGCACGCGGCCGTCGGCCGGCGCGAGGGACGCGAGCCCGTCGGGCAGCGCGGCGACCGCGTCGGCGACGGCCGTGCCGGCGCGCGCGGTCTGCAGTCCGGCGTCGGCGATCGCGGAGATCGTGTCGGGCGTGCGACCCACGACCGGCACGAGGCCGACCGCCCGGAGCCACGGCGCACCGGCGGTGCTCTGGGCGGCGCGGAAGGCGGCCTGGGCGTCGGCGAACTCGCGCTGCGCCGCCGGGGCGTCGCCGGCCACGAGGTCGGAGCGCCCCGCGGCCATCGCGCTGCGCCCGGTCGACAGATGTCCGTACGTGAGCGCGGCCGACGCGGCGCAGGCGATCAGGACGATCGCGACGGCGCCGAGCGCGATCCAGATCGCCCGGCGGCGGCGGGGGAGCGGGGGGCCGTCGGCGGGCTCCATGCGCAGCAACGTAGCAGGTCACCGGGCCGGGCCCGGGCCGGGGGCCGTGACGGGCCGCTGCTAGGCTTCGCCGTCATGGACATCGCCTATCAGGGAGAGCCCGGCGCGTACAGCGAGCGCGCGGTACGCCAGCTGTTCCCCGACGCCGAGCCCATGCCGTGCGAGACCGTGCGCCTGGTGTTCTCGCGCGTGACGAGCGGCGAGGTCCCGTTCGGCGTCGTGCCGCTCGAGAACTCGCAGGCGGGGTCGGTCAACGAGACCTACGACCTGCTGTTGCACACCAGCCTGCTGCGGATCGTCGGCGAGGTCATCGTCCGTGTGGATCACGCCCTCCTCGGCGTGCCGGGAGCCCGCCTCGAGGACATCCGCCGCGCGTCCTCGCACTGGCAGGCGCTGGCGCAGTGCGAGGAGTTCCTGTCGTCGATGCGGATCGACCCCGTGCCCGTCCACGACACCGCCGGCGCCGCCCGGATGATCGCCGAGACCGGGTCGAAGCAGGAGGGGGCGATCGCGAGCGTGGAGGCGGCGTCCCGGTTCGGGCTCGCGGTCCTGGCGGAGCGGATCCAGACGGAGAAGGAGAACTTCACGAAGTTCGCCGTCATCGCGACGGAGGGATCCTCGCTCGGCGAGGCCGACAAGACCTCGCTCGTGATGGCGGTCGCCGACCGCCCCGGCTCGCTGCTGGCGTCGTTGCAGCCGTTCGCCGAGCGCGGCATCAACCTGCACAAGCTGGAGAGCCGGCCGCGCCGGGGCCGCGCGTTCGAGTACGTGATGTACGTGGACCTGATGCGGGCGGCCGAGCACCCCGACGTGGTGGACGCCCTCGCCGAGGTGGCCGAGCACACCTCGATGCTGCGGGTGCTCGGGTCCTACCGGGCCGCGCCCGAACCCGCCTGAGCGCTCGCTCCCGCGAGGTAGGGTCCGATCACCGGGTCGTGTGACAGTTGGTCCGTCCGCCACACGACGAGGCCGGCCGCCGCGAGCAGGATGGCGGAGAAGCCGACCACCAGGATCACGCGGCGCTTCGACAGGTTCCCCCAGCCCTCCGCGACGTAGCCGGCCGCGACCCCCGCCACCAGCCCGCCGAGGTGGGCCCGCCAGTCGATGAAGTGCAACGACAGCGCGAGGATCGCGTTCAGCACGATCAGCTGGATCATCTGCCGCAGCCGGGCGGCGGCCAGCGCGGACCTCCGTCTGCGGTAGTTGTAGGCGAAGAAGGCGCCGAACAGGCCGAAGATCGCGCCCGAGGCACCCGCCCCCACCACGCCGGGCGTACCGAACGCGTACGACGCGGCGCCCGCGAAGATGCCGGTCGCGAAGTAGATCAGCAGGAGGCGGAGGCGGCCGAGCTCGTTCTCGATGACGGTGCCGAACAGGTACAGCGCGTAGCCGTTGAACGCGATGTGGATCAACCCGACGTGCAGGAACATGCTGGTGACGAGCCGCCAGTACTGCCCGGTCGCGATGCCGGGCAGGAATCGGAAGACCGGCTGCACCTGCGCGAAGAAGGCGGCGGCGCCGCCCATGTCGTAGAGCTGGCGGCTGGAGGGTCCGAGCAGCAGCGCGTTCGGTCCCCCGATCACGATCTCGACCACGAACACCGCGCCGATCATCGCGAGCAGGACGTTGGTGGCCGAGACGGCCTTCGCGTTCGCGACGGCGATCCGGCGGCCGGGGCCCTTGGCGAACTCGCGCCGGGCCTCGGCCACGCAGTCGGGACACTGGTAGCCGACGGGGGCCTCGATCATGCACGCCGGGCAGATCGGCTTCCCGCAGCGCGTGCAGTGCACGCCGGTCTGCTCCGTGGGGTGCCGGTAGCAGTACTCGACGCCGGGCGGCGCGGGCAGCGAGGGGTCGGTCGACATGGAAGCCATCGTACGGGCAGGAGGCCGCTCAGCCCATCGGCGGGAGGGCGCGCAGCTCGGCGCCGACCTCGTCGGGGTTCCACAGCACGCCCCAGCGATCGAGGATCTTGCCGTCGGCGCCGATCAGATAGAGCCACGGCTCCCGCAGGTCGCCGTTGCGGTACAGCCAGTCGGCCGCCGCCTGGTTGATCTCGTTCTTCGCCTGAGTCGTGCCAGATCTCGATGTGGATGAAGACGGCGCGGTCGGCGTAGCGCTGCGACAGCTTCTCGACCGCGTCGACGACCGGACCGCAGAACTGACTCGTGCAGTACACGGGCGTCGCGAACGCGACCAGCGCCGGGCCGGCCCTGCGCGATCGCGTCGGCGATCGTCCACCGGTGCAGGTTCTTGTCCGGAACCGATCCGTCCGTCGGTCGGCGCGGGAATCGATCGCCGCCGGCGGCACGTCCTTCGATGCCAGCGTGAGGTTGTCGGTCTTCGGCGCCCGCTGGCCGGGGGCCGGGAGCGCGGGCTCGGCGGCGACGGGGAACGCCGACGTCACCTTCAGGGCGCCCGCGCCCTCGACGTCGGCGGTGGCCGTGACCTGCCAGGTCCCGACCTGGTCGAACGTGACGTCCTCCGCCTGGTAGACACCCCGGGCCTCCGACGGCTGGGTGAGGGTGGGTGCCGTGCCGTCCGTGTTGGTGCCGGGCGCGCCCACGTAGGTGGCGGTCGCCGTGGGCCCGGCCGCCGGCGCCGCCGACCCGTCGCCGAGGAAGGCGAAGGCGAGCTTGACGCTGCCGTAGCTCACGTACCGGACGCCGTTCGCGTCACCGGCCAGCAGCCCGATCAGGAAGCGCTGCGGCGCGTCGACGTACAGGTCCGCGCTCGCCACCTCCCCGTTGAAGCTCGGGCCGGTCCCGCTGGGTGTGGGGTCGGGGTCGCCGCCGGAGGTGCACGCGCCGGCGAGGAGTCCGAGGCACAGCGTGAGCGTCAGCGTTCGTCTCATCGTGCTCCATCTTCTCGTGTGGGGGCCGGAAATGGTGCGGTCAGCAGCCGGGCGCGGGCAGGTCGACGGTCTCGAGGGCGCCGCGGGTCGCCACCAGGAGGGCACCGACGTCGTCCGCGAAGGTCTCGGGCAGGGTATCGGCCAGGAGGTCGGCCTCGACGACCTGCTTGGCCTCGAGCAGGCCGGCCGCCGGGACCCGGTCGACGGGCTCGGTCGCCGCCGCCAGGACGTGCAGCGTCTGGTGCGCGTGGTCGAAGAACAGCGCGTTGGCCTGGTCGCGATCGGTGACGCTCCGCAGCTCGCACAGGGCCGTCGAGCGCCTGGGTGCCGGCGTCGGCCGTCATGACGCCGAGCGAGCCGGAGGGGCCGGACGGGGTGGGCGAGGCGCCGGGCGTGTCGCCGCCGCAGGCCACGAGGGCCAGCAGGACGAGCGGCGATCGGCCAGGTCGAACCGAGCAGACGCCTTCATGGGGCAGAGCCTACGGGAGCGGCCGCTCAGAGCGCGCCCTCGAGGCGCAGCAGGAAGCGCTTGCGGTCCTCGTGCCCGCCGTAGCCGCCGAGGTCGCGCCCGGCGCCCACGACCCGGTGGCACGGCACCAGGATCTCCACCGGGCATCGGCGCAGCGCGCTGCCGGCCGCCCGGCCCGCCCGGGGGCTGCCGGCGGCGTCGGCCACGTCGCCGTAGGTCCGCATCTCCCCGTACGGGATGCGGCGCACGGCCTCCAGCGCCCGGCGCGCGAAGCCCTCGCCGACGGAGCGCAGGTCGACGTCGACGGAGAAGGCGCGGAGCGTGCCGGCGAAGTACGCGTCGAGCTCGCGGCGCACCGGGCCGAGGTCCCGCGGCGCGCGCCGCGCCGCCGCGCCGGCGACCCGCTCGAGGCCCTCCAGTGCGCCGGCGGCGCGCTCGGACTCCGACAGCGTCGCCATCACGCCCTCGAGCGAGGCCACGACCGTCACCTCGCCGAGCGGGGTGTCGACCTCGAGGTAGCGCAGGCTCATACGATCGGCCACGGGTACGGCCGTGCCGGGTCCGGGCTGGGGGAAGCGGCCGGCCGCCAGGAGCTCGTCGAGCCGGGCGATCGTGGCGCGGACCTCGCCGCGGCTCAGCAGCGCGTCGAGGGCCTCGCGGACGGGTCCGGCCTCGAGGGCCTCGCGCAGCGCCGCGAGGTCGCGGAGCTCCTCGGCCGGCAGCGGCTCGTCGACGTAGTCCCACAGCACGGTGCGCAGCTTCGGCTCGTCGCTGAAGCACGTGCCGTGGTCGACGACGAACAGGCGGCCGTCACGGCCGAGCAGGCAGTGCCCGGCCTTGCGGTCGGCGTTGTTGACGACGACGTCGAACATCGCGATGCGCCGGAACTCGCGCGGGAACCGCTCCTGCAGCGTGAGCGCATGTTCGTCCGGCTCGAACGGGACGAATCGCTGCACCGCGCCCTCGCCCTCCGGACCGTCGCGCAGCAACGTCGGCGGCACGTTCGGCCAGCCCAGCGCGTTCGCGACGACGTAGGCGGCGGCCTCCCGGTTGCCGAGGGTCCCCTCCGGGAAGTCCCAGAGCGGCGTCTCGCCGCGCCGCGGCTTGTACACGGCGAGCATCTCCTCCGGCTCGAGGACCGCGCGCGCCAGGAAGGCGTAGTTCGACGAGCGGGGGAGCAGGCCGAGGAGCTCGAGCGTGCCGTCGGCGAGGACCGGGGGGACGCCGGGCGGGGCGCTCACGCGCGTTCGTGATGCCCGTTCATGGCGGGGCAGGCGTGCCCGCTGGGATCGATCGGGTTCCCGCAGAACTGGCAGGCCGGCCGGCCGCGGTCGGCGACGACGGCCGCGTGCCGCGTCAGCGCCAGCATCTGCTCGCGCGTCGCCCACAGCCGCAGCGTCTGCGGGTCCTCGAGCAGGAGCCGCTCGGGGTCGTCCTCCTCGAGCTCGGGCTGGTACTCCTCGAGCTCCAGCAGGAACAGGTCGCGGTCCTCGTCGAGGCCGATCGACAGGCGGCCGGCGCGCCACCGGGGCTCGACCGGCTCCTCGAGGTCCATCTCCTCGTCGCCGGGGCCCGCGCCCGTCTCTCGTTCGACGTTCGCCAGCAGCTCGAGGATCGACGCGCCCAGGAGCTGGACCTGCTCCTTCTCCACCACGATCGTGACCAGCTCGTCGCCCTGCCGCGCCTGGAGGTAGAAGACCCGCGACCCCGGCTCGCCCACGGCGTCGGTGGTGATGCGGTCGACGGGACCGAGATCCATGGACTCCATCCTGTCACGTCCCGTAGACGTCGCGGCGGCCGCGCGCGCCGCCGAACCGGGCGAGCGAGCCGTCCGTGTCGTTCGCGAGGAAGAGCCGCGGTCTGCCGGCACCCACGCCCACGACCGACACGGACGCGGTGTCGACGATGATGCGCTGGAACTCGTCGAGGTGGGCGCCGGCGACGTGCGCGAGCAGCATGCGGATCGTGTCGCTGTGCGACACGACGGCGACCCGGCCCCGGGGATGGGACTCCGCGATCTCCACCAGCGCGCGCACCATCCGCGCGTTGGCCGATGCGAACGACTCGCCGCCGGGGAACGCGGCGTGCGAGGGCGTGTGCTGGATCCCCTGCCACAGCTTCGTGCGCGAGACGGCCGTCAGCGTCCGGTTCGTCCACGAGCCCGCGTCCATCTCCACGAGGTCGTCGCGCGGCACGACCTCGAGGCCCCTCGCGGCGGCGAGCGGCGCCGCCGTCTCCCGGCACCGCTCGAGGGGGCTCGAGTAGATGGCGGCGAGCCGCACGCCGTCGAAGCGCTCCGCGAGGCGATCGGCCTGCGCGCGCCCACGGTCGGACAGGTGCAGGCCCGGGTGTACGGCCGTAGAGCCGCGTGCCCGTGTGCTCCGTGAGGCCGTGGCGGATCAGGAAGACCGTCGTCATCGCGGGAGCATACGCGGGGACCGCCGTCAGGAGGCCGGGCCGTCGCCGTCGTCAGCGCGTTCGCCGAGCCGTCGTCCGCGCCGGTCCCCGCCGCGGCCCGCGGCAGGCGGACCTCGAACGTGGTGCCGCGGCCGAGCTCGCTCGACACGCGCACGGTGCCGCGATGGTTCTCGGTGACGTGCCGCACGATCGCGAGCCCGAGCCCGGTCCCGCCCGTGTCGCGGCTGCGCGCCCGGTCGACCCGGTAGAACCGCTCGAAGACGCGCGGAAGGTCGCGCGAGGGGATCCCGAGGCCGTCGTCGCTCACGAGCAGCCGGACGTGGTCGTCGCCCGCCGCCACGCTCACGGCGACGGCGCCACCCGGCTTCGTGTACCGGATCGCGTTGTCGATCAGGTTGCGCACGAGCAGCGACAGGTCGCGGGCGGACCCCCGGACGGCCGGGACGTCGGGCGCGTCGATGCTGAGCGTGAGACCGGCCGAGTCCGCCGTCTCGCGGAACCGCCGGATCTCCTCGCGGACGATCACGTCCAGTCGCGGCCGGTCGTCGAGGTCGCTGCCGGTCTCGAGGCGGGACAGGTCGAGCAGGTCGGCCACGATGCGTGAGAGCCGGTAGGCGTCCCGCTCGAGCTGCTCGGCGAACCGGGGGACGGCGGACGGGTCGTCGGCCGCCGCCGACCGGATCGTCTCGGCGGCCGCCTGGATCGAGGCCGCCGGCGTCTTCAGCTCGTGCGAGGCGTTCGCCACGAAGTCGCGGCGCACCTCGTCGATCCGTCGCGCCTCGGTGACGTCGCGGATCACCAGCAGGACCGAGCCGTCGTCGCCGACGGGCATCGCCGTCGCGCGCAGCCACCGGCTCGGCGTGCCGGTCTCCACCACCGCCCGCACGACCGCGCCGGTGTACCCGGCCCGCCTCGAGGCCTTCTGCAGGTCGATCGGCAGGAGGGCGGAGACGTCGGCGGGCGTCGTGCCCAGGTGGGACTCGGCGGCCGCGTTCGAGAACACGGTGCGCTCGCGCCGGTCGAACAGCAGGACGCCCTCCTCCATCGAGCCCAGGATCAGGTCCTGGACCTGGCGCTCCTCGCGCGAGGTCCGCTGCTGGGCACGGAGGGCCTCCTCGGCCCGCTCGACGTCGGCGGCCAGCCGGTCGAACCGGCGGAGGGTCCCCTGGTGCACGAGGAGCGCCGCGCCGCCGGCGACGACGGCGCCGATCAGCACGCCGACCAGCGCAGCACCCATCGCGAGGAGTGTAGAGGCGGCGATCGCGTGTTCATCGTCCGTTCCCGGAACGGTCCGCACGCCGCCACCTCGGCCGGGCATCGAGGGGGTGGCAGGGGTGCCGGGCGCCGTTCGCCGTCCGTTCGCCCGGCGGACATCGTTCACCGTCCGTTCACCTTCGCGCCACGGCTCGGATACCCCCCCTGCCTACGGTGGCCGGGACGTGAGAGGTCCGTTCACGACGAGGGGAGATCGCATGAAGGTCCGAACACGAGCCGCCGCCCTCCTGGCCGGCGCACTGGCATTCTCGCTGCTCGCGGCGGCGTGCAGCAGCGACAGCAGCACCGGAACGACGGGCAGCGGCGCCAGCGGCACCAGCGGCAGCGTCGTCGTCTCCGGATCGTCGACCGTGGAGCCGATCTCCTCGCTCGTCGCCGAGCTGTTCCACGACGCGAACCCGGACGTGAAGATCAGCGTCGACGGTCCCGGCACCGGTGACGGCTTCGCGCTGTTCTGCCAGGGCGAGACCGACATCAGCGACGCCTCCCGCCCGATCGAGGACACCGAGGCGAAGACGTGCAAGGACGCCGGCATCGACTACGTGGAGCTCGAGATCGGCCTCGACGGCATCACGGTCATGACGAACCCGGCCAACGACGCCGTCACCTGCCTGAACATGGGCGACATCTACGCGCTGCTCGGGCCGGAGTCCGAGGGCTTCGCGAACTGGAGCGACGCGAGCGCGCTGGCCAAGAAGGTCGGCGGCACCGACGACTTCCCGGACGTGCCGCTCGACATCACCGGACCGGGCGAGGAGTCCGGAACCTACGACGCGATGATCGAGCTCAGCGGCATCGAGGACACCGCGCTGTCGCAGGGCGTCGCCGAGGACAAGGCGGCCACGCTGCGCCCCGACTACCAGTCGTCGCCGAACGACAACGTGATCATCCAGGGGATCGAGGGCTCCGACTCCGCGCTCGGATGGGTCGGGTTCGCGTACGCGCAGAACGCCGGCTCGAGCGTGAAGGAGCTCGAGGTCGACGGCGGCGACGGATGCGTGGCGCCGACCTACGACACGATCTCCGACGGCAGCTATCCGCTGAGCCGCTCGCTGTACATCTACGTGAACACGGCGAAGGTGGCCGCGAACCCGGCGCTGAAGTCGTTCGTCGACTACTACCTGTCCGATGAGGGCATCCAGGCCGTCAACCAGGCCGGGTACGTGGACCTGCCGGCCGACCGCCTCGACGCCTCGCGCGCCACGTGGAGCGGCGTCTGATCGCGACCCCCATCGACCTGTCGGGGAGTCCGGCGCGCCACCGCCGAGAACGCCTCGTCCGCGGGGTGTTCTTCGGCGCGGCGGCGTTCTCCGTCGTGATCAGCGCCGCGATCGTGCTGTCGCTCGCCGGCCGGGCGGTGAGCTTCGCGATCCACGTGGATCCCGGGGCGCTGTGGACCGACGGCTGGTCGCCGCGGCGCGGGCAGTACGACCTGCGCACGATCGTCGGCGGCACGCTCGTCGTCACGGCCATCGCCATGCTGGTGGCGACGCCGCTCGGCCTGGGCGCCGCGATCTACCTGTCGGAGTACGCGGGGCCCCGCGCGCGCCGGCGGCTGAAGCCGATCATCGAGATCCTCGCCGGCATCCCGAGCGTCGTCATGGGGTTCTTCGCGCTGTCGGTCGTGGCGCCCGACCTCGTGCAGAAGCTGTGGGCGTCGGCGCCGTTGTTCACGCTGGTGGCTGCGGGGATCGCCGTGGGCATCCTCGTCACCCCGCTCGTGGCGACGATCACCGAGGACGCGATGCACGCGGTGCCGGGCGCGCTGCGCGAGGCCTCGGTCGGCCTCGGCGCACGCCGGATGACGACGAGCCTGCGCATCGTGTTCCCCGCCGCCCTGTCCGGCATCGTGGCGGCGCTGATCGTCGGCATCTCGCGGGCCATCGGGGAGACGATGGTGGTGGCGATGGCCGCGGGCGGGACGGGCAGCGCGCAGGGGTTCGCCCCGCTGGAGCCCGGGCAGACGATGACGGCCGCCATGGCGTCCCTCGCGACCGGCTCCGATCAGGTGAAGGGCGCGGCGCTCACGTTCGAGGCGCTGTTCTTCGTCGGGATGCTGCTGTTCCTCGTCACCTTCGTGCTCAACGTGGTGAGCGAGCGGTTCGTGCGACGGTACAGGAACCGGTACTGATGTCGGCCGCCGTCCCCACGCCCACGACGGTCGCCGTCGAGCGCGCGCTCCGAGGGCGGCGCGCCGACTGGCGGGGGGTCGTGTTCCAGGGGGCGCTGCTCGCCACCCTGCTCATCGTCCTGGTCATCCTCACCGTGCTGATCGGCAACGTGATCCGCACCGGCCTGCCCGTGTTCCAGGAGCGCGGCGCCGACTTCCTGCGCAGCGACCTGTCGAGCTTCGCGTTCCGCGCCGGCGTGTGGCAGGGCATCGTCGGGTCGGTGAGCCTCATGATCTTCGTGGTGGTGATCGCCTTCCCCCTCGGCATCGGCGCCGCCGTCTACATCGAGGAGTACGCGCGCGACACCCGACTCACGCGGCTGATCAACGCGAACATCCGCAACCTGGCCGGCGTGCCGTCGATCGTGTACGGACTGCTCGGGCTCGCGATCTTCGTGAAGGCGCTCGGCTCGATCACGGGTCCCGGCGTCGAGGGCCGCAGCCTCATCTCCGCCGGCCTGACGCTGGCCGTCATGGTGCTGCCGATCGTCATCATCACGTCGGCGGAGGCGTTGCGGGCCGTCCCCCAGGGCATCCGCGAGGCCGGGTACGGCGTCGGGGCGACCCGCTGGGAGGTGGTGCGCAGCCACGTGCTGCCGTACGCGGCACCCGGCATCCTGACCGGCACGGTCCTGTCGCTGGCGCGGGCGATCGGGGAGACGGCCCCGCTGATCCTGGTGGGCGCGACCACGGGGTTCCTCGGGTCGAACGCGACCTTCGCCCAGAGCTTCTCCGAGCGGTTCACGGCGCTGCCCATCATCATCTACCGGTGGGCGTCGCTGCCCGACGAGCGGTTCCAAGCGCTCACCGCAGCTGCCATCATGGTGCTGATGGTCGTGCTGCTGCTGATGAACACTGCCGCGATCCTGCTGAGGAACCGATATGACCGGAAGTGGTAAGGAGGTGGACGTGAAGGTCGGTGTCGACCCAAGGGCTCCGGCCGAGAGGAGGACCGTGATCGACGTCCAGGACCACCACCGCGAGACCGACGACCGGCGGGAGACCGTCTTCGACGTCGACGGGCTGGCGGTGTACTACGGGGACTTCCGGGCGGTGCGGGACGTGACGCTGCCGGTCCGCCGCAACGAGATCACCGCCCTGATCGGCCCGTCCGGCTGCGGGAAGACCACGGTCCTGCGCTGCCTGAACCGCATGAACGACCTCGTGCCGGACGCGCGGATCGAGGGCAGCGTCCGCTACCACGGCGTGGACCTGTACGGCGACGACGTGGATCCCGTCGAGGTTCGGCGCCGGATCGGCATGGTCTTCCAGAAGCCCAACCCGTTCCCGAAGTCGATCGAGGACAACGTCCTGTTCGGGCCGAAGATCGCCGGGTTCAAGGGCGACACCGCCGAGCTGGTCGAGCAGAGCCTCCGGCGGGCGGCGCTCTGGGACGAGGTGAAGGACAAGCTGAAGCAGTCGGCGATGGCGCTCTCCGGCGGGCAGCAGCAGCGGCTGTGCATCGCCCGCGCGATCGCCACCCGGCCCGACGTGATCCTGATGGACGAGCCGTGCTCGGCGTTGGACCCGATCGCCACGCAGCGGATCGAGGATCTGATGCAGGAGCTGGTGGCCGACTACACCATCGTGATCGTCACGCACAACATGCAGCAGGCGGCGCGCGTGAGCGACCGGACCGCCTTCTTCACGGTCGACGTCGAGCGAGGAGGGCCACCGGACCGGGACCGTCGTCGAGTTCGACCGGACCGAGACGATCTTCACGAACCCCGGCGACGAGCGCACCGAGGCCTACGTGACGGGGCGGTTCGGATGACCCAGCGCCTGCACGAGGAGCTCGAGTCCCTGGAGCTCGAGGTCCTGGCCATGGGGGAGCTGTCCGAGCGCGCGGTCGGCCGGGCGATCGACGCGCTGGTGCGGCGCGACGAGGACCTCGCGCAGCAGGTGATCGACGCCGACGACGAGATCGACGACCGCTACCTCGACATCGAGCACCGCACGATCGAGCTGCTGGCGCTGCAGACCCCGGTGGCGACCGACCTCCGGCTGCTCTCGGCCATGCTGCACATCAACCTGCACCTGGAGCGGATCGGGGATCAGGCGGTGAACATCGCCAAGACCTTCCTGTCGGTCAAGCGACCTGACCGGCAGCGATCAGGTGCGATCGCACATCCGCGAGATGGGCGACATCGTGCGGCCCATGATCCGGACCGCCATGGAGGCCTTCCGGAACCGGGACCTGTCGCTGTGCCTGCAGCTGCCGGAGATGGACGACCCCGTCGACCGGCTGAACCTCGGGATGTACCAGGAGATCGCCGCGCTCGCCGACGATCCGGCGCAGCTCGAGTGGGGACTGCGCATGCTCGTGTTGGCGCGCAACCTCGAGCGCGTCGGCGACAACGCCGTCGACGTCGCCGAGCAGGTGGGATTCCTGCTCACCGGTGAGTTCCGCGAGTTCACCGACGCCTCCCACCCCGTGATCGTCGAGACGGAATGAGCGACGAGGCACCGCGCATCCTCATCGTGGAGGACGAGGAGTCGCTGGCCGACTCCGTCCGGTACAACCTCGAGCGGGAGGGGTACGCGGTCGCGGTCGCGCGAGACGGGCGGGCGGCGATGGAGCGGTTCCGCTCGTCGACGCCCGCGCTGGTGATCCTCGACCTCATGCTGCCCGAGATGTCGGGCCTCGACGTCTGCCGCGCGATCCGCAGCGAGTCCGACGTGCCGATCATCATCGTGACGGCGAAGGACTCGGAGGCCGACAAGGTCACGGGACTCGAGCTCGGCGCCGACGATTACGTGACGAAGCCGTTCTCGGTCCGCGAGCTGGTCTCGCGGGTGCGGGCGAACCTCCGCCGCACCGCGATGCGTGCCGTCGCGACCGTCGACGACACGGTGAACGGAGGCGCCGTCGAGATGGATGTCGCGCGCCACGAGGTCCGCGTGCAGGGCGAGGCGGTCGCGTTCCCACCGAAGGAGTTCGAGCTCCTCGAGACCTTCCTCCGGCGCAAGGGCCGGCTGCTCACGCGCGACTTCCTGATCGAGGAGGTCTGGGGCCCGGATTACTTCGGCGACACGAAGACGCTCGACGTCCACGTGAAGCGCCTCCGCCGCAAGATCGAGCAGGACCCCCACCGGCCCGCCCACCTGCTGACCGTGCGTGGGCTCGGCTACAAGTTCGTCGACTGACCGCCGCGCCAAGAACGCGACAGGACGCGCCACGGATGCCCAAGGACGCGAATATGGACACGGCCGGGTCGCCGGCGCTACGGTGCCCGGCGTGCCGTTCCAGGTGATCCCGCGCGAGCTGGTCTTCTACGAGCTGCTGGATCGGGCCGCCGACGGCGTCGTCGCCGGCGCCCGCGAGCTCGCGGACCTCCTCGCCGACCTCGCGGGAGCGCCGGCGCACGCCGAGCGGATCCAGGAGCTCGAGCACGCCGGCGACGACCTCACGCACGAGATCATCGCCACGCTCAACACCACCTTCGTCACCCCGTTCGACCGGGCCGACATCCACCGGCTGGCCTCCCTGATGGACGACGTGCTCGACGCCCAGGAGGCGGTCGCCGACCTGCTGGTGCTGCACGGGATCGTGGCGCCGATGGCGCAGTTCCGCGAGCTGGTCGACGTGCTGGTCCGGGCCGTCGGGGCCGTGCGGGCGGCCGTGGGCAGCCTCCGGTCGTTCCGCGGGACGGAGCACCTCTGCGCCGAGGTGCGGCGCCTGGAGCGCGAGGGTGACTGGGTGTACCGGCGGGCGGTCGCCTCGCTGTACTCGGGCGACCATCGCGCCATGGAGGTCCTGATCTGGAAGGACCTGCTGAAGGAGATCGAGGGCGCGATCGACCGGTGCGAGGACATCGCGAACACGATCGAGTCCACGAAGCTCAAGTTCGCCTGACGGCGAGCTCAGCGACGGCCGTTGGGCGGACGGTCGCGGTGCGTGACCACGTCCTCGATGCCGAGCAGCACGGCCCAGAACAGCGCGAGGGCGGCCATCGAGATGTTCACCCAGCGGAACTCGTCGGGCGTCGGCGGGATCATGAGCACGCAGACGAGGGCCGTGGCCAGGAAGAAGAGGGGACGCCGGCCGATCCTCACGTGAGCGCCTTCACGGGCAGGTACGCGAAGTAGGCGATCACGAACGCGCCGGGGATCGTGAGCACCCAGGCCCACACGACCTTGCCGGCCACGCCCCACCGGACCGCGGCCAGGCGCTGTGTGGTGCCGACGCCGACGATCGCGCCGGTGATCGTGTGCGTGGTGGACACCGGGATGCCCGCGTGCGCGGTGAAGAACAACGTGACGGCCGCCGCCGTCTCGGCGCACATGCCGCCGACCGGCTGCAACTTCGTGATCTTCGATCCCATCGTGTGCACGATCCGCCAGCCGCCGAACAGGGTGCCGAGCCCGATGGCCGTGTGGGCGGACAGCACCACCCACAGCGGCACCCCGGAGTCCTTGGGGACGATGCCGTTCGCGATCAGCAGCGCGAGGATCACGCCCATCGTCTTCTGGGCGTCGTTCGCGCCGTGCCCGAGGCTGAAGGCCGCGGCCGAGATGAGCTGAACCCGTCGGAACTTGCGGTTCAGCCGGTCCACCTTGTGGTTGCGATGGAACACCCAGTACACGATGACCATCAGCGTGAAGGCGAGCAGCAGGCCGATGATCGGCGACAGCACGATGAACACGGCGATCTTCTGCAGCCCGCCCGTGACCAGTGCGCTCCAGCCGGCCGAGGCGACGGCGGCGCCGCTCATGGCGCCGACCAGCGCGTGCGACGAGCTCGTCGGCAGCCCGACGTACCAGGTGATCACGTCCCAGGCGATCGCTCCGAGCAGGCCGGCGAAGATCACGCCGTTGGTGAAGACCTCGGGGTCCACCACGTCCTTCGCGATGGTGGCGGCGACGGCGGTGCCGAAGATGATGAACGCCGCGAAGTTGAAGAAGGCCGCCCACGCGACCGCCTGCCTCGGGGAGAGCACGCGGGTCGACACCACCGTCGCGATCGAGTTCGCCGCGTCGTGGAACCCGTTGAAGAAGTCGAACGCCAGCGCGATCGCGATGATGACGACGACGGCGATGGACATCTCGGTCAGGCGTGCTTCAGGACGATCGACTCGATGATGTTGGCGGCGTTCTCGAGGCCGTCGAGCGCCTCCTCGAGCGTCTCGATGACCTCCTTCCACTTCAGCACGTCCATCGCGCGGTGGTCGCCGGAGAACAGGTCCGCGACCGATCGCCGGTAGAGCTTGTCGCCCTCGTTCTCCAGCCGGTTGATCTCGACCCAATAGGGCTCGAGGCCCGCGACGTCCATCTTCGCGAGCGACAGGACCGCCTGCTCGGTCTGCTCGGCCGCCAGGACCAGGACGTCGGCCTGCGCCTTCATCTCCGGCAGGGGGGTCTCGATCGCGTGCAGCACGAACAGGTCCGCCGCCTCCTCGATGAGGTCCATCACGTCGTCGAAGCGCGCTCGCGAGGGCGTAGATGTCCTCGCGGTCGATCGGGGTCACGAAGGTGGTGTTGAGCCGGCGGATGATCGTGTGGGTGATCTCGTCCCCGTCGTGCTCGCGCTCCTGGATGCGGCGGGCCTTGAGCTCCACGTTCGTGTAGTCGCCGATCAGGTCCCGCAGCTGCTCGGCGCCGGCCCGGAGGTTGCGGGCCGAGTCGGCGAACAGCTCGAAGAACTCCCCGGGGCGCTGCGAGACCTTCAGCTTCACCTCGGCGTCCCTCCGTTCGTGCGGATCCCGGCGGCCCCGTCCGGGCCGTGCGGAGGATACCCCGTTCACCACCCGTTCACCGCCCGTTCACGTTGACGCCCCCTTGCTGGTGTCGGCGGCTGCCGACTACCATCTTCGGGCGCGGTCGACGGCCACGGCCCCGCGAGCCCGATATGGATATCGTCCCCGCACCCTCAGTGCTCTCCACGGAGGACCCCCGCTACCTGAACCGCGAGTTGTCGTGGCTGGACTTCAACGGCCGCGTGCTGGCGCTGGCGGAGGATCCGGGCACGCCGCTGCTGGAGCGGGCGAAGTTCCTGGGGATCTTCGGGCAGAACCTCGACGAGTTCTTCCAGGTCCGGGTCTCGGGCCTGAAGGAGCAGGCCTCGGCCGGCGTCGGCGTCGCCACGCCCGAGGGCATGACGCCGCGCGAGCAGCTCTCGGCGATCCGCGAGCGGGTGGCCGAGGAGGTGGACCGGGCCGGGGCGCTGCTGACGGAGGAGATCCTGCCGGCCCTCGACAAGGCCGGCATCCGGATCGTCGCCTGGGACGAGCTGTACGACGACGACCGGGCCGCGCTGGACCGTCAGTTCCGCGAGCGGATCTTCCCGGTGCTGACGCCCCTGTCGGTCGACCCCTCGCATCCGTTCCCGTACATCTCCAGCCTGTCGCTGAACCTCGCGGCCGTCGTGCGCGACCCCATGACGGGGCAGCGCCGGTTCGCGCGCGTGAAGGTGCCGCCGCTGCTGGAGCGGTTCGTCGCGCTCGGCGACGGCGAGCGGTTCGTGACGATCGAGCAGGTGCTGGCCGCGCATCTGGACTCGCTGTTCCCGGGGATGGAGATCCTCAGCAACCACGTGTTCCGGATCACGCGGGACGCGGATATGGACGTCGAGGAGGACGAGGCCGAGGACCTCCTGGCCGCCATCGAGACGGTCCTGGTCCGGCGCCGGCGAGCGGCGAGCCCGGTCCGGCTCGAGGTCGACGGCTCGATCTCGGACGAGGTCCGGGGCCTGCTGCTGCGGGAGCTGGAGCTCGAGGCCGAGGACGTCTACGAGGTGCGGGGCCTGCTCGATCTCGGTTCGCTGCTGTCGCTCACGGCACTCGACCGGCCCGATCTGAAGGACGACCCGTTCACGCCGGTCACACAGCTCCGGCTCGACGGTGGGGACACGCCCGACCTGTTCGCCGTCCTCCGCGGCGGCGATGTCCTCGTGCATCATCCGTACGACTCGTTCGCGTCCTCCGTCGAGGCCTTCGTCGAGCAGGCGGCGACGGACCCCGACGTGCTGGCCATCAAGCAGTCGCTGTACCGGACCTCCGCCGACAGTCCGATCGTGCAGGCGCTGATCGGCGCCGCGGCGTCCGGTAAGCAGGTGGTGGCGCTCGTCGAGCTCAAGGCGCGCTTCGACGAGCAGGCCAACATCAACTGGGCGCGAGCTCTGGAGCAGGCGGGCGTGCACGTCGTGTACGGCGTCGCCGGGCTGAAGACGCACGCGAAGACGTGTCTGGTGGTCCGCCGCGAGCACGCCGGCATCCGGCGCTACGCCCACGTGGGCACCGGCAACTACAACCCCCGGACGGCGCGCCTGTACGAGGACCTCGGCCTGCTGACGGCCGACCCGGAGATCGGCGCCGACCTCACCGACCTGTTCAACCTGCTGACCGGCTACAGCCGCCAGCGCGACTACCGCCGGCTCCTGGTCGCGCCCGTGACGATGCGCCAGCGCATCCTCGACATGATCCACCGCGAGACGGAGGCGCCCGACGGGCGCATCACGCTGAAGATGAACAGCCTCGTCGACGCCGACATGATCGACGCGCTGTACGAGGCGTCGCAGTCCGGCACCGAGGTCGACCTGATCGTGCGCGGCATCTGCTGCCTGCGACCCGGTCTCCCCGGCCTGTCGGAGCGGATCCGGGTGCGCTCGCTCGTCGGCCGCTACCTCGAGCACTCGCGGATCTTCCGCTTCGGCACGCCGGAGCGGGGCGTGGACCACTACATCGGGTCTGCCGACCTGATGCCGCGGAACCTCGATCGCCGGGTGGAGGCCGCGACACCGGTCATCGATCCCGCCCTCGCCGCGCGCCTGGACGAGATCCTCGCCGTGGATCTGGCCGACGACGTGCTCAGCTGGGAGCTCGATTGGGACGGACGATGGCACAAGGTGCCGACGACCTCGGGCGTGAACGCGCAACAGCGATCGCAGGAGGCGGCCGCCGAACGGGCGGGCGCGGAGCGGTGAGCACCGAGCGCGAGACGAAGCTGGACGTCGGCCCCGGGTTCCGTCTGCCCGGGTTCGACGGCGTTCGCGACGGCGTCGACGCGGTCCGCGAGGAGCCGCGGCGCACCCGCACCACCTACTGGGATACGGAGGACCTCCGGCTCGCCAGGTGGGGACCGAGCCTGCGGTACCGCGACGGGCAGGGGTGGACACTCAAGCTGCCGGCCGGCGAGGAGGAGGGCGCGCTCAGCCGGGAGGAGATCGAGGTGCAGGGCCCACCGACTCACCCGCCGAGCGAGCTCGCCGACCTCATCACCGCCTACGTACGCCGGGAACCGGTTCGCCGGGTCGTGACGGTGCACACCGTCCGCACGCGTGTCGGGTTCACCGGCGCCGACCACGCCGAGCTGGGCGAGGTCGTCGACGACGAGGTCTCCGTGCTGTCGGGCCGGCGGATCGCCGCGCGGTTCCGCGAGGTCGAGGTCGAGACCGACGATCGAGCGCTCGCCGGCGCCGCGATCGCCCGCCTGCGCGCGGCGGGAGCCGGCGACACCGTGCTGACGCCGAAGTACCTCCGGGCGCTCGGTCCGCGCGCGTCGGAGCCACCCGAGCTGGTGGCGCCCACCACCCTGCCCGGCGATGCGACGGTCCGGGAGGCCGTCGCGGCCGCGCTGACCTCCGCGACGATCCGGCTGATCCGTGCCGACGCCGGCGTGCGCGTCGGCGAGGACCCCGAGGCCGTGCACGGCGCGAGGGTGGCGGTGCGCCGGCTGCGCTCGGACCTCCGCTCGTTCCGATCCGTCCTCGACCCATCGTGGTCCATGCCCCTGCGCGACGAGCTGGGGTGGCTCGGCTCCTCGCTCGGCGAGGTCCGCGACCTCGACGTGCTGGGCGACCGACTGGAGGGCCGGGTGGCCGACCTGCGACCGGAGGACAAGGCGGTGGGGGAGCACCTCGTCGCGAGGGTCCGCGCCGCCAGGTCGACGGCTCGAGAGCGGTTGCTGGCCGATCTCCGCTCGGACCGGTACACGGCGCTGCTCGACCGGCTCGTGCAGGGCTCGCAGGCGCCGTCGGTGCTGCCGGACGCCGCCGCCCGCACGGCGACGTCGGTCCTGGTGCCGCTGATGGCGGGGCCGTGGAGGCACGTGGAGCGGGCCTGCACCAGGATCGACGACGACGCGCCCGACGAGCTCCTGCACGCCGCCCGGATCCGCGCGAAGCGAGCCCGGTACGCGGCCGATGCGCTCGCGCCGCTCGTCGGCGCGAGCGCCCGGCGGTTCGCGCGCGCCGCGGCGAAGCTCCAGGACGTGCTGGGCGAGCATCAGGACGCCGTCGTCGCCGAGGCCTGGCTGCGCGAGGCCGCCCGATCGGGAGCGGGGACGGCCTTCGTGGCGGGGCTGCTGACGGCGCGCGAACGCCAGGCGCGCGCGGACGCGCGGGCCTCGTGGCAGGCCGCCTGGAAAGCGCTGCGGCGCAAGAAGCTTCGGTTCTGGACGTGAGGGACGTCAGGGACGAACAGGGTCGCGTGCGCGCCGCCGGAGGGCTGGTGATGCGCGACGGCGAGATCCTGCGTCGTGCACCGCCCTCGCTACGACGACTGGTCGTTCCCGAAGGGCAAGGCGCGCTCGCGCCGCGAGTCCGACGCCGAGACGGCACTGCGCGAGGTCCTCGAGGAGACCGGCCTCGCGTGCGAGCTCGCCGAGGCGCTGCCCGACGTGACGTATACGGACAGCCGCGGGCGCCCGAAGATCGTGCGGTACTGGCGCATGCGCGCCGGCGAGGGTGCCTTCGTGCCCGGCGACGAGGTCGACGAGGTCCGATGGCTGTCGGCGCCCGAGGCCCGCCGGCTCCTCAGCTACGACCACGACCGCGAGCTGCTCGACGCCCTGGAGCCCGCGCCGGATGCGTGAGCCGCCGTTCTACCTCGTGCGCCACGCGAAGGCCGGCGATTCGTCGAAGTGGACCGAGGACGACCGGCTCCGTCCGTTGTCGAAGGCGGGCCGCCGCCAGGCCGAGGCGCTCGTGAGCTCGTTCAACGGGCTGCGGATCGACCGGATCCTGTCCAGCCCCGCCGTCCGGTGCGAGCAGACCGTCCGTCCGCTGGCGCTCGACCGCGGGCTCCGGATCGAGCCGGTCGAGGCGCTCGCCGAGGGCGCTCCACTCGCGGGCCTCCTGCAACTCATCGCCGAGCTCGACGACCGGTCGGTGGTCGCGTGCGCCCACGGCGACCTGATCCCCGCGGCCATCGAACATCTCCGCGGCCTCGGCGTGCCGGCCGACGACGGCCCGTCGAAGAAGGGGTCCACGTGGATCCTCGAGCGTGAGGGCGGCGCCGTCGTGCGTGCGCGCTACCTGCCGCCGCCGGTCTGACGGGGCGACCTCGTGGCGGCGATGCGGGTCGCCTCGCGGAAGCCGAGTCCTTCGTACAGCCGCACCGGTCCCTCCGGGTCGACGAGGAGGAAGATCCGTTCGACGCCGGCGGCGCGGGCCTCGTGCACGATCCGGGCGACGATGCGGCGCGCGTGCCCGCGACCCCTCGCCTCGGGGAACGTCACGATGTGGTCCACGTAGCCGAGGCCGGCCAGCAGCACCAGGGCGCCGAACGCGACGACCTCGCCGCCGGGGTCGCGCACGCCGAACCAGCGCTTCGTGCCGCCCGGGTCGAGGACCTCGCGCTCGAGGCGCAGGAGCTGCTCCACGACGGCGGGCTCGTCGACCCCGAACGAGGCGAGGGACTCGCCGAGCCGGGCCCAGTCGTCCCGGCGGTCCATCCGGAGCTCCTCGACGGACGCCGTCAGCCAGGTGGGGGAGCGCCGCCGTGCTCCATCACGATGTCCCACGACGGGCGGTCGCCGCGCGCGACGAGCTCCTCCAGGAGCGCCGCCGTCTCGCGCGGGCGGAACAGGACGACGTGGAAGGACGCGGCGCCGGCCACCTCGAGTGCCGGCTCGAGGCCGGCCGCCACCTCGGCGAGCGACAGCGCGGGGTCGGCGGTCTCGACGCGCGCGTAGTTCGTGTCCCAGACACCGGGGAACCGGCCGTCGGTGACCACCGCGCCCCACCAGGTGGGTGTCACGTGCTCGAGCCCCGAGTCCAGCTCGTCCCAGAACCGCACGAGGTCCTCGACGATGTCGGTCATGCAGGGCCGAGTGTACGGGCGGCTGCGCTACGCTCCCCGACGATGATCACCTGCCACCGCTACGCCGACGGCCGCCTCGAGCCCGAACCGTTCGACATCGATCGCGTGAAGCGATACCTCAGCGAACCCGCCGACGGCGGCAAGCTGTGGCTCGACGCGCAGTCGCCGACCGAGGAGGACTTCGCCGTCCTCGGCCGCGAGTTCGGGCTGCACGAGCTCTCGATCGAGGACATGCGCCACCGCGACCAGCGGCCGAAGGTGGACAGCTTCGCCGGCTACCACTTCGTGGTGCTGCGGCCCCTGTCCCGCGGTGCCGACGGCGAGCTCGTCGTGCACGAGGTCCACGTCATCATCGGCGAACGGTTCCTCATCACCCTGCGCTACGAGCCCGTGTTCGACCTGGCCGAGGTGCTGGACCGCTGGGACCGCCAGGCCGGCGACGACGAGGAGCGCGGCCCCGGGTTCCTGCTGTACGTGCTGCTCGACGAGATCGTGGACGGCTACCTCACGCTGGTGGAGGGGTTCGAGGACGCCGCCGACGACCTCGAGGACATGGTCTTCGCCGACGAGGGGGCGACGCCCTCCACCGAGGTGCAGCAGCAGCTGTTCCGCATCAAGCGCGACGTCGTCCGCTTCCGGCGCAGCGTGATGCCGCTGCGGCGGGTCGTCGACTTCTTCCAGGAGCAGCCGGTCATCGTGACGGGCCCGCTGGCCCCGTACTACCGCGACGTGGCCGACCACGTCGTGCGCTGTGTGGAGCTGATCGACAACGTACGGGACCTGCTGACGGCCCTGCTCGAGGTCCGCGTCGCCCAGGTGGCGAACCGGCTGAACCTGGTCATGAAGAAGCTCACGTCGTGGGCGGCCATCATCCTGTTGCCGACGCTGATCGCCGGCATCTACGGCATGAACTTCCGGCACATGCCGGAGCTGAGCTGGCAGTTCGGCTACCCGCTGGCGCTCGGGTCCATGGCCCTCGGCGCCGGGGCGCTGTACGTCGTGTTCAAGCGGCGGGACTGGCTGTAGGGATGTGCCGGGCGCTCAAGGTGCTGTGCGTGGCGATCGACGACGGGTCCCTCGTGGCCCTCAAGCGCGCCGTCGTGAGCGCGGAGTGGGAGCTGGCGCCGGGGGCCGACCGACGAGGAGACGGCGCTCGCGCAGATCGACGCGGAGCGCCCGCACATCATGGTGGTGTTCGGACCGTACGAGCGGCTGGTGGCGCTGACACGGGAGCGGTTCCCCGCCATGCGCATCGTCGCGGACCGGGACCTGCCCGGCGCCACCGTGGTGGCGACCTCCGTGGAGGAGGCCCGGGGGCTCGTGAAGGAGCTCCCCCGGCCGGGCGGTCCCGTCCGTTCGCTCTAGATCCGGCCTGCTCCGGCTACCTCCGGACCATCGGTTCCGATCAGCCGCAGGCCCAGGGTCCCCAGCCGCCCCGATGTGCCATCCGGATCGACACCATGATGTTGGCGCGGCCGTTGTACACGGAGTAGTCGTGGAACCCGTAGGTGGTGGCGCGGGTGGGCCAGTACCTGGTCGCCTGCTGGTAGACCCCGGCATACCCGCCGGAGTTGTAGGCGTGGGGATCGAGCCGTGACTCGCATCGAGCGACCCTGACGGCCTTGTCGGGCCCGCCGGACACGTCCCAGCGCCGGGCGGCGCAGCGGATCAGCCGCTTCAGCTGGAAGGTGGAGCGCTTCCACTCGATGTCGCAGATCCGGCGCGAGAGCATGCGCGCCGTGGTGCCATCGGAGGTCGCGGTGGTGCCGGTGCTGCCTGAGCTGTCGCCGGTGCTGGCCCTGGCCGCGGAGATCAGCGGGGCGGCGGTCAGGAGCAGCGTGAGCATGAGCGCCGCTGCGAACGAGCGGCGGTATCTGGTGAGGGTGGTCATCATGGGTATCACCCCCGCGGTGATCCGGAGCTGGCGGCTCCGTCCGTGCGACCGGCGGGGAGGAACCCCATCCGATCGGCCCGCGGTAGGTCGTGGGTGTCTGCATCACCTCCTGGTGTCGTTGTCCGTGTGTGACCTGGCCGGCCCGGGCGACTCCTGCCCCTGCTCTCCGGCGCGCGCGCACGCGACCGCCACTCTGGGAAGGAGGGAGACCGCGACGCGGTGCTGGAGAGGACCGGACGGGGGGCGTCCGGGCCGACGCGAACACCCTAGCCGGACCCACCGACACTCGGCAACCGAACCATGACCCCGGGTCACATATGCCCGGTCCGAGGCGATGTCGTGACGACGCGTGCCGCGGGCTCCGGTTCCGACCCGCCCGTCGGTACCATGGCCCCATGGCAACCACCGTCCTGCTGGCCGCGCCCCGCGGATACTGCGCGGGCGTGGAGCGCGCGGTCGACGCGGTGGAGCGCGCGATCGCCAAGCACGGGGCGCCGGTCTACGTCCGCAAGCAGATCGTGCACAACCTGCACGTGGTGCGCGACCTCGAGTCGAAGGGCGCGGTCTTCGTGGAGGAGGAGAGCGAGGTGCCGGCGGGCGCGGTCGTGGTCCTGTCGGCCCACGGGGTGGCGCCCGAGGTGTACGCGAACTCGGCGACGCGCGACCTGACGGTGATCGACGCCACCTGCCCGCTCGTCACGAAGGTCCACCTCGAGGCCCGGCGGTTCGCCGACGACGACCGCACGATCGTGCTGATCGGCCATGCGGGGCACGAGGAGGTCGTCGGCACGACGGGCCAGGCGCCCGAGCGCACCGTCCTCGTGCAGACCCCGGCCGAGGCCCGCGTGGTCGAGCTCGATCACCCCGACCGGGTGTCCTACCTCACGCAGACCACGCTGTCGGTCGACGAGACGAACGAGATCATCGACATCCTGCGCGAGCGCTTCCCCTCGATCCAGGGGCCGCCGCGCGACGACATCTGCTACGCGACGCAGAACCGGCAGGACGCGGTGAAGGAGCTGGCGCGCCGGGCCGACGTGGTGCTCGTGATCGGCTCGGACAATTCCTCGAACTCCAAGCGCCTGGCCGAGGTCTCCCGCGACCTCGGCACCCCGGCGTACCTGGTCGACGACGAGACCGAGGTGGATCCCGCGTGGATCGCCGGCGCCGAGGTCGTCGGTGTCACGTCGGGAGCGAGCGCGCCGGAGTGGCTCGTCGACCGGATGCTGAGCTGGCTGGCCTCGCAGGGCGCCACCGCGGTGGAGGAGGTCCGGCTGGCCGAGGAGAGCATGCGCTTCTCGCTGCCGCCGGGCGTGCGGTCGATCCCGCTCAGCCCCAACTAGGAGCGGCTACTCCCAGGCCGAGAACTGGTCGCGGTCCTCGTCGGGCTCCTCGTAGCGGATCGCGACGAGCGTGTCGGTCGACACGACGCCCGGGAGGCCGTGCACCTGCTCGATGATGATGCCGCACGCGATCTCCCACGGCTGCGGGATCGCGACCATCAGGTCGTAGCGCCCGCCCAGGACGGCGACCCCGGAGATCTCGTCGGACTCCGACAACCGTTCGACGAGGCCGCCGACCGCGCCGGCCTCGGCCCGGACGTGGACGAAGCACGCGTCGCCGATCGGGACCGGGGTGGTCGACTGCATGCCCCACCCGATGCCGATCCGGTCGGGCGGCACCACGGGCGCGGTGTAGGTCCGGCGCACGCCCTCGATGCCGTGGACCTGGGAGAGCACGACCTGCCCGATCGACGCGAGGTCGGCGCCCTCGACCAGGGCCATGACGTCCCACTCGCCGACGACGGTGACGGCGCGGCGCATCCCGTTCGTCGAGGAGAGCTGGTTCATGACCTGCGGCACCGCGCCGGGCACCACCTGCACGTAGACGTAGGCCTCCATGCGGCTGACGCTAGGTCACGGGACCGGCCGGGACAAGGACCCGTGCGCCGGAATCCGGCCGGTCAGACGTCGGCCGGAGCGGGCACGCCGCAGAGCGCCTGGAGCTCCTCCTCGCCCTCCTCGGGGCCGACGGAGATGAGCCGGTCGCCCTCGCGCAGCTGGAAGCCGGCCCGGGGCCGGTAGATCCACCGGCTGCCGCGCTGCACCGCCAGCACGAACATGCCGGTCTCGGTCTCCACGCGGAGCTCCTTCAGGGAGTGGCCGTCGGCGCGCGAGCCTCGCTCGACGACCGTCTCGGCGCTCGTCTCCTCGGTCTCCTCCAGCGCCATCTGCACGACGGGGTGCAGCGGCTCGCCGTGCTCGACGTACCAGGTGAGGTCGCGGGCGGCGTCGCAGATCGTCTCGGAGGCGTAGGCGAGGCGCAGCAGTCCGCGCAGCTCGTCGGGGTTGCGGGCCTCGGGCGCGGCGCGCAGGACCCAGGACTCGAGCTCGTCGTGCAGGATGTCGCTGCGGGCCTCGAGGGTGCCGACCTCGGCGGCGAGCGCGCGGTTGTTGAACAGCAGGGACGAGTACGCGAGGCCGACCGCCGCCTCCGACAGGTCCTTCATCTCGACGAGGATGTCGACGGCCCGGTCGAGCTCGGACAGCGGGGGAGCGTCGGACTCGGGCATCGCCGGCATCGGCCGCGCGCCCATCAGCTCGCGGATCAGGTTCACGCCCTCCTCCGGGCCCCGGAACAGCAGCACGTCGCCCTCCGACACGATGTCGTCGGGGCCGGGATCGAACTCCCAGTCCATACCGCTGCGGATCGCCATCACCCACATGCCGGTCTCGGTCGGCAGCGACAGGTCGCGGAGCGTCCGGCCGATCGCCGGCGCCTCCTCTCGGATCTTCACGCGCCCGGAGACCTCGTCGGCGTGGCGGAGGTCGGGCCGCAGCGCGTCGGGGATGCCCAGACGCGCGCCCACCACCCGGGCGATGTCGCTGGCCGCATCGGCGATCTTCTCGATCGCGTCGGCGATCCACAGCACGCCGGCCATGCTCTCGGCGTCCTCGGGGCTCCGCGCGGCCAGCATCGCCATCGTGCGCAGGCGGCGGAGGTTGCCGTTCATGCGCTCCTCGAGCCGCTCGACCTCCCGGGCCAGCTTCTCCTCGTCGAAGAAGACGGCCGCGTACGCCAGGTCGACCATCAGCTCCGCCGCGTCCTTCGACTCGACGAGGAGTTCCTTGACGTTCTTCGGTTGGTCATCCATGGACGGTTGCTCCCAATAGTGACATAGCGGAGCAGGACGCAGGCCACGCCGGCCAGGTCCATGACGCTCGTGATGATCGGCACGCCCACGTTGTCGGGGTCCAGGCCGAACCTGGAGGTCACGACGGCCAGGTAGTAGCCCACGATGAGCGTGATGGGCAGCGCGAGGGCCCCGGCCAGCAGCGTGCCTCCGATCATGACCCACGCGGAGGGATGTGCGAGGCCGGTGAGCATGGACAGCCACAGGGCGACGGTGCCGATGAGCAGGAAGATGACGACACCGGCGCCGACCACCAGCGAGGCGTCGACGAGGGCGGGCGCCTCCGGCCGCCCTCGGGGCGTGATGACACCCAGCTGCAGCTTCGAGGTGAGCCGGGAGGACAGGATGCCGCCGAGGGCGCCGGCCTGCGACACGAACGGCGGGATCAGGATCAGCAGGCCCGGCAGCGCCTCCAGGCCCGGCTGCCTCGCCTGGAGCAGGGCGCCGGCCAGGATGTCGAGCAGCGGCGTGAGCGCGATGACGGCGATCATCTCCACCACGACGCGCCGGACCGCCGGCTGGTCGGTCGTCCAGGCCCGGGCCGTCGCCGCCAGGCAGGCCGCCACGCAGAGCCCTGCGACGACCGCGTTCACGGCGTCGATGCGGGTGAGGAACGTGGCGAGGAACAACGTCGGCAGCGTCACCATGTCGCCGATCGCCGTCACCATCGGCGTCGACACGGCGTCGAGGTCGTACCCACGCCGGTACGACAGCAGCGAGAGCCCGATCGTCACGAGCAGGATGACGACGGAGCCGAGCGCGCCGCCGACGACCGAGATCGTGACGAGGTCCCAGAGCGAGATCGTCTGCTCGCCGAAGGCGGCGGCGACGAGCTTCGCCAGCAGCGCCAGCCACAGGGACGAGGCGAACGTCGTGATGATGCTCACCTCGACGTTCTGCGCGAGGATCCCGCCTCGGCGCAGGTTCGCCTCGAACAGACCGGCGTGGGTGGCGGTGCCCAGCCGCGCGCCGATCGCGCCGAAGATCGTGCCGCGCATGCCGACGGCGGCCGGGATCAGGACGAGGAGGCCGGGCAGCGAGGCGAGTGTGCCGGTGATGTGGGCGAGCGTCAGCCCCGCGACGAACGACGCGGCGGTGCTGAGGACGAGCGCGACCAGGCCCTGGCGGAGCGTCCGTCGCTCGGCACGCCAGTAGCCGAACAGTCGTCGTGCGCGGCGCGGGAACGCCATAAGGGCACCGTCATCGTTCGCTCGCTCCTGAACCGGGGATGGGCCGGGGCGGCCCACCGGGCAGTATGCCCCTGCGTCGCAGGCCGAGGCAAGCGCATCTCACTCCACCCAGTCGCGCGTCACGAACAGCCAGAAGGCGAGGCCGGCCTCGGGGCCGAAGCGGCGGAACCGGCGGCGGATCGTCGCGTCGGCGACGGTCTTCCTGCCCAGCAGCCGGGCGTACTTCGGACGCGTCCACGAGTCGAGGATCAGCCGGGAGTGGCGCCCCACCGTCATCATGATGTGGGCGGCGGCGTACGGGCCGACGCCGGGCAGCGCCAGGAGCTGGGCCTCGAGGTCCTCGTCGGGCAGCTCCTCGCGCGACGCGGCGCCGAGGACCTCGAGGTCGAGCTCGCCGGACGCCACCGACCTCGCGAGCGAGATCAGGTACGCGCCGCGGTAGCCCGAGCGGACCGTCTCCCGGTAGAAGGACTCGGGCGCGGCCGCCATCCGCTCGGGCGTGGGAAAGGCGTTCGCCAGCGGGCCCTCGCCGCCGCTCGCCGGGTCGCCCAGCTCGCCGACGAGCGCGTTCACCATGCGCACCGTGGCGCTCCAGGTGCAGTTCGTCGTGCAGATCGTCTTCACGACGTCCTCGAACACGGTCGGGCTGCGCAGCATCCGGCCGGCGCCCGCCGCCGCCCACGCGAGGTCGGGGTCGTCCAGGCATGCGGCGTAGAAGGCGGAGAGGTCCTCGTCCATGCGCAGGACGTGACGCACGCCGTCCAGGACGGCGGCCTGCGTGCGGGCTCCCGGCGTCGCCGGGCCGAGGATCTCCACCGACGCGTGCCGGCCGCGCCCGCGGCCGACCACCACCCGGCGGGGCCGTGCGCCCGGCACGCGGACGGTGAGCGCGAGCGTGCCGGCGGCCTCGTCGAGGTGCATCGGCGCGAGGTCGGCGAACCCGTGGGAGTTGAGCGTCCGCACGAGGTCGACCGGCTCGCCGCCGGGTCCGGCCAGGCGCAGGTCGAGACGGGTCGTCACGGCGTCACCCGATACAGCCGCCACCGGCCGGGAACACCCTTCAGCTCGTGATCGCCCGAGTCCTCGAACGTCAGGCCGGAGCCCGCGACCAGGTCCTTCACCGTCTGGGAGACCAGCACTTCCGACGCCTCCGCCTTCGCGCCGACCCGTGCGCCGATGTTGACGGCCATCCCTCCGATCTCACCGTCGATCATCTCGACCTCGCCCGTGTGCAACCCCGCCCGAACCTCGATGCCCAGTTCGCGCACCGACCCGACGATCGCCTGCGCGCACCGGATCCCTCGGGCGGGACCGTCGAAGGTCGCGAAGAAGCTGTCACCCGCCGTCGAGATCTCTCGCCCTCGGAAGCGAGCGAGTTGCCCGCGAACCCGCTCGTGGTGTCGTTCCAGCAGATCCCTCCAGGCACGATCGCCCAACCGCCCGGCCGTCTCGGTCGAACCCACGATGTCCGTGAACATCACCGTCGCCAGGAACCGGTCGAGCGACGCCTCCTGCCCTCCGAGCTCTCCGACGAAGGACCCGATCGCTCCGAGCATCTCGTCGAACGGCGCCACCCAGAAGAAGTGTTCGTCTCCCGGAAGCTCGAGCATGCGAGCGCCCGGGATCTTCGATCGGAGGTCGCGCATCCCCTCGATGGGGAACTCGACGTCCTCTCGTTTGGCGATCAGCAGTGTCGGCACATGGATCGCGGACACCGCATGGCTCACGTCGATCTGGCGGTTCATCCTGGAGAGCGCCATCGCGGCTCCGGGACTCGCCGCTCGGCGGAGGTAGGACGCGAGCCACGCAACGAGCTGTTCGTCGTCCGCATGGCTCGGCGCTCCCCAGGCGGCGATCTCCACGCGAGCGTGCTCGGGCGTTCCCCAGTGACCGTCGATGTACTCGAGGTACTCATCACCCTCGGCGACCATGGGGTCCTCGGACACCAGCGAGGTGTAGTCGGGGTTCGTCCCGTACAGGACGAGGCCGATGGTGCGGTCCGGATACGTGGCCGCGAAGAGCATCGCCATCGGGCCACCCTCCGAGACGCCGAAGACGACGGCCCGGTCCGAGCCTGCCGCATCCATGACCGCGCGCACGTCGTCCATCCGCGTTTCCATCGAGGGAAGCTGCGTCTCCGGGACACGATCCGACAGACCGACACCCCGCTTGTCGAACAGGATCAGCCGAGAGAACGAGGAGAGCGCAGCGAGGAACCGTGCCAGGTTCGGTTCCTCCCAGATCGCCTCCACGTTGCTCGTCCACCCCATGACCCAGACCAGATCGACGGGCCCGTCGCCCAGCACCTGATAGGCGATGTGGACGCCGTCTCCGGACTTCGCGTACCGCGTCTGAGGGACCTTCGGCATCAGTGGTCGCACTGTAGTAGAGGTGTCGGCGGCCGGGGAGCGGCATCCCGCTCGCGACCTTCACCCTCTGGCGCCCGGTACCATCGGGCCCGTGATCGAGTTCACCGAGTGGGCGGCCGACATCCTGTCGCGCTCCGACGCCGCGGCGCGGCGCTTCAACCCCGACGCCCGCGTGCGCGTGATCCGCGACGGCGAGGGCGTGCGCTTCGACCTCGTCGACCGCGCCGAGCCCGGCGACCAGGTGGTGGAGCGCGACGGGTTCACCCTCTACGCCGAGGCCGGCCTCGACGGCATCGTCGACGTCGTCGAGCCCCACGACCGGCTGATCCTGCGCCCGCCCGGCAGCACGGAGCGCAGCGTGCGCGAGGACCACTGAATCTCCAGGTCGCAGCCGCGTCCGCCGATACACTGGCGACGTGACGCCCGACACGCCCGGCACCGGACATGAGCTGTGGGCCTCGGCCGGCCTCGGGGCCGCGGGGGCGGTGATGGTGATCGGCGGCGCCGAGGACAAGGTCCGCGACAAGACGATCCTCGCCCGGTTCGCACGGCTCGCCGGCGGCGCCGACGCGAGGATCGTCGTCATCTCCACCGCCTCGTCGCTGGGCGACGCCGCCACCGAGACCTACCGCGAGCTCTTCGACGGCCTCGGTATCACGGACGTCGAGGGACTCCGGCCCGAGGAGCGCGAGGAGGCCGACGACCCCGTCGTCTCGAAGATCATGGCCGAGGCCACCGGCGTCTTCCTGACCGGCGGCAACCAGTCCCGGCTCACGCAGGTCGTGGCCGGCACGCGCCTGGGCGACGCGCTGGCGAACGCGCACGACCGCGGCGCCGTCCTCGCCGGCACCAGCGCCGGCGCGAGCGCGCTGGCGAGCCACATGGTGGCGTTCGGTCAGACCGGCACGACGCCGAAGAACCGCATGGTGCAGCTCTCGGCCGGCCTGGGCATCCTCACGGGCCTCGTCATCGACCAGCACTTCGAGCAGCGAGGCCGGCACGGCCGGCTGCTGGCCCTCGTGGCCCAGTCCCCGTCGCTCCTGGGCATGGGCGTCGACGAGGACACCTGCGCCATCGTGCATCCGGACCAGACCCTGCAGGTCCTGGGCAAGGGCGCCGTCACGATCGTCGACGGCCGGAACGTGAAGACCGACGCCTATCGCGGGAAGGGGTATAAACCGCTCATGGTGTCCGGCGCGATCCTGCACTCCCTGCCGTCGGGATACTGGTTCGACCTCCGGTCGCGGCGCCTGATGGCGAGCGCGGACGCGGCCGGCCGTGAGCGGGAGGCCTCGGAGTGACGGCGACGGCCGGCCGCACGCGCACGCGGGCCGACCGACAGCGCGCGAAGGGGGAGCCCGCCTCCCGCAAGCGTCCCCTCAAGCCCGACCTCACGATCGTCAGCTCGCAGGTCTTCCGCGGCCCGAACTACTGGTCCTACGAGCCGTGCATCCGGCTGCTCGTCGACCTCGGCGTGCTCGAGGACTGGCCGTCGAACACGATCCGCGGCTTCACCACGAAGCTCCTGAAGCTCGTGCCGGGCGTCGGCGAGCACTCGTGCTCGCTCGGCCGCCGCGGCGGCTTCCGCGAACGGCTCGAGGACGGCACGTGGCTCGGTCACGTCGCCGAGCACGTCGCGATCCAGCTCCAGCGCGAGTCCGGCGCGCAGATCTCGCGGGGCAAGACGCGGGGGGCCGGCGCCGAGGGCCGGTACAACGTGATCTACGGCTACTGGGAGGAGCAGGTCGGCGTCGAGGCCGGCCGCCTCGCGGTGCGCACCGTCAACCACCTCGTGAAGGCCGAGCCGGGGTTCGATTTCCGCGTCGAGCTCGAGCGGCTGATCCTGCTGGCCGAGCGCCGGCAGTTCGGCCCGTCCACGCAGGCGATCGTCGACGAGGCGGCCAGCCGCGACATCCCCTACATCCGCCTGAACGCGCAGTCGCTCGTGCAGCTCGGCCAGGGCAAGTACCAGCAGCGGATCCGCGCCACGATGACCTCGATGACCGGCGCGCTCGCCGTCGACATCGCGGGCGACAAGAAGATGACGAACGACCTGCTCGCCTCCGCCGGCCTGCCCGTCCCGCGCAGCGAGGTCGTGCGCAGCGAGGACGAGGCGGCGGCCGCCGCCGCGCGGACCGGGTTCCCCGTCGTCACGAAGCCGCTCGACGGCAACCACGGGCGTGGGGTCATCCTCGACCTGCGCACCGAGCGCGCCGTCCGCGCGGCGTTCAAACGATCCCTGAAGGAGTCCCGCAACGGGCGCGTCGTCGTGGAGAGCTTCGTGACCGGCAACGACTACCGCGTGCTGGTCGTCGGCGGGCGGATGGTCGCGATCGCCGAGCGCGTGCCGGCGCACGTCGAAGGGGACGGCAAGCACACGGTCGACGAGCTCGTCGAGCGCACGAACCGGGACCCGCGGCGCGGCATCGGCCACGAGAAGGTGCTGACGAAGATCAAGGTCGACGACCAGGCCGTGGACCTGGTGAAGAAGCAGGGGTACGGGATCGACGACGTCCCGCCGAAGGGCGAGCGCGTGCTGCTGGCCGCCACCGGCAACATGTCGACCGGCGGCATCTCGATCGACCGGACGTGGGACGCGCACGAGGAGAACGTGGAGATCGCCGAGGAGGCCGCGCGCGTGGTCGGCCTCGACGTCGCCGGCATCGACTTCCTCGCGCCCGACATCTCCCAGCCGGTGCGCGAGACCGGCGGCGCCATCGTGGAGGTGAACGCCGCGCCGGGCTTCCGCATGCACACGCACCCCACCGAGGGCGAGGCGCAGTACGTGGCGAAGCCCGTCGTCGACCTGCTGTTCCCGCCCGGCACGCCGAGCCGGATCCCGATCATCGCCGTGACCGGCTCGAACGGCAAGACGACGACGACGCGGATGATCGCGCACATCTTCCGTGGCATGGGCCACCGGGTCGGCATCACGTCGACCGACGGCATCTACATCGACGAACGGCTGGTGAAGCGCGTCGACGCGAGCGGCCCGAAGTCCGCCCAGATGGTGCTGCAGAACCCGCGCGTCGACCTCGCGGTGTTCGAGGTCGCGCGCGGCGGCATCCTGCGCGAGGGCCTCGGCTACGGGCGCAACGACGTGGGCGTGGTGCTCAACGTGACCGGGGACCACCTCGGGCTGCGCGAGATCGAGACGCTGGAGCAGCTGGCGGCCGTCAAGCGGGTCGTCGTCGAGGCCGTGCCGCGCAACGGCTTCGCGGTGCTGAACGCGGACGATCCGTTGGTGCTGGAGATGCGGCGGCACTGCAGCGGCAGCGTGATCCTGTTCTCGATGCAGGAGTCGAACGACTTCGTCGAGCGGTGGGTCCGACGCGGGCGCAAGGCGGTCGTGCTGGAGCGTTCCGAGCGCGGCGAGATGATGGTGATCCGCGAGGGCCGCCGCAGCATGCCGGTCGCGTGGGTGCACACGCTGCCGGCAACGTTCGAGGGCCGCGCGCGCATGATGGTGGCGAACGCCATGGCGGCCGCCGGCGCCGCCCACGCCGCCGGCGCGCACCTGCACGACATCCGCCAGGGCCTCCGCTCGTTCACCACGTCGATCTACCAGGCGCCGGGCCGGCTGAACGTGTTCGACCTCGACGGCGTGAAGGTGATCCTCGACTACGCGCACAACGCCGTCGGTCTGGAGACGCTCGGCGACTTCGTGGAGCGTCTGGTCGCCGACGCGCCGAAGGGCGGTCGGCCGGGCGAGCCCACGTGGACGGCGAACCTGCGCGTGGCGGTGGTGGCGACGGCGGGGGACCGGCGCGACGAGGACATGAGGGAGCTCGGCCGCGTGGCGGCGAAGTACTTCGACGAGGTGATCGTGCGCGAGGACGTCCACTCCGCGAGGCCGCGAGCGCGGCGAGACGGCGGCGCTGATCGTGGACGGCGTCCGCGAGAAGATGGGGACGCGGCGCGCGCGCCGGCAACGTCGACGTGGTGCTCGACGAGATGGAGGCGGTGCGCCGGGCGCTCGACCGGTCGCGGCCCGGCGATCTGGTCGTGCTCTGCGTCGACTACGCCACCGAGGTGTTCAAGGAGATCGAGCAGCGCCGGGGCGTGGCCTCGCCCGAGATCCTGCGCGCGAGCGAGGACGGCAGCGCCGCCGCCGGCGGCGACCCCGACTTCGTGCTGTAGGCGCGGATGGACACCGCCGCGATCCGCGCCACGCTGGAGGAGCGCGCGGACGAGCTCCGCGCCGAGCTCGCCGTGCTCACGAAGGTGACGCGCGACCCGTCGGCCACGATCGGGTTCGGCAAGCGCGTCGGCGAGGGCACGACCGAGGCGATCTCGCGGATCGAGCGCGTCGCGCAGGCCGACTCGCTGGCGGCGACCCTCGAGGACGTGGAGCGCGCGCTCGCAGAAGCTCGACGACGGCACGTACGGGATCTGCGACCGGTGCGGCGCCGCTGATCCCCGAGGAGCGGCTCGAGGCCCGCCCGTGGACCTCGCTCTGCATCGCGTGCGCGTCGGCCGGGTGAGCTCGTCACGCGCCCTTCGACCGGCGGACGGCGGCCACGTGCCGGCGCACGCGAGCCCGGCGTGAACCGCACGGCGCCGTGGGCCTCGAGCCACGCGAACAGCTCCGGCCGCTGACCGAGGGCCGTCACGCAGATCACGTCGCCGCGGTGCGAGTCCCGAGCATGGCGGCCAGCGCCGTCACCTCGTCGGGGTACACCGGGACGTCGCCGGCGCCGCCGTCGGTGGCGCCGGCGCGCAGCCGTTCGATCAGGTCCTCCGGCTCACGCCCGCGCAGGTACCGCTGGAGCTCGGCGATCGCCACGTGGTCGGCGCCGCGGGCCGCCCGGTACGCGAAGTCGTGCAGCATCGAGTCGGTCCGGTCGCCCGCGGTGTCGAACGCGATCCAGACCTCGCGGCCGTCGCGCCGCAGGCCGTCGCAGAGCTCGGTGAGGCCGCGCATGCCGGCCTCGTTGTGCGCGTAGTCGATGACGACGATCCGCCCGTCGAGGCGGAACAGGTTCGCCCGGCCCGGGTTGCGCTCGGGATCCAGCACGAACGTCCGCAGGCCGCTCACGACCGAGCGTTCGGGCAGCCCGATCGCGAGGGCCGCCGCCGCCGCCATCATCGCGTTCTGCGTGTTCGGCGTCGACACGCCGGCGATCGTGACCGGCACGTCGAGCAGCGGCAGCATCGGATGGGTGCGGCGTCCCTCGAGCCAGGTCAGGACGCCGTCGAGGGAGGTCATCGCGCGCCCGCCGTCCTCGAGGACCTCGCGCAGGGCCGGGTGGTCGTGGTCGACCGAGCACAGCCACGGCCGGCCCGTGATGCCGCGGCGCATCGACAGCACCCGGGGGTCGTCGGCGTTCAGGACGTCCCACCCGCCGGGCCGCGTGATGCGCGTGATCGTCGCCTTCACCTCCGCCAGCTGATCGAGCGAGTGGATCCCGTGCAGGCCCAGGTGGTCGGCGCTCACGTTCGTCACGACCGCGACGTCGTTGTGGCGGACCCCGATCCCTCGAAGGAGGATGCCGCCGCGCGCGGTCTCCAGGACGGCGACGTCGGGCTGCTGCGCGAGGGCCATCGCCGCACCGCCGAACCCCGAGTAGTCGCCGGCCTCGACGAGCACGTCGCCGCGGTAGACGCCGTCGGTGGAGGAGTACGCGACCGTGCGGCCGGCGGCGCGCACCAGGTGCGCGAGCAGCCGCGTCGTCGTGGTCTTGCCGTTCGTGCCGGTGACCTGGATCACGGGGATCGCCGGATCGGTGACGTCGGGCTCCTCGCCCAGGTCGGCCTCGCGGACGGCGACGGCGACCTCGGCCACGAGGCGCGCCGGCGAGCGGCGGAGCGCGCCGTCCAGCGCCTCGGCGACCGCGCTCGCGAGCGCCTGCGCGGAGCCGCGCCGCCGCCACGGGAAGGCGACCACGATCTGCCCGGGCTCGGGTCCGGTGCGGGCGCGGACGGCGAGACGGCGCGCGCCCGACGCCACCGCGATCCGCCGGGTGAGCCCGGCCGCGATCCGCGCCGTCGTCCGCCGCCGCTGCTCGGAGCCGGCCCGGCCGGCCCGGACCGCGCCGATGCCCAGCCGCTCGGCCGCTCGCTCGACGGCCGGCTCGCCCGCCCGCAGCCAGCCGGGCACGGCGAGCGTGAGCTTGACGGCCGGCCGTGGGAAGTACAGGTTCGGCCCGTCCAGCACGCGGAGCTCGACGAGCTCGACGGCCCGGACCATCGTGCCGGTCAGTCCCCGGCCGGCTCGGCGACCGCCTCGATCGCCCGTGCGAGCGCGAGGTCGGCCCCCGTCACGCCGCCCGCGTCGTGCGAGGTGAGGGAGACCGACGACCCGGTTGTAGTGGTTCTCCAGGTCCGGATGGTGGCGGGCCGCGATGGCCACCTCCGCGAGCCGGTCGATGAACCCGATCGCGGCGCGGAACCCCTTGAAGATGTACTCCTTGCGGATCGCGCCGCCCCCGAGCTCCCATCCGGGCAGGTCGCCGAGCTGCGCGCGGACCTCGTCGTCGGTGAGCAGGGCCATGGAGGGGAGCCTAACCTCAGGGCCCGGCCGCCGCGCGATCCTCGGCGCCGCTCGGCGCGTCGTCGGGCGCCGGCTCGTGCCGGTAGCGGCGGAGCTCGGGGTAGACGGCCGCGCACACGAACGCGCCGACGATGCACGCGATGCCGCCGCTCACGACGCTCACGGTCGGCGTGAAGGCCGTCGCGACGAGCCCGGCCTCGAGGTCGCCGAGCTTCGGGCCGCCGGCGACGACGAGCATGAAGATCGAGGCCAGCCGCCCGCGCAGGCGGTCGGGCACCGTCACCTGCAGGATCGTGGAGCGGAAGATCGCGCTGACGACGTCGGCGGCGCCGGCGAGGGCCAGGAACAGCAGCGCCCACCACAGGTGCGACCCGGCGAGCCCGAACGCGGCGATCGCGGCCCCCCAGCCGACGACCGCCCACACGACGACCTCGCCCTGGCGGCGGACGCGGCGGGTCCAGCCCGCCGGCGAGCGCCTGTAGCAGCGCGCCGACCGCCGGCGCGGCGAACAGCAGGCCCACCACGGCGACGCCGCGATGGAACTGGGTCACGGCCAGCGCCGGGAACAGCGCCGCCGGCATGCCGAAGATCATCGCGACGAGGTCGATCGCGAACGTGGACTGCAGCAGCCGGTGGCGGCGGACGTGGCCGAAGCCCTCGCGGATCGCCGCCACGCCGCCGGCCTCGGAGGTGTCGTGCTCCGGCGGCATCGGGCGCATCGCGAGGGCGGCGCCGAACAGCGCCGCGTACGTGACGAGGTCGACGCCGTACGCCCACGAGGGCGACGTGGCCGCGATCAGCACGCCGGCGACGGCCGGGCCCACGATCTGCACGGTCTGCCACAGCACCTGATACAGCGTGAGCGCCGACGGCACCAGCTCGATGCCGACGAGCCGCGCCGTCATGGCCGATCGCGCCGGGCTCTCGATCGCGCCGACGAACCACATCGCCGCGTTGACGGCGAACAGCACCCCGATCGGCGGCCGGCCGGCGAGCGTCGTGGCGAGCAATACCCCGGCGAGGATCGCCAGCAGTACCTGCGACCACATCAGGATCCGGCGGCGGTCGTAGGCGTCGATGAACGACGCCCCCGTCAGCGCGCCGGCCACCTGCCCGACGAAGCCCGCGCGCCGAGCAGGCCCACCATCGTCGTGGAACCGGTGAGCGCGTAGACCTGCACGTACAGCGCCACGCGCGTGAACTGGTAGCCGAGCTCGGACACGAACACGCCCGTCCACACCAGGCGGAAGTCGCGCGAGACGCGCAGCGGCGTGACGTCGAGCGCGATGCGGCGCAGACGCGCGCGCACCCGTCCATCGCCGGTCCGGGCCATCCCCGGACGCTAGCAGCGCTCGCCTAGGTCGCGAGGTCCTCGAGCCGGCGACGGACCTGGTCCGCGAGCGGCAGGACCTCCTTCTGCTCGAAGAGCTCGAGCGACCTGGTGAGCGCGGCGCGGCCGTCCTCGACGTCGCCGCGGGCGAGCAGGGCCTCCCCCAACGTCTCGAGGAACATGGCCTCGGCCCACGTCGCGCCACGCCCCTCCAGGAGCTCCACGGCCCGTTCCGCCTCGGCCACCGCCGTGTCCAGATCGCCTGCCAGCGACGCCAGCAACGAACGCGTTCCCGCGACGAGGCCGTGGGTGTCCTCGTCCGACGGCGACGCCGCCTCGACCGCCTCCTCGAGGTACGCCTCGGCGGCCGCGACGTCTCCCTGCATCGCCGCGATGCGGCCGAGCTGCGCGGCCAGCGTCGAGAACCGATTCTTCTCGCCGATCGCGCGGAGCTTGTCGTAGCCCGTCCCGGAACAATCGGTCCGCCGCCTCGAGGTCGCCGGCGAACAGCTCGAGGTTCCCGCCCGCGAAGACGCCGGGAAGATGGCCGTGATCGCCGAGCGACCGGCCGATCGTCTGGCTCCGCTCGATCGCCTGGCGCCCCTCGTCGAAGCGCCCGAGCATCCCGAGCGTGCCGCCGAGCACCCCCGTGATCAATGCCTCGTTCAGCCGGGACACGTTCGGCATGGCGAGCAGCGCCCTCGCGAGACGCTCCACCTCCGTCGCCGGCGTCGGCCCCCAGTAGGCGAAGCTCACCTCCCACGATCGCGCCTCCGTCTCGAGATCGGTGTCACCGGCAGCGCGCGCCAGCTCGGTCGCCTCGTGCGCGGCCTCGATGCCTTCGGGCCGCTCGAGCCAGTTCGCCGCGGCGAGGATCGCACGGGCGGCGCCGGCCGGGTCGTCCTGCCCCATCATCGCGTCCCGGAGCGCACGTGACTGCTGCACGAAGTCGTCCTGCCGCAGGTCGGTCGAGATGCGGTCGGCCAGCTCCATCCGCACGATCGCCGCCTTCAGCGCGCCGTGGTCGTGCGACCCGGCCGTCGCCTCGCGCTCGGCCTGGACCAGTTCACGGTCGGCCCGGTCGAAGCTGCCCGCCAGGACGAGCGCACGTCCCAGCTCGATCCTCGCCTCGATCGCGTCGGCACTCCCGGCCGGCAGGAGATCAGAGGCCCGCTCGAGCAGCGCGACCGCCGCCGCCGCGTCGGAGCGGGTGAGGGCCGCGCGTCCGGCGATCAGGAAGCGAGCGCCGGCCAGCGCCGCCAGCTCCGCGCGCCGTGCGTCCTCGCCGCCGAGCTCGGTGAGGTAGCGGTGCGCCTGGTCCAGGTGGTGGGCGACGATCGCGTCGAGGCCGCCGCCGGCGTCGGCGGCCCGCATCACGAGCCAGTCGGCGAACCGCTCGTGGAGGTCGGCCCGGGTGCGCTTGGGCATCGATTCGTACGCCGAGTCCCGGATCAGGACGTGGCGGAAGCGGAACGCGTCCTCGCCGGCGAAGTCGGCCCGGTCCGGCCGGATGAACTCCTTGCGCACGAGCGACATGAGTCGTCCCGACACCCCGTCGACGTCGGGCGCGAGCGCGGCGACGCTGCCGACGTGGAACAACGCGCCCTCCACCGAGCCCCGCTCGACGACCGTGCGCTCCTCGCGGCCGAGCCGGTCGAGGCGAGCGGTGATGAGGGTCTGGATCGAGGCCGGCACGGCCGCGTCGTCGAGCTCGCCGTGCACCGTCCACGCCGCTCCGTCGGCGACGAGGCGCCCCTCGTCGATCAGCATGCCGACCATCTCCTCGACGAACAGGGGGTTGCCCTCGGCCGCCGTCGCGATGCGTTGCAGCACCTCCGGCGGCAGGCCGGCGCCGACGAGGTTCGCGACCAGCCGCTCCGACTCCTCCGCCGTGAGGGGCTCCAACAGGGTGGAGGAGGCGTTCGGCTTGCCGCCGCCCCAGTTCGGGCGGGTGTCGAGGAGCTCCGGGCGCGCGGTGCAGACCAGGACGATGGGCGCCCCCCGCGACCAGTCGGCGAGGTGCTCGATCAGGTCGAGCAGCGTGGGCTCCGCCCAGTGGATGTCGTCGAGCACCAGGACGAGCGGCGCCGTCCCGGCGACGTGCTCGAGGAGCCGACGGACCGCCCAGAAGCCGTCCTCGCGCGCGACCGGCTCGGTGGACAGGCCCAGGAGGCCGGCGAGGCGGGCCTCGATCGCGTCCGGCTCCTCCGCGCCCTCGAGGACGGTCCGGATCGCGGCGCGGACGTCGGGGACGGCCTGCAGCTCCGGCACACCGGCGATCGACCGCACGATCTCGTCGATCGGCCAGAACGTGATGCCCTCGCCGTACGACAGGCACCGGCCGCGATGCACGGCCGCGCCGTCGGCTCCGGACAGGAAGGCCTCGACCAGGCGGGTCTTGCCGACGCCGGGCGAGCCGAGCACCGTGAACAGGACGCAGGTGCGGTCGGTCGTCGCGGTCTCGAGGGCGTCGTGCAACGCCCGAAGCTGGCGCTCACGGCCCACGATCGGCGCGTCGAGGTGGCGCTCGCGACCGGCCGCGTCGAGCCGGACCTCGAGGAGGCGGAACGCCGCGACGGGCTCGGACTTGCCCTTCAGGTCGAGCGGCGCGATCGGTTCGACCACCACCGCGTCCCGCACGAGGTCGGCGGTCGTGCTGCCCAGCAGGATCTCGCCGGGCTGCGCGGCCTGCTCGAGCCGCGCCGCCACGTTCACCGTGTCGCCGACGACGAACCCCTCGGCCGAGGTCGCGTCGCCGGCCATCACCTCGCCCGTGTGCACGCCGGTGCGGGTGCGGATCCGCACGCCGCCCTCGGCCTCGTACTCGGCGTTCAGCTCCGCGAGCCGGTCCAGCATCTCCGCGGCCGCGCGCACGGCGCGCAGGGCGTCGTCCTCGTGCACCTGCGGGATGCCGAAGACGGCCATGACGGCGTCGCCGATGAACTTCTCGACGGTGCCGCCGTGCCGCTCGATCACGGCGCGCATCGCCTCGTAGTAGCGGGTCATGACCGACCGGAGCTTCTCGGCGTCGAGCCGCTCGCCCATGTCGGTGGAGCCGGTCATGTCGGAGAAGACGACCGTCACGATCTTGCGCTGGTCGACCGGCGTGCGGTCGCTCGAGCGCCGTGCCGCAGAACTGGCAGAACCGAGCCAGCTCGGCGTTCTCTCCACCGCAGTTCCCGACAGACGAGCATGCGCGGAGTGTACGGGCCGTCCCGCCGGGAACCCCGGGTCAGGCGCCGGCGAGCGCCTCCTCGAGGACGCCGAGGCCCTCGTCCAGCAGCGCGTCGTCGATCGTGAGGGGCGGCAGCAGCCGCACGACGTTGCCGTAGGTGCCCGCCGTCAGCACGATCACGCCCTGCTCGAGACACCGGCGTGCGATGCCGTTCATGGCGTCGGCGCCGAGCGGCTCCTTCGTCGTCCGGTCGGCGACGAGCTCGATCGCGCACATCGCGCCGCGGCCGCGCACGTCGCCGACGATGTCGAACCGCTCCGCGAACGAGCGGAAGCTCGCCATGATCGTCTCGCCGATCGCGCGGGAACGGGCGAGGAGGTCCTCGCGCTCGATCTTGCCGAGGACGGCCAGCGCCGCCGCCGCCGCCACCGGGTTGCCCCCGTACGTGCCGCCGAGGCCGCCGGCGTGCACCGCGTCCATGAGGTCGGCTCGCCCGGTGACCGCGCTGATCGGCAGGCCGCCGCCGACGGACTTCGCCGTCGTCACGAGGTCGGGCACGACGTCCTCGTCCTCGATCGCGTACCAGCGGCCGGCGCGTCCCATCGCGCTCTGGATCTCGTCGGCGATGAACACGATGCCGTTGGCCGCGCAGAACGCCGCGATGCCGGCGACGAAGCCCGGCGCCGGCACGATGAACCCGCCCTCGCCCTGGATCGGCTCCATGATGACGGCGGCGATGTTCTCCTCGCCGATGTGCTTGTGCATCTCGTCGAGCGCGTACGCGAGGCACGACTCGGCGCAGGTCTCCGGCGTGCCGCCGGTCGGGCACCGGTACGGGTACGCGAACGGCAGGCGGTAGATCTCCGGCGCGAACGGTCCCATGCCCTGCTTGTACGGCATCACCTTCGCCGTCAGCGACATCGCGAGCAGCGTGCGTCCGTGGAACGCGTGGTCGAACGTCACGATCGCGGAGCGGCCCGTCGCCTTGCGCGCGATCTTCACGGCGTTCTCGACGGCCTCGGCGCCGGAGTTGGCGAACATCGTCTTCTTCGCGAAGGTCCCCGGCGTCAGCGCGTTCAGCCGCTCGGCGAGCTCGATGTAGGGCTCGTTCGCCGTCACGTGGAAGCACGAGTGCGTGTCGAGCTCGGCCTGCTTCTGGATCGCGGCGACGACCTCGGGCGCGGTGTGGCCGACGTTCAGCACGGCGATGCCGGTGGCGAAGTCGATCAGCCGGTTGCCGTCGACGTCCTCGACGATCGCGTTCGACGCGCGCGCCGTCACGATCGGGTGGATCGCGCCGACGCCCTGCGGGACCGCCGCGGCGCGGCGCTCGAACCACTCGCGCGACCGCGGGCCGGGGATCTCGGTGACGAGCTTGCGTTCCTGCGGGATGTCCATGTGGTCGTCCTCCTCCGTGGCTCCTGCTCGGGCCGTGCTGCGAGTGTCGGGCGCCGCCGCGCGTCTGTCAGGCGGCGCCCGGACCATGCCGTGCGGCCGGATTTGTCCACTCCGTCCATCTGGAGGCCCACACAGCGGCGATCCGGGGGTTCAGCCCTTCGGCCGAGGACCCCACCTGTACGACTCGTACAATCGGGACCGTGGCCGTGACCGTGAAGGACCTGCTCGGCGTGCCCGGCATGCCGCTGCGCCTGCTGGCGGGCGAGGCGCGCACCGACGCCCCGATCCGCTGGGTGCACGCGAGCGAGCTGGAGGACCCGACGCCGTGGCTGCAGGGCGGCGAGCTGATCCTCACGACCGGCATGAACGTGGGCGCGACGGCCGCCGCGCAGCGCGCGTACGTGCACCGCCTGGCCGAGGCCGGCGTCGCGGGACTCGGCTTCGGGCTCGGGTTCAACCACGAGCGCACGCCGAAGACGCTGATCGCCGCCGCCGAGCAGGCCGGCCTGCCGCTGTTCGAGGTGCCGTACCCGGTGCCGTTCATCGCCATCACCGAGGCGATCTTCACGCGGATCCTCGCCGAGCAGGTCGACACGCTGCAGCGGGCCGTCGACGCCGAGCACGTCCTCACGCGCGCGGTGATGGAGGGACGCGGCGTCGAGGGCATCGCGGCCTCGCTCGCCGGCGTCACCGGCGGCTGGGCGCTGCTGCTGGACCTGCACGGGCTGCCGCTCGCCTCGACCTCGAGGGCCGCCACGCTCCGCGCCGACCGCATCTGGGAGGAGCTGAAGGACTCGAGGCCCGAGGGCACGAGCTTCTCGCTCACGCTCGTCGATCGCGGCCACCACATCTGGGTGCAGCCGGTGGGCGCGCTCGGACGGATCGAGGCGTTCCTCGCGGTCGGCAAGCCCGAGGCGCCCAGCCACCTCGACCGGATCGTCGCCGGCCACGCGCTCAGCCTGTTCGCGATCGAGCTCGCGAAGTCCCGCGCGGTCGCCGAGGCGCAGCGCCGGCTCCAGGGCGACTTCCTCGACCAGCTCGCGCGCGGCGACCTGTCGGCGGCCGACGCGCATCGCGGTCTCGCGCGGTTCGGCTTCGCGAAGGACCCCCAGCTCGTCGCCATCGCGATCGAGGGCGGCGATCCCGACGCCGTCTCGCACGAGGCCACCGACCGGCTGTCGCGTGCCGGCGGCGGATTCCTCATCTCCGCCGGCGCCGACGGCGTCACCATGCTGGCGCCCGGCGAGGACGCGCCCGACCTCGGGCAGCTCGGCAAGGAGCTCGGCGAGAAGGTGGGCGCCGATCTGCGGGTCGGCGCCGGATCCGCCGGTCGGGGCCGGCGACGTCGCCCGGAGCCTGCGCGAGGCCCGCTACGCCCTCCAGGTCTGCCGGCTCGAGGGCTGGGGCTCGGCGGGGTTCGAACAGCTCGGGACGTACCGCCTGCTGCTGTCGATGACCGAGCCCGACGCGCTGCGGGCCTTCGCCGACGCGATGCTGGCGCCGCTCGACGCGTACGACCGCGACCACAACGGGGAGCTGGCCGCGTCGCTCCAGGCGTTCCTCCAGCACAACGCCCGCTGGGAGACGGCCGCCGGGCAGCTCTACGTGCACCGCCACACCCTCCGGTACCGGATGCGCAAGGTGGAGGAGCTCACCGGCCGGGACCTCACCAGCAGCTTCGACCGGATGGAGTTCTGGCTGGCGTTGCGCGCCCGCGACCTGATGGCCTCCCAGCCCGACGCCTGAGGGCCGTTGTCCAGGGCGTACAGCGGCCGGGTCCCGCTGGGCCCATCCGTCGAGTGGTCCGTTCGCGGTGGTTCGCGGCATACTGGCGCCTGACGTGCGGTTCACGGTGGGGAGCGACTCGCTCCGAGCATCCTCGAGGAGGGGTAGACGATGGCGGACAGCTACCAGATGTTCATCAACGGCGAGTGGGTGAACTCGTCGGACGGGCAGACCCGCGACGTGATCAACCCGGCGACGGGCGAGGTCATCGCCTCGGTCCAGGAGGGCTCGGCCGAGGACGCGAACCGCGCCGTCGCGGCCGCGAAGGCCGCCTTCTACGGCGACTGGTACGACTCCACGCCGAAGGACCGGCAGCTCGGGCTCCTGAAGCTCGCCGACGCGATCGAGGCCAACGCCGAGGAGCTCGTGCGTCTGGAGTCGTTGAACGTCGGGAAGCCGGTCGCCGTGACGATGTCGGAGGAGATCCCGCCGATCGTCGACAACCTCCGGTTCTTCGCCGGCGCGGCCCGCACGCTCGAGGGCCGGAGCGCCGGCGAGTACATGGCCGGGTTCACGAGCTTCATCCGGCGTGAGCCGATCGGCGTCGCCGGACTGATCGCCCCGTGGAACTACCCGCTGATGATGTCGATCTGGAAGATCGGCCCGGCGCTCGCGACCGGCAACACGATCGTGCTGAAGCCGTCCGAGCTCACGCCGCTCACCGCGCTGAAGATGGCCGAGCTCGCCGCCGACATCTTCCCGGCCGGCGTGTTCAACGTGATCACCGGCGACGGCGTGCCCGTCGGCGACACCCTCGTGCGCCATCCCGACGTCGGCATCGTCTCGCTGACGGGCGACGTGGCCACCGGCAAGCTGATCCACGCGAACGCGTCCGAGACGCTGAAGCGGGTGCACCTGGAGCTGGGCGGCAAGGCGCCGGTCATCGTGTTCGACGACGCGGACATGGCCTCGGTCGTCGAGTGGGTGAAGATCGCCGGCTACTTCAACGCCGGGCAGGACTGCACGGCCGCCACGCGCGTGCTGGTCAGCGACAAGAGCTACGACAACGTGCTGGCCGACCTCGTGCCGGCCGTGGAGTCGATCAACATGGGCGACCCCACGAAGGACGACACCGAGGTCGGCTCGGTCGTGTCGAAGGAGCAGCTCGAGCGCGTCGAGGGCTTCGTCGACCGCGCGAAGGAGGCCGGCGCCGAGGTCCTCACCGGCGGCGAGGCGATGGGCGACAAGGGCTTCTTCTACAAGCCCACCGTCGTCGCGAACCCCGCGCAGGACTCCGAGATCATCCAGCGCGAGGTCTTCGGCCCGGTCGTGACCGTGCAGCGGTTCAGCGACGAGGAGCAGGCGCTCGCGTGGGCGAACGGCACCGACTACGGCCTCGCGTCCAGCGTGTGGACCCGCGACGTCGGCCGCGCGATGCGCATGAGCCGCCGGCTCGAGTTCGGGTGCGTGTGGGTGAACACCCACATCCCGCTCACGCCTGAGATGCCGCACGGCGGGTACAAGCAGAGCGGGCACGGCAAGGACATGTCCGTGTACTCGCTCGAGGACTACCAGAACATCAAGCACGTGATGGTGTCGCTGGACTAGACGCCATCGACCTGTCTTGGTCCGCGATACGACGCATGCGGATCGGGGCGTCCCCTCGAGGGCGCCCGCGACCCGCGAGAGGAGATCGCGATGACCGTCCGTCCCTACCTCGTGAACGGCGAGTGGCGCACCGGCGAGGGCACGTTCGAGGTGCACAGCCCGTTCGACGACAGCGTGGTGGCCGAGATCGGCGTGCCGACCGAGGCCGACGTCGAGGAGGCGGTCGCCACCGCCGCCTCCACGTTCGAGGAGTCGAGGAAGCTGCCGGTCTGGGCGCGCTCGGAGGCGCTCGACCACATCTCCAAGCGGCTCGGCGAGACGATCGAGGAGAACGCGAAGCTGATCGCCGCCGAGGGCGGCAAGCCGCTGAAGTGGGCGACCGTCGAGGCCACCCGCGCCGCCAGCACGTTCCGGTGGGCCTCGGAGGTGATCCGCCACGGCGACGACGAGCTGATGCGGCTGGACACCGAGCAGGCCCTCGGCTCGCGCGTCGGCATCCTGCGGCGCTTCCCGATCGGCCCGGTCCTCGGCATCACGCCGTTCAACTTCCCGCTGAACCTCGTCGCGCACAAGGTGGCGCCCTCGCTCGCCGTCGGCGCGCCCATCGTGGTGAAGCCGGCCAGCGCGACGCCGATCGGATCGCTCCGACTGGCGGAGTTCTTCGCCGAGACGGACCTGCCGAAGGGCATGTTCCAGGTGCTGCCGGTGAGCTCGAAGGTCGCCGACGGCATGGCGCGCGACGATCGGTTCCGCAAGATCAGCTTCACGGGCTCGTCGGAGATCGGCTGGTACCTGAAGGGCCTCGATCCGAAGAAGCACGTGACGCTCGAGCTGGGCGGCAACGCCGGCGTGATCGTGCACTCGGACGCGGACCTGGACCTCGCGGCGCAGCGCATCGCGTTCGGCGGGTACTACCAGGCCGGGCAGAGCTGCATCAGCGTGCAGCGCGTGCTGGTCGCCTCCGAGGTCTACGAGGACTTCGCCGCTCGCCTCACGAAGCAGGTGGAGCAGCTGAAGGTCGGGGACCCCATGGATCCCACGGTCGACGTCGGGCCGGTGATCCAGCGCAAGGAGGTCGACCGGATCCGCGAGTGGGTCGACGAGGCCGTCTCGCAGGGCGCCGAGATCCTCACGGGCGGCACCGGCGACGGGCCGTTCTTCCAGCCCACGCTGATCTCGCACGTGACGCCGGAGATGAAGGTGTGCCGCGAGGAGGTCTTCGGGCCGGTCGTCACGATCAGTCCGTACGAGACCTTCGAGGACGCGCTGGCCATGGTGAACGACTCGAAGTTCGGGCTGCAGGCCGGCGTGTTCACCAACGACATCAACCGCGCGTTCGAGGCGCACCGCACGATCGACGTCGGCGGCGTGATCGTGAACGACGTGAGCGCCTTCCGCGCCGACCAGATGCCCTACGGCGGGTCCAAGGACTCGGGCTTCGGCCGCGAGGGCCTGCGCTTCGCGATGGAGGAGATGACGGAGCCCCGCATCATGGTGCTCTCGCACGTCCCGCTGTAAGCGGCGCTCAGGTCCGCAGGGTGATGGTCACGCGGGCGCCCCGTCCGGGGAGGTTCTCGGCCGTCGCGTCGCCGCCGTGCGCGGCGGCGACCGCGCGCGCGATCGCGAGCCCCAGACCCGCGCCGTCGCCGTTCGAGGACGCGCCGGAGAACGGCTCGAACGCGATCGGCAGCACCTCGGGCCCGAAGCCCGGGCCGTCGTCCTCGACGCGGACCCACACGCGCCCGTCGCCGCCGCCGTTGGCGACGCGCACCCGCCGCCGGGAGGGGAGTGGCGGATGGCGTTGTCGAGCAGGTTCTCCACCGCCTGACGCACCCGAGCCCGGTCGACGCTCGCACGCCGATCGTCGCCGTCGGTCGTGATCGTGACGTCGGCGGCCGACGCGCTCGCCCGTCGCCCGGCGCACGCCGCGGCCACCACCTCGCCGAGCGAGACGTCCTCGCGGTGGACGGGCAGCCGGCCCTCCTGCGCGCGCGCGAGCACGAGGAGGTCCTCGGCGAGCCGGGCGAGCCGGTCGGACTCCGCCGACGCCCGCCGGATCGTCGCCTCGAGCTCTCGCCGCCGTGCGCGGGCGTGACAGCGCGAGCTCCAGCTCGCCGTTCAGGATGGCGAGCGGCGTGCGCAGCTCGTGCGCGGCGTCGTCGACGAACCGCCGCTCGCGGGCGAGCGACTCCTGCAGGCGCCCCAGCATCTCGTTCAACGTCGTCGCCAGGCGGACGATCTCGTCGTCGCCCGCCGGGACCGGCAGCCGGCGCTCCGGCTCCGATGCGGAGATGGCGGCGGCCTCCACGCGCATCCGCTCGACGGGTCGCAGCGCCGCGCCGGCGATCGCCCAGCCCGCGAGCGAGATCAGCAGCAGGGCGACGGGGCCGCCGATCGCGAACAGGGCCAGGAGCTGGTCGAGCGCCTCCCCGCGATCCGACAGCGTGGCGCCGACGACGACGAACCGGCCGCCGTCGACGGGCACGATCAACAGCCTGGCCGGATCCTCCTGTCCGGCGACGGCCCGGTTCACGAAGACGGGTCCGCGGAGCCCGGAGATCGACGGCCCCGACGAGGGGATGCGTCGGCGACCTCGGGCGAGGACCCGAGGATCGGCGCCCGACCGGTCCAGCACCTGCGAGAAGGCCTCGTCCGGGTCGCTGAGGCCGGTCGTCCGGTCGGTGAAGCTGCCGTCGGCGACGGCGGCCTGCGACGATCTGCGCCCGCGACCGGAGCCCGAGGTCGATCGAGGCGAGCAGCTCGTGCGCCGAGCCGGACGTAGAGGAACGTGCCGAGGCACGGCCAGCACGACCGCCATGCCGACCGCGAACGCGAGCGTGAGCCTGAGCCGATCGGCAGCCGCATCGGCGTCGCCCTCCGCACGGAGCCGGTAGCCGACGCCGCGGACGGTCTCGAGGGTCTCGCGGCCGAACGGACGGTCGATCTTCTCGCGCAGGTACCGCACGTAGACGTCGACGACGTTGGAGTCGCCCTCGAACGCGAAGTCCCAGACGTGGTCGATCAGAGCTCGGAGCGGGTCAGCACCTCGTCCGGCGCGGCGCATGAAGTACTCGAGCAGGGAGAACTCCTTCGCGGTGAGCGTCGATCCGCTCGTCGCCCCGGTCCACGGCGTGGCGTGCCGGATCGAGGACGAGGTCGCCGACCCGCAGCACGGCGGCCGGCGCCTCCGACGCCACGCGGCGCAGGAGCGCGCGCAGTCGCGCGAGGAGCTCTTCGAAGGAGAACGGCTTCGTGAGGTAGTCGTCGGCGCCGGCGTCGAGGCCGCGCACCCGGTCGTCGACGGCGTCCTTCGCGGTGAGCATGAGGACCGGCGCCCAGCACCCGGCGGCGCGGAGCGCGCGGCAGACCTCGAACCCGTCGGCGGCGGGCAGCATCACGTCGAGCACGATGGCGTCGTACGCGGCTCTCCGACGCCATCCACAGGCCGTCCTCGCCGGTCGCGGCCGTGTCGACGGCGTAGCCGTCCTCCTCGAGCCCTCGACGGAGCATGTCGGCCATCCGATCGTGGTCCTCGACCACCAGCACGCGCAGCGGTTCCACCTCCTCGCGGCATCGTAGGCCCGGCAGATGAGAGACGCGTGAAGACGGCCGTTCACGGCGCTCTCATGCGGACCGGGTCAGGGTGGGGCCGTCCCCGAACGGAAGGAGCGGACATGGACCGCAGATGGAAGGCCTCGATCGCGGCCGCCGCGATGGCGGTGGGCTGCGTGGCCGGACTCGCCGGCGGCTCGCCGGCCGCCGTCGGAGCGCCGGCGGCGCCCGCGTCGTTCACGACGACGATCGACAACCCGTACTACCCGCTGCCGCCCGGGCAGCTGCTCGTGTACCAGGGTGTGCGGGACGGGGAGAAGCAGATCGACCGGGTGTTCGTGACGGACCAGACGAAGCTCGTGAACGGCGTGACCACGGTCGTCGTCCGCGACATCGCTCGCAACAGCGCGGGCGTCCTCATCGAGAAGACGTTCGACTGGTTCGCGCAGGACGACCTGGGCAACGTCTGGTACTTCGGCGAGGACACGAAGGAGTACGACGCGCACGGTCACGTGGTCAGCACCGAGGGATCGTGGACCGACGGCGTCGACGGCGCCGTCCGGGGCATCATCATGGAGGCCTCGCCGGCGGTCACCGACGCGTACCGGCAGGAGTACTACGCCGGGCAGGCCGAGGACCAGGCGTGGGTCGTCCAGACGGGGATGCACGTCGAGGTGCCGTACGGTCCGCTCGACGGGGTCCTGCGCTCGATGGAGTGGGCGCGCATCGAGCCGCGGGTCGTGGACATGAAGTTCTACGCGCCCGGGATCGGCATCGTGTTGGAGAAGGCGCTCGCCGGTGGCCAGGAGGTCGCGGAGCTCGTGAAGGTGTCCGGGCCCTAACCGGAGAGCGTGCGGTCGCCGGGTGGCGCTGCCACCCGGCGGCGGCGCGCCCCGGGTCAGGTGCTCGCCACCACGCGCTCGACGAACCCGCCGATCAGCGCGGCGGCCTCGCGCTCGCGGCGCCACAGGTAGTGGTTCGTGCCCTCGAGGATCGCGACCTCGGCGCCGGCCGCTCCGGCGAAGGCGCGGAGCTCGTCGGCCGGGCAGTACTCGTCGTTCGAGCCCGCGAGGAGCAGGATCGGGCGGCGCATCGCTCGGACCTCCTCCGGCGAGGGCAGCGGCGGGATCAGGACGTCGCCCGGCCGGAGCGGGATGCCGGTGAGCGCGAGCGCGGCGACGCGGTCGTCGTCGAGGGCCTCGCGCAGGGCCACGTTGGCGCCGAACGACCATCCGCACACCACCGTCGGACGGCCGGGCGCGGCCTCGCGCACGCGCCCGACGGCGGCGCGGACGTCCTTGAGCTCGCCGTGCCCGCCGCCGTAGGTGCCGCCCGAGCCCATGATGCCGCGGAAGTTGAACGCGAGGACCGCGAGGCCGCGGTGCGCGAGCTCGTTGCGGATCGCCCACAGGATCGGATGGTCCTTGCTGCCGCCGTGCTGCGGGTGCGGGTGGCAGATCGCGGCCGAACCGACGGGCTCCGGCACGTCGACGCGGAGCTCGCCCTCGAGCGAGACGCCGTCCTCCGTCGTGAACCGCACCGGCTCCATCGGTCTGCGACGATGGCAGGCATGGCCGAGGTCCGACAACCGCGCGCGACGGCCGTCGCGCTGCGCGACCCGCTGCCGTGGCCGGTCTTCGCCGGCGCGGCGCGACTGGCCGAGGAGCTCGGCTACGGGGGCGTCTTCCTGCCCGAGATCGCGGGCCGCGACACGCTGGCGGCGCTCACCGGCCTGGCGGGGGAGACCTCGAGGATGCTGCTCGGCACCGGCGTGGTGCCGATGGGCTCCCGCTCGCCGATGCTGACGGCGATGGCGGCCGCCACCGTGCAGGAGCGCAGCGGCGGCCGCGCGATCCTGGGCCTCGGCACCGGGGCGGCGGTGCCGGGCGCGCTCGACCGCCTCCGCGTGCTGGTCGGCGAGCTCCGCGCGGCTCCTCGAGCACGAGGTCTCCCTCGCCGTGCCGGCGCCCGTGCCGATCTGGCTGTCGGCGCTGGGACCGCGGGCGCTGCGGCTGGCGGGCGAGGTGGCCGACGGCGTGCTGCTGAACTGGTGCCCGCCGGAGCGGGTGGCGCAGGCGCGCGCGGCCGTGTCCGAGGCCGCGGCCGCCGCCGGCCGCGATCCGTCGAGCGTGCGTGTCGCCGTGTACGTGCGCGCGAGCCTCGGCGAGGACCACGAGGCCGCCGACCTCGCGCTGCGGGAGGCCGCCGCCCAGTACGCCTCGTACCCGGCGTACGCGCGACAGTTCGCCGCCGTCGGGCTGGAGGACGAGACCGCCGCCGCCGCGCGGGCGCATGCGCGAGGGCCGCCCCGAGGACGTGCCCGAGGCCCTGCTGCGGGCCGTCACGCTCCCGCGGGACCGGACCGCCGCCGCCGGCCGCCTGCAGGAGTACCGGGACGCGGGCGCCGACCTGCCCGTCGTGTATCCGGTCGTCGCCGGCGAGGACCTCGAGGCCTCGCTGACGGCGACGATCCGGGCGCTCGCCCCCGCTCTGACGGTCACGGTTCGCTGGCTCCGCTGACCCGCCCACCCCGTGTCGTACACTTCCGGCGGTTTACAAGGTCCGCACCGTGGAAAAGGGGAGAATCCGATGACGTACACGATCGCCGAGCCGTGCATCGACGTGAAGGACCGCGCGTGCGTGGACGAGTGCCCGGTCGACTGCATCTACGAGGGCCCTCGCATGCTCTACATCCATCCCGGACGAGTGCGTGGACTGCGGTGCGTGCGAGCCGGTCTGCCCCGTCACCGCGATCTTCTACGAGGACGACGTGCCGGCCGAGTGGAAGCAGTTCACCCCGGTCAACGCGGAGTGGTTCAACGACGACGTCAGCGGTGTCGGGTCGCCGGGAGGTGCCGCCCAGGTGGGTCCGGCGCCCGTCGACCACCCGGTCGTCGCCGGCTGGGCCGCCCTCTAGCGCGGGTCCCCCCAAAGGACGGGCAGCGGACCGGGCTACGGACCCGGCAGCCAGCCGGGCGGCATCGGCAGCAGCACGCGGAAGCTCGCGCCACCGCCCTCGCGGTCCTCGACCCAGGCGCGCCCGCCGTGCAGCTCCGCGAACCGCCGCACCAGCGCGAGGCCCACGCCGACGCCCGGTGAGTACTGCGGGGCGTCGGGTCCCTGCCGGAACGGCTCGAAGATCTCCTCCCGCAGCTCGGGCGACACGCCGGGGCCGTCGTCCTCGACGACGATCAGGCCGCCCTCGGGCACGCGCCGGACGCGCACCCACACCGTGGTGCCCCGCGGCGTGTGGCGGGCGGTGTTGGCCAGCAGGTTCTCCACGATGCGCTCGACCTTCGCGCCGTCGATCGGCATCACGACCTCGGCGATGTCGGTCTCGACGCGCGCGTCGGTGAGCAGATCGCTCTCCGACAGCGCCCGCCGGACGAGCGACCCGAGGTCGGACACGTGCAGCTTCGGCTCCACGATGCCGCGCGCCAGCCGGTCGAGGTCGAGCAGGTTCGTGACGAGCCGGTCCAGCTTGCGGGCGTTGTCGGCGATCCGCCGCGCGAGGTCCTGCGTGTCGCCCTCGTCCAGCTCGACGTCGGTGCGCTCCAGCGTGATGGCCAGGCCGAGGATGGCCGCCAGCGGCGTGCGCAGGTCGTGCGAGACGGCCTGCAGGAACGTGTTCTTCATCTCGTCGAGCGAGCGCAGGCGCTGGGTTGCCTCGCGCTCGCGGTCGAGCGCCTCGCCCAGGCGCTCCTCCGCCTCCTTGCGCTCGGTGATCTCGAGGAGGAAGCCCTGCCAGTACGGCTCGGCCTCCCCGATCTGCACGAGGCGGGCCTCGTCCTGCACCCACACGACGCGCCCGTCCTTGCGGATCATGCGGTACTCCAGGGAGAAGCTGCTCGCCGATCTCCCCCAGGTTGCTCTGCCGGTCGGCGTCGAGGACCCGCGCCCGGTCGTCGGGGTGGATGATCTTCGACCACAGCGTCGGGGTCGGCGAGCACCTCCTCGACCGTGTAGCCGATCAGCGTCGGTGTTGCCCGGCGCGATGTAGTTCGTCTGGGAGATGCCGGTCTCCGGGTCGATCTCCTGCGTGTAGAAGATCGCCTGGTTCTGTTCGACGATCGTGCGGAACTTCTCCTCCGCCTCCCGCAGGCGGACCTCGATCTCCATGCGCTCGGTGATGTCGACCATGACGCCCTGCCACATCAGCGGCCTGCCGTGGTCGTCGTTGATGAGCACGGACTCGTCGTGGAACCACACGACACGGCCGTCCGACGCCATCATGCGGTAGTCCTGCCGGTAGGGCTCGCCGGAGTCCACCGCGCGCCCGCCCTCGTCGAGGACGACCTGCCGGTCGTCGGGGTGGACGACCTCGACCCAGAAGCCGGGGTCCGTCGCCCATCGCTCGGCCGGAGTACCCCAGGATCCGCTCGATCTGCGGGCTCATGTAGAGGATCGTGGACCCCGCGGCGGTGTCCCCGGCCGCGTCGGTGTCGACGACCTCCTGGTAGGAGATCGCGGGCGTGCGCTCCACGAGCAGGCGGTACCGCTCCTCGGCCACGCGAGCCTGCTGCTCGGCGCGCCGCCGCTCGGTCACGTCGGTGAAGAAGCCCTGCCAGAACTGCGGCGTCCCGTCCTCGTCGCGGATCAGGACGGCCTCGTCGTGGAGCCAGACCTCGCGGCCGTCGGCGGCGATCATGCGGAAGTCCTGCGAGGTGGGCTGGAGGTCGACGTTGCTGTGGCCGACGATCTCGTCGAACAGGGCCCGGTCCTCGGGATGGACGATGCTCTGCCAGAAGTCCGGATCGGCCATCCACCGCGCCGGCGGGTACCCGAGCACGCGCTCGACCTGCGGGCTCATGTAGAGGATGTTCCCCATGCCGTCGCTCTCGGGGGAGGAGACGGACTCGAGGTAGGTGACGGCCGGGATCTTCTCGACGAGGACCCGGTACCGGTGCTCGGCCGCACGCAGCTGGTCCTCGGCCCGCCGCCGGTGCACGGCGGCGCCGAGCACGCTCGCGGCCGCTCGCAGCGCGTCGATCTCGGTGTTGGTCCACAGCCGGTCCGACGTGCAGTCGTCGAGGCCGATCAGCCCCCACCACTGCCGTCCTACGAAGACCGGGAACGCCGCCAGCGACCGGATGTCCTGCGCCTCCAGCAGCGCCCATTCGCTCTCCGGGAACGACCGCACGGGACCCGAGATGCTCTCGCCCCGCTCCATCGCCTCGGCCCACCGCCCGAGTCCGGACTCCGCCCACGTCGCCGACTGCAGCGGCTGGGTTCTCGATCTGCGGCTCGATGCCCGGTGCCGACCACTCGCTCACCAGCCGCGTCCCGGGCCGCCCGAGGCCGTCCGCCTCGTTCTCGAACACGTACGAGCGCGAGGCCCCGGCCGCGATGCCGAGGCGCGCGAGGACCTCCGCCGCCGCCTGACGCCAGTCGGAGACGAGCAGGAACCGTTCGGCGGCGAACGCCACCGCCTCGAGGATCGCGTCGCGGCGGAGGTCCTCCGCCCGTCGCGCGCGCTCGATCTCGGCCACCTGTTCCCAACCTTTCCGTGCAGTGGGGACGGCGAACGAAGGCGTCCCGAGGGCGCCCTGACCATGGGTATCGGCGCCCCGGCACGCCGGTTGAATCGCGTGCGTGGCTCAGGCGGTGTCGGGCACGGCGCCGGGGGTCGCCCACGCGGGCGGGATGCCCTCGGTGGGCCACCGCTCGCGGGACCTGGCGGCGAGCTTGAACATGAGCTCGACGGCCTTGGGGTCCTCCGACGCGGGGCGGGACTCGACGACGCCGGCGGCGAGCGCCCGGTCCCAGATGTCACGGCCGAGCGGGGTGCGCACGATCGTGAGCGTCCATCCCTCCGACTGCCCGAGGCCGCCGAGGGAGATGTCGGCGTGCTCGGCGGCGAAGTCCGGACACTTCAGGCAGCCCGGCCGCGTGAAGGCGTGCGCCTCCTTCAGCGAGTACTGGTGCTCGTCGCCGTCGTTCGTGTAGAAGAGCAGCTTGCCCTTCACGTTCACGCGAGCGATGTCCTCGAGCGCGAGGCCGAGGCGGTTCTGCGCGATCTCCACCATCAGGCCGTCGTACGTGAACGTCTTCGAGCACAGCAGGCCGAGGGTCCAGGCGATCTTGCGGCGCCACTTGTTCACGCGGCGCGCCTGCAGCGACCCGGTCACGCTCGCCTGACAGCTCATGCCGACGAGCGCGACCTTCGACAGTCCGAGCTCGGCCGCCTTCAGGAGCGCGAGCGGGTTCGCCGAGTACGTGTAGCGGCTGCCGGCGGTGTCGAGGACGCCCTGGCGGTCCGTCACGACCGTCGGCTCGGCGTCCCACGCCCGCTCGTCGGAGAGCTTGGAGGCGAGGGCCCCGTCGAGCTCGCCGGTCTGCAGGCCCCAGATCAGCAGCGCGCTCACGACGCCGCCGTCCTGGCCGTGCGCGAGCAGCTCCGGTTCGGCGGCGCGCGCGAGCACGATCTCGTCGTACTGTCCGATCAGCTCCTCGGGCTTGCGCGTCTGCCCGAACAGCGAGATGTCGATCTCGTCCTCCCAGCCGCGGAACCGCGGGCAGGCGAGCGTGCAGAGCGTGCACCCCTTGTCGCCGTGCGAGCAGTGCCGGGGTCCCTCCTCCTGCAGCTGGACGGGCTCGTTGTCCTCGTAGCCCAGGACGTGGAAGGGGCACGCGACGATGCAGGCGGTGCATCCCGTGCACAGGCCGGTCATGACGACCTCGTCGTAGAGGTCTCGCCACTGGTTCGTGTCGGCCGCGGGAGGCATGTCGGGCGAAGTATAGGCGGGCCGCCAAACCGCCCTCGGGTCCGCCCGTACTACCCCCGAGCCGAGATCGGCCGGTTCGGCCGACGAGAGAGGGGAGCGGGGATGAGCGACTCGACGGATCGTGTACGGGGCGGTGGTGGCTGTGCTGACGCTGACGGTCGCTGCGTGCAGCAGCGACAGTTCGACGACCGATACGGGCGGCACCGGCGGGGCGACCGCCTCGAGCGGTGGCGGCTCTGCGGATCAGACCATCACGATCAAGGACTTCACGTTCAACCCGTCGACGCTCACCGTCAGCGGCTCGACGACGATCGAGGTCACGAACGACGACACCACCGAGCACAGCTTCACGCTCGACGACGACAGCGTGAGCCAGGACGTGCAGCCCGGCACGAGCGAGACCGTCACGATCGATCCGGCCGCCTCGATCGGCTGGCACTGCGAGTTCCACCCCGACACGATGAAGGGCATCGATCACGGTCGGCTGAAGGAGCGGGTCGATCGACGCCTCAGATGCCGAAGGACTCGCCGCAGGCGCACTCGTGCACGGCCTGCGGGTTCAGCATCTTCAGGCCGCCGCCGAGCATGGCGTCGTGGAACTCGAGCGTGGAGCCCTGGACGATCGGCACGCTGGCCGGGTCGATCAGCACGCGGAAGCCGTCGGGCGCCGTCGCGACGATGTCGTCCTGCGCGGGCCCGTCCTCGAAGGACAGCCGGTAGCTGAACCCGGAGCACCCGCCGGCCGTCACGCGGACGCGGAGCGCCGCCTCCGGGCGGCCCTCGCGGGCGGCCAGCTGCCGCGCCTTCGTGGCGGCGGCCGGGGTCACGGTGATGACGGCGGTGTCCTGCATGCGTCCATGGTAACCGTCCCGGCGCGGGGAACCTTCCCGCTCGCCTCACGCGCCGAGGAACCGGACGAACACTCGGGCGTAGATCCGCGCGGCCGCCACGAGGTCCTCGACGGCGACGGACTCGCCGGCGGTGTGCGCGTCGCGCAGGGAGCCCGGGCCCAGGATCACCGTGGGGATCGCGCCCTCGTTGATGTAGAAGCGGGCGTCGGTGATGCCGGTGAAGCCGACGTCGGGCGGCACGGCATCACGCTCGTCGGCGACGGCAGCGCGGCAGAGCTGCGCGATCGCCGGAGTCGGCCGCCGCCTCGGCCGGCTCGGTCCACTCCCGGCAGGCGGCCTCGATCCGCGTCGCCGGGTCCTCCGCGCGCATGCGCTCGAACAGGGCCTCGTACGCCGCCTCGATCGCCGGCCGCGTCTCGCCCGGCAGCAGGCGCCGGTCCACGTCGGCCACGCAGAGGTCGGGCACCGCGTTCGGCGCGTGGCCGCCCTCGATGAGCGCGACGTTGACGCTCGGCCGCCCGACGAGCGGATGCTCGAGGTCGGGCAGGGTCTCCTGGGCCCGCAGGACGAACCGGGACATCGTCGCGATCGCGTTCACACCGAGCGCCGGCGTCGAGCCGTGTGCGGCCGTGCCCCGGGCGGTGACGGTGAACCACGCGCCGCCACGCTCCGCGAGGCCGATGCCCAGGTCGCTCGGCTCGCCGACGATGCACGCGTCCTGATCGATCAGGCCCCGCTCCCACATCACCTTCGTGCCGTGGATGCCGCCGACCTCCTCGTCGGCGGCGAGGTGGAAGTGCAGCCGGCCGCCGAGCTCGATGCCGGCGCGCCGGATCGCGGCGCCGGCCGCGAGCGCCGCCGCGATCGGGCCCTTCATGTCGCACGCGCCGCGCCCGATCAGCCGGCCGTCCACGACCTCGCCGGCCCACGGCGGCTGCGACCAGGTCGCGGGGTCGCCGGCCGGCACCACGTCGAGGTGACCGTTCCACGCGAGCGACGGACGCGCCGGCGAGCCGATGGCCGCCATCACGCTCGGCCGGCCCTCGTCGGAGCGGATCACCTCCGGATCGGCATCGACGCCGGCGAGGACCTCGGCGGCGACGGCCGCCGCCTCGTCCTCCGTGCCGCCGGGGTTCTCCGACTCGGGCGGCGATCAGGGCCCGGGCGACGCGCAGCACCTCGTCGGGGTCGACGGCCTCGACGGCGGCCGCGACGGCCCGCTCGAGGCCGGGGTCGTGCGCGGCCTGCTCTACCATGGCGCCCGATGGTACCCGCCGCCGACGTCCGCCCGGCCCTGCGCGCGGCCCTCGAGGCCGATCCCCGGCCGCGTCCGCGCGACGGCGAACGCCTCGCCGCCGTGCTCGCGCCGCTGGTCGAGCTGCCGGAGCCGGCGCTCGTCTTCACGCGGCGGGCGGCCGACCTGTCGCGCCACGCCGGCGAGATCTCGTTCCCCGGCGGGCTGCAGGATCCCGGCGAGACCCTCGTGCAGACGGCGCTGCGCGAGTGCCGCGAGGAGATCGACCTGGACCCCCGACGACGTCGAGGTCGTCGGCGCGCTGGCGACGGTCCCGATCTGGGTGAGCTCGATCGTCGTCGTGCCGTTCGTCGGCATGCTGGCGTCGCCGCCGGCGTTGACGCACAGCGTGGGCGAGATCGACGAGGTCCTGACGTTCCCGGTCCGCCGCCTCGCGGAGGTGGAGTCCACGATGGAGCTCGCCCGCGACGACGGCCGCGTCTGGACGGGCTGGGCCTACGAGCTGGACGGCACCCTGGTGTGGGGCGCCACCGGCCTGATGGTGCACGACCTCCTGGAGGTCCTGAGGAAGGAGACATCGTGGCTGTAGAGGGAGCCGTCGTTCCGGAGGATCGCGAGCTGCGCGCGCTGCTGGGGCAGGTGCACACGATCGCGGTCGTCGGGTTGTCGTCGAAGCCGAACCGCCCGTCGCTGAGCGTCGCGGGCTACCTGCAGGAGCACGGGTACCGGATCGTGCCGGTGAACCCGCGCGAGACCGAGGTGCTGGGCGAGCCCGCGTACCCGACGCTGCGCGACATCCCGCCCGACATCCAGGTCGACGTCGTCGACGTGTTCCGGCGCGCGGAGGAGACGCCCGAGGTCGCGCGCGACGCCGTCGCGATCGGCGCGAAGGTGTTGTGGCTGCAGGCCGACATCGTGAACGAGGAGGCGTACCGGATCGCGTCCGAGGCCGGCCTCGACGTCATCATGGGCGTGTGCATCCGCACGACGAGGCAGCGACTCGAGGGAGAGGACTGATCCGCATGACGACGTGGGAGTACTTCGTGGCACCGCTGCTCGAGCACAACCCGGGCGACATCCTCAACACGTTCGGCGAGGACGGATGGGAGCTCGTCGGCGTGGCGCAGATCGAGAACCCGATGGGCGGCAAGAGCACCGTCGCGTACCTGAAGCGCCAGAAGGGATAGCACTTCCAGCCGCCCAGCGACCGGGCATCGAACGGCGTCGCCCTGGGTAGGTGTCGCCGGCGTGGCCCCACGGTCGGCGCCGATGAGGAGGATGCGATGGAGATCTCGAAGCTGTTCGGACTGCCCGCACACCCGCTGATCGTCCACATCCCCGTCGTGCTGCTGCCTATCGCCGCGATCGGGGCGTTCCTGATGGTCCTGTCCCCGTCGTGGCGGGCGAGGATCGGCTGGCTGGTCGTCATCGCTGCGGGGGTGTCCCTTCTGTTCGTGCAGCTCGCGATCGGCAGTGGCGAGGCGCTGCAGGAGAGCGTCGAGGACAGCGTCAGCAGCGCCGAGATCCTGAAGAGCCACGCCCACCTCGGTGAGGCCCTGCGTCCGTACGCCGCCGTCTTCTTCGTGGCCGTGCTCGCATTCATGCTCTACGACCGGTGGCGGACCCGCCGCGCGGCGGCCGGCGAACCGTCGGCGGTCGCGTCGGCGGCGAAGGGGACCTGGCGCGATCCGGTCATGGCGACGGTGGCCGTCATCGTGCTCGTGTCGGCCGTCCTGTCCGGGATCTGGGTCTACCGGGCCGGACACTCCGGGGCGGAGAGCGTCTGGCGCGACACCCAGGTCACCGGCGGCGAGGGCGGCGAGGGCTAGCGAGGGTCGGGGCCGGGATCGCCGCCGTCCTCGTCCGAGGCGTGCAGGCGGCGCAGGCGCCGGCCGGCCGCGAACCGCAGCGCGAGGCCGGCCGCCGCCGCGACGGCCGCGGCGATCGCGAGCAGGCCGATCGTGGCGAGTCCGCCGTCGTCCGGGCCGGTGGGCGCCGCCGGCGCCGCGGAGGTGGACGGGATCGGGATCGGCGACATCGAGGCCGCGTTGCCCTCGATCCGCCAGATCGCGTCGGAGGTCGACACGTACAGGGCGCCGTCGGGTCCGGCCTCCACGTCGGTGATGCCGTGGTCGAAGCGTGCGACGACGTCGTCGACGGCCGCGCCGGGCGTCGCGGGGAGCTGGATCCGGTGCAACAGCCCGGTCCCGTACGAGCCCACGAACAGGGCGCCCTCCCACACCGCGCAGCCGGTCGGCACGATCACGGCCGGGTAGTCCACGACGGGGTCGACGAACGGCGGCGCGCCGCCCGGCCCGAGCTGGTCGGGCCAGCCGTAGTTCGCGCCGGCCTCGATCCGGTTGATCTCGTCGTCGCTGCCGGGCCCGTTCTCGGTCTCCCACAGGTCGCCGGTGGACGGATCGACGCACAGGCCGAACGAGTTGCGATGCCCGATCGAGTACACCGGGTTGTCGGGTCCGAACGGGTTGTCGGGCGGCAGGGTGCCGTTCGCCTCGATGCGCACGACCTTGCCGCCGATGTCGTTCGGGTCCTGCGCGCGCTCGGACTCGTGGACCTCGCCGAGCGACAGGAACAGCGACCCGTCCGTGCCGAACGCGAGGTCGCCGCCGTTGTGGTAGCCGTTCTCCGTCGAGAGGCCGTCGAGCAGGTCCTGCACGTCGGTGCCCGTGTTCCCGTCGGCGAGGATCCGGATCAGGCGGTTGCGGGCGTCGGCGGCGTCGGAGTAGTAGAGGTAGACCCACGGCTGCGCGGGGAACGCCGGGTGCAGCGCGATGCCGAGCAGCCCCGTCTCGCCGCCGCCGATCACGTCCAGGTGCGTGAACGGCTGCGGGCAGGACCTCGCCGTCCTGCAGGATCCGCACGTCGCCGGTGTCCTTCTCCGTGAAGAAGATGCGCCCGTCGGACGAGAGCGCCATGTTCGCCGGGAACGCGAGGTGACCGGCGACGAGTTCCGGCTTCACACGGGCGGCCGTCGCCGGCGCGGCGCCCGCCACCACGAACGCGAGGGCCAGCAGGATGAGCAGCGGGCGGCGGCGGAGCACGAGGCCGAGTGTAGCCCCGCCCGATCGACCGGCCGCCGGCGCCGGCGTAGTAGGGTCGCCGCTCCATGACGTACCGCATCGACCACGCGGTGTTCGCCGTCCGCGATCTGGACGCCGCCGCCGCGCGGTGGGCGGCGTCGTACGGGCTCGAGTACTTCGCCCGGCGGCCGCCACCCGAGGTGGGGGACCGCGAACCGCATCGCGCCGCTCGGTCCCGACTACCTCGAGCTGATCTCGGTCGTCGAGCCCGACGTCGCCGCCGGCAGCGTGCTGGGCCGGACCCTGCTGGACCTGACCGCCGACGGGGACCGGTGGTTCTCGATCTGCCTGGCCGACGACGACCTCGAGGCGACGGCGGCGCGGCTCGGCCTCGAGGTCGAGACCGGCTCGCGCACGACGCCCGACGGCGACGAGGTGCGGTGGCGGAGCGCCGGCATCGACGCGCCGCAGCGCGAACCGTGGCTGCCGTTCTTCATCGAGTGGGACGTGCCGCCCGGGCGCCATCCGGGCCGAGCGCCCGCCGACCACCGGGTCGACGTCCTCGGGATCTCGTCGGCCGAGATCGCCGGCGACGCGGACCGCATGCGCGCGTGGCTCGGCGGGCAGGACGTGCCGATCCACGTCGTGGCCGGTGCGCCGGGGCTCCGCTCCGTGTCGCTCCGGCTCGCCGCCGGCGGCGAGCTGATCGTGGGTAGTCGGTCAGGCCAGCGCGGCCTCGAGGTCGGCGATCAGGTCGTCGGGATGCTCGAGGCCGACGGACAGGCGGATCAGCTCGGGCGGGACCTCGAGCGGCGAGCCGGCGACGCTCGCGTGCGTCATGGGGCCGGGCACCTCGATCAGCGACTCGACGCCGCCGAGCGACTCGGCCAGGAAGAACAGCTTCGTGCCGCCGGCCACGCGGATCGCCTCCTCGGCCGAGCCGACGGCGAACGTGACGATGCCGCCGAAGTCCGACATCTGCCGCGCGGCGACCTCGTGGCCGGGATGGTCCGGCAGGCCGGGGAAGTACACCCGCTCGACCTTCGGATGGGCGACGAGCCACTCGGCGATGCGCCGCGCGCCGTCGCTGTGCGCGCGCATGCGCACGGCGAGCGTCTTCACGCCGCGGAGCGCGAGGTAGCAGTCCATCGGCCCCGGCACCGCGCCGACGGCGTTCGTGAGGAACCCGAGCCGTTCGATCCACTCGTGATCGCTCGTCACGATGGCGCCGCCGATCAGATCCGAGTGGCCGCCCAGGTACTTCGTGACGCTGTGCACGACGGCGTCGGCGCCGAGCTCGAGCGGGCGCTGCAGCGCCGGCGTCGCGAACGTGTTGTCGACGACGACGCGCGCGCCGGCCTGATGCGCGACGGCGGCCACCGCCGCGACGTCGACGATCTTCAGCAGCGGGTTCGACGGCGTCTCGATCCACACCAGGCGGGTCGCGTCGCCGATCGCGGCGCGCAGAGCGCCCGGGTCGGCGAGGTCGCACGTGGTGCACGTGAGCCCCCAGTCGCCGAGCACGCGCGTGAGCAGCCGGTACGTGCCGCCGTACACGTCGTCGGCCAGCACCACGTGGTCGCCGGGCTTCAGCGTCAGCAGCAGCGAGGTCTCGGCGGCGAGGCCGCTGGCGAAGCAGAACCCGCGCTCGCCGCCCTCGAGCGCGGCCAGCACCTGCTGGAGGGCCTCGCGGGTGGGGTTGCCGCCGCGCGCGTAGTCCCACACGCGCGGCGCGTCGACGCCGTGCTGCGCGTACGTGGAGGTCTGGTAGATCGGCACGTTGACGGCGCCGTAGATCTCGTCCGGCTCCTGCCCCGCGTGGATCGCCTGCGTCTCGAACCTCATCGCCCATCTGGCCTCCGGTGGTGGCTCCCATCGCCGCCGCTCCAGCTCCTGCTCGGCCCGGCGCCCCTCGCGGACCCGGTCCCACAGCATGGACTTGTACCGGCCGTCGTGTCCGCTGACGAACTCGCGCGGCGGCACGACCTGGCGCCCGCACCCGCACGCGCAGTAGCGGAAGAGCCGCTCCTCGTCGTCGGGCGGCGTCGGGCCGGGGCGGTAGCGGGGGAGCGGCGCCGCCACCGGCAGCACGATGACGCCCTCGGCCCCGTCGCCGAGGTAGGTGGCGCGGCCCTCGGCGACCAGCAGGCCGGTCAGCGCGGCGAGGGCGGCGTCGACCTGGTCGAGCGTGCGCAGGCCGTCCGTGCGCACGCCGTGCGCGCGCAGCACCCGCTCCCGCCAGTCGCGCGAGCGCATGCCGTGCGGCTTCAGGCCGCCCGACAGCACCACCGCGCTGCCGTACGGGAAGACCTCGATCGCGCGCCGCCCGCGCCGCCCGGTGGTGTCGAGCGGGTAGCCGAGCTCGGTCGGCCAGCGCGAACACCGCCATGCCCGCCTTCATCCAGTCGAAGAACGGCTTCTCGCCGCCGGCCGCCGACGGGGTCGGGAACGTGCTGATGCCGAGCTCGGCGAGCTGTCGTTCGGTGCGGCGCGACTTCGCGCCGGCGTTCCACGCCGGCGGCGAGTCGATCGCGACGACCTGGGGGCGGACCTCGCGCAGTACCGAGCGGACGTCGTCGAGGTCCGCGCGCGCCTCGGTGAGGACGACGGTGCGGTCGGTATGCATGACGACGAGGTCGAGGCCCTTGCGGCCGCCACCGACGTCGACGCCGAGCGCGCGCACGGCGCTCAGCTCGAGATCCGCCGCCGGTGCGCGAGGAAGTCCAGCAGGTCGCTGCGGGTGAGCACGCCCAGCACCTGGCCCGCCTTCGTCACGAGGACCGCCGACTGCTGCTCGAGCTCGGCGAACGCGGACTCGACCGGGTCGTCGAACTCCACCATGGGGATCGGCGGCGCCATCACCTCGGCGACGTCGGCCTGCAGCGCATCCGGGTCGCGGAAGATCCGGTCGAGCAGCTCGCGCTCGCGGATCGACCCCACGAACGCACTGACCTCGGTCCCGTCCTCGCGGACGACCGGCGCCTGCGAGATCGAGTGCTCCTGCAGCAGGTCGACGGCCTGGCGGACCTTGTCGTGCGCCCGCACCGTCACGAGCCCGGGCACGCCCACGCCCTTGGAGGCCAGCACCTCCTCGACGCGCACGACGTCGGGCCGGTCGAGCAGCCCGTACTGCAGCATCCACGACTCCGAGTACAGCTTCGACAGGTAGTTGCGTCCGGTGTCGGGCAGCAGCACGACGATCGTCGTGGTCTCGTCGAACTCGCGCGCGACCTCGAGGGCGGCGTGCACGGCGGAGCCGCACGAGCCGCCGACGAGGATGCCCTCCTGCCGCGTGACCGCGCGGGCGGTGCGGAACGCGTCGCGGTCGGAGACCCGCACGTAGCGGTCGACGACGGCCGGATCGAACGTCGCCGGCCAGAAGTCCTCGCCGATGCCCTCGGTCAGGTACGGGCGGGGCTGGTCGCCGGAGTACAGGCTGCCCTCGGGGTCGGCGCCGACGACGACGATCTCGGGGTTGCGCTCCTTCAGGTAGCGCCCGACGCCGGTGATCGTGCCGCCCGTGCCGACGCCGGCGACGAAGACGCCGACCGTGCCGTCGGTCTGCTCCCAGATCTCGGGACCGGTGGTCTCGTAGTGGGTCTTCGGGTTCTCGGGGTTGAAGTACTGGTTGGGCTGGAAGGCGCCCGGGATCTCCTCGGTGAGCCGGTCGGCGACGCGGTAGTAGCTCTCGGGCGACTCCGGCGCGACGGCCGTCGGCGTGATGACGACCTCGGCGCCGTAGGCGCGCAGCAGCGCCACCTTCTCCTGGCTCATCTTGTCGGGCATCACGAAGATGCACTTGTAGCCGCGGATCGCGGCCGCGATCGCGAGGCCGTGGCCGGTGTTGCCGGAGGTCGGCTCGACGATCGTGCCGCCGGGCTTCAGCAGGCCGTCGCGCTCGGCGGCCTCGATCATGCGGATGCCGATGCGGTCCTTCACGCTGCCGCCGGGGTTCAGCATCTCGAGCTTCGCGAGCACCGTGGGCCGCACGCCGCGGGTCACCTTCGTGAGCCGGACGAGCGGGGTGTCGCCCATCGCGTCCAGGAACGTGTCCAGCACCTGCATGCGGCTCCCCTCGTTCGCGGCTCAGCGGTCCGGCGCCCCTATCGTGCCAAACTACGCCCCATGCGTCCCGGGTGCCCCAAGGTGCGCAGTGCTGAGCGGACGAGCGGTCGTCGATGACCGAGGAGATCACCGGCCGCGTGCTCGTCGTCGAGGACGAGCCCGCCATCGCGCGGCTCCTCCAGGTGGAGCTCGGTGCCTCCGGCTTCGAGGTGCGTCTGGCCGGCGACGGCAACGAGGCGCTCGCCGCCGTCGTCGAGGAGGTCCCCGACGTGGTCATCGCCGACGTGATGATGCCGCGCATGGGCGGCTTCGAGCTGGTGCGGCGCCTGCGTGAGGACCCGCGCACCGAGGACGTCTCCATCATCATGCTGACGGCGCGCGGGCTGAAGGCCGACAAGCTCGAGGGCCTCACGGCCGGCGCCGACGACTACCTGACGAAGCCCTTCGACAACGAGGAGCTCGTCACGCGCGTGCGCGGCGTCATCCGCCGCGCCCGGTACATGCGCTCGCAGTCGCCGCTGACCGGCCTGCCCGGAAACCTGCGGATCGAGGACGAGATCGAGGCGAGGATCGCCACCGGGGAGCCCTTCGCCCTCCTGTACGTGGACCTCGACCACTTCAAGGCGTTCAGCGACCGCTACGGGTTCGTGCGCGGCGACGAGGCGCTGCGGGAGACCGGCGCGCTCGTGCGCGAGTCGGCACGCCGGGTCGCCGGTGCCGGCTCGTTCGTCGGTCACATCGGCGGCGACGATTTCGTCGTGCTCGTGGATCCCGACTCAGACGGAGGCCGTCGCGTCGGAGATCTTCGCGAGGTTCGCCGAGGTCGCCCCGAGCTGGTACGACCCGGAGGACGCGGTCCGCGGCATCATCGACGCCGAGGACCGCGAGGGCACGCCCCGCCGCTACCCGATCCTCACGGTGTCGATCGGCGCCGCCACCACCGCCGTGCGCAGGTTCACGCACCGGGCCGAGGCCGTCGCCATCGCGACCGAGATGAAGGCGCTGGCCAAACGCACGACCGGGCACCGCCTCGAGGTCGACCGCCGCTCGGGCGACCCCACGCCGGGGCCGGAGGGCCGGTCCGGAACCCGTGCCTGAATCGCCGAACGGGCTTCATCTCCGGGGGTAAGGTGCCGATTGCAGGGGAGTCTCAGGGGGACACGTGACCGAGCTCGACCACGACACATCAGACGAACCCGCCGGCGAGCATGTGCTGGTCGTCGACGACGACCCGTTCATCGCCCGTCTGCTCGAGATCGAGCTGCGGGCCGCCGGCTACGACGTCCGGGTGGCGGGCGACGGCGTGCAGGCGCTCGAGGCCGCCCAGGAGCGGTCGCCCGACCTCGTGCTCGCCGACGTGATGATGCCGAACATGGACGGGTTCGAGCTGACCCGCCGCCTCCGGCAGGACCCCCGCACCGCGTCCGTGAGCGTCATCATGCTGACGGCCAGGGGCCTGTCGGCCGACAAGCTCGAGGGATTCTCGGTCGGCGCCGACGACTACATCGTCAAGCCCTTCGACACGCCGGAGCTGCTGGCGCGGATCCGCGGGGTGCTGCGGCGAGCCAGGGAGATGCGCGCGCAGTCGCCGCTGACCGGCCTGCCCGGCAACGTGCGGATCGAGGAGGAGATCGAGTCGCGCGTGCAGAACGGGCAGCCGTTCGCGATCCTGTACGCGGACCTCGACCACTTCAAGGCGTACAACGACCACTACGGGTTCATGCGCGGCGACCAGGTGATCCAGTTCACCGCCCGGATCGCGCAGGAGGCCGCGCTCGCCCTCTCCGAGGGCGAGGCCTTCGTCGGCCACGTCGGCGGTGACGACTTCGTCGTGGTGTGCCCGCCCGGCGCCGCCGAGCCGATCTCCCAGGCGCTCGTCGATCGCTTCGACGCCGAGTCGCCGGAGCTCTACGACGACGAGGATCGCGAGCGCGGCTACATCGAGGTGACGAACCGCCGCGGCGAGATGCAGCGCTTCCCGCTGCTCGTCGATCTCGATCGGCATCGCCACGACCGACCTCCGCTCGTACGCGCACTACGCGGAGGCGGTGGCCGTCGCCACCGAGATGAAGTCCTTCACGAAGACCTCGGCCGGCTCGTCGTGGGCGGTCGACCGCCGCACGACCTGAGTCAGGCCCGCCGCGTCACCTGAGGTCGACGGCCTCGGGCACCGCCGGGAACACCAGCGCGAACACGCTGCCGCCGTCGGTCCGCTCCCGGTAGGTGAGCCCGCCGCCGTGCGCGGCCATGATCCGTCGCGTGAGGAACAGGCCGATGCCGAGCCCCTCGTGCGAACGTGTCGCGCTCCCGTCCGCCTGGGTGAACGCGTCGAAGATCCGCTCGCGCTGCTCCTCGGGCACGCCGGGTCCGCGGTCGGCCACCTCGATCGAGAGCTCGTCGTCCAGCATCTCGATCGAGAGCTCCACCGGCTCGTTCGGCGGCGACAGGTCGAGCGCGTTCTCGACCAGCCCGACGAGCGCGCGGGTCGCGAGCTCGGTGTCGGCCCAGAGCGGCCGGTCCAGCGCGTCCTCGGTCACGACGCGCAGCCGGTCCCGGTCGGCGGCGAACTCGGCGGCGGCGAGGTCGATCAGCTCGCCGACGATCACGCGCCGGGTCGAGACCTCGACGCCGGGGCGGTCCAGGCGCGCGGCCGCCGCCAGGTTCCCGACGAGCCGGCGCAGTCGCTCCGAGGCCCGCGCCACCCCGGTGCCGAGCTCGCGCATGTCCTCGGCGCTCAGCTCCTGGCCGTGCTCGGCGACGGTGAGCGCGAACCCCTGGATCGTGGTGATCGGCGTGAACAGCTCGTGCGACAGGATCTGGATCAGGTCGGTCTTCGTCCGGTTCAGCTCCTGCAGCTCGCGCGTGAGCTCCTCCGAGCGCTCGAGCAGGCCGGCGAGCTCGTGGATCACGTCGGCGGTGACCTCGACCGACAGGCTCCCCTGACCGCGCATCGATCGGCGGATCGTGTACAGGATCTCGTCGGCCGACGTGCCCTTCACGACGTAGCCGACGACGCCGGCACGCAGCATCTCCAGGACCGTGCGCCGGTCCTCGTACGCGGACAGCGCGACGACCTGCGTCTGCGGCGACCCGCGCCGGATCTCGCGGGTGGCATGGGCGCCGCCGCCGGCCGGCATCTTCACGTCGACCAGGGCGACGTCGGGATGCTCGCGCAGCGCCACCTCGATCGCCTCCGCCGCGTCCTTCACGGCGCCGACGAGCTCCATGTCGGGGTCGGAGTCGACGAGGTCGGCCAGTGCCTCGCGGACGGCGGACTCGTCCTCCGCGATCATCACCTTGATCCGTTCCACGCGCCGTCTCCTAGCCGTGCGAGAAGGGCGCCGGGCGCGCGAAGAGGTATCCCTGTCCGAAGGGCACGCCGAGCTCCTGCAGGACGGCGTTCTCGGCCTCCGTCTCGACGCCCTCGGCCACGATCGCCATGTCCATCTCGTCGGCGAAGGAGATCATCGCCGAGGCCAGCGCGCGCCGGCCGCGATCGCTGTCGATGTCGCGCGTGATGCTGATGTCGAGCTTCACGATGTCGGGTGCCAGGCGCAGCGTGTGGCGCAGACTCGAGAAGCCGGCGCCGGCATCGTCGATCGCGATGCGGACGCCGCGAGCACGCAGCACTTGGAGCGAGGACGTGAGGGCGTCGTAGTCCTCCACGGCCTCGTGCTCGGTGATCTCGACGACGAGCCGCTCCACCGGCGCCTCGTCGAGGAGGTCGAGCAGCCCGGGATGCATGGCCACGCGCTGGGAGGCGTTGACGGAGATGTAGGTGCCGGCGGGGGCGTAGCCGACCTCGGCCAGGGCCATGCGGATCGCCGTGAGCTCGAGCTCGACGCCGAGGCCGGCCTCGGCCGCCTCCCGGAACCGCTCGTTCGGCGGCCGGCTCGGGTCGTCGGTGAACCGCGCGAGCGCCTCCGATCCGACGATGGTGCGGTCGTGAGCTCGACGATCGGCTGGAAGTGCATCTCCATGCCCTCGCCGTCGACGAGACGCTGGATCTCGCTGCGCCGCGTGAGGCGGTGGATCGTGGCGTCCTCCTCGCGGCGCAGCTTCGTCGACAGCTCGTGCACGATGCCGTCCATCACCTCGCTGGACAGGCTCGCCTGCCCCTGCGCGGCGCGGCCGATCGAGCGCACGATCTCGTCGGGCGCCGTCCCCTTCACCAGGTAGCTCACCGCGCCCGCCCGCAGCATCTCGAGGACGGTCTCGCGGTCCTCGTGCGCGGACAGGGCGATCACCCGCGTGTCGGGCGAGGCGAGCATGATGCCGCGCGCGGCCCGTGGCCCGCCGCCGAGCGGCATCTTCACGTCGACGATGGCGACGTCGGGCCGGATCGTCTCGGCGAGCGCGATCGCCTCCTCGGCGTCGCCGGCCGAGCCGACGAGCTGCATCGTCTCCTCCGAGGCGATCAGATCGGCGAGCGCGCCGCGCAGGCGCGGCTCGTCGTCGGCGATCAGGACGCGGATCGTGTCCAGCCCGGGCTCCTTCGTGGGGATACGAGCGGAGCCTACTCGACCGTCCGAGGCGTGCACCGGAGGCACCGACGTATCATCGGCGCGCCCACCCGAGGAGGTCCGCCATGGCTCCGCGAGAGATCCGTGCCCCACGAGGGTCCGCCCTGACCTGCCGCTCCTGGCCGCAGGAGGCGGCGATGCGGATGCTGATGAACAACCTCGACCCCGAGGTCGCCGAGCGGCCGCAGGACCTCGTCGTGTACGGCGGCACGGGCAAGGCGGCGCGGAACTGGGAGGCCTACGACGCGATCGTCGGCCTGCCTGACCGACCTCGGCGACGACGAGACGCTCCTCGTGCAGTCCGGCAAGCCGGTGGCGGTCTTCCGCACCCACGAGATGGCGCCGCGGGTGCTGATCGTGAACTCGATGCTCGTGCCGAAGTGGGCGGACTGGGAGACGTTCCGCGAGCTCGAGCACGCGGGGCTCACGATGTACGGCCAGATGACGGCCGGCTCGTGGATCTACATCGGCACGCAGGGGATCCTGCAGGGGACCTACGAGACGCTCGCCGAGTGCGCCGCCCAGCACTTCGGCGGCACCCTCGCCGGCACCGTCACGCTGACCGGCGGGCTGGGCGGCATGGGCGGCGCGCAGCCCCTCGCCGTCACGATGAACGGCGGCGTCGCCCTGTGCGTCGAGGTCGACCCCGCGCGGATCGAGCGCCGCATCAAGACGCGCTACCTCGACCGCGAGACCGACTCGCTCGAGGACGCCCTCGAGTGGGTGGAGCGCGCGAGGGCCGAGCGCGAGGCCGTCTCGATCGGCCTGCTCGGCAACTGCGCCGACGTGCTGCCCGAGCTCGTGCGACGCGGCTGGACGCCCGAGGTCGTCACCGACCAGACGAGCGCGCACGACCCGCTCGGCGGCTACGTGCCGGCCGGCGTCTCGCTCGAGGAGGCGGCGCGCCTGCGCGAGCAGGACCCCGACGCGTACGTCGCGGCCGCGCAGCGCTCGATGGCCGCGCACGTGGACGCGATCGTCACGCTCCAGGAGCGCGGCGCCGTCGCGTTCGACTACGGCAACAACCTGCGGGCCGGCGCCGAGCTCGGCGGCCTCGCGCACGACCGCGCGTACGCCTACCCGGGGTTCGTGCCGGCGTTCGTGCGACCGCTGTTCTGCGAGGGCAAGGGCCCGTTCCGCTGGGCGGCCCTGTCCGGCGACCCCGCCGACATCGCGGCGACCGACCGCGCCGTCGCGGAGCTGTTCCCCGACGACGAGCGCCTGCACCGGTGGCTGACGATGGCCGCCGACCGCGTCGCGTTCCAGGGGCTGCCGGCGCGGATCTGCTGGCTCGGCTACGGCGAGCGCGCGAGGGCCGGCCTGCGGTTCAACGAGCTCGTCGCGAGCGGCGAGGTGTCGGCGCCGATCGTGATCGGGCGCGACCACCTCGACGCCGGCAGCGTCGCGAGCCCGTTCCGGGAGACCGAGGCGATGGCCGACGGCTCCGACGCGATCGCGGACTGGCCGATCCTGAACGCCCTGATCAACACCGCAGCCGGCGCCCACTGGGTCAGCGTGCACCACGGCGGCGGCGTCGGCATCGGCTACTCGATCCACGCCGGCATGGTCGTGGTGGCCGACGGCACGGAGGCCGCGCGGGAGCGCCTCGAGCGCGTGCTGACGACCGACCCGGGGATGGGCGTCGTGCGCCACGCCGACGCCGGCTACGACCGCGCGCGCGAGGTCGCGCGCGACCGCGGCGTCCGCATCCCGATGGATCCGGCCCGGTGACGGAGCGCGCGAACCCTGCCCGCCGGCTCGGGCTCGGCGACAGACCGGCCGAAGGTGTGCTTCTGCCGACGGCCCTCGTGGAACGTATCGTGACGCGGTCTTCGAGCCCGGCCTCTCCTCGTGGCCGCCGTGCTCGGCCGCGCGAAGGTGGTTCGTCCACGACGGATCCCCTCTTCGGAACGGCGGCGGCGTCCCTCGTTCCACGCGTTCGTCGCCGACGGCACGCTGCCGCCGGGCATCGCGTGCGACGACTTCGCCGCCGTGCACTTCGCCGGTACCGAGCTGCGGGAGGCGGTCGCGTCGAAGGAGGGTGCCGGCGCGTACCGCGTCACGATCGGCGAGGACGGTGCGGTCGAGGAGCGCTGGAGACGCGCCGGCTGACGGCCTAGGGCTCGTCCGGCGGCGTCCAGCCCTCGGTCGTCTCGGCGACGCGGGCGACGATCTCGGCCTCGTCGACGTTCGTGAGCCGGCCGCGCTCGACGACGGTCTCGCCGCCGACGATCACGCGCGCGATCGCGTCGGGCTGCATCGAGTACACGATCTGCTTGTGCGCCGTGACGGCCGGCTGCACGCTCAGGGCCTCGAGGTCGACGACGACGAGGTCGGCGGCGTGGTCCGGCGCGATACGTCCGACCGGCAGGCCCAGGATCTCTCCGCCGCGCGCGGTGCCGGCCAGCAGGACGTCCTCCGCGCGCATCGCGGATGCGTCGGCCTCGACGGCCTTCGCGAACAGCGCCGCCGTGCGCATGTCGTCGAACACGCTCTGCCGCGAGTTCGTGCACCCGCCGTCGGTGCCCAGGCAGACCGGGATCGTCCGCTGCAGCATCTTGCGGAACGGCGCGATGCCGTCGCCGAGGAACGCGTTCGCGCCCGGGTTGTGCACGACGCGAGCGCCCCGCTCGGCGATCAGCGCGAGGTCGTCCTCGTCGCACCACACGCAGTGCACGAGGATCGCGCGCGGCGTGAGCGCGCCGAGCGAGTCGAGGAACGCCACCGGCGACATGCCGTGACGCTCCAGGATCATGCCGCGTTCGTACGATCCCTCCGCCACGTGGATGTGGAACGGGATGTCGAGCCGGTCGGAGATCTCCACGCCCGCCTGGATCATCTCGGGGCTCGCCGCGTGCAGGGAGTGCGGCGCCGGCTGCGCGAAGGCGCGTGGGTTGCCGCGCAGCGCGGCGTCGAGCTCGTGGAACCGGCGCGCGCTGTCGGCGGGCGTCTCCTGGTAGCGCTTCGGCGCGCCGGTCCAGTCGTACATGGCCCGCGCGAGGACGACCCGGATGCCCAGCTGTTCGGCCGCCTCGACCACCGTCAGCGCGTGCTCGTTGCCGGCGTCGTGCAGGTAGAAGAAGTCGGCGACGGTCGTCACGCCCGCCTTCAGCATCTCGGCGAAGTCCAGCAGCGCGCCGGCGTGGATGCCGCGGCCGTCCAGGCGTTCGCTGAACGGGTACAGGACGCGGTCGCGCCACTGCGCGAACGTGAGGTCGTCGCCGAAGCCCCGCAGCAGCGCCTGGAAGGAGTGCGCGTGGCCGTTCACGGTGCCCGGCAGCACCGCCACCCGTCCCCAGTCATCGGTCTCGTGGTCGGGCAGCCGGTCGGCGAGCTCCTCGGGGGAGCCGGTCGCCAGGATGATGCCGCCCTGCATCGCGAAGGCCCACCGGCGGACCCACCGGTCCTCGGCGAAGACGAGCTCGGCGCGCACGATCGTCACCGGGGCTGTGTACCACGGACGGGCCCCGGCAGCGCGATTTGACGGCCCCACCCGTCCGGACTAGACCTCCGGTGGAAGATCGACGTGATCGACTCGAACGAGGCCGCCCGATGCGGCCTCACGGCCGGGTCCGAGCCGTCGCCCGCCACGTCGACCCGTCCGTTCGGGACCGGGATGTCCGGTCCGAGGGAGGAGGTCGGACATGAGGGTTCGAACCTGGCTGGCGGTTGCCGCCGTCGTGGCGATATCGCTGGGCGCCATGACGGTCGCCGGAGCCCGCCCACAGGCGGCGAAGCCGACGTTGCGCACGGCTGACCCCGATCCAGAGCTGCTTCACGAGCGGGTCCGGCGCCACGTTCTACAAGCCGTGTGTGACGACCGGTGGGAACGTCTCGATCGAGGCCCCGTCCGGCGTGCAGCATCTCGGCAGCTACGAGGGGTACGGGATCTGCTCGAACACGGGCTACGTCTACGACGGCAAGTCGTCGGGCAGCGGCTTCGGCGCACCGACGATCAGCCAGCCGAACGGCCCGAACACGTTCCCGCTCTCGATCGCCCGTTCCGGTGGAGGGTGGAGGGTCACACAGACCTTCGCGCGTGACGCGACGCAACGCGAGTTCAACATCACGTTCGCGGTGACGCAACACCACCGCGTCGGCGAAGACGAGCGTCGAGTTCATCCGGTTCTTCGACGGCGACATCGACGGCGACTTCACCGACGACACCTACGACAGCTCGCTGGATGCGGTGTGGGGGCGCGACATCCACGGCCTCGCCCTCCAGGCGGTCTCGCTCGCGACGACCCATTTCGCGGAGATCCAGTCGTACGGCAGCCTGGGCTCCGGTCTCGCGGGCGGTACGTGCTCCACCACCCCGGTCGCGGGGCCGGTCGTCGGCGACTACACCGGCGCAGTGAGGTACACGTTCTCGTCGGTCGCGGCGGGCACGACGAAGACCGTGAAGTTCACGTACCGGGTCGATCTAGCGGAGATCCGATCGAGGGCGGCCGTCCACCGGGCGGCCGCCCTCGGCGTGACCGGGTAGCCTTCGCACCATGCCGGTGCAGGTGGGGGAGCCGCTCTCGCTGGAGGACGTCGTCGCCGTGGCGCGCGGCGACCGGGTCGGCTTCCCGCCGGCGGCCCGGACCCGCGTCGAGGCCGCCCGCGCGTCATCGAGCGCGCCGTCGCGTCCGGCGAGACCGTGTACGGCGTGACGACGGGGTTCGGCGCCCTCGCCGACACCCGGATCGACCCCTCGCAGTCGGCGCAGCTCCAGCACGGCATCGTGCGCTCGCACGCGACGGCGGTCGGCAGGCCCCTCTCGCGCGAGGAGGCGCGCGCGATGTTGCTGCTGCGCGCGCACGTCCTCGCGCTCGGGCTCTCTGGCGTCCGTCCGGAGGTCGTCGACCTGATGGTCGAGATGCTGAACCGCGACGTGATCCCCGTCGTGCCCGAGCAGGGGTCGCTCGGCGCCTCGGGCGACCTCGCGCCGCTGGCGAACCTCGCGCTGCCGCTGATCGGCCACGGCGAGGTGCTCGCCGCCGCGACGGCCGCTCCGGAGCCCGCCACCGACGCGTTCGCGCGCGAGGGCCTGTCGGCGCTCCGCCTCGAGGCGAAGGAGGGCCTCGCGCTCGTCAACGGCACGCAGGGGATGCTGTCGATCGGGATCCTCGCCGCCGACCGCCTGCTTCGGTTGGCGCGGACCGCCGACGTCGTCGCCGCCATGACGATCGAGGCCGCGCTCGGCACCGACGCTCCCTTCGACGAGCGGCTGCAGCGGCTGCGGCCGCATCCCGGGCAGGCGGTCAGCGCCGCGAACCTGCGGACGCTGCTGGCCGGCTCGCCGATCCTGGCGAGCCACCGCGACAGCCCGCACCTGGTGCAGGACGCGTACTCGCTGCGGTGCGCGCCGCAGGTGCACGGCGCCGTCCGCGACGCGCACACCTACGCCGCCGGCGTTCTGTCGATCGAGGCCAACGCCGTGAGCGACAACCCGATCGTGCTGCCCGACGCCGGCGAGGTCCGCGCCGGCGGCAACTTCCACGGTATGCCGGTCGCCATCGCGCTCGACACCCTCGCGGCCGCCACCGTGTCGCTCGCCTCGATCAGCGAACGGCGGCTGTACCGCCTCACCGATCCGAAGAAGTCCAACGGGCTGCCCCCGTTCCTGGTGAACGCGAGCGGGCTGAACTCCGGCTTCATGCTCGTGCAGTACACGGCGGCGTCGCTCGTGAGCGAGTGCAAGACGCTCGCGCACCCGGCCTCGGTGGACTCGATCCCGTCGTCGGCGGGGCAGGAGGACCACGTGAGCATGGGCATGACGGCGGCCCGCCACGCGCGCGAGATCGTCGGCAACGCGGAGACGGTGCTGGCGCTCGAGGCCCTCGCCGCCGCGCAGGCGCTCGACCTGCGGTCGCCCCTCGAGCCCGGCGCCGCCACCCGCGCCGCGCACGATGCGATCCGCGAGCGCGTGACCTTCTACGAGGCCGACCGCGAGTTCAGCCGCGACATCGCCGCCGGCATCGACCTCGTGCGTTCGGGCGAGCTGTGCGCGGCCGCCGAGACCGCGGCGGGACCGCTCAACTAATCACACGCGCTCGCCGCCGACGAACGTGGCGACGACGGGATCGTGGCCCGGCCGGTACGGGATCATCGCGACGTCGGGCTCGTCCAGCAGGATCAGGTCGGCGCGGAGCCCGGTCTCGATGCGGCCGAGCCGGTCGTCGAGGCCCAGCACCCAGGCCGGCGTCGCCGTCGCCGCCACGAGGGCCGACCGCGGGTCCATCCGGTACAGCGTGCACGCCATCGCGATGGCCTCCGGTATCGAGCAGACGGGCGATGTACCCGGGTTGCAGTCCGTCGCGATCGCGATGGCGGCGCCGGCGTCGCGCAGGGCGTCGGCGGGCGGCGCGCCCTCGCGGAGGAAGAAGGTCGAGGCGGGCAGCAGCACGGCGGCGGTCGTGCCGGCCCCGAGCGCGGCGACGCCGGCCTCGCCGGTGTGGTTCAGGTGGTCGGCGCTGCGCGCGCCGAGGGCGACGGCGGCCTCGGCGGCGCCGGACGCGCCGAGCTGGTCGGCGTGGCATCGCAGCGGCAGCCCGGCCGCCGCGGCGGCGTCCGCCACCCGCGCGAGGTCGTCCAGGTCGAACGCGATGTCCTCGACGTAGATGTCGACGGCATCGGCGAGTCCCTCGGCGGCCGCGGCCGGGATCTGGTCGCCATCGAGCCGATGGCGGCACCGACGGATGCGCTGAGTCGCGGAACCTATCGCAGCGCAGTCCCGGGTTCGCCCGCGACGATGCGCTTCTCGATCAAGGTCTTCTGAACCAAAACGTTTCGTACCCAAGTGCTTTGATGGGTTCGTGACTTCGACCGCACCGTCGTTCTTTCCGTCGCCGCCTAGGGAGGCGCGGCTGGAGGTGTTGTTCGACGAGCTGGCGGAGTTGACCGGTCAGCGCAACGCTATCGACGGCCGCATCGTCGACATCGTCGCCGAGATCGACGGTGATCGACTGTGGGGTAATACCGGGTGCCGCTCGGTCGCCGCGCTGGTCGCGTGGAAGTTGGGCTCCTCGTCGGGAAACGCCCACACCATCACTGCTGTGGCCGAGCCGGTCGGCGAGTTTCCCCGCTGCGTTGCGGGCTTGCGGGAGGGCCGGCTGTCGCTGGATCAGGTCGGCGTGATCGCCGAGCGGGCGGCCGACGGTTCTGACGAGCACTATGCGGCGCCGGCCGAGGTCGCCACCGTCAGCCAGCTGCGCACCGCGATCAAACTCGAACCGCGACCGCAACCCGATCCGCGACCTGAACGACAGCGCTCGATCACCAAGACCAGCGACGGGCAATCCACCACCTGGAAGGTCACCCTGCCCAAGCTCGACGCGGCGAAATTCGATGCGGCGCTGCGGTCACACCGCGACGCGTTGATCGCCGAATGGGAACGCGATCACGACGAGGACGCCCGCGCCAGAGAACCGGCCGCCGCTACCGGGCACGGGGACGCGTTCATGGGGCTGGTCGAGGCCGGCTGGGACGCCGATGTCGCGCGCCGCCCGCACGGGCAGCACACCGCCGTGGTCGTGCATGTCGACGTGAAAGACCGCATCGCCGCGCTGCATCTGGGCCCGCTGCTCACCGACGCCGAACGCCGCTACCTGACCTGTGACGCCACCTGCGAAGTCTCGTTTCACCGCGACGGGCAGGTATCGGCGCCGGGCGGGCGACGCGGGTGATCAACCGCCGGCTTCGCCGCGCCCTCGAGCATCGCCACCCCACCTGCGCGGTGCCCGGCTGTGGCGCCACCCGCGGTCCGCACGCCCATCACATCCGCCACTGGGAAGACGGCGGCCCCACCGAAATGGCCAACCTGGTGCTGGTGTGTCCCTATCACCATCGGCTCCATCATCGGGGCGTCATCACCATCACCCGACCCGCCGACCAACTCGTCGTCATCGACAGCGAGGGACAACAACTCAGCGCGGTATCGCTCGCCCGCCCACCAACCAAACCCCCGCCGGCCGTGCCGCCCTACCGAGGACCCATCGGCGAACGCGCCGACTGGTGGTGGTACGAACCCTTCCAACCCCAACCACCACCAACAAATAACTGAGTTGATCAGCAGAGTGGACTAGCGCTTTTGGCGCGGCTGCCAGACGACCAGGGCGGTGCTCTTCGGCACCACGGCGACATCGCGGCCCGGCTTGGTGCGCAGCCGGTCGACCTCGGCGGCCATCTCCGACAACCGCATCTGCAGCGCCTCGACCTGGTTGGTCAGCTCGATGATCCGTTTGATGCCAGCGAGATTCACACCCTCGTCCTGCGACAGCCGCTGCACCTCGCGGAGCAGATCGACATCGCGTTGCGAGTATCGCCGTCCACCACCCGAGCTGCGCCGCGGGCTCACAAGACCTAGTCGGTCATAAGTACGCAGCGTCTGCGCGTGCATACCCGCCAGCTCGGCGGCGACGGAGATCAGGAAGGTCCTCGCCGCCTCCCTGTCCTCGGAGCGCTTGGCCGCCATCACGCACCGGCCCAACCGGCCCGCGGATCGAATCCGCTTGCGCGCTCGGCCTTCGCGTAGGTCTCGAGCGCCTCGGCCGCCTCACCTTCGAGCTTGGGGGGCACCGCGACCTTGACGGTGACCAATACGTCACCGTGTCCACCGGAGCGCTTGGCACACCCCGGCCGCGCACCCGGAGGATGCGGCCGTGCGACGTTCCCTCGGCACCCGCACGCCAACCTTGCCCTCGAGCGTCGGCACCGAAAGCGTGGAGCCGAGGGCGAGCTCACTGAAGCTGACCGGAATGGTCACCGTCAGATCGTCGCCGTCGCGGCCGAACACCTTGTCCGCCTTCACATGCACGGTGACGTACAGGTCGCCCGATGGTGCACCGCGCAACCCCGCCTCACCCTGGCTGGCGAGCCGGATGCGCTGCCCGTCCTCGACGCCCGGCGGAATCCGCACATCTTATGGTGCGGGTCCGTGTGGTGACGCCGGTGCCGTTGCACTCGTCGCATGGCTGCTCGATGATCGAGCCACTGCCCCTGCACTCGGTGCACGGTTCGGAGAAACCGAACGCGCCCTGGTTCCTGTTGACCACACCCGCGCCGTTACAGTTCGGGCACACCTTCGGGCTGGTGCCCGGGCGCGCCCCGCTGCCATGGCAGTTCGTGCACGGCGCCGGACTGGTCAGCCGCAATGGCATGGCCACAGTCCTCGGGTGGCCTCCATGAACGACAGTTCGGTCTCGGTCTCCAGGTCATTGCCGCGCCGAGGCCTGCTTGGTCGCGGCTGTTGTGCCCCACGGCCGAACAGCCCGCCGAACAGATCGCCGATGTTGGCGCCGCCGGTCTGGCCTGCCGCGTCGAACAGGTCGTTGAGATTGAACTCGCCGCCGTCGCCACCGAATCCGCCGAGTTTGCCTGCTTGGCACCGCTGTATCGGCCGCGGCCGAAGCCGCCGCCCGCGAAAAGCCTTCGGGTTTCGTCGTATTCCTTGCGCTTGGCCGTATCACCCAGAACCTCTTCGGCCTCCGAGGCGGCTTTGTAGCGCTCCTCCGCGGCCGCATCATCGGGATTCCGGTCGGGGTGGTTGTCGGCGAGTATCTTTCGCGCCGCGCGCTTGATTTCCTTCTCGTCGGCGTCAGAGGAGACGCCGAGGATCTTGTAGAAGTCCTTCTCGACCCATTCTCGTTGGGCCACAGCGCGTCACCTCCTTACCTGTGTCGAACGTTGTCGTAATCGTCGTCTTATTCTGCGGTCTCGCCGGACGCCGTGTCGGCGTTCTGCGCCGTGTCGTCGCCCTGCGCGGCCGGCACGGTGTCGACCACGCCGACCATGGCGTGGCGTACCACCTGATCGCCGACCTTGTAGCCGCGGCGCATCACGGTGCCAACGACGGGATGTGTGCCGTCACCCTCGTGCTGAACCGCCTCGTGCAGTGCCGGGTCGAATTCGTCGCCCTCGGCCCCGAAGCCCGAAAGACCCAGTCCCTCAAGCGCGGTGACCAGTTTGTCGGCAACCGACCTCAACGGGCCTGATTCCAGGTCACCGTGGCTGCGGGCGCGGTCGAGATCGTCGAGCACGCCGAGCAACTGGGCGATGACCGTGGCCTTGGCCCGATCCGCGGTGAGCTGCTGGTCGCGCAGGGCCCGCTTCCGGTAGTTGGCGAAATCGGCCTGCACACGCTGCAGGTCGGCGGTCAGTTCGGCGATTTGGTCTGCGCCACCCGATGCAGCGGCCTCCGAGGGAGCGGCCCCCGGCGCCTGCCTGCTGGTGGTGGCGGCCTGCTCACGTACCTGACCGGTCTCGGGATCGACTCGCCGTTTGTCGGTGACGGTCACCGGCTCGTGCGGATCGTTGGAGGTCACTTGTTCTCCTGATCATCCTCGACAACCTCGGCGTCGACGACATCGTCGTCAGACGGTCCGCTACCGCCGGGTGCGCCCGCGCCCGCGTCCTGCTCGGCCTGGGTGGCCTCGTAGATCGCCTGGCCAAGAGCCTGGGACTCCTGCCCCAGCTTCTCCATCGCGGACTTGATGGCGGAGATGTCGGTTCCGTTCAGCGCCGTCTTCGCATCCGCGATCGCGGCGTCGACCTTGGTCAACGTGTCCTCGGGAACCTTTGAACCGCCTTCGGCTTCACGTTGCTCCTTGACGAATTTCTCCGTCTGGTAGACCAGCGACTCTGCCTGGTTGCGAACATCGGCTTCCTCGCGACGCGTGCGGTCCTCCTCGGCGTGCGCCTCGGCGTCCTTGATCATCCGGTCGATCTCCTCCTTGGAGAGGCCGGAGCCCTCCTGGATCTTGATCGTGTTCTCCTTGCCGGTGCCCTTGTCCTTGGCGGTGACGTGCACGATGCCGTTGGCGTCGATGTCGAAGGTGACCTCGATCTGCGGCACTCCGCGCGCGGGGCCGGCGGGATGCCGGTCAGTTCGAAGCTGCCGAGCAGCTTGTTGTGCGAAGCGATTTCGCGCTCACCCTGATAGACCTGGATCTGCACCGACGGCTGATTGTCGTCGGCCGTTGTGAAGGTTTCCGACCGCTTTGTCGGGATCGTGGTGTTGCGCTCGATCAGCTTGGTCATCACGCCGCCCTTGGTTTCGATACCAAGGCTCAGCGGGGTGACATCAAGCAGCAGAACGTCTTTCACCTCGCCCTTGAGCACGCCCTGCAACGCAGCACCCACCGCGACGACCTCGTCGGGGTTGACGCCCTTGTTGGGCTCCTTGCCGCCGGTCAGTTCCTTGACCAGATCGACCACCGCTGGCATGCGGGTGGAACCACCCACCAGCACCACGTGGTCGATGTCGGAGACCGAGATGCCCGCGTCGGCGATGACTGACTTGAACGGCTGGCGGGTGCGGTCGAGCAGGTCTTGGGTGATCCGCTGGAACTCGGCGCGGGTCAGCTGCTCGTCGAGGAACAGCGGGTTCTTGTCCGCGTCGACGGTGATGTAGGGCAGGTTGATCCGACAGGTGTCCTGCGAGCTGGACAGCTCGATCTTGGCCTTCTCGGCGGCTTCACGGAGCCGCTGCATCGCCCAGATCCCGCTCCTGGTCAGGTTGATGCCTGCGCTCGCCTTGAACTTGTCGACCAGCCACTCGACGATCCGGTCGTCCCAGTCGTCGCCACCGAGGTGATTGTCACCCGAGGTGGCACGGACCTCGACGACGCCCTCGCCGATTTCCAGCAGGGAGACGTCGAAGGTGCCGCCACCGAGGTCGAACACCAGGATGGTCTGTTCCTTCTGGCCCTTGTCCAGACCGTAGGCCAGGGCTGCTGGTTCGCTCGTTGACGATCCGCAGCACGTTGAGGCCCGCGATCTGGCCCGCCTCCTTGGTGGCTTGGCGCTGGGCGTCGTTGAAGTAGGCGGGTCGCCGTCCACCGCATCGGTGATGTCCTCGCCGAGATAGCCTTCCGCGTCCCTCTTCAGCTTCTGCAGAATTCGGGCGCTGATTTCCTGCGGGGTGTACTGCTTGTCGTCGATCTCCACCGACCAGTCGGTGCCGATTTCGCGCTTGACCGAACGGATGGTCCGGTCGACGTTGGTCACCGCCTGGTTCTTGGCGGGCTGACCGACAAGCACCTCGCCGTTGCGCGCGAACGCAACAACAGACGGGGTGGTGCGGGAGCCCTCGGAGTTGGCGACGACGACTGGGTCGCCGCCTTCAAGTACTGCGACGACGGAGTTGGTGGTCCCGAGGTCGATTCCGACCGCACGAGCCATGGTGAGTCCTCCTGAAATAGCTTTGGTTGGGTCTGAGTGGACCGCACTCAAGCCTGCCCTTGCCCACGCTTCCGTGTCAAGCCAGACTTGAGCCTGATCGACTCAACTTGTCGAGATGGTCAACGGAGGTCCGTCAGAATTTGTTCCCCGGTGCGCAGGCAGGGCACCCCACCTGCGGGTACGCCGTGAAAGATCAATTGCTCAGGTGACCGAGCTGATCAGCGCGCTGCACATCGGCATACCGACATCCAAAGGGCGCTCGGAGAACGTGTTCGGGGCGATAACGGTCACCGAACCCCAATGCGGGCACGGCCCCCCGGTCTGCGGATGGACGTCGCTGGCCTGGAGGTCGGCGTTGGCGACGTCGCCGTGCTCCAGCATCAGCACCGGCGCTGCGATCTGCTGCCTGCGATCGACGTGCACGGCGGGTCCGGTCTCGTTGACGATGTCGGCGCCCGGGTAACCGTTGAGCCTGCACCGCTTCGACGACGTGTTCTCGAACAACAGCACCAGCCGATACTCGGACCCTTGCGATTCGAGCGGCTTGTTGGACACCGCCAGGTCGACGTCGGTGCACTGCCCTGCTGTCCCAGTCCTCGGCGTCCTCAACCTTCTCGACCACGGTAGCCCTGCCGGTGCGGCAACCACCGTTGTGGTCGAAACCGGTGCCGGAGCCGCGGCAACGGTAACGGTCTGTGTCTCGACCGCGGGCGTGCGGGGATCGGTACCGCATCCCGCGAGCAGCACCGCGGCAGTAACACCGACGACCGGCGGCAGCGCCTTCCACATGTTCATGACCACAGTAGAAGGCATCACGTCGGCTACCGATCTCAAAAAGCCGTTCCCGTACGCTCGCTACGTGACCGGGCGGACCACCTTCCCCGACATCAGCTCACGGGCATGGGAGCATCCGGCCGACCGTGTCGCCCTCACGGCGCTGCGCCGCTTGAAGGGTTTCGACCAGGTGCTCAAGGTGCTCGGCGATGCTGCGCGAGCGCCAGCACCGCCTGCTCTACCTGAGCAGCTCCGCGCGCGTCGGGCCACGTCAATTCCCCGATCTCGACGAGCTTCTCGACGAATGTGTGGCGGTGCTCGACGCACCGGACAAACCGGAGTTGTTCGTCGTGCAGTCGCCACAGGTGAACGCCATGTGCATCGGCATGGACACCCCGTTCATGATCACCTCAGGCCTCTACGACCTGATGTCGGCCGACGAGATGCGCTTCGTCGTCGGCCACGAACTCGGGCACGCGCTGTCCGGCTGTTATGCGGTGTACCGCACGATGTCGATGCACCTACTTCGGCTGGCGGACACCTTCGGCTTCATCCCACTCGGCGGCTGGGCGCTGCGGGCGATCGTCGCCGCGCTGCTGGAATGGCAACGCAAATCCGAACTTTCGGGAGATCGCGTGGGCCTGCTGTGCGGACAGGATTTCGACGCCGCCATCCGCGTCGAGATGAAGCTCGCAGGGTGGCCGTGCACCGCGTCGACAAGCTCGACTCTCAGGCGTTCCTGGCCCAGGCCCGCGATTACGAGCGGGCGGGTGACATGCGCGACGGAGTGCTCAAGCTGCTGAACCTCGAGATGGAAACGCACCCGTTCTCGGTGCTGCGCGCCGCCGCGCTGACGCAGTGGGTCGACTCCGGGGACTACGGCGCGATCCTGCAGGCGACTATCCGCGGCGCGGCGACGAGGGCAAGGCGGGCATCAACGACGATCTCGGCGCCGCCGCACGGCATTACAAGGACGGCTTCGATCAGTCGCAGGACCCTCTGATCCGGGGCATCCGCGATGGGCTCGCCGGGGTCGTCGACGGAGTCGGCGCTGCCGCAACCAACGCCGTCGACTCGGTGGGGCGCAAGATCTCCGGGTGGCGCCGCAACGCCGAAGCCGACGAGTAACTCCGGTTCCGGCCCACGGCTGCGTAGCGTTATCCACCGATGAACGGTCGGCCGGCGCTTCTCGCGTGCGCACTCGCTGCCTGCGCGCTGGTCGCCGGATGCCAGTCCGGGACGCAGGGCACGCCGACCACCAGCCCGCAGTCCCCCACCGAACCGAGTTTCCCCACGTCGCGGCCGTCCACAAGCAGACCGACCGCGGCCTCGCCGACGACGACCGCAACGCGGTCCGGCGCGGTATCGCCGCCGGCGGCGAGGTGCTGCCCCCGCAGAACGGCTACGTCTTCATCGCGACGAAGTCGGGTCAGACCCGTTGCCAGCTCGACGAGGAGTCCGTCGCCTGCGAAGCGCTGTTCACCAACGCGCCGATGCAGGACGGGGTCCGCGCCAACGGGGTGAACGCGACGGCCGATGGGAGCCTCTCGTGGATCGTCGGCAACCTCGGCGACATCCCCGTCGTAACCATCGACTACCGCACCTACAGCGCAGTCGGCTGGACGATCGACGCCACCGGCGACGGCACCCGGTTCACCAAT
>CAWHGC010000003.1:0-340000 GCA_963828885.1 uncultured Actinomycetes bacterium
CGAGACGTACAGGAGCTGGGTGCGCTGGGGTTGCGGGGCCGGCGGCTCGGCGGTGAGCCGGTCCAGTGCGAAGAGGAAGGCGGCCAGGGTCTTGCCCGAGCCCGTCGGGGCCAGGAGCAGGGTGTGGTCACCGGCGGCGATGGCGGGCCAGCCCTTGACCTGGGCGTCGGTGGGCGCCGCGAAGGAGGCGTCGAACCACGCCGAGACCGCGGGGGAGAAGGGGAGCTCCACGCACGACACCGTAGCGCGAACCGGCGACACGGGCCGGGGACCGCGGGGGCGCGGCGGGGCGGGTTGGGGCGCGCGGGTGGCCTGGGCGTGTCAGCACGTTGACGCACGCCGGGCGGTTCCCGAACCGCAGGTCGTTCAACGTTTGACGTCGCGCGGGCGTTCGATGTTTGACGACTCTGCCAACCGACCCATTGGGCGTGCCCCGGCGTCGATCAGGCTGACGCGGGCTCGCGCCGATCGGACGCCCGTCGCGCTGCGGACCGCCCCGGCTCCTGCCAGGATGGGCTCGGCGCGACCATCCGAACGCGAACCATCCGAACGCGAACCCGAGGGAGGATCCATGCCCCAGTTCCTGGTGATCGCACGTGACGGCGACGACCCCGAGGCCCTCGACCGCCGCATGGCGGTGCGCCCGACCCACCTCGAGGGCATCACCCCGCTCGTCGAGGCCGGCCACATCCCACTGGGCGGCCCGATCCTCGACGACGAGGGCCGGATGATCGGCTCCATGATCATCGCGGACTTCGAGGACCGGGCGGCCCTCGACGCGTGGCTGACGAACGACCCCTACGTGACGGGCGGCGTGTGGCGCGACATCGAGGTCGTCCCGTTCCGCGTGTCCGTCGGGACGTGGATGCCGCAGGAGTAACCGAGCCGCCCGGGCCCACCGATAGGATGGCGCGGATGCGCAACCGCCTCGTCGCCGCGCCCGCGTTCGTGCTGCTCCTGCTGCTCGGAGCGCCCGCGTTCGTGCTGATCGCCGGCTCGACGGCCGCGTACGCGCAGACCCAGTCGCCCTCGCCGACGCCCTCCACGGGTGCCGACCTGCCCGTGAACCCGCAGGACCAGATCGTGCTGTCCGGCCGCGTCGTCGTGCCTCGAGGCCAGATCGCCGGCGAGATCGTCGTGTTCACCGGGCGGGTGCAGGTGGCCGGCGTCGTGGTGGGCGACGTCGTCGTCGTCGACGGGTCGGTCACGATCTCCGGGCAGGTGAGCGGCTCGGTGATCTCGTTCGACGGATCCATCCGACTGGCCGCGACCGCGCAGGTGACCGGCGACGTGATCGCTCGCGAGGAGGTCGACGCGGCCGACGGCGCGCAGGTCGGCGGCGAGGTCCGCGCGCACGCCCCCTTTACCTTCAAGACCCCGGCTCGTGCGCTCGGGCGGTTCGCGAGTTGGCTCGCCGTGAGCATCTCGACGCTGCTGCTCGGGCTCCTGCTGCTGTGGCTGACGCCGCGCGCGGCCGATCGCGTTCTGCGGGCCGCGCGCGAGGTCCCGTGGATCTCGGCGGTGTGGGGTCTGGCCGGGCTCGCGCTGCTGCCGGCCATCGCAGCCCTACTCGTGCTCTCGCTCGTCGCACTGCCGCTCGGCCTCGTGCTGGTGTTCGCGCTCGCGCTGCTGCTGTTCGTTGCGTACACGTGGTCGGTGTGGGTGCTGGGGCGGGCGGTCGTCCGCGAGCACGGACGCGTCCTGGCGTTCCTCGCCGGATGGGCGATCGCACGCGCCGTCGGGCTGATCCCCGTCGTGAGCGGCGTGACCTTCGGCCTCGCGGCCGCCTTCGGTCTGGGCGCGATGACGGTGGCGGTCTGGCGCGCGAGGGGCACGACTCCGCGCCGCGGCGGTTCGCACCGACGCGGCTACGTCGAGCTGCCGGAGCCCGCCGACGAGGAGGAGCCCGCGGCCGCCGAGCCGATCGCCTAGCTAGTCCGTGACGGACTAGTTAGACGAAGCCCGCCGACGCCGTATCGCGACGAGCGCCAGCAGGCCACCGAGCACCGCGACGACCGCGGCCGCCTCGCGGCCACCCACCATCACCCGGCCGCCCTCCTCCACGACGGTCTTCGGGGACGCTGCCAGCACCACCAAGCCGCCCTTGCCGACGCGGACCGACCCGGCCGCGAGGACGGTCTGCGTGCCGCCCTGCTGGAAGGAGACGTCGCCGGCAGACAGGACCGGGCCGCATCCGCCCCTCGTGATCGAGACGCTGCCGGCCGTCATGATCGGGCCGGAGCCCGCGCGGTCGAGCGTGACGTCCCCGCGGGCCGCCAGCAGCCCCACCGCCCCGCGCTCGATCCGCACGTTGCCACCCTTCGCCATCCCCACGAACCGGCGCTCCACCCGGAGGTCCGCGCCGCCGTTCCCCTGCTCTGATGCCATCGGAGACCTCCTCGTTCGACGAACCCCCACCCTACGCGGGACGCCGCGCGCGGGCGCCGGTACCCTCCCGGCCCATGAGGGACGCCGACCTCGTGCTGACCGGAGCCGACGTCTACACCGTCGACGCCGCACGGCGGTGGGCGCGTGCGGTGGCCCTCCGCGGCGACCGCATCGTCGCCGTCGGCACCGACGACGAGGTCCGCGACCTGATCGGCCCGTCGACCGAGCTCCGCCACCTGCCCGGGCGCATGGTGGTGCCGGGGTTCCAGGACGCCCACATCCATGCGGCGTTCGGCGGGCGGAACCTGCTCAGCCTCAACCTCGACGAGCACTCGACGAAGCAGGGCTACCTCGACGCGATCGCCGCGCACGCGGCCCAGCACCCGGAGCTGCCGTGGATCACGGGCGGCGGCTGGTACAACGCCGTGTTCGGCGAGGCCGGCCCCCGGCGGGAAGACCTCGACGCCGCCGTGCCGGACCGGCCCGTCTTCCTCATGAACACCGACGTGCACGGCGCGTGGGTGAACTCGCGCGCGCTCGAGGCCGGCGCGATCTCCGCCGCCACGCCCGACCCGTGGGACGGCTACTTCGTGCGCGACGCCGACGGGTCGCCGACCGGCATGCTGCACGAGGGTACGGCGTACGCGTTCGCTGCGAACGTCGTGCCGCGCACCGACGCCGCCACCTGGCGGGCGTCGATCCTGCGCGCGCAGGCGGAGCTGCACGCGTTCGGGGTCACCGGCTGGCAGGACGCGTGGGTCGAGCCGGACCTGCTGGCGGCGTACCGCTCGCTCGAGGACGAGGGCGAGCTGACGGCGCGCGTCGTCGCGTCGCTGTGGTGGGACCGGCATCGCGGCCTCGAGCAGGTCGACGAGCTGGTCGCGCAGCGCGATCGGGGCGCGAACGATCGCGTCGACGCCCGCACCGTGAAGATCATGCTCGACGGGTGTCCCGAGAACGGCACAGCGGCGGTCCTCCAGCCGTTCGCCGGCCACCTCGGCGAGGCCCACGGCACCGGCGTCGCGTTCGTCGACGCCCCCGTGCTGTCGGAGGCCGTCACGCGGCTGGACGCGCTCGGGTTCCAGGTCCACATGCACGCGCTGGGGGACCGGGCGCTGCGGATCGCGCTCGACGCCGTCGAGGCGGCACAGGCGACGAACGGCCGGCGCGACGCACGGCACCACATCGCGCACCTCCAGGTGACCGACCCCGCCGACATCCCGCGGCTGCGCGAGCTCGGTGTCGTCGCGAACATGCAGCCGTACTGGGCGCAGCTCGATCCGGCGATGTCCGAGCTCGCGCTGCCGGCGCTGGGGGAGGAGCGCCTGTCGCGGCTGTATCCGATCGGCTCGATCGCGCGCACCGGAGCCGTGCTCGCCTTCGGCAGCGACTGGCCGGTCAGCACGCCGAACCCGCTGCTCGAGATCGAGGTCGCCGTCACCCGCGTCTCGACGACGGCTCGCGACGGTGAACCGTTCGCACCTGAGGAGCGCATCGCGCTGCCGGCGGCGATCGCGGCGTTCACGCGCGGCGCGGCGTTCGTGAACCGCGACGACGAGGCCGGGACGATCGCGCCCGGCATGCGCGCCGATCTGGCCGTGCTCGACCGGAACCTGTTCGAGGGCGGGCCCGTCGGCGAGGCGCGGGTCGAGCTCACGATCGCCGGCGGTGCCGTCGTGCACGAGGCCTGACTGCGTATCGCAACACGTCGCCCCGGCGTATCGTCCGAGGCCGTGACCACGCACGAGGCATCTCCCAAGCCCGGCTGCTTCCTCTGCGGGCGCCCCACGTACGATCCCGACAAGCGATCGACGCCGTGGGTACGGGCCGTCGCCGCCGGACGCCAGGTGCTCGTCTGTCCCGAGTGCCAGCGCGACGTGCCGGACTGGGCCGAACGCCTCGACGGTTGCGAGGAGTGCGGGAGCACGAGGCTGTCGGCGATGCTCGGGCAGGTCGTGTGCCGAGCGTGCGGCCACACGACGGCGTGGAGCGACACTCCATCTGGGTGACCGGGACGCGCATATCTTCGCATTGACATCGTGGCCGAACGCTTGAGGTGCGGGAAGGTCGCCTAGACTGATGGCCCGCGTCTCGCGTGCCCGATGCGGGTTCGCGCAGGTCAGAGCGGGCGCTTAGCTCAGTGGAAGAGCGTCTCCCTTACAAGGAGAAGGTCGGGGGTTCGAGCCCCTCAGCGCCCACCATCCAGATCCTGGTGTTTGCGTGATCCTTGACTGTCCGCCAGGATTCTGGGTCCATCAGGACCTCGGTCGGTCGGGTGGCGGACCGGACCGAGCCCACGAGCGATGGTGCCGTCTAGCCCCAGAACTTCCACCAAGGACGCTTCGCCGGGAGGGGTCGGCCTTCCTCGGCTGCCTCGGCCGCCTCCTCCGCGTGGATCCGTTCCGCCTCGTGCGCCAGATGTTGCTGCTGCGCGAATTGTTCGATGTGGTCGTGCTCGGCTCCCCAGTTTTGGGCCCCTCGGTCACGCCCGCCGGCTCCGCCCGGTCCACTCATCGACATGGGTGTCCCCCTTCCCCTCGTGGGGATACTTGCGTTCGCAGGGCGAAAGCGCAAGCCCGAAGGAGGCGCTGACCGCGGTACCTCATCTCGAACGGGTGATGGCGACGCCGTGCGCGCAGGTCGATCCGAAACTGTATGTCCCGGGAACGGGCCCCACTACGTCATCTCGCGACACACCGGAACCCGATGTGGCCTGTCGTCGTGTCGACCGCTTCGCCCTGGCGCGCGGCCGGTCGATACCGGAGGCAGTAGTTCGGGGCACACAGATGCGAGCCGCCCTTGGTGACCCGTCTGGGGATGTGCTCTCCGGGCGATCCAACCTGATAGCTCGCATCAGGCGATGTCACCCGAGGATTGCGCGGCGCACAGCATGGATGCTCGGCCTCCTGCGCGTGCTCAGGAGTGAAGAAGTCCGAGGTCCATTCCCACACGTTCCCGGCCAGGTCGAAGAGGCCGAAGCCGTTCGGCGGGAACGTTCGGACCGGCGAGGTGCGCGTGTAGCCGTCGAGCGCGAGGTTCTGCCAAGGGAATGCGCCCTGCCAGGTGTTGGCCATCATCTTTCCCTTCGGAGAGAACTCGTCTCCCCAGACGAACACCTTGCCCTCGAGCCCTCCTCGAGCGGCGAATTCCCATTCAGCTTCGGTCGGCAGCTCCTTGCCGGCCCACGCGGCGTAGGCGGACGCGTCCTCGTAGCCGACATGGGTCACCGGGTGGCGCTCTCGATCATCAACGGTGGACCCCGGGCCCTCAGGATGGCGCCATTGGGCGCCAGGGACCCACGACCACCAGTTGCGGTAGTCGTTCAGGTCGACCGGCCCAGGTGTCATGTGGAACACGAGCGACCCTGGTACCAGGAGCTCGGGGTCCGCATCCGGGTAGTCGGCCGGATCGGGCGAGCGTTCTGCCCACGTGACGTGACCAGTTTCCTTCACGAAGCGGTGGAACTCGGCGACGGTGACCGGGTGCTCGTCCATCCAGAAGCCGTCGACCGCGACCGGATGAACGGGCCGCTCCTCGGGGTAGAAGTCGTTCGAACCCATCAGGAACTCCCCGCCCGGGACCCAGGCCATACCCTTCTCGCGCGCGCCGAGGCGGCCTGATCTCTGCATCGATTCGGATGCTACGGCGTTCCTCGTGTTCGGAGCAGCGTGAGTGCGCATGACGGTGGGGCCGCTATGGGGCTGGATTCGATGCGCGCCGCCAGGGAACCGCTCCTTCGAGCTCGATCTCGAGCGAGAAGCTGAGGAAGGTCCGTACCAGCACGATGATGCCCAACGTGATCACGCTCTCGAAGGTGGTGGCGATGGTGATGGTCCGGACGATGTCTGCGATGATCATGATCTCGAGGCCGAGCAGGATCGCTCGTCCCACCCCGCGCCGCGCCGCCTCGAATGCGCCGTCGCGTGGCCCAAGTGAGAGCGCGAGCAGGTATCGAGCCAGCGCCACGACCGATCCCACGGCGAGCGTGATGACACCGATGAGTTCGAACCCTTGAACGACGCGTCGCATCAGATCCTCGTACGTCATCGTGTCGACGGTTCCCCTCCTGTTCGGTGAAGAGCCTTACTCGCGCATCAGCATCGCTTGCGCCTCGCGCTCCATGTCGATATATGGCTCGCCACTGACGTCGACCGCGACGCGCTTGATGGTGCCCCCTGTGAAGCGGTAGGGACGTTCGCCGGGATAGTCCAGGGTCACTGGGTCACCCACATCTCGTCCGACCGCCAGCCCTTCACCTGCGATCATGAACGGTCCCGGTTGGGTCTTGATGCGACCCTCGCCCACCTTCTTGTCGCCGTGGAACAGCGAGAGGATGCCCGTCGCGACGGGGGGCGGATCTTCACCGTCCTTCTCGAACGATGCCGACAGGATCAGATCCGTGCCGGTCGGAAGCTCTTCGGTCGCGTCGACGTTCTGCTCGAACATGCCGACGAAGCTGTTCACGTAGTGCAACCGGTTGTCCTTCACGTAGAGCGCATGGCCACCGAAACGCGACCCATGAGCGAAGAGCACCCCTTGAGCGCCCGCCGCGGGGAGGTCGACCAGCGCGCCGATCACGAACGAGCGACCACGGACGACCACCGCCTGCGTCTCAGGCACCTCGGCATGGTTCGGGAAGTACACGTACCGGCTGCGCGGTTGGCTGAGTTGCGGCCGTTCTGAGAGCAGGATCTCGAGGGCTGAGCGATCATCGAGCGGGAACCCATCGTTGGCGCCTGCCTCTGCGTACCACAGGTTCACAAGCTCGCGGAGCTTCTCTGGGTGGTCATCAGCGAGATCGTGGAGCTCGGAGCGGTCAACGTCCGTGTGGTAGAGCTCCCATTCGTCATCGTTGAAGTGTGCCCAGCCGCTGAGCGTCGGATGCGTCGTGATCGCCTTCCATCCTTCGTGCCAGATGCCCCGAGAGCCGAGCATCGAATAGAACTGGGTCTGTCTCGCGCCCGGCGCCGTCGGATCGTCGAAGCTGTAGCGCATGCTCACGCCGTCGAAATGGCTCTGCGTGTGTCCCTTGATCGACTCAGGCGCCGCTACGCCCAGGGCATCCAGGACGGTCGGCACCAGGTCGATCGCGTGATGGTACTGCTCCCGGATCTCCCCTCTCGCCTTGATGCCGGCGGGCCAGGAGATGACACACGGGTCGGACGTCCCGCCGTTGAACTCGTAACGCTTCCACATCTTGAACGGGGTGTTGAACGCCATCGCCCAACCGTTGGGGTAGTGGTTGTACGTCTTCGGTCCGCCCAGATCGTCGAGCATCGCGAGATTCGCCGTGATGTCGTCGGGGATGCCGTTCATGAACCTCATCTCGTTGACGGACCCGTCCGGTCCTCCCTCACCGCTGGCGCCGTTGTCGGACACGAGCATGACGATGGTGTTGTCACGTTGGCCGGTCTCCTCGAGATAGGCGATCAAGCGCCCGATCTGGGCATCGGCGTGGGAGAGGAAGCCTGCATAGACCTCGGCCATCCTCCCGAACAGTCGCTTCTCATCATCCGAGAGGGAGTCCCACGGACGTGTGACGTCGGCGGGCGGGAAGGGCTGGCCCTCGGGGCCGGTGCGCGTCTCGGATGTACCGAGCGGATTGATCGGCGGCAGCGTCGTGTCGGGGGGCATGAGGCCCATCTCCTTCTGACGCGCCAACGTCGCCTCGCGCATGGCTTCGTAACCCATATCGAACCGCCCCTTGTACCTGTCGATCCAGTCCCTGGGCGCGTGGTGTGGGGCGTGGCAGGCGCCGGGCGCGTAGTAGAGGAAGAAGGGCTTCTCCGGAGCGACCGCCTTGGCGTCCATGATGAACTCGATCGCCCTGTCGGTGATGTCCTCGCCGAAGTGGTAGCCGTCCTCGGGGGTCTTCGGCTGGTCGACAGGGTGATTGTCGTAGGTCAGCTCCGGGTACCACTGGCTCGTCTCGGCGCCGAGGAACCCGTACCAGCGCTCGAAGCCACGGCCCGTCGGCCAGTTGCGACGCGTAGAGGCGAGGTTCATCTCGACCGTCGGACACAGGTGCCACTTGCCGACCATGTAGGTGTTCCAACCCAACTCCCCAAGGATCTCGGGAAGCATGCCGTTCTCTGGCGGGATGGTGCCGCTGGCGTTCGGGAATCCGCTGGCGCCCTCGGTGATGCACGCCATGCTGTTCCTGGTGTGGTTACGGCCGGTCAGCAGGCATGAACGCGTCGGCGAACAGAGTGCGGTGGTGTGCCACTGGGTGTAGCGGAGTCCGTCCGCCGCGATCTGATCGATGTGCGGGGTCTCGATCGGGCCGCCGAAGCATGACATCGCCGAGTAACCCACGTCGTCGAGCACGATGTAGACCACGTTCGGGGCGCCGTCCGGCGCCGTCGGCGGCTCGAAGGGCCCCCAGTCGGGCTCGGAGTCTCGGATGTCCGTGCTGATCCTGCCGGTGAACGGTTTCGTCACGACGATCGTCCCTTCCTGGACCATGTCTCGCAGCGCGGCTTCTCATCGCTAACCATCGCCGCGCGGGTGAACGATCGCTGACCCACCGCGCGTCTCAAAGCTTCCCGCGAGATGCAACCCCCCGATGTGCTTGCCTCGGCAACGTATCAACCATCTGCCGAGGCGTCGAACCCGCCAGGGGTGAGGTCGTTCCAGGCAGGTAGGCACGGAAGTGGACCCGTCATTCACGCTTCCGACGCGCCGTCCTGGACTGGTTCGGAAGTTCCGGGCGTTGTAGGCTCTCGGCGAAATCCTGCCGTGTCGGACGTCCAAGGAGCGACGATGGCTCTCGTGCTCAGCCTCTTCCAGCCCGTGCCGATGCTCGCCATCCGCATAGGCGGGACGATCATCTTCCTGGGCGCCATGCTCGGAATCGTGCTCGCGGCCTACGCGATCTACTGGATCATCTTCAAGATGGGGAAGGACTAGCCGGCAAGCGTCGCGGTGGCTCTCAGCGCCCCGCTCAGCCCAGCACCATCCCCTCGGCCGCGCTCGATGGCTTGGGTTCTGGGATCCGCATCATGCGGAACGAAGTCACGAAGCCGGCGAGGGCGGCAAGGATCGGAACGAGCAGCGCGACCTGCAGGGCTCGGGGGCGCGCGTCGGTGTTGATGCGGATGATCTCATCCTGGATCTCCTGGGGTTGACCCGCGAGCAGCTCCTCGAGCTGGGTGTTGGTGACCAGCTCGGCGTCGTGCTCCAGCACGTCTGCCACGTGCTGCTGGATCGCGGGCGGCAGCACGGTGCTGGACTCCGCCAGGTTCGTGAACGTGAACGAGAGCGTGGCCAGCATGATGGCGCCGGCGAAGGCGAGCCCGAACGACAGGCCGAACGACCCGGACGCCGAGTTCACGCCGGCGGCCTCGCTGACCCGCTCCTCCGAGATCGGAGCCAGCGTGTAGTTGTTGAGCTGCGAGACCAGCAGGCCCAACCCCGATCCGGCGACGATCAGCGGGACGACGAGGTACCAACCCGAGTCGACCCGCGGGACGAGCGGGATGAGCGCGGTCAACCCGATCGCGACGAGCACGAATCCCCACCGGATGATGGTGCTCGGGCGCCGCCGTCCCGCTCGCTTCCCGGCGAGCAGCGCCATGCCGAACATGCTGAGCGAGAGCGGCGCGATGGACAATCCGGCCTGCATCGCGTCGTACTCGAGCACGATCTGGAGGTACAGCGGCAGCGCGATCATCGCGCCGCCCAGCGCGATCTGCTGGAGCATCTGCCCGGTGATCCCGAGCCGGAACACCTTGGATCGGAACAGATCCGGATCGATCAGGGGTGTCTGTCCGCGACCCTTGCGGCGCCGTGAGCCACCAGACGAGCCCCGCCAGCCCGGCGGCGCCGATCGCCAGGAGCGCCACGACGGACTCCCCGCCCTCCTGCCACGCGAGGATGCCCAGCACGATGCCGCCCATGCCGAGCACGGACAGGACCGCTCCCACCGCGTCGACGCCACGGGCTCCCGTGTACGGGACGTCGCGCACCAGCCGGATGCCGGAGAGCACGATCCCGATGACGACGGCCTCCATGAGGAAGGCCACGCGCCACGAGAGGTAGGTCGTGATGAAGCCTCCGATCAGCGGTCCGACCGCGGCCGCGATCCCCGCCGCCGCCCCGACCAGCGCGTAGACCTTGCGCTGAGCGGTCCCCTCGAAGTTGCCGTGGATCAGGGACTGCATGGCGGGCAGCAGCAGCGAGGCGCCGAGCCCACCCACGATGGCCCAGAAGATGACGATCGTGGCCAGGTTCTGGGCGAGCGCCATCGAGAGCGCGCCGACGGCGTAGCCGAGCAGACCCAGCACGTACGCTCGCTTGCGCCCGATCAGATCGCCGATCTTGCTGCCGATCAGGATGAACGCCGCCGAGACGAGCGCCTCGAGCGCGATCGCCGACTGGACGCCGCTCGCGGTCGTGTCCAGGTCGCGGACCACCGATGAGATCGAGACGTTCATCAGCGACGTGTCGACGACGAGGACGAACATCGCCATGGCCAGCAGGAGGGGAAGCCGCGTGGAGGTCGTGCTCGGCGTCGGACCGGCCGGCTCGGTGGGAGACTGTGACATGAGGAGTGGATGCTATCCCATGCCGTGCGTGGGCAGCCGGAGACGGTTCGAGGCCTACGGTATCCTTGACCGGCTCGTCTCGTTGGCTGGTTTGACTTCGATCGAGCTTCGGGTGAATCTCGGCGTTGCCCGGAAGCATGGCCGATGTTCACAGCGTACGAGGGAGAGTTGACGCCGCATGACCCATGCCAGGATCCAGCATCCGAGCGTTGCCGAGCGGAAGGCGCTGGGCAAGCGCTCGCGCGATACCGCTGCGCTCACGAGCCACGCCGGCTGGACCCCTGCCGCGGATCGCCCGGATCCGGTCGCGCTGCTCGAGGAGCAGAACGTCACGCGTGAGCAGGACCTCGTGCCGGTCCGTCACGGCAGGATGATGGTGTCGCCGTTCACGTTCTACCGTGGCGCGGCCAAGATCATGGCAGCCGACCTCAAGGACACGCCGCGGGCCGGCCTGATCGCGCAGCTCTGCGGCGACGCTCACCTCTCGAACTTCGGTGTCTTCGCGTCGCCCGAGCGAGCGCTGCTGTTCGACCTGAACGACTTCGACGAGACGCTCCCGGGGCCGTTCGAATACGACGTGAAGCGCATGTCCGCGAGCTTCACGATCGCGGCACGCAACAACGGCTTCTCCACGGCGGACACGCGGGCGGTCACGCTCGCGTCCGTCCGTGCCTACCGCGAGGCGATGGCCCGGTTCGCGCAGATGGGAACCATGGATATCTGGTACGCGCGTCTCTCCGAGACGGAGCTGCTCGCGGCCATCAAGAACCTGGCGCGGACGGGGAGCGGAGACGGTGAAGAAGCAGGCCAAGAAGGGTCACCGGAATGCCAAGGCGATCGCCGCCAAGGCACGAACGCGCGACAGCCTGCAGGCGCTGTCCAAGCTCGCCGAACTAGTGGACGGCGCGTATCGGATCATCAGCCAGCCCCCGATCGTGATCCCGGTCAGGGACCTGCCCGCCACCGCGGAGATGTCGCCGGACGAGGTGATGGACGTCATCCAGAAGCAGTTCCGCTCCTATCGCGCGACGCTGCAGAGCGACCGGCGCCATCTGTTGGAACGCTTCGAGATCATCGACGTGGCGCGCAAGGTCGTCGGTGTCGGGAGCGTCGGGACCCGCGCCTTCATCGTCCTGCTCCAAGGCCGTGATCAACAGGACCCCCTCTTCCTCCAGGTCAAGGAGGCGACGACGTCGGTGCTCGAGGATCACCTTCGGAAGAGTCGGTTCAAGCAACCCGGCGAGCGGGTCGTCCATGGGCAGCGGATGATGCAGGCCGCCAGCGACATCTACCTCGGCTGGACCAAGGGGGTCGAGGACAACCGGTACCTCTACTGGCGGCAGCTCCGCGACATGAAGGGCTCGGTCGTCGTCGAGTCGATGGCGCCGCACAACATGGAGTTCTACGCGAACGCATGCGGATGGACGCTGGCACGGGCGCACGCTCGGTCCGGAGATCCCGTCGCCATCGCCGGGTATCTCGGCAAGAGCGACGGGTTCGACCGGTCGATCACCGACTTCTCGGAGCGGTACGCGGATCAGAACGAGCAGGACTACCAGGCATTCGTCGGAGCGGTCCGCTCCGGCAGGTTGCAGGCGATCGAGGGGCTCTGAGACGCGACCGGTGGAATGCGGATCTCCACGGGTAGGAGGCTGAAGATGGATGGGAACGACATGCGAGGGCACGGCGTCGGCCTGACCGGCCGGACATCGTCGCGATCCGGCCCGTTCCTGATGGCTCCGACACTCGCGGTCGTCGCGCTGCTGTTGCTCACTGTCGCTTGCAGTTCGGACGGATCAGCAACGACCTCCAGCACGCCGGCAGCCACATCGACGAGTGCGACCGTGGACGGATGTGCAGAGCTGGCCGCGTTGGAGACCTCGTTGGAGAGCCTGAGCGCCATCGAGCCGCTGCAGGATGGACTGGACGCGCTGGAGTCGGCGGTTGCCGACGTCAAGACGAAGCTCGGGGCGGCCACGAGCGCCGTGTCGGAGACGCTGAGACCGTCGGTCGAGGATGTGCAGACGGCCTTCGATCAGTTGCAGTCTGCGGTGCAGGGCGTGAGCTCCAGCAGTCTGGCGGCGTCGGCCACCCAGATCGGGACCGCGCTCGCCGGGGTGGGCACGGCCGCGACGAACCTCAAGTCGACGCTCAGCCAGGATTGTCCGGGGAGCTGACCGAGCGGCTCGTCAGTTGATCCCTGCGCGGACGGAGTCCACGAGCAGAGCGAGGAGCACGACCACCCCGATCGCCGCCGCCGTCGCCGTGGCGATCCGCCGGGCGCTCCACCGCTGGATCGAGACCGGCTCCCTCGCCGGCGCCAGCTCCTTGAATCGCGCGAGCAGTGGGCGCTGATCCGCCTTCAGTCGCGCTTGGAGCTGCGTCGGGATCGCGAGACCCACGGCGCACGCGAACCCTTCCGCGATCTCCTCGGGTGTGAAGACGCGGGTGGCGCGCGCGTACACCCGGTCCGCGTCCGACTGGAGCGCCAACGTCAGCATCATGTTCGCCAGGTCGACGGCCTGCCGCCACGGCGAGGGTCGGATCTCCAGGCCGGATACGTCGACGAGCTGCAGATGTCCGTCCTTCACGAGGAGGTTCGCCGGCTTGATGTCGCGATGCGCGACACCCAGGTCCCAGAGCCGTCGGATCAGCACCATGCCCTCGTCGATGATGACCTCGTCGACCTCGGAGTCACCCAGCGTCTTCGCGTGCTCGAAGAACTCGGTGACGAGCATGTACTCCGCGTTCGGCGTCAGCTCCACGATGCCGTATGAGCGGGCGACCCGGATGTCCGCGTCACGCAGGAACCGCAGCGCGTAGTCCTCGAGGATGACCAGACGGCGCACCGAGCCGATCGGTGTCTCGTCCTCCAGCTGTCCGTAGAGGATCGTCCGGCCGATCCGGTACCAGCGGTCCGCCCGGACGTGCGACGTGGAGTAGATCTTCCCGAACGTCCGGGACCCGTCCTCCAGGGTCATCCGCAACGGCGACGATCCACCGGACCCCTCCAGGCCGAACGGCTCGACCTGGGTGACCACCAGACCGAGTTGGTCGCGCATCGCCCGCACGATGGCCTCGCCACGCTCGCCGCCCAGATCCAGGTGCGCCGCGGTGCCGCTCTTGCGGAACGTCACGGGGAACACGTCCTCGGGGACCAGCCAGCGGAACGCCAGCTGGGCCACCGCGGCCGCGAGGATCCAGCCGTAGAGGCTCGGGACCATGAAGTCCGCGGCGAGGTAGAGGCCCAGGATCACCTCGAACGCGATGAACAGGTGGACTGCCCACCCGTAGCCCACCGACGGGAGGTTCCGCGCGGAACCAGGACGAACACCATCGCGACCAAGGTGACGGCCAACGACGCGATGGGTCGTGACGGGAATCCGTAGGTCTCAGGACCGTGCAGCACCGGCACCGCAGGACGCGGGAGCGGGGCGAACAACACACGAGCCACGAGCCAATCGGAGATCACGAACGTCGCGAGGAACACGACCAGGTGACGGAGCCGGCCCACGAGCGCGAGGGCGATGACGACCACCCAGCGCAGGGTGAGGACGACGGCCAGACTCGTCGGCAGGTACAAGGCCTTGGCCAGGCTCGTGAAGCCATCGTTCCGACGATCGGCGAACCAACGGAGGACGGCCTGGTCGAACGACTGGATCCCCTCCGTCGAACGGATGCTGACGGTGAGGGCGATCCCGACCACGAAGACGACGCCGAAGACGCACCACCCAGCGGAGCCAGCCCGCCTCCTTGGGAAGGGGCGGGGGAGCTCCCGATGGCCTCCGATGGATCTCCGCGAGCGCCGTTCGAGGGTGCTCGGGCGACGACCCTCTCTCGGTGGGAGCGCTCATCGTCGGCAGCGTAGTCGAGCGGGCAGGCACAGTGCTCGGATGCTGCATCGGACGACGGCCGCGTGAGAGAGTTACCCGGTGAGCGATCCGCTCGACGTGCAGGCCACCCTGGCCCCGGTCCGCGCCGGCTGATGGCCGTCGGCTCGGAGGACCGCCAGGAAGGGTCCGACTCCTCCTGGTGGAAGGCGCTGCTCACCGCGTTGGCGGCGCTGCTCGGCGCCGTGGTGGCCTGGGGATGGCTCCGTCCGAGCCCCCCGCTCGCTCCCGTCGAGGAAGGTCAGGCCCAGGACTCGCCCTCGCCGATCGAGACGACGGACGCCTCCGCCGACACCACCTCCCCTTCGTATGTGAGCGAGGCCGTCGCGATCGATGACCGGCGGCCCCCCGCATGGGTACGCCCGACGATCCTGTGGACGCTCGGTGTCGTCGTCGCGATCGCGTTGGCGATCGGTCTCCTCGGAGCCTTGCACGAAGTCATCACCTATCTGGTCCTCGCCCTGTTCTTCTCGTTCGCGATGGAGCCCGCGGTGAACTACATGCAGGCGCGCTGGCACTGGAAGCGGGGCACCACGACCGCGCTGCTCCTCGCTCTCGTCATGCTCCTGGGGCTGCTCGTGATCCTCATCTTCATCCCCACGGTCGTGAAGGGTGCCTCGGCGATCGCGGAACGGGTCTCGGAGGGCGCCGGCGAGTTCTCCACGTGGGCGTCGGACAAGCTCGGCATCGACGTCTCGACGGCGTCCCTCCAGAGCGGAGCCCACGAGGCCTCAGCATCGCTCGAGGCGTCGTCGACGACGCCGATGTCGGTGCTCTTGGGGTTCACCGCGTCGTTGATCGGCGGGATCTTCGCCGCCTTCACGGTCGCGATGTTCATCTTCTACATGGTGGCAGAGGCACCGCAGCTGAAGCGCTCGGTGCTCTCCTTCCTCCCGCCGCCGAAGCAGGAGGAGCTGCTCTCGATCTGGGAGTCCGCGATCGAGAAGACCGGTGGCTACTTCTATTCGCGACTCCTGCTGGCCACGATCAACGGCGGACTGTTCTACGTCGTGCTGCGGATCGTTGGTGTCCCGGGGGCCGCCGCCCTCGCGTTCTTCGAGGGCGCGGTCGCCGCCTTCATCCCGATCGTCGGAACGTACATCGCGGCCATCGTTCCGCTCGTGATCGCGTTCATCACGGTGGGGGCCACCGACACGCTCGTGCTCCTGATCTACGTCCTCATCTACCAGCAGGTGGAGAACTATCTCATCTCCCCCAAGATCCAGGGGCGAACGATGCAGCTCCACCCCGCGATCGCGTTCGGGGCCGCCCTCGCCGGAGGGGCGATCGGCGGGCTGCTCTGGGCGTTCCTCGCGCTCCCGTTCGCGGCCACCGTGCAGGCGACGGCCTCCCTGTGGATCCAGCGCCACGAGGTCGTGGAGAGCGAACTGACGCGTGAGGCACCGGTCCGCGCCGAGGAAGCAGGGAGGGAGGACAAGCCGTCACTCGCCGGACGCGCGCGGTCGTGGCTCGGCTCCAAGCGAGGGTGGATCCGACGCGAGGTCCTATCCGACGAGATCGATCCATCTGCCGACGACGATGTGAGCGAGTCGTTGGAGAGCTCCTCCGAGGGAGGTTCCGAGGAGCAGGGCGAGGTGCTCGCGGAGGGGGCCATCCTCGCCGAGGAGGCCGAGTGAGGGCCGGCAGGTGAACTCCTGCGATCGAGGCACGTCACCGGAGATGGCGGTTCGAGTAGCCTGACGAGAGGTTTCTGGAGGAGGTAGACATGGGTCAGCCCGCGCCCGCGCAGGTCCAACCGAGTCCGATCTATCGGATCGCGCGCGTGTTGGTGATGTTCGTCTACGGATTCGCCGTCGTCTCGATCGCGATCTTGGCGATGGCGTTCTTCCTACGCCTGTTCAACGCCAACGAGTCGGCGTCGTTCGTGCAGTGGGTCTATCGGTCGACACGGATCATCATGCAACCGTTCCGGGGCATCTTCCCGTCGGTCGAAGGCGAGACCGGCTCGGTGTTGGACGTCTCGGTGCTGTTCGCGATGTTCATGTACGGGATGTTGGCGATCGGCATGCACGCACTGCTCGACTGGATCGCGCGCCGCGACGCAGCGAGCCATTACCCTCGATGACTGATCGACGGCTGAAGGAGGAGGAGCGATGGCTGCTCTCACCGAGCTCTCAGGGGACGAACTCAAGGGCTTACTGGACCTCGTGCGCGGCGCGGACAGCGTCGAGCTCAAACTCACGCTGCTCGAGACCGCTCGAGCGAGCGCCGGCGCCGCGCTGGGCGTCGACCCGCTCGAGGGGCAGATCCGCCAGGTGTTCTTCTTCGACACGCCGAAGCTCGCCCTGAACGCGGCCGGAGTGGTCGTGCGGGCCCGACGCCGGCAGGGCGAGGAGGGCGACACGGTCGTCAAGCTCCGACCCGTCGTGCCCGAGCGAGCTTCCCGAGGACCTGCGCCGCGACACGGCCTTCAACGTCGAGGTCGACGCCATGCCCGGCGGCTTCGTCTGTTCGGCATCGTTCAAGGGAGCGGCCGGCAACGACGAGATCCGGGAGGCCGTCACGGGCGGTCGCCCGATCCGCAAGCTGTTCTCGAAGGCACAGCGTGGGTTCTACGCCGCGCACGCGCCCGACGGCATCGAGCTCGACCAGCTCTCCGTGCTCGGGCCGATCCCGATCATCAAGCTGAAGGTCAGCCCGAAGAAGTTCGGACGCAAGCTCGTGGGGGAGCTGTGGCTGTACCCGGACGGTTCCCAGATCGTCGAGCTCTCGATGAAGGCCCAGCCCTCCGAGGCGTTCCAGGTGGCGACCGAGGCGAAGAGCTTCCTGTCGAGCGTCGGCGTCGACCTCGCGGGCGAACAGCAGACGAAGACGAAGACCGCGCTCCAGTTCTTCACGGGGAAGTGACACGCGATCGCGCGCGGAGAGATGCTGGGTCGATGAGCACGCGGCGACGGTCGCCGAGTTGCGCCGGTCCGTGACGTCGACGGGCATCGGATACCGATGAGCACGCCCGCGGCGCTGGCGATCGTGTTCGTCGCATACGGCCTGATCGCCTCCCGCCTCGAGCGCTCGCTCATCACCGCCCCGATCTTCTTCGTGGCGGCCGGGTTCCTCCTCGGTCCGAGCGTCACCGGCATCGTGACGCTCGAGCCTGGACAGCGAGACCACGCTCGTCGTCACCGAACTCACGCTCGGGATCCTGCTGTTCGCCGATGCCGCGACCGTTCGACTCCGTGAGGTGGAGGGCGACGCTCGCCTGCCGGTCCGGCTGCTGTTCGTGGGCCTGCCGCTCACGATGGTCCTGGGCACGATCGCCGCGAAGGTGCTCGTCCCCGAGGCGGGATGGGCGGCGGCGGCGCTCATCGCGACGATCCTCGCACCCACCGACGCAGCGCTCGGATTGGCCGTCGTGGTGAATCCCGCCGTGCCCGCGCGGATCCGGCGAGCGCTGAACGTCGAGAGCGGCCTCAACGACGGGATCGCGACCCCCTTCGTCACGCTGTTCCTCACGCTGGTGCTGGCGGAGGAGGGACTGGAGTCCGGGCACTGGGCGGCGGAGGCCGCGAAGGACATCGGTCTCGCGATCGTGGCGGCGGTGGCGGTCGGCGTGATCGGAGGCAAGCTGCTCGTGCTCGCGCGTGAGCGGGGCTGGACGTCGGCGATGTCGGAGGAGCTCACCGTCCTGGCCCTGGCGCTCCTGTCGTACGTGGGCGCCGTCGCGATCGGCGGGAACGGCTTCGTCGCCGCGTTCGTGGGCGGCCTCCTGTTCGGCGCCTCGACCGCGTCGCAGGTGCACGAGCCGGTCGAGTTCACCGAGACGATCGGGCTGTTCGCGTCGTTCTTCGTCTGGACCGTGTTCGGGGCGCTCTTCGTCGGCCCGGCGATCACCGGTCACATCGATCCGGTCGCGATCGCTCTACGCGGTGGTCAGCCTCACGGTCGTGCGGATGGTGCCGGTGGCGGCGGCACTGGCCGCCACGGGACTCCGCCGAGACACGGTGGCCTTCATGGGATGGTTCGGACCGCGCGGTCTCGCGTCGGTCGTGTTCACGCTGATCGCGGTCGAGGAGCTGCACGCTGCGGGTCCCGTTGCCCACGACATCGCGGAGTTCGCCACCTGGACGATCCTGCTCTCGGTCGTCGCCCACGGCCTCTCGGCCGGGCCCCTCGCACGCATCTACGGCCATCGCCTGGACGGGGTGACGGACATCCCGGAGCTGGCGGCGAGCCCGGAGCCGCGGATCCGGAGACGAGGGGCTTCCCACGCGACGTGAGCGATGCCAACGGACGGGTAGACTCGGTCTGCCAGATGGCGGTCTCGTGAGCCACCCGCTTCGAGAGAGGGAGAGATCGATGGACTGGTCGTTCGGCGACGTCATGTGGACGATGTTCACTCTGTACTTCTGGGTCGTGTTCATCTGGATGTTCGTGATCGGCGTTCATCGACATCTTCCGACGGGAGGATCTCTCCGGCGGTGGCAAGGCCCTGTGGGTGGCCGTGCTGGTGATCTTCCCGTTCGTCGGCACCCTGATCTACATCGCGTCACGTCCCTCGGGGTCGCCGCACAGGATCGGCGGCCGATGACGGGGCCGATCAGCCGAGGATGATGCCGATCCACTGACCACGGCTCGGTTGCGGCGCGAGGGTCGCACCCGCACGAGGGGGTAGCGATCGTGGAGACCCCTCCGCCCGAGCCCGAGCCACGAGGTTCGTCCAAGGTCGTCCGGACGGCGCGGGCTCGCGTCGATCACACGTGGGAGCGCGTCGAGGCGGCGCGCGGGCGTGTGCCGGCCATCGACGCCGCCTTCGATGTCCGGACCTACGACCAGGAGGTCGGCGGCGGTCTGTTGGCGGGAGCCATCGCGTTCCGTCTGTTCCTGTTCCTCGTGCCCTTCGCCTTCGTCACGGTCATGGCGCTCGGCTGGATCGCCGACGGGAGCGGCATGTCACCCGCCGACGTCGGCGAAGCGGTTCGGGATGACGGGGATCGTCGCCCAGCTACATCGGCGAGGCGTCGAGTCAGGACTCCACGAGCCGCTTCCTCCTGCTCCTGGTCGGGTGCTACGCGCTGTACCTGGCGAGCCTCGGGGCGGTCCGGGCCATCCGTGTCGAACACATCCTCGCCTGGCGCATGGAGGTCGCTCGCTTCCGCGGAAGCCTCAAGGCCGCTCTCTGGTTCGCGGGCGCGATGTTCCTGATCGTCATTCGTGACGGACGCGGTGAACGTGATCCGGGAGTCGCGGCCGGGACCGGGTCTCGTGCTGCTCCTGCTGTCGGGGGTGTTCGTCGGCGGGGTGTGGCTCGTCGCATCGTGGAAGCTCCCGCATCCTGCGGAGGTCGAGCTCCGAGATCTCCTGCCGGGAGCGCTGCTCGTCGCGGTCGGGGTCGAGGCGCTGCATCTCCTGACGGTGCTGTGGTACGCGAACAAGATCGCGCACTCGTCCGAGCTGTACGGGAGCCTCGGCGCGGCCGTGGGCCTGCTCGCGTGGCTGTACCTCCTGGGCAGACTCACGATCGCTTCGGTCGTCCTGAACGCGACCCTCTGGCGTCGGCGGCACGCAGGTCCACCGAGCTCCGACGACCCCTCGGGGTAGGCGAGAGACCGCTACCGGCTTGCCGGAGCTCCGCGACCCACTCGCGGAGCCGCGGGAGATGCTCGGCGTAGTGGTCGGCGGCCGCCTTGCCGACCCAGAACGCCGCGTCCGGCGTGAGCCCGCCGAGCTCGTTCCAGGCGAGCAGCATCCTCGTCCGCGCGGCGGACGCCTGCGCCTTGACGTCGAGGAGCGGGACGCCCTTCATCGCCCGCAGGAACTCCTCGTTCCACTCGTCGACGTCGATCTCCTCGCGCCGGTACGTGCCGCCTCGGATCCGCTCCAGCACGGCTCCGGCGGCGGCGAGCCAGCTCCCGATGTGGGCGAGCATGTCGCCGGCCGACCATCCCTCCACGTAGTAGCCGGGGCGCTCGGCCTCCTCCGGAGTGAGCGAGTCGACGAGCGCATGGAGCTCGCTCCAGCCGGCGTCCTCAGCCTTCATCAACTCGGTGCTCGACGGCATCGACGTCCTCCCTTCGCACGAGCCCGACGAGTCTGCCATCCGAGGTGGTGACGGGGAAGTTCTCCGGGCTGCGCTTCGCCATGATCCGGGCCATCTCCTCGACGCTCACGTGGGGACGGTACGTGCTCGGGTCCCGGACGCATCGCGCGTTCGACCGGGAGCGTGGGATCGGACTCGAGCTCCGCGGCGCGGAGCAGCCCGAGCACCACTCGATCGTCGTTCGTGACCACACACGCGTTCCAGCCCGCGGCCGACACGCGATCCCGCACGTCTCCCACGAGCTCGCCGAGGGCACAGGTCGGGACGTCGCGACGCATCACGTCGACCAGCCGCGGTCGCTCGGCGTTCGACCCTTCGGTGGGGAGTCCCGCACCCATCCAATCCAGGATGCCGGTCGGGAAGTCGTACACCTCGGTGAACCCCATGCTCTCGAGCCGGCACGCGGCCCGTGGACTGAGGTCTCAACCCGAGTCGGCGCAGTAGACGACGACGGGACGGTCGGGGTCGAGGACCTCCCTCGCTTCGGTCTCGATCTTCCGGAGCGGGAGGTTGATGGCTCCGGGGATGTGGTCCTCTCCGTACTCCCGCGCCGGCATCGCGTCGACGATCTGGGCTCCCTGCTCCATCAGTCGCCGCAGTCCGTCCAGATCGACCTGTCGTGGCATCCCGAACGCTCCTCTTCTCCGGTCTCAGGGGCAACGCTACCGTGCGGGTGCGGCGGAGGTCGAGCGGGGGATCGATGTCAGCAGGCCTCGCGCGGCTCCTTCCGCCGGGGGGCGAGGGATCGTCCGGTCATGCGGGGTCCGGACCGTGCTTCTGGACGAACGCGAGCGCGGTGTCGGCGACCTCGCGCCAGCCGGAGTCGATCGTCAGGGCATGCCCGCGCCCCGGGATCTTCACGATCTCGGTGACGCCGGGATTACGCGCCTGTCGCTTGTAGGACGCGTTCGCGATGGCCCACGGCACCACGTGGTCCAGCTCGCCGTCCATGATCAGCAGCGGTCCGCGCTCCGGGTTCTTCGTGTCGACCTTCGCCTCGGTCCACGGGTTGAGGTTCGCCGCCGCGGCCTGGAAGAGCGGCTCACCCGGGGTCGGAACGGCGAAGGTCTCGTAGAGCTCCTTGGCCTCGTCCTCGCTCACGGCGTTGGCGAACGAGTACCGGAACTGGTCGTACGTGAGCGGCACGGCGCGGTGGACGTTGGCCGGATTGCGCAGCACGGGCGAGGCCGACCGCAGCGACGAGATCGGCAGCGGCAGCACGCCGCGGAACGGCGCCGGGTCGATCGCGACGGAGACCTCGGCCAGCCCGCGGCCGGCCAGGATCTGCGTGAGCAGCCCGCCGAACGAGTGACCGATCACGGCCGGCTTCCGGTCCAGCCGCGTGATGACGTCCTCGAAGTGGTCGGCCACCTGTCCGACCGACTTGTTCGCGAGGACCTCGGGGTGGGCCTCGGCCTCGTCGACGGTCTCGGGGTCGTCCGGCCAGCCGGGCGTGAGCGCGGTGTAGCCGTTCTTCTCGAAGAGGTCGGCCCACCGGTCCCAGCTGGTCGGCAGCAGCCAGAGCCCGTGGACGAACACCACCGGCATCAGGCCCGCGGTGTTCGCGCGATCGACCTGCTTCACCTCGTGCTCGGTGACGACCGACGCCTGTTTCTTCGCCATCGTCCTGCCCCCTTCCCCGCCCGTGGGCGGCAACTCGCTACGGCCTCGGTGAGGGAAGCTCCGTCTTACACCTCGTCAGGCGATCCTCGCCACCCGGGGCGGCGCGGCCCAAGGTGAACGATCCGTGAACACCTGGAGCGAAGACCCTCTGAGGTAGGTCTAGGCTCGTCTGAGTGGAACGGATCCTCGGATCGACGGTGCGGTGCGTGGTGGTTTCGATCTCGCTCCTGGCCTGCACGTCGCCCGCGACCGATAGCGGACCGGAGCCGACACCGGGACCGGGCAGAGAGCCCGAAGGCGTGACGCTGGTCCTGGTTGCGTCCACGATCCGATGGGCTGCTGCCGCGTCTTCACCGTCGAATCCGGGCCGAACGGACATCACGGTCGCCTGCGGATTGGTTGCGCTCAACCCGGCCGGGAGACTCATCTACTCGGGAGTCGTCCCGGCCAGACTGCCCGGCCATCTACGCAGCAGTGGCTTCGTGGCGCCGCCGGGTCGTCACCTGCAGGGTGTCGTCCGACTCCCGATCGACCCCGCCATCGACTCGTACACCGCTCCGTGCCGGCCTGCCGCGTGGCATGGCAGCGCACCGTTGTGACCCGTGGATCCGAGGAGAGATCAGGGTTCGAAGCGGCGTTGGCTGCAACCCAGCTCGCCCGGCCACAGACCGGTGAATCGCGTCAGGCAGTGGTTGAACAACGTCCATGGCGAGGCCGTCAGGTCCTGCGCGCGGAGTTGATCGAACGGACACGGATCGCTCACGAGCCGGAGGCTGAGCGCCACTCCGTCGCGTCGCCAGCGATAGACGCCTCGATCCGTGGGGCAGTTGGGATCGTCGAAGAACGTCACCTGATGTCCCGTGACCTCGAAGAATCCCGAGCGACCGGAAGTTCGAGAGGTGGTGATGCAGGAAGTATCGCCCGTGATAGAGCGTGAGGGTGCTGACGCCGGCCTCGACGCGGAACGGGATGCATCGCAGGCAGCGGATCGGCAGCGCCACCGCCGGTTGTCCGAGACCTTCCAGCGGGGTGACGCGCACGTAGACGCCGTCCAGCGGCGACGCCACCTCGGGCGGCACCGGGGTCGTGTACGGGTACGGCAGCTCCGACGGATCGAGGTCGCTGAGCTCGATGCCGGTGTCCTTCTGGTAGATGCCACCCACGTCCGTCAGGCGTTCCGGGATCGACGCCATCGACGAACGTGGCGAGCCGGAGATCCCCGACGGGCGGCTCCGAGTCACCGGGCGGCGAAGCCTGCGGCAACCGCAAGCAGCCCGACGGCCAGGGCACATGCCACTACGGCTCGTCGCGAAGGAGGCGGTCCTGACACGAGCGCACCCTAGGAGAGCGTCGGCGACGCGTCAAAGCGTGACACCCGGCGACACCCGGCATACTGGATGGACTCGACGGGATCTGGCCGGCGTCGTCGGGCTCGCAGCCAACGGGGGGACGCGATGAAGGTGACGATCCAGTACTTCGACGGAGACCCGAACTGGTCGACGGCTCGCGATCGCGTGCGCACGGTGCTCGATGCACTGGGGCAGGGGAGTGTCGAGATCGAGCTGCAGCGGATCTCGTCCTCCGAGGAGGCGCACGAGTTCCGGTTCCGGGGCTCGCCGACGATCCTGATCGACGGCGAGGATCCGTTCGGTTCGGAGGAGTCGGGCTACGGCCTGATGAGCCGCGTGTACCGGACCGAGGCCGGGACCGATGTCGCTCCCTCGGAGCTCCAGCTCCGTGACGCTCTCGATCGAACCATGCAGTAGCCACACGATTCCCTTCGATCCGCGTCGTGACTGCAGGCACGCGCTTCGCCATTGCTATTCGGCGCGGCTCAGCGAATGATGGGTTGTCCATCGAAGAGGGGAGCGCCCCACGCGCGCATCGAGGGTCCTCGTTCCGATCGCTGCATCCCTATTCACCGTTGTTGGTCTGATCGCGGCAGCGCCTCCACCTCTGGCCTCGGCCTCCTCGCCGAGTCGCATCACCGTCGGCGGCACCTGGTCGCCGACCACGTCGATGTCCGTACGTCGCTGGTACCACACCGCGACGCTGCTCCAGGACGGGCGCGTCCTCGTCGCCGGTGGGCACGGACGTGAGCGGGTCCGACGCAGCGCAGAGATCTACGATCCCGCGACTGCGCTGTGGACGTCGGCGGGCTCCATGCACAACCGGCGCTGGCAGCAGACGGCGACCCTCCTGCAGAACGGGGAGGTGCTCGTCGCGGGTGGCGACAACGGCAAGGTGCCCCTCAAGAGCGCCGAGATCTACGACCCGGCATCGAACACCTGGCGTGTGGTCGCGCCCATGCCGACAACAAGGGGAGGTCACACGGCGACGCTGCTCCCCGACGGCACCGTCCTGGTCACGGGCGGAACCCCGACCGGCTACGACGCGACCGCCGAGGCCGACATCTATGACCCCGGGCTCGACAGCTGGACCAGGGTCGAAGACATGCACGTTGCGCGCTTCTATCACACGGCGACGCTGCTCCCCGACGGCACCGTGTTGGTCACGGGTGGGACGAGCCCCTATCCGTATCCGACGGCGACGGCCGAGGTCTTCTCGCCGGCGACGGGACACTGGACGAACGTGCCCAGCATGAGCGAGGCGAAGTTCAGCCACACGGCCACGCTGCTCGATACCGGCGACGTGCTCGTCGCGGCCGGCGGCGACTGCTGCGGAGGGGTCGCGACGCGCGGAGCTGTATCACGTCGCATCTCGTACCTGGTCGCCGGCGGCGTCGCTGCAGCAGGCCCGAACCGAACACACCGCGACCCTGCTGGACGACGGCACCGTCCTCGTGGTGGGCGGCGCGTATCCGTGGCTCACCAGCGTCGAGAGCTACGCCCCCCTCACGGATGCCTGGTCTTCGGTCGACTCCGACGGGCAGGTTCCGCGGCTATCACACCGCGACCCTGCTGCCAGACGGGCGCGTCCTGGTGGTCGGAGGCGGGGACGGAGGGGGCCGCCTCGTGAAGAGCGCGGAGATCTACACCCCCTGAATCGTGCGCCGCTCCGGGCCCCGTGCCAGCATCGTTGCCTTCCCGCCGTGCCTGCGGCACCATGTGCGCACGAGAGAAGGGAGGTGGTCCAGCTTGCATGAACAGCTCGAGACCCTCGAGGTGACTGGCTGCTAGCCGTCCCTCGCGGGCAGGGCCACCGCCCTGTTCCGCACGCCGGGCGACCGGCGGAATCCAACCAGTTCACCGACCTCCCGAGTTCCGGCTGGTCTACCGGACGAACCCTCGTCTGAGGCGGAAGCGCTCGCGAGGCGAACACCATGCAACGGGCCGGGCCCCGAAACGGGCCCGGCCCGTTCGCGTTCCCGTCCGGCCCGCATGACCCGGGACCTTCGACCTGCACGCCACCTTTGGCCGGGTGCGACCGTGAGGGTGAGCAGTTCTCACGGGAGGTGCGTCATGTCGGTGGTACACGATCCGGACAGAGCGTCTATGGAGGCGAGCCGACAGGGGAGCGAGGATCCGTCGGCCGGGTCTGAGCGGGTTCCGAGACCGATCGGAGTCGGTCCCGAGATGACCGACCTCGCGCGGTTCTTCTTCGACACGATCTGGATGGGAACGGTCGTCGAGGGCGGGATGGGTCCCGGCACGCCGGCGATGGCGGCGCGCGGGTCCGGCCGACACCGGACGATCCAAGGTGGGCGATGGATCGTCGGCGACTACGAGCAGGATCAGTTCACGAGCGACGGCCGCTTCCTCCTGAAGTGGGAGCTCCACTGGGTCACGGGCTGGGATCCGGCGCGGGCGAATATCGGGCCACGCTGGCGGACAACTACGGGCACGCGGATGTGATGCGCGGACACATCGAAGGTGACCGTCTGATCTTCGAGACGCTCGGCGACACCGCCGCCCGTCTGCGCCTCGTGTGGGATCTGACCGACCCACGATGACGCCACGTGGCGCAACGAGATGTCGATCGCCGGCGGCCCGTGGTCGCTCGTCGAGGAGTACCACCTCACGCCGGTGCCGGAGCAGGTCGAGATCCGATCGGACTCACAACCGTCCCCGTGAGGGCGGAGCGGAAGGGGCGAACGACGTGCGAACGATGCGAACGATCGGACTGATCCTCCTCGCGTGCCTCGTCACGGGCCTCGATCGTCCTGGCCTGGACTGATCGCTCTGGCTGGGTCCGATGCCGGGGATCGTCCTCGCGGCCAGCGCGGCGCGGCGTCGTGGTCGGCGCGTACGTCTCCACGATCGGACCCTGGCAGCGGCGGTGGGGCGCGACCGACCTCGAGGTCGAGCGGACGATGCCCGGCGACGAGCTCCTGCGTCCGGGCGCGCCGACCACGACCCGCGCGATCACGATCGACGCGCCGCCGGAGGATGTGTTCCCGTGGTTGCTGCAGATCGGGTACGGCCGTGGCGGGTGGTACAGCTACGACTGGATCGACAACGACGGGAGGCCGAGCGTCGACCGCATCGATCCGTCGCTGCAGCGCCTGACCGTCGGCGATCGGATCGAGATGACGCCCGGCCTCGGCCCGGTGGTTCGCGAGATCGAGCCCAACCACCACATCGTGAGCGGCGGCGAGACCGACTCGTGGTGCCTGATGGTGGAGCCCACCCAACAGGGGCGGACACGACTGATCAGCCGGTGGCGGCAGGATTGGCCCAGAACCGCGGCCAGCCGCGTGTGGATCGCGATCGTGGATCCGGGAGCGATCCTCATGGAGCAGAAGATGCTGCGAACGATCCGCGACCGGACGTCGAGCGCAGTCCCTCCGCGATGGGTTCGTCTCGTCGTAGCCTGGCGAACGGCCGCGATAACCGGCCGTCGCGACACGAGGGGAGGAGCCACCGTGGACCCGTGGTCGTTCGACATCAAGGGACGCTTCGACGAGCTGACGATCGACAGCCGGGCGCTCCGCGGCAACCCGCTGGGCGACCCGCACGAGCGCCCGTTCTGGGTGTACCTGCCGCCCGGCTACGACGACGATCCGTCCACCCGGTATCCGTCCGTGTACGTGATCCAGGGCCTGACCGGGCAGCTCGACATGTGGCGCAACCGCACCCCGTTCCGCCGGAACTTCCCGGAGCTCGCGGACGATCTGTTCGCGCGCGGCGAGGCGCCGCCCGTCATCGTCGTCTGGGTGGACTGCTGGACGTCGCTCGGGGGCAGCCAGTTCCTGGACTCGCCCGGCACCGGCAAGTACCTCACCTACCTGTGCGACGAGATCGTGCCGTTCGTCGACGAGCGGTACCGGACGATCGCCGATGCCGCGCACCGGGGCATCCAGGGCAAGTCCAGCGGCGGCTACGGCGCCATGGTGCTGCCGATGCTCCGGCCCGACGTCTGGGGCGGCCTGGCCACGCACGCGGGCGACGCCCTGTTCGAGACCTGCTACCAGCCGGAGTTCCGCGAGTCGGCCCGCGATCCTCCGCGACGAGTACGACGGGTCGTTCGAGAACTTCTGGAAGGACTTCCGCAGCCGGCCGGCCATGTCGAAGGACAGCGACGGCGTCCTGCTGAACGACTGGTGCATGGCGGCGTGCTACTCCACCGATCCCGACGGCACGGTCCGGCTGCCGTTCGACACCGCCACCGGGGAGCTGATCCCCGAGGTCTGGGAGCGGTGGCTGGAGCTCGACCCCGTCCGCATGGTCCCCGGGCACGCCGACGCCCTCCGCTCGCTGCGCGCGATCTACATCGACGCGGGCGACAAGGACCAGTTCTACCTGGACCTCGGGGCCGAGGCCTTCCGCCGGGCCCTCGAGCAGATCGACGTGACCGATATCGCCTTCGAGCTCTTCGACGGGACGCACATGGGGATCGAGTACCGGTACCCGCTCAGCCTGAAGTACCTGGCCGAACGCCTCTCGGCCTGAGAGATCCGAACTTCGTGTCGATATCGGCGCCACCCGAGCGTCGTAGGGTTGAGCGCGGACATCCCGCGGGACGAGGAGGAGGAGCCGTGAAGTACATGCTCTTGATCTACGGGGACGAGTCGGCGATGGCGTCGGCCACCCCCGAGCAGAACCAGGCCGCGGCCGACGAGTACGAGGCCTTCACGAAGTCGATCACCACGAGCGGGAACTTCCTGGACGGGGACCCGTTCATGCCCACGTCGATGGCGACGACCGTGTCGGCCGGCGGCGGCAGCGAGATCGGCACGACCGGCGGTCCCGCGGTGACGACGAGCCCGCAGCTGCTGGCGTACTACAAGGTCGAGGCCGACGGCCCCGAGCAGGCCATCGAGATGGCCAAGCGCGTGCCGCACGCACGGTACGGCGCCGTCGAGGTTCGCCAGGTCGTCCAGTACGACTGACGGAACGCCGGAGCGGCCCCGTGTCCGCCGGGGCCGCTCCGCGATCCATCTCGCGAGCTACGGGACCAGTCCGATCACCGAGGACGGCGCGCCGGTCCCGTTCCGGTTGCGCGGCCCGCCGATCACGATCCACGCGCCGGTCGCCGGCATCGCCCCGAGGTTCGTCAGGTTCTCCAACGTGAACCGGTGCTTGCGCAGCGTGAGGAACGTCTCCATGAACTTCGCGTCCGACCCCGGATCGGGTCCGAACGTGTCGGTGCCGAGCGCGCCGCGGTCGGCGAGCACGCCGGTGCGGATCAGCCAGCGAACGGATCGCCTCCGAGAAGCCCGGCTGCCGGAAGCGGCCGGCCGCGCTGCCGCAGTTGTAGTAGGTGGGCTTGTCCGGGGCGAGCGCCGGTCCCCAGAACCGGTCGCATCCGGTCCACAGGAGCACGGCGGCACCGTCGGGGATCTGACCGTTGTCGGCCTCCCACGCCTTGAGCTCGGCGACGGTCACCTCGTGGTCGACGTCGGCCGCGACGGCGTCACGCACGTCGATCACCACCGCGGGCAGGATGAAGTCGCCGGCGTTCAGCTGTCCGGCGCAGTTCGCGCCGACGTGGAAGTGGCACGGGCGTGCTGTAGTGCGTGCCGGTGTGCTCGCCCTCCTTCACGTACTGCAGCGTGTACCCGTCATCGCGGGATGCTGAAGAAGCTCCGCAGGCTGAAGGGCGGGTCGCCGGGGAAGACCGGGGTCGTCGCGGGATCGTTCAGGTGGCTCAGGAACACGGCCTGCGTGAAGCCCGGCAGCGAGGTCGGGCTCCGACGCCCGGCATCGTCACCGGACCCGAGCGCGACTCCCGACGAGCAGGCCCGCCGACATCGCGGTGAGCGTGAGCACGAGGGACAGGGTGAGCAGACGGCGACGCGCGACCATCGAGGTCCTCCTTCGGGTCGGGAACGTCGCCCATCGTGGTCCGGCGAACGGATCGGCGCAAACGCGCCAGGAACGGGACCTGCCGGCGAGCCTGGTCAGCCGACGGGATGTTCCCGATCGTCGAACGAGTTCAGGTCGATGACGAACGAGCGCTGCTCGGCGTCGAGCTCCGCGAGGTCCTGCTCGACCTCGTCTCGCACAGCGCGGTCGTGGTACCAGTCGTAGACCGAGTAGACGGCGCCGATCGAGTCCTCGTGCGTCTCCCGTGTCTCGCACTCGGCGCAGACCGGGATGCACCGGCACGAGGTCACGCGCGACCCGGCGGGGAATTCGTCCGCGGATCTCCGAGTCGGCCCCTGGCAGCGGGGACAGGCGCCGTGGTCGATGTCGTGCAGCAGTCCGGCGAGCGCGTGTGCGATCTCGCCGCGCTCGCCGCCCCCGTGCTCGTCGACGTGGCGCTCCAGCTCCAGCCGCAGGCACGACGGCCGGAAGGCGTGGGCGGACAGGCGTGCTCTCAGCGGTGCGTCGGTCACTGTTCCCCCTCGGAAAGGACCTCGGACCAGCCACCGTAGCCGGTATGCGCCGATCGCGCATCCCGCAGATGTAGGACGGTGGGCCGCCCCACAGGGGATCGGCGAAGGGCCGATGCGATCGCCAACCTCGCGTGGCGCAGCAGGGTCACGCTTCCGTCGACGTCCACATCGTGGCTCGCGACGTGGACACGCGCGGCGCGGCCCCCGATCGAGCGGGAGCCGCGCCGTGGAACCATCGGTCAGTGCTTCGGGCAGTTGTCGGCGTTCGTCGTGGACGACGAGCCCGATCCCGACGCCGTCGACGTCGCGCTCGAGGACGCCTTCGCCGACGGGCTGGCCGTCGCGGCATGGGCGATCGCACCGCCGCCTCCGACGAGCGCGCCCGTGACCATCAACGTCGCGAGCCCCCTCTTGAGGTGCTGTCGCATGTCGTTCACCTCCCTCCGCGGTTCGTTGAGGTCACATTCGAACCGCGGGGGCTGTGGATGCGGAGCGAGCGAGCTGTGGAGGTGCTGGACGTCCGCCGCGTTCAGGGAGAGGTCCGGTCGTGGCGGCCGGCGGTTGGCCCTCGCGGCGGCCCGCACCCATCGGCGGGTGCCGGTGGTCGCCACGCTGACGGCGAAGACGGCGATGCCCATCACGGCCGCCGGGAGGACAGCGGCCCACGGCACCGAACCCACGCAGTCGGCGTTGCTGGCCGTCACGCGCCCGCAGATGGCCGGCAGACCGTCGTGCTTGCTGAGTGCCAGAACTGCCTGCAGCCCGCCGGTCAGCACAGCGACGAGGAGGCCGGCCATCGCGAGCCGGCGTGCGATCCATCGCTCCGGGTGACAGCGCAGGAAGTACGTGCTGAGCGCGACCACGACGACGGACAGCGAGACCAGGCCGCCGGCGAACGCGAGGATCCGCCAGGCGTCGTGCGCGTACCACGCGGTACGCACGATCGCGTACATGAGCGGCAACGCGAACCAGAACCCCAGGAGCGCCAGTGCCAGCGCGAGGGCCGCGTACGCCGGCTCGGAACCGTCGCCATGGCCGCGGTCGCCGCGGCGGATGATGCGGATCGACAGGAACACGGCGGCGGGCAGCGTCGCCCAGAAGCTGATCGCGGAGAGCGACGCGAGCCCCGCGGCCCACATCGCCTCGCGCTCGACGAACGGGCGCAGGCGGGCCATCGCCCACCAGCCTACTCCGCTACTCGACGCTGCCCGGGGTGGTGGTGTGCCGCGCCAGGTACGCGGCCGCCTCGGCGCGGCGGGCGACCTCGAGCTTGGACAGGATGCTCGACACGTAGTTCTTCACGGTCTTCTCCGCCAGGTGCAGGTCGTCGCCGATCTCCCGGTTGGTCTTCCCGTCGGCGACGGCCGTGAGGATGCGCTCCTCCTGCGGCGACAGGCGGGCGAGCTTCTCGTCCTGCATGAGGTGCTTGCCCTTGCGCAGCCGGTCCAGCACCGAGGTCGTGACGGCCGGGTCCAGGAGACTCTCGCCCCTCCCGACGGCACGGATCGCGCGCAGGAGCTCCGCCGCGTTGATCTGCTTCAACACGTACCCGGAGGCGCCGGCCATGATCGACGCGAACAGCGCCTCGTCGTCGGCGAACGACGTGAGCATCAGCACCTTCGACTCGGGCCGGTCGGCGCGGATCTGGCGCGTGGCCTCGATGCCGCTGCCGTCGGTGAGCCGCACATCCATCACGATGACGTCGGGGCGAGCCCGCGCGGCCTCGTCGATCGCCTCTCGGACGGAGGCGGCCTCGGCCGTTACCACGATGTCGTCGGTCGACTGCAGCATCGCGCGGATCCCGCCGCGCACGACCTCATGGTCGTCGACGAGCATCACGCGGAGCGGCGGCTCGGCCATCCTCGGCATCCTACCGGGCGACCTCCACCGGGACCTCGGTCGCCGCGAGTGCCGGCAACGCGTCGGCGATGCGGTCGAGGAAGTCCTTGAGCGTGGCCTCCGCCACCCGATGCAGGAGCGCCCGGTCGATCGCGGCGCCGACGGAGCCCAGCGGTGGTGTGTACCGCGCGCTGATCGACAGCTGAGAGGCGGACGGCGTCAGCGCCGCCACCTCGAGGTCGCCGTCCAGCTCGGGGATCAGTCCGGCCGCCGAGGCGGGCCGCCAGCGGATCGGCAGCAGCGTCGTGGTGTGACGTCGCAGAGGCCGTCCGACCTCGACGATCACGCGCCGCGAGACGTGGACGCGCTCGCCGAAGCCCACGTCGGCGAGCAGACGTTCGCCGCGCGCGTGCGCCTCGAGCGCGAGTCCCGGCAGCCACGCCTCTGGGCGACGCCAGCAACGCCCGCTCCAGACGGTCCGCGGGGACGGGCAACTCGACGAAATAGCGGGCGAACATGCCTGCAGTGTCGTCGCCGCGCGGGCCCGGTCGGAGGGCCGAAGGTCCCTGCGTGGCCGGGCCGTCCGGCACCCATGGCGGCGCCGTCCGCCGCCGACACTCGTTCCATGCGCTCATCACACGAGGAGGAACGATGAAGGTCACGCGTACGCGAGGGTGGATGTCGGGTTCGATCGTCGCCGTCTCGGCGCTGCTCCTGGCCGCGTGCGGTGGGGGTGGAGGTACACCCACGATCGGCCGGCGCCGGTGATCAGGCCGCGGCCGCGCCACCGGCGATGGTGAGCGTCACGCTGTCCGACTTCAAGATCGAGCCGGCCACGATCCCGGTGCCCGCGGGCGCCGAGCTCATGTTCCACGTGGAGAACGCGGGTGAGAGCGCGCATTCCTTCGCCGTCGTCGTGGGTGCGCAGACCCTTGAGAGCCCCATGATCGACGCGGGCGGCGCCGGCGAGCTGACGGTACCGGCGCTCGATGCCGGCACCTACCCGGCGCTGTGCACGGTGCCCGGGCACGATCAGCTCGGCATGAAGGCAACCGTGATCGCCGGCGGCGACGCCTCGACCGAGCGACGCCTCGACGACCGACATGAGCGCGGGCATGACGGCGCAGGAGATGGCCGACATGCACGAGGCCGGCGTGGCGGCGTTCCCCGCGCCGACCGAGGGCACGGGCAACCAGCCCCTGAAGCCCAAGATCGTCGACGGCGTGAAGGTCTTCACCCTGTGGGCGACCCAGGTCGACTGGGAGGTCTCACCCGGCGTGACGAAGCCGGCCATGGCGTACAACGGCCAGATCCCCGGGCCACAGCTCGAGGTCAACTACGGCGACCGCGTCCGCATCATCCTGCAGAACCAGTTGGATCAACCGACCGTCCTGCACTTCCACGGGATGACGGTGCCCAACGAGATGGACGGCGTCCCGTACATCACCCAGGACCCGGTCATGCCGGGTGGCTCCTGGCCCTACGAGTTCACGGTGCAGGATCCGCCGGGGATGTACGTGTACCACTCGCACTTCAACTCCACCGAGCAGGTCGAGAGCGGCCTCTACGGCGCCATCATCGTGCAGCCGCAGCACGGGCAATGGCCGTACCCGGGCGTCCGGCTGGACCCCCGCGACGGCTCGATCGCGTACACCGCGGCGCCGAAGGTGGACGTGGAGTCCACGCTGTTCCTCGGCGACGGACCGCTCGGCTTCGTGCTGAACGGCAAGTCATTCCCGGCCACCCAGCCGATCGTGGCCGACCGCGGCGACTGGGTGCTGATCCACATGGCGAACGACGGCTCGATGCTGCATCCGATGCACCTGCACGGGTACCACTTCGAGGTGGTCGCGCAGGACGGGTTCCCGCTGCAGGAGCCCTACATGGCCGACACGCTTGGTCGTGGCGCCCGGACAGCGCTTCGACGTGCTCCTGCACGCCGTGCACCCCGGCGCGTGGGCGTTCCACTGCCACATCCTGCCGCACGTCGAGGGGCCGCAGGGCATGTTCGGGATGGTGACGGCCCTGGTCGTGCAGTGACCGCCGTGGTCAGGCGGGGAGCGTGAGCCGGACGGTCGTGCCCTCGCCGCCGGTGCCGTCGATCGACAGGTCGCCGCCGAGCGCCGCGACCCGGTCGCGCAGGTTCGCCAGACCCATCCCGGCGGGGGAGACCTCGGGGTCGAAGCCGACGCCGTCGTCGTCGATCTCGAGGACGGCGAGCCCGCTCTCACCGCGGCGGAGCGACACGCGGCAGGTCGTGGCCTTCGCGTGCCGGCCGACGTTCGACAGGGCCTCGCGGGTGAGCTGCACGAGATCTCCCGCGCGGGAGGCGAGCTCCGCGGCCAGCCTGTCGTCGATGTCGACGACGGTCACGACGCCCGTGCGAGTCTCGAACTCGGCGCCGAGCTCACGCAGGGCCTGGTCGAGCTGTCGGTCGGCGAGGATCCCGGGGCGCAGCCCGAAGATGTAGTTGCGCAGGTCCCGGATCGACCGGTCGATCTCGGCCACGGCGTCGTCGATCCGCCGGCCGATCTCCTCGTCCTGCGCGAGCGCGGCCGTCCCCTGCAGACCCATCCCGACCGCGAACAGCGACTGGATCACCCCGTCGTGCAGCTCCTTCGCGATCCGCTCGCGATCATCCAGCACGGACAGCCGCTCCAGCTCGCGATGCTGTCGCTGCGTCTCCTCGTACAGGCGCGCGTTCTCGACGGCGACACCGGCCTGGGTCGCGAGGACGATGAGCGCGGCCTCGTCCTCCTCGGGTGAACTCGGGCGCGTCCCGCTTCTCCGTGAGGTAGATGTTGCCGAACACCCTGCCGCGCGCGACGACGGGAGCCCCCAGGAACGACCGCATCGGCGGGTGGTTCGGCGGGAAGCCCACCGACCGCGGGTCGGCGCCGATGTCGGGGAGGCGGAGCGGCCCCACCTCCTCGATGAGCAGGCCGAGCACGCCGTGGCCGACGGGAGGGTCGCCGATCGCGGCGCGCTCCTCCGGCGTGACGCCGACGGTGATGAACTCCTCGATCGCGCGGCCGTCCGGCGTGAGCACGCCGAGGGCGCCGTAGCGGGCGTCGGTGATCTCGACGGCGAGCTCGACGATGCGCTGGAGGACGGCGTCGAGCGAGAGCTCCGACGCGAGGATCATCCCGGCCTCGATCAGCGCGTGATCTCGCGGGTTGGGCGGGGTCTGCGCCGACATGGGCGCAAGCCTAGCGTCCGCCCCTCCAGGAGCGCGACCCGGTCGTCTCAGTGGGCGACGACGGCCTCGACGCCGGACGAGCGGAGCGACCCGACCAGATCGAGGAGCGATGGATCGTCCACACCGATGCCGGCACACCGCCCGACGACCAACGTCACGCGGGACGCACCCTCCTCGAGTTCGGGTTCCAGCTCGCGCCGAAGCGCCTCCCAGTCGGGCGGGATGGCGTCCGGAAGGTAGACGTGCAGGTACGGACCGTCGGTCGAGATCTCGTGTGTGAAGCGCATTCGGCACCTCGCTCGTCGAACCGTCGGCCCCAGTGTCCGTGGCGGAGGGCCGCCGTACCCGGGCCGAACGGCCCAGCATGTGGGGGCCTCCCTGCGTGCCGGGCCGTAGGCTGGGGCGCTATGGAGATCGGGATGTACACGTTCGCCGAGGTGTCGCCGGATCCCGTCACCGGGGAGCCGACCGATCCGGCCGTGCGCCTGCGCCACCTGATCGAGGAGATCGAGCTCGCCGACCAGGTGGGCCTCGACGTGTTCGGGGTGGGGGAGCACCACCGGCCCGACTTCGCGGTGTCGGCGCCGGCGATCGTGCTGGCAGCCGCCGCGGAACGGACGAAGCGGATCCGGCTGACGAGCGCCGTCACGGTCCTGAGCTCCGACGACCCGGTGCGGGTCTTCCAGGACTTCGCGACGCTCGATCTGCTGTCGGGTGGCCGCGCGGAGATCATGGCCGGCCGCGGCTCGTTCGTGGAGTCGTTCCCGTTGTTCGGCTTCGACCTCGAGGACTACGACGACCTGTTCATCGAGAAGCTCCAGCTGCTGCTGAAGGTGCGCGAGTCGGTGCGGGTGAGCTGGTCGGGTCGCCATCGCCCGCCGATCGACGACCTCGGCGTCTACCCGAGGCCGATCCAGGACCCGCTGCCGATCTGGGTGGCGGTGGGCGGCTCGCCCGAGTCCGCGTTCCGCACCGGCACGCTCGGGCTACCGATGGCGCTCGCCATCATCGGCGGGCACGCGGAGCGGTTCGCGCCGATCGTGGAGCTGCACCGCGATGCCGCCGTCCAGGCCGGCCACGAGCCGCCGCAGGTCAGCATCAACTCGCACGGCTTCATCGCCAACACGCGGGAGCAGGCGCTGGAGGAGTCGTACCCGTCGGTCGCCGCCGTCATGAACCGGATCGGTCGGGAGCGCGGCTGGCCGCCGATGTCGAGAGCCGACTACGAGGCCGCCGCCGAGCTGCGCGGCGCCAACTTCGTCGGCAGCCCGCAGGACGTGATCGACAAGATCCTGTACCAGCACGAGATCTTCCACCACGACCGGTTCCTCGTGCAGCTCAGCGTCGGCCCCATGCCGCACGACAAGATGCTGCACGCGATCGAACTGCTGGGCACCGAGGTCGCGCCCGCCGTGCGCGAGGAGGTCGCGCGCCGCGCGGCCGGCGCCGTGCAGACCTAGCGCGCCGCGTCTCGGCACGTTCTAGGCTGGGCCATGGCCTCCGCGGCGGTGACGCAGACCTCGGCGACGGCAGCCTCCGGCGTGGGAGCGGCGCACCGGCGACGTCGTCGCGATCCTCGCGGGACTGTCGGTCCTCCTTGCGTGCGGCCTGATCGCGCGCAGCGGCGAGGTCGGCCCGCTCGAGGCACGCGCGTTCCACGCGGTGAACGGGCTGCCGGAGGCGCTCACGCCGCTGATGCGGGGAGCGCAGTACCTGGGCGTCCTCGTGGTCGGCCCGATCGTGGCGCTCGTGGCGCTCGTCCTGCGCCGCTACCGGCTCGCGCTCGCAGCGCTCCTCGTGACGGCCGCGAAGCTCGCCTCCGAACGCGTGGTCTGGACGTTCGTCGTCCGATCCACGGCCGGGGACCTCGATCGCCGACGCGATCGTGCGCGGCGGCACGCCGACGAGCGGCCAGTCGTTCGTCTCCGGCCACGTGGTGCTCGTGACCGGGCTCGCGTGGGTGATCACGCCGTACCTGCACGGCCGGTGGCGGTTCGTGCCGGGTGCGATCGCGGCGCTGGTGGCGTTCGCACGTCTGTACCTCGGCGCGCACGCGCCCCTCGACGTCCTCGGCGGCGCGGCGCTGGGCGCGGCCATCGGGGGCGCGGCGAACCTCGTCGTCGGCGTGCCGCCGCGGCTCGTCGGCCGAACCCACGCCGTAGCCGGAACCCCTGCCTCGCCCGGGGCGTCATGGACGGGTAGCATCCGAACGCACCCGGGCGACCGATGGGCGTCTTCGAGGAGAGGGGCAGTCGCATGCGCAGGTTGGTCCGCACGGTCGTCCTGTTGTCGGCCACCCTGGCGCTCGTCGTCCCGGTCGCGCTGACGGGCTCCGGCGGCTCCCGCCCACCAGCCGAGCCGCTGCGGCGTCGGTCGACGCTCTGCCGCCGGACGTCGTGACGGCGGCCCTCCACGCACCCGGCACCGTCGTCCGGCGTGACGCGCGGCCTCACCGTCGAGCGACTCGGCCTGCCGGCGGAGCTCGTCGCCCGGCACCCGGCCCTGCCGGACGACCTGTACCGCGTGACCGTCGAGGGTCGGTTCCCGCCTCGAGACATGCGATACGTGGTCTCCGCCGGAGGGCGGCCCGTCGCGCTTCGGCATCCCGGGGACGACCGGCCGGCGCGTGACGGCGATCACCACCGATCCGGCCGTGCTCACCTCGACCGTCACCGTCGACACGGGAGCGGCGGATGCCGACCTCGGCGGCGGTCCGTCCACCGGCGAGCACCTGCGTCGGGGGAGCTTCCCCGATCCCGCCGCCGGCGGCCCGTACGCCGTGACGCGCGCCGTGTACAAGCTGGGGAACCAGGTCTTCCAGCCCATCGGAGATCGGCGGCAAGGTCGAGCTCGTGGGCGACGTGCACTACCCGACCGACCTCGACGGCCGGGCCCTTCCCACTCGTGCTGTTCATGCACGGCAACCACTACACCTGCTACCAGCGCCGAACGGGAGACCTGGCGTATCGCTGGCCGTGCAAGACGGGATGGCGAGCGCTGCCGAACTACGCGGGCTACGACTACATCGCGTCGACGGCTGGCGAGCTACGGCTACGTCGTGGTGTCGGTGAGCGCGAACGGCGTGAACGTCCTCGGCAACAACGTCGAGGACACGGGCATGCGCCAACGCGGCGAGGTGCTCGAGAAGCACATCGACCTGTGGAACCAGTGGAACTCCGTCGGCGGTGACCCGTTCGGCGACACGTTCGTCGGCGCGATCGACATGACGCGCATCGGGACCATGGGACATTCCCGCGGCGGCGAGGGCGTGGTCTGGAACCGGATCGTCGACGAGGAGCGCCCCGACCCGTACGGGATCGACGCCGTGCTGGCGCTCGCGCCGGTGGACTTCACCCGGGCGACGATCAACGACGTGCCGTTCACCGTCATGCTGCCGTACTGCGACGGCGATGTGTACGACCTGGAGGGCGTGCACTTCTTCGACGACTCCCGGTACCTCGTGCCGGGCGACGCATCGGCCAAGAGCACCGTCACCGTGTTCGGCGCCAACCACAACTTCTTCAACACGGTCTGGTCGCCCTCGGGCGGGTACCCGGGCGCCTTCGACGACGGCCAGTGGACCTCGTGCGAGGACCGGCTCACGCAGGTGCAGGAGCGGCGGGTCGGGGCCGCGTACGTCGTGAGCTTCTTCCGCCGGTACGTCGGCGACGAGACCTCCCTCGATCCCATGTGGACCGGCGCCGCCACTCCCGATTCGATCGCCCCCGCTCGGACGCTCGTGAGCTACCTCGCTCCCGACACACCCGACCAGCGCCTGGACGTCGACCGATTCACCGATCCGGACGGCCTCGCGGTCGGCCAGACCGGTGGAGCGGTACGGTCCTCGGGACTGGGCCTGTACGGGTGGTGCGCGAACACCTACGACTCGCCGTGCGTCCCCGGCGGCCTGCAGTACTGGGATCGCAACATGCCGGGACTCGCGGAGGGGTTCCTGGGATGGGGGAGCGACGGCGGCACGATGCGGTTCCGGCTGCCGTCCGGATCGCGGGACGTCGGCGGGTTCGACGCCCTCACGTTCCGCACGGTCGTGAACCCCGGATACGACCAGAACCGGCGCGTCGACTACCAGGACCTCGAGGTCGCGCTGATCGACGGCGACGGGAACGAGACGTCGGTTGCGGCCTCGGAGGTCGGCAACGAGGCGCTCCGATACCCCATCACCCGCGGCGGCGCAGGTCACGTGCTGATGAACCAGGTGCGGTTCCCGCTCTCGATGTTCGGAGGCGTGGATCTGTCCGACGTCCGAACGGTGGAGTTCCGCTTCACGCGCACGTTCGCGGGGGTGATCGACGTCTCGGACGTGGCGTTCGCTGCCCAGGCGTCGTGAGGCAGCGTCCACCGTAGACTGGGCCCGCCGTCAGACCCGCACCGTCCAGGAGGAACGCAGATGACCGACGCCAGCACCGACGGACGCCCTGCAGCAAGCCCCGTTCTTCGCCGGCCTGCCGCTCGAGGAGCTCGAGGAGATCGCCGAGGTCGGCAGCACGGTGACGTTCGAGCCGGGCAGCACGATCGTGTCCGAGGGGGACATGGGCGACGCGATGTACGTCGTGCTGTCCGGCACGGCCGAGGTCGACGTCGGCGGGCGGTTCCACAAGCTCACGGCCGGCGACTTCTTCGGCGAGATGGCGCTTGATCAGCAGCCGCAAGCGGATCGCGACCGTGCGCGCGACCGAGGCGGTCGAGGCATTGAAGATCCCCGCCGACGCGTTCCAGAGCTTCCTGCTGGCGCATCCGAGCGTCGCGGTGTCGATGCTGAAGGAGATCGTCGACCGCCTGCGCGAGGTCGAGCAGCGCATCGACGCCTGGATGGCGAACTGACCCGGGAACGACGGAGGGGCCCGGCCGATGGCCGGACCCCTCCTTCAGCGTTCGATGCTCGCCGTCAGGCGGGCTTGACGTTCGCGGCCTGCGGGCCCTTCTGGCCCTGGGTCACGTCGTACTCGACGCGCTGCCCTTCGTCGAGGTTGCGGTATCCCTCGCCCGAGATCGCGCTGAAGTGTACGAACACATCTGCGCTGCCGTCCTCGGGGGTGATGAATCCGAACCCCTTCTCGGAGCTGAACCATTTCACGGTTCCGGTTGCCACTGGCGATCCCTCCTTCCTTCCGCCGTCCGGGCTCGCGGTGCGGCCCTTGGGCGCCGGCGTGACGCGCCGGTTGAGGGACTGCTTGTAGCGAACCACGAAACGGTACCCTCGCCCGATACGGTACACGAGGACCGGCAGGGGCGCACCCCCCATCCGTGCCCGTCCGGATCGTTCGCGGTCAACCGCTACGCACGGAGATGGACACACCGTCGCCCACCGGCACCACCGTGGAGTCCCATCGAGGGTCGGCGGCGATGAGCTCGTGGAACCTGCGGATGCCCTCCGTGTCGTCGTCGGTGACCGAGGGGTCGCCCACCCGTCCGCTCCAGATGACGTTGTCGGCCAGCATCGTGCCGCCGGCGCGGAGCAGACGTGCCGCGTGCTCGGCGTACGCGACGTACTCGGCCTTCGCGGCGTCGAGGAACACCACGTCGTACGGGCCCTCGAGACGCTGCGAGCGTGTCGAGGGCCGCCCCGCGGTGCACCGTGACCCGCTCGGCGAGGCCCGCCCGCTCGAACCACGCCTCGGCGGCGTCGGCGTGGGCGTCGGCCAGCTCGAGGGTGTCGAGGTGGCCGTCGCCGGGCAGCTCGCGCGCCATCCACACGCCGCTGTAGCCGAAGAGGGTGCCGACCTCGAGGACGCGGGCGGCGCCGGTGGCGCGAACCGTCAGGCCCAGGAGGCGGCCGGTCTCCGGGCTCACCTGGATCGCCGGGCCCCGCCGCTCGAGGTCCTCTCGCAGCGCGCGCAGGAGGTCGTCCTCCTGCCAGTACCGCGCGCGGAGATAGCCGTCCGTCGCCTCGTCGCCTCGACCATGGTGGGGACCTCCTCGTCCGTCGCGTGACCCTTCCCGGCCACGGTACCTACACTGCTCCGATCATGGCGGTCCTGCGCGCGATCGGCGCGGTCCTCGGCGGAGTGATCGTGCTGGTGACCTCGGCCAGCGTCCTGCGCACGCTCGTCGTGCCCGGCGGGCGGGCCGGCCTCGTGCTTCGGGGCGTCGACCGGGCGACCGACGCCGCCTTCCGTCTCGTCGCCACGAGGGCGCGCTCCGCCGAGTCCCGCCACCACCTGTTCCAGGCGCAGGCCCCGCTGATCCTCGCCGCGATGCTCCTGGTGTGGCTGTCCGGATACCTGCTGGGGTACGCGCTGCTGCTCTGGCCGCAGACGGGCGACCTGGCGGCGGCGTTCCGCGAGGCCGGTTCGTCCCTGCTCACGCTCGGATTCGCGTCCACGCGCGAGGGCGGGGCGACCGTCGTCGACTTCCTCGCCGGCGCGACCGGGCTGATCGTCGTCGCGCTGCAGATCGCGTACCTGCCGACGCTGTACTCGTCGTTCAGCCGCCGCGAGACCGAGGTGACGCTCATCGGGGTGCGGGCGGGCCACCCGCCCTGGGGCCCGGAGCTCCTCGCGCGCAACCAGATGGGGTCGACGCTCGACGACCTGCCCGAGTTCTACCGCGCAGTGGGAGCGGTGGGCGGCCGACGTCGCCGAGAGCCACGCGAGCTACCCGATCCTGCTGCGCTTCCGCTCGCCCGACCCGCGCTCCTCGTGGCTGATCGCGCTGCTCGCGGTGATGGACTCGGCGGCGCTGCTGCACGCGTCGGCCCCGACCAGGACACCGCTCCAGGCCCGGCTCAGCCTGCGCATGGGGATCGACTGCCTGCGGCAGCTCGCGACGACGATCGGGTTCCCGTTCGACGAGGATCCGCGGCCCGACGACCCGATCCAGCTCAGCCGCGAGGAGTTCGACGACGGGATCGCCCGCCTGTCCGAGGTCGGCTTCGCGATGGAGCGCGACGCCGACGACGCGTGGCGGCACTTCCGCGGATGGCGGGTGAACTACGAGTCGGTCGCGTACGGGCTGGCGCTGGCGATCGACGCCGTGCCGGCGCGCTGGTCGGGCCCCCGCCGCGGCTCGGCGCCACCGCCCGCCCAGGGACGGTTCGTCAATCGCACGCCCGACAATCCCGAGGGCACGATGGGGCCGTTCGCGCGACCGACCACCCCGCAGGACCCGGGTGGCGACGGCTCCCGGTGATGTCCGATCCCGGCTCCGGCGCGACGGTCTACGACGAGGTCGGCGGTCTGCCGTTCTTCGAGGCGCTCGTCGACCGCTTCTACGACGGCGTGGCCGGCGACCCGGAGCTGCTCGCGGTGTACCCGACGCCCGAGGACCTCGGGCCGGCGCGCCGTCACCTGGCCCTGTTCCTCGCGCAGTACTGGGGCGGCCCGCCCGACTACTCCGTGGAGCGTGGCCATCCGGCGCTGCGCATGCGGCACGCGCCGTTCGCGATCGGCACCGACGCGCGTGACCGATGGCTCGTCCACATGCGCGCGGCGCTGCGTGCGATGGACCCGCCGCCCGCCGTCGCGACGGCCCTCGAGGATTACCTCACGCTCGCGGCCGACGCCCTGCGCAACCGCGAGGACTGACGCCCGCTCAGATCGCCGCGCGGTCCTGCTTGAACACGCCCCGGCCGCGGCTGCTGCCGATGATGCCGAGGTCGACGAGCAGCCCGACGATCACCAGCACGAGACCGAGGCCGCGAACGCCGTCCATCGAGTTCTGCGCGAACGCGTAGCACAGCGTGGTCGTCGGCAGCAGGAAGAACCCGAGGAGCGGCAGCAGCCAACTGCCGTCGAACGCGCGGCTCAGGTAGTCGCTGAACAGCCACAGCAGCACCATGATGAACCGGGGCGTGAACAGTCCGAGCAGCGAGGAACACGATCATGCCGGCATCCTATCCGGCCAGCGATCGCCGGTACTCGCGCCGGACCAGCACGACGAATCCGACGACGGCGATCGTCGCGAACGAGAACCACTGGATCGCGTAGCTCAGGTGCGGTGGCGCGTCGGCCGCGTCGGGCAGCGGCGCGACGAGCGGCAGCGCCGCCGGCGCCGGCTGCTGCGACCCGAGCAGCAGGTACGCGGGCGCGAGCCGGTAGGGCACCTGCGCCGCCAGCGCGCCGAGGTCCACCTTCGCGAACGTCGTCGTCGGCGCGGCGGCCGGCGACGGGGGAGCGGTCTCGACCTCGGGCGGGAGCAGGACGCCCGTGACGCGCACCGTGCCGTCCGGCGGGGCCGCGTCGGCGAGCGGCGGGCTGTCGTCCTCGAACGGCACCCACCCTCGGTCGACGGCGACCGCCGACCCGTCGTCGAGGATCAGCGGCGTCAGCACGTGGTTGCCGCTCTGGTCGCCCTGCGTTCGTCCGTACAGGATCACCTCGTGGGCGGTGTCGTACGTGCCGGAGGCCGTCACGCGGCGGTAGCGCATCGCGTCGGCGTCCGCGCCGCCGGCCAGCACGTCCTCGAGCGGCACGGGAGCGGCGGCCAGCCGGCTCGCCACCAGGGCCTCGTACGCGCGGCGTTCGTCGAGCCGGTGCAGCTGCCACACGCCCAGGCGCGTGAACGTGACGACGACGAGGACGACGAGTCCCAGGCCGGCCAGCCATCGTGGACGCAGCAGGAAGCGGACCATCAGGGAAGGGTAGCGGCCGGGCTATCGTGGACCGGTGGCCGAGCGTTCTCGAGACGAGGAGCGGACATGAGCGAGCACGACCTGATCGTCATCGGGCTGGGACCGGGCGGCGAGGAGGTGGCGCAGCGCACGGCCGAGGCCGGCCTCGACGTCCTGGGCATCGACCGCCGTCTCGTCGGCGGCGAGTGCCCGTACTGGGGCTGCGTCCCCTCGAAGGTGATGGTGCGCGCGGGGAACTCGCTGGCCGAGGCCGCGAGGGCGATCGGGCTCGCCGGCGACGGGTCGGTCACGCCGGACTGGTCGAAGGTGGCCGCTCGCGTGCGGGAGGTGACCGGCGACTGGGACGACACGATCGCCGTCAAGCGCCACCTCGACCGCGGCGAGACGTTCGTGCGCGGCAGCGCCCGCATCATCGGCCCGCGCGAGGTCGAGGTCGACGGCGAGCGGTACACGGCGCGGCGCGGCCTGGTGATCGCGACCGGCGGCGCGCCGGCGATCCCGCCGATCCCCGGCCTGTCCGACGTGGAGTACTGGACGAACCGCGAGGCCATCGAGGCCGACCGCGACCCGGCCTCGATGGTGATCCTCGGCGGTGGCGCGATCGGCCTCGAGTTCGCACAGGTCTACCGGCGCTTCGGCACCGACGTCACGATCGTCGAGCACGCGCCGCGCCTGCTCGCGCTCGAGGAGCCCGAGCAGGGGGAGGAGCTCGGCCGGCTGTTCGACGCCGAGGGGATCGCGGTGCACGCCGGCGTCGCCGCCACCGAGGTGGCCGCCGACCCGGCCGGCGGCGTGCGGGTGACGCTCGGCGACGGTTCCACGGTGAGCGGTGAGCGGCTGCTGGTCGCGACCGGCCGGCGCGTGGACCTCGAGTCCCTGGGCGTCGCGGCGGCCGGCATCGATCCGAGCGGCCGCGGCGTCCCGGCCGACGAGCACCTGCGGGCGGGCGACGGGATCTGGGCGGTCGGCGATGTGACGGGGGTGGCCGGCTTCACCCACCTGGCCGTGTACCAGGGCCGGATCGCGGCCGCCGACATCCTCGGGCGGCCGCACACGCCGGCCGACTACACCGCGGTGCCGCGCGTGACGTTCACCGACCCGGAGGTGGCGAGCGTCGGGCTGTCCGAGCACGAGGCCCGCGAGCGCGGCATCGACGTGCGGATCGGGCTCGCCCGCACGGTGGACTCCACCCGCGGCTACATCCACGGCCCGGGCGCCGAGTACGGCGTCACGAAGGTGATCGTCGATGCGGACCGCGGCGTGCTGGTCGGCGCCTCCACGATGGGGCCGGCGGCCGGTGAGATCCTCGGCATCTTCGTGCTGGCGGTTCGGTGGCAGATCCCCGTCACCGACCTCCGCGATCTGATCTACCCGTACCCGACGTTCCTGCGCGGCATCGAGCCGGCGATCCAACAGGTGAGCGGCCTAGCCAGTCTCAGTACCAGTCCGCGGGCGGGCCCTTGTACTCCTGGATCGTGTTGCCGCCGTCGACGGCGATCGACTGGCCCGTGAGGTAGCTCGCACCCTCGGACGCGAGGAACGCGACCGCCGCCGCGATCTCCTCCGGCGTGCCCGACCGGCCGACGGGCGTGTTCCGCCCGGCGACGGCCTCCTCCGGCGTCTGCGAGCCGGTGGCGATCCATCCGGGCGCGACCGAGTTCACCGTGACGCCCGATCGCGCGGCCTCGATGGCGATCGCGCGCATCAGGCCGTCCATGCCCGCCTTCGCCGCGCTGTAGCCGGCCGACCCCGGGTTCGTGACGAGCGGGCCCGTCACCGACGAGACCATCACGACGCGCCCCCATCCTCGCGTCAGCATGCCGGGCAGCACCGCCCGGGTCACGGAGTAGGCGGTCGTGAGGTTCATGGCGAGGCTGCGAGCCCACGTCTCCTCGTCCAGGTCGACGAACATCGGTTCCGCGTCCGTGTCCATGTCGACCGTCACCATGCCGGCGTTGTTGACGAGGACGTCGATGTCGCCGAGCTCCGAGCTCGCGGCCTCGACGATCGACCTGACGGTGGCGGCGTCGGTCAGATCGCCGACGAAGCCGGCGGCCTCGACGCCGTCGGCCGCGAGCTCGCGCACGCGGTCGTGGATGCGATCGGTGGTGGAGCACACGCCGACCGCGAGGCCGTCCCGACCGAGCGCGCGTGCCACCGCGAACCCGATCCCGGTCGCGCTGCCCGCGCCGGTGACCAGCGCCACCCGTCTCGACATGGGCGCAGGATACCTGGAGGCGACCGATACACTCGCTGTCTCATGGCCAACCATCGGCGCGCGCGCCGAACCGTCGCGCTCGCGACCTGGATCCTCACATCCGTTGCGGCGGTGGCGTGCTCGAGCTCCGGGCATCCGGAGCCCACCGTCGCGACGCCGGCGGTGCGGGGCATCGAGCAGATCCAGCACGTGATCGTCGTCGTGCAGGAGAACCGCTCCTTCGACGAGATCTTCGGCACGTTCCCCGGCGCCGACGGGATCCCTCGCAGGCCGGACGGATCGTGGGCGGTGTGCCTGCCCGATCCCGCGACCGGCCACTGCGTGCGGCCCTACCACGACACCGACGTCTGGGACGCAGGCGGATCCCACAACGAGGCGGCGTCAAGATGGACGTCAACCACGGGCAGATGAACGGCTTCGTGCGCACGTACCGGAAGATCGGCAACGTCTGCACGCGCGATCCGCGGCGGCCGCCGTGCCCGAAGGCGACGCCTGGGCCCCGGGGTCAGCCCGACGTGATGGGATACCACGATGCGCGGGAGCTGCCGAACCTCTGGACGTACGCGCACGACTTCGTGCTGCAGGACCGGCTGTTCGCGCCGGCCGACTCGTGGACCCTGCCGTCGCACCTGTTCCTGGTCTCGGCGTGGTCGGCGCTGTGCGCGCACCCGGCCGACCCCATGAGCTGCACGAGCGACCTCAGCCTGAAGGGCGAGCCGTGGACCCGCCAGGACACCCGGCCCTACGGGTGGACCGACATCACGTACCTCCTGCACGATCGCGGCATCAGCTGGGGCTACTACGTCGGCGCGGACTCCTGCATCGTGCCACCGTGCGAGGCCGCGACCGGGGACCGGACCGTGCCGCAGCAGAACCCGCTGCCCGGCTTCCGGACGGTCGCGCAGAACCACCAGCTCGGGAACATCCGGTCCCACGAGGACTTCTTCGCTCAGGCGGCCGCCGACGGCTGCGGCCTGCCGGCGGTCTCCTGGGTGATGCCGGGGTTCGGCTACTCGGACCACCCGCCGTACCCGATGGCGAAGGGGCAGGCCTGGATCACGCGCCTGATCAACGCGGTCGGCGCATCCGACTGTTGGGACACGTCGGCGATCTTCGTGACGTGGGACGACTGGGGAGGCTTCTACGACCACGTGGTGCCCCCGCGCGTCGACGTGAACGGCTACGGGGTCCGGGTGCCCGCGTTCATGGTGAGCCCGTGGGCGAGGGCGGGCACGATCGACCACCAGACGCTGTCGTTCGACGCCTACCTGAAGTTCATCGAGGATCGGTTCCTGGGCGGGCAGCGGCTGGATCCGGTGACGGACGGCCGGCCGGACTCGAGGCCCACCGTGCGTGAGGACGTCCCGATCCTGGGCGATCTGGCCGACGAGTTCGATTTCGGCCAGACGCCGCTTCCACCGCCCGATCTGCCGGAGTACCCTCCCGGCTGACCCTGTCTGCCCGGGTGCCTCGCTCAAGTTCGGAGTGCCCCCAGGTCGATGCTTCTACAGACCGGTCCGGGTGCACTGCGCGGTGTCCTCCCGACACCACGTTCCCGGCCAGAGGGGGTGTTCCGAAGGTGTTCCTTCGTTGGTACGCAGGCGCGCAGGTCCGATGGCTCGGGCTGCGTGAGCGCCTGGTGGAGGAGCGCGGCGCCACGGCGGTCGAGTACGCCATCATGCTCGCTTTCATCTTTGCGGTCATCGTGGTCGCCGTCGCATTCCTCGGCCAGCAGACGAACAGCCAGTTCGAGAAGGTGACCTTCGACCCGCCGTAGGCGGGCCTGAGCACTCCTCCCGCGATCTCGGATCCGACCGATCCGCTCGTCACCGGCGAGCGGATCGGTCGTCTCCGGGATCGTTCTGCCTTCGCTCGACCCCGCCACCGGTCCGGGACTTGCGGCACTCGAACATATGTTCTATCCTCGGCCGCCTGATGGCCGCCGGGCAGCAGCTCTTCGAGGTCGCGCGCCGCACCTTCGACACGCCCGCCTTCCGTGGCATGGAGTTCATCGAGGTCGAGGCGAAGTCGATCCTCAACCACGTGCCCGGCAACGCCATGCCGTTCTCGTGGACCATCAATCCGTACCGCGGCTGCTCGCACGCCTGCGTGTACTGCTTCGCCCGTCCCACGCACACCTTCATGGACATGAACGCCGGGCGGGACTTCGAGACGAAGATCGTCGTGAAGGTGAACGCGCCCGAGGTGTTGCAGCGCGAGCTGGCCGCACCGCGCTGGAAGGGCGAGCACGTGGCCATGGGCACGGCCACCGACCCCTATCAGCGGGCGGAGGGCCGGTACCGGCTGATGCCGCGCATCGTCGGGGCACTGACGGCCGCGCGCAACCCGTTCTCGATCCTCACGAAGGGGACGTTGATCCTCCGGGATCTGGAGCTCCTGCAGCGGGCCGCCGCCGTCGCGCCGGTGTCGGCCGCGTTCTCGATCGGCACGCTCGACGAGGATGCCTGGCGTCGCACGGAGCCCGGCACCCCGCACCCCCGCGAACGCATGGCGGCCGTGGCCGAGCTCAACCGGGCCGGCATCCCGTGCGGCGTGCTGATGGCGCCGGTGCTGCCCGGCATCACCGACCATCCGCGGATGCTGCGCGAGGTCGTGGCCGCGGCGCTGGACGCCGGCGCCACCCACGTGTCCCCGATCCTGCTCCACCTGCGCCCCGGCGTGCGGGAGGTGTTCATGGAGTGGCTGCAGGATGCGTATCCGGACCTCGTCGACCGCTACGGGGAGCTGTACACCAGACCGTACGGGTCGCCGTCGGCGCGACGGGAGCTCGGCCGGCGGGTCGGTTCGATCGTGCGCTCGATGGGCGGCATCACGGCCGAGTCGCCGGCGCCCCGGTGGTCGCGCACCGGATCGTCCGCGGATCCCGATGCACGTCCCACGCAGCTGTCGTTGATCTGAGCCGAGGCCGCGTGGTCGTCAGATTCGGCTACCCTTCGCTGCGATGCAGGGCACGGAACGTCTGTTGGAACTCCAGGAGATCGACACGGCCGCCGGCCGGCTGCGGGCGCGCCGCGACGTGCTCACGTCCGGCACCGAGGCCGATGCCGCCCGCCGCCAGGCCGACGGCGCCGAGAACACGCTGGGGGAGCTCGGCCTGAAGCTCGACGCGATCGGACGCGAGCAGCTGCGCGTCGAGCACGAGGTCGACAGCCTCTCGCAGAAGTCGGCGGCCGAGGAGCGCCGGCTCTACGACGGCAGCATCGTCAACACGAAGGAGCTCGAGTCGCTCCAGCGTGAGATCGAGAACCTGAAGAAGCGCCGGGGCGACCGCGAGGACGAGCTCCTCGGCATGATGGAGGAGCGGGAGCAGCTGGAGGCGGCCGCCGCCGAGGCCCGCGTCGAGTCCGACCGCCTGCGGACGAGCTCCGACGCCGCCGCCGTGTCCGCCCGCGAGGAGCTCGCCCACATCGAGACCGAGCTCGCCGCGCTCACCGCCAAGCGCGAGGACATCGTGCCCGCGATCGACGCCGAGCTCGTCGAGCTCTACGACGACCTGCGCGCGCAGAAGAAGGGCATCGGCGTCGCCGAGCTCGTCGACGGTGTGTGCCAGGGCTGCCACGAGAAGCTGTCGGCGATGGAGATGGACCGGATCAAACACGCCGAGGGCATCCGCCGCTGCGAGCACTGCCGCCGGATCGTGGTCCTCCGGTGAAGGTGATCGTCGAGACCGACGGCGCCGCCCGCAACAATCCGGGGCCGGCGGGGATCGGCGCCGTCGTCCGCACGCCCGAGGGCGAGGTCCTCGGCGAGCTCGCCGAGGGGCTCGGGGAGACGACGAACAACGTCGCCGAGTACACGGCCGCGCTCGAGGGTCTGCGCCTGGCCGCCGACCTCGGCGCCACGGAGGTCGACCTGCGCGCCGACTCGAACCTGCTGATCGAGCAGCTCTCCGGCCGGTATCGCGTGAAGGCCGCGCACCTCCGTCCCCTGTACGAGGCCGTCCTCGAGCAGGCGCGGCGCTTCGAGCGCATCACGTACCGCCATGTGCCGCGCGAGCAGAACACGCACGCCGACCGGCTGGCGAACGCCGGCGTCGATGCGTGGCTCGCCGCCCGCCGCCGTTGAGGCCCGGGTATCCTCGTCCCGGAGGAGCCGGCCGGGCGGCCGCGGGCGCGGCAACGCGCTCGAGGAAAGTCCGGACTCCACAGGGCAGGGTGCTGGGGCGATCCCAGGCGGGGGCGACCTCGCGGACCGCGCAACAGAGAGCAGACCGCCGCGTGAGCGGTAAGGGTGAAACGGTGAGGTAAGAGCTCACCAGCGGACCGGGTGACCGGTCCGGCTCGGCAAGCCCCACCCGGAGCAAGGCCAAGCAGGGAGCGGACGGCCCGTCCGATGCTCCCGGGTAGGCCGCACCGGGCCGGCGAACGGCCCGGCGGCGCGTGAGCGCCGAGACAGATGGCCGCCGCGCCGTGCTCGCACGGCGCACAGGATCCGGCTTACAGGCCGGCTCCTCCACCTTCGCGCGTACCCGTTCGGACCCCCCGGGCGTGTTCACGTAGTGTGCGAGCGGACCCCGGGGAGAGCCCCACGGAGCGAGCGTTCGAGGAGAGCGCATGACGAGCGGCGTGGCGCGATCGGGACCGTGTGCGGCGAGGGTGGCCGCGCGCCCGCGGCGGCGACCTCGACGACGAGTACGCGTGGTTCTTCCGCGCGGAGTTCCCGGCCGTCGTCCGCACGGTGTACCTGATCGTCCGCGACCGGGGCCGGGCCGAGGAGATCGCGCAGGACGCGTTCATGCGACTGCACGTGCACTGGCGCACGGTGTCTCGGTACGAGCGTCCGGACGCCTGGGTGCGTCGCGTCGCGATCCGGCTCGCCACGCGGTCCGCCCGGCGCGAGCGGATCCGCCCGTCGCTGGAGCGGGTGGCGGCCGGGCCCATCGGTCGCCGAGGGGACCGCCCCCGACCTGGACCTGCTGGCCGCGGTCGCCGAGCTGCCCATGCGTCAGCGGGTCGCGATCGTCCTGTTCTACCTCGAGGACCGGCCGCTCCCGGAGCTCGCGCACGTCCTCGACTGCTCGGACGGAGCGGCCAAGATCCTGCTGCATCGTGCGCGGCTCGCGCTGGCCGCCCGGCTGGGGGAGGAGGCGAGCGATGTCGATCGATCGACGGCTCCGTGAGGCGTTCCTGGCCGCGGGCCAGGAGACGGACGGGGAGCTCGACGTGGAGCGCCACCTCCGGCGGGCCGTCGCCCGTGCCCGCCCGCGCGAGGTCGGCAGGGCCGTCGCGACCGCCGCGCTCGTCGTCGCGCTCGTCGCCGGCGTGTTCGCGGCCGGAGCGTTCGTCGAGGGCGCGCGCCACGTGCGGCAGCCGCTGGACGGCGGCCCGTCATCGACGGTGGGACCGCGAGCGGCGACCGGGCTCAGCACGGCCCTCGACGGCACGTACGGCACGACCGTCCGGATCGCCGACGGCCTGGCCGCCGGGCTCCCGCGCGCCGAGGCCTACGGGCTGTCGGGGACGATGGAGCTCGTGTTCGCCCGCGACACGGTGCGGGTCGAACAGCATCTCCAGGGGCTCGGCCAGCTCCCGGTGTTCGGATCGCTCGAGGTCGCGGGCCGGCGACTCGTCGTCCACCAGGCAGGGAGAGACCGTCACGCTGGACTGGCAACGCCTGCCCAACGGCGACCTGCGCTTCACGATCGCGGACGACACGCGGGTCGGCCTCGAGCGTCTGGCCGACGAGGTCGTGTGGACCTCGCACCCCTGGAGGGTGATCGACCGCTAGTCCGTCCGCCGCCTCGACGTGCACCACCCGACGAAAGGATGAGCGATGCATGCTGCCCGGAACCGATGGTCCGTCCGAACCACCGCGGTCCTCGCGATCGTGATCGCCATGGCGGCGTGCGGCTCGGGCGGGGGCGTCGCCTCGACCTCCGCGCCGGTCTCGCCGTCGGAGGTCCCGTCCGCGACCGGCTCGCCGGCCGGGTCCGCCTCGACGGCGAGCGGATCGGACACCACGGCCGCCGACGGGATCTACGCCGTCACGATCACCGAGCGCGACGCGGCCGACGCCGGCGTGCCGAAGAGCAGGTACTCGGAGGTCGTCGGCGACTACGAGCTGGACCTCGTGCGCGGCCAGCTCGCCATGTACTTCACCGGCGTCATCACGCTCGACCTGCTGCGCGGGACCTACACCGTGCGGGGGAACGAGCTCGTGCTCGCGTCCGACGGCGGTCCGACCCTGCGGCTCACGTGGGCGCGCGACCACGGCGGCCTGTCGTTGACGCTGGAGGAGACGGACGAGCCGGGCGACCGGGCGATCGACGAGATGGTCTTCTCCGCGCACACCTGGAAGCGGACCGGCTAGCGGCGCTCAGGCGATGGCGGCGGCCTCGAGGGCCCGCCGGTACTGCGCGCCGGCGTGGTACGAGCTGCGCACGAGGGGCCCGGCCTCGATGTGCGGGAGGCCGGCGGCCTCGCCCTCGGTGCGGTGACGGTCGAACTCCTCGGGCGTGACCCAGCGGTCGACCGGCAGGTGCATCGGCGTCGGCTGGAGGTACTGGCCCATCGTCACGATGTCGCACCCGGCGTCGCGGAGGTCGGCGAGCGCCGGCGCGACCTCGTCGGGGCGCTCGCCCATCCCCAGGATCAGGTTCGACTTCGTGATCTGCGCGGCGCGCAGGCGCTTGGCGATGCGCAGGACCTCGAGCGAGCGTTCGTAGCCGAACGCGGGCCGGATCCGGCCGTGCAGCCGCCGCACCGTCTCGAGGTTGTGCGCGAAGACCTCGGGCTCGGCCTCGAGGACGGTGCCGATGTCGCGCTCGCCGCCCTTGAAGTCGCTGGGCAGGACCTCCACGGTGCAGTCCGCGCACGGCGTCGCGCACGGCCCGGATCGTCGCCGCCCAGATCCGCGCGCCGCCGTCGGGGAGGTCGTCCCGGGCGACGCCGGTCAGCACCACGTGGCGCAGGCCCATGGCGCGCACGGCCTCGGCGATGCGCTCCGGCTCGCCCTCGTCGACCGGCTCGGGCCTGCCCGTCATCACGTCGCAGAAGCCGCATCGGCGTGTGCACGTCGAACCGAGGATCAGGAAGGTGGCCTCCCGGTCCTCCCAGCATTCCGCGAGGTTCGGGCACATGGCCTCCTCGCAGACGGTGTGCAGGTCGAGGCCGCGCATGATGCCGCGGAGCTCGGTCACGTTGGGGCCGGTCGCCAGGCGCACCTTCAGCCACGGTGGTTTGCGCGCGCCGGGGACGTTCACGTTCTCGCCCGAGGTCACCGACACGATCGGCAGGTGCAGGCGCCGCTTCTGGGGGTTGTGGTCGCGGACCGACATCGTCGTCCCGAGTCTATCCGGCGTCGGCGAACCTGCCGGTCGAGGCGCCCTCCTCCGGCTCCTCCTGGGTCGTCCCCGGCCGCGCCGACGGTGGGCCCTCCGGGCAGGAAGACGCGGAACGACGCGCCCCCGCCCTCGCGGTCCTCCACCCAGGCACGCCCGCCGTGCAGGGCGGCGAAGCGCGACACGAGGGACAGCCCGATGCCGGTGCCGGGGGAGTGGGACTGGACCGTCGGCCCCTGGCGGAACGGCTCGAAGATGGCGTCGCGCAGCTCGACCGGCACGCCGGCGCCGTCGTCCTCGACCGCGATGAGCACGCCGCCGTCGTGCGGCATCACCCGGAGCCAGATCCGCCGGTCCTCGAGGGTGTGCCGCGCGGCGTTCACGAGCAGGTTCTCCACGATGCGCTCGACCTTCGCCGGGTCGACGCTGATGACGACCGGGCTGGTCTCGACCTCGACCGCGCGGTGCGCGAGCGTGTCGAGGCTGTCGGCCGAGCGACGCACGAGGGCGGCCACGTCGACGACGCGGTACTGCGGCGTGACGATGCCACGGCTCAGCCGGTCGATGTCGAGGAGGTCCTTCAGGAGCCGGTCGAGCTTGCGCGCGTTCGTCGACAGCCGCTCGAGGAGGTCCTCGCGGTCCTCGTCGTCGAGCTCGCGCTGCCGCTCCAACGTGAGGGACAGGCCCAGGATCGAGGTGAGCGGGCTGCGCAGCTCGTGCGAGACCGCCGCCAGGAAGGTGTTCTTCATCTCGTCGAGCGAACGCAGGCGCTCGGCGGCCTCGCGCTCCCGGCCCTCGCTCTCCCGCAGCGCGTCCTCGGCGAGCTTGCGCTCCGTGATGTCGAACCACACGCCCTGCACGAACGACGGGCGGCCGTCCTCGTCCCGGAGGATCGATGCCTCGTCACGGACCCACACGGTCCGGCCGTCGCGCGCGACGAACCGGTACTCGCGGGTCCACTGGCCCTCCTGCTCGCAGGAACGAGAGGTAGCTCCCGCACGACGGCCTCGCGGTCGTCGGGATGGATCGCGTGCTCCCACGAGTCCACGTCTCGCGCCCACTCCTCGGCGTCGATCCCCAGCATGCGCTCGAGCTCGGGGCTCACGTAGAGGGTCTCGGCGGGCCACTCCAGGGGATCGAGGTACACGACGGCCGGGATGTGTTCGACGATCGCGCGGTACCGCTGCTCGGCGTCGCGCAACTGCTCCTCGGCCAGCTTCTCGTCGGTGATGTCGGTCATCACGCCCTGGGAGAACCGGACCGTTCCGTCGTCGTCGGTCACGACGAGCGCCTGATCGCGGATCCAGCGCCAGCTGCCGTCCTTGGCCCGGAAGCGGTACTCGACGTCGAACGGCTCGCCGGACGCGTGCCGGGTCACGGCCTCGCGCGCCTCCGGCGAGGAAGGCCGGGTCGAGGTGGTCCCACCACAGGTCCGGGTCTCCGACCCACTCCTCGGGCGTGAACCCGAGCATCGTGCGGATCTGCGGACTCACGAAGACCGACTGCACGGGCTCGCTCACGGTGTCGATGTAGGTGACGGCCGGCACGGTCTCGATCAGGGTGCGGTACCGCTCCTCCGCCTCGCGGACCTGCTGCTCGGTCTCCTTCTGCGCGGTGATGTCGAACCGCACGCCCTGCCAGTACAGCGGGTTGCCGCGCTCGTCGTGCACGAGGAGCGCCTCGTCGCGGATCCAGACCCAGCGTCCGTCCTTCGCGCGCTGCCGGTACTGCACCCGGTACGGCTCGCCCGTCCGGTTCGTGCGCTCGTCCTCCGCGAGGATGCGCGAGCGGTCGTCGGGATGGAGCGACGCCCAGTAGAGCTCGGGCTTCATCTCCTCGCGCGTGTACCCCAGGACCGTCTCGAGCTGCGGGCTGATGTAGATCGTGCGTCCCGTTCCCGGCTCGGCGATGTAGGTGATGGCCGGGATCTGCTCGACGAGGCTCCGGTACCGGGTCTCGGTCTCGGAGATCCGGCGCTCCGCCCGCTCGCGACCGATGGCGGCGCCGAGCGTGTTCGCCGCGACGGTCAGGGCGTCGATCTCGGCCTGATGCCACGTCCGCTCCTCGGCGCAGTGATCGAAGCCGATGAAGCCCCACCACTCGTCGTCGACGGTGATCGGCATCACGACCATCGACAGGATCCCCTGCAGGTCGAGCAGGTCGCGGCGCTCGTCTCGGGGAAGGTCCGCGTGGCGCCGTGGATCACGCCGCCCGCCTGCAACACCTGCTCCCACCGGTCGAACCCCGACGCGTACGGGAACCGCTGGTTGTACGGGGCCGCGATGGTCGATGCGACCCCCTCGGCCGTCCACTCGAACCGTCCCGAGAGGGTGAGGCCGGCGCCGGCGTCGGGCTCGTTCTGGAAGACGTAGGCGCGGCTCGCGCCGGCCGCGACCCCGAGGTGCTCGAGGACCTCGTCGATCACGTCGGTCCACGAGGGCGCGTTGAGGAAGCGGCCGGCGGCGAAGCCCGTCGCCTCGAGGATCACGTCGCGCTTCGACAGCGCCTGCTCGGCCAGCGTCGTCGAGGTGACGTCGACCAGCACGCCCTGCCAGACGCCGGGCCGCCGTCCTCGCCGCCCACGAGGATCGCGTGGTCGCGGAGCCACACGACCCGGCCGTCCTTCGTGAACATCCGGTACTCGCACTCGAACGGTTCGCCGGTCTCGTTCGTCCGCAGGGACTCGGCCTGGACGCGCTCCAGGTCGTCGGGGTGCAGCTGGTGCAGCCACATCTCCGGGTCGGCGAGGCGCTCCTCGGGCGTGAACCCCAGCAGTCGCTCGTACTGGGGGCTGATGTAGGTCGCCGTGCTCACGTCGTCGGCCGCGTTGATGTACACGACCGCCGGCAGCTGCTCGACGAGCGCCCGGAACCGGTTCTCTGCCTGCTGCAGTGCCAGCTCCGCGCGCTTGCGCGCCGTGATGTCGAACATCACGCCCTGCACCCGGGGCGGCTGCCCCTCCTGTGCGGCCACGAGGGAGGACTCGTCGCGCAGCCAGACCTCGCGGCCGTCCTTCGCGAAGGTCCGGTACTCCATGGCGAACGGCTCGCCGGTCCGGTCCGTGCGGTCGGACTCGGCGCGCACGCGGTCGCGATCGTCGGGGTGCAGATGGTCGATCCACAGCATCGGGTCGGAGGTCCATTCCTCCGGCGTGTATCCGAGGATCGCCTCGATCTGCGGACTCACGTACGGGACCGCTGCCGTGCCGGCGGGCTTCGTCGGGTCCCATGTGTACGTGATGGCCGGGACGTCCTCGACGACGGCGCGGAACCGATCCTCGGCCTGGGTCCGCCGGGACGACTCCTGGCCCGCCTGGTGCGACCGGAGGACCGACAGACCGGCGCACACGATGGCGATGACGACCAGTGCACCGGAGGCCTCGTCGCCGATCGCGGCCTCGAGGTTGTCGTGCAGCACCTGCCAGCCACCCGTGATCCAGCCCAGCACGAACAGGCCCACGGCGAGGGCGGCGAAGACCACGAGGTCCCGCACCGTCCCCGTCCGCGGCCGGCGCTGCCGGTGCGGTCGTCGAGGCTCGTCCACGTCTCCGCGGATTATCGACGCGTGAGGGGAGCGTCCTGTAACGGGCCGTTCGGGGTCCTGACCTGGGTGTTTCGGGCTAGTCAGACCGGTCGGTGCCCGGTCAGTACCGGGCGAGCTCCAGCATCCGCTGGTGGAGCTGGTCGGGCTCGGGCTCCATGTAGAAGTGCTCGAGGGCGCTCGCGAACGGCATGGCGGGGATGTCGGGTCCGCCGATGCGCACGATCGGGGCGTCGAGGTCGAACATCGCCTCCTCGGCGATCGTGGCGGCGATCTCCGCGCCCGCCCCGTACGTCCGGTTGTCCTCGTACACGACCATCGCCTTCGCGGTCTTGCGCACGCTGGCGAGGATCGTCTCGGTGTCCAGCGGCGAGAGGCTGCGGACGTCGACGACCTCGACGGACACGCCCTCGTCCGCGAGCCGGGCCGCCGCGTCCAGGCACTGATGGAGCGCGTAGCCGTAGCTCACGACCGTGAGGTCCTCGCCCTCGCGCTTCACGTCCGCCAGGCCGATCGGCGTCCGGTACCGGTCGTCGGGGACCTCTCCGGTCACCGCCCGGTAGGTCTTCTTGTGCTCGAGGAACAGCACGGGGTCGGGGTCGCGCAGCGCCGAGCGCAGCATGCCGGCCGCGTCGGCCGGGGTGGACGGCGCCACGACCTTCAGGCCGGGGACGTGGGCGTAGAAGGCCTCGATCGACTGCGAGTGGTACAGCGCGCCGTGGATGCCGCCGCCCCACGGCGCGCGGATCACGAGCGGGCAGCCGAAGTCCCCGTTCGACCGGTAGCGCATCCGCGCCGCCTCCGACACGATCTGGTCGAACGCCGGATGGATGAAGTCGGCGAACTGGATCTCGGCCACCGGCAGCAGCCCGTGCAGCGCCATCCCGATCGCGATGCCGACGAGGCCGGACTCCGCCAGCGGCGTGTCGATCACACGCTCCTCCCCGAACTCCTCCACCCAGCCGGCGGAGATCCGGAACACCCCGCCGCGAGCGCCGACGTCCTCGCCCAGCAGGACGATGCGCTCGTCGTCGGCCATCTCGTCGTGCAGGGCATCACGGATCGCCGTCACGACGTTCTTCTGTGTCATGCGTCCTCGGCGAAGACGTGGCGCAGGGCCGAGGCCGGCTCGGGGTCCGGCGCCTCCCACGCGAGCGTGATCTGTCGGTCGATGTCGGTCTTCACCTCGTCGCGCATGGCCTCGAGGGCCGCATCGTCGGCGATGCCCTGGTCGCGAAGGTACGTGGCGAAGGCGTCGATCGGATCGTGGTGGTGCGCCTCCTCGACCTCCTCGCGGCTGCGGTAGGACTTGTCGTCGTCGTCGGAGGTGTGCGGCAGGTACCGGTAGGTCTTGCACTCGATCAGCGTGGGGCCGCCGCCGGCGCGAGCCCGCTCGTGCGCCGTCTTCATGGCGGCGTAGCACGCGAGGACGTCGCTGCCGTCCACCACCACGCCGGGGAACCCGTAGCCCTCGGCGCGGCTCGCCACGTCCTCGACCGCCATCTGCTTGGACTGCGGGACGCTGATCGCGTAGTGGTTGTTCTCGCAGACGAAGATGATCGGCAGCCGATGGATGCCGGCGAAGTTGAGTCCCTCGTGCCAGTCGCCCTCGCTCGTCGCACCCTCGCCGAACCAGCACCCCACGACGGTGTCCTCGCCGCGCAGCCGTGCCGCGTACGCGATGCCCGCGGCGTGCGGGACCTGCGTGGCGATCGGGGAGGACCCGCTGATGATGCCGAGCCGGCGGGACCCCCAGTGCGAGGGCATCTGCCGGCCGCCGCTGGCGGGGTCGTCGGCCTTGGAGAAGACGCCGAGGAAGATCTCGTACGGCGTCATCCCGGCGACGAGCACGACGCCGACGTCGCGGTAGTACGGGAGCCAGATGTCGGTGCCCCGGCGCATGGGCCACGCCGTGCCGATCTGGCAGCCCTCGTGTCCCGAGACCGGCACCACGAACGGCGCCCGGCCCATCCGGTTCTGGCGCAGGGACGCCTCGTCCAGCAGGCGGGCCGTCAGGAGCGTGCGATGCATCGACAGGAGGTCGTCGGCGGTGAGGCCGAGTGCGTCGTGTGGGGTCTGGGTCACCCTCGCGGACAAGCCGTTGCTCCTCGCACCGTGGTCGGATGATACCTCCGCTCCGGGGTCGTGCCTCGCGCGCGCCGGGGACGGGGCAACGCAGGGCGGCGCGGTAGGCTGGTGGCATGGACCTGAAGATCGAGGAGCCCACGCAGGGCGGGAACAACGTGGTGGAGGTGACCGACGCCACGTTCGAGCAGGTCGTGATCGAGGGCTCGAAGGAGCGGCCGGTCGTCGTCGACCTGTGGGCGGACTGGTGCGGCCCGTGCAAGTCCCTGGGGCCGGTGCTCGAGCGCGTGGCCGGTGAGCGGGCCGGCGCGTTCCTGCTCGCGAAGCTCGACATCGACGCGAACCGGGTCGGCCAGGAGCTCCTGTCGGCCGTGCAGAGCCAGGGCATCCCGACGGTCGTGGCCTTCCGCGACGGGACGCCGGTCAGCATGTTCATCGGCGCCTATCCCGAGGAGGCCGTCAACGACTTCGTCGACTCGATCCTGCCCACGGAGGCGGACAAGCTGGCCGACGAGGCGGAGGCGGAGGTGGCGGCCGGCGACGTCGAGGGCGCCGAGCAGGACTTCCGCGACGCCCTCGAGCAGGATCCCGAGAACGCCGAGGCGAAGATCGGCCTCGCGCGGATCCTGGTGGGGCGCGGCGAGCTGGATGCGGCCCGGGACCTGGTGACGCCGCTGCTGCCCGATCCCGAGGCCGAGCGCGTGCTGGCGTCGATCCGGGTGGCGGAGTGGGCGGACCTGCAGGAGCCCGGCACGCTCGCCAGCGCGAAGCGGCTGGCCGCGAAGGGGAAGTGGCGGGAGGCGCTCGACGGCATGATCGGTGCGCTGCCGGACGAGCGCGACGCCGCGCGCGAGGCCATGGTCGACGCGTTCGCCGTGCTCGGCGACGACGATCCGCTCGTCCCCGAGTTCCGCAAGCGCCTCTCCAGCGCGCTGTTCTAGGGGCGCCTGATGGCCGACGTCCACGATCACCTGCGTGAGTTCTGGAACCGGGACGCCGAGACCTACGACCGGGCCGCGTCGCACTCCGTCAGCGATCCGCTCGAGGAGGCCGCCTGGCGTGCGGCGCTCCGCGACGCGCTCCCCGAGACGGGCGCGCGCGTCCTCGACGTCGGTGCCGGCACCGGTTCGCTCAGCCTGCTGGCCGCCGAGCTCGGGTACCGCGTGACGGCGCTCGACCTGTCACCGGGCATGCTGGCGAAGGCTCGCACGAAGGCCGCCGATCGAGGGCTGGAGATCGAGTTCGTGGAGGGTCGCGGCGACGGCGCCGCCGCCCGGGCCGTTCGACGCCGTCATCGAACGCCACCTCGTGTGGACGACGCCCGATCCGGTCGCGGCGATGACCGCGTGGCGCGAGGTCGTCGTGCCGGGCGGTCGGCTCGTCCTGTTCGAGGGCGTCTGGGGATCGACGGCACCCGTCGACCGGGTGAAGGGGGCGCTCGCCGATCTGCTCCGCACGGCGATGGGCACGCCGCCGGACCATCACGCGCCGTACCCGCCCGAGGTCCTCGCGCAGCTGCCGCTCGGCGCCATGCCGTCGCCGGCGCCGCTGCTGCGGGCGGTCCGGGACGCCGGGTGGCGGGGACTTCGCGTCAAGCGGCTGCGCGACGTGGAGTGGGCCGGCCGACTGCGCGAGCCCTGGCCGCTGGGCTGGCTCGAGTCGATGGCCAGGTACGCCCTCGCGGCCGACGCGCCGGCCTGAGCGCGGCCGCCTCAGCGGCCGGCGGCCACGACGGCCTCCGGCATCGCGACGTCCGGCGGGGCGGGGGAGAGGCGCACGTCGAAGACCTCCTCGGCGTGACGTTCCACCAGCGGCCGGAGCTCGTCGACCGTGACCGGCCGTCCGGCGAGATCGCTGAGCGACGTGACGCCGTGGTCGGGCAGCCCGCACGGCACGATGCCGTCGAACCAGGAGAGGTCGGTCTGGCAGTTCACGGCGAAGCCGTGCAGCGTGATCCGGGCGCGCATCAGCCGCACGCCGATCGCGCACACCTTCCGGTCGCCCGCCCACACGCCGGTCTGCACGTCCGGGCGGCGCTCGAGACCGATGCCGAGGTCGGCGGCGGCACGGATCACCACCTCCTCCATCCTGCGCAGGTGCCCGGCCGCGTCCGGCCTGGCGCCGAGATCGACGATGGGGTAGCCGACGAGCTGGCCGGGTCCGTGGAACGTGAACGAGCCGCCGCGGTCGATGCGGTGGACCTCCGCGCCGCGGGCCTCGAGCTGTGACGGGGACCACACGAGCTCGTCGGGCCGGGCCCGCCGACCGGCCGTGAACACCGGGGGATGCTCGAGCAGGATCAGCGTGTCGGGGATCTCACCGGCCAGGCGGCGCTCGGCGAGCCGGTGCATCGCCTCGTTCGCCGGTCCGTACGGCACCGGCCCGGCCGGCCGCAGGAGCCAGGCCTCGCGCGGCACCTCGGTCAGACCCCGAGGTCCTCGGAGAAGTCCCAGGTCTCGAGGTTCTGCTTCACCCGGGCGAGGAACTGTGCGGCCATCGCCCCGTCGATCACACGGTGGTCCCACGACATCGACAGGTAGGCCATGTGCCGGATCGCGATCGCGTCGTCGATGACGACGGGGCGCTTCTCGATCGCGTCGAACGCGAGGATCGCCGTCTGCGGCTGCGCGATGATCGGCACCGACAGCATCGAGCCGTACGGACCGGGGTTCGTGATGCTGAACGTGCCGCCGGTGATCTCGTCGGGCTTGAGATGGTGCGAGCGCGCGCGGTCGGCGAGGTCCGTGATCGCGCGCTGCAGGCCGACGATGTTCAGCGTGTCCGCGCCCTTGATCACCGGCACGATCAGGCCCTCGTCGTAGCTCACCGCGATCCCGAGGTTCACGTAGTGCTTCAGCACGATGTCCTCGCCCCGCAGCTCGGCGTTCACCTGCGGGAAGGCGAGCAGCGCATCGGTCGTCGCCCTCGACACGAACGACGTGTACGTGAGCGAGATCCCCTCGCGCGCCGTGAACGCGTCCTTCGCGCGCTCGCGAACGCGCACGACGTTCTCGAAGTTGACCTCGACCATGTTCCAGGCGCGCGCCGACGTCTGCAGCGAGGTGTGCATGTGCTCGGCGATCAGCTTGCGCACCTTCGACATCGGCACGACTTCCTCGCCCGCCCCCGCGACCGCCGGCGTCGGAACGGACGCGAACGTCGGCGTCGCAGCCGGCGCCCCCGCAGGAACCACCGCGGGCGCGGAGGTCCCACCCCCGTCGATCACCGCCTGCACGTCCTGCTTCGTGATCCGCCCCCCGGTCCCCGTCCCGGCGACCTGCGCCAGGTCGATCGAATGCTCCGCCGCCATCTTCCGCACCAACGGCGACAAGATCTGCCGACCTCGGCCCCCGCTCCGCTGCCGGAGGAGCCGACGTTGCGGCCGCCGCGGCGATCGGGTTGGGTGGCGGACGCCGCCGCCGCGGCGGTCTGCGTCTGAGCCGGCGACGCTGGCGCAGCCGGGACCGGTGGCGCAGCCGGGGGCTCAGCGCCCCCCTGTGACCCGCTGGAGCGCCTGATCGCCATCCGAGCTCGCACCGGCATCGGCGCTGCCTCCCCCGGCGGAGTCAGCGGTCCCGGCGTCTCCCGGAGTCGATCTCGGCCAGCTCGGTCCCGACCGGAACGGTCGCCCCCTCTTCGACCAAGATCTTCGTGACGGTCCCCGCGACCGGCGACGGGACCTCTGTGTCGACCTTGTCGGTGGAGATCTCGAACAGCGGCTCGTCGCGTTCGATCGTGTCGCCCTCGGCCTTCAGCCACTTCAGGATCGTTCCCTCGATGATCGTCTCGCCGAGCTGCGGCATCTGGATCGACGTCACGTGCGTCCCCCTCCGGTCCTCACCAGGCCGACAACTCGTCGACCGCTCGTTCGATGTCGGCCACGCCGGGCAGGAAGGCGTCCTCGAGCGTGGGCGAGAAGGGCACCGGGATGTTGGGCGGCGCCAGGCGGGCGACCGGCGCGTCCAGGTGCTGGAAGGCCTTCTCCGCGATGATGGCCGCCACCTCCGACCCGATGCCGAGGACCCGGTAGGACTCGTACAGCACGAGCGCCCTCGAGGTCTTCTCGATCGACCGCAGGACGGTCTCCTCGTCGATCGGGTAGACGGTGCGCAGGTCGACGATCTCGGCCGAGATGCCCTTCGCGGCAAGCGACTCGGCGGCCTCCAGCGCCTTGTGCACCATGGCGCCGTACGTGATGATCGAGACGTCGGTGCCCTCGCGCTTCACGTCGGCCTTGCCGATCGGCACGAGGAAGTCGGGGTCCTCCGACACGACCTCCTTGATCCGCCGGTAGATCCACTTGTGCTCGAGGAAGATGCTCGGGTTGTCGTCGCGGATCGCGGACTTCAGCAGCCCCTTCGCATCGGAGGGGAACGCCGGGCACATGATCTTGATGCCGCCCGTGTACACGAACCACGGCTCCGGGTTGATCGAGTGGAAGTTCGACGCGCGCACGCCGCCGCCGCTGGGGGCGCGCAGCACCACCGGCAGCCGAACGCCGGTCCGGTAGTGGTAGCGCGCGAGGACCGTCGTGATCTCGTCGAAGCCCGACGACATGAAGTCCGAGTACTGGAACTCGGCGACCGGCCGCAGCCCCTCCATCGCCGAGCCGACGGCCATCCCGACGATCGTCTCCTCGACGATCGGCGTGTCCATCACCCGCGCCGCGCCGAACCGCTCGAAGAATCCCTCGGTGACCTTGAACGCGCCGCCGTAGGCCCCGATGTCCTCGCCCAGGAGGTACACGCGCTCGTCGCGCTCCATCTCCTCCCACAGCGCCTCGGCGACGGCGATCAGGTACGTGGCCTCGCCGGCCTCGGTGCGCTTGCCGCGCGGCTCGGCGCCGTGTCCGGCGGCGCCGGCCTCGACCTGCGTCGTCGCCATCAGCGTGCCTCCGTGCCGCCGCCGTGGCCCGGCTCGGCATCCCAGTAGCCGTCCTCGACCCACTGGCCCTTCGTCACGTCGCCGGGTTCGGGGAACGGCGAGCGCTGCGCGTACTCGTACGCCTCGTCGAACTCGGTCTCGACCCGCTGCTGGACGGCCTCGATGTCCTCCTTGTTCACGACGCCCTCGGCGAGCAGGTACTCCTCGAAGTTCTTCACCGGGTCGTGGTTGGCCATGTAGTCCTCGAGCATCTCCCGCGGGACGTACTTCGCCGGGTCGTGGCCGGCGTGGCCGCGCCACCGCAGGGAGACGGACTCGATCAGCGTCGGCCCGCCGCCGCCGCGCGCGCGCTCGACGGCCTGGGCGGCGGCCTCGTAGACCTCGAGGACCTCGCCGCCGTCGACGCGGACACCGGGGATCCCGTACGCGGTGGCCCGCTCGGCGATCGTCGGCGTCGCGAACTCGAGCGGGTTCGGCGTGGAGTACGCGAACTGGTTGTTGTTGACGACCCACACGACCGGCAGGCGGTGGATGGCCGAGGTGTTGATCGCCTCGTGCCAGCGGCCGTTCGACGTGGAGCCGTCGCCGCAGATCGCCAGCGCGACGCGGTCGTCGCCGGCCCGCTGGTACGCGAGGGCGGCGCCCACCGCGACCGGGTACGCGATCGGCAGGTGGGAGATGGCGGCGAAGGTGCGGTGGCCCTGCCAGTCGCCGATGTGGCTGTTGCCGTCGCGGCCCCGCAGGTAGCCGTCGATCCGTCCCCAGAACTGCGCCATCACGCGTTCGAGCTCCAGGCCCTTCGTGAACTGCGCCGACAGGTCGCGGTGCGTGGCGAACAGCGAGTCGTCCGGACGCAGCGCGCTCACGACGCCGACGTGGGTGCCCTCCTGCCCGCGTCCGGAGTAGATCGCGCCCGGCAGACGGCCCTGGCGGTACAGGGCCTCCATGCGCTCGTCGAAGTAGCGGCACAGCTTCAGCATGTGCAGCAGGTCGCGGAGCCGGTCGTCGGGCAGCGGGCGCTCCTGCCGGGACGCCGGTGCGGTCTTCGTCGCCACGATCGCTCCTTACGCGGTGTGCAGGGATCGGCCGGCGAGCGCGAGGTGCGCCTCGCCGATGCCCTCGGACAGGGTCGGGTGCGGGTGGATCAGCGCGGCCACCTCGGAGGGGACCGCCTGCCAGTTCGTGATGAGCATCGCCTCGGCGACGAGGTCGGTCACGTGCGGTCCGATCATGTGGATGCCGAGCACCGGGCCGTCGCCGGCCTCGGCCACGATCTTCACGAACCCGCCCTCGCCGACGATGTTGGCCTTGCCGATCGCCCGGAAGTCGAGCTTCTCCGTCACGATGTCGCGGCCCTGCTCGCGGGCGGCCGCCTCGGTGAGGCCGACGCTCGCCATCTCCGGCGTGCAGTAGGTCACCTTCGGGATGTTGACGTAGTCGATGTCGGGGACCCCGATGCCGGCGGCGCGCTCGGCGACCGCCATCCCCTCGGTGAACGAGACGTGCGCGAGCTGCAGCGGCGTGTCGGCGACATCGCCGATCGCCCACACGTGCGGCGCCGCTCGTGCGCAGCTGCCCGTCCACCTTCACGAACCCCCGTTCGGTCGTCTCCACGCCGGCGTCCGCGAGCCCGAGGCCCTCGGTCACGGGGCCGCGGCCGACGGCGACCAGGCACACGTCGGCGGCCACCGTGGCCGCCTGCCGGTCTCTTGGCCAGTCTCGTAGGTGACCTCGACCCGATCGCCGGCCTCCTTGACCTCCTGGACCTTCGCGCCCGCGTACGAGGCGATCCCGCGCTTGCGGAAGGCCCTCGCGATCTCCTTCGAGACCTCCTCGTCCTCGAGCGGCGCGAGGCGGGGGAGCGCCTCGACCACGGTGACGTCGGCGCCGAACGAGCGGTAGATCGAGGCGAACTCGAGGCCGACCGCGCCGGCGCCGATCACGACGGCCGACGACGGGATCCGGTCCAGCCACAGGGCCTGATCGGACGTGAGCACGTGCTCGGAGACCTCGAGGCCGGGCAGCATCTTCGGCGCGGAGCCGGTGGCGATCACGACGTCGGTGGCGTCCAGCCGGCGCCCGTCGACCTCGACGGCGGGTCCGGCCAGCAGGCGCGCCGTGCCCTGGACGACGTCGATGCCGCGCAGCTTCACGAGACCCGTCACGCCGCTCACGAGCTTGGCGACGATCTTCTCCTCGAACGCGACGACGCCGCTCCAGTCGGGCTCGCCGGCGGCCTTGATGCCCCACTCCTCGGAGCGGTTCACGGTGTCCATCACGGCCGCGGACTGCAGGAGCGCCTTCGTCGGGATGCAGCCGCGGAGCAGGCAGGTGCCGCCGAGCCGGTCGTCACGCTCCACGAGGGCGACGCGCTTGCCGAGTTGTGCGGCGCGCAGGGCGGCGGAGTACCCGCCGGTCCCGGCACCGATCACGACGACGTCGTAGGCATCGTATCCCATTGGCCCACAGGGAGGAATGGTACCGCCGTTGACCCCAACGTCGGGGAGTGGGACGAAGCCCGGCCGTAGGATGCTGCGCATGGATCACGCACCGGAGCCGGGCGGAGAGCTCCGCGTCACGCCGCTCGATGCCGTGCATCGCTCGCTGGGCGCGAAGATGGGCCCCTTCGCCGGCTGGCTGATGCCGATCGAGTACGAGGGCGCCCTCGCTGAGCATCGGGCCGTCCGTGAGCGCGTCGGGCTGTTCGACCTCACGCATCTGGGCAAGGTCGAGGTCACCGGGCCCGGCGCCCTCGGGATGCTGCAGCGCGTCGTCACGAACGATCTGTCGAAGGCCGCGGTCGGGGAGGCGATGTACAGCCTCGTGCTGAACGAGGGCGGCGGCGTGATCGAGGACCTGATCGTGTACCGGCTGGGGCCGGAGCGGTACTTCGTCGTGCCGAACGCCGCCAACGCCCAGCGGGTCCTGCAGGTGCTGGAGGAGGAGCAGGCCGAGGATCCCCTCCACCTCGTGTATCACCAGGACTGGTGCTTCCTCGCCGTGCAGGGTCCCGCGTCGGTGCGGGTGACGACCCAGCTGTTCCCCGAGGCGGCCGACCTCGCGTTCATGCGGTGCGTCGAGACCCAGTACCGGCGCCGGCCCGGTCATCCTCACGCGCTCCGGGTACACGGGCGAGGTGGGCTTCGAGCTGTTCACGTACCAGGACGTGGCGACGGCGCTGTGGGCGGAGCTCTCGGAGGCCGCCGCGCCGTTGGGCGGGGCGCCGTGCGGGCTGGCGGCGCGCGACGTCCTCCGCCTGGAGATGGGCTACCCGCTCTACGGCCAGGATCTGTTCGAGTCCGTGACGGCCCTCGAGGCCGGGCTGTCGTGGGCGGTCAGCTTCGACAAGGGCGAGTTCCACGGGCGCGAGGCCCTGATCCGGCAGCGCGACGCCGGGCTGCCGAGCCGGCTCCGCGGACTCCTGATGGAGGACCGGCGGCGCATCCCGCGCGCGCACTACCCGGTCATGCGCGGCGACGACATCGTGGGCGAGGTGACGAGCGGCACGTTCTCGCCCATCCTGCAGACCGGCATCGGCCTCGCCTACCTGTGGCCGGACGACGTGGCCGACATCGGCGACGTCGTCGAGGTCGACGTGCGCGGCCGCCGTGGCGCGGCGACCGTCGTGCGGCCCCCGTTCGTCGACCGCAGTCCCCGGTGAGGGCCTCAAGGAGGGGCTCAAGGAGCGAAGCGATAGCCCCACAGGGAGGGCTCAAGGAGCGAAGCGATAGCCCCACAGGGAGGGCTAGGCGCCCGTGACGCCGTGGGCGGCGGCGATGAAGTCGCGGACGCCGGCGCCGCCGAACGTGGTGCCGTGCAGGAGCGTCCGCAACAGGTGCGGTGCCCGGCTCGAGTCCGGCAGCACGGCCACGACGACGTAGAGGCCCGACGCGGGGATGCCGACCTCGCGTGCGGGACCGAAGCCGGGCGCGGCCACGAAGTACGCCCACCGGGTGGGGATGCCTCGCACGGTGCACGTCCCGCGGCCCTGGGCGATGTAGTCGCCGACGGACGCGGTGCCGGACAGGTAGGTGGGGCGGTGGTCGGCGATCACCCGCTGGGAGATCGCGCGGCATCCGGGGGAGTGGGTGAGCTGGCCGAGTGCCGGCCCCGTCGCCACCAGGTAGTAGAGGTCGGAGGGGACGCCGACGCGGGTCGCGTCGACCCAGGTGGCCGAGATGCCGGCGACCGAGCCGTCCATGCGCGTCCACGCGTTCGGCTCCGGCGAGGCGAAGAAGCCCTCGTGCACGTCCTCGCCGGAGGCGACGGCCTGCCAGTCGTCGGGGATGAGGGCCGTGACCTCACCGGCGGTGACCTGCGCGAAGGGGCTGGGGGAACGCTGGATCGTGAGCGGGCGGCTCACGAGCGCGGTCGGGGCACCCACGTCACCGCAGCTGGCGGCGGCCAGAGTGAGCACGAGACCGGCGAACACACGTCGTAGCACTGCTGACATCCCCCACGCGGAGGATAGACCCCGTACCCGGTGCGCGCCAGGTCTACCCGAGCCGGCTGGCCGGGGCCGCGGCGAGGTCGCCGGCGCCGCGGGGCATCTCGGTGAGGGTCTCGCCGCGATGGGCCGGGATGCAGAACGAGACTCGGGTGCCGCCGCTCGGCACGGGGTCGGTCCACAGGATGCCGCCGTGCTGCACGATCAGCTGGCGCGCCAGGTGCAGGCCGACGCCCACGCCGGCCTTCTCCTTGCGCAGGGTGGCCTCGCCGGTCGAGAAGGGCTGGTCGAAGGCCTGGGAGGCGACGCCGCGCTGCATCCCGTGCCCGCGGTCGGTGACGGTGACGACCACGCCCTCGTCGAGGGCCCGGGCGCGCAGCTCGACGGGCCGGTCCTCGGGGGAGTACCGGCAGCCGTTGTCGAGGATCTCGCGCACGACCTCGCCGATGCGCGAGGGGTCGGCGTACGCGGGCAGGCGGTCGGGGAAGAGGCGCTGGATCTCGAGGTTCGGGGTACTGCCGGCCGACCTCGTCGGCGGCGTGCCGCAGCAACGGCGCGAGGTCCAGCTCGGAGATCTCGAGCGCGAGCGTTCCTCGCTCGATCTCGGCGATCGTGATGATCTCGTCGACCATCATCATCAGCTTGTCGAGGGAGGCCTGGAGCTGCTGGATGAACTCCTCCCACTCGTCGTCGGGGATCTGGCGGTTCCGCAGCACGTACGCGATGCCCTTCGCGACCGTCACGGGCGTCCGCAGCTCGTGGGAGATGTTGGACAGGAACTCGGCCTTCGCGGCCGTTCCCTGCCTGGTCGACTCCTCGATCTCCGCGAGCTGGATCGACAGGCGCTCCCGGTCGTCGATGGCCTCGCCGAGGGTGTTGGCGACGAGGGCCGCCGCGCCGGCGGAGAGCGAGGCGCCGGCGCCACCGGCGGCCGCCGCGATCGCGCGCAGGACCTCCTCGGGTCCCTCCTGGCGCAGGACGTAGCCGGCCGCGCCGGCGGCCAGGACCTCGGCCACGAGGCGGGGCTCGGCGACGTCGCTGTAGCAGATCGTCCGGGATCCCGGCGCGGAGGCGCGCAGCCGCTTGATCAGCTCTGCGCCGCCGAGCCCCTCCAGCGTGAGCTCGGTCACGATGACGTCGGGCTTCGTGCGCGCGGCGAGCTCCACGGCCCGCAGGGCGTCGGTCGTGACCTCGAGCTGCAGGTCGGCGCCGCTGCGGATCAGGGCGTACTGAAGCAGCGAGAGCCCATCGGGCGTGTCACAGAGGAGGACGGTCACGCTCATCCCTGCTGGTATCGGCCGTGCGTGAGCGAGGTTGAGCCGAGCGGCGATTACTCCACGAGGCCGGTGCGGATCGCGATGGCGACGGCCTGGGCACGGTCGTTCGCGCCGAGCTTCTCGAAGATCCGCTCCAGGTGGGTCTTCACCGTGTGCGGGGAGATGCCCAGATCGCGGGCGACCTCCTTGGTGGTGGACCCGTTCGCCACCAGCTGGAGGATCTGCTTCTCGCGCTTGGACAGCGGGGTGGTCGTCGGCGCCTCGTCGGCGTGCTGGACCTCCTCGATGAAGGTCTTCGTGAGCTGGGGGTGGATCACGGCGCGCCCCTCGACCGCCTGCTTCGCCGCGTCGAGCGAGGGCGTCGGCGGAGGCGTCCTTGAGGAGGTAGCCGGAGACGCCGGCCTGGATCGCCTCGGAGATGGCGCCCCGGGACTCGTCGATCGTGATGAGGATCACCTTCGTGCCCGGATTGGCCTTGCGGATCTGCTTGGTGGCCTCGATGCCGCTGATGCCGGGCATCCGGACGTCCATGAACACGACGTCGGGCTCGAGCTGGAGGACCTGGGCGACGGCCTCCTCGCCGCTGCCCGCCTCGCCGACCACGATGACGGCGTCCTCCCCGGACAGCTCCAGGAGCGTGCGGAGGCCCTCCCGGGTGACCGGGTGATCGTCCACGATGAGTGCGCGGATCGGCGTCATGAGATCGTCTGGGTTCCTTATCGGCACAGGAGCTACGCTAACTGAGCCTTAGGATAGGCCCATCACACGCAGGAAGCAGAGAAGGAAGCCGACATGAACGAGTCAGAGACCGCCACCACCCCGGTGCGTGAGGAGTCATCCACCGAGCATCCCGCCGCACCCGCCGAACCGGGCGCGGCCGACAAGGAGGCCGTGCTCGAGGCCCTCCGCAACGTGTTCGACCCCGAGCTGGGCATCAACATCGTGGACCTCGGGCTCGTCTACGACGTGCAGATCGACGCCGAGGGCGGGGTGGACATCACCTACAGCCTCACCACGATGGGATGCCCGATCGGCCCGATGATCGAGGACCAGATGCGGCAGTTCCTCGCCGGCGTGCCCGGCGTCGACGAGGTCCGACCGGAGATGGTGCTGCGGCCGCCGTGGAGCCCGGAGATGATGTCGGACGAGGCGAAGGCGGCGCTCGGCATCTTCTGAGTGAGGTCAGACGGGCCCGCCGGCCGGATCCGACCCGCGCCGGTTGACATTGCACCTGCAACGTCGATAGAACACCTCCATGATCCGCACACGCTGCATCGGAGTGGTCGGGGCCATGATCCCCTCGCGCCTGTGCTGTCCGTGCGCCGCCGCGCCGGACCGGGCGCCGCGGCACGTGCGGACCTGAGGAGCCCTCGCACCGACGACCTCCACGGGACCGCACGAGCGGTCCCGTCTTCATTCCTCCGGTCCGAACAGGAGCCGGATCCGGGCCACATCGACGAGAGGAGTTGACCGAGATGGCGGACTACGCGAAGCCCGACGTGCTGGTGAGCACGGACTGGCTGGAGGAGCACCTCCAGGACGACGGGGTGCGCATCATCGAGGTGGACGAGGACACCAGCGCCTACGAGAAGGGACACATCCGCGGCGCGGTCTCGTGGAACTGGACGACCGACCTGCACACGAAGGTCGGCCGCGACTACCTGGACCAGGCCGGGTTCTCCGGGTTGTTGTCGCGAGGCAGGCGTCGCCCCGGGCGCGACGGTCGTGCTGTACGGCGGCAACAACAACTGGTTCGCCGCGTACGCGTACTGGCTGCTGAAGCTCCGCGGCTTCGACGACGTCAAGCTGCTGAACGGCGGCCGCAAGAAGTGGGAGCTCGAGAGCCGTGAGCTGACGAACGAGGTGCCGAGCTACCCGGCGTCGGGCATCACGATCCAGGGCGCCGACCGGCCCGAGATCCGTGCGCTCCGCGACGAGGTGATCGGCAAGCTCGGCGGTTCGACGGGCTTCGTCGACGTCCGCTCGCCGGAGGAGTACCGGGGCGAGAAGCTCGCGCCCGACCACCTGCCGCAGGAGCAGTCGCAGGTGCCGGGACACATCGCCGGCGCCGCCAACATCCCGTGGGCGAAGGCGGCCAACGACGACGGCACCTTCAAGTCGGCCGACGAGCTCCGCGAGCTCTACGAGGGCGAGGGCATCACGGCCGACCGCGAGGTCATCGCGTACTGCCGGATCGGCGAGCGCAGCTCGCACACGTGGTTCGCCCTGCAGGAGCTGCTCGGCTACCCGAACGTCAAGAACTACGACGGCTCGTGGACCGAGTACGGCTCCCTCGTCGGCGCGCCGGTCGAGCTCGGATAGGGGAGGCAAGGGGGGTCGGGCGCGCCGGCCCCTCTGCCTGCCTCCTGCTTCCCCACCGCACCCGGGCATAGGCTGAATCCGACCCCTGCGATAGACTTTGGGGTGTGAGCGGCGGGGATCCTCCTGCCGCGATGGACCATGAGGGAAGGACGACACCGTGGCGATCAGCCAGGAAGAGCACCTCAAGGAGCTCAGCAAGGGCTACCGCTTCGACTGGAAGGACGCGGATCACTCCGTCTTCGTCCCGAAGCGAGGTCTGTCGCCGGCGGTCGTCGAGGAGATCTCCGCGCTCAAGGACGAGCCCGAGTGGATGCGAAAGATCCGCCTCAAGGCCCTGCGCTACTTCGAGATGCGGCCCATGCCCTGGTGGGGCGCCGACCTGTCCGACATCGACTTCGACAACATCTTCTACTTCATCCGTTCGACCGAGAAGCAGGCCCAGAACTGGGAGGACCTGCCGGAGGACATCCGCGGGACCTGGGACAAGCTCGGCATCCCGGAGGCCGAGAAGAAGTACCTCGGCGGCGTGAGCGCCCAGTACGAGTCCGAGGTCGTGTACCACAAGATCAAGAAGGAGCTCGACGACCTCGGCGTGCTCTTCACCGACATGGACTCCGCGCTGCGCGACTACCCGGATCTGGTGAAGGAGTACTTCGGCACGATCATCCCGCCCAACGACAACAAGTTCGCGGCGCTCAACACGGCCGTGTGGTCGGGCGGGTCGTTCATCTACGTGCCGCCGGGCGTGCAGGTCGACATCCCGCTGCAGGCGTACTTCCGCATCAACGCGGAGAACATGGGCCAGTTCGAGCGGACGCTCATCATCGCCGACGAGGGCAGCTACGTGCACTACGTGGAGGGCTGCTCGGCGCCGATCTACTCCAGCGACTCGCTGCACTCGGCCGTCGTGGAGATCGTGGCGAAGAAGGGCGCGCGCGTGCGCTACACGACGATCCAGAACTGGTCGACCAACGTCTACAACCTCGTCACGAAGCGCGCCGTCGCGTACGAGGACGCCGTCATGGAGTGGATCGACGGCAACATCGGCTCGAAGGTCACCATGAAGTACCCGTCGATCTACCTGATGGGCAAGGGCGCGCGCGGCGAGGTGCTGTCGGTCGCGTTCGCCGGCAAGGGCATGCACACCGACGCCGGCGGCAAGGCGATCCACGCGGCTCCGTACACGACGAGCGTCATCACGTCGAAGTCCGTCAGCAAGGACGGCGGGCGCACCGGTTACCGCGGGCTGATCCGCGTGGAGCCCGACGCCCACCACGCGAAGTCCACCGTGCGCTGCGACGCGCTGATCCTGGACGAGGACAGCCGCTCGGACACCTACCCGTACATCGAGGTGGAGGACGAGACGGCCTCGCTCGGCCACGAGGCCACGGTCAGCAAGGTCGGCGACGACCAGCTCTTCTACCTGATGAGCCGCGGACTGTCCGAGGTCGAGGCCACGGCCATGATCGTGAACGGGTTCATCGAGCCCATCACGCGCGAGCTGCCGATGGAGTACGCGGTGGAGCTCAACCGGCTCATCGAGCTCCAGATGGAGGGCTCGGTCGGATAGGTATGGCCGGCACCTCGACCATCACGTTCAGCCAGCGAGGCCTTGGAGGCCCTCCCGGGCGCCCCCCGCTACCTCGAGGAGCTGCGCCGCGAGGCCTTCGAGCGCTTCGAGGCGATGCCGATCCCCTCGCAGGAGACCGAGGAGTGGCGCTACACGGATCTGTCCGACCTCGACCTGTCGTTCCGGCCCCACGTGCCCGGCCACGGTGCCGGCGTGCCGGCCGTCGGCGGTGACCGGGCGGGCGTGCAGGTCCAGCACAACTCGAGCGTCGCCATGACGACCTCGAACCAGGACCTCGACGCCCGGGGTGTCGTGTTCTGCGACCTGGACGAGGCGGTCGCCAAGCACGAGGACCTCGTGGCCCCGCACCTGCACCGGCTGGTGCCCACGGACCGGACGAAGTTCACGGCCCTGCACGGCGCGTTCCGGACGGGCGGGACGTTCCTGTACGTGCCGCCCGGCGTGACCGTCGAACTGCCGCTGCAGACGCTCACCTACCTGGACGAGGAGAACGGCGCGGTCTTCCCGCACACGCTGCTCGTCGCCGGCGAGGACTCGGACGTGACCTTCATCGACCGGTTCGCCGGGCCGGACCTCGAGCGGGGCCTGTCGGTCGCCATCGCCGAGATCGTCGTGGGCCGGGCGGCTCGCGTGCGCTACACGTCGATCCAGGAGTGGGGCGACGGCGTCACGCACCTGGGCGTGCAGCGCGCCGAGGTCAACCGGGACGCCGACTTCCGCTCCCTCGCGATCGGCTTCGGCGCGTCGCTCGCGCGCGCGGAGGCCGAGGCGCTGCTGGCGGAGCCGGGCGCGTCCAGCGAGATGCTGGGGATCTACTTCGCCGACGGCGACCAGCACTTCGACCATCGGTCCGAGCAGGACCACGCGGCCGTCAACTGCACGAGCGACCTGCTGTACAAGGGAGCGCTCCGCGACCGGAGCCGCGGCGTGTACTCGGGATGGGTGCACGTCCGCCCGGGCGCGCAGAAGACGAACGCGATGCAGACGAACCGCAACATCATCCTCAGCGACTCGGCGTTCGCCCGGTCGATCCCGAACCTCGAGATCGAGGCCGACGACGTCCGCTGCGGCCACGCGGCGAGCGTGGGCCCGGTCGAGGAGGAGCAGCTCTTCTACCTGATGAGCCGCGGCATCCCTCGCGCCGAGGCCGAGCGGCTGATCGTGTTCGGGTTCTTCAACGAGGTGCTGGACCGGATCACCCTCGACGAGGTCCGCCAGAGCGCGGCGCTGTCGATCGAGGCCGAGCTGGACCGGGAGGCTGCCGCATGACGGCGCAGCTCCGCGTGCCCGCCGCCGACGTCCCCGAGGGCCAGGCGCGCCGCTACCCGGTCGACGGGCAGCAGGTGGCGGTCGTGAACCTCGGCGACAAGGGGTTCCGCGCCGTCGACGCCGTCTGCTCGCACGCGCACTACTTCCTCGACGAGGGCGAGGTGGACGTGGAGGAGAGCTCCATCGAGTGCTGGAAGCACGGGTCCACCTTCGACCTCGACACGGGGCGGCCCCGCACGCTGCCGGCCACCCAGCCGGTGGCGACCTACGCCGTCACGCAGGACGGCGACGACATCCTGATCGAGGTGACCACCGCATGAGCCAGACCGACACGACCCCCGCGACCCTCGAGGTCCACGACCTCCACGCGTCGGTGGAGGGCAAGGAGATCCTCAAGGGGATCGACCTCACCGTCCGCCAGGGCGAGACGCACGCGATCATGGGCCCGAACGGCTCGGGAAAGTCCACGCTGTCGAACGTGATCATGGGCCGGCCGGGCTACCTGGTGACGAGCGGGAAGGTGGTCTTCCAGGGCGAGGACATCACGTTGCTCACCGCCGACCAGCGGGCCAAGCGCGGGCTGTTCCTCGCGATGCAGTACCCGGTCGAGGTGCCCGGCGTCTCCGTCGTGAACTTCCTGCGCACCGCCTACACCGCCGTGAAGGGCGGGCAGACGAGCGCGCTGGCGTTCCGCAAGCACATGAAGGAGAAGATGGAGGTCCTGGGCGTGGAGGACGCCATGGTGGCGCGCTACGTGAACCAGGGGTTCTCCGGCGGGGAGAAGAAGCGCAACGAGATCCTGCAGCTGGCGGTCCTCGAGCCGCAGATCGCGATCCTCGACGAGACGGACTCGGGCCTCGACATCGACTCGCTGAAGACGGTCGCGACCGGCATCGCGCAGCTCGTCGGGCCCGACCTCGGCATCCTGCTCATCACGCACTACCAGCGCATCCTGAACTACATCACGCCGGACTTCGTTCACGTCATGATCGACGGGCGTATCGTGAAGGAGGGCGGCAAGGAGCTCGCCCAGGAGCTCGAGGCGAAGGGCTACGAGGGCGTCCGCGCCGAGCTGGGGCTCGCGGCCGAGGCCGCCGCCACCACGTAGGTCTGCGAGAGGAGAGGAGGCCGGGATGGACGTTCAGAAGGTTCGCGCGGACTTCCCGATCCTGTCGCGCACGATCAACGGTCACCCGCTGGTGTACCTCGACAGCGGGGCCACCTCCCAGCGCCCGAACCAGGTGATCGACGCCGAGGCCGACTTCTACCGCCACCACAACGCGAACGCGCACCGAGGCCTGTACCAGCTCGGGGAGGAGACGACCGAGCTGTTCGAGGGCGCCCGCGCCAAGCTCGCCTCGTTCATCGGCGCGCCCGCGCCCGAGACGGTGGTCTTCACGCGCGGCACCACCGAGTCCATGAACCTGGTCGCCCACGGTTGGGGCCGCACGTTCCTGCGCGAGGGCGACGAGATCCTGATCACGGAGATGGAGCACCACTCCAACATCGTGCCGTGGCAGATGGCGGCGCGGGCCACCGGCGCCGTGCTGCGGTACATCCCGCTGACCGACGACGGCATGCTCGACCTCTCCGACCTCAGCTCGCTCCTCACCGAGCGCACGAAGCTGCTCTCGGTCACCGGCATGTCGAACGCCCTCGGCACCATCACGCCCCTCGGGCAGCTGATCGAGGCCGCGCACGCCGTGGGCGCGCTCGTCGCGGTGGACGGGGCGCAGCTGGTGCCGCACCATCGTGTCGACGTCGGCGCACTCGACTGCGACTTCCTCGCCATCAGCGGCCACAAGATGCTGGGACCGACGGCCTCCGGCGGCCTGTACGCGAAGGCCGAGCATCTCGAGGCGATGGAGCCCATGTTCGGCGGCGGCGAGATGATCCGCGAGGTCTTCCACGACCACGCCACGTGGAACGACGTGCCGTACAAGTTCGAGGCCGGCACCATGCAGATCGGCCAGCAGATCGGGCTCGGCGCCGCGATCGACTACCTCGAGGCCCTGGGCATGGACGAGGTCCGCGCGCACGAGGAGGACATCACGCGCTACGCGCTGGACCGCCTGATCGACTGCGGAGCAACGGTCTTCGGACCCAAGGACATCGCCGATCGCGGCGGCGCGGTGAGCTTCTGGTACAAGGAGGTCCACCCGCACGACCTGGCGACGATCCTGAACGAGCACGGCGTCGCGATCCGGGCCGGCCACCACTGCGCGCAGCTCGTGATGCGGCGCTACGGCGTGCCCGCCACCGCGCGGGCCTCGTTCTACGTGTACAACACCAAGGAGGAGGTCGACGCGTTGATCGACGCGCTGGCCGCCGCCCAGGACATCTTCGTCTGACCCTCGGAGGGAACGTGGCGCTCGACGACATCTACAAGGAAGTGATCCTCGACCACTACAAGAGCCCGCGGAACAAGCGCGAGCTGCCGGGTGCCGAGCTGAAGTGCACGGCGAACAATCCGCTCTGCGGCGACGAGATCACCGTGTTCGCGCACGTCGACGACGGCACGGTCGCCGAGGTCACCTTCCAGGGCGCCGGCTGTTCGATCAGCCAGTCGAGCGCGTCGATGATGACGGAGGCCGTCGGTGGCGTGAGCGTCGACGACGCCCGCCGCCTGGCCGGGGAGTTCCGCGGCATGATGGCCGGCGACGTCGAGCCCGACGAGCAGGAGTTCGGCGACCTGGTGGCCCTGAAGGGCGTCGTGAAGTATCCGATCCGTATCAAGTGCGCCGTGCTGGCCTGGGACGTCCTGCAGGACGCCCTCGAGGGCGCCGGCGCCGCCACCGGGTCACAGCCCCACAGCGTCTGAGCCGCCCGGGCATGCGCCTCCGCTAGGCTGCGGCCCATGCGTGTGAAGCCCTCGCTCGACTGGCTGCTCGTGCTCGTGCCGGTCTCGGTCGCCCTGAAGCTCGCCGGGGGGGCCGACCTCGCGATCTTCGTGACGAGCGCCGCCGCGATCCTGCCGCTGGCCGGGTTGATCGGGCGCTCGACCGAGCAGCTCGCCCTGCACACCGGTCCTCGCGTGGGCGGGCTCATCAACGCCACGTTCGGCAACGTGACGGAGCTGATCATCGCGGTCTTCCTGATCCTCGACGACAAGATCGAGATCGTGAAGGCCTCGCTGACCGGCTCGATCCTCGGCAACCTCCTGCTGGTCCTGGGGGTGTCGTTCTTCGTCGGGGGGCTTCGCCACAAGGAACAGCACTACAACGCGCACGCGGCGTCGGTGCACTCCACCTCGCTCGTCCTGGCCGTCACCGGATTGCTGATGCCGACGCTGTTCGCGCTCGGAACCCAGGGAGAGACGGTCGTCCAGCGCGAGGTCGTGAGCGGAACGGTGGCCGCGGTGCTGATCGGGCTGTACCTGGCGGCCCTCGCCTTCATGCTCATCACGCACGAACATCTCTTCCGCACGCCCGAGGAGGGCGAGGCGCCGGCCTGGTCGCGACGCCGTGCCGTCGTGATGCTGCTGGTGGCGACGGCGTTCGTCGCCCTCGAGTCGGAGTTCCTGGTGGGCTCGCTCGAGCCGGCGCTCGCCGACATCGGGCTGTCGGAGTTCTTCGTCGGGCTGATCCTGATCCCGATCGTCGGCAACGCGGCCGAGCACTCCTCCGCGGTCCTGTTCGCCGTGCGGAACAAGCTCGACGTCACGCTGGAGATCGCGATCGGGTCCTCCACGCAGATCGCGTTGTTCGTGGCGCCGGCGCTGGTGTTCATCTCGCTCGCCGTGGGGCACCCGATGGACTTCGTGTTCAGCACCTTCGAGGTGGCGGCCGTCGCCCTGTCGACCGTGCTGGTGTTCATGATCTCGAGCGACGGCCGGAGCAACTGGCTCGAGGGCGCCCAGCTGGTCGGCGCGTACCTGATCATGGCCGTCTCGTTCTTCTTCGTGGAGCACCTGTAGATGCGGGTCGTGTTCAGCGACGACGGGCGCGACTTCCAGCGGCGCGGATGGCGGGAGCTGGTCGAGGCCGACCCGGCCGGCACGTTCTTCCACACGCCCGAGTACCTGAAGCTGTACTGGGAGGAGTTCGGCGAGCGCCCCGAGCACCTGCTGCTCGCGTTCGCCGAGGACGACGACGGCACGCAGGTCGGCGCCGTCGCGTTCGAGCGGATCGATGCCACGCTGCGGTTCCTCGGCGGCACGGAGGTCACCGACTACATGGGCCCGGTGGGCCTGCCCGACCGGCAGGAGGCGGTGGCGAAGGAGTTGTGGGCGGCGCTGGCCTCGCGCGACGACTGGCGCGACGCCGACCTGCGCGGCCTGCCCGAGGACCGCCCCTGGCTCGGCCTGCTCGCCGACGCGGCCGCCGGCATCGGGCTGGGGACCGAGGTCGTCGACGACCAGAACGGGGTGGCCCCCTTCCTCGCGCTGCCCGACACGTGGGAGGCCTATCTCGAGGGGCTGCCGGCGAAGCTCCGCCACGAGATCAAGCGCAAGGCGAAGAAGCTCGAGGCCGAGACCGGCCCGTACCGGATCGTGACGGCCACCCAGGAGAACCTGCACGCGCTGCTCGACCGGTTCGTGGAGCTGCACCGCATGAGCGAGGGACCGAAGGGCGTCTTCATGCAGCCGGGGATGGAGATCTTCTTCCGGCGGCTGGGCGAGGCGTTCGGTCCGGCCGGCATCTTCCGGCTCACGTTCATCGAGGTGGGCGGCCAGCTCGCGGCCGGCACGATCGGCTTCGAGTTCGGCGGGACCTCCTCGCTGTACAACTCCGCCTTCGACCGCACGTGGGGTGCGCTCGCGCCCGGCATGGTGCTGGTGGGCGAGGACATCCGGCTCGCGATCGAGGACGGGTGCGGCGCCTTCGACCTGCTGAAGGGCGACTATCAGTACAAGTACCGGTTCGGCGCCGTGCCGCGGGCCGTGAAGCGGATCGTGGTGAGCCGCTAGGCCTGCGTGATGGCGGCGGTCGCGAGCGTCGTGCCGTCCGGCGCCGAGATCGTCAGGTGGTCGAACGCGTGCAGGTCCTCGGAGGTGACCAGCCAGGTCGCCGCCTGACCGTCCTCGAGCTCGGCCTCGTGCAGCTCGATCGTGCGTCCGTCGGCCGCGTGGAGGGTGACGCTGAGGGCACCGGTCAGGTCCGGGCGCCCGGACGAGGACGACGCCCCAGGACTGCTCGACCGACGAGTCGTACAGCACGACGCTGCCCTCGATGCGGGCCGCGCCCGACGGCTCGAGGGCGGCGACCCGGAACTCCTCGCCGCCGAGGGTGCTCAGGAGCCGGTGGTAGCTCGCCGCGCCGTCGAACGCGGCCCGGGCGTCGCCACGGGCGCCGACGCCCCAGGCCGCGACGACGATGAGCGCGAGGCAGGCGGCCGCCGCCACGAGCCACGCGCTCGCTCGGCGTGGACGGTCGGGCACCTCGACCCGGTCCTGCCGCCACTCGTCGGCCAGCACGCCGAGCACGCGGTCGTGCAGCTCCGGCGGCGGCTCGCGGTCGTGGGCGGCGGCGGCGAACATGGTGAGGCCCTCGCCGATCACGGCGAACTCGCGCCGGCACTGCGCACAGCCGCGCAGGTGCCGGCGGATCCGCAGGTCCTCGGTCTCGTCGAGCGTGCCGAGCGCGTGCTCGGACAGCCGGTCGCGGACCTCGTCACACGTCACGGTGCTCCTCCATCGCCTCGCGCAGCCGGATCAGCGCCGTGCGGATCCGCGTCTTCGCCGTGCCGAGCGGGATGCCCTCGAGCTCGGCCACCTCGGCGCTCGTCTTGCCGCCGAAGTACGCGAGCTCCAGGGCCGCGCGCTGCTCGCCCGACAGGCCCTCCATCGCCCGCCGCGCGCGCGCGGCGAGGTCGGCGGTGCCGGCGAGCTCGTCGGGACCCGGCGCGTCGTCGGCCTCGCGGGGCCGGCCGGTCGCCTCGAGCGACCGCGACTCCAGCACCCGCCGGCGCAGCGTGTCGATGGCGAGCGACCTCGCGATCAGGAGCACCCAGGTCTCGAGCCGCCCGCGCGTGGTGTCGTAGCGCTCCGCGTTGCGCCACAGCTTCACGAACGTGTCCTGCACGAGGTCCTGCGCCGCCGCGTCACCCCCCAACATGACGATCCCCAGTCCGTAGATGCGCGAGGCGAACCGCGCGTACAGCTCCTCGGCAGCACCCTGCTCACGCTTCGCGAAGCCCCGCATGAGGGCGGCGTCGCCGGCGAGGGTGGCCGATCGCATGCTCAGCACCGTATCGCCCGGTACTACGTTCGAGAAGGCTGCCCGGCTCTTGGCCGGCTCTCGGCCGGCTCTCGGCCGGGCTCCGGCAAGGTCGTCAGCCCCGGAACCCGGCCGCGCGGTAGCGGGCGAAGTCCCGGTAGAAGGCCGCCGGCGTCGTGCCGAACGCCTCGGGGAAGGCCGCCTCCCACCTGCCCGTCTCACCCGACGTCTGCCAGAACTCGAGCAGCGACCCGGGGCCGGACTTCGACACGAGGAGCTCCACGGCCGCGAACGACAGGCCGTAGTCGGCGCTGGTGCGCGCCTCGCCCATCCGCTCGAAGCGGCGTGGCGACCTGCCCGGCGCGGAACAGTTCGTAGCGGCGGATGAAGCTGTAGAAGAGGACCCGCTGATCCTGCGCCGCCCGTGCCGCCGAGTACTCGGCGCTGCCCTCGATCAGCCACTCCGGGATGTCACGGACCTGCGCGTGGCACCGTCCGCATCCGAGGAAGCTGTACTGCACGACGTGGTACCACTCGTGCAGCATGATGATCGGGATCTGCGAACGCGGCGTGCGCTGCCACTCGGAGCCGCCCGCGTAGATCTGGATCCGGAAGTGCGGCGCGTCGGTCACGAACGTGGCGGCCGCGAACCGCTCGTTCGCACGGTCCAGGACCACCGCCTCGACGTCGCCGGGCTCGCACTCCGGAACCCGGACGTCGTAGGCGCTCTGGGCGAGCCGGAGCGCGGCCGACACCACCCGCTCGTCGTCGCTCGTGACGTCGCCGGTCGACCGGACCTCGAGGTCGTAGCCGGCCAGCGGCGTCGTGCAGTGCTCCGGATCGGGACCGGGCGTCGGCGAGGGCGTCGCGGTCGGGGACGCGCTCGGCGAGGGGGCGGCGGTGGAGGGCAGCGGCGGAGCGCCGAGCGTGACGCTCACGCACGAGGTCAGCGAGACGGCGCACAGCGACAGCAGGAGGATGGGGCGGCATCGCGGCCGATCCCGTCGCATCCGGACCTAGGGGTAGCAGCGGATGTGGCGCAGGATGGTCTCGCCGAGGGCCGCGTCGCCGCCGATGACGAGCGTGCCGGGGTCGAGCACCTCCTCGGCCGTGAGCCGCCGCGCCGCCACGAGGGCGAACTGCACGGCGCGGCCGGTGATCGTGGTGTCGGGCTCCTTGTCCTCGGCCGGCGTCTCGCCCGACGCGAGTCCCCAGTGCCAGGTGCCGTAGCCGGTCCCCTCGAGGTCCACCCGCAGAGAGCGCCCCGGGTAGCTCAGCCCGGCCTGCGCGAGCGCCCACGGCAGCATCCGGATGCCGAGGTCGGCCGTCAGGTACACCGGCCACTGCTCCGGCCGCGCTCGCAGGCCGTTGCCGGCGCGCATGTCCTCGCCGTGCACCCACCACTCGACGATGCGCGACTGCACGAGGTAGCGCGCGGCGATGTCACCGGACAGCCACGGGAAGCGCTTCCGCAGCCAGTCCTCGTCGTCCAGCAGGGAGGCGTACGCCAGGAAGGAGTCGGCGGCCTGGCCCCAGACCGTCAGGACCTCGCGCGTCGGCATCCCCGAGCGGCGGTTGACGGCGTACTCGTTGAACCCGTCGACCGTGAAGGGCCGGTCTCCGATCGAGGCGCGGTACTCCTCGAGCTCGACGGCGGGGTCGCCCTTCATGAGCTGCGCGGCCGCCGTGTCCTGCGCGGCCAGGTGCGCCATCACGTCCCGGTTCCACCAGCCGTCGCAGGCACTCGGCTTCTCCCAGGACTCCGGGTCCGCGAACTGGATCATGCGGCCCAGGCGCTCCCGCTCGGCCTGCGCGAGGCCGATCAGCGTCTCCCGGTGGATCGTCACGTGCCTCCTTCGAGGATTTCCGTGCTCGTCGGCGCGGATTGTACATTCGCGGCATGCGCGTCCTCGTTGCACCCGACAAGTTCCGCGGCACGCTGACGGCGGCTCAGGCCTCGCGCGCCGTGGAGGCCGGGTGGCTCCGGAGCCGGCCGGGGGACGACCTCGAGCTCGTGCCGATGGCCGACGGCGGGGAGGGGACGCTCGAGGCGCTCGTCGACGGCTTCGGCGGGACCCTGCACGAGGAGAAGGTCACCGGTCCCGACGGGGGAGTCCGTGACGGCGCCGTTCGGGCTGGCGCCGACCGCCGCCGGGCTCGTCGCCGTCGTCGAGATGGCGAGGGCGTCGGGGCTCGCGCTGGTGCGCGAGGGCCGCCGCGATCCGCGCCGCACGACCACCCGGGGCACCGGCGAGCTGATCGGGCACGCGCTCGAGCACGGGCCGGCCCGCGTCGTCGTGTGCATCGGCGGCAGCGCGACGAACGACGGCGGGGTCGGCATGGCGCAGGCGCTGGGCGGCCGGTTCCTCGACGCCGCCGGCGAAGAGGTGGGCCCGGGCGGCGCCTCGCTCGTGGACCTCGCGCGCATCGACCTGCGGCCGCTCGTCGCGCGCGTCGGCAACCGGGTTGACCTTCGTTGCGGCGAGCGACGTCGACAACCCGCTGTGCGGTCCTCGCGGTGCCACGGTGGTGTACGGGCCGCAGAAGGGTGCCGGCCCCGAGGACGTCCTGCTGCTCGACCGCGCGCTCGGCCATCTCGCGGCCGTCACGGAGCGCGACCTCGGCATCGACCTGCGCGACGAGCCGGGCGCCGGCGCCGCCGGCGGCCTCGGCTTCGGCCTGATGGCGTTCCTCGGCGCGCGGCTTCGTCCCGGCGTCGAGGTCGTGATGGACGCGGTCGGGCTTCGCGCACAGCTGGCCCGCGCCGACCTGGTCGTCACGGGGGAGGGCAAGCTCGATGCGCAGTCCCTGTCGGGCAAGACCGTCGCCGGGCGTGCTGGGCGCGGCGGCCGAGGCCGGCGTTCGCGCCGTCGTCGTGTGCGGCCGTGCGGAGATCTCGCCGGAGGGCGCGGAGGTGCGGTCGCTCGTCGAACGGTTCGGCGAGGGTCCGGCGATGACCGACACCCGCCGGTGCCTGGAGACGCTGGCCGAGGAGATGGCGTCGGCGATGGACGGCGCGGCATGAGCGGCGCGATCGACCGGTTCCTGGCTGGCGGCGCGGGCGCTCGGCCTCGAGCCCGACGTCCACCGGTTCCCCGAGGGGACGAAGACGGCGGAGGACGCGGCGCGCGCGATCGGGTGCGACGTCGCGCAGATCGTGAAGTCGCTCGTGCTGAGCGCCGACGGCCGCCCGCTGCTCGCGCTGACCTCGGGCGCCCACCGTGCGGACACGGCGCGGCTGGCCGAGCTCGCGGGCGCCCTCGAGGTCCGGCGCGCGACGCCGGAGGAGGCCCGGGCCGCCACCGGGTTCGCGGTCGGCGGCACGCCCCCGTTCGGCCATCCACAGCCGGTGCGGGCGTTCTGCGACCGAACGCTCCTCGAGCACGAGGTCGTGTGGGCGGCGGCCGGGACCCCGGACTCGGTCTTCCCGCTCACCCCCGCCGACCTGCTGCGATGCACCGGGGCCGAGGTGGCGGATTTCGGGGATCCCGGCGACGCCTGACGGCGTTGTGCCTGGTGACCGGTATCATGGGGTGAGCACCACGGTCCGCGGCTCCCGCGCGGTGGACCCTCCGAGCACAGACCATGGAGGACGGATGATCCAGCTGACCGAATCGGCCGCCGGCAAGGTGAAGGAACTCCTGGTCGAGGAGGGGCGCAGCGACATCGCGCTGCGGGTGGCGGTCCAGCCCGGCGGCTGCTCGGGTCTGCGGTACGCGATGTTCCTCGACGATCAAGTGTCCGACAAGGATGCGACCGAGGAGCAGTTCGGCGTGAAGCTCGTGATCGACAAGATGAGCGTCCCCTACCTGACGCAGGCCACGATCGACTTCGTCGACAGCCTCGAGCAGTCGGGGTTCACGATCGACAACCCCGCCGCGCAGAGCTCCTGCGCCTGCGGACACTCCTTCTCGTAGCGGCCGAACGCCGCCCCTGACGGAGTTACCGACTGGCGTCGAGGCCGGCGCGGAACCCCTCGGTGAGCTCCGCCAGGCCGGCGTCGTCGATCACCAGCGGCGGCGACACCGCGATCGCGCCGCCCACCAGCGGCCGCACGAGCAGACCCGCGCGGCGGCATGCGGCGGCGACGCGCCCCGGCAGCGCCGCGTCGGCCTCGACCCGGTCGGGCGGAAGCTGGACGGCCGCCAGCACGCCCGTCCCGCCGCGGATCTCCTGCACCAGCTCGTGATCGCTCAGCGACCCGAGCGCCTCCAGCGAGCGGTCCCTCGAGCGCCAGCGCCCGGCCGCACAGGTCCTCGCGCTCGAGGATGTCGAGGTTCGCGAGCGCGGCCGCCGCCACGGCCGCGTGACCGCTGTACGTGTAGCCGTGCCGCCACATCCCGGCGCCCGTGGCCCAGAAGGGCTCGGCCACCTGCGGAGCCGCCAGCACGGCGCCCATCGGCAGGTACCCGCTCGTGATGCCCTTCGCGCACGTGACGATGTCGGGTTCCAGGCCGAACCTCGAGGACGCGAACCAGTCGCCGCACCGGCCGAATCCGGTGATGACCTCGTCGGCGACGAACAGCACGCCGGTGTCGCGGCAGATGTCCCGCACCGCGGCCAGGTAGCCGGGCGGTGGCGGGAAGACGCCGCCCGCGCCGATCACCGGCTCGCAGAAGAAGGCGGCCACGCGGCCCTCGCCGGCGCCCTCGATCGCCGCGCGCAGCGCCGGGGCGTCGTCCCACGGCACCTCGACGACGTCCTCGATCAGCTCCCCGTGGCCGCCCGCGTTCGCGGGGATGCCGGCGAGCGAGGTCCCGGCCGTGTGCATGCCGTGGTAGGCCTTCTCACGCCGGATCAGGACCGTGCGCTCCGGCTCGCCGCGGAGCTGCCAGTAGTGGCGCGCCATCTTCGTCGCCGTGTCGATCGAATCGGACCCGCCGCTCGTGAGGAAGACCTTCGAGCCGGGGACCGGGGCCAGCGCCGCCACCCGCTCGGCGAGCTCGGAGGCCGGCCGGGTCGTCGATGTCGCCGAACGTCGAGTACGCGGGCAGGAGCTCCATCTGCTTCGCGACGGCCTCGCCGATCTCGCGCCGCCCCCAGCCCACGTTGCAGTACCAGAGGGAGGCCGTCGCATCGAGGTAGCGCGTGCCGGCCTCGTCCCAGACGTGCACGCCTTCGCCGCGCACCAGCACCAGCTCGCCGTGCTCCTGCACGGCGGCCATGTCGGCGAACGGATGCCAGAAGCTGGGCGAGGCGCTGGACATGCGGGTCACGCTACCAGCGGGTCGCGCGACGGGCCGTTCGACGCAACGGCCATCGCTGCGGCGCCGGACTAGTCCGGCTCGTACGCGAGGTTCGTGCGAAGCCAGCGCTCGGCCTCGGAGAGGCTCTCGCCGGTGCGGCGGGCGTAGTCCTCGACCTGGTCCTTGCCGAGGCGGCCGACGTTGAAGTAGCGCGCCTGCGGATGCGCGAAGTACAGGCCGCTCACGCTCGCGGCCGGCAGCATCGCGCCGGACTCGGTGAGCGACATCCCGAGGGTGCGGGCGCCGAGCAGCGCGAACAGCTTCTGCTTCTGGCTGTGGTCGGGGCACGCGGGGTAGCCGAAGGCCGGCCGGATGCCGCGATAGCGCTCCTCGACGAGGTCCTCGGGCGCGAGCGGCTCCGTCTCGTAGCCCCAGTCGCGCCGGGCCTGCTCGTGCAGGTACTCGGCGAAGGCCTCGGCGAGGCGGTCGGCCAGCGCCTTCACCATGATCGCGCGGTAGTCGTCGTTGGCGGCCTCGTGCTGGGCCGTCAGCTCGTCGGCGCCGAGGCCGGCCGTCACGGCGAAGGCGCCGAGGTGGTCGCGGATCCCGCTCTCGGACGGCGCCAGGTAGTCGGCGAGCGAGCGGTTGGGCTTCGCGTCGTCGCCGTGGTCGGTCTGCTGGCGCAGCATGGGCAGCACCGTGCCGTCGGCCAGCACGAGGTCGTCGCCCTCGGCCTGTGCCGGGAAGAACCCGTACACGCCGCGCGCCGTCAGGAGCTCCCGGTCGACGATCTCGTCGAGGAGCTCGTTCGCGTCCTTGAACAGCTCGCGTGCGGCCTCGCCGTGGTCGGGATGATCGAGGATCTGCGGGTAGCGGCCCTTCAGCTCCCAGGCCGTGAAGAAGAAGGTCCAGTCGATGTAGCCGCGGAGCGTGGCGAGGGTCGGCTCCGCCGTCCGGGTGCCGGTGAACGCCGGGACCGGGACGTCCTCGGGCCGCCACTCGATCGGCGTCCGCCGCTTGATGGCCAGGCGGTAGGGGAGCAGGGGCGTGCGCTCCTTCTCCGCGTGGAGCTGTCGCAGGCGCTCCTGGTCGAGGCGGTTGGCCCCGTCGAGCTCGGCCTTCCGCGTGGGGTCGAGCAGGTTCGACATCACACCGACGACGCGCGAGGCGTCGATGACGTGCACGGTGGGCTCGGCGTACTCGGGCGCGATCCGGACGGCCGTGTGCTGCCGTGACGTGGTGGCGCCGCCGATCAGCAGGGGCAGGTTCATCCCGCGCCGCTGCATCTCCTTCGCGACGTTCACCATCTCCGTCAGCGAGGGCGTGATGAGGCCCGACAGCCCCACGGCGTCGCACCCCTGCTCGAGGGCCGTGTCGAGGATCCGGTCGGCCGGCACCATGACGCCGAGGTCGATCACCTTGTAGTTGTTGCAGCCCAGCACGACGCCCACGATGTTCTTGCCGATGTCGTGGACGTCGCCCTTCACCGTCGCCGTCACGATCGTGCCCTGTACGGACGGACCGGTCCCGCCGCCGGCCGCCTCCTTCTCCGCCTGCATGAACGGCTCGAGGTACGCGACGGCCTGCTTCATCGCGCGCGCGCTCTTCACGACCTGCGGCAGGAACATCTTGCCGGAGCCAAAGAGGTCGCCGACGATCTTCATGCCGTCCATCAGCGGTCCCTCGATCACCTCGAGGGGGCGCGGATACTCCTGTCTGGCCTCCTCGGTGTCGGCCTCGATGAACTCGACGATGCCGTGTACGAGCGCGTGCGACAGGCGTTCCTGCACGGACGCCTCGCGCCATGACAGGTCGAGCTCGCGCTCCAGACCTCCACCCTTCACGGTCTCGGCGAACTCGACCATGCGCTCGGTCGCGTCGGGCCGGCGGTCGAAGATGATGTCCTCGACGTGCTCCAGCAGGTCCGGCGGGATGTCGCCGTACACCATCAGCTGACCGGCGTTCACGATCGCCATGTCGAGGCCGGCGGCGATCGCGTGGTACAGGAACGCGGAGTGGATCGCGCGGCGTACCGGCTCGTTGCCGCGGAAGCTGAAGGACAGGTTCGACACGCCGCCGGACACGTGGGACCCCGGGCATCGCCGCTTGATCTCGCGGGTCGCCTCGATGAAGGCCTTCGCGAAGTCGGCGTGCTCCTCCATGCCGGTCGCGATCGCGAGGATGTTCGGGTCGAAGATGATGTCGGCGGGCTCGTATCCGGCCTCCTCGACGAGCAGCCGGTACGCGCGTTCGCAGATCTCGAACTTCCGCTCGACGGTGCCGGCCTGGCCGGTCTCGTCGAACGCCATCACGACGACGGCCGCCCCGTACCGCTTGATCCGGCGCGCCTTCTCGAGGAAGTCGGCCTCGCCCTCCTTCAGGCTGATCGAGTTCACGACGCCCTTGCCCTGGATGCACTTCAGGCCGGCCTCCAGCACCGACCACCGCGAACTGTCCACCATGATCGGCACACGGGCGATCTCCGGCTCGGTGGCGATCAGGTTGAGGAAGGTCGTCATGGCCTGCTCGGAGTCGAGGAGGTCGGCGTCCATGTTGACGTCGAGGAGGTTCGCGCCGCTCTGGACCTGGTCGAGTGCGACCTCGACGGCCGCCTCGTAGTCGCCGGACTCGATCAGGCGGCGGAACTTCGCCGAGCCGGTCACGTTCTGCCGTTCGCCGATCGTCACGAACCCCGTGTCGGGCCGGATCCGGAACGGCTCGAGGCCGCTGAAGGTGGGGAAGGAGTCGTCGGCCGGCTCGGGGATCGCGCGGGGCGGGAGGGCTCGCACGCTCTCGGCGATCGCCGCGATGTGCTCGGGCCCGGTGCCGCAGCAGCCGCCGACGAGGTTCACGAGCCCGTCGACGGCGAACGCCGTCAGGAGCTCACACGTGATCTCGGGCGTCTCGTCGTAGCCGCCGAAGGCGTTGGGCAGCCCGGCGTTCGGGTAGCACGCGGTCGGGATCGGCGCCACCCGCGCGAGGTCCTCGACGTAGGGCCGCATCTCGCTCGCGCCGAGCGAGCAGTTCACGCCCACGATGACCGGCTCCGCGTGTGCGACCGAGATCCAGAAGGCCTCGATCGTCTGCCCCGACAGCGTGCGGCCGCTCCGGTCGACGATCGTCACCGACAGCCAGATCGGGAGCTCCGGCGCCACGTCCTTGGCGGCGGCGATCGCCGCCTTCGCGTTCAGCGTGTCGAAGATCGTCTCGATCAGCAGGAGGTCGGCGCCCCCGTCCCGGAGCCCCCGCATCTGCTCGGCGTACGCCTCGTACACCTGGTCGAACGTGACCGTGCGGAACGCCGCGTCCTCCACCTTGGGGGACAGGGAGAGCGTCACGTTCAGCGGGCCGACGGAGCCGGCGACGAACCGGTCCTCGTAGGCCGCGGTCGCCTCCTTCGCCAGGCGGGCGCCGGCGACGTTCATGTCGTAGACGGCCTCCTGCAGGCCGTAGTCGCCCTGGCCGATCGAGGTGGCGGTGAACGTGTTCGTGGTCGTGATGTCGGCGCCGGCCTCGAGGTAGGCCCGGTGCACCTCCGACACGATCTGCGGCTGCGTGAGGTTCAACAGGTCGGGGTCGCCCTGGACGTCGCGCGGATGATCGCGGAAGGGCTCGCCACGGAACTCCTCCTCGCTGAGACCCCTGCCCTGCAGGAGGACTCCCCAGGCGCCGTCCAGCACGAGGATCCGCTCGGCGAGGAGCTCGGTGAGACGCGCGCGGGTGCGGTTGAGGTCCTGCATGGCCGTACGGCCATCCTACGGGCGTGCCTGATGCATGACCAAGGGTCGGGTTCGCATCGGCGAGTGGCCTTCCGGTAGGCTCCCGCCATGCCGCAGAGCCTGCCGGAGATGTATCGCCCGGGAACGGGACGGGAAGGCGCACCGGACCCGGCCCGAGCAGAGCCCGACGAGGACGAGACGCCGCAGCACGGTCGCGCTATCCGGTGTGCCCCTGTTCGCCGGGTTCTCGAAGCGTCACCTCCAGCACCTCGCCGACGCCACCGACGAGGTGCGGTTCCCCGCGGGCGCGTCGATCGTGGAGGAGGGCAATCTCGGCGAGACGCTGTTCGTGGTGCTCGAGGGCCAGGCCAAGGTGGTGCGCGGCGGGAAGATCCGGACCCGGCTCGTGCCCGGCGACTTCTTCGGCGAGGTCTCGGTCCTGGACGGAGGCCCCCGGACCGCGAGCGTGGTGGCCGAGACGCCCGTCGCGGCGCTGCGGCTGTTCCGCCGGACCGTGCTGGAGCTGATGGAGTCGGAGCCGCAGTTCGCCCTCGCGCTGCTGGAGGGGATCGCCCGCCGGATCCGCGAGATCGACCGCTCGCTCACGCGCTGAGCGCCGGCGGACGCCGGGGCGACACCGGGACCTTCGGCCTAGGCGGCCGCAGCGAGCTCACCTCGGCCGGACCACCCATGGCTGTGGTGCGGGGGATGCGCCTTCGGGACCACCGCCCGATGCAGCCGGACGGGGGAGTGGACCATCATCGACCTCACCGAAGGAGGTGCTCCATGCGAACGAAGATCGCGACCATCCCGTGGCGACGACTGCTCTACACCGGAGCGACGCTCGCCACGTTCGTGCTCGCCGCCGGCGCCAAGTGGCGTCCCGGCGGCGGACTGTAGACCACCCGTCACATCCCCTCGAACCGAAAGGAACCCCCTCACATGAACAAGCTCAAGCGCATCGCTCTGGCCCTCGCGTCCCTCGCGGCGCTCGCGCTCGCCGTCGGCGCCAGCTGGCGCCCGAACTGATCCATCCTCCCTCGCCCTCGTACCGGCCCCGTATGCCCGTGGAGCCGAGTCCGGGGGCGTCGGCATGTCCGGGCTCGTGCCTACAGACAGGGGCCGGACGGCCGATACAGGAACCAGCATGAAGCTCATCCTTCCGTCGTTCCTGATCGCGGTCGCGATCGGCTACGCCCGCGGCGGCCGCCTGGCCGCGCTCGGGGACATGCATCTGCGCTGGCCCGGCCTCGCGATCGTCGGCCTCGGGCTGCAGATCCTCCTGTGGCCGGGCGGCTCGTGGCCGCTCGTGTACCTCTACGTCTCGTTCGTCGATCCTCGCGACGTTCGCGATCCTCAACATCCGCACGACGGGGTTCGCGCTGATCCTCGCCGGGATCGCGCTGAACTTCGCCGTCATCGTCGTGAACCAGGGCATGCCCGTGTCGAGAGCCGCCATCGTGGCGTCGGGTCAGGCCTCGACGATGGACGAGCTCGTGAACGACGGCGGCGCCAAGCACCACCTGGCGACCGAGGACGACCACGTTCGGTTCCTCGGTGACGTCATCGCGATCGAGCCGCTGCAGCAGGCGATCAGCGTCGGCGACGTCCTCACGTACGGCGGCGTCATGATGTTGATCGTCGCCGCCATGGGCAGGCGGCCCCGCCGGTCGCTCGTGCCGGCGGCGGCCATCGCCGGAGAGTCCGGTCATGTCGACAGCTGAGGAGGTCCGCGCGGCCGACCCGCGCGCACGACGCACCGCGACGAAGATCTACGAGCTGGCCGTCTCGGTGCCGCTCGTGTGCTGGCTCGTCTACGAGCTCGTGCAGGACCCCTAGCAGTTCGCCGATCCGATGCTGCTCGTGTGGATCGTCGCCATCGCCGTCGTCGACCTGATGCCCGTGCCGACGTCGGTGGAGCTGAACTTCAGCCTGTCGTTCCCGCTCCAGCTCGCCGTCGCGCTGATCTATCCTCCGCCGGTCGCGGCGGCCATCGCGTTGCTCGGGACGAGCGACAAGCGGGAGCTGAGCAGGGAGCTGCCGCTCGCGAAGTCCCTGTTCATCCGGGGCCAGATCGCGATCTCGGTGCTCATCGAGGGCTACGTCTTCCACCGTGTCGCCGGCGATCTCCACGCGTCGTGGGCCCTGCTGGGAGCCGGTGTGCTGCTGGCCACGATCCTCGGATACACGGTGAACGCCATGCTCGTCGCCTGGTACTTCCACCTCGAGTCGAGGCGGCCGACCCTCACGATCATCAAGGAGATGCACGTCGGGGTCTTCGGCGAGTTCCTCGTCAGCTACCTGGGCCTCGCGTTGTTCAGCGTCCTGGTCGCCACGTCGTTCGTCAGCAACGGGATCCTCGCGGTCGGCGTCTTCATCGCGCCGCTCGCGTTCGCGTGGCAGATGTTCCACCGGACGCACTCGCTGCAGGTGGCCACCGACGAGCTCGCCGAGCGGGAGCGCGACAAGGAGTACCAGGCGATGCACGACATGCTGACCGGCCTGCCGAACCGCACGATGTTCCAGGAACGCCTGCGCCGCGAGATCGACCAGGCGGAGGTCGAGGGGACGAGCCTGGCCGTGATGATCATGGACCTCGACCACTTCAAGGAGATCAACGACACGCTCGGACATCACTACGGCGACCTGCTGCTGCAGGAGATCGGCCCCAGGCTTTCGGGCGTCCTGCGGCCCGGCGACCTGATGGCACGGCTGGGCGGAGACGAGTTCGGCGTGGTCCTGCCCGAGCTCTCGGACGACCATGTCGCTATCCGTGTCGCCGAGCGGCTGATGGAGGAGATGGAGCAGCCGGTCGTCGTCGAGGGCGTCGCGCTCGACGTGTCGGCGAGCATCGGCATCGCCTCGTTCCCGATGCACAGCCAGGACGTCGAGACGCTGCTGCGGCGCGCCGACGTTGCGATGTACGCGGCGAAGGATTCCGGCGGCGGCTACGAGGTCTACTCACCGGCGCTCGACAAGCACAGCCCGAGCCGCCTGACGCTGATCGGACAGGTGCGGCCCGCCATCGACAACGACGAGTTCATGCTGCATTACCAGCCCAAGGCCCGGCTCTCCGACGGGAAGGTGGCCGGCGTGGAGGCGCTGATCCGGTGGAACCACCCGGAGCGAGGTCTGGTGCCGCCCGACGAGTTCATCCCGCTGGTGGAACGGACGGTTCTGTTGCGCCCGCTGACGCAGTACGTCCTGAACGAGGCCCTCCGCCAGTGGCACGTGTGGTCGCGTGCCGGCATGCAACTCGAGGTGGCCGTGAACCTGTCGCCGAGGAGCCTGCTGGACCCCCAGCTGCCCGACCTCGTCGCGGAGCTCCTCGAGCGGTGGGAGGTCCCGCCTCGGTTCCTCACGCTGGAGCTGACGGAGAGCTTCGTCATGAGCGACAGCGGCCGGTCGCTCGGCGTGCTGGCGGGGCTGTCGGAGGTCGGCGTGATGCTGTCGATCGACGACTTCGGTACCGGGTACTCGTCGCTCAGCTACCTGAAGCGGCTGCCGATCGGCGAGATCAAGATCGACCGGTCGTTCGTGATGAACATGCACGAGAACCCGAACGACGCCATGATCGTGCGCGCGACGACGGAGCTCGGCCGCAACCTCGGGCTGCGCGTCGTCGCCGAGGGCGTCGAGACCCGGGCGGCGTGGGATCAGCTGGCCGCGATGCGGTGCGACATCGCGCAGGGGTACTACCTGAGCCGCCCGATCCCGGCGCAGGAGATCACGCGGTGGATGGCGCTGCGGGAGCTCGACCGCGCCGGCGCTCCGGATGCTGAACCTGGAGGCGGAACCCGAGGACGATGCTCGGACCGACCAGCCCGCGCCGGATGCGCGCGGGCACCTGCACGCGATCTAGCCCTCGCTCTGGCCCTTCAGGATCTGCTCGATCTCGGCCAGGTCGGTCTCGTCCAGCACGATGTCGCCCGCGCCCGCGTTGGCGCGCACGTGCTCCGGGTTGCGGCTGCCGGCGATGGCCCCCGTCACACCAGGCTGCGCGATGTTCCACGCCAGCGCGAGCTGGGACAGCGTGATGCCCAGACGGTCGGCGACGGGCCGCAGCTGCTCGACGGTCGCGAGCGACCGATCGAGGTCGGCGAGGTAGCCCTCGGTCTGCTCGCCCCGCCAGTCGCCGAACACCGTGCCGGGCGCGATGGCGCCCGTCAGCAGCCCCGCGCCCAGGGGTGAGTAGGAGATGACGCCCACGCCGGCCTGGCCGCACCACGCGATCAGGTCGCGCTCGTCGAGCGCCAGCATGGAGAACTCGGGCTGCAGCGAGTCCACGTGCCGGATGGCCTCGCAGCGCTCGATCTGCTCGCGGTCGAAGTTCGAGACACCGACGTACCGCACCTTGCCGGCCTCGGCCAGCTCCGGCCATGGCGCCCCAGGTGTCCTCGAGGGGCACGCCCGTCTCGTCCGGCCAGTGGAGCTGGTACAGATCGATGTGATCGGTGCCCAGGCGCCCCAGGCTGGCGTCGCAGGCCGCCCGGACCTGCTCGGGCCGGAACCCGGAGCCCTCCGGCGACGGCGCCACCTTCGTGAAGATGAGGAGGTCGTCGCGCCGCCCGGCGACGGCTCGCCCGACGAGGGTCTCGGAGACGCCGCTTGCCGTAGACCTCGGCCGTGTCGATCCATCCGATGCCGGCGTCGAGGGCGGCGTGCATCGCCGCGATGACCGCGTCCTCGGACTCGTTGGGGCCCCAGTCGGCGCCGCCCGCCTCCCACGCCCCGTACCCGATCACGCTGATCTCGGGGCCCTGCGATCCCAGCTCGTCGTGTCTGCATGTTCAGAATCTAGCGGAACGGGCCGATGTTGCCCGGGGACCGCGGTACGCTGGACGAGGAAGGACCGATGACCCCCCGGATATGTCGAGGAGCCTCGAGGCCGGGCCGAAAGCCGGCCGGAACAGTGGGATGACCAAGACCGTCGAAGTCAAAGAGCGCGTCGTCATCCGGTTCGCCGGAGACTCGGGCGACGGGATGCAGCTGACGGGCGACCGGTTCACCTCCGCGACGGCCGTGCTCGGCAACGACCTCGCGACCCTGCCGGACTTCCCCGCCGAGATCCGGGCGCCGGCCGGCACCGTGCACGGGGTCTCGGCGTTCCAGATCCAGTTCGCGTCCACCGACATCACCACGCCCGGCGACCACGCGGACGTGCTGGTGGCGATGAACCCGGCCGCCCTCAGGGCCGACCTCCACACCGTTGCCCGTGGCGGCACCGTCATCATGAACGAGGACGCCTTCACGCAGCGGAACATCGAGAAGGCGGGCTACACGACCGACCCTCGCTCGGACGGCACGCTCGAGAGCTACCAGACCTTCCTGGTCCCCATGACGTCGATGACCGTGCGCGCGACCGAGGGCATCGGCATCGGCAAGAAGGAGGCCGAGCGCGCGAAGAACATGTTCGCGCTGGGCCTCGTGAGCTGGATGTTCGATCGGCCCGTCGACACCACGCTCGGATGGCTCGAGCGCAAGTTCGGCGGCAAGCAGGAGATCTTCGACGCGAACGTCGCCGCCTTCAAGGCCGGATACAACTTCGGTGAGACCACCGAGCTGTTCGCACAGAGCTACAAGGTCGAGGCCGCGCCGGCCGAGCCCGGCACGTACCGCAACATCGCCGGCGCGACGGCCCTCGCGTGGGGACTGATCGCCGCCTCGGACCGGAGCGGGCTGCCCCTGTTCTACGCGAGCTATCCGATCACGCCGGCCTCCGAGCTCCTGCACGAGCTCAGCCGGCACAAGAACTTCGGCGTCGTGACGCTCCAGGCCGAGGACGAGATCGCCGCGGCCAACATGGCGCTGGGCGCGGCCTTCGCCGGCCAGCTCGCCGTGACGGGCACCAGCGGCCCCGGCATGGACCTGAAGGCCGAGACCCTCGGCCTGGCCGTGATCATGGAGCTGCCGATGGTGATCGTCGACGTGCAGCGCGCCGGCCCGTCCACCGGCATGCCGACGAAGACGGAGCAGACCGACCTGCTGCTGGCCATGTTCGGGCGGCACGGGGAGTCGCCGCTGCCGATCGTGGCGGCGTCCTCGCCGTCGGACTGCTTCTCGGCCGCCATGGAGGCGGCCCGGATCGCCGTGCGCTACCGGACGCCCGTGATCCTGCTGTCGGACACGTTCCTGTCGAACTCGAGCGAGCCGTGGAAGCTGCCGGAGATCGAGGACCTGCCGACGATCGATCCGAACTTCGCCGCACCGAACGGGCACGGGTTCCTGCCGTACGCGCGCGACGAACGCCTCGCGCGGCCGTGGGCCGTGCCGGGCACGCCCGGGCTCGTGCACCGGATCGGCGGCCTCGAGCGCGAGGTCGACACCGGCAACATCAGCTACGACCCGGCGAACCACGAGGCCATGACGTACCTCCGGCGGGACAAGGTGGACGGCATCGCCGCAGACATCCCGCCGCTCGAGGTCGACGACCCCGACGGCGACGCCGAGCTGCTGGTGCTGGGCTGGGGCTCCTCGCTCGGCACGATCCGCGCGGCCGCCGCGCGCGTGCGCGGGGCCGGACGGTCGGTGGCCGCCGCGCACCTCCGCCACCTCAACCCGTTCCCCGCGAACACCGGCGAGGTCGTGCGCCGCTACCCGAAGGTGCTGATCCCCGAGATGAACCTCGGTCAGCTCTCGATGCTGATCCGCGCCCGGTTCCTCGTGGACGCGCGGGGCTTCAACAAGGTCCAGGGCCTGCCCATCGTGGCCGAGGAGCTGGAGCAGGAGATCCTGCGGGTGCTCGATGAGTGAGATCACGCCCGGCGGCGTCGGCACGATGAACAAGAAGGACTTCACCTCCGACCAGGAGGTGCGCTGGTGCCCGGGCTGCGGCGACTACGCGATCCTGTCGGCCGTCCAGGCCTTCATGCCGGAGCTCGGCATCGAGCCGCACAAGACCGTGTTCGTGTCCGGCATCGGGTGCAGCGGCCGGTTCACGTACTACATGGACACGTACGGGATGCACGGCGTGCACGGCCGCGCGCCGGCGCTCGCGACGGGCATCGCGACGGCCCGGCCCGACCTGTCCGTGTGGGTGGTCACCGGCGACGGCGACGGTCTGTCGATCGGTGGGAACCACCTGATCCACGCGCTGCGCCGCAACGTGAACCTGAAGATCCTGCTGTTCAACAACCAGATCTACGGCCTCACGAAGGGTCAGTACTCGCCGACGAGCGAGGAGGGCAAGGTCACGAAGTCCACGCCGTTCGGCTCGATCGACCACCCCTTCAACCCCATCGCCGTGGCGCTCGGCGCCGAAGGGCACCTTCGTGGCGCGGACGATCGACAACGACCGCCAGCACCTCACCGAGGTCCTGCGCCAGGCGGCGAACCACCAGGGGACGGCGTTCGTGGAGATCTATCAGAACTGCAACGTGTTCAACGACGGCGCGTTCGACCTGCTGCGCGACAAGCCGAGCGGCGCCCACAACCAGATCCGGCTGGTCGACGGCGAGCCGATCATCTTCGACGAGGGCAACCGCTGCGTCTCGGTGGGGGACAACGGCCGGCTCGTCATCACGAACACCGCCGAGACGCCCCAGGACCAGATCGTCGTGCACGACGTGGACGGGCGGCCCTCGCTGCCGTTCGCGCTCGCGCACCTGTCGCACGGCCCCACCGAGCCGTCGTGCATCGGGGTGTTCCGCAACTTCGAGCGACCGGTGTACGGCGACGCGCTCGCCGCGCAGACCCAGCGGGCGACCGAGCGTCTGGGCAGGGGCGACCTGCGCACGCTGCTGCACGGCGGCGACACCTGGACCGTGTCCTAGCCGAACGGGACGGTCAGTCCACCGGCGGCCGGAAGCGGGCGAGGGCCTCGGTCGAGACCACCTCCACCTGCTCGAGGTCGACGACCAGATCCGGCAGGACGTCGAGGAACGCGGTCACGTCCTCGTCCGTCGTCTGCGGGCCGACGCCCACCCGGAACCCCGGCGTGTTCGGCACGCCGATCTTGTCGAGCACGGGGGACGGGTCGCTCGGCAGGCCCGAGCACATGGAGCCCGCTCCGATCCGGAACCCCCGGTCGTCGAGGGCCATCATCAGCGTCGGTGCGTCCAGCCCCTCCACGGAGAAGCACAGGAGGTGCGGCGTGCGATGGGTGGGGTGCCCGTGCACGCGGGAGCCGGGCACCGTGCGTTCGATCTGCTCGCGCAGCCTCGCCGTCAGCGCCCACTGTCGCGCCGCCTGGTCCGGCATGTCGCCGAGCGAGGCCGTGAGCGCCGCCGCCATGCCGGCGATGCCGGGGGTGTTCTCCATCCCGCTGCGCCGCTTGCGCTCGCGGTCGTCGCCGCACGGGTACGCGGTGATGCCGACGCCGCGCCGCACGTACAGCCCTCCGACGCCCGCCGGACCCCCGAACTTGTGCGCCGAGAACGAGAGCAGGTCGACCCCGAGGGCCGCCACGTCGACGGGGAGCCGGCCGAGCGTCTGGCAGGCGTCGGTGTGGAACAGCACCTTCGCCTCCCTCGCCAGCCGGGACGCCTCGCCGATCTGCTGCATCGTGCCGAGCTCGTGGTTCGCGTGCTGGATGCTCGCCAGCAGGGTGCCGGGCCGGCGGACCTCGGCGGCGAACGCGTCGAGGTCGACGCGTCCGAACTCGTCGACGGGCACGATGACCACCTCGAACCCGTCGCTCTCCAGCACGTAGCAGACGCCGCCGACCGACGGATGCTCCACGCTGCTCACCACGATGCGGTTGCCGAGCTCGCGGACGGCGCGCACGGCGCCCCAGATGCCGAGCGCGACGGACTCGGTGCCGCCGGAGGTGAAGACGAGCTCGTCGGGCTGCGCGCCGATGGCCTCGGCGACCGTGCTGCGCGAGGAGTCGAGGATCCCGCGCGCCTCGCGGCCGGGCCCGTGGATGTGCAGCGGGTCGCCGAACACGTCCAGCGACGCCAGCATCGCGTCGCGGGCGGCCGGCGAGAGCGGCATCGCGGACGCGCTGTCGAGGTAGATGTCGGCCATCGGATGCGCGCCGGGCTACGGTGTCGCCGGCTCCTTGTCGCGCAGGAACACCGTCCAGTACAGCACGGCGGCGACGATCGCGCCGGCGATCGGTCCCACGATCCACACCCACCAGTTCGCCCACTCGCCGGTCGCGAGCGCCGGTCCGAACCATCGCGCCGGGTTCATGGCGGCGCCCGTCCACGGCCCGAACGCCATGATGTCGAACGCGATGACGAGGCCGATCGTGAGTCCGGCCGTCTTGTTCCACGGTCCCCGGTCGTCGACGGCCGTGCCGAAGACGGCGAAGACCAGGAAGAACGTGGCGACGGCCTCGATCAGGATCCCCTTGCCGGTCGGGAGGCCCGGCGCGAGGGCCGCGCCGCCGCCGCCCGGCTCGAACGACGAGGCCGGGATCAGGAACTTGAGCAGGAACGCGCCGGCCACCGCGCCGAGCATCTCGGCCACGATGTACGCGCCGGTGCGCACGGTGCTCAGCTTGCCGGTCACCCACAGCCCGATCGCGACGGCCGGGTTCACGAGGCCGCCGGACAGGTGTCCGGTGATCGAGACCATGATGGCGAGCACCAACCCGTGAGCGAGCGCGACGCCCGTGAGGTCCAACGAGCCGTTCACGTTGGCGATCACGCTGCCCGCCCCGATGAAGATCAGGGCGAACGTGGCCACGAACTCGGCCACCATTGCCTTCCCGGTGTTCTCCACGAGCGAGCCCTCCCTCTCCGACGGAGCCACCGGGCACGCCGAACGCGCCGGTCGGTGGCTCCGCCCGACCGACGTCGCTGAGGCTAGCCGACACGGCCCCGCTCGGCCAAGCACCCCCGGTCACACGGTAGGATGCCCGCGTGGACGTCCTGCTCGTCTCCCCCGACCCCCGGTCGCGCGAGTCGATGGCGCTCGCCGTGCGCAGCATCGAGCGGACGCTCGGTTCCCGACTCCGCTTCCGCGCCGCCGCGAACGGCGAGCTGGGGATCCGCGCGGCGCTGCGTGACCGGCCCGACGTCATCGTCGCCGACGAGATCGCGTCGCGGGCCGGTGCCTTCGCGCTGGCGAAGGAGCTGCGCGAGGGGACGGCCGAGCCCTACGACGGGATCATCGTGATCCTGCTCGAACGCAAGCACGACGCGTGGCTGGCCCGGTGGTCGGGCGCCGACGCGTGGTTCGTGAAGCCGGTCGATCCCTTCGCCCTGGCGGAGCGGGTGCTGGAGCTCGTCACACAGAAGGAGAGCGCGTGAAGATCAAGGGAACGTGTCGACGCGACGGGCGGGAGTTCCTCGCCGACCAGGTGATCGCCTCGGGCGGGGAGTGCCCCTGGGACGGCGAGCCGTTCAACGCCGACTACGCCGTGACGCTCGTCGACGCCCTGCGCGACGCCCAGGCCGCCGGCAGCGCGCTCGAGCTCGCCATGGACGCGATCGCCGACCTCATGCCGGCGTTCACGCTGGACCGGGAGTCGATCTTCGGCAACATCCGGGCGTCGCTGGACCGCCTCGAGCGCAACGTGGTGCGCCGCGGCTAGGTCGATGGCGGGGGAGAACGGCTACGACGTCCGTATCGAGGACGGGCCCACCGGGTGGCGCGTGCTGATCCGCGACCCCGCGGGGGAGGTCGTGGGCGACCGCGCGTGTCGCGACGGCGCCGAGGCCCGCACCTTCGCGTCCACGGTCCGCCAGCACATCTACTGGCTCTCGCCGCAGAAGTTCCGCGAGTACTACCGGGTCTGAGGGGCGAGCGTGGGCTTCAACTACCAGCAGCCGGGCAAGATCAAGCGTGGTGACTGGATCATGCTCATCGCCGCGGTCGTCGTGGTGGCCGGGCTGGTGATCTGGGCGGTGCGATGAGTGATCCGGCACAGCTGGACTTCGCCTACCTGACCACCTCCGGACGCATCACCGGCGCCCCGCACGAGATCGAGATCTGGTTCGCGGTCGAGGGCGAGACCGTCTACCTGCTCTCCGGGGGCGGCGACCGGTCGGACTGGGTCCGCAACCTCATGGTCTCGCCGGCCGTGTCGCTCCGGATCGGCGCCGTGAAGCGCGCGACGCGCGCCCGGGTGGTGGCCGCCGGCACCGACGAGGACGCCCTCGCGCGCCGGCTGCTGCTGGACAAGTACACCGCGCGTGACCGCACCGACCTGACGGAGTGGGGGCGGACGTCGCTGCCGGTCGCCGTCGACTGGCCGTCCGCGGCCGGCTGAGCCCTAGCCCTTCCTCGAAGCCGATCGAGAAGAGGCGCTCGAGGTCGTGCTGCGAGTACACCTGGAAGGCGATGAGGGACTCGGTGCGCTCCACGCCGTCGACCTTGCCGATGCCGCCCGGGATCACGGCCGCGAGGTCGTCGTGGGCCACGACCCGGACGATCGCGACCAGGTCGAACTCGCCGGCGACCGAGTAGACCTCGGACACGCCGGGGATGTCGGCGATGGCCTGCGCGGCCTCGGGGATCGCGTCGATCTCGCACTGGATCAGGACGACGGCATGGACGCTCACGGACCACCCTCCTCGACGCGTTCGATGACGACGGCCAGGCCCTGGCCGCCGGAGATGCAGAGCGTGGCGAGGCCGAGCGACAGCCCCCGGTCGCGCAGCTCGTAGGCCAGCGTGAGGATCACGCGGGCGCCGCTCATGCCGATCGGATGGCCGAGCGAGATGCCGCCGCCCTTCGTGTTGAGCCGGTCCCGGTCGAACTTCAGCTCGCGCTCGCAGGCGATCACCTGCGCGGCGAAGGCCTCGTTCATCTCGATGACGTCGATGTCGGCGAGCGACAGGCCGGTCCGCTCCAGCACCTTCTTCGTGGCCGGGACCGGCCCGAGGCCCATGACGGCGGGATCCACGCCGGCCCAGCTCATGCCGACGATGCGGGCGAGGGGCTCGCGGCCCTCGGCTCGGGCGCGCGACTCGCTCATCAGCACCATGGCGGCGGCGCCGTCGGTGATGCCGCTCGAGTTGCCGGCCGTCACGCTGCCGCCCTCGCGGAAGACGGGAGCCAGGCGCCCGAGCGACTCCATGCTGCTGTCCGGGCGGGGGTGCTCGTCCTCGCTCACCGTGACGGTGCCCCGGCCGAGAGTGACCTCGAGGGGGAACATCTCGGCCGCCCGCCGCTCGGCGCCGGCGGCCGCCTTCTGCTGGGACTCCAGCGCGAACTCGTCCTGCTCCTCGCGCGAGATGTCGTAGATGTCGACGAGGTTCTCGGCCGTCTCGCCCATGATGAGGCCGCAGAGCGGGTCGAGCAGACCGTCGCGGTACATCGCGTCGATGACGGTGGCGTCGCCCATCCGGTGGCCGACCCGCATGCGGTCCAGCAGGAACGGCACGCGCGTCATGTTCTCCATGCCGCCCACCAGGACGACCTCGGCGTCGCCGAGCTGGATCTGCTGCGCGCCCAGCTGCGTCGCCTTCATGCCGGAGCCACAGGCGATGTTGACGTTGTAGGCGCTGACCTCCTGCGGCACGCCGGCGTGGATCGAGACCTGGCGACCGGTGTTGGGGCCGTTGCCGGCCTGGCGCGCGTGGCCGAGGATCGTCTGGTCGACCTCGCCGGGGGCGACACCGGCGCGGCGGAGGGCCTCGACCGCGGCGGCCGTGCCGAGCTGCACCGCCGAGGTGTCGGCGAACGAGCCCAGGAACCTGCCGATCGGCGTCCGGGCGCCCTCGAGGATCACCGCGCGTTCCACGGCAACCAGTCTAGCCGCGGTCGTGCGAGCGCCGACTCGACGGCGACGCGGCCGAGGCGCGGACGGCCGCCAGCACCCCGGCCAGCGCACGCCCGCCGTCGACGGGCTCGGCCGGAGGGACGTCGACCCGTTCGAGTCGCACGCTCTGATGGGAGGCGATCCACGACCGGACGGCGGCGAGCTCGTCGGCCCGTTCGCGAGGACAGGGGAGAGGGATCGGCGCGGCGCCGTCGCCGCGGTCGACGGAGGCGCCGGCGAGCCGCACGCGCGCGCCCTGGTCCGTGACGAGCACCATGCTGCCGGCCGCGACCAGCCAGGCCTCCTGCCGGCCGCGCTGCAGGACCTCGGCGAGCGAGCGCAGCCGGTCGCGCACGAGCCCGGCCTCCTCGAACCGCTCGCGCTCGGCGAGCGCGGTCATGCGGGCCTCGAGCGCTCCGAGGAGCCCGTCCGGCCTCTGCAGGGAGGAGAGGAGGTGCCGGACGAGCTCTGCGTAGCGCTCGGGGTCCACACGGCCGTCGCACGGTGCCGCGCACCGGCCCATGTCGGCGAGCGCGCACGGCGCGAAGCGGGTGCGCGCGCCCATGGCCGTCGTGCAGCGGCGGATCGGCTCGACCTCCTCGAGGGCCTCCTTCGCGAGCCGGGCGCCGGCGGAGCTCGCGAACGGCCCGAGGTAGGTGGCCCCGTCGGCGCGCGCGCCGTGCACGACCTTGAGTCGCGGGAAGGCCTCGCGCGGATCCACCTTCAGGTAGGCGTAGCGGCGCCAGGTCTTCCCGCGTCGGTTGTAGCGGGGCTCGTGCTCGCCGATCAGGCGGGCCTCGAGGGCGAGGGCCTCGAGCTCGGTCGCGCAGCGGACGCCCTCGACCGCCGTCACCTGGGCGAGCAGATCCGCCACCTTCTTGCGCGCGTCGCCGTAGAAGTAGGACTTCACGCGCGCGCGCAGGTCCTTCGACTTGCCCACGTACAGCACCCGGCCGTCGCGCCCGCGGAACAGGTACACGCCCGGCGCGTGCGGGAGGTGGTCGGCGAGCCGGATCTTGCCGTAGTGCGGGCGGCCGCGGGCGCGGCAGGCCTCGTGCAGGTCGCCGAGGGTCGAGATGCCGAGCCGTCCGCTCAGGTCCAGCAGGCCGTGCAGGACCTCGACGGTCGCCTCGGCGTCGGCGAGCGCGCGGTGCACCGGCTGCACGCGCGTGCGGAAGTAGCGCGCGAGCGTCTGCAGCCGCACGTTGGGGACCTCGGGCCACACCACGCGCTTCGCGAGCTTCGCCGTGCACACGGGCGGGCCGGGCAGCGGCGGATAGTCGTTGCGCTCGAGCGCCGCGTTCACGAACCCGAAGTCGAAGCCGGCGTTGTGGGCGACGAACACGGTGCCGCGCACGAACTCCGCCAGCGCCGGCAGCACCTGCTCGATCGGGGGCTCGCCGGCGACGAGCAGGTCGTCGATGCCGGTGAGCTGCGAGACGTACGGAGGGATCGGCTCGCGGGGATCCACGAGCGTCTGGAACGTGCCGAGCCGCTCGCCGCCGCGGACCTTCACGGCGCCGATCTCCGTGATCCGGGAATCGACGACCGATCCTCCCGTCGTCTCGAGGTCCAGCACGCAGAACGTGACCTCCGACAGCGGCACCCCGAGGTCGAGGGTGGTCTGCAGCGGCTCCGCGAGCACCGGGTCCTTTCGTCCGGGGGGCCGAACGGGGACGTGACGCTATCGAACGTATGTTCGGAAGTCAAGGGTGACCGGGCGAGCGGTCCCGGCGGGGAAGGTCATGCCCCGATCGTGAGGGCCGCCACCGACACGGCGGCCCGGGCGTCAGGCGGGGTCCGGGTACAGGTCGCGCTCGACGATGAGCGCGATGAGCTGCTCGACGGCCAGGTGACACTCCTGGATGTGCGCGGTGACGGTGCTGGGCACGCGCACGCAGACGTCGGTGAGCGCGGCCAGCCGTCCGCCGGACTCGCCCGTGAGCCCCACGACGCGGAGCCCCCGCGCCCGCGCCTCCTCGGCCGCGCGCAGGACGTTCGCCGAGTTCCCGCTCGTGGAGATCGCGATCAGCACGTCGCCCTCGCGTCCGAGCGACTCGACCTGGCGGGCGAAGATCCGCTCGACGCCGAAGTCGTTCGCGATGGCCGTGAGCAGCGAGGTGTCGGTCGTGAGGGCGAGCGCCCGGATCGACGGGCGCGGATGGTCGAGCGTCAGGGTGCTGACGAACTCGGTGGCGAGGTGCTGGGCGTCGGCGGCGCTGCCGCCGTTGCCGCAGATCAGCAGCGTGCCGCCCGCCCGCAGCGACGTGACGGCGATCGCGGCCGCCGACACGATGTCGTCGAGGCAGCGCTCCCGCACCATCGAGACCGTCTCGGCCGTCGTGGCCAGGTAGTCGCTCGCGCGCTCGCGCGCCGCGTCGAGATCCATGGTCAGGCGCTCTCCTCTCCGACGAGCCCCGCGATGATAGCGGCCGCCTCGACGAGGTCGGCCGCCACGTGGTCGGCCGGCTCCTCGAACCGATCGCCGGCGTGCTGCCCGGTCCGCACCAGGATCGTGGTGGCACCGACGCGGTGGCCGAGCTCGACGTCGGCCGCCCGGTCGCCCACGACGAACGAGCGCGACAGGTCGAAGCCGAGCTCGCCGGCGGCGCGCACGGCCAGGCCCGGCGCCGGCTTGCGACAGCCGCACGCATCCTCGGGACGGTGCGGGCAGACGTAGATCCCCTCGATCCCCTCCACGCCCTCGGCGGCGAGCAGCTCGGTCATACGGGCGTGGATCGCGTCGAGCGTGGGCGGATCGATCCAGCCGCGGCCGATCGCCGCCTGGTTCGTGACGACGGCCAGGCGCAGGCCGGCCTCGCGCAGGAGCCGCAGACCGTCGGCGGCGCCGGGCAGGAGCTCGACGCGATCCGGCGACAGGATGTAGTCGCCGGCCTCGCAGCGGTCGATCGTGCCGTCGCGATCGACCAGCACCATGCGGGCCGTCCGTCACGCCGGCGCCCACGCGAGGCCGTCGCGCTCGGCGCGCACGCCCTCGGCGCGGAACCCGAAGGCGGCGATCTGGCCGCCGAGTCCCTCGAGCGCGGCGCGGACCGCCGGCTGCGCCTCGGGGACCGCGTACACCATCAGGTACCCGCCGCCGCCGGCCCCGCAGATCTTGCCGCCGGTGGCGCCGGCCTCGCGCGCGGCGCCCAGCATCGCGTCGATCGGCGTGTGCTCGGCGATGTGGGGGTTCATGCGCTTCTTCGCCTCGAAGGCCTCGTGCAGCATCGCGCCGAGGCGGTCCGGCTCGCCGGCCTCGAGGGCGTCGCGCATCGCGTACGCCATCTCGTGCAGCTGCTTCATGCCGAGGATCGTGTCCTCACGGCCCTGGCGGTACATCGAGATCTGCGTGTCGATCAGGCCGACGTTGCGCCGGACGGCGCCCGTGTAGCACAGCACGAGGTTCGCCAGCAGCCGCTCCATCACCTGCGGGGCTGCGCGCACCGGCGTGACGTCGACGCCGCTCGCGGAGAACTCGAGCAGGTTGCAGCCGCCGAACGCCGCCGCGTACTGGTCCTGCCAGCCGCCGGCGATGTGCAGGTCGTCGCGCTCGATCGCGTACGCGAGGCGGGCGAGCTCGTCGGCCGTCATCGAGCGGTCGTCGAGCGCGGCGAGGGCGCCGACGACGGCCGTGACGAGCGCCGAGGATCCGCCGAGGCCGCTGCCGGCCGGCGCCTCCGACCCGATCGCGACGTCGAGCCCGCCGTCGACGCCCATCCGTTCGATCGCCGCCTTCGCGAGGTCCATCACGCCGTCGTACTCCGGACCCTCGTCGAGGTGGTACTCGACCAGGTGCCCGAGGTCGAGCGAGCGCACGCGCACCTGCCGGTCGTCACGCGGCGTGATGGTGACGCGCACCACATGGTCGATCGTGGCCGACAGCACGGCACCGCCGTGCCGCTCGAAGTAGTGGGGGAAGTCGGTGCCGCCGCCCACGAAGCTGATGCGGAGCGGGGCCGCAGCGCGCACGACGGGAGTTCGGTCACGGGGCCAGTCTAGGGTGCGAGCCGGACCTCGCGTCGGGCCACGGCCGGTCGGTGCTACGCGACCCGCCGGGCCAGGCGCCGGCGCTGCTGCTCGGTCATGCCGCCCCACACGCCGTAGCGCTCGCCGTTCTTGAGCGCCCATGCCAGGCACTCCTCGCGGATCCGGCAGGAGCCGCAGTAGGTGAGCGCCGGACCGGCCTCCTCCTCGCTGACGGGGAAGAAGACGTCGGGGTCGATGCCGAAGCATGCCGCCCGGTCCTGCCACATGTCGGGCGGCGACGGGTTGGCCGGGAGCGTGCGCAGATCGACGTCGGCGAACCTATCGGTTCTCACAGGCGGTTCCCCCCTCGATTGTGACCACGGCCCGACCGTTTCCCCGTGGGACCCGATTCATAACAGAGTCGGATACCGGAGCGGAAGGGGGGAGTTCGGCCCCTATCGAAGGATGGTTCCGCTGAGCTAGTCACCCGACGCGCGGAGCATGGCGGGTGGACTAGGCCGAAGGGCCGACTGGTGCGAGGGGGGCGCCGTCGGCGGTGGTCAGGGGCGCGCCGGCGGCGGCCCAGCTCACCCGGGCCAGGCTCGACGTCCCGCCCGCCGGGCCCGGGGCCGCGCTGGTGATCGCGGCCGACGACGGCGCCCCCCGCCAGGACCTCGGCGCCGGCGAGCGACCTCCGCCTCCGACCGCAGGGCTCGCACGACGCGGGCGGGGTGCCCGAGGTTGCGGATCTTCGCCACCGACTCCTGGCCGAGGAAGCAGCCCTTGCCGGTGTCGATCAGCGCGTCGAGGCCGGCCTCGGCCGGCACGGACTCCTCGGTGAGGTCGATCGGGAACCGGGCGACACCGCGGCGGATCCTCCACACCTCGAGGGCCTCCCCGCCGACCTGCGTGAGCTGCTCGTCCATCAGCGTCGACTCGATCCGGGCGGCGCCGGCCGGCGACGTCACGAGATCCTGGCCCTCACCGAGCACCGAGGGCCTGCTGCCGAACCCCAGTCGAGCGGCGGCGGCGCCGGGGACGGCGTACAGGCTCAGCTCGGCCGTGCGGTCGGTGAGCGTGACGGCCGACGACAGCACGTAGGGCGCCAGCAGCTCGCCGATCGCGCGGGGCTGCGCCGGGTCCTGCAGCAGGAGGAACCCCTCGGCGGTGGCGACGACGTGCACGTCGGCCCGGATGTGCCCGGTGGGCGAGAGCAGCAGCGACCGGGCGGCCTGCCCCTCCCCGAGGCCGGACAGGCCGGCCGTCAGCAGGTCGTTCAGCCACGACCGGGCGTCGTCGCCCTCGACCTGGAGCTTGCGGTACGAGGAGCGGTCGGCGAAGGCGCGCTCCTCGTCGAGCGCCGCGAGCTCCTCGGGGGGAGCGCTCCTCCGTCCGGCCGTCTGCGTCACTCTGGGATTATCGACCACGATGGACGTTCCGACCGTGCTGCTCGTCACGAACGATTACCCGCCGCGCGTCGGCGGGATCCAGCGCACGCTCGAGGCCCTGGCGAAGGAGCTGCCGCCCGAGCGCGTGACGGTGCTGGCGCCGGCGTTCGACGGGGCCGCCGCGTTCGACGAGGCGGCGCCCTACCGGATCCTGCGTCAGCCCGAGTCGTTCCTGTGGCCGACGCCCGAGGTCGCCCGCCGCGTGCGCCGCGCCGTCGACGAGACCGGGGCCGAGGTCGTGCTGTTCGGCGCCTCGTACCCGCTGGCCCTGTTGGGACCGGGCCTGGCCCGCGCCGGCACCCCGTACCTGGCCGCCGCGCACGGCTTCGAGTACTGGCTGTCGATCGCGCCCGGGCACGCACGCGCTGATGCGGCGGGCGACGTCGCTGGCCTCGCGCGTGCCGGTGATGTGCAGCGACTTCATCGCGCGCCGGGTCCGGACGGCGGTGCCGGCGCACGTGCCGGTCTCCGTGCTGTATCCGGGGGCCGACCTCGAGGTCTTCCGCCCGGACCTGCCGACGGCCGACCTGCGCGAGCGCCACGGCGTCGGCGACCGGCCGCTCGTCGTCTGCGTGAGCCGGCTCGTCGCCCGGAAGGGACAGGACGTGTTGATCCGTGCGATGCCGAGGATCCGGCGCCGCGTGCCCGAGGCCGTCCTGCTGATCGTCGGCGGCGGCCCCTACCTGCCCACGCTCGAGCGGCTGGCCGCCGAGGCGCCGGCCGGGTCCGTCCTGTTCTCCGGCCAGGTCTCCGAGGAGGACCTGCCCCGCTACTACGCGGCCGGCGACGTGTTCGCGATGCCCTGCCGCAGCCGCCTGGGCGGCCTCGAGGTCGAGGGCTGGGGCAACGTGTTCATCGAGGCGGCCGCCTGCGGCCGTCCGGTCGTCGTCGGCGATTCCGGCGGCGCCCGCGAGGCCCTCGTCGACGGCGAGACGGGCGTGCTCGTCGACGGCACCGACGTCGACCGGGTGGCCGACGCGGTCGCCGACCTCCTCGCCGACCCCTCCCGCGCGGCCGCGATGGGTGCGGCCGGGCGGGCGCGCGTCGAGCGCGACCACGCCTGGCCGCGGATCGCCGCGCGCCTGGCGGGCTGGCTTCGCGAGGCCGTCGACTGAGCGGGCGGTCGTTCCCCGGGCCCTGACCTGGGGGTACCCTCGGGTCGTGAGCGTCGTGGAAGAGCGCCGCTGTCCGAACTGCCATGCCCTCGTGTCGGCCGACGCCGACTGGTGCGGCCAGTGCTTCACGTCCCTGCGGCCACAGGTGGACGCCCAGCCGGACACGCCTCTGGTGCCGGCGCCCGTGCGGGTGACGGTGGATCCGTCGGCGACGAAGGCCGGCACGGCCATGTGGACCTGCCCCACGTGCGGGCAGGAGAACGGACTCGACCTCGACGCCTGCTCCGTCTGCGGCACGTCGTTCGCGGCCCTCTTCCGCCAGGACGAGCGGCCGCCGACGGTGGATCCGCGCTACGCGCTCACCCGGTCGCTGATCTTCCCGGGCCTCGGGCACCGCGCGGTCGGCCGGGGCGCGGACGGCCTCGCGCGGGCGGTGCTGTTCCTGTACACGTTCGGCACCGCGCTGCTGATCCTGCTCTCCGGGCCCTCGTCGGGCCCGGCCGTCGGGCTGCTGGTGCTCTACGGCTCGCTCGCCGTCGGGCTGTACGTGCTGACGGCGGTCGAGGCGTACCAGATGGCGCAGGGCGGCGGTCCGATCGTGTCCTCGCGCGTCCTGCTGTGGGGCGTCGTCACGCTCGTCGTCCTGTCGGTGCTGATGGCCGCGTTCACCATCTTCGCGGCGGCCAAGAGCTAGGATGCCGGGCGCATGAGCGAGCATGCCGAGGGGTTCGTGATCATCGAGGCGCCGGCCGCCGACGTGATCGAGGTGATCGAGGACTACGAGTCGTACCCGGAATGGGCCGACGTCGAGACCGTGAAGGTGCTGCAGCGCGGCGAGGGCGGACGAGCGACCGAGGTCGCGTTCGAGGTCGACGTCCCGGTCCTCGGGCAAGGCCGCGTACACGCTCGCGTACCGGTACGCGCCGGGCGACGGCGCGCTCTCGTGGGTGACGAAGGAGGCGCGCGGCGCGATCCGTGACATCCGCGGCGAGTACCTCCTGCACGAGGTCGACGACGCGACGACGAAGGTGACCTACCGCCTGGCCGTCGACCTCGGCGTGCTGGTGCCCGGCATGCTGCGCACGACAGGGGGCCAAGCGCGTGATCGAGAACGCGCTCGAGAAGCTGAAGCGCCGCGTCGAGATGGGCTGAGCGGCCCGGGGCCCGCTGCGGCCCGGTTCCCCTAAGCTGGCCCCATGCGGGTCGTGCTGTTCACGGGCAAGGGCGGGGTCGGCAAGACCACCGTGGCGGCGGCGACGGCCGTGCGGGCGGCGGCGGCCGGCCGGCGAACGCTGGTGATGTCGACCGACCCGGCGCACTCCCTCGCCGACTCGTTCGAGGTGGAGATCGGCTCGTACCCGACCGAGATCGCCGAGAACCTGTGGGCGCAGCAGATCGACGCGCAGGACCGCCTCGAGGACAACTGGCGCGAGATCCAGGACTACATGACCCAGGTGATGAACTGGGCGGGCGTCGAGACGATCCAGGCCGAGGAGCTCACGGTGATCCCGGGACTCGACGAGATCTTCGCGCTGATCGACGTCCGCACGCACGTGGAGAGCGGGCGGTACGACATGCTGATCGTCGACTGCGCGCCCACCGCCGAGACCCTCCGGCTGCTGTCGCTGCCCGAGATCATGAGCTGGTACATCGAGCGCATCTTCCCGGTGGAGCGGCGCGTCGTGAAGACGATCCGCCCGATCGTGTCGAAGATGACGACGCTGCCGATCGCCGGCGACGCGGTGTTCGGCGCCGTCGAGCGGCTGCACCGCAACCTCGAGGCCGTCAAGCAGATCCTGACGGACGAGCGGACCTCGAGCGTGCGCCTGGTCGTGAACCCCGAGAAGATGGTGATCTCGGAGGCTCGACGCACCTACACCTACCTGGGGTTGTTCGGATACCGCGTCGACGCGGTCATCGTGAACCGGGTCCTGCCCGACGAGATCACGGACCCGTACTTCGGCAAGTGGAAGGACATCCAGGCCGAGCACCTGGCGACGGTACGGGAGTCCTTCGAGCCGGTGCCGATCCTCACCGCGCGGCTGTTCGACCGCGAGATGGTCGGCGTCTCGCTGCTGGAGGAGATGGGCACCGAGGTGTACGGCGACCTCGACGCGACGGAGGTGCTGTACCAGGACGAGCCGATCCGCGTGCGCAAGCGCGGGACCGGATACGTGCTGTCGATCCGGCTGCCCTTCGTGTCGCGCGACGAGATGGACGTGCACCGGCGCGGCGAGGAGCTGTACATCCGCGTCGGCCCGTACAAGCGCAACCTGATCCTGCCCCAGACGCTGAAGCGGATGGTGGTGCGCGAGGCGAACTTCGTCGGCGACCACCTCGAGGTGCTCTTCGGCCGAGAGCCGAAGGTGCGCGGCGACGCACGGAGGAGCTGACCATGACCCAGGCGGCGAAGGAGACGACGACGGCGAAGGAGCGAGGCGGCGGCCAAGGAGCGGCGGCGGCGCCGGGCGAGACGGAGCCGAAGGCGGCGCCGACGACCGAGCGAGAGCCGGCGCCGGCGGCCGATGAGGACCGGCGCCTGCCGGCGGGACCCATGTCTGCAACGTGGCCTTCTGCCCGATCGGGCTCGCGCTCACCGCCGCCGAGCGCGTGCAGCCCGACGTGGTGTCGCACCTGCTGCTGGCCGGCCGCGAGTTCTTCCTCGCGGCGAAGGCCGTGATGGACGCGAGGGCGGAGGACCTCGGCGACGACGCGAGCCGGAGGGCCGCGCGCGGATGGAGCGCATCGACATCGGATGACCGCGGTCCGGCAGGCGATCGGCCTGGACGTCGGCGGCACGAAGATCGAGGCGGCGCGCGTCGGCGAGGACGGATCGATCTTCGCCGTCGAGCGCGTGCCGAGCCCGGCGACCGACCCGGGCCGTCTCCTCGAGGCCGCCGTCGACGCCGCCCGCGCCGTCTGCACCGACGACGTCGAGGCCGTCGGCATCGGCGCGGCCGGGCTCGTGGAGTCGGCGACCGGCATCCTCACGTACGCACCGAACCTCGCGTGGCGCAACGTGGGCCTCGCCGAGCACATCGGCGGCGCGCTCGGCCTCCCGGCCCTCGCCGACAACGACGCGACGGTCGCCACCTGGGGCGAGTACCGCGTCGGCGCGGGGCGCGGCTCCCGGCACCTGCTGCTCGTGACGGTCGGCACCGGCATCGGCGGCGGCATCGTGACGGACGGTCGGATCTACCGGGGCGCGCACGGCTTCGCGGCCGAGATCGGTCACATCATCGTGGAGCCGGGCGGCCCGCTCTGCGGCTGCGGCAACCGGGGCTGCTGGGAACAGGTCGCGTCCGGCCAGGCGATCGAACGGGCGGGCCGCGAGGCCGCCGAGCGGTACCCGCACTCGGGCATCGCGCGACTGGCCGAGGGGGTGCCGGACCGCGTGACCGGCTCGCTCGTGACGCGCGCCGCGCAGGACGGCGACGACACGGCGCGGGCGATCCTCGCGAAGGTGGGCCGGCGGCTCGGCGAGGGGATCGCCGGGCTCGTGAACGTCCTCGATCCCGAGATCGTCGTCGTGGGGGGCGGCGCGGTCGCGGCGGGCGACCTCCTGCTGGAGCCCGCACGTCGGGCGTTCGTGACCGCCGTGGAGGGCCGAGACGCGCGTCCGGCGGTGCCGATCGTGCCCGGCGGAGCTCGGCAACGACGCCGGCGTCGTCGGTGCGGCCCTCCTCGCGCTCGAGGAGCTCGTCGGGACGACGCGGTGAAGGTCGGCCTCGCGCTGCCGGTCTTCTCCGACGACGCCGCGAGGGCGCTCGAGTTCGCGGCGCGGGCGGTCGACCTCGGGTACGACGGACTGTTCGCCGCCGATCACCTCTTCCCGCCGATGGGGCCGGCGTTCCCCTCGCTCGAGGCCTTCTCGACCCTGTCGGCCGTCGCCGCGCTCCACCCCGGCGTCACGGTCGGCACGCTGGTGACTCGCGTGACCCTGCGCCCGGCCGGCATGCTGGCGAAGCAGGCGGCCGCGCTCGATCACCTGAGCGGGGGCAGCGCCGTCATCGCGCTCGGCACCGGCGACAAGATCTCGATCCCCGAGCACGAGTCGTTCGGCTTCCCGTTCGCGCCGATCGCGGAGCGGCGCCTGCTGCTGGAGGAGACCGTTCGCGCGCTGAAGGACCTGTTCGCGGGGCGTCCGTGGCCGGGCGGCGACCACGTGCCGGCGATGGCCGGACCGCTGTTGCCGCCGCCGATCCGGCCGGGCGGTCCGCCCGTGTGGGTCGGTGGCGTCGCCGACGCCGCCGTCGACATCGCGGCGCGGGTGGCCGACGGGTGGAACGGATGGGGACTCGACGCGGACGGCTTCGCCGCGAAGGCGGAGCGCCTGCGCGCCGGCGGACGCGACGTCCTCGCGACGTGGGGCGGGATCGCGGTCGTGGGGGAGGACCGGGCGGACCTGGAGCGGCTGCTGGCCACCCGCGCGGACCGCGGGCTGTCGGCCGGCGACGCCTGGACCGGCACGGCCGAGGACCTGCGCGCCTTCGCCGACCGGCTCGCCGGCGCCGGATGCGGCTACGCGATCTTCCTGCCGGGCGGTCCGCCCGACCGGCTCGACCTGATCGCGCGGACGCTGCTGCCGTGAACAGCGCGAGCTCAAGCGGGCGAAGCGCGCCGTGCGCGCCGAGGTCCTCGCGCGGCGGGATGCGCTGGATCCCGTGGAGCGAGCCGAGATGGGGGAGCGGATCGTGACGCGGCTCCTCGACCTGCCGGAGCTTCGGGCGGCGCGCGCCGTCATGGTGTTCTGGTCGTTCGGCTCCGAGGTGCCGATGGATCCGCTGATCGCCCGGCTCGTCGAGGCCGGCGTCACGGTCGCGCTGCCGCGGATCGTCGACGGTCATCTGGAGCCCCGCACCTGGCGTCCGGGCGAGCCGGTGACGGAGACCCACTTCGGCGCGCACGAGCCCGAGGCCGGACGCGTCCTCGACCCGTCCGAGCTCGACGTGGTGGCGACGCCCGGCGTGGCCTTCGACCGCGCCGGCGGCCGCGTCGGCTACGGCGGCGGCTTCTACGACCGGTTCCTGCCGCTCACGCCGGCCCTGCGTGTGGCGGTGGCGTTCGGCGTGCAGCTCGTCGACGCGCCGGTGCCGGCCGCGCCGTTCGACCTGCCGGTCGACGCGATCGTGACCGAGACCGAGACGATCCGGTGCGTGCGCGACTGAGGCCGCGGCCCCCGGACCGCGGCGTCCGCCGCCGGCCCTGGCGCGAGGCCCCGTACGCGGCCCTCGACTTCGAGACCACCGGTCTGGACTACGCGCGCGACACGATCGTGTCGTTCGGCGTCGTGCCGGTGAGCTCCGGGCGCGTGGTGGTCGGCGAGGCCGTGCACCAGCTCGTCGACCCGGCGGTGCCGCCCTCGCCCGCCTCGCAGCGGGTGCACGAGCTGCGTCCGCAGGACCTGGCGGGGTCGCCGCCGCTGGAGGCGGCGCGCGAGATCCTCGGCCGCGCGATCGACGGCCGGTTCCTGCTGGTGTGGTTCGCCGAGGTCGAGATCAACTTCCTGTGCGGCATCTTCGGCGGCCGCGCGCGCCGGTGGGCGGCGCGCTGCGTCGACGTGCGCAACCTCGCGATCGAGGCGGAGGCCGCGGGTCGCGAGGCGAGGGACCGGCCGGGGTTCTCGCTGACCTCGACGGCGCGGCGGTACGGCGTGCCGGTCGCCGAGCCGCACCAGGCGCTCGACGACGCGCTCGTGACGGCGCAGCTCTTCCTGGTGCTGAGCGGGAAGCTGCCGGCGGGCCCGGAGCCGTCGGCGCGGCAGATCCTCGCGGCCGGGCGTCCGTCGCGCACAACTTGAACAACGGTTCAACGTCAAGGTATAACGGCCGGGCCGGCCCAGAGGCCGAGCAGACGGCCGCGGGGACGAGGGAGGCACCGTGAGCGACCCGATCAGGGGCGCGTTCTACGACATCCAGGCGGCGATGGGCGCGACCTTCGTCGACGAGGGCGGCTGGTGGTGGACCGGCGGCTTCGGCGACCCCGAGCGCGAGTACACGGCCGTGCGCGAGGGCGTCGGCATGTGGGACCTCTCGCCGTTGAACAAGTGGGAGTTCCGCGGGCCCGACGCCGTGGAGGCCGTGCAGCGCGTGCACTCGAACGACGTGCTGGGGATGGCCGACGGGCAGGTCCGCTACGGCGCCCTCCTCGACGAGGACGGGCTGCTCGTCGACGACGGCACGGTGTTCCGCTTCGCCGACGACCATCTGTGGGTGATGACGAACGACATGAACCGGCAGGCGTACTTCGAGGACGCCGTGAAGGGCCTCGACGTCTCGTTCGAGTACCTGGGCGCGGACCTGCCGAGCCTGCAGATCCAGGGGCCGCGGTCGCGCGACCTCGTGCGCTCGATCACCGACGCGGACGTGGACGGGCTGCGGTACTTCCGGTTCATCCCCGAGCAGGTGAAGCTCGGCGGCGCGCCCGTGATCCTGTCGCGCACCGGCTTCAGCGGCGAGCTCGGCTTCGAGGTCTTCCTCGCGCCCGAGCACGCGCAGGCCGTGTGGGACGCCGTGGCCGGCGCCGGCGCGACCCCGTACGGCGTCGACATCATCGAGGCCGTTCGGGTGGAGACCGGCATGATCGTGACGGGCTACGACTACCAGGAGCACGAGCGCACCCCCTACGACCTGGGCATGGACCGGCTCGTCGCGCTGGACGCGCCCGGCGAGTTCATGGGCAAGGACCAGCTGCGCGAGGTGGCGAAGGCAGCCGCCGAACCGGTGCAAGACGCTGCGCCTGGCCGGCGGCCCGCTGCCCGAGTACGGCGCCGCCGTCACGAAGGACGGCGAGGAGGTGGGCGTCCTCACGAGCCCGGCCGAGAGTCCGAAGCTCGGTCCGATCGGCCTCGCGATCCTGCGCGCCGACGTGGCGGCCGACGGGACGGCGCTCGAGGTCGCGCTCGGCGACGGTACGATCGGCGCCACCGTCGACCAGCTCGCCCTGTACGACCCGACGAAGGAGCGGCCGCGCAGCTAGCGCGGCCCGGAGACGAACGGAGGCACGACATGGCAGACGAGCACCGCTCTCCACTGTTCGACGCGCAGGTCGCGGCGGGCGGCGGCGAGCCCTACCTCGAGGACGGCTGGCCCTGGTTCATGAACTTCGGCGACGCGGTCGGCGAGTTCCGGGCGATCCGCACGGCGACGGGCCTGTGGGACCTGTTCTCCGCCATCAAGTACGAGGTGACGGGGCCCGACGCCACCCGGCTGATCCAGCGCCGGTTCACGAACGACCTGTCGGCCGTGACGGACGGGGGCGTCCGCTACGGCGCCGTCGTGAACGCGGACGGCAACATGGTCGACGAGGGCAACGTGTACAAGCACTCGGACCAGAAGTACTGGATCACGATCAACACGTCGGGCCTCGCGGACTGGTTCCGGGAGACGGCCGGCGGGCTGGACGCCACGATCGAGGAGCGGACGCTGGAGATGCCGCTCATGTCGGCGACGGGTCCCGGCTCGCGCGACCTCCTGCAGAAGCTGACGGACTACGACCTGTCGTCGCTGCGCTACTACCGGTTCGAGCCGGCGCCGCAGCAGGTCGGCGGGGTGACCGCCACCATCATGCGCACCAGCTTCAGCGGCGAGCTCGGCTTCGAGATGATCACCGACCCGGCGTCGGCGCCGACGCTCTGGCAGGCGCTGAACGACGCCGGCGGCCGGCCGTTCGGGCTGGACGCGATCGAGATCGCCCGGGTCGAGTCGGGCCTGGTCATCCTCGGCCTCGACTACACGCCGGGCGAGACCTCGCCGTGGGACATCTCCCTCGACCGCGTGATCAAGACCGACACCGAGAACGTCGGCGCGGAGGCGTTGAAGGCCGCCGGCGCCAACCCGGCGAAGCGGTTGAAGACGCTCACGATCGAGGGCGACGCGGTGCCGGAGGCCGGCACGGCCGTCACGAAGGACGGCGCCGAGGTCGGCACCGTCACCTCGCCGGTCACCTCGCCGGACTTCGGCGTCATCGCGCTCGCGGTGCTCGACAGCGGCGCGGCGACCGACGGCGGGAAGGTCGACGTGGGTGGCTCGGCCGCGACGGTCGGACCGCTCTCGATCCACGACCCGGAGAAGAAGAAGCCGCGGGTCTGATCCGACCTCGAGCGGCGGAGCCCGGGATGGGTTCCGCCGCTCCGCAGGTGGGCGTAGGCTCGTCGACGTGAAGCTGGACGCGATCGTGTTCGACTGCGCCGACGCGGCGCCGCTCGCCCGGTTCTGGGCGGCTGCGCTCGGCTGGCAGGTGGCGCCCGACGAGGAGGACGAGCTGGCGCGCCTGTCCGCCGAGGGCGCCGACGACCCCGAGGACGACCCCAGCGTGATGGTCGAACCGCCCGAGGACTCGGGCCTGCCGGTGCTCTTCTTCACGGAGGTGGCGGAGGAGAAGGCCGTGAAGAACCGGCTGCACATCGACCTGGTGGCCGAGGCCGAGATCCCCGACGAGATCGACCGGCTGGAGTCGCTCGGCGCGTCGCTGCGGAACTGGGCGGAGAGCGACGGCACCACGTGGGCCGTCATGCTCGACCCGGAGGGCAACGAGTTCTGCGTGATGCCGCCGGAGGACTAGGCTTCGGCATACTGTCGCGATGCCGTCCGCCTCGACGTTCTTCCTGTTCGGGCTCGCCGCTCTGGGATTGCTCGTGATCCCGGGCCCGGCCGTGCTGTACATCGTGACGCGCAGCATCCACCAGGGGCGTGCGGCCGGGCTGGTGTCGGTGCTGGGCGTGGCGACCGGCTCGCTCGTGCACGTGGCGGCGGCCGCGCTCGGCCTGTCGGCACTGCTGATGTCGTCGTCGATCGCGTTCGAGACGGTGAAGCTCGTCGGCGCCGCGTACCTGATCTGGCTGGGCATCCGGACGCTCCGCGGCCGTGATGAGGAGGATCTGCCCGAGCAGGCCGCGCCGGCCCCGCTCTCGCGCGCGTACACGCAGGGCGTCGTCGTGAACGTGCTGAACCCGAAGACGGCGCTGTTCTTCCTGGCCTTCCTCCCGCAGTTCGTCGACCCGGACGCCGGCCCGCCGGCGCCGCAGATGCTGATCCTCGGTGCGCTCTTCGTGACGCTCGGCGTGCTGAGCGACGGCACGTACGCGCTGGTCGCCTCGCGGCTGGGGGAGTGGCTGCGCGGCCGCCGCACGTTCGCCCGCAACCGGCGCTACGTCAGCGGGGGCATGTACATCACGCTCGGCGCCGTGGCCGCGCTCACGGGCCACCGCACCGACTAGAACAGCCCGACCGTGCGGCCCTCGTCGTCGATGTCGACGCCCATGAAGTTCGGCGTCCTGCCGAGACCCGGCATGCGCTGCATGTCGCCGCAGAGCACGACGACGAACCCGGCTCCGGCGCTCGGTACGACCGCGCGCACCGGGAGCCGGAAGCCCGTGGGGCGGTTCAGCAGCAGCGGGTCGTGGCTGAGCGACAGGTGCGTCTTCGCCATGCACACGGGAAGCCGGCCGAAGCCGAGGTCGTCCATGCGCGCGATGTCCTTCTCGGCCTGCGGCAGGTAGTCGACGCCCTCGGCGCCGTACAGCCGCAGCGCGATGGCCTCGATCTGGTCCTTGATCGGCGTCCCGTCGGGCGTGAGGAAGTCGAACTCGTTCGGCTGCTCGCACGCCTCGACGACCGCGTTCGCGAGGTCGACGGCGCCCTCGCCGCCCAGCGCGAAGCCGCGGTTCACGACGACGCGTTCGGCGCCGGCCCCGATCGCGAGCTCCTCGATCAGCGCGATCTCCTTGTCGGTGTCGGTCGGGAAGTTGTTGATCGACACCACGCACGGCAGGCCGTACTGCTTGACGATGTTGATGTGGGCGGCGAGGTTGTCGGCGCCGCGCTGGAGGGCCTCGAGGTCCTCGGTCTCCAGCTCGGCGAAGGGCATGCCGCCGTGGGACTTCGTGGCGCGCACCGTGGTGACGAGCACGGCCGCGCTGGGCGTGAGCCCGCCCACCCGGCACACGATGTCGCAGAACTTCTGGAACCCGAGGTCGCTCGCGAACCCCGCCTCGGTCACGACGTAGTCGGCGAGCTTCAGCGCCACGCGGTCCTCGATGATCGAGTTGTTCGCGTGCGCGATGTTGCCGAACGGTCCGGCGTGCACGAGCGCGGGCTGGCCCTCGAGCGTCTGCACGAGGTTCGGCTTCAGCGCGTCCTTCATGATGACCGTCATCGCGCCGGCCACCTTGAGCTGCTCGGCCGTCACCGGCTCGCCGCCGTAGGTGGACGCCACCACGATGCGGCCCATCCGCGCCCGGAGGTCCCGCAGATCGCTCGCGAGGGCGAAGATGGCCATGATCTCGGAGGCCGCGACGATGACGAACTGGTTCTCGCGCGGGACGCCGTGGACCCTGCCGCCGAGGCCGACGACCGTGTTGCGCAGCTCGCGGTCGTTCACGTCGAGCGTGCGCGGCCACGTGATCGTGCCGGGATCGATGTCGAGCGGGTTGCCGTGGTAGACGCTGGCGTCGAGGGCCGCCGCCAGCAGGTTGTGCGCGGCCTGCACGGCGTGGAAGTCGCCGTTGAAGTGCAGGTTGATCTGCTCCATCGGCACGATCTGCGCGTAGCCGCCGCCGTTGCCGCCGCCCTTGATGCCCCAGACCGGTCCCATGCTCGGCTCGCGCAGACACAGCACGACGTCCTTGCCGATCTGGCCGAGCCCCTGCGTGAGCGAGACGCTCGTCGTCGTCTTGCCCTCGCCCGCCTTCGTCGGCGTGATGGCGGTCGTGATGACGAGCTTGCCGTCGGGCTTGCCCGGCGAGGCGGTCGAGGATCGACAGGTCGATCTTCGCCCGGTACCTGCCGTAGAGCTCCAGCTCGCCGGCCTCGATGCCGGCGGCCTCGGCGATCTCGCCGACGGGGCGCAGGACGGCCTCCTGCGCGATCTCGAGTCCTGACTTCATGGTGGGTCCTTCCCGGATGCGTCGCGAGCCCCGAGCCGGCCACGGTCGTCCGGCGGAGCGGGGGCTCGGGGGACGATACGCCGCCGGGGATGCGGTCTCCAAACCGGCGTTGCGGCGTGCGCGACCCGTGGTCAGGCGGTGGCGGCGGAGACCTGGCGCACCCAGTACCGCCCGGTGTAGTCGATGTGGCTGAGGAGGATGGGCTCGTGAAGGGCGGCGACGAACTCGTCGACGGCAGTGCGGGCGCCCTCCCAATGCCCGTAGTCGTCGATCACTACGACGCCTCCGGGCGGAACGAGCGAGTACAGGTGCCGGAGGCAGACGGCGGTCGATTCGTACCAATCGCCGTCCAGGCGGAGCAGCGCGATCGGCCCGAGCGACGGCGCGGCCGCCGGTACGGTCTCCTGGAACCATCCCTGGTGGTAGGTGAGGAGGGCATCGGGGTAGCCGATCTCGCCCTCGAGGAGGGCCCGGTTGTCCTCGAGCGGGGCCGTGCAGGCGTCGATCGTGTCGAGGGCGCCGGTGGCACGTCCTCCCGCGTAGCGGGCGGCCTTCGCCCCGTCCTTCGCGGTGGGCTCGGGCAGTCCCTCGAAGCTGTCGAACAGGTGGATCGGCCGCGTCGGCGTGGGTTCGGTCGCGAGGTGCGCGAGCGCCATCATGCCGACGGAGCCCCCTCGCCACGTGCCGCACTCGACCAACGCGCCCGCGATCCCGTACCGGTCGAGGTAGCGCACCTGCTGCCAGAGCGTGGCCAGCCGCTCGAACGAGGTCATCGTGTTGCCGCGGACACGTCGCACGGCCGCCTTGATCGCCGCTTCCTCGTCGACGCCGAACTCGGCGCGCAGGTAGCCGTCGCGGAGCGGGGTCGCGCGTCCCGGTCGCCATCCCCGCGCGCCGAGCTGGTCGGCTGCGGCTGCGCGCAGGCGGTCGATCGATCCTCGAGGCCATGGCGGCCATCCTAGCGGCGCACGGTCGACGAGCTGGGATGATGGCTGACATGAGCGCCAGTGAGATCGCCGGAGGGGAACGTGCGAGACGCAACGTCACGGACGTCCGCATCACGGCGATCCACGGCGGCGTGCGCTCCGAGCGACCCGACACGGTGGCGACCGAGGAGCCCATGGAGATCCGCGTCGGCGGCCCCGGGCAGGAGGCGAAGGCGGTCGCCGTCACGATGCGCACGCCGGGCGGCGACTACGAGCTCGCCGCCGGTTTCCTGTTCACGGAGGGGTTGATCACGCCGGGAGAGGTGCAGCGCGTCGCGTACTGCGACGACCTCGGGGACGAGGAGCAGCGCTACAACGTCGTGACGATCACGCTCGACCGGCCGTTCGATCACGAGCGGCTGCACCGGAACTTCTACGCCACCTCCTCGTGCGGGATCTGCGGGAAGGCCGCCCTCGAGGACGTCGAGGTCCGCTGCGCCCCGGTCGCCTCCGGGACCGAGGTGTCCGCCTCGGTGCTCGTCTCCCTGCCCGACGCGCTGCGCGCGAAGCAGCGCGTGTTCGACCGGACGGGCGGCCTGCACGCCGCCGGCCTGTTCACGCCGGCCGGGGAGCTGATCACGCTGCGCGAGGACGTGGGACGCCACAACGCCGTCGACAAGGTGATCGGCGAGCAGCTGCTGGCCGGCCGGGTGCCGCTCGCCGACCACGTGCTGCAGGTGAGCGGCCGCGCGAGCTTCGAGATCGTGCAGAAGGCGGCCGTCGCCGGCATCCCGGTCGTGAGCGCCGTCAGCGCGCCGTCGTCGCTGGCGGTCGAGGCCGCCGAGCGGTTCGGCATGACGCTGGTCGGGTTCGTCCGCGAGGGCCGCTGCAACGTGTACGCGCACCCGGAGCGCGTGACCGACTAGCCGTCCAACGCTCCGCGGAGTCTGGCGGCGGCGTCCGGGATGTCCCGTCGGTCTCCCTTCGGTTCGGTCCAGGGCGGAACCACCGGATCACCCGTCCATCTCGGCACGACGTGGATGTGGAAATGGAACACGCTCTGCCACCCGGCCCGGCGGTTCGCCTGGAACAGGTTCAGGCCGTCCGGCGCGAAGGCATCGCGGGCCGCATGGGCGATCCGCTGCGTCAGGGTCCAGACGGCGACGCCGTCCTCGGGGGAGAGGTCCCAGATGTCGGTCGCGTGACGCTTCGGGATCACGAGGGCGTGGCCGAGCGCCGCCGGGTTCGCGTTCATGAACGCGAGCGCGAGGTCCGTCTCGATCAGCGGCTCCGCCGGAGCGGTCCCCTCGAGGATCGCGCAGAAGATGCACTCGTCAGCCATGGTCGGCCTAGCCCACCGCGACGTCGAGCAGGGTGCCGACGCCGTAGGTGATGCCGGCCGCCAGCGCGCCGATCAGCAGCATCCTCGCGCCCGACAACCACAGCGGCCGGCCGGTGAGGTAGCTCACGCCGGCGCCGACGCCGAACAGCGTGATGGCCGCGATCACCGACGAGATCAGCACGGCCGCGGCCGCCCTCGGTGAAGAGGAACGGGATCAGCGGCACGATCGCGCCCATCGAGAAGGTGGCGAACGACGTGCCGGCGGCCGCCCACGGGCTGCCGAGGCCCTCCTGCGGGTCGAGGCCGAGCTCCTCGCGCGCGTGCGTGTCGAGCGCGAGGTCGGGGTCGCGGTGGACCTCGTCGGCGATCCGCTCGGCGAGGTCGCGCGAGAAGCCCTTCGAGACGTAGATGTCGACGAGCTCCTGCTGCTCCTCCTCCGGCTGCGTGCCGAGCTCGTGGGCCTCGAGGTGGATCAGGCGTTCGAAGACCTCGCGTTGCACGCGCATCGAGACGTACTCGCCGGCGCCCATCGAGAACGCGCCGGCCAGCAGCCCGGCGATGCCGGCGACGATGACGACGTGGTTGCTGACGCCGGCGCCTGCGACGCCGAAGATCAGCGACAGGTTCGAGACCAGGCCGTCGTTCAGGCCGAAGATGCCGGCGCGCAGGGCGCCGGACTTGCCGCCGGCCGCGGTGGCCTGCTCGGTGACGGGACCGGGGTGCGGCACGATGCGCCACGAGCGTCCGCGCAGCCGCTCGGCCTCGGTCAGCAGCCGCCGGTCGCGCGCCTGCTCCTCGGAGGACATGTCGAAGAGCCTAGCCCTCGGGACGGAGGTGCCGGTCGAACCAGTCCTGCGTGCGGCGCAGCGCGTCGATCACGTGCGAACGTTCGACCAGCACGTGACCCTCGCGCGGGTACAGGACGAGCTCGGCCTCGGCGCCGGCGTCCTCGAGGGCCGCGTACAGCTCCTCGCCCTGGCCGACGGGCGTGCAGCGGTCGGCCTGCCCCTGGATCACCAGCGTCGGCGTCGTCACGCCACGCATCTGGAAGATCGGCGAACGCTCGATGTACGGCCCGGCGGGATCGTCCCAGCGGCCGCCGAGGATCATCTCGTCGTACACGGCCACCTCGGACGTGAGGTGGAACGTGACGTAGTCGCCGATCACCGACAGGGCGACCGACGCGGCGAAGCGGTCGGTCTGCGTGATCGCCCAGCCGGCCATGTAGCCGCCGTACGAGAGGCCGGAGATGCCCAGCCGATCGGGGTCGGCGACGCCCTCGGCGATGCACAGGTCGACGCCGGCCATGATGTCGTCGAGGTCGGCCGTCCCGGAGTTCAGCATCACGCCGCGGGCGAACGCGTGGCCGCGGCCGACGCTGCCGCGCGGGTTCGGCAGCAGGACGGCGTAGCCGGCGTCGGCCAGCAGCACGGCGTTCGGCTCGGAGTCGGAGAAGTAGAAGCTCCACGCCCACGTGGGGCCGCCGTGCACGCCGACGATCATCGGCAGCGGGCCGTCGGCGCCGCGCGGCGTCAGCAGCAGCCCGTGGATCTCGAGGCCGTCGGGCGCCGTCCAGCGCAGCGTCCGGATGTCGGGGAACACCATGCCCTCGGCGAGCGCGTCGTTGAAGCCGGTGATCCGCTGCCACTCGGCCGGTCGCCGGGTCGAGCCGGGCGAGCTCCGGCGGCACGCCGTGGGCCTGGTGGGTGGTGAGCAGCGTCGCCGCCCACGTCCCACGCGACCGGCTTGCCGATCTCGTCGCCGATGTACGCGTCGCCGGACCACGCGACCTCGTGCCGGCCGTCGAGCCAGAGCCGCCCGCACGCCGTGCCGACGCCGTCGTACCCCCCGTACACGAGCGAGTCGTCGCCGGTCCACTCGACGGCGCCGGCGTTCTCGAAGTCCGGCCACGGGTCGGTGGCGCCGCCAGCCTGCATGTCCACGATGATCACGCTGCCGCTCAGCAGCCCGGGATCGCTCGAGTAGCCCTCGACGATCGCGGCGCGCCGCCCGTCCGGCGAGAGCACGAGGCCCTCCACCGGCCACTCGGGCTGGTGCAGCGTCGTCGCCGTGCGGGCCTCGAGGTCGAGCCGCACGATCCTCGCGCCGTACCAGCCGTTCGCCATCGGGTCCTCCGAGACCGTCGCGACGACCGTCGCGTCTCCGTCCCAGTCCGACTCCCACACGCACAGGCCGGGCGGGCCGACCTCGGCCGCGTCGCCGGTGTCGACGTCGACCAGGAAGAGCCGCCGGTACGCCCGGCCTCGCCGGTACACGATCGGGTCGGGGTCGTCGCCGGCGCCCACGACCGCCACGGCCGAGGCCTCGTGCGAGTACGAGCCGGCGTCGGCGGCGCCCACGAGCAGGCGCCGCCCGTCGGTCGACCACGAGACCGACTCGGCGCTGCCCTGCGAGGGCTCCCACCTGCCGCGGTTCGCCGCCCCCGGCCGGCATCACGTACGGGAGGAAGTGGCCCCGCTTGATCCGGTCCGAGACGAACGCCAGCCGGGATCCATCGGGCGACCACGTCGGCGCGCGGTCGCTCCACTCGCCCTCGGTGAGCTGCACGGTCATCGTCGCCCGGTTCCAACAGGTAGAGATCGCTCGGCGCGATCGGCCCGCGCTCGGAGACGGTGGCGTGGAGGGAGAAGGCCAGGCGGGTGCCGGTCGGGCGAGGCGGCGACCTCGGCTGGCGTTCGGACTTCGACCAGGAGCTCGGGAGTGGGTCGGCGGGTGGCGGCGTCGGTGTTCGGCATCGTGTCCATGACGGGTGTGCTTACACCATCCCGGTCCCGAACCGGAAGCGAGCGTGCCAGAACCCCAGGTCACGCCACCCTCCGGGAGCCGATTTGAACGGCGGATTAGGATGGGCGACGGCAACCGGTGGAAAGGAGCCGCTCGATGGCGAACGGGCTCACACGACTCACCGAGCCGATGATCCGCGAGGACGGCGCGCTGCGCGTCGCCACCTGGGACGAGGCCCTCGATCGGGCCGCCCAGGGGCTGCGCAGGGCAACCGAGCGGAACGGCGGCAACGGGGTCGGCCTGTTCAGCTGCAGCAAGGCCACGAACGAGATGAACTTCGTCGCGTCGAAGCTCGCTCGTCAGGTCCTTCGCAGCAACAACATCGACTCGTGTAACCGCACCTGACACGCTCCTTCGGTCGTCGGTCTGGCGACGGTGTTCGGAGCAGGTGGGGGAACGAGTTCATACGAGGAGGTCGCGAACACCGACCTCATGCTGCTGTGGGGTTCGAACGCGCGCGCCGCGCACCCCATCTTCTTCCACCACGTCCTGAAGGGGATCCACAACGGCATGCGGCTGGTCGTGGTCGACCCTCGGCGGACCGAGTCCGCGGAGTGGGGCGACCTGTGGCTGGGCCTCGACGTGGGCTCCGACATCGGCCTGTCGAACACGATCGCGCGCGAGATCATCGCGAACGACCTCCAGCACCACACCTTCATCGAGCGGGCCACGCTCGGCTTCGACGAGTACCGCGACTCGGTGATGGACTGGACCCTCGAGCGCGGCGAGCAGGTCACCGGCGTGCCGGCCGACGTGATCCGCGAGGTCGCGCACGCCTACGCGAAGGCCGACCGCGCCATGATCTGCTGGACGCTCGGCATCACCGAGCACCACAACGCGGTCGACAACGTGCTGGCGCTGATCAACCTGGCGCTGCTGACCGGGCACGTCGGCGTCTACGGCAGCGGCGTGAACCCGCTGCGCGGACAGAACAACGTGCAGGGCGGCGGCGACATGGGCGCGATCCCGAACAAGCTCGCCGGCTTCCAGGACATCGAGCGCGACGCCGAGGGCCGCGCGCGGTTCGAGGCGGCGTGGGGCGTGCCGATCACGCCGAAGTACGGCTGGACGCTCACGCAGATGTTCGAGGCGATGGAGCGCGGCGAGCTCACGGCCGCGTACGTGATCGGCGAGAACCCGGCGACGAGCGAGGCCGACAACACCCACACGGTGCACCTGCTGGAGAACCTCGACACGCTGATCGTGCAGGACCTGTTCATGACGCGAACGGCCGAGCTCGCCGACGTGGTGTTCCCCGCGTCGAACGCCGCGTTCGAGTCCGAGGGCACCGTCACGAACAGCGAGCGCCGCGTGCAGCGGGTCCGGCGCGGCCCTGACGCCGCCGGGCAACGCGAAGGACGACATCTGGATCATCGCGCAGCTCGCGAAGCGCCTCGGGTTCGACTGGGGCGACCTGACCGCGCACGACGCGTGGGAGGAGGTCCGCTCGCTCAGCCCGATGCACGCCGGCATGTCGTGGGAGCGCCTGGAGGAGCTCGGCGGCCTGCAGTGGCCCTGCCCCGACGAGTCGCACCCCGGCACGCAGTTCCTGCACGCGCGGCTGTGGTCGGAGGATCCGGCCGAGCAGGGGCCGAAGGCGCCGTTCTCGATCGTGGTCGACGAGCCGCCGGTCGACGAGCTCGACGACGACTTCCCGCTCCGGCTGACGACCGGGCGCCGGCTGGACTCGTACAACACCGGCGTGCAGACCGGTGGGTACACGTCGCCGCTGCGCCGCGGCGAGTCGATCGACGTCTCGCCCGAGGACGCCGTCCGGATGGACCTCGCGGAGGACGAGCGCGTCGCGGTGTCGAGCCGGCGCGGCTCCGTCTTCGTGCCGGTGCACGTCGACCCGGCGCTCCGCCCCGGCCTCGTGTTCATGACGTTCCACTTCCCCGACCAGGTGGACACGAACGTGCTGACGATCGAGGCGACCGACCCGAAGTCGGGCACGGCCGAGTTCAAGGCGACGGCCGTGCGCATCGACAAGCTGCCGCGGACGACAGCAGCCAGCACCGGCCGCGACCGGCGGCGGCTCGTGACGGAGGTGCGTTGGACCTCCATCTGATGGACGCGGCGCCCTCCGAGGAGGAGCGGGCCGCCCTCGAGGAGCTGCTCGGCCCGCCCGAGGGCGGCTGGGACGGCGGCGAGCGCGACGAGGTCACGCACCGGATCGCGCGCGGCGGCCGCGAGGCCCGCGACCGCCGGGACCTCCTGCTGCCGGCCCTGCACGCGCTGCAGGCGCGCGTCGGCTGGATCAGCCCCGGCGGCCTGAACCACGTGGCGGAGCGGCTCACGGTCCCGCCGGCCGAGGCGTACGGCGTCGCCACCTTCTACGCGATGTTCACCACCGAGCCGCGCTCGCGCACGGTCGTGCACGCGTGCGACGACCTCGCGTGCAGGATCGCGGGCGGGCTGCAGGTCTGCGAGGCCCTCGAGGAGCGGCTGGGACCGCCCGGCGCCGCCGACGGCGACGCCACGTGGCTCCGCAGCCCGTGCCTCGGCATGTGCGAGCGCGCGCCGGCCGCCCTCGTGCAGTGCTCGGGCCCGGACGTGCGGGACATGGCGTACGGCCACGTGGGCCCGCACCAGGTCGAGCACCTGGTGACCGACACCCTCGCCGGCATGGAGTTCACGCGCCCGACCGACCCCATGGCGCAGTCGGCGCCGCAGACGTGGGACGCGCCCGGCCGCGAGGGCCTGCGCCTGCTGCGGCGCGTCGGCGTCGTCGACCCGTCCTCGATCGACGACTACCGTGCGCACGGCGGCTACGAGGCGCTGCGCCGGGCGCTCGACATCGGCCCCGAGGCCACGATCGCCGAGATCACCGAGGCGAAGCTGCTCGGCCGCGGCGGCGCCGCGTTCCCGACCGGCGTGAAGTGGAAGGCGGTGGCCGAGCAGCCGGCGCACCCGCACTACTTCATCTGCAACGCCGACGAGTCCGAGCCCGGCACGTTCAAGGACCGCGTCGTGATGGAGCAGGACCCGTTCGCCGTCGTCGAGTCGCTCACGATCGCCGGCATCACGACCGGGTGCGAGCGCGGCTACGTCTACATCCGCGGCGAGTACCCCCTGGCGACCGAGCGCCTCGAGCACGCGATCGCCGAGGCCCGCCGCCACGGCTTCCTCGGCGGCGACGTGATGGGCCACGGCGTGGCGTTCGACATCGAGCTGCGGCGGGGCGCCGGCGCGTACATCTGCGGCGAGGAGACGGCGCTGTTCAACTCGCTCGAGGGCCGGCGCGGCGAGCCGCGCAACAAGCCGCCGTTCCCGGTCCAGCGCGGCCTGTTCGGCAAGCCCACCGGCATCAACAACGTGGAGACCCTCATCAACGTGCCGGAGATCCTGCGGATCGGCGGGCAGGCGTACGCGGCGATCGGCACCGAGGGATCGACCGGGCCGCGGTTGCTGTGCCTGTCCGGATCCGTGATGCGGCCCGGCGTGTACGAGGCCGAGCACGGCATCACGCTGCGCGAGGCGCTCGACCTCGCCGGCGGCGTCGAGGGCGACCTGAAGGCGGTGCTGCTGGGCGGCGCGGCCGGCGGGTTCGTCGGCCCGGACCGCCTCGACGTGCGCGCTCACGTTCGAGGACGCGCGCGCCGGCGGCTACACGCTGGGCTCCGGCGTCGTGATGGCGCTGAACGGGACGGTCGACCTCGTCGACCAGTGCCTGCGCATCGCCCGCTTCTTCCGCGACGAGTCGTGCGGCCAGTGCGTGCCGTGCCGGGTCGGCACCGTGCGGCAGGAGGAGGCGCTGCTGCGCCTGGCGCAGGGACGCACGATCGGCACGCGCGAGCAGGAGTTCGGCCTCTTGGAGGAGGTCGCGCAGGTGATGCGCGACGCCTCGATCTGCGGGCTCGGGCAGACGGCGGCCAACGCCGTGCAGTCGGCGATCTCGGCGCTTGAACGTGTTCGGCGGGGACGGCGGCGCTACCGTGTCGGGCGAGGACGTGCCGACCCCGACCGAGGAGCAGGAGTCCTAGATGTCGCAGCCCGTGCCGCTCGCACCGCCGCGCAAGCTGATCGACCTCGAGATCGACGGGTCGACCGTGCGCGTGCCCGAGGGCGACACGATCCTCGACGCCTGCCGCTCGCAGGGCGTCGACACGCCCACGCTCTGCTACGCGGAGAACCTCACGCCGCAGAACGCCTGCCGCGTCTGCGTCGTCGAGGTCGAGGGCGCCCGCACGCTGGTGCCGGCGTGCAGCCGCGCGGCCGAGGCCGGCATGAAGGTGCGCACCGACACCGAGCGCGTGCAGCACTCGCGCAAGCTCGTGATGGAGCTCCTGGCGTCGAGCGTCGAGATGGACCTCACCTCGCCCGACGTGCACCGGTGGATGGACGAGTACGGCACGAACCCCGAGCGGTTCGGCGCGGTCATGGACGAGCTGCCGGCGGGGGAGCGGGACGAGCGCGAACCCGGCCATCACCACCTGCCGGACGACCCGACGGTCGCCGAGGGCGTGTTCCAGCCCGTGAAGATCGACAACGAGCTGTACGTGCGCGACTACTCGCGCTGCATCCTCTGCTACAAGTGCGTGGAGGCGTGCGGCGTCGACGCGCAGAACACGTTCGCGATCGCCGTCGCCGGCCGCGGCTTCGACGCGCGCATCTCCACGGAGTACGCGGTCGGCCTCGACGAGAGCGCCTGCGTGTACTGCGGCAACTGCATCGGCGTGTGCCCGACCGGCGCCCTGATGTTCACCTCCGAGCACGAACGCCGCGAGGCCGGCACGTGGAAGGAGGACGAGCAGACCGTCACGAACACGATCTGCCCGTACTGCGGCGTCGGGTGCGAGCTCGAGCTGCACGTGCAGGACAACGAGATCGTGAAGGTGACCTCGCCCGCGGACCACTCCGTCACGAACGGCCACCTGTGCGTGAAGGGCCGGTTCGGCTTCCAGTACGTGCAGAACCGGGGGCCCCGGCGCGAGCAGGGCGATCGGTCGTCGACACGGAGGGACTAGTCTGAGCCAGACTAGTCGCCGGCGCCACGGGCATCGTGCTCGCCGGCGGGCGGTCGACGCGGTTCGGCTCCGACAAGCTCGCCGCCCTCGTCGACGGGGTCCCGCTCCTGCACCATCCGGTCCTGCGCCTCGCCGAGGTGTGCCGCGAGGTCCTGGTGGTCGTGGCGCCCGGCGCCGCGGATCCCGCCCTGCCGCTCGCCGCGCCCGTCCGCCTCGTGCGCGACGCCACCGAGGGGGAGGGGCCGCTGGCCGGCGTGCTGGCCGGGCTCACCGAGACCGTGACGGACTGGGCGCTCGTCGCCGGCGGCGACATGCCGGACCTGCAGACCTCGGTCCTGCTGGAGATGCTGCGGGTGGCCGGCGAGTCCGGCGCCGACGCGGTCGGCCTGCAGGACGGCGACCGTCTGCGGCCACTGCCGCTCGTGCTGCGGTCGGCGCCCGCGCGCGAGGCCGCGCACGCCCTGCTGCACGCCGGCGAGCGCCGCCTGCGCGCCCTGCCCGAGGCCCTGCGCACGGCCGTGATCGACGAGGCCGACGTGGGTCGGCCTCGACCCGGAGCGCGCGACGCTCCGCGACGTCGACGAGCCCGGCGACCTCGACCGTAGGACATGTCACACCCGGGCACCGGGGCCGGGCGGCCCGGTCCGCCGGATCGCCGGGTGGAGTAGGCTCCGGGGCGAAGAGCGGGGCCGGCGTGGTCGCCCCCCGCGCATCAAACCTTCCGTTCCCGAAAGGACTTCGCATGGCGAAGCGACGCGTCCTCATCATGGGAGCCGCCGGCCGCGACTTCCACAACTTCAACACCGTGTTCCGCAACGACACCGGCACCGAGGTCGTGGCGTTCACCGCCACGCAGATCCCGTACATCGACGACCGGCGCTACCCGGCCTCGCTGGCCGGCCCGAACTACCCCGACGGCATCCAGATCTTCGACGAATCCGAGCTCACGCGGCTGATCCGCGAGCTCGAGGTCGACGACGTCGTGTTCGCGTACTCCGACGTCCGGCACGAGTACGTGATGAGCAAGGGCTCCGAGGTGATGGCGGCCGGCGCGAACTTCCTCCTGCTCGGCCCCGACGCCACGATGCTCGACGCCGACGTCCCGGTCGTCGCCGTGACGGCCGTGCGCACCGGCGTCGGCAAGAGCCAGACGACGCGCGCGATCGCCGGCGCGCTGAAGGAGCTGGGCAAGCGCGTCGTGGCGGTCCGCCACCCGATGCCGTACGGCGACCTCGAGGCCCAGCGCGTGCAGCGGTACGCGACCCTCGAGGACCTGGACCGGTACGACTGCACGATCGAGGAGCGCGAGGAGTACGAGCCCCACATCATGAGCGGCACGATCATCTACGCCGGCGTCGACTACGGCGAGATCCTCCAGCAGGCGCAGGCCGAGGCCGACGTGCTGCTGTGGGACGGCGGCAACAACGACCTGCCGTTCTACCGGCCCGACCGTGCACATCGCGCTCGTCGACCCGCTGCGGGCCGGTCACGAGCTCCGCTATCACCCCGGCGAGACGAACCTGCGCATGGCCGACGTGGTCATCGTGAACAAGATGGACTCCGCGCAGCCGGATCAGGTCGCGCAGCTCGACGAGACGATCGCGCGCGTGAACCCCGGCGCCACGGTCGTGCACGCGAACAGCACCGTGAGCGTCGACGACGGGCGTGTCGCTGCAGGGCAAGCGGGTGCTCGTCGTCGAGGACGGCCCGACGCTCACGCACGGCGAGATGAAGATCGGCGCCGGCGTCGTCGCCGCGCAGCGGGGCGGCGCCGAGATCGTCGACCCGAGGCCGTGGGCGGTCGGCACGATCGAGGAGACGTTCCGCAAGTACGACGTCGGCGCACGTGCTGCCGGCCATGGGCTACAGCGAGGGACAGCTCGCCGAGATGGAGAAGATCATCGACGCCGCGGACGTGGACCTCGTGGTGATCGGCACGCCGATCGACCTGCGCCGGGTGATCGACATCCGCAAGCCGGCGGTGCGGGTGCGCTACGACCTCGACATCATCGACGGCGAGCCGACGCTGCAGGACATCCTCAAGCCCGTCCTGTAGCGGCGGCCAAGGAGCGGGGAGCGGCGTGGACCGGGTCGTGGTGGCGCTCGGCGGCAACGCGCTGCTGCGCCAGGGCGCCGAGGACACGTTCGAGGAGATGTACCGCTCCGCGCGCTCGGCCGCCGAGCGGGTGGCCGACATCGCGGCCGCCGACTGGGAGGTCGTCGTCACCCACGGCAACGGGCCGCAGGTCGGGCGGATCCTGCTGCAGCAGGAGGCCGCGCGCGAGGTCGTGCACCCGATGCCGCTCGACGTGTGCGGCGCGCTGAGCCAGGGGCAGATCGGCTACCTCCTGCAGGTGACGATCGGCGACGTCTTCTTCGAGCGCGGCATGGAGCGGCCGGTGTGCACGATCCTCACCCTCACCCGCGTGCGTCCGGACGATCCCGCGTTCCGAGAGCCCACGAAGTACGTCGGGCCCTTCTACGAGGAGGAGGAGGCCAGGCGCCTGGAGACCGAGCGCGGCTACACGGTGAAGGCCGACCCGCACGGCGGCTGGCGCCGGGTCGTGCCGAGCCCGTCGCCGTACTCGATCGTGGAGACGCCGATCGTCGCGCGCCTGGTCGCCGACGGCGCCATCGTGATCGCCTCCGGCGGCGGCGGCATCCCCGTCGTCGAGGAGGGCCCGCGCCTGATCGGCAAGGAGGGCGTCGTCGACAAGGACCTGGCGGCGGCGATCCTCGCGCACGAGGTCGGCGCCCAGGTCCTGCTGATCCTCACCGACGTGAAGAAGGTCCAGCGCGGCTACGGCTCGCTGATGCCCGAGGACATCGACGCCATGACGGTGTCGGAGGCGAAGGCGTTGCAGAAGCGGGGCGAGTTCGGCGCCGGCTCGATGGGTCCGAAGGTCCAGGCGGCGCTCAACTTCCTCGCCGGCGGCGGCGAGCGCGCGGTGATCGCCGACCTCGAGGACGCGCCGGCCGCGCTGGCCGGCGAGGGCGGCACGACGATCCTTCCCGGCTAGGCCGTCCGCCTGCGGGGCCGGTAATCTCCGCCGCGTGCGCCTCACCGTGGTGACCTACAACGTGCGGGGGTTCCGCGACGGGCCCGACCGCGTCGGAGAGATCGTCGAGCGCCTGGCCCCCGACGTCCTGCTGCTGCAGGAGACCGGCCCCCGGCGGACGCTGCGCCGGTTCGCGGCCGGCCTCGGGATGGACGTGGCGGCCGACCCGCGGTCGCCGCTCCGCCGGCGGGTGAAGGACGCGGTGCTGGTCCGGCCCCCGTGGCGGATCGTCGAGCACCGCCAGCGCCGGTTCGCCGATGCCGCCCGCTTCTACCCGCGCGGGGCGCTGATCGCGCAGGTCGGACGGGCCGGCCGGCGCGTGTGGGCGGTCTCGATCCATCTCGGCCTCGCGCCCACGGAGCGCAACGCCCACGTGCACGAGCTCACGGACCTGTGCGCGGGCCTCGCCGGCGGTCCGGTGGTGATCGGCGGCGACCTGAACGCGACGCCCGATGAGCGCGCCGTGCGCTGGCTCGCCGACCGCTACTGGGACGCCTGGGCGACGATGGCCGCGGGGAGGGGAGGGGGAGCGGACGAGAGCGGCGAGGGGCAGCAGGTTCAGGGCCGCGAGAGCCGGCGGCGAGACCTTCCCGGCCCGCGATCCCACCGCGCGGATCGACTACCTGTTCGCCTCGGCCGGTCTGCACGTGGTGTCGGCCCGCGTGCCGGTCCGGGCCGAGGAGGCCTCCGATCACCTGCCGCTGGCGGCCGAGCTCGAGGTCGAGGACTAGGCGTGCTGAGCGCGACGCTACGGCCGGGTGCCCGAGCCGCGGCCCGGGTTGCGGAACAGCTGGAGGGCGACGTACGCGGCGAACAGCGTCACGATGCCGACGAGGCTCGCGAGCAGCCCCGCGAAGAACCACTCGAGGAACCCCTGGATCGCGACGATCGCATGCCGTCATGCTACCGGAGGCGGTGGTGCGGCACGCACGGAGTGGTAGGTCGCGGCCAGATCGAGCCGGTATGCTGCGCCCCATGGAGACGCCCGGGCCGGCCGAGGATCGGACGACCGGGGAGTAGCCCTCCCGGCGCATCATGCGCATCGGTCTGCTCACCGGCGGCGGGGACTGCCCCGGCCTGAACGCGGTGATCCGCGCGATCGTTCGCGGTGCGGCCGTGCACGGTCACGAGGTCCTCGGGTTCGCGAACGGCTGGGGCGGCGTGCTGGCCGACGACGCCCGGCCGCTGCCGATCGAGGCCGTCAGCGGCATCCTGCACCGCGGCGGCACGATCCTCGGGTCCTCGGGCACCGACCCCACCCGCACGGCCGACGACATCGAGCGCGTGCGTGCGACCGTGGCGGCCCGGTCGCTCGACGGCATCGTGGCGATCGGGGGCGAGGGCACGCTCGGCGCCGCCTCGAAGCTCACGGCCGAGGGCGTGTCGGTCATCGGCGTGCCGAAGACGATCGACAACGACCTCGCCGGCAACGACTACACCGTCGGGTTCCACACGGCGGTCCAGGTGGCGACCGACGCGATCGACCGGCTCCACTCCACCGCCGAGAGCCACGACCGGGTGATCGTCGTCGAGGTGATGGGCCGGCACGCGGGCTGGATCGCGCTGTACGCCGGCATCGCCGGCGGCGCCGACGTGATCCTGATCCCCGAGCAGCCCTTCGACCTCGAGGAGGTCTGCCGCCACCTGCGGCACCGGCACATGTCGCGGAGCTCGTTCTCGATCGTCGTCGTCGGCGAGGGTGCCGTGCCGGCCGACGGCACGGGGTTCGAGCTGCCGCCGTGGGAGCTGGACGAGAACGGGTTCCCGATCGTCGGCGGCATCGCGAACCTGCTGGCGCCCGAGATCGCGCGCCGCACGGGCTACGCGACGCGCGTGACGATCCTCGGGCACGTGCAGCGCGGCGGGACGCCGGTCGCGTTCGACCGGATGCTGGCCACGCGTCTGGGCCTGGCCGCCGTCGATCTCGCGAACGCGGGCGGGTGGGGACGCATGGTGGCGCTGGCGGGGGAGGACATCGTCGACATCCCGCTCGGCGCCGCCGTCGCGACCCGCAAGGGCGTGCCGCCGGAGCTGTACCGGACCGCCGAGGTCTTCTTCGGCTGACGGCCGGCCGCCGGGCCGCCGTTGGACACGGGACCTCGCTAGACTGCCCGCCATGACCGGCTACCGCGTGGATCTGCGGTCGGACACCGTCACGAAGCCGAGCGAGGCGATGTGGCGCGCCATGGCCGACGCCGAGGTCGGCGACGACTGGTACGGGGACGACCCGACCGTCAACCGGCTGCAGGAGCGGGCGGCCGAGCTCACCGGCCACGAGGCCGCCCTCTACGTCCCGACGGGCACCATGGCCAACCAGATCGGGATCCGCCTGCATGTGTCGGGCAACGGTCACCTGGTCGCGGCCGCCGAGGGCGCGCACGTGGCCTCGACGGAGATGATGACGTCGGCCGTGCTGTCGGGCATCGCGTACCGCACCGGCCCGGGGCACGAGCACGGCCAGGGCGAGGAAGCATGACGGCCGACCTCGCGCGCGAGCTGCTCACGCCCGACAGCTACTACGACGTCGAGGTCGTCGACCTGCTCGAGGCCGAGAACACGGTCGGCCACGCGGGCGGCACGGTGCTGCCGGTCGACGAGCTGCGCGCGATCCGCAAGGTCGCCGACGAGGCCGGCGTGCCGGTGCACCTCGACGGCGCCCGGATCTTCAACGCCGCCGCCGCCGCCGGCGTCGACGCGATCGAGTGGACGCGCGAGGCCACGACGACGATGTTCTGCGTCTCGAAGGGCCTCGGCGCGCCGATCGGCTCGCTGCTGTGCGGTCCCGCGGAGGCGATCCGCGAGGGCCGCCGCCTGAAGATCCTGTACGGCGGCGCGTGGCGGCAGGCCGGGATCATGGCCGCCGCCGGACTGGTCGCCCTCGAGGACGGCCCCGCCCGCCTGCACGAGGACCACGCCCGTGCGCGCCGGCTCGCCGAGGGGGTCGCGGAGATCATCCCCGGGGCGGTCGACCTCGAGCAGGTCGAGACGAACATGGTGTACGTCGACACGGAGGTCATCGGGCTCGGGGCGGTCGAGGCCCTCGAGCGGCTGGCGTCGCTCGGCGTCGGCGCGACGCACTCGGCCGGCAAGGTGCGCCTGGTCACGCACCTCGACGTGGACGACGAGGGGATCGGCGCGGCGCTGGACGCGTGGCGCGTCCGTCGCGGCCGGGCTGCCGGAGGGGGCCTGATGGGCCTGTTCACCAAGCAGTACCCGGAGGAGATCGCCGCGCGGATCCCGCCCGGCCAGCGGCTCGTGAAGACCTGGCCGGTCCTGCACTACGGCCCGATCCCGTCGTTCGACGGCACGAACTGGGACCTCGAGATCTCCGGCGAGGTCGAGCACCCCTTCACGCTCACGTACCAGGAGCTCCGCGACATGCAGGACGTGACGATCGACGCCGACATGCACTGCGTGACCGGGTGGACGACGCTCGACAACCGGTGGGAGGGCGTCAGCTTCAGAGCGCTGATGGAGCGCGCGAAGCCGACGGCCGCGGCGAAGTGGGTGATCTCGCAGGGCTCGTACGGCTACACGGCGGACCTGTCGCTGGAGGCGATGTCCGGCGACGACGTCCTCGTCGCCTGGCGCAACCGCGGCGACGACCTCACCGAGGAGCACGGCTGGCCGCTGCGCCTCGTCGTGCCGAAGCGGTACGCGTGGAAGAGCACGAAGTGGCTGACGGGGCTGAAGCTCTCGTCGCACAACCTCCGCGGCTTCTGGGAGGTGCGCGGCTACCACATCCACGCGGAGCCGTTCGCGGAGGAGCGCTACAGCTACCAGGAGGGCCCCCGGGCCGAGCTGGAGCCGTAGCCTCAGGCGCCGGCCAAGAACCGGTGGCGCCCAGGCGCGCAGCTTCGCGATGTCCTCGCGGTGGCGGTCGGCGTCGGCGGGCGTCTCGAGGATCAGCGGCACCCCCGTCAGCACCGGCTCCGCGAGGATCGCACGCCAGCCGGCCTCGCCGATGAAGCCGTCGCCGATGTTCTCGTGCCGGTCACGCCGCTCGCCGCGCGGGAACTTCGAGTCGTTCGCGTGGATCAGCGCGAGCCGCTCCGTGAGGCCCTGCGCGCCGAGCTCCTGGACGAGCGCGCCCGCACCGCCCGGCGCGTCCAGCTCGTAGCCGGCCGCGAACAGGTGGCACGTGTCGAGCACGAGGCCGATCCGGTCGACGCCGGCGGCCTCGAACAGGCGGGCGGCCTCGGGCAGGAGGGAGGCGACGGCGCCGGCGGTGCCGGCCATCAGCTCGACGCTGACGCGAACCTCGTGCGCGGCGTCGGCGGCGATGCGCAGGGTCTCCGCGGCCCGCTCGAGCGCCTCCGAGGGCTCGCCGGGCCCGCCGGCGCCCGCGTGCAGCACGAGGATGCCGACGCCGAGCCGGTCGCACGCCTGCGCCGTCGCGACGGCGAGCGCGCGCGACTTCTCGAGGAACTCCGGGTTCGGCGAGGCGATGTTGACGAGGTACGGGGCGTGCGCGACGACGGGCCCGAGGTCCGAGGCCTCCCACGCCGCGCGGAAGGCGGCGGCGTCCTCGTCGCTCACGCGTGGACCCGCCCACGCGCGGGCGTTCGAGATGAACAGCTGCGCGCAGTCGGCGCCGCGCTCGATCGTGGCCTCGAGGGCGCCGTGGATCCCCTCGCGTCCCTGGCGCCGCAGGTGCGCGCCGATCCTCACGCGGCGCCGATCCTCACGCCACGAAGATCGTGATCGTGTCGCCCGGCCGAACGACCGTGCCGGGATCGGGCGTCTGCCCGACGACCTTGCCCTGCACGCCGCCCGGCACGTACGGAGACCTTCGCGACGAGGCCGGCCGCCTCGATCTGCGCGATGGCCGCGTCCTTCGTGAGACCGATGTAGGTGGCGACCGGGAACGACCGGGGCCCCTTCGACACGGTGAGCGCGACGGCGCTGCCGAACGGCTTCGTCACGTTCGCGCCCGGATCTGCGAGATGACCTGGTCGAGCGGGATGCGGTCGGAGAACTTGCGCACCACCGTCACGCGGAAGCCCTTCGCCTCGAGCGCGGCGGTGGCGTCGGCCACGTCCTTGCTGACGACGTTGGGTACCGGGCGCGGCGGCGGGCCGGTGCTCACGACGAGCGTGATCTCGCTCTGCTCGGGCGCCTTGAGGCCGCCGGCGGGCTTCGTGTCGATGACGCGTCCCTCCGGCACCTGCTCGCTCGGCCGTTCCTCGGTCGCCCTGGCGACGCGGAACCCGGCGTCGATCAGCGCCTGGGTGGCGTTCGCGACCGACTCGCCCTGGAGGCTCGGCACCGGGATGGGCCGCGGGCCGAGCGAGGGCGTGAGCGTGACGACCGCGCCCTCCTTCAGGTCGGTGCCCGGCGCCGGCTGCACGCGCAGGACGTCGCCGGCCGGGACCTCGAGTGAGTACTGCGCCTTCGCGATGCGAACGACGAAGCCGTCCCCTCGAGCTGCGCGCGCGCCTGTTCGACGGAGGTCCTCGCGAACGACGGCACGGCGGTGCTGTGCGGAAGGAGGTAGGTCCACGCCCCCCACAGGGCGGCGGCGACGGCGGCCAGCACGAGGATCGCGCCGACGAACCGGCGCAGCCGCCGGCGCCGGCCGCGCTCGGCGCGGATCGTCACCGTGGTGGTGGCGGCCTCGGCCTCGCCGCCCGCCGCGACGGTGGGGATCGTCACGACCGGTCCCGCCTCGGCGACCAGGTCCCGCAGCGGGCGAGCCGGCGGAAGCTCGCGCGCGATCGACTCCAGGTCGCGCCGCATCTCGAGCGCCGATTCGGGGCGCAGCTCGCGGTCCCGTTCGGTGGCGCTGGCGACGAACGCGTCGACCTCGGCCGGCAGGTCCGGCGCCAGCGTGCTCGGCCGCGGCACCCGGTCGGACAGGTGCTTGTACGCGATCGCCATCGCCGTCTCGCCGGTGAACGGGAGGCGTCCGGTCAGCAGCTCGAACGCGACGATGCCGAGCGAGTACAGGTCGCTGCGCGGGTCGGCCGGCTCCCCGCGGATCTGCTCGGGCGCGAGGTACTGGACGGTGCCGGTGACGGTGCCGGCCTGGGTCTGGCGGCCGTCGGCGAACGCGCGCGCGAGGCCGAAGTCCGCCACCTTCACGGTGCCGTCGACGGTGACGAGGATGTTCTCCGGCTTCACGTCGCGGTGCACGATGCCCCGGCCGTGCGCGTGCTCGAGCGCGAGCAGCGTCTGGCGGAGCACGTCGGCCGTCTGCGCGGGCGCCAGCCGGCCCTGCGCGTTCAGCAGCTCGCGCACGGCGCGGCCGTCCACGTACTCCATCACCATGTAGTAGATGCCGTCGACGGCGCCCCAGTCGTGGACGTTCACGATGTTGGGGTGGCTGATGCCGGCGGCGGCGCGGGCCTCGCGGCGGAAGCGCTCCACGAAGCCCTGGTCGCCGGCGAGCGAGCGGTGCAGGACCTTGATCGCCACCTCGCGGTCGAGGACGGCGTCGCGCGCACGGAAGACCTCGCCCATGCCGCCGGCCGCGATGCGGTCCAGGATGTGATAGCGGCCGTCGAGCGTGGTGAGACGAAGGCCTCCGTCCGCGGACGAACCCGCGGCGTGCTGGGTCATACTCTTGGACGTGGCGGTTCCTCCCGTCGGGGAAGCGCAGATGGCAGACAGGCCGGAGCGCGTCCGGCCCATATCCTACGGTCGATGGAGGCCGGAATGGCTGAAGGCCCACAGGTTCGTGAGCAGGATCTGACCAGCGAGTTCGCCCGGATCGAGCGGGCGGTCGACGCGGGCGACACCGATCTGTCGGGGCTGGGGTTCTGGCGACTGGTGAAGCGGGTGAAGCTCAGCCCCGAGGCCGTGGAGCGCTACGGCGAGCAGGTCGGCCGGATCGACACGGCCGCGTTCCGCCGGGGCGTGCCGCGGCGGTGGCCCGTGTGGCTCGGCAACGCCGTGCTGACGGCCGGGTGGTGGCGGGGGCGCTCGCCATCGTGTTCTCGCTGCGCGTGTCGTCGTCGCTGCTGAAGGGCCTCGCGCTGGTGGCGGCCGGCGTCCTGTGGTCGGTCTGCTCGCACAGCCTCGCGCACTGGCTCGTCGGGCGGCTCGTCGGCATCCGGTTCACCGACTACTTCATCGGCGGCCCGCCGCCGCCCCGGCCGGGTCTGAAGACCGACTACGCGAGCTACCTGCGCACGCCGGCCGAGCGGCGCGCGTGGATGCACGCCAGCGGCGCCATCGCGACGAAGGTGGCGCCCTTCGTGCCGCTGCTGTTCTGGAGCGCGTCCGGCGCGCCCGTGTGGAGCGCGCTGGTCCTGCTCGCGATCGGCGCCGTGCAGATCGTCACCGACCTGCTGTTCAGCGTGCGGTCGAGCGACTGGAAGAAGGTGCTGCGCGAGCGGGCGGTCGCGCGCGAGATCGAGGCCCTGGACGACTAGGCCAGACCGGGCCGAGGCTATACTCCGCCCGAACCACCGGGGAGCTCGGGATGGACCGGGCTGAGAGGCCGGCTGCCGCGCCGGCGACCCGAACGACCTGACCCGGGTAATGCCGGCGGAGGGAGCCGATGGACCTCGATCCACGTTCGCTGAGGGTCTACGTCGTGACGTCCGCGGACCCGGCCGGCCGAGGCCACCTCGACGTCGCGTCGGCCGCGCTCGAGGGCGGCGCGACGGCGCTCCAGCTGCGGGCGCCCGAGCTCGACGACGAGGCACTGCTGCCGCTCGCCTCCGCCCTCGCCGCGCGGTGCCGCGACGCCGGCGTGCTGTTCGTCGTGAACGACCGGGTGGAGGTGGCGCTCGCGAGCGGCGCCGACGGGGTGCACGTCGGCCAGGACGACGACCCGGCGCACGCGAGGCACCGGCTCGGCTCCGGCCGCGTCCTCGGCATCAGCGTCGGCGGTCCCGCGGAGGCGGAGGCGGCGCAGCGGGCCGGCGCCGACTACCTCGGGCGTGACGGTGTGGGCGACCGCCACGAAGCCCGAGGCGCGGCCGCACGGCCTCGAGGGCGTGCGCGAGGTCGTCGCCGCCACGCCGCTGCCGGTCGTCGGCATCGGCGGCATCACGCCGGAGAACGCGGCGTCGGTCCTCCGGGCCGGCGCCGCCGGCGTCGCCGTCATCTCGGCCGTGGCGGCGGCCGACGATCCGGTCGAGGCCGTGCGCGAGCTCCGCCGCGCGGTCGACCGGGTGGGCGGGGAGCGAGATGTGGGCGGGAGCGGAGCCGGCGGGAGCGAGGCCGGCGGGGAGCGCGCGCATGGCTGAGCAGCGGACCGGCAAGGCGACCGCGGAGCTGTTCGAGCAGGTGATCCTCCGGCGGCTCGGGGCGCCGGACCCCGACGTGCTCGTGGGACCCCGGCACGGGGTCGACGTCGGCGTGGTGCGGGTGGCCGACGGCGTCGCGATGGCCGTCACGACCGACCCGGTGTTCGTCGTGCCGGCCTTCGGGTGGGAGCGCGCCGCCTGGTTCGCCGTGCACATCCTGGCGTCCGACGCGGCGACGAGCGGTCTGCCCCTCCGCTGGATGGCGGTCGACCTGAACCTGCCGCCGGAGATCTCCGACGAGGAGCTCGCCGCGCTGTGGGACGCGTTCAGCCGGACCTGCGAGGACCTCGGCATCGCGGTCGTGACCGGCCACACCGCGCGCTACGACGGCTGCGCGTGGCCGATGGTGGGCGGCGCGACGTGCGTGGCGCTGGGCCCCGACACCGCGTACGTGACGCCGACGATGGCCTCGCCCGGCGACCGCGTCGTGGTGACGAAGGGCGCGGCCATCGAGGCGACGGCGCTGTTCGCCGCCACCTTCCCGGAGCGGCTGACGGACGCGCTCGGACCCGAGACGGTCGCGGCGGCCGACGCCCTGTTCGAGCGGATGACGGTGGTGCCGGAGGCGCGCGTGGCGGCCGGGTTCGGCCTGCGCGGTGCCGGCGTGACCTCGATGCACGACGCGACCGAGGGCGGGGTGCTCGGCGGTCTGCTCGAGGTGGCGGCCGCGAGCGAGACCGGCATGCGGGTGGACCTGCGCGCGATCCCCGTGCGCCCGGAGGTGCGCGCGGTCTGCGACCACGTGGGCATCGACCCGTACACGTCGATCAGCGAGGGGACCCTGATCGCGACCGTCGTGCCGGACCGGGCCGACGCATTCGTACGGGCGCTCGCCGATCGCGGCATCGACGCCGCCCTCGTCGGCGAGGTGACGGACCTCGCAGCCGGCCGCGTGCTCGTCGACGGCGAGGACGAGCGGCCGCTCGAGCATCCGGGCCTCGATCCGTTCTGGGGCGCGTTCGGCGCGTGGGCGGCCGACGCCGCCGCATCGGGCTGAGCGCGAGGTCACGCGGATGAGCGGGAGGCCGAGCGCCGCCGGGTAGCCTGTGCCGCGTGGACCTGATCGCGGTGGGGGACGTGATGCTCGACGTCCGTGCCGACGTGGGCGCCCTCGCGCACGGCGGCGACGTCCACGGCCGGGTCGCCGTGCAGCCAGGCGGCACGTCGGCGAACGCGGCGGTCTGGGCGGCGTGGGACGGGGCGACCTCGCGCGTGCACGGCCGCGTCGGCGGCGACGCCGTCGGCCGCGTCCTCGTCGAGGCCCTGACGAGCCGCGGCGTCGAGGCCGCGCTGACGATCGACCGTGAGGCGCCGACCGGCACGATGCTGGTCGTCGTCGAGCAGGGTGAGCGGTCGATGGTGGCCGACCGTGGATCGAACGCCCGGCTGGCTCCCTCGGATCTGCCGGCGGAGCTCGAGGCCGGCGCCGTCCTCGTGAGCGGGTACCTCCTGCTGCAGTCGGGCACGCATGACGCCGCAGCGGCCGCCCTCGAGCGGGCCCGCGCCACCTACGTCGCCGTCGACGCCGCCTCGTGGCCGCTCGTGGAGGCGTTCGGCGCCGACCGGTTCTTCGAGGAGACGGCCGGCGCCAACGTGGTGCTCATGAACGAGCGGGAGGCGTGGACGCTGACGGAGCTGGAGGACGATGCCGCAGCGCGGGCGCTCGCCGAGCGGTACGCCGTCGTCGCGCTGAAGCTCGGAGCGCGAGGATCGATCCTGGTCGTCGAGGGCGAGCTGTCCTCACGCGAGGCGGAGCTGATCTTCGAGGTCGACCCGACCGGCGCCGGCGACGCCTTCGACGGCGTGCTGCTGTCCGGCCTCGCGCGGGGCGACGAGCCGCAGGTCGTGCACCGGCGGGCCGGCCACGCGGGCGCGCTGGTGGCGGCCGGCGAGAGCTCGTGGCCGCCCGAGGGCGGATCGTGACGGCCGGCGCGCCGCTCCGGGTCGGCGAGGAGGTGCGCGACGCCCTCGAGGCCGGTCGCGGCGTCGTCGCCCTCGAGACGAGCGTGATCGGTCAGGGACTGCCGCATCCACGCAACGAGGAGTGCGTGCGACGGATGAGCGAGGCGATCCGGACGGCGGGCGCCGTGCCGGCCTGGATCGGCGCCGTCGACGGGGAGGTCGTGGTGGGCCTCGTCGCCGCCGAGCTCGCGCGCCTCGCCGATCCCGCCGGCGGCGCGACGAAGGTGACGCGTCGGGACCTGCCGGTGGCGGTGGCCGCGCGGGCGCTCGGCGCCACGACCGTCGGCGCCACGATCTGGGCGGCCGCGCGCGCCGGCGTCGAGGTCGGCGCCACCGGCGGCATCGGCGGCGTGCATCCCGGCGATCGGCCGGCCTCGGGCTCGACGTGAGCGCGGACCTGCTGGAGCTCGCGCGCACGCCGGGCCTGCTCGTGTGCTCGGGCCCGAAGTCGATCGTCGACCCGGTCGCGACCGCCGAGCGGCTCGAGGAGCTCGGCGTCGCCCTCGTCGGCTACGGCGTGGACCGGCTCCCGTTCTTCCTCGCACGCGAGGCGCCGGTCGATCTCGAGCACCGGGTCGGATCGCCGGCGGAGGCGGCGGCGATCGCCCGCGCCGCCCGCGACCTCGAGGTCCGCTCGACCGTCCTGCTGTGCAATCCGGTGCCGGCGGACGCGGCGATGGACGCGGACGAGGTCGCCGCCGCCGCCGCCGAGGCCGAGCGCCGCGCCGGCCTCGAGGGCGCCCGCGGCGCCGCTCGCACCCCGTTCCTGCTGGCCGCGCTCGCCGACATCACCGGCGGGCGCAGCCTCGAGGCCAACCTCGCGCTCCTGGAGGACAACGCGCGCGTGGCGGGGCTCGTCGCCGCCGCGATGGCCACGTGAGTCGCCGGACCGCGAGCCTCGCCGGCATCGTGGGGCCGATCGGGTTCCTCACCACCGCGTTCCTGCTCTCGATCCTCCGCCACGACGTGATCGTGGCGCAGGGCTGGAAGAGCTGGCCGAGCAGCATGGCGCTGGGCGGCCCACCCGGGATCCCCATGATCTGCGCGTTCCTGTGGCTCGGAGCCTGCTACTCGGTGTTCGCGCTCGGCGGCGCTGCGGCCAGTGCTCAGGAACCGGGCCGCATGGATCGGGCTCCTCGTCGTCGCTGCCGGGGACGTGCTGCTCGCGTTCCCGACGGACGCCCCCGACACCGCGACGACCTGGCACGGATCGCTCCACCTCGCGGGCGTGCTGCTCACCACCGTCGCCACGCTCGTCGCCGCGGTGGGCGTGACGGTCGCGACGCTCCACCGGCCGGGGTGGCACGCCTGGCGGCTGACGCTGCCGGTGCCGTTCCTCGCCGCCGCGATCGGCGCCGTCGCCGGCTTCGACACCGGCTGGGCCAAGGTGATCTACGTGGTCGGCATCACGCTGCCGGCGGCCGTCGTCGGGCTGCTGCTCCTGCGCGAGGTCACCGCAGCCAGGTCTGGATGATGACCTTGGAGAAGTTCCAGCCGTAGCGGAACGACTTCGGCTTCTTCGACTTCCCGCCGGCGCGCGCGAGGATCGTGATCGGCACCTCGGTGATGCGGGCGCGGTGGCGCAGCGCCTCGATCAGGATCTCGCTCGTCCAGAACTGGTCCTGCTCGAGCACGAGGTCGCGCAGCAGATCGGCGCGCGCGGCCCGGTAGCCGCTGGAGATGTCGGTGACGCGCTGGCCGGTGAGGATCGTGACGAGACGCGAGAAGAAGTGCACGCCGAGATGGCGGATCGCGGACCCCTTCTCGAAGTAGCCGAGCAGCCGGGAGCCGTTCACGTAGTCGGCCTCACCGCGCACGATCGGGCCGATCACGATCGGCAGCTCCTCGGGAAGGTGCTGGCCGTCGGCGTCGAGCGTCACGACGATGTCGGCGTCGAGCTGCAGCGCGATGTCGTACCCCACCCGCAGCGCGAGGCCGCCCCCGCGCCGGATCGGCAGCACGGCGACGAGCGCGCCGGCCTCGCGCGCGACCTGGGCGGTGCGGTCCTCCGACCCGTCGCTCACGACGACGGGGATCACGTGGTAGCCCTCCACCTTCTCCGGCATGGCGGCGATGACGGCGGCGACGTTCTCGGCCTCGTTGTAGGCGGGCGAGACGACGACGAGACGGTCGCCGGCGGGGAAGGAGGCGGCGCGGTCCCAGTCGAACTCGCGCTGCCCGAGCGCCTCGACCAGGAGCCGGATGCTGCGCTCGTTCGTGTCGGCGCTGGACTGCACGCGCAGCAGCAGCGCGAACAGCACGACGACGGCGATCATGAGGACGCCGATCAGCCGCCGGTTGTTGCCGGCTCGGAAGTCCACGACGTCGAAGATCGGGTTGAACGCCGACGGCTCGGCCGCCAGCACGATGACGCCGAGCGCGATCGCCCACGAGATGAACAGGTTCAGACGGCTGATCTGGCGCCGCCGGTACCGCCGGCTGGACAGGACGAAGAAGCCGAGGGCGGCGATCGCCCCGAGGATCCTGATGGCCGGCACGTCCGAGCCCTATCCGGCCGGCCGCCACCGGTCGCGCGGCAGGATGTGATCGGTGATCACGCGGTCCTTGTGCCGCTCGATCGAGGCGAACATCGATTCGATCAGCGTCTCGGAGAGCAGGTGCGGCTTCAGGCCGAGGTCCAGCAGCTTCGTGTGGGCGGCGCGGTAGTGGTGCTGCTCCTTCTCCACCCGCGGGTTCTCCAGGTGCTCGACGGCGACCTCGAGGCCGACCTCGGCGCCGGCCGTGCGCACGTGCTCGGCGAGCTCCGACACGCTGAACTGCTCGGTGAACTGGTTGTACACGCGCATCTCGCCCCGGTCGGCCGGGTTCAGCACCGCGAGCTCCACGCACTGGAGCGTGTCGACGATGTTGAGGTAGCCGCGGGTCTGGCCGCCGGCGCCGTACACGGTGAGCGGATGGCCGATCACCGCCTGGAGACAGAAGCGGTTGAGGGCGGTGCCGAAGACGTCGTCGTAGTCGAACCGCGTCGCGAGGCGGGGATCGAGGATCGTCTCCTCGGTCTCGATGCCGTACACCACGCCCTGGTTGAGGTCGGTCGCCCGCAGCCCGCGGATCCGGCACGCGAAGTGGATGTTGTGGGAGTCGTGGACCTTCGACAGGTGGTAGAAGCTGCCGGGCAGCTTCGGGAACGGCAGCGTGTCCGATCGGCCGTTGTGGTGGATCTCGAGGTAGCCCTCCTCGATGTCGATGTCGGGCGTGCCGTACTCGCCCATCGTGCCGAGCTTCACCAGGTGGGCGTCGGGCGCGAAGGCCTCGATGGCGAAGATCACGTTGAGGGTGTTCACCACGTTGTTCGTCTGCGTGAACACGGCATGCTCGCGGTCCTTCATGGAGTACGGCGCGCTCGGCATCTCGCCGTAGTGCACGACGGCCTCGGGGCGGAACCCCTCGAACACCCGCTCGCAGACCGCCCAGTCGGTCAGGTCGCCCTCCGTGACGGCGATCTCCTGACCGGTGACCTCGTGCCACGCCGCCACGCGCTCGGGCAGTCCGGCGGCGATCGGCGTGAGCGAGTCGGTGCCGGCCTCGAGGTGGGCGGTGCGGCGCAGGTAGTTGTCGACCACGTGGACCTCGTGGCCGCGGTTGGAGAACCGCATCGCGGTCGGCCACCCGAGGTATCCGTCGCCGCCGAGGATGAGGATGCGCATGTCAGAGGGTCCTTTCGAGGGTTCCGGGGAGCCGACAGACTCTACCGGACGGGCCCGTCGGTCGTGGCCGAGGTTCGTTGCCGCGGCCTGCAGCGGGCCGTAGCATCACAGGCGCCGGGCACCCCCGGCGTGCCCCCTGAGTGCAAGGGATCCGGTGGGAGAGACCCAGACCGAACGCACCAGCGGCCTCGAGCTCCGCGACTACTTCCGCATCCTCTCCCAGCGCAAGTGGACCGCGATCTTCGTGCTCCTTCTGGTGGTCGGCGGCGCTCTCGCGCTCTCGTACCAGCAGAAGCCCGTCTACGAGTCGGAGGCGCAGGTGCTGGTGCCGCCGCCGGCGTCGGGCGTGAGCACCGACACCGGCCAGGTCATCGAGGGCAAGGCGAACCTCGAGACGGAGGCGGCGGTCGCCTCCAGCAAGGTCGTGGCGGCGCCGGTCGCGACGGCGCTCGGCCTGGACCCCGCCGATCCGCGCGTCATCGACAAGCTGTTGCGTTCGATCAAGGTGGCCCCGTCGAAGACCGGCGACATCCTGCTGTTCCGGGCCGAGGCCGGTGACCCCGTCGAACGCGCAGAACATCGCTCAGCAGTTCGCGATGTCCTACCTGACGTACCGCAGCGAGCAGAACGCGACCACCCTGCGGACGCAGGTCGCCAACCTGAGGGCCCAGAAGGCGGACAAGGAGACGCAGCTGGCGGCCCTGCCGGTGACGGACGAGACCGCGACCGAGCGCCTGAGCCTCCAGTCCGATATCGGCACGCTCGATGCGCGGATCAGCCAGCTGCAGCTCGCGATCGACGGGATCGTGAATGACGCTCGGAGACCCGCTCACCGACGCGAAGCGCCCGAGCTCGCCGTCACGGCCCAACCACCTGCGTGACGGGATCCTCGCCGGCATCGTCGGCCTGCTGCTGGGCTTCGGCGCCGCCTTCCTGCGCGACTACGTCGACGATTCGCTGCGCGGCGTCGAGGACGTGGAGCGCCAGTCCGGCGCCACGCTGATCGGCGTGATCCCGCACGTGATCCACGACCGCCCCGACGACAAGAAGCGCGGACGCTCGGGACGGGACGCGCGCGAGTATCTCGTCGCCGAGGACGACCCGAAGGCGCCGGCCACCGAGGCCTACCGCACGCTCCGCACGAACCTGCTCTTCATGTCGGCGACCGGGCCGCTGCGCGTCGTGCTCGTCACGAGCCCGCTGCAGGGGGAGGGCAAGTCCACGACGGCGGCGAACCTGGCCGCCGTGCTGTCCCAGGCCGGACAGCGCGTGCTGCTCGTCGGCGCCGACCTGCGGCGGCCCTCGATCCACAAGTTCTTCGGCCTCTCGAACCGGGTCGGCCTGTCGAGCGTGCTGTCGGGTCAGGCGGAGATCACCGTCGCCGTGCAGGATCCTGGCATCCGCGACCTCCGGGTGCTGCCGGGCGGGCCGGTGCCGCCCAACCCCGCCGAACTGCTGGGGTCGCCGCGCATGCGCAAGTTCCTGGAGGACGTGAAGGAGGTCGCGGACTGGATCGTGCTGGACGGCCCGCCGGTGCTCGGCCTCGCCGACGCCCTGGTGCTGTCGGCGGTCTCCGACGGCTCGCTCATGGTGGTGAACGAGGCGACGAACCGGCGCATCCTCTCGCACGCCCGCGATCAGCTGGCGAAGGTGCAGACGCGCACGGCGGGCGCGGTGCTCAACAACTTCGGCCCCGCGTTCAGCTACTACTACAGCGACTACTACGCGTACTCGACCGCGTACTACCAGACCGAGGAGCCGGCTGGAGGAGGCCGAGAAGCTCTCCCGTCGCGAACGCAAGCGCCGGGCGAAGGACGCGGCCAGGTCAGGCCGCCGCCATGACGCTCGCCGACCCGCCGTCGGGGAACGGCTTCGGCAACGGCGAGGCGGAGACCGCAGCGACGGCGATCGCGCCGGCGAGCCGGCCGGGCGCGGCGACGGCATCTTCGGCTGACGCGGCGGTGGCGGCGCCGGTCCGCGTGCTCTGGCTGATCAAGGGGCTCGGTCCCGGAGGCGCCGAGCGGCTCCTGGTCGGCACGGCGCGCTCGATCGACCGCGAACGGTTCGACGTGTCGGCCGCGTATCTGTTGCCGTGGAAGGACCATCTGGTCGGCGAACTCCGGGAGGCGGGCGTGGACGCCAATCTGCCTGCGCGCGCGGGGCGACCTCGACCCTCGATGGATCCCGCGGCTGCGCGCGCTCGTTCGCGACCGGCGGATCCGGCTCGTGCACGCGCACTCGCCGGTGGCCGCCGCCGCCGCGAGGGTCGCGCTGGGCGGGCGGACGGCCATCGTCACGACCGAGCACAACACGTGGGATCGCTACCGGCCGGCGACGCGCCGGCTGAACTCGGTCACGTTCGAACGACAGCAGGCCGTCATCGCCGTCTCGCAGGAGGTCGCACGCTCGTTCGGGCCGCGCGGCCACCCGCGCGTTTGGCCGCCGGTGCACGTGATCCCCAACGGGGTCGACGGGGACGCCGTGCGCGCGGCGCGCGCTCGATCGCGAGGCCGCGCGCGCCGAGCTGGGCCTGCCGCCGGACGTGCCCGTCGTCGGCACGATCGGCGGCGTGACGGCGAAGAAGGGGCACGTGCACCTCGTGCGGGCGGCCGCGTCGCTGGCGGCGCGCGTGCCGGACGCCCGCACGGTCATCGTCGGGCTCCCGGTGGACCCGGAGCCCGTCCGCCGCGCGATCGCGGAGGCCGGGCTCGAGGACCGCGTCCTGCTCGCCGGCTACCACCCGGCCGCGTCCAGGCTCCTGCCGGCCTTCGACGTGTTCGCCCTGCCCTCCCGGTACGAGGGCATGCCGGTCTCGCTGCTGGAGGCGATGGCGTTGGGCATCCCGGTCGTCGCGACGCGCGTCGGCGGCGTGCCCGAGGTCGTCACCGACGGCGTGGACGGCGTGCTGGTCTCACCCGGGCGACGAGACCGCGCTCGCGGCGGCGCTGGCGGACCTGCTCGGGGACGCCGGGCGGCGGCGGGATCTGGCCGAGGCCGGCCGCACGACCGCCGGACGGTTCTCCCTCGCGGAGACGGTCCGGCGCACGGAGGCCGTCTACGACGAGGCCCTGGCGGCCCCGAGGCGTCCGTGAGCGCCGACCCGGCCGTCCACACACGTCCGATGGAGGACGGCGACGTGCCGGCGGTCGTCCGGCTCCTCGACGAGGCCCTCGGCCCGGCGCCGGGCGGCGTGGACCGGCGCGAGCTGTTCGAGTGGAAGCATCTGCGCAACCCGTTCGGGCGCTCGATCGCGCTGGTCGCCGAGGCGGGCGGCGACGTCGTCGGCCTTCGTTCCTTCATGCGGTGGCGGCTCGCCGGCGCCGGTCGGACGTGCGGGCGCTCGCGGCCGTGCGCGCCGTCGACACGGCCACGTCACCCGCCATGCAGCGGCGCGGCATCTTCTCGCGGCTGACGCGCGAGGCTCTCGCCGCGTGCGAGGCCGAGGGCGTCTCGATGGTGTTCAACACGCCGAACGACCGGAGCCGGCCCGGCTACCTGAAGATGGGGTGGCAGGTCGTCGCCGTGTGGCCGCTGTGGGTCCGCGCTCGCCACCCGGGCCGGCTCGCAGCTGCAGCGCTCCGCCGCGACCTGCGGTCCGGGCCCGGCCTGGAGGCTCCCGCCGGCTCGTCGCTCGTCCCCGCCGAGGAGGCACTGTCGGCCGAGCGGGCGCCGCGCGGCATCGAGCCCGAGGTCCTGCACACCGCCCGGTCGCTCGAGTACCTGCGATGGCGGTACGCCGAGGGGCCGCTGGCGTACCACGTGCTGTCGGGGGGCGGGGCGACGGTGATCGCGCGCCTGCGGTCCCGCGGCCCTCTGCGCGAGGCCGTCGTCTGCGAGGCGCTGGCCCCCGAGGGCGCGCAGGACGACCTGCGTGAGCTGCTGCGGGTCCTGCCGCGCGAGGCCGGCGCCGACCACGCCGTCGCGCATCTCGGCACCGGCTGGCCCGGCCGCGCCGAGCTCCGGCGCGCGGGCTATCTGCGCCTGCCCCGCGCCGGCCTGACGTTCACGGTGCGTCCGGTGTCTCGCGAGCGAACCCGACCCGCTGCGCGCGGACTCGTGGTCGCTGGCGCTCGGCGACCTCGAGGTCTTCTGACGCCGCCATCGGCCGGCAGCGCACGTCGGTCGGGCCGCGCCTGCCGGCTCGGGCCGGGGTCGCCCCGTAGGATGGGCGGATGGCCCAGGTGAACGACACCGTCCCTGCGCGGACGGGGTGGGCGTGGTTCACGATCGTCGCGGCGCTGCTCGCGAGCGTCGTCGTCCTCGGGGCGTCCACGCCGGACGCGCAGATGTTCCTCGCCATCACGGCCATCGTCGCCGCGTTCGGCGTCGTGTTCATCCCGCGTGCGGCTCACCGAGACGGGACGGTGACGCCGGCGTTCCTCGCGCTCGCGCTCGGCGCGCACGTCGTGGGCAGCCTGCTGCGGTTCATCATCATCCAGGCCGTCTACCACGGCGTCGCCGATGCGAACGGCTACTACGGCGCCGGCGTGCGTCTCGCGCCGCTGTTCCGGTCGTTCCAGTTCCCGCCGCTGCCGCAGACGGGGACCTCGTTCATGAACTGGTGCACCGGACTGCTCTTCGCCGTCACGACACCGACGATGCTCGGCGGGTTCGTCGTGTGCGGTGCGCTCGGGTTCGTCGGGTCGTGGTACTTCTACAAGGCCTTCCGCGTGTCCTTCCCGGAGGGCGACCACCGTCTGTACGCGTTGCTGATCTTCCTGCTGCCGACGATGTGGTACTGGCCGTCCAGCCTCGGCAAGGACGGGCTCATCGTGCTGTTCCTGGGCATCGCCACGTACGGGTTCGCGCTGATCCTCCGGTCGCAGCTGGGCCGGGGACTGATCGCCGCCGTCCTGGGTCTGTTCGGCGTGATCATGATCCGTCCGCCGATGGCGGCGGCGCTGTCGGTGGCGGCCGCGGCCGCGTTCCTGCTGCGGCCGGCCCGCCTGCGCTCGATCCAGGTCCAGGCCATGATGTGGATCGTGTTCGTGCCGGTGCTGGTCGTGCTGTCGGTCGTCACGATCCGCAGCAGCCAGGACTACATCCACAGCGACGACCCGATCGCCGCCTTCGAGGCGCAGCAGTCGAGCGAGTTCAGCGACCAGGGCGGCACCTCGAACTTCGCCGCCGCGAACCCGTTCACGCCGGCGGGCCTGCCGGTCGCCATCGTCACGGTGAACTTCCGGCCGTTCCCGTGGGAGGCCGGCGGCGCGCTGCCGGCCGTCGCCGCGCTCGAGGGCGTGTTCCTGATCGCCATCGTCGTGCGACGTCGCACGCAGATCTGGCAGGGGCTCACGACGTGGCGCTCGAACGGCATGGTCATCATGGCGCTGCTCACGTGGTTCTCGTTCTCCGTGATCCTGGCGTCGCTGCCGAACTTCGGGCTCCTGGCGCGGCAGCGCACGCAGGTGCTGCCGTTCCTGTTCATGCTCCTGTGCATGGTGCGCAGGTCGCCGCGGCGAGGGGCGGCGCCGGCGCGGTCGCGCGACGTCGCCGTCCACGCGTGAACCCCCGGGCGTCCGCCGTCTCCTGGGCGAAGCGGGGCGTGAAGCTCGCCCTGCTCGCACCGGCGATGTGGGCCCGTGAGCGCGAGCCGGGGCTCTTCGTGCTGATCTACCACCGGGTGGGGGCCGGCCAGGGACGCGAGATGGATCTGCCCGCCGCCCGGTTCGCGCAGCACATGCGCATGCTGCGCTCGCGCGCCGACGTGGTGGGCCTGACCGAGGGCCTCGAGCGGCTCGGCGCCGGCCGCCCCGCGCGGGACATGGTGGCCGTCACCTTCGACGACGGCTACCGGGAGGTCTACACGCGTGCGTGGCCGGTGCTGCGCGACCTGCGGATCCCGGCGACCGTGTTCCTGCCGACCGGGTTCATGGAGGGGACGGCGCCGGCGCCGATCCGCGCCGGCGCCGCCGAGCGCGGCGATCCTCCGGCGCCGCTCACGTGGGACCAGGTGGGGGAGATGGCACGGGCCGGGCTCGTCGGCGTGGGCTCGCACTCGGTCACGCACACCGACTTCGACCGACTCTCGCGCGATCGCGCGGAGGAGGAGTGCGCGGCCTCGCGGGAGCTGCTCGTCCGCGCACCGGCGCGGCCGTCGACCTGTTCGCGTACCCGCGCGCCGTCGTCGCGCACGAGGACGTCGTGGCCGCGCACTACCGATACGCGGTCGGCGCCGACGGGGTGAAGAACCTCGCGCGGTGGATTGGCTCCGCATCGTCTGACGCGCACGCCCGTGCGAGCGTCCGACGGGACGTTCTTCCTCCGCCGGCGGCTCGAGGGGATGGCGCCGTTCGAGGACCGGCTGTACGCGCGGCTGCGGGGAGGCCGATCGTGACGGAGGTCGCGACGACGACGGCGGAGGTCCCGCGGCGCCCGGCCGAAGCTCGTGCACGTGACGACGGTGGACATGTCGCTCGACGTCCTGCTCGGCTACCAGCTCCGGCGATTCGCGGCGGCGGGGTTCGAGGTGGTCGGCGTGTCGGCGCCCGGCCCGCACGTGGCCGCCCTCGAGGCCGACGGGATCCGCCACGTGCCGGCGCCGCACCTCACGAGGTCGTGGACGCCGGCGACGGACGCGCGCGCGCTCGCCGAGCTCCGGTCGCTGCTGCGGCGCGAGCGCCCGGCGATCGTGCACACCCACAACCCGAAGAGCGGGGTGCTGGGCCGGGTGGCCGCGAGGGCCGCGCGCGTGCCGGTGATCGTGAACACGGTGCACGGGCTCTACGACCAGGAGGGGCTCTCGCGCTCGAGGCGGATCGCCGTCGCCCGCGCCGAGCGCGTGGCGATGCGCCTGTCCTCACAGGAGCTGTTCCAGAGCCAGGAGGACCTCGAGCGCGCGCTGCGCGACCGGATGGTGCCGGCCTCGCGCGCGACCTGGCTCGGCAACGGGGTGGACCTGAACCGGTTCGACGGGTCGCGCGTGGACCCGGGCGCCGTCGTGCGCCTGCGCGCGGCGTGGGGCGGCACGCCCGTCGTCGGCACGGTCGGCCGGCTGGTGGCGGAGAAGGGCTACGCGGAGCTGTTCGACGCCTGGCGCCGGGTGCGGACGGCGCACCGCGACGCCGTCCTCGTCGTCGTGGGGCCCGAGGAGCCCAACAAGGAGGACGCGCTGGACCCGCACCTGATCCGCCTCGCGCGTGCGGACGGCGTCGTCTTCCACGGCGAGGGTTCGCACGAGGAGATGCCGGCCCTGTACGCGGCCCTGGACCTGTTCGTCCTCGCCTCGCACCGCGAGGGGATGCCGAGGTCGGCGATCGAGGCCTCGGCGATGCGGCTGCCGGTCGTCGCCACCGACATCCGGGGCTGCCGCGAGGTCGTCGACGACGGCGAGACCGGCCGCCTGGTGCCGGCCCGCGACCCCGTCGCGCTCGCCGAGGCGATCGGAGCGCTGCTCGAGGACCGCCCCACGGCCGACGCGATGGGCGCCGCCGGACGCGAGCGCGCCCTCGAGCGGTTCGACGAGGCCGCGGTCGTCGATCGCACCCTCCAGGTCTACCGTCGGCTGATGGCCGCGCGGCGCATCCCCTTCCCCGAGGAGCCCCCGCCGTGACGTCGACCTCGACGGCGGTGGCGGTGGCGTTCGTGGTGGCGCTGGTGACGGGCTCGTTCGCGCGCCGGATCGGGCCGGGCCTCGGCGCCATGGACCGGCCCGACGCCGCGCTGAAGGCGCACGCGCACCCCGTGTCGTGGCTCGGCGGCGCGGCCGTCGTCGGGGGTCTGGCCGCCGGCCTCGCGGTGGTGGGCTGGCCGCTCCCGTGGGCGGCGACCGTCGCGATCGGCGGCGCCTTCGCGCTGGGCCTCGCCGACGACGCGATGGACGTGCCGCCGGCGCTCCGCCTGGCCGTGCAGGTCGGCCTCGGGCTGTTGCTGGCGGCGGGCGGTCTGGCGGCCGACGCGCTGCCGGGCGCGGTGCTGGCCTGGAGCGCGGCCGCGCTGCTGTTCGCCGCGACCCTGAACGCGGTCAACATGGTCGACGGGATGGACGGCCTGGCCGGCGGCACCGCCGTCCTCAGCGCGCTCGGGCTCGCGCTCGCCGCCGCGCGTGCCGGACACGACGGGGCCATGGCCGTCGCGCTCGTGACGGCCGCCGCCGCCGCGGGCTTCCTCGTGCACAACCTGCCGCCGGCGCGGCTGTTCCTCGGGGACAACGGCGCGTACGCGCTCGCCGCCGCGCTCGCCGTCTGCGTGCTCGCGCAGGCGCGGACGGCCGCCGGGCTCGTCGGCGCCGCCACGTGCCTGGGCATCTTCCTCGTCGACCTGCTGCTCGCGATCGCTCGCCGCGTCGCCGGCGGCGTGCCGCTCACGTCCGGCGATCGCGGTCACCTGTACGACCAGCTGCTCGCCCGCGGGCTGTCGCCGTGGCGAACGCTCGGGGTCTGCTGGATCGTGCACGTGGCGTTCGTCGCCGTCGGCGTGCGCGTCGCCGGCACCTCGACGGCCGTGGCCCTCACGACGGTGGCGGTCGCCTGGGCGGTGGCGGCTCGCCTGGCTGGTCTGGTCCGGTCTCGTGACGTCCGGGGCGGAGCGCCGGTGAGGGTCGCCGTCGTGTCGAACGGGAACTTCTTCTCGACGCGCATGCTCGCGCCGCTGTTCGCCGATCCCGGCATCGAGGTGACGGGCGCGATCCTCGTGCGCGTGCCGCCGGGCTCGGGCGGGCGGCTCCGCACGCTCCTGCGGCTGACCCGGCGCACCGGGCTGCGGTACGCCGCTGTACAAGGCGGCTTCGCTGGCGGCGCCGCGCGCGGAGGGGCTGCTGTCGCGAACGCCGATCTTCCTGCACCACCTCTGCGACCGGCACGCCGTGCCGTACGAGAGCCTGCACTCGGCGAACGGGCCCGACGCCGTGGCCGCGCTGCGATCGTGGACGCCCGAGGTGCTCGTCTCCGTGTCCTCGCCCGAGCGGCTCACGCCCGAGGTCCTCGCGCTCGGGCCGATGGCGGCGGTCAACGTGCACTGGGCCCTGCTGCCGCGCTACGCCGGCGTCGCGCCGTACTTCTGGGTGCTGCGCAACGGCGAGCGCGGAGACGGGCGTGACCGTGCATCTCATGTCGCCCGAGCTCGACACCGGCCCGATCCTGCGCCAGCGCCGGCTCGAGATCGACCCCGCTGAGACCGCCCTCGGACTGCAGTTGCGACTGACGGAGGCGGGCGGCGAGGAGCTGCTCGCCGCGCTGAAGGGACTGCCCGGCTCGATCGGCGGGCGCCGCCGAGCAGGATCCGAGCGCGCGCTCGTACTTCACGTGGCCCACGCGCGAGGACGTGCGCGCGCTCCGCGGACTCGGGCCGGCGCCTCGCCCGCCTGCGCGACTACCGGCGGATGGGCGACCTCCTCGACGCGGAGCGCGAGCGACAGCGCGAGGCCGACCGCACGCTCGAGCGGTAGCCGGCGCTAGAGGCGTTCGAGCTCGTCGAGCACGCGGTCGACGTCCTCGATCGAGTGGTAGTGGCAGAACCCCACGCGAACGGCGCCGCCCGAGTCCAGCAGGCCGAGCCGCTCCATCACGGTGATCGCGTAGTAGTGGCCGTCCCAGACCAGAACGCCTCGGCGGCCGAGCTTCTCGGCGGTCTCGGCCGGGTGCTGCTCGCCGACGCGGATCGCGAACGTCGGCGTTCGTTCGCCGACGCGCGCCGGGTCGCTCACGCCCCACAGCCGCACGCGCGGCATGCGCACGAGGCCATCCAGGAAGCGGAGGGCGAGCTCGCGCTCGTGCGCGACGATCGCGTCGAAGGCGGCGACGACCTCGCCGCGGCGCGTGCCGCCGACGGGCGCGCCGAACTCGCGTCCGACCCCGGCCAGGTAGTCGACGGCGGCGGCGAGGCCCGCCAGGCCCTCGTGGTTCTGCGTGCCGGTCTCCCAGCGCTCCGGGACCTCGTCGGGCGCCGGCCGGAGCTTGTACGGCCGCCACTCGGCGAGCAGGTCGCGGCGGACGGCCAGCATGCCGAGGTGCGGGCCGAAGAACTTGTACGGGGAGCACGCGAGGATGTCGGCGTCGATCGCACGCACGTCGAGCGAGCGGTGCTGCGCGAGGTGCACGCCGTCGACGGCGACGAGCGCGCCGGCGGCGTGCGCGCGCCGCGCGAGGTCGGCCGCGTGCGGGATCGAGCCGACCGCGTTCGAGGCCAGGGTGAACGCCACCAGGCGCGTGCGATCCGACAGGGCGCGGTCGAACGAGTCGAGGTCGAGCGTGGCGTCGTCGTCGTGGATGTCGACCCATCGCACGGTGGCGCCGGCGTCCTCGGCGGCGAGGATCCACGGCCGCACGTTCGCGTCGTGGTCGAGCATCGTGACGACGATCTCGTCGCCGGGTCCGAGCGTGCGGCCGAACGAGCGCGACAGGCCCATCAGGAGCGTCGTCGCGTTCGGGCCCAGCACGATCTCGTCGGGATCGGCACCGGTGATGTCGGCGCCGGCGCGCCGCGCGGCCTCGATCACCTCGTCGGTCTCGCGCGAGGTGTCGAACAACCCGTGCGTGTTCGAGTTGCTCGTGCGCAGGTACGCCACCATCGCCTCGATCACCGACTCGGGCACCTGGGAGCCGCCCGGCGCGTCGGCGAACAGCATCGGCCGGCCGTCGGGGCCCTCGCGGGAGAGGGACGGGAAGCGCGCGCGCAGCGGGGACAGGTCGGTCATGACGGCATACACTCGCGCATCCACCGGCCCGGCGACAACAGGGGGTGCCCGTGCGGTTCGGCCTCGACATCAGCCAGCACCAGTTGACCTGGGACGAACTGGTGTCGCGCGCGCGACTCGCCGAGGACGCGGGTCTCGACGGCGTCTGGGTCTTCGACCACTTCACGGCGCTGTACGGCGACCCGCGGGGGCCCTGCCTCGAGGCCTGGACGCTGCTGGCCGGCCTCGCGCGGGAGACCTCGAGGGTGCGGCTCGGCACGATGGTGACCGGCATGACGCACCGGTACCCGGCCGTGCTGGCCGCCGAGGTCGTGACGGTCGACCATCTGTCGAACGGCCGGGTGGAGTGCGCCGTCGGCGCCGCCTGGAACGAGTCGGAGCACCGCCAGCTCGGCATCCCGTTCCCGCCGGTCGCCGAGCGGATGGACCGGCTCGAGGAGGGCGTGCAGGCGCTGCGCCGCCTGTTCACCGAGGACGACGTCACCGTCGAGGGACGGTACGTGCGGGTGGATCATGCGTCCTACCGCCCGAGGCCGGTGCAGCGGCCGCATCCCCCGATCTGGGTCGGGGGCACCGGGCGCCGGCGCACGCTGCCGATCGCGGGGCGGCACGCCGACGTGTGGCACGGATGGGCCGACGACGCCGCCGAGCTCGCCGAGATGAACGCGATCGTCGACCGGGCCGCCGAGGAGGCCGGGCGCGATCCGTCGGCGATCCTGCGGGCCTCGAGCCTGTCGATCTCCGAGCCGTGGGACGAGGTCAGGGCCGCCTTCGACCGGATGGCCGGCGGGCGGATCGGCTACCTGATGATCGACTGGCCGAGCGAGGGCCGGGGCCGCCTCGAGGAGTTCCTCGAGCAGGTGCTGCCGACCCTCGCGTGAGTCGCTCGCGTCGGGTCTCCTCGAAGGGCGACCGCCGGCGCTCACTCGAGCAGATCCCAGCCGTCGGGCAGCGCGGGAGGCGTCCAGCTCGGGTCGGGACGCCACGAGGTCCGGTCGCGGTCGAACGGCGGCTCGCCGCCGAGGACGTGCGCGGCCGCCCGCTCACCGGCGAGCCGGATCTCGTCGCGCCTCGTCCGCCGTCACGAAGCCACGGACGACCGCCTCGGCGAGCTCGTCCTCGTCCTTCCAGGCGAAGCCGCCCCGATCGGGCGGGATCAGCACGTCGAGGAAGTGATCCACGTAGTCGAAGCCGAGCGCCGAGGGGCGCAGCGGCGTCTGCAGGTTCACGTAGTAGCCCTCGAACGTCCACGACGGCGACCAGGTGAGCAGCACCGCGTAGGCGCGGCCGGGGAACTCGAAGGAGAGCACCGGCCGCTCGCGGACGAGGTCCTCGAGTTCCCACGGGCCGTCGAGGAAGCGCACCTCGCCGTGATCGCGCGGGTCGTTCTTCCACGCCGTCCCCGGCACGAAGAAGAACGATCGATGGTCCTCGCCGTCGTGGACGACGCGGAGCGGTCGTGCCGCGAGGACGCGGTCGCCCCAGACCTCGCGCATCACGACGGTCTCGCCCGGGCGCCGGCGTGGGGAGTGGTCCGGCGGAGCGCCGCCGCCCGCGGCGGCTCGTGCGGTCGCCGGGCGCCGTCGCCGCTCCCGTCAGGAGACGCGCTCGGCGAGCGCGGCGAGGATGCGGTCCGTCGCCCAGTCGAGGTCCTCGGCGCTCACGCAGAGCGGCGGGGCCAGGCGCACCGTGGTCTCGTGGGTGTCCTTGGCCAGCACGCCCATGTCCATCAGCCGCTCGCAGACCGCGCGGGCGGGCGCCGCCTCGGGCGTGAGCTCGATGCCGATCCACAGTCCCCGGCCACGGATCTCGGTGACGCTCGAGGGCGCCTCGGCGCGGAGGCGCGCGATCAGCGCCGTGCCGAGCTCGTCGGCGCGGCGCTGGTACTCGCCCGTGCGGAGCAGGCGGAGGACCTCGAGGCCGACCGCGCACGCGAGCGGGTTGCCGCCGAACGTGCTGCCGTGCTCGCCCGGGCGGAAGACGCCGAGGACGTCACGACGCGAGACGACCGCGGAGATCGGCACGATGCCGCCGCCGAGCGCCTTGCCGAGGATGTAGAGGTCCGGCACGACACCCTCGTGCTCGCACGCGAAGGTGCGGCCGGTGCGCCCGAGGCCCGACTGGATCTCGTCGGCCATCAGGAGCACCTGGTTGGCGTCGCAGAGCTCGCGGGCCCGGCGAAGGTAGCCCTCGGGCGGCACGACGACGCCGGCCTCGCCCTGGATCGGCTCGACGAGGAACCCCACGACGTCGGGGTCGGCGAGCGCGATCTCGAGGGCGTCCGCGTCGCCGTAGGGCACCTCGATGAAGCCGGGCGTGAACGGCCCGAAGCCGCCGCGCGCGTCCTGGTCGGAGCTGAAGCCGACGATCGTGATCGTGCGGCCGTGGAAGTTGCCGCTGCACGTGACGATCTTCGCGCGGCCCTCGGGCACGCCCTTGACGTCGTAGCCCCACCGGCGCGCCGTCTTCAGCGCGGTCTCGACGGCCTCGGCGCCGGTGTTCATCGGCAGCACCATGTCCATGCCGCAGAGGTCGGCGAGCTCCCGGCAGAACGGCCCGAACCGGTCGTTGTGGAACGCGCGGCTGGTGAGCGTCACGTGCTCCAGCTGTTCCCGCGCCGCCGCCACGAGGTCGGGGTGTCGATGTCCGAAGTTCAGCGCGGAGTACGCGGCCAGCATGTCGAGGTAGCGCTTCCCCTCCACGTCGGTGACCCACGCGCCCTCGGCGTCGGCCACCACGACCGGGAGGGGATGGTAGTTGTGCGCGCTGTAGCGGTCGTCGAGCGCGATCAGGTCCGCGGACGAGGGCTGTGCCTCGGGGAGCGCGACCGATACGTCGTCGACATCGTCGTGGCCTGCCACCCTCGCCATCCGCTGGACCCCCTTGGGGGCGTTCACGGACGGGCGCCGCGGACCCCGCACGCATGCTACCGCCCCCGTTCGGCGCATGCGCCCGCCGAACGTCGGATGGTGGTCGGACGAACGGCCCTGCTCGCGCTGCGATGGTGGGCATCCTCGGGTCGGCCTGAAGGCCCCCTTGACGACGCTCACGGCCGGGGCGTACTGTCCATCTCCCGGTCGAACATACGTTCGACTCGGGCCCTCGGTGGGGGCAGAGCGGCGATGACGAAGCGGTTCGACGACGAGCAGATCCTGGTCGAGCGCGACGCCGGGATGCCCTCGAGGTTCGAGTGGCGTGGCCGCCGCTACGAGGTCGCCGACGTGATCGGCCGCTGGCGGATCGAGGGGCGCTGGTGGGCCGACGGCCGCGACCGCGAGTACTGGCGCGTCGAGGCCCGCGGCGGCGCCGTGTGGGACCTGTACCACGACCGTGCGAAGGACGCCTGGCACATGGAGCGCCTGTGGGACTGAGCGAGCGATCTCGCTCGCGCAGACGGGCCGGTAGGACCGAGCCATGGACGCTCCAGCCCCCCTCGTCCACCTCGACGTGCGGTCCTGCTTCTCCCTGAAGGAGGGGGCGTTCACGCCCGAGCAGCTCGCGCGCGCGGCCGCCGCCCAGGGGATGCCGGCCGTCGCGCTCACCGACCGCGACGGCCTCTACGGCGCCGCGCGGTTCGTCGCCGCCTGCGCGAAGGAGGGCATCACGCCGATCCTCGGCGCCTCGCTCACCGTGCGTGCGCCGGGCGGGCGGGGGCGCGAATGGTGGGCGGGGAAGCGGACGAGACACGCATGTCGTCCTGCTCGCCACCGACGACGCCGGGTACGCGAACCTCTGCCGGCTGATCACCGACGCGCACATGCTGGGGACCCGCGGCGACCCCTGGGTGGCACCGGAACAGATCTGCGCGCACGCCGGCGGCCTCGTCGCGCTCCTCGGCCCGCGGTCGCACCCGGGCCGGCTCGCCACCGCCGGCCGCGTCGACGCGGCCGCGCGCGCGGCCGCACCGTTCCGCGAGGCGTTCGGACCCGAGCGCCTGTACGTCGCCGCCGAGCATCGCGTCGAGGCCCGTTCCGGCGAGGAGGTCCGCGCGATGCTCCGGCTCGCCGAACGCCTGGACGCGCGCGCCGTCGCCACGAACGCCGTGCGCTACCTCGTGCCCGAGGACGCGTTCGTCGCCGACGCCCTCGAGTGCATGCGCCGGATCGTGCCGGTGGCCGCCAACCACGTGACGCGCGCGAACGCCGAGGGCTGGCTGAAGCCGGCACCACGTGATGCGCGCGCTCTTCGCCGAGCGCCCGGACCTGTGCGACGCCACGATCGACCTCGCCGAGCGGTGCACGTTCGACCTCGGGCTCGGCAGCGTGCACTTCCCGGACTTCCCCACGCCGGGCGGGCGCGGCGCCGACGCCGTCCTCGCCGAGCGGTGCTGGCGCGGCGTCCACGAGCGCGGCATGCGGGAGACCCCCGAGCTGCGCGAGCGACTGCACCACGAGCTCTCGATGATCCGGCGCATGGGCTACGCGGCGTTCTTCCTCACCGTCGCCGACATCGTGGCCGACGTGAAGGCGATGGGCATCCGCTGCGCATGTCGCGGCTCGGCGGCCGGCTCGCTCGTGTGCTACCTCGTCGGCATCTCCGACGTGGACGCGCTGCGCCACGACCTGTCGTTCGAACGGTTCATGAACCCCATGCGGAAGGATCTGCCCGACATCGACGTCGACGTGGAGTCGGCGCGGCGCGAGGACGTCTACGACATGGTGCTCTCGCGCCACGGCGACGACCGCGCCGCCTGCGTGGCCATGATCGACACCTACCGCGCCCGTTCGGCGGTCCGCGAGGTCGGCAAGGCGCTCGGCCTGCCCGACGTCGAGGTCGATGTCGTCGCGAAGGCCTTCCCGCACATCTCGGCGCACCGGATCCGCGAGGCCCTCGAGCGCCTCCCGGAGCTCCAGGGGCTGAACCTCGGCATGGGCCAGCTCGAACTGCTGTTCCGCGTCGCCGAGCGGCTGAACGGGTTCCCACGCCACATCGCGCTGCACCCCTGCGGCATCGTGCTGTCCAGCCACGACCTCGTCACGCGCGTGCCGCTCGAGCGCAGCGCGAACGGCCACCGCATGATCCAGGCCGACAAGGACGACGTGGAACTGCTGGGCTACCTGAAGCTCGACGTCCTGGGTGTGCGCATGCTCAGCTCGATGCGCCACGCGGTCGACGAGATCGCGCGCACCACCGGCGAGAAGGTCGACCTCGACCGGATCCCGCTGGACGACCCGGCCACGTTCGAGCTGATCCGCCGCTCCGACACCCTCGGGTGCTTCCAGATCGAGTCGCCCGGGCAGCGGGAGCTGCTGCAGAAGCTGCAGCCCACGCGCTGGGAGGACCTGATCGTCGACATCTCGCTGTTCCGGCCGGGGCCGGTGAAGTCCGACATGATCGCGCCGTACCTCCGTCGCCGCGCCGGCATGGAGCCGCCCACCTACGTCCATCCCGGCCTGCGGGCGCCGCTGCAGGAGACCTACGGCGTGATCGTCTTCCACGAACAGGTGATCCGAACCCTCGCCGCCATGGCCGGCTACAGCGAGACCACCGCCGACCACATCCGGCGCCACCTCGACGACGAGGAGATGCTGCCGGGCTTCCGTGAAGACTTCCTGCGCCGCACGGCCGCGCGCGGCGTGGAGCCCGCCGCCGCCGAGCGCACGTGGGACGCCGTGATCCAGTTCGCGTCGTTCGGCTTCTGCAAGGCGCACGCGGCCGCGTTCGCGGTGCCGACCTACCAGTCCTCGTGGCTGAAGGCGCACTACCCGGCGCACCTGATGGCCGGCCTGCTCACCTACGACCCCGGCATGTATCCGCGGCGCCTGATCGTGGAGGACGCACGGCAGCACGGCATCCCGATCCTGCCGCTGGACGTGAACGCCAGCGAATCCGAGTACACGGTTGAGCCCGCCCCCCCGCCGGCCGGCGACGGCGCCTTCGGGATCCGGCTCGGCCTGCAGGACGTGGCGGGGATCGCCGACGCCGAGATCCGCTCGATCATGCAGGCGCGGGCCGACCGGGCGTTCGCCGACGTGGGCGACGTCCTGCGCCGGACGGTGGTCTCGCGGCCGGTCGTCGAGGCCCTCGCGCACGCCGGCGCCTTCGACCGCCTGCCGGGCGGGAACCGCCGAACGCGTCTGTACGAGGCCATGACGACGGAGGCCGCGCGCGAGGGCGACCAGCTCACGCTCGGCGCCGCCGAGGAGCCCCCGCTCACGCAGCTGAAGGACTACTCCGACGCCGAGGTCGTGAAGGCCGAGCTCGAGGTCCTGGGCGTCGACGCCACCCGGCACATCGTGACCTTCTTCGAGCCCCTGCTGCGCGACCTGGGCGTCACGCGCGCGAAGGACCTGCGGGGCATCAGAGGCGGACGGCACGTGATGGTGGCCGGCGTGAAGGTCGCCTCGCAGACCCCGGCGATCCGCAGCGGCCAGCGGATCATCTTCCTCACGCTGGACGACGCGACGGGGCCGGTGGAGATCACGGTCTTCGAGGGCGCGCAGACCCCGCAGCTGGTGAAGACCGTCTTCCACGCCTACGCGATGGCCGTGTGGGGCCAGCTGCGGCGCACCGGCGTCGGGGGCATCGGTATCATCGCCGAGGAGGTCTGGGACCTCACCTCCCTGCACCGGGCGCGAGGGCGCGGCGAGCTGCGGGAGGCCATGGTCTCGCCGTCGGACCCGCGGCGGCCGGCGCGCCGCCTGTGGCACGCCAGCGGCGGCTCGGCCGGATGACCGCGGAGACCGCGGCACCGACCGCACCCGGCGCAGCACTGAGGAGGCGAACCGTGACGACGGAGCGGCCGGCCGAGCCGATCCTGCACGTGGACCTCGACGCGTTCTACGCCTCCGTCGAGGTCCTGAAGGACCCGTCCCTCAAGGGCAAGCCGGTCGTCGTCGGCCACGACGGCCCGCGCGGCGTCGTCGCGTCCGCCAGCTACGAGGCCCGCACGTACGGGATCCATTCGGCGATGCCCTCGGTGCGCGCGAAGCGCCTGTGCCCCGACGCGATCTTCCTGGCGAGCGACTTCGACGCGTACCGCGCGCACTCGAACCGCTTCCGCGAGGTCCTGCTGTCGTACACGCCGCTCGTCGAGCCGCTCTCGCTCGACGAGGCGTTCCTCGACGTCGGCGGCGCCACCACGCTGTTCGGCGACCCGGCCGCGATCGCCGCGAAGATCCGCGCCGACGTCGAGCGCGAGGTCGGCGTCATCTGCTCGGTCGGCGTCGCGCCGACGAAGTTCCTGGCGAAGCTCGCGTCGGACCTGTGCAAGCCCGACGGCATGCTGGTCGTCGCGCACGACGGCGTCCGCGCGTTCCTGGACCCGCTGCCGGTCGGGCGGCTGTGGGGGGTCGGCGAGAAGACCGGCGAGGTGCTCGGGCGGCTCGGCATCCGCACCGTCGCCGAGCTCGCCGCCACACCCGAGGCCATCCTCACGCGGGTCCTCGGCGATCAGGGCGGCCGGCATCTGCGCAACCTCGCCCACGGCCACGACGACCGGGTGGTCGTGCCGTACGAGGCGCCGAAGTCGGTCAGCCACGAGGAGACCTTCCAGCACGACCTCGACGCGGACCAGGACGTGCTGCGGGAGCTCCTCGCGCTGTCGGGCAGGGTGGCCTCCCGGCTGCGCGCCGACGGCTACCGGGCCCGCACGGCCGTCCTGAAGGCCCGCCTGGCCAACTTCACCACGCTCACGCGCTCGCGGACCCTGCCCGACGCCACCGATGTCGGCGCCGACCTGTATCACGTGGTGGGAGAGCTGTACCGGGCGCTGCCGGGGGAGCGGCGGCGGATCCGGCTGCTGGGGGTCCAGGCCTCGGGCCTGATCCCGGCCGGCGCCGAGCAGCTGGCCATGCTGCACCCCGAGCGCTGGGGCGACGTGGAGCGGGCGATCGACCGGATCGAGCTCCGGTTCGGCCGCGGCGCGGCCATGCCGGCCTCGCTGCTGGACCGCGGCCGCGAGCGCTGAGCCGTGGTGACGATCCGAGGTTCGCGCCACGGCCCCCTCTCAACTCCGAGCCTTCCTATAATGGGTGCAGTCGGCCGGACCCCACGGCTCAACGAGGCAGGTGAACCCGCGCATGCCGCTCTCCGACGAAGAACAGCGGATCCTCGACGAGATCGAGGCACGCCTGGCGGAGGACGATCCGCGGCTCGTCGAACAGGTCGGTCGAACCACGCTGTCGACGCATCTCGCTCGCCGCATCCGGCTGTCGTCCATCGCGTTCGGCGTCGGGTTGCTGATGATCCTGTTCGCGTTCGCGAGCGCCGTCTGGGTGGCGGCGGTCGGCTTCGTCGTGATGGTGTTGTCCGCGCTGCTCGTCGCTCGCTACACGCGCCAGCTGGGACGCGATCAGGTGCGAGCGATGCAGCAGGAGGGCGGCGTGTCGGCGATGCTCGCGCGGATCGTCGCGCGGTTCCGCCGTCCCGTCGAGCCGCCGTCGGAGTGACCGACGCTCGCGCCGGCATCGCGGGCGTAGTCCTTCCGGATGATTCGTTCGCCGTATCCGGCCTGCGCGCTTGCCACGCCTCCGCGGACTGCTGTACAAAGAGCGCTCACCTTCCCCTGGGTGTGTGACCGTCAACCGAACCCCTTCCCCGGGGAGGACGGCCGCACGGTTCGTTGGTCGTGGCAGGACGGTTCGGCGAAAGGGCGCGCGTCCTATGGAGGGGTTCACGGCTCATCAGGCGTGTAAGTTCACGGGCTGCACGGCCCGGCAGCTCCGGTACTGGGATCACATCGGCCTGGTGGAACCCTCCGTCCAGGGCACGGGCGGGCGCCCCGGGGTCCCGCGCCTCTACGCGTTCCGCGACCTCGTGGCGCTGCGGGTCGTGAAGTCGCTGCTCGACGGCGGCATGTCGCTGCAACGGGTCCGCCGCTCGTGGGACTTCCTGAACCGCCGCGCAGGACTCGACCGGCACCTCTCGGAGGTGAAGCTCGTCACCGACGGGGTCAGCATCTTCAAGATCTGCCGCCACGACGGCGAGGTGATGGACGCGCTGCGCGACGGCCAGATGGCGTTCTTCGTCGCGATCGACGACATCGCCTCCGGCGTCGAGTCCGACGTCTCGCAGTTCCGGGAGGACCGGGAGCGGTTCGTCCGGGCCCTGCGCGAGGCCGCCGCGCACACCGCGACCGGCTCCTAGCCCTCTCAGTCCGGCGGGCGTTCCGGCAGGTACCACCCGAGGATCCTGCGCCCGAGCGGCGTGCCCCGCTGCAGGTCGCGCAGGGTCGTCTCGGCCGCCAGCGCGGCCGCGTCCGCGTCCGCGGGCTCCGGGTCCGCCGGCGCGTACGCGGCCCGGCCGGCCAGGCCGGTGAGCCGGACGATCGCGTCACCGCTCAGCGAGGCGGTCGCGTCCAGCCGCCGCCGGTACTCCTGCAGCGTCTCGCCGAGGCGGCGCGCCCAGCCCATCGAACCGGCCTTCGAGGCGAAGGCGTCGTACACCGCGAGGATGCGCGCGCGCGGATCGTGTCCGGCGCGTCGCAGCCGGGCACGGCGGCGCAGGACACGGACGGGCGGCGTCAGCACCAGCACGAGCACCGCGAGCAGACCGAGCACACCGACCGCGAGCCCGGTGGGGAACCGGAAGGGCTCGGGCGCGATCACCCTGCACCCCGACACCCGGCGGCACGCCGCCGCCGCCCGTCTTCCGGGTGTCCACGTTGGCCCGCTGGCCGGGGATCTGCGTGGGGTTGCGGGCGCCGCCGCCGGGGAAGGTCCGGTCGGGACCGCACCCCTGCGGAGCCGAGCAGACCGTGGACGGGTTGTCGTAGGAGTTCGCGATGGGGTTCGTTCGGCCCGGCGTCGGCTCGAAGGCCAGCCAGCCGTAGGTGGGGAACAGCACCTCGACCCACGCGTGGGCGTTGTCGGTGGTCACGTGCCACAGGCCGTCGGCGTCGCTGCGCTCGCCCGACGTGAACCCGACCGCGACGCGGGTCGGATATCCGAGTGTGCGCAGCATGATGGCCATCGCGCTCGCGAACTGCTGGCAGAACCCCGTCTTCGTCGTCTGCAGGAAGTCCAGGAGCGTGAACTGGTCGTCGCGCGCCGGCACGGTCGCGTCGTAGTGGAACTCCGGCCCTCGCAGGTGGTCCTGGATCGCGAGGATGTTGCCCGTAGTCGGTCGTCTCGTTCGCCACCCACTGCTCGGCGATCGACGTGATCTGCGGCGGCAGGTCCGCGGGGATCGACGTGTAGCGAGGGTTCAGCGTGGGGTCGGGGAACACGACGGCCTCGAGGTCCGCGCGGCGGGGGCTGCACGGGACTGGACTGGACGCGGTACGCGGTGCCGGCCGCCATCGTGCCCTCGCCGAGCCGCAGCATCTCGAGGTCCGGGTCGTACGTGAGCGCGCCCGGGTACTCGACGTGCATGGCCGGGTACGCCGCCGGCAGGCCGGAGAGCGTGAGGTCCTGCGCGCCGACGGTGAACGTCTGGTCGAGCTCCTGGCTGAACGACCGCTCGTCCGACAGCTGCGTGGTGCTCGAGACCTCCTGCGGCGCGGCGCCCTCCGTCGCCTTCCACGTCACACCGTCGAACGTGTCGAGGCTGACGGTGCGCCAGTAGGCCGCGACGGGCGCGTCGACCGTGAACAGCTCGACGGGGTCGCTGCGGTTCAGGCTGGACTGGATCGACACGAGCGGGTTCACCCGGATCGAATCGCCCGAGCCGCCGCCGGACAGGTCGATGACCGAGCTGGTGCCGAAGCCCGGCAGCGTGAGGGGCACGAGGGTCGCCACGCCGAGCGCCATCGCCGCCACGCGCCGCGCTCCGCGTCCCGTCGCCGACGTGAGGCCGCCCCGCGCGCCCGGCCACACCCACGTGGGGCCCCATCGCTGCACGCGCCGCAGACCGTCGATGAACACGATGACGAGGGCCGTCGCGAGGAAGAGCACCCCGTACAGCGGCCGCTCGCTCTCCTCCAGCACGGTGTCGGCGAACGCGACGAGGGCGACCGGCGGCAGGAGCGACAGCAGTGGGCTGCCGGCGCGGATCGCGAGCGCGTGCGCGGAGAAGACGGCCGCCCACAGCGCGGTGACGGCGGCGAGGAACAGCGGCGCGAGCGCGGGCGTCGGCGCCACCTGGGCGTCGGCCTCGCGGCCGATCTGGCCGGCCGCGTCGCGGATCGTCCGCAGGGTGTCGATCGTCGGCAGCCCGAACAGGGTCGTCTTCGGGAAGACGACGATGCCGACGACGACCAGCAGGCCGGCGGCGCTCACGAGCGTGGCCAGCACGAGGTTGCGACGCTCCAGCGAGGCGGCCAGCAGCGCGGACGCGAGCGCGACGCCCATCAGCCGCAGCACCGATCCGCCGCCGCTGAAGACACGGCCGAAGGCCGCCGCCGTCGCGACGGCGAGCGCGCAGACGCCGCCTAGCGCGAGGAGGCGCTGGCCGCGAGGGGACGAGCCCGCGTCGTGTGCCATACGTCCTTCAATCGGGCCGAGGGCGGGAGCACCAGGACGTCCCACCCGGAACGGGAGAGCGATAGCCGCGCCTGGGAGGCGCGGCCCTCGAGCTGTGCCTGCCGCTCGGGCGGCAGGGTGTCGGGGTCGACGGGATAGACCATGACGGCGAGCTTGGGTCCGAACGCCGTGCCCGTGCGGATCAGCGAGGTGAGCTCGGTGGGCACCGGCGGGGCCATGACGGCGATCAGGGTCGTGTCGGCGCCCGAGCCGGTGCGCAGGTGCGACAGCGCCGGACCCATCGTCCGGGCCTTCGAGTGCGAGACGCCGGTCAGCGTGTCGAGCAGGCCCTCCTCGGTGAGCGGCACCGGCACGATGTCGGCCGTCGCGAGCTTCAACGTGAAGCCGCTGCGCGCCATCAGCACGCCGATCGAGGCCGCCACCGAGATCGCCTTCTCGAACGGCACCGACCGCTCCTGCCCGATCGAGCCCATCCGGGTGTCGACGAACAGCAGCGCGTTCGACCGCCGCGAGGACTCGTCCTGACGGATCATCAGCTCGCCGCTGCGCGCGACGCTCGGCCAGTGGATCCGGCGCAGGTCGTCGCCCTGCTGGTACTGGCGCATCGTGTAGAACTCCTCGCCGGTCCGGAACAGGTTGCGGGCGCGCGACAGTCCCACGTTGGAACCGAAGGGGGAGTCGGGCGCGCGTTCGAGGTCCTCGAGCTCGGGCGTGACGATCAGGTCGTCTCGGTCGTCGAACTCGAGCCGCAGCCGCGTGAGCGCGAAGGGGTCGGAGATGTCGACGGAGACGGGGCCGATCCGGTAGCGCCCGCGCGACTGGGGCACCAGCGTGTAGTGCACGCGCTGCACGCCGCGGGCCGGCACGCCGGTCAGGACGAGGCGCGCGGGGCGCCCCAGCGCCGCCGGCAGGCGGTCCTCGACCATGAGGAACGACGTGGCCGCGTGCGACCGGTTCTCGACCGACAGCTCGACGAGCACGCGCGACCCGGGGTTCACCCGGATGTCGGAGAGGCGCCGCGTGACGGCGATCCGCTGCCGCCCCCACCGGGCGAACAGCGCGGCCGCGAAGGGCAGGAAGGCGAACCCGAGCCCCACGACCGCGAGCGCGGGCGAGCCGAGCAGCCGCGCGACGAGCCACATGCCCAGACCCGCCGCGAAGACGACGAGCCCCCGGCCCGAGGGCATCAGTCGGATCCGGAGACGGGGACGGGGACCTCGTCGAGCAGTTCGGTGAGGATCGCGCCGGGCGCCCGGCCGCTCATGACGGCGTCGGCCGTCGCGATCACCCGGTGCGCGAGGACCGGCACCGCCAGCAGCTTGATGTCGTCGGGGATCACGTAGTCGCGTTCCTCCGCCGCCGCCATCGCGCGCGCCGCCCGCAGCAGCGCGATCGAGGCCCGCGGGCTCGCACCCAGGTAGATGTCCGAGTGGCGCCGCGTCGCCTCCACGAGGTCGACGATGTACCGGCGGAGCGTCGGGGCCGCGTGGACCTCGCGCGCCTGCACGATCATCTCGGCGACCCCGGGCGCGTCGGTGACGGGCCCGATCGCCTCGAGCGGGGCGCCGATCCCGTGCGTCCCCAGGATCTCGGCCTCGATCTCCGGCGAGGGGTAGCCGATCGCCAGCCGAAGCATGAACCGGTCGAGCTGGGCCTCGGGCAGGGGATAGGTGCCCTCGTGTTCGATCGGGTTCTGCGTCGCGATCACCATGAACGGGGTGCCGAGCGGATGCGTGACGGTGTCGACCGTGACCTGCCGCTCCTCCATGGATTCGAGCAGGGCCGACTGCGTCTTGGGGCTCGCCCGGTTGATCTCGTCGCCGAGGACGATGTTGGCGAAGATCGCGCCGGGCTTGAACTCGAAGTCGTGCTGTTCCTGATTGAAGACGTTGACGCCGGTGACGTCGGTGGGCAGGAGGTCCGGCGTGAACTGGATGCGCCGGAACGAACAGTCGATCGAGCGGGCGACCGCCTTCGCGAGCATCGTCTTGCCGACGCCGGGCACGTCCTCGATCAGCAGGTGCCCCTCGGCGATCAGGGCGACGAGCGCGAGGCGGATCTCGGCGTCCTTGCCTCGGACCACCTTCTCGACGTTGCGTTCGATCTGACTGAACCGGGCGGCGAAGCCCTGCCAGTCCTGTGGACGCTCACGTACCTCCAATGGTGCACCTCCGGGGCCACGGGTGGCTGACATCGTACGACGGGCCCGTTGCCTCGGGCGACGGCCCTTCGCCCCAGTGATACGCACGGCGAGCGGCAGCGGTTCCCGTCCCGGCTCGGACGGCGCGGATCGGGGCAGGGTTCCACAAGGGCGAGGCCGAGATCGAGAGAGGAGATGGCGGCGGGCCCGACCGTTGTCGCGGACGCCCCGCGCGGCCCCTTGTCGCAAGTCCAGGCATCTCGCCGGACGGGCCCGCCGCCGTCGGGCCCAAGATTACACCGGTGTGATTCGCCCTGACACGCGCTCCGGACCGCTCGTTCACGCACGGGCACCGCTACACTCGCTGTCACCATGGGTCGCGCGCTGGTGCTCAACGCCTCGGACGCGCCGCTCGCCGTCGTGAGCGCGCGCCGTGCCGTCGTGCTCGTCCTCAAGGAGAAGGCCGAGGTCGTCGCCTCGAACGGGATGATCTTCCGCTCCGAGCACCTGCAGTTCGAGGCGCCGAGCGTCGTGCGCCTGCGCCACTTCGTGAAGGTCCCGTTCCGCACCCGGGCGCCGCTGACGCGCCGCGCGGTCTTCGCACGTGACGCCTGGTCGTGCCAGTACTGCGGCGCGACGGCGGAGAACCTCGACCACGTGATCCCGCGCTCCCGCGGGGGCGAGCACATCTGGGAGAACGTCGTGGCCGCCTGCCGTCGCTGCAACGCGAAGAAGGAGAGCCACCTGCTGTCGGAGGCCGGCATGCGCCTGGCCCGGCAGCCGTTCGCGCCCGCCGACGGGTTCCGCCTGTCGCTCGGCCGGCCCGAGTCGGACTGGGAACCCTTCCTCGTCTGACGCGCGGCTGACGCCGCGCTGACCGCACCGTCCCCTCGTTCCATCGCTGCGATCGCCCGACCCATGCCCTGCAATCGCCATTGTTCCGAACGGCTGTTCGATTGACTGTGGGGAGTGTAGGTGGCATAAACGTGGGACGCAGTGGAGGAAAGGGGAGGAGGCGTGGCGGAACTGCTCGGCACGCACGAGTACCAGCTCGACCCCAAAGGCAGGGTGTCGTTGCCGGCCAGGTTCCGTGAAGCGTTCGCAGAGGGCGCCTTCATCACCCTGGGCCAGGATCGATGCCTCTACGTCTTCCCCAGGGCCGAATGGGATCGCGTGCGGGCCGACATCGACGCCCTTCCCCTGTCCGACACCGCGTCGCGCGCCTACCAGCGAGCCTTCCTCGGCCAGTCCGGCGAGGTGAAGCTCGACGCGCAGGGGCGCGTGACGATCCCGCCGAAGCTGCGGGAGCTCGCCGGCATCCGCAAGGAGGTCAGCGTGCTCGGGCTGGGCGGCCGCATGGAGATCTGGGACCGGGAGACGTACGAGCGGTACTCGGCGGCCAACGCCGGCGCGTACGAGACCGGGACCCTCGACCCCAGGAGGAATGGATGACGCCGCCCGACCTGCGCACCGAGATCCGCCAGAGCCTGTCCCTCATCGGGCTCACCGCCGTGACCCTCGCCGTCTTCACCCTCCTCGGCCTGCTCGTGGCCTCGATCGGCGCCTGAGTGCCAGAAGAACGTGGGGGCGATGGTGGAGAGGGAGGGACCGGTGGGATCGAGCGACCGCACGCACCGGTGCTGGTGGACGCCGTGACCGGCTTCCTGGGGGGCGCGACACGGTCGTCGACATGACCGCTGGGCGCCGGCGGCCACGCCGAGGCCCTCCTCCAGCACGGCGTGCGGCAGGTGATCGGCGTCGACCGCGATCCGGAGGCGCTGTCGATCGCCGCCGAGCGGCTCGCACCGTTCGGCGACCGTCTGCGGCTCGTCCGCTCCACCTTCGCCGAGGCCGACCTCGAGGGGCCGGTCGACGGGGTGCTGTACGACCTCGGGGTCTCCTCGATGCAGCTCGACCGTCCCGAGCGCGGGTTCGGCTACCGGCAGGACGGTCCGCTCGACATGCGGATGAGCGGCGAGGGGCCGAGCGCCGCCGACCTCGTGAACGAGCTGGACGAAGAGGACCTCGCGAACCTGATCTTCGAGTTCGGGGGGGAGCACCGGTCGCGCCGCATCGCGCGGGCGATCGTGCGGGCGCGCGAGCGCTCGCCGATCGAGACGACCGACGCGCTCGCCCGAGTGGTCGCGGGCGCATTGGGACGACGTCCGGGGGGCCCCCACCCCGCGCGTCGGACGTTCCAGGCGCTCCGTATCGCGGTCAACCGGGAGCTCGAGGAGCTCGCCGCCTCCCTGCCTCAGGCGGTCGAGCTCCTCGCTCCCGGTGGCCGCGTGGTCGTCCTCGCGTACCACTCCCTCGAGGACCGCATCGTGAAGCGGCTCTTCCTCGAGGACGAACGCCTCGTGCGGCTCACGAAGAAGCCGGTCATGCCCGGTGAGGCGGAGATCGCCGCGAACCCGAGGGCCCGCAGCGCGAAGCTCCGCGCGGCCGAACGGGTGGAGGTGGCGGCGTGAGCGTCCCCGCGCGCAGGGTCGCCGAGCCGGCACCGCCCGGCCCTCAGCGGCGTGCACGCCCCTCCGAACCCCGTCCGGCGCACGCCCGCCCGCAGCCGCAGCCGGCCGCAGCCACGGCCCGCGACCTCGAGCCGTCGCCGGCGCCGTCCCGCGAACCTTCGGTTCGCCTCCTTCATGTGCCTGGTCGTCGACGGTCCTCATCGTGGGCGTCGTCACGCTCAACGCGCTGCTCGCGCAGACCGCCTTCCAGATGCAGGCCGAGCAGGACCGGGTGGGGACCCTCCAGCGCGACGCGGTGCTGCTCACCGAGCAGGCGGCGAGGCTGTCATCGCCGGTCGTCGTCGCCACGTGGGCGCGCCGGCACGACATGGTGACGCCGGCCCCCGGCGAGGTCCACATCCTGCGGGTGCCCGGGAGCGGTCGGTGAACAGGCCGCCCGTCGGGCGGCTGCTCGTGCTGCTCACCGTCATGTTGTTCGGGCTGACGGGCGTGATGGCCCGGCTGTCGGTCCTGCAGGTGCGGGAGGGGACCTCCTACGAGGAGCGCGGCTACGACCAGCGCCTGCACACCTTCATCCTGCCGGCGCAGCGCGGGTCGATCCTCGACGCGTCGCGGCAGCCGCTGGCCCTGTCGGTCGACGCGCGCGACGTGTACGCGGATCCACGGTTCGTGCAGGACCCGCTCGCCACCGCGACGGCGATCGCGCCGCTCCTCGGCGTGCGACCGGCGGCGGTGCTGCGGACGCTCGGCGGCACCGGCTCGTTCGCGTACGTGGCCGGAGACGCGGGACGGCAGGTCGACCTCGCGACGGCGGCTCGGATCGAGGCGCTGCACCTGCCCGGCATCGGCTTCCTGCCGACGTCGAAGCGCTCCTACCCGACGGGACCGCTCGCCGCACAGGTGCTCGGGTACGTCGGCACCGACGGCGACGGACTCGCCGGCCTCGAGTACCAGTACCAGCGCGTGCTGAGCGGCACGCCCGGCGAGTTCCGGCAGGAGATGTCGCCGAGCGGCCAGCCGATCGCCCAGGGTGTGGACGAGACGACGGCGCCGGTGCCCGGCGACGACCTCGTCACGACGATCGACCGCCAGTTCCAATACGAGGTGCAGACGGCGCTGGCGGCGGCGGTGAAGGCCAACCACGCGAAGGGCGGCACGGTCATCGTGATGGATCCGCACACCGGCGACATCTACGCGATGGCGAGCTACCCCGCGTACGACGCGAACGCCTACCCCGAGTCGAACGTCGACGCCCATCGCAACACCGCGCTGGTCGACGCGTTCGAGCCGGGCTCGGTCAACAAGGTCATCACGGCGTCGGCGGCGATCGAGGAGCACGCGGTGTCGCTGGAGCGCCGGTTCCAGGTGCCGGACCACATGCCGGTCGACAACTTCACGATCCACGACTCGCACCCGCACCCGACCGGAGGCGATGACGCTCGGCGACATCATCGCCGAGTCCAGCAACATCGGCGCCGCGAAGGTGGCGCAGATCCTGGGGAAGTCGACGATGTCCTCCTACCTGTCCCGGTTCGGGTTCGGGCGGACCACGGGCAGCGGGTTCCCCGGTGAGACGGCGGGCGACGTGCCGCCGCTGTCGGAATGGTCCGACGCCCTGCTGGCCACGGTCGCGTACGGGCAGGGGCTGACGGTGAGCCCGATGCAGATGGCCTCGGTGTACGCGACGGTCGCGAACCACGGCATGTGGGTGCAGCCCCGGCTGGCGAGCGGCGTGATCGACGGCGCGAACGTCTTCCACGCGGCCGACGCGGCGCCGACCCGCCGCGTCATCTCGGCCGCCACCGCCGACACGGTGACCCGGATGCTGGCGTCGGTCGTGCAGGACGGGACCGGCACGCTCGCGCAGATCCCCGGCTACCAGGTGGCCGGCAAGACGGGAACGGCGCTGAAGGTGGACCCGCAGACCGGCCGGTACGGTCGGAAGTACGTGGCGTCGTTCATCGGGTTCCTGCCGGCCTCCGATCCCCAGGTGGTGATCGCGGCCATCATCGACGAGCCGACCACGATCTACGGCGGCGTGGCGGCGGCGCCGCTGTTCCAGCAGGTGGCGCAGTACTCGATCCAGCGCCTGGGCATCACGCCCGGCGATCCGGTCGCGCTCCCGCCCTCCGCCCTGGGCCTGAAATGACCGCCGGGCGCCCGGAGCCGGGGGCCCGGGTAAGCTCGGTCCCGTTGGAGGCAGCTTCCCCCCCGGTCCCGCTCACCGCGATCGCCGCGGCGACCGACGCCGCCGAGGTCCGCCAGGGCGACGGCGTCCTCGTCCGCGACGCCGCCCTCGACGACCGCGAGGTCGAGCCCGGCGCCCTGTTCTTCTGCGTCCGCGGGTCCGTCACCGACGGGCACGACCACGCTGCGGCCGCCCTCGAGCGGGGGGCCGTCGCCCTCGTGGTGGAGCGGTGGCTCGACCTGGACGCCCCGCAGGTGCTGGTGCCGTCCGTGCGCCGGGCGATGGGCCCGATGTCGGCGGTGGTGTTCGGCCGCCCCGCCGACGCGCTCACGACGGTCGGCGTCACCGGCACGAACGGCAAGACGACGACGACCTACCTGCTGGAGTCGATCCTCCGGGCGGCCGGCCGGGTGCCGGGCGTGATCGGCACCACCGGCGCGCGCATCGCCGGCGAACCGGTGCCGCTCGCCCGCACGACGCCCGAGGCACCCGACCTCCATCGCCTGCTCGCCGTCATGCGCGATCGCGGCGTGACGGCCGTCGCCATGGAGGTCTCGTCGCACGCCCTCGCGCAGGACCGGGTGGGCGGCGTGCGGTTCGACGTCGCCGCCTTCACGAACCTGTCCCAGGATCATCTCGACTACCACGCCGACATGGAGGCGTACTACGCCGCCAAGGCCTCGCTGTTCACGTCCGACACGGCCGCGGCCGCCGCGATCGGTATCGACGACGAGGCCGGCCGCCGCCTGCGCGGCGAGTCGGACGTCGCCGGACTCACGTACGGCCTGTCCGAGGGGGCCGACGTCCGGGCCGAGGACGTCGCCGTCGACGTGACCGGCCTCTCGTTCCGCGTGGGCGATCGCACGTTCACCTCGGCCCTGCGCGGCCGCTTCAACGTTCGCAACTGTCTGTGCGCGCTGGCGGTCGCGCGACTGCTGGGCATCGACGACGAGATCGTCGGCCGCCGGCATCGCGTCCCTGTCCGGCGTGCCCGGACGCGTCGAGCCCGTCGACGAGGGCCAGGACTTCCTCGTGGTGGTGGACTACGCGCACACGCCGGATAGCATCGAGACCGTGCTCGGGGCGGCGCGTGACGTGGCGTCGGGTCGCGTCATCGTCGTGTTCGGGTGCGGCGGCGATCGCGACCGCGCCAAGCGACCCCTGATGGGAGCGGCGGCGACCGCCAACGCGGACCTGACGGTCATCACGAGCGACAACCCGCGTTCGGAGGACCCGCTCGCCATCATCGCGGAGATCGAGGCCGGTGCCAGGGCCGGCGCCAAGGACGGGGGCGGCCGGTTCGTCGTCGAGCCCGACCGCCGCGCGGCGATCCGCGAGGCCGTCCGTGCGGCCGGCGCGGGCGACGTCGTCGTCATCGCCGGCAAGGGACACGAGCAGGGCCAGTCGTTCGCCGACCGGACGCTGCCGTTCGACGACCGGACCGTGGCGGCCGAGGAGCTGCGCGCCGTGGGGGTGGGACGATGAGGGGGCGCACGCTGCACGAGGTCGCGCGCGCCGTCGGCGGGCTGCCGATCGGCGCCGACGTCGAGGTGACGTCGGTGGCGACGGACTCGCGGCTGGTGCGGCCGGGGGCGCTGTTCGTCGCGATGCCGGGCGCGCACACGGACGGCGGCCTGTTCGTGCCGGAGGCCTTCGCCTTCGGGGCGGCGGCGGCCCTCGTGCGCGACGGCACGGACGTCCCGGGGCCCGCCGTGTTCGTGCGCTCGACCGGCGACGCGCTGCTGAAGCTCGCGGCGTTCGAGCGCCGGCGCTCCGACGCGACCGTGATCGCCGTGACGGGCGCGAACGGGAAGACCTCGACGAAGGACCTGACGGCGGCCGTGCTCGCGCAGCGGATGCGCACGCACGCGAACGTCGCGTCGTTCAACAACGAGGTCGGCCTGCCCATGACGATCCTCGACGCGCCGCCCACCACGGAGGCGCTCGTCTGCGAGATGGGCGCGCGCCGCGTCGGCGACGTCGCGCTCCTGTGCGAGGTCGCGCGGCCCGACGTGGTGGTGGTGACGAACGTGGGCGTCGCCCACCTGGAGATCTTCGGATCCTGGGAGGCGATCGTCGAGTCCTCGGCGGAGCCGGTCGAGGCCCTCGGTCCCGACGGCGTCGCCGTGCTGAACGCCGACGACGAGGTGGTGGCCGGCTACGCCTCGCGGTGCCGCGGCAGGGTGGTGACCTTCGGGGTGGCGGCCGGCGCCGACGTCCGCGCCACCGGCGTGCGCCTGGGCGAGGACGGCTGCGCCTCCTTCTCGGTGGAGGTCCCCGGGGCGTCGCAGGCCGAGCGCGTGGACCTGGCCGTGCCGGGCGAGCACATGGTGGCGAACGCGCTCGCGGCGACGGCCGTCGGACACGTCATGGGGCTCACGGCCGCCGAGTGCGCGGCCGGGCTCAAGGGCGCGTCGGTGTCGCCGTGGCGGATGGAGAGCTTCACGAACGCCGACGGCGTCCGCGTCATCAACGATGCGTACAACGCGAACCCCGAGTCGATGGCGGCGGCGCTGAAGGCGGCGCGATGGATCGCGCGCGACGTCGCGCTCATCGCCGTCCTCGGGCCCATGGCGGAGCTCGGTCCCATCGCGGACGAGGAGCACGAGCGCGTCGGCGAGCTCGCGACCCGGCTGCGCGTCGACCGCGTGGTGACGGTGGGGGAGCCGGCGCGCGCGATCGCCGTCGCCGCCGTGCGCGAGGGCGTCGAGCCCGGCAACGTCGCGAGCTACGACACGGCCGACGAGGCGCTCGCCGACGTCCGCGCGCACGCGCGGCCCGGCGACGTGGTCCTGTTCAAGGCCTCGCGCGTCGCCGGCCTCGAGCGGCTGGCGGAGGCCCTCCGGTGAGGCTCGTCCTGGGCGCCGCCGCCATCGGCCTGACCGTCACCCTGCTCGGCACGCCGGTCGCGATCCGCCTGTTCCGCGTGTGGGGCTGGGGCCAGCGGATCCGCGAGGACGGCCCGCACACGCACATGGAGAAGATGGGAACGCCGACGGCCGGCGGCATCGTGATCCTCGTCGCCCTCGTGGCCGGGTACGTCGTGACGAACATGATCTTCGGCGGATTCACGCCGGCGGGGATGTCGCTGATCCTCGCGACGATCGGCTTCGGGGTCGTCGGCTTCCTCGACGACTTCATCAAGGTGCACCGACGTCGCTCGCTCGGCCTGTCGATGTCGGCGAAGTTCATCGGCACCGCGATCGTGTCGCTGGCGTTCGCGTTCCTCGTCGTGCACTACTCCGAGCTCCACCGGGACCTCCACGCAGCTGTCGTTCATCCGCGAGACGCCCATCAAGCTGGGCATCCTGTTCTACTTCTGGGCGTTCATCATCCTGACGGCCGCCTCGCACTCGGTGAACCTCACCGACGGCCTGGACGGGCTCGCGTCGGGGTCGTCGATCTTCCTGCTGTCGGCATACGTGTTCATCGCGTTCTGGCAGTTCCGCCACACGTGCGCGGTCGGACCGGCCACCGCGTGCTACCCGGTCGACCAGGAGGCGATGCTGGACACGGCGGTGGTGGCGGCCGCGACGATGGGCGCCGTCGCCGGCTTCCTGTGGTGGAACGCCGCGCCGGCGCGCATCTTCATGGGCGACACGGGAGCACTGGCGCTCGGCGGCCTCTTCGGCGCGCTCGCCATCAGCACGAACACCCAGCTGCTGCTCGTCATCATGGGCGGGCTGTTCGTGATCGAGACCATGTCGGTGATCCTGCAGGTGATCTCGTTCCGTGGGTTCGGCCGCCGGATCTTCCGCATGTCGCCGATCCATCACCACTTCGAGCTGGCGGGGTGGCCCGAGTTCACCGTCATCGTGCGGTTCTGGATCGTGGCCGGGCTCTGCGTGGCCGTCGGCCTCGGGCTGTACTACGCCGACTTCATCGCGCGCGGGGGGTCGGGATGAGCCGGTTCTCCGGCGAGCGAGCGGTCGTCGTGGGGCTGGGCGTGAGCGGCTCGGCCTCCGCCGAGGTCCTGGCCTCGGAGGGCGCGAGCGTGCGCGTGAGCGAGGAGCGGCCGCTCGACCGGCTCGAGGTCCCCGCCGTGCTCACCGACCTCGGCGTCGAGGTGGCCGCCGGCGGCCACGATCCGCAGCACCTGGACGACGCGACGCTCGTCGTCACGAGCCCCGGCGTGCCGCCCGACGCGCCGATCCTCCGCGAGGCCCACGACCGCGGCCTGCCGATCTGGGGCGAGCTGGAGCTCGGCGCACGGCTGGCCGAGGTTCCGTACCTGGCCGTGACCGGCACGAACGGCAAGACGACGACGGTCGAGCTGCTGGCCGCGTGCCTGCGCGCCGACGGCATCGACGCCGTCGCGTGCGGCAACGTCGGCCATCCCTTCCCGCTGGCCGCGCGCGAGGGCCACGCGGCCCTCGTCGTCGAGGCCTCCTCCTTCCAGCTGCGGTTCGCCGACACCTTCCATCCGCGCGTGTCGGTGCTGTTGAACCTCGCGCCCGACCACCTCGACTGGCACGGATCGTTCGAGGCCTACCGCGACGCGAAGGCGCGCATCGCCGCGAACCAGACCGCCGAGGACACGCACGTCGGCAACCGGGACGACCCGGCCGCCGCCGCCGTGTCGTGGGCGGCGCCGTGCCCCGTCCGCTGGTTCCGCGCCGGCGACCCGCCCGACGGCGAGATCGGCTACGACCCCGAGGGCGAGCTCGTGTCGCGGATCGGCCACGGCGCGCGGCTGGGGTGGGTGGACGGCGACCGGGCCGGGTTCCGCGCCGACGCGGCCGCCGCCGCCGGGGCCGCGATGTCGTTCGGCGTGGCGCCGGCCTCGATCACCGCCGCCATCGCGGGGTTCGAGCCGCTCGGCCACCGGGGCGAGACGGTGGCGGTCGTCGACGGCGTCAGGTTCATCGACAACTCGAAGGCGACGAACGTCCACGCGGCGCTGGCGGCCCTCGCCGCCGTCCATGACGCCGTGCTGATCGCCGGCGGCCGGGCGAAGGGCGTGGATCTGTCGCCGCTCCGGGGCGGCGCCGGCCACCTCGCCGCCGTCGTCGCGATCGGCGAGGCCGCGCCCGACCTCGAGGCCGTGTTCGACGGCGAGGTCCCGGTGCGCCGCGCCGGGTCGATCGAGGAGGCCGTCGCCGTCGCCCGTGATCTGGCGCCGCCGGACGGCGCCGTCCTGCTCGCGCCCGCCTGCGCGAGCTGGGACATGTTCCGCGACTACGTGGAGCGGGGCGAGCGCTTCGCCGCCGCCGCCCGCGCCCTCGCCGGGGTCGGCGCCCGTGGCTGACCGCCGCGCGAGCGCCGCGCGCTCCACCGCCGCGCGAACGGCCGCGGGACGGACGACCTCGGCGCGCGCCGCGCCCGCGCCCGCGCGCCGCCGCCGCCGCGCGCCCGGTCCGACGTCGACCGGACCGCAGCGCGCCCTTCGGCTGGTCCCGCCGCCCCGCGTGCGCCGCGACGCGGCCGGCGCGCGCCTCAGCGTGACCCTGCTGCTCGCCCCCGCGCTCCTGCTCACGGCCATCGGGCTCGTGATGGTGCTGTCGGCGAGCTCGGTCACCGCCTACGAGGAGTCCGGCTCGAGCTTCCTGTTCTTCAACCGGCAGGTGATCTACGCGCTGGTGGGGGTGGTCGGCCTCGTCGTCGTCGCGCGGATGCCGCACACGGTGTGGAAGGGCCTGTCGCTGCCGCTGCTGCTCGTGACGGTCGTGCTCCTGCTGCTGGCGCTGACGGCCGGCCGCGCCGCGTACGGCGCCTCGCGATGGCTGTACATCGGGTCGATCTCCCTGCAGCCCGCCGAGCTCGCCAAGCTCGCGCTGCTCACGTTCACCGCGACGGTGCTGTCGGCGAAGTGGCGGCGCCTGGACGAGCTGCGTCACGTGGTCGTGCCGATCCTGCCGGTGACGGCGGTGGTGGCCGGCATCGTGATCCTGCAGCGCGACCTCGGCACGACGGTGATCCTGTGCGGCAGCGTGTTCCTGCTGCTGTTCGTGGCCGGGGTGCGCATGAAGTGGCTCGCCGTCGGCGGGCTCGGCGGGCTGCTGATGTCGATCGCGCTGATCTTCGGCGAGGGGTACCGCAAGAGCCGCTTCCTCTCGTTCACGAACCCGGGCGCCGATCCCAGCGGCGCCGGCTACCAGCTGATCCAGGGCTACATCGCGCTCGGGTCCGGCGGATGGTTCGGCGTCGGGCTCGGCGCCAGCCGGCAGAAGTGGGGCTCGGTGCCGAACGCACACACCGACTTCATCTTCGCGATCCTCGGCGAGGAGCTCGGGCTCGTCGGCGAGTTCGTCGTGCTCGCGCTCTTCGGCCTCCTCATCTACGCGGGCATCCGCATCGCCGTCCGGGCGCCCGACACGTTCGGCCGGCTGCTGGCGGCCGGCATCACGGGGTGGTTCGGGCTGCAGGCGATCGTGAACCTCGGCGCCGTGACCGGCCTGATGCCGATCACCGGCGTGCCGCTGCCGTTCGTGTCGTTCGGCGGCTCGGCGCTCGTGGTCACGCTCGTGTCGGTCGGCGTGCTGGCGAGCATCGCGCGGGCGGGCGGCGGCGGGAGCGGGAGGCCGCGCGCGCGCCGGAAGGCCTCGCGATGAAGGTCGTGATCGCCGGCGGGGGCACCGCGGGCCACGTCTTCCCGGCCGTCGCGCTCGCGCAGGAGCTCGCGGCCGGCGGACATCGACGTCGCGTTCCTCGGCACCGAGGACGGGCTCGAGGCCCGGCTCCTGCCGGAGGCGGGCTTCGACTTCACGCCGATCGAGGCCGCGCCGCTCGCGCGCCGCCCCTCCGTCGCGACGATGCGCGCGCCGGTGACGGCGCTGCGCTCCGTCCGCGCGTGCCGGCCGCTCGTCGCCGACGCCGACGCGGTCGTGGGGATGGGCGGGTACGTGAGCGTGCCGCCGGTGCTGGCCGCCCGCCGGGAGCACCGGCCGGTCGTGCTGCACGAGCAGAACGCCGTGCCGGGCCTCGCGACGCGGCTGCTCGCCCGAGGGGCCGGCGCGGTCGCGCTGTCGTTCGCCGACGCGGCCGCCCGCCTGCCGCGCCGGGTGCGCACCGTCGTCACCGGCAACCCGGTGCGCGCGCGCATCCTGGCGGTGCCGGCGAGCCGGGACGCGCTGCGCACGGAGGCGATGGGGGCGTTGGACCTCGAGGACGGACGGACGACGGTCGTGGTGTTCGGCGGGAGCCTCGGCGCGCTGCACATCGACCGCGTCGTCGCCGGCGCGATCGAGCATCTCCGGGATCGGGACGACCTCCAGCTGCTCGTCCTCACCGGCCCTCGGCATCTCGAGGTCGTGCGCGGCCCCGCGTCGCGCAGCATGCCGCTGCGCGTGCGGCCGCTGCCGTTCCTCGATCGCATGGAGCTCGCGTACGCCGCCGCCGACGCCGTCGTCGCGCGAGCCGGCGCCACCAGCATCGCGGAGCTGACGGTGTGCGGCCTGGCGTCGCTGCTGATCCCGTACCCGCACGCGACGGCGGACCACCAGGACGCGAACGCCCGCGAGCTCGAGCGCGCCGGCGCCGCCGAGGTGCTGGCCGACGCCGACCTGCAGCGCGGACGACCTCGCGGCCAGGATCGCGCGCCTCGCCGACGAGCCCGACCGGCGCCGGACGATGGGGGAGCGCGCCGCCGCGTGGGCGCGGCCCGACGCGGCCGCGCGGCTCGCCGAGCTCGTCGTGGACGTGGCGTCGTGAGCGACGCGGTCTACACGCCGCCGCCCGGCAGCATCCCGACCCTCGAGGTGCCCGACCTCGAGCGTGTGCGCACGGGTGCACATGATCGGCATCGGCGGCGCCGGCATGCGCAACCTGGCGAAGCTGCTCCTCGCGCGCGGCATCGAGGTGAGCGGATCCGACCTGAAGGACTCGAAGGGACTGCGCGAGCTCTCGGCCTCGGGCGCGTCGGCGTGGGTCGGCCACGACGCCGGCGCGCCTCGGCGATCCCGACGCCGTCGTGATCTCCAGCGCGATCGGCGAGCGCAACGCCGAGCTGGTCGCCGCGCGCGATCGCGGGATCCCGGTCTGGGCGCGGGCGCAGGTGCTGGCGGCCGCCGGCGCCGGACGGCGCGTGATCGCCGTCGCCGGCACGCACGGCAAGACGACGACCACCTCGATGCTCGCCGTGATCCTCGAACGCGCGGGGCTCGACCCGACCTTCGTGATCGGCGGCGACCTGAACGAGATCGGCAGCGGCGCCCGGGCCGGCGACGGCGATCTGTTCGTCGCCGAGGCCGACGAGAGCGACGGCTCGTTCCTGCTGCCGCACGCGGCCATCGGCATCGTCACGAACGTCGAGGTCGACCACGTCGACTTCTACCCGGGCGGCGCGCCGGAGATCGAGGGCGCGTTCGCCGCGTTCATGCAGCGCTCGGAGGCCGTCGTCGCGTGCGGCGACGACCCGGGTGTGCGCGCGGCGGCGGCGCTGGCCGCGCGTGAGGTCGTCACCTACGGCATCGGAGCCGGCAACGACGTGCGCGTCGTCATCGAGCGCGAGGGCCCGGGCGGCGCCCGGGGCACGGTGCGCCGGCGGGGGAGGAACCGGTGCGGGTCGAGCTCACCGTCGACGGCGCGCACATGATGTTGAACGCGGCGGCGGCCCTGACGGCCGCCGGGCTCGTGGGGGTGCCGGCCGCCGACGCGGCCGGCGCGCTCGCGACCTTCCAGGGCGTGCGCAGGCGCTTCGAGCACCGGGGCACGGCGCGCGGCGCCGAGTTCTACGACGACTACGGCCACGTGCCGACCGAGCTCGCCGTCACGCTGGGCGTGGCGCGCGGCATCGCGCCCCGGCGGCTGGTGGCGGTCTTCCAGCCCCACCGGTACTCACGGACGCAGGCACTGTGGCGGGAGCTGGGCGCGAGCCTCACGGAGGCCGACGTCGTCGTCGTCACCGACGTGTACGGCGCCGCGCAGGAGCCGATCCCCGGCGTGACCGGCAAGCTCGTCGTCGACGGCGTCGCCGAGGCCTCGCGGCGGCCGCGCATCGTGTACCTGCCGCATCGCCCCGACGTCGCGCGGTTCCTGGAGCGCGAGGTCCGCGCCGGCGACCTCGTCCTGACGATGGGCTGCGGCGACGTGTGGATGCTCGGCGACGAGGCGATCGAACGGATCCGGGAGGCGGGGTGACCGACCTCGCGCTCGCCGCCCGCATCCTGCGCGAGGCCGCCGGCGACCGCCTGCACACGGGGTTCCCGCTCGCCCCGCTGACGACGTTCCGGATCGGCGGGCCGGCGGCGCTGTACCTCGAGCCCGAGTCCGAGTCCGACCTGGCGGCCGCGGGCCGCGCCGTCGTCGAGGCGGGCGTCCCGGTCGTCGTCCTCGGGAAGGGGTCGAACGTCCTCGTCGCCGACGACGGGTTCCCCGGACTCGTGCTGCGGCTCGGCCGCAGCTACCGGTGGAGCGCCCGCGACGGGAACCGGCTCACGGCCGGCGGCGCGATGCCGCTGCCGGCGCTGGCCGGCGTCGCGCTGCGGCACCGGCTGCGCGGGCTCGAGTTCGGCGTCGCGATCCCCGCGACGCTCGGCGGCGCCGTCTGGATGAACGCGGGCGCCCACGGCCACGAGATGGCCGAGGCGGTGGGGTCGGTCGAGGTGTTCCGTCTGCGGACCGGCGTCCTCGAGACGGTCCCGGCCGCCGGCGCCGGCTTCGGCTACCGGAGGTCGTCGATCGGCGAGGACTCGGTCGTGGTGGGCGCGCATCTGGACCTCGCGGCCGGCGACCCCGTCGCGATCCGGTCCGCGATGGACGAGGCCCGCGAGTGGCGACGCGCCACCCAGCCGCTCGCCGAGCCGAACTGCGGCAGCGTGTTCACGAACCCGCAGGGGCAGCACGCCGCCCGCCTGATCGAGGCCGCCGGCGCGAAGGGCCGCCGGGTCGGCGGCGCGAGGGTGTCGACGAAGCACGCGAACTTCATCGTCGCCGAGCCGGGCGCGCGCGCGGCCGACGTCGTCGCGCTGATCGCGGAGGTGCGATCGATGGTGGAGGCCGACGCCGGCGTCCTGCTCGAGCCCGAGGTCCGCCTGGTGGGCTCCTTCCCATGAGCGAGCCGATGAGCGAGCCCAGGGAACGAGCCGCAGAACGTGCCACAGGATGAGCCACAGGACGTGCCAAGTCGCGGACCGCGGGCGACACCGGAGGCGGCGGAGACCTCGCCGCCGCGCCCACGCCGCCGCCCGTGGTGGCGGGGCAGGATCGCGATCGCGGCCGGCTCGGTGGTCCTCGTGGCGCTGGCCGCCCTCGCCGTCCTCCGCTCACCGCTCTTCGCCGCCGACGTCATCACGGTCCGGGGCGCGGACCACCTGACCGAGCAGCGGGTGCTTCGGATCGCCGGCATCGCGCAGGGGCAGAACGTGGTCACCTTCGACGCCGGCGAGGCCCGCCGCCGCCTCGAGGCCGACCCCTGGGTGGCCTCCGCGATCGTCACGAAGGAGCTGCCGCACACGATCGCCGTCGCCATCACCGAGCGGGTACCGGTCGGCGCGATCGAGACCCATCTGGGGTGGGAGGTGCTGGCCGCCGACGGCGTGATCCTCGCGACGCCCGCCGACGAGCCGCGCCTGCCGACGATCACCGCGACGATCCCCGGCGACGACGTCGCGACCCTCGGCGCGCAGCTGCTCGGAGCGATGGATCCCGCGCTCCGTTCGAAGGTCGACGGCCTCACGGTCGGGGTCGACGGGATCGTCCGGCTGGTCCTGCGCGGCGGGGTGACGGTCGACTACGGCGGCGCCGACGAGGCCGTCGAGAAGGCGCAGGCGCTCGCGGCCGTCCTCGCGTGGGCGGACGAGGAGCACGCGCACGTGCAGGTGATCGACGTGTCGGTGCCGGGTGCGCCGACGGCGCGACTCGCCGGCGGCGCGGTCGCGACGCCGTGACGACTGTCAGCGGCGCCAACAATGCGACCGTTCGCGCGACCACTGCACGCTTGACGGACCAGCACCTTTTCGATAGCGTGGCGCAGTTCAACGTGAGGTAGATATAACAATGAAGTTGAACTTCACCGTTACGGTTACCCAGTCGAGTACGGCGTTTCCCCAGGTGAGATCGGGTTGCGGCCCGAGCGTGGAGGTCAAGTCACGATGATGGAGTCTCCTCAGAATTACCTCGCCGTCATCAAGGTCGTCGGCATCGGCGGCGGCGGTGTGAACGCGGTGAACCGGATGATCGAGGCAGGCCTCCGGGGCGTCGAGTTCATCGCCGTCAACACCGACGCGCAGACCCTGTTGATGTCCGACGCGGAAGTGAAGATGGACATCGGGCGCGAGACCACTCGCGGCCTGGGCGCCGGATCCGATCCCGAGGTCGGCCGCAACGCGGCCGACGAGCATCGGGAGGAGATCGAGGAGATCCTCAAGGGCGCCGACATGGTCTTCATCACCGCCGGCGAGGGCGGCGGCACCGGCACCGGCGGCGCGCCCCTCGTCGCCGAGATCGCGCGGAACCTCGGCGCGCTCACGATCGGCGTCGTCACGCGGCCGTTCGGCTTCGAGGGACGCAAGCGCGCGACGCAGGCCGACATCGGCATCACGGAACTGAAGAAGGCCGTCGACACGCTCATCGTCGTGCCGAACGACCGGCTGCTGCAGGTGTCCGATCCCAACACGCCGATGGTCGACGCGTTCCGCATGGCCGACCAGGTCCTGTATCAGGGCGTGGACGGCATCACGTCGCTCATCACCACGCCGGGGCTCATCAACCTGGACTTCGCCGACGTGAAGACGGTCATGACCGGCGCGGGCTCCGCCCTCATGGGCATCGGGCTCGGCTCCGGCGAGGACCGGGCCGAGGAGGCCGCGAAGGCCGCCATCAGCTCGCCGCTGCTGGAGTCCTCGATCGACGGCGCGAAGGGCGTGCTGCTGTCGATCGCCGGGCCGACCGACCTGACCCTGCACGAGGTGAACAAGGCCGCCGACGCGATCACCCGGGTCGCGCACCCCGACGCGAACATCATCTTCGGCGCCGTCGTCGACGACGCCCTCGGCGACGAGGTCCGCGTGACGGTGGTGGCGGCGGGCTTCGACAAGGTCATGACCCAGCAGCAGAGCCACTTCGAGAGCCGCCTGTCGCGGCTGCTCGAGGAGCCGGTCCGCGGCGGCGACCGCCGACCCGGCCCCCACGATCCTGGAGGACGACGACGCCGACGTGTTCTCGTCGGCACCCGAGCCGGTGTCCTTCGACGCCGAGGAGGACCTGGACATCCCGGACTTCCTGAAGAGCTGACGACCGAACAGCCCCGCGTGGCCCACGGTCGTGGGGGCGGGGAGGATGCGGATCGACAGGAGGCGACCTTCCCCCGCCTCTTGGCCGAGAGGACCGCGCCTCCCCGCCCCCGTTCCATGTCCTCGGTAGATTCACGGCCATGACGTCCCACGAGATGCCCGTGAGCGCCGGCACGCGAGACGAGGTGCTCGCGAACCTCGCGACGATCCGCGAACGGCTCGGCGGCCGCGTGCGGCCGCGCCGGGCGCGACGCGGGCGAGGTGCGCATCGTCGCCGCCGCGAAGACGGTGCCCGTGTCCGCGATCCGATGGGTCGTCGAGGCCGGGCGTTCCCGGACGTCGGGCACAACTACGTGCAGGAGCTCCGCGAGTCGCGCCCGGCGATCCCCGGTGCGCGGTGGCATTTCATCGGCACGCTGCAGACCGGCTCGGCGCACCTCGTGGCCGCCAACGCCGACGTCGTGCAGACGCTCGCCGCGCCGCGCTCGGCGGAGCGGCTCGCGCGCCGCGCCGCCGACGCCGGCCGCCGCCTGCAGGCGCTGATCGAGGTCGACCTGACGGGCGAGCGCTCGGGCATGCCACCGGAGGAGGTGCCCGCGTTCGCGCGGCGGGTCGCCGGCCTCGAGGGCGTGGAGCTGACGGGGCTGATGACGCTGCCGCCGATCCCCACCGACCCCGAGGACGGCCGGCCGTTCTTCGTCCGGCTCCGCGAGCTGCGCGACCGCCTGCGCGAGGACCTTCCGCAGGTGGTGGAACTTTCGATGGGGATGTCGTTGGATTACGAGGTCGCGGCGGAAGAAGGCGCTACGATGGTGCGCATCGGAACGGCGTTGTTCGGTCCCCGAACGCCGCAGTAGGGAGGAATCATGGCCGGCGTGTGGAAGAGTACACTCAACTACCTCGGATTGGTCGAGGAGGACGAGGAGTTCGTCGAGGAGCTGCCCGAGGCGGAGCCGGCGCCGGTGCGCCGCATGCGGCCGCAGGCCGTCCGCGAGGTCTCGTCCGAGGCCGAGGGTGTCGTCCGCACCATGCCGACCGCCCGCCCCGCGTCCGGCGCGTCCGCCATCCACAAGTCGGAGCCCAAGCGGTTCAACGAGGCGCGCGAGGTCGCGGACCGCTTCAAGGACGGGACCGCCGTCATCATGAACCTGCAGAGCACCGAGGACACCATCGCCCGGCGCCTCGTGGACTTCGCGTCGGGGCTCGTGTACGGCCTCGACGGCAAGATCGAGATGATCGCGAACCGCGTGTACCTGCTCTCGCCCGCCGACGTCGAGGTCTCGGCCGAGGACCGCGAGCGGATCGCCGGCGGCGCCTTCTACAACCAGTTCTGATCGCTCCGGCCGGTCGCCGTCGGAGCGAACACCGCCGACGCCGGGCTGCTAGCCTTCGGGCTCGATGACTCCTGGCCACCAACCCGTTCCTCCGGCTGCTCTGTCTGTTGCTGACGGTGTACTCCGTCATCCTGCTCGCGCTCGTCGTGACGTCGTTCCTCCAGCTGGTCGGCGTCCGCATGCCGAGCTCGGGACCGGGGCGTGCCGCGCTGGACCTGTTGGACGACCTGACCCGTCCGGTGTTGGAGCCGCTGCGGCGCATCGTGCCGCCGATCGGCGCCGGGCGGCGTGGGCATCGACCTGTCGGTCGCGATCGCCTTCGTGATCCTGTGGGTGCTACGGAGCGTCGTGTGCAGCTAATGTGCGTCTGGGAGGGATCATGAGGAAGCGGAACGAGCAACCCGAGGACACGTTCGCCGACGTCGCCGCGCCCGCGCGGCTCACGCCCTCGGACGTGCAGCAGAAGGAGTTCGGCGTCACGAGGGTGGGCGGCGGCTACCGGATGCGCGACGTCGACGCGTTCCTCGACGAGCTCACGAACTCCATGACCGCGCTCGTCGAGGAGAACCGCCGGCTCAAGGAGCAGGCGGGCAGCGGCGCCATGATCGGGGCGCCCGACCTCGAGGAGGTGTCGCGGCAGGCGGACGAGATCATCCGCCGCGCACGCGAGGAGGCCGCGCAGATCGTGCGCGACGCCCACAGCGCGACCGTCGCGGCCGGCGCCGTCGCCGCGGACGCCGCGACGAGCGACGCGGGCCGGGCCGCCATCTCGGCCTTCCTCCTGCTCGAGCGCGAGTTCCTGCAGAGCCTGGCCGGGCTCGTGCAGGGGCACGCCGAATCCGTGAAGGGCATGGCGAAGGAGGCGCGTCGGCGGCGCAGACACCCGCATCCGCCGAGTCGCGGCCACGCCGCGAGCCGGCGCCAGGAGCCGCAGCAGGAGCCGGCGCCAGAGCCAGAGCCGACGCAGGCGCAGATGCCGGAGCCCGAGCCCGCTCCGGAACCGGAACCCGAGCCGGATCCCGAACCCGAACGGGCGGAGCTGGAGGTGACCGCCGACCCGGGGACCCAGGCGATGGAGCCCGTCAGGATCGACGAGCCCGAGCCGGCCGCCGTCGGCCGCTCGGACCCGGACGAGGCCGGCGAGGAGGGCGACCGGTCGCTGCGCGAGCTCTTCTGGGGCGAGGAGTAGCCGGGCCTCAGGCCCGCCGGACCCGCACCCGAACCGGCGTCCCGTCGACCTCCGCCATCGGCGCGTCGGCGTCGTCGAGGTCCTCCCGCAGCTCCACCGCCAGCGTCTCGCCCGCGATCGTGCCGGCGTGCGCCCGGATCGCGTCCGCGACGGCGCCCTCCGACCCCAGGCCCAGCACGATCCGGTCGCCGACCTCGAGGCCGGCGGTCCGCCGCGCGTCCTGCACGACGCGCACGACCTCGCGCGCGAGACCCTCGCGGCGGAGCTCGGGTGTGAGCTCGAGGTCGAGCGCCACCGTGACGCCGCCCTCGCTCGCCACCCCCCAGCCCTCCAGCACGTCCTGCGAGAGATCCACGTCGTCGGGGGACAGGACGACCTCGCCGCCGGGCGTACCGACCGTCACCGGGTCGCCGTCGGCCAGCGCGCCGGCGAGCGTGCCGTCGTCGTTCGCGAGGGCCTCGGCCAGCTCCTTCACGCCGGCGCCCAGCCGCGGCCCGAGCACCTTGAAGTTCGGCTTCGCGCGCCACCGGCCGAACCGGTCGGCGGACTCCGCGAACGACGACCCGCTGCACGTTCAGCTCCTCGGCGACCAGGTCCAGCAGGGGCGCGACGGCGGTGTGGTCGCCGGGGTAGTGGACGACGGCCTCGCGCAGGGGTTGGCGCACCTTCGTCTTCGTGTCGACGCGGATCGTGCGCCCGAGCGACACGACGGCGCGCGCGCCGGCCATGGCGTCGTCGAGGTCCTCGTCGGCGGCGCCGGCGTCGGCCTCGGGGTAGTCGGCGAGGTGCACGGAGTCGGGGCGGCCGTCCCGTCCGGCCGCGAGGTTGCGCCACAGCTCCTCGGCGACGAACGGTGTGAACGGAGCGAGGAGCGTGGCGACGGTGACGAGGCACTCGTACAACGTATGGAAGGCGGCGCGCGTCGGCGGCCGCACCGCCCGGGTTCCAGAACCGGCGCCGCGATCGCCGCACGTACCAGTTCGACAGGTCGTCGACGAAGGCCTGGATCGCCCGCCCGGCGCCGGTCGCGTCGTAGGCCTCGAGACCGTCGCGCGCGACCGCGACCGTGCGCGAGAGCCGGGAGAGGATCCAGCGGTCGAGGACGGGCCGCTCGGCCGACGGCGGCGCCGGCGACGCCGGATCGAACCCCTCCGCCGTCGCGTACGTGACGAAGAACGCGTACACGTTCCAGAGCGTCAGCAGGAACTGGCGCAGCGACCTCGTCGAGGACCTCGTGGCCGATCCGTCGTCGACGCCCACGGGGAGCCGTTCGTGATCATGAACCAGCGCAGCGCGTCCGCGCCCTGTCGGTCCAGCGCCTCCCACGGGTCGAACATGTTGCCGAGCGACTTCGACATCTTCCGGCCGTCGGCGGCGACGATGTGCCCGAGGCACACGCACGTGCGGTAGGCGGTGGAGTCGAAGTGCAGGACGCCCTCGGCCATCAGCGTGTAGAACCAGCCGCGCGTCTGGTCGATCGCCTCCGAGATGAAGTCGGCCGGGAACGACCGGGCGAACTCCTCCTCGCCGCGCCCGAGCTCGGGGTGGTAGCCCCACTGGGCGAACGGCATCGCGCCCGAGTCGTACCAGGTGTCGATCACCTCGGGGACGCGCGTGGCCGTGCCGCCGCACTCGGCGCACGCGAACGTCACCTCGTCGATCGCCGGCCGGTGCGGGTCGATGCCCGCGACGTCGCGCCCGGCGAGCTCGCCGAGCTCCCGCAGCGAGCCGATCGCCGTCTGGTGCCCGGCCGCGCACCGCCAGATCGGCAGCGGCGTGCCCCAGTAGCGCTCGCGGGAGAGCGCCCAGTCCACGTTGTTCTCGAGCCAGTTGCCGTAGCGCCCGTGCTTGATGTGCTCGGGGTGCCAGTCGACGTCGCTCGTTGACCTCGAGCAGGCGGTCCTTCACGGCGGTGGTGCGCACGTACCACGAGGTCCGCGCGTAGTAGAGGAGCGGCGTGCTGCACCGCCAGCAGAACGGGTAGTTGTGCTCGTAGGGTTCGGCGCGGAGCAGCAGCCCTCGGGCGCGGAGGTCCTCGACGATCGACGGGTCGGCGTCCTTCACGAACAGGCCGCGCACGAACGCCGGGCGCCGAGTCGTTGAAGCGTCCCGTCGTCGCTCGACCGGCTTGAAGACGGGCCACCCCTGCTGGCGGCCGATCGCGAGGTCGTCGGGACCGAAGGCGGGCGCGAGGTGCACGACGCCGGTGCCGTCGTCCATCGACACGAAGTCGGCGGCGACGACCGTGTGCGCGCCCTCGACGTTGGGGTACGGGGGCTCGTAGTGCGAGCCGACGAGCTCGGACCCGGTGACGGTGCGCACCACCGCGGCCTCGGCCCCGACCGAGCGCTCGCGCAGGGCCTCGGCGACGAGGAGCCGGCCGCCCTCGGCCTCGACGATCGCGTAGCGCCGCGTCGGGGGCGACGGCGATGCCCGTGTTGGCCGGCAGCGTCCACGGGGTGGTCGTCCACACCAGCAGCGAGACCCCGTCGAACGCGCCGCCGGGGGAGCGGTCGATCGGGAAGCGCACGAAGACGCTCGGGTCCTCGACGGTCTGGTAGCCGAGCGCGACCTCGGCGTCGGACAGCGCCGTGCCGCAGCGCGGGCAGTACGCCGTCACCTTGTCGTCCTCGACCAGGAGGCCGCGCTCGTGCAGGCGCTTCAGCGACCACCACACCGACTCGATGTACTCGGTGTTCATCGTCCAGTACGCGTCGTCGAGGTCGATCCAGAACCCGATCCGCTCGGTCAGGCGCGCCCAGTCGTCGACGTAGCGCGTGACGGACTCGCGGCAGCGGCGGTTGAACTCGGCGACGCCGAACGCCTCGATGTCGCGCTTGCCGGTGGTGCCGACCTCCTTGCCGAGCTCGGCGGCGATCTCCTTCTCCACCTCGAGCTCGACCGGCAGGCCGTGGCAGTCCCAGCCGCCCTTCCGCGGCACGAAGTGGCCGGTCATCGTCTTGAACCGCGGGTAGATGTCCTTGAACGTGCGCGACTCGACGTGGTGCACGCCCGGGCGGCCGTTGGCCGTCGGCGGCCCCTCGTAGAAGATCCAGCGGGGCGCGCCCTCGCGCTGGGCGAGCGAGCGGCGGAACACGTCGGCCTCCCGCCAGAACGCGAGGATCCGCCCCTCGAGCTCCGGGAAGCTCACCTTCGGATCGACCGGCTCGAACCCCATCCGTTCCCGCCTCCACACACGACGACGCCCCGTCCCGGATGCCGGGACGAGGCGTCTGGCCCCGCGGTACCACCCCGCTTGCCGCGGACCTCGACGGTCCGCGACCACTCACGGCCGCGCGCTGCGGCCCTCCGCGATCACGGGCGGAACCCGGCTGCGTCTACTGCGGAGCGGGCGCTCCGGTTCGGGCAGCGGCTCGGGGAGGATCTCCGCGACGACCTCGCCGCCGGGCTCCCACCGGTCCCCGGCTCGCTTCGGCGAGGCGACCGCCGCGGCGCTGTTCCCGTCGTCGCCTCTGCCGGGCATGCTACACGCTGCGGTGCTACCCTCCCTCGACCATGGCCCCGACCAAGTCCACCAAACCTGCTGCCAAGCTGCCCGCCAAGGCCCAGAAGGCCCGGTGAAGGCCTGCGAAGGCGCCCGGTGAAGCGCCTCGGCGAAGGCGGCCGCGGCGCCCGCCCGGACCGCGGCGAGGCCCCGGCCCACGCAGCGGTCGCCGCTCACGACGAAGGAGCTCGACGAGCTGCGTGAGCGCCTGCTCGCCGAGCGGGTGGAGCTCGAGGAGCAGCTCGCCACGCTCGAGGAGAACACCTTCGCGGCGTCGCAGTCCGACATGAGCGGCGAGGTCGCGTTCGACGACGAGACGGCCGACGCCGGCACGGCCACCTTCGAGCGGGAGCGGGACCTGTCGATCGAGAACAACGTCCGGGACCTGCTCGCGAAGATCGATCGCGCGATCCGGCGCATGGACGCCGGGACCTACGGCCTGTGCGACCGGTGCGGCAAGCCGATCGAGAAGGCCCGCATCAAGGCCCTTCCCTACGTCGACCTGTGCATCAAGGACGCCCAGGCGCAGTCCCGCCGGTAGCGCCGTGACGCGCGGCGTTCGCAGCGCGGCCTGGCTGTTCGGCACCGCCGCCGTCGTCTTCCTCCTCGACCGGCTCACGAAGGTGTGGGCCGAGCACGCGCTCGAGGGCCGGCCGCCGATCGAGCTGCTGCCGGGCGTGCGGCTCGCGTTCACGACCAACCCCGGCGGCGCCTTCAGCATCGGCGGGAGCGCGCCGCTCGTCTTCGTGACGGCCACCGTGGTCGTGTCGGTGGTGATCGTCGCGACGGCGGCGCGTCACGAGCGGGTGCTCACGTCGGTGGCGCTCGGCCTGGTGCTCGGCGGCGCGCTCGGCAACCTCACGGACCGGCTCCTGCGGGGCCCGGGGTTCCGCGGGCACGTGGTCGACTTCATCGACGTCGGCCCCTGGCCCGTGTTCAACCTCGCCGACAGCGCGATCGTCGTCGGCGCGATCCTGCTCGCCTGGACCGGCATGCGCGCGAGGCGGGAGCCGGCCGTCGACCGGCCGGGCGCCGATGGCGGCTGAGTTCACGGCCGAGGCCGGGCGGCTCGACGCCGTCGTCGCCGCGCGGCTCGGGCTCCCGCGCGCCGACGTGCAGCGCGCGATCGTCGCCGGGCGCGTGAGCGTCGACGGGCAGGCGCGGCCGAAGTCGTTCCGCCTGACCGGCGGCGAGGTCGTGCGCGCCGACGTGCCGACCGACGAGGAGGTCCGGCCGGAGCCCGGCGGCGTGCCGGTGCGCTACCGCGACGAGCACCTCCTCGTCGTCGCGAAACCGGCGGGGCTGGTCACGCACCCGACGCAGAACCGGCGGACCGGCACGCTCGTGAACCGGCTGCTCGGGATGGGCGTGCCCCTCTCGACGCTGGGGGGTCCGCTGCGCCGGGGCATCGTGCACCGGCTCGACGCGGGGACCTCGGGCCTGATGCTGGTCGCGTGCGACGATCCCACGCACGAGGCCCTGCAGGCGATGCTGCGCCGGCACGAGGTCGACCGCCGGTACCTCGCCCTCGTGCGCGGCGCCACCGAGCACGAGTCGTTCACCGTCGACGCCCCGCTCGACCGGCGGGGGCCGCGGGTCGTCGTGCACGAGGAGACCGGCCGCGCCGCGGAGACCCGGTTCGAGGTCCGGGAGCGCCTGGGCCGGTGCACGCTGCTCGAGGCCGCGCCACGCACGGGCCGCACGCACCAGATCCGGGTGCACCTGCGCGCGATCGGGCACCCGATCCTCGGCGACGGGCGCTACGGCGGCGGGGGCGACGACGCGCGGCGGCTGGGGCTCGATCGGCCGTTCCTGCACTCGTGGCGGCTGGCCCTGCGGCACCCGATGACGGGGGAGGAGGTGGCGGTGGAGGAGCCGCTGCCGGCCGACCTCGCGAACGCCCTCGAGGCCGCCCGCGGCGACCTGCAACCTTGACGGCCGGGAGGGCCGGGCGTAGCTTGGGCACCTCGCGAATCACACGACTGTAAGTTGTCCACAGCCGCCCCGATCGCTGTGGAAAACACCGCCCGCAGGAGGTCAGAGCAGCTGAGCAGCGGCCCCAGCTTCGTCCACCTCCACGTCCACTCCGAGTACTCGTTGCTGGACGGCGCGGCGCGGATCGAGCCGCCGTCCTCCGACCCGTCGTCGCCGACGATCTTCTCCGAGGCCCGCCGTCACGGGATGCCGGCGGTGGCCGTCACCGACCACGGCTCCATGTTCGGCGCGCTCCGCTTCTTCGAGGCGGGCCGGGCCGCGGGCGTGAAGCCCATCATCGGCGTCGAGGCCTACGTGGCCCCGGGCTCGCGCTTCGACCGCACGCCCGGCGAGGACGAGCAGAAGTACCACCACCTCACGCTGCTGGCCCGCAACGAGACCGGCTACCGCAACCTCCTGCGCCTCGTCTCGGCCGCCCATCTCGAGGGCTTCTACCACCGTCCCCGCATGGACAAGCAACTGATGGCCGAGCACGCCGAGGGCATCATCTGCCTGTCGGGCTGCCTGTCGAGCGAGGTCTCCGTCGGCGCTGCTGCACGGGCAGGACCGGCGGGCCCGCGACGCCGCCGCCGAGTACCGCGACATCTTCGGAGCCGAGCACTACTTCATCGAGCTGCAGGACCACGGCCTCGCCGACCAGCACGCGATCCTCCGCCGGCAGATCGAGCTCGGGCACGAGCTCGGCATCCCGCTCGTCGCGACGAACGACCTGCACTACACGCTGAAGGAGGACGCCAAGCCCCACGACGTGCTCCTGTGCATCCAGCAGAAGAAGCTGCAGACCGACCTGAAGCGGCTGAAGTTCGACAGCGACGAGTTCTACCTGAAGAGCGCGGAGGAGATGCGCGCGGTCTTCTCCGAGCTGCCCGAGGCCTGCGACGCCACGCTGGACATCGCCGAGCGCGTGGAGCTCGACCTGGTGTACGGGGACCGGGCGCCGATCGACCAGCGCTACCACCTGCCGCGGTTCGAGACGCCCGGCGGGATCGCGCACGAGTCCTACCTCCGCCAGCTCGTGGACGAGGGCGCGCGTGCCCGCTACGGGCCGGACCTGCCGCAGGAGGTGCGCGACCGGATCGAGCACGAGCTGAGCGTCATCATCTCCATGGGGTTCGCCGGCTACTTCCTGATCGTGTGGGACCTGATCCGCCACGCGCGGGAGCAGGGCATCCGCGTCGGTCCCGGGCGCGGGAGCGCCGCCGGCTCCGTCGTCTCGTACTCGCTGCGCATCACCGACCTGGATCCGCTGCGCTACGGCCTGCTGTTCGAGCGGTTCCTGAACCCCGAGCGGATCCAGATGCCGGACATCGACATGGACTTCGACGAGCGCCGCCGGGACGAGGTGATCCGGTACGCGACCGAGCGCTACGGCGCCGATCACGTCGCGCAGATCATCACGTTCCAGACGATCAAGGGCAAGCAGGGGATCCGTGACGCCGCGCGCGTGCTGGGGTTCCCGCCCGTCGGTGGGGGACCGTCTCTGCAAGATGTACCCGCCGCCGGTGATGGGGCGCGACTACAACATCGAGACCGCGCTCGAGCTCTCGCCCGACCTGCGCGACGCCTACTCGAAGGAGCCCGAGGCCAAGGAGATCGTCGACACGGCGCGGGCGCTCGAGGGCCTGCGGCGCGAGGACTCGGTGCACGCGGCCGGCGTCGTGATCGGCGACAAGCCGCTGGTGAACTACCTGCCCCTGAAGCTGGCGAAGGACTCGCGCGACGACTCCAAGCGCATCGTCACGCAGTTCGACATGCACGGCGTGGAGGAGCTCGGGCTGCTGAAGATGGACTTCCTGGGCCTGCGGAACCTCTCGGTGATCGAGGACACGCTCGGTCATCTGCGCCGGCGGGGGGTCGAGCTCGACATCGACCACGTGCCGCTCGACGACGACGTCACGTTCAAGATGCTGCAGCGCGCGGAGACGACCGGCGTGTTCCAGATGGAGTCGTCGGGCATGCGCAACCTCGTGAAGCTGCTCGTGCCCGACCGGTTCGAGGACCTGATGGCGCTGGTGGCGCTCTACCGGCCCGGCCCGCTCAACAACGGCCTGCACACGGAGTACGCCGAGCGCAAGCACGGACGGCGCAAGGTGACGTATCCGCATCCCTCGCTCGAGCCGGTGCTGGCGGACACCTACGGCGTGATGATCTACCAGGAGCAGATCATGCAGATCGCCGTCATCGTGGCCGGGTACTCCATGGGCCAGGCCGACACCCTCCGCAAGGTCATGGCGAAGAAGAAGCGCGAGCTCGTCGGCGCCGAGCGGGAGAAGTTCGTCGCCGGCTGTCGGGAGCAGGGCCATCCCGACGCCCTCGGCAAGGAGCTGTTCGATCTGATCGAGCCGTTCGCCGACTACGGGTTCCCCGCCGCGCACGCCTGCGCGTACGGGTTCATCGCCTACCAGACGGCGTACCTGATGGCGCACCACCCGGTCGAGTACATGTCGGCCGTCCTCACCAGCGTGAAGGACGACAAGGACGCGAAGCCCTTCTACCTGTACGCCTGCCGTGGCATGGGTCTGCGCGTGCTGCCGCCGGACGTGAACGAGTCGCAGATGGACTTCGCGCCGGCGCCGGGCGAGGAGCCCTCGATCCGCTACGGCCTGTCGGCCGTCCGCAACGTGGGGCAGGGCGCCGTGCAGCAGATCCTCGACGGCCGCGACGGCAAGGGCGCCTTCACGTCGTTCGCGGACTTCTGCCGCAAGGTCGATCCGTCCGTGCTGTCGAAGCGCGTGCTGGAGGCCCTGATCCTCGCCGGCGCGTTCGATTCGCTCGGCTACGCGCGACGGGCGCTGCTCGAGTCCCAGGAGAAGGTGTCGGCGCCGATCGCGGCCGAGCGCAAGGCGGAGGCCGCCGGGCAGTTCTCGCTGTTCGGCGGCGGCGGCGGCGACGCGGGCGTCGGCGCGATCGACGAGTCGGTCCTGCAGGGCGAGGAGTTCGACAAGCGCACGCTGCTGCGCTTCGAGAAGGAGATGCTCGGCCAGTTCGTGACCGACCACCCGCTGCTCGAGGTCCGCGACGCCCTCGCCGCGCAGACGACCCATGAGATCGGCGATCTGGTGAACCTCGGCGACGGCGACCTCGTCACGCTCGGCGGCATCATCGGCGGCGTCAGCCGCAAGTACACGAAGCGCGGCGAGGTCTACGCGCAGTTCCGGCTCGAGGGCCTCGCGGCCGGCGTCGACATCCTGGCGTTCCCCAACGTCTACGAGGCCGTGCCCGGCCTGATCGAGACCGACCAGATCGTGCTGGTGACCGGGCGCATCGACCTGCGCGGCCGCGACATGCAGATCCGCTCGAACGAGGTGCGGGAGCCCGACCTCGGCATCGACGCGCCCGCCCGGCCCGGGCGCGGAGTCGCTCGTCGTCGACCTGCCGGCGGAGGCGTGCACGAACGCGGTCATCACGCGGCTCCGCGAGCTGCTGGCCGCGCATCCCGGCGGCGCGGCCGTGCGCGTGCGGTTCCTCGCGTCCACCGGCGTGACGCCGCTCGACGTGGGCAACTTCCGCGTGAACCCCACGGGGTCGCTGCTCGGCGAGCTGCAGGGCCTGCTCGGCTCCGCCGCAGCGCGGATGGAGCGCGAGGACCTCGCCTCGGTGTAGCGGGGCGGCGCCGCCGTAAGGTGGAGGCCGTGTTCGAGCTCATCCCCGCGATCGACGTCAGCGGTGGACGGCTGGCACGGCTCACCGCCCGGGGCCCGGTCCCGGTCGAGGCGTTCGGCGGCGACCCGCTGGCCGCCGGCGCCGCGTTCGTCGGCCGCCGGCGTCACGCGGCTGCACGTCGTCGACCTGGATCTGGCCGTCGAGGGCTCGGCGCGGAACCTCGACGTCGTCGAGGCCCTCGCCGGTCTGGGCGTTCCCCTCCAGGCGAGCGGGGGCGCCGCCGTCGCGTCCGAGGTCGAGCTCCTGCTCGGCGCCGGCGCCGACCGGGTGGTGCTCGGGTTCGGCGGCGCTCGCCGATCACGCCCTCGTCGAGGAGCTCGTCGAGCGGTTCGGCGCCGCGGCTCGCGATCGGCGTCGAGACCGACGGCGAGCGGATCCGCTCGAGGGGCCGCCGCGCGGTCGACCTCCCGCTGGCCGAGACCCTCGGGTGGCTGGCCGGCACGGCGGCGGAACGCTTCGTCGTGACCGGCGTGCCGCGGGTCGGCGGGCTGGCCGGGCCCGACCTCGACGGCCTGCGCGCGGTCCTCGCGCTGCGGCGACCGACGATCGGCGCGGGCGGCATCGCCTCGCTCGACGACGTGCTGGCGATGCGCGACGCCGGTGCCGAGGGGGCGATCGTCGGGCGCGCGGCCCTGGAGGGATCGCTGGAGCCCGCGGCCGTCCTGCGCGCCCTCGACGCGGCCGAGGACGCCGGTCCGGACGCGTCGGTCGACGGGCGCGGCGGGGTCGAACGGACGCCCGCTAGACTCGGTGCCCCCCATGGGCTTCCTCACCGACCTCGTCGCCGAGATCCGCCGCGATCTGGAGCGCCACCCCCTCGACGACGGCGCGCTGCTCGCGCGCGCCGGCGGCCTGCCGCCGCCGCGCGATCTGGCCGCGGCGCTCCGCTCGCGCGTCGCCCGCCGTCATCGCCGAGGTGAAGCGGTCGTCGCCGTCGGCCGGCGCGATCGCCGACCGCGACCCGGCCGATCAGGCACGCGCGTACGAGGAGGCCGGCGCCGCCGCCGTCTCCGTGCTCACCGAGCCGCGCCACTTCTCCGGCTCGCTCGCCGACCTGCGGACGGCGCGGATGGCCGTGCAGGTCCCCGTGCTGCGCAAGGATTTCCTGGTGCATCCGTCGCAGCTGATCGAGTCGCGGGCTGCCGGCGCCGACGCCGTCCTGCTCATCACCGCCGCCGTCAGCCCGCTCGAGCTGGAGGCGCTGCTCGCGACGGCGAGGGACCTCGGGCTCGGCGTGCTGCTGGAGGCGCACTCGGACGCGGACCTGGACGTGGCGCTCGCGACCGACGCGGAGGTGATCGGGGTGAACGCCCGCGACCTGGAGACGCTCGAGGTCGATGCCGGACGCGCCCGCCGGCAGCTCGGCTCGCATCCCCGCCGACCGGATCGGCGGTGCTGGAGAGCGGCATCGCCACGCGCGAGGACGTCGTCGCGGCCGTGGAGGCCGGCGCATCTGCCATCCTGGTCGGCGAGGCCCTGATGCGGGCCGACGACCCGCGGGCGCTGCTCCGCGGCCTGCTGGGAGAGGAGACGCCACCGATGAGCGTCGTCGACCACCCCGTCGTCCCCGACGCGCGCGGCCGCTTCGGCACGTACGGCGGACGCTACGTCCCCGAGGTGCTGATCCCCGCGCTCGACGAGCTCGACGCCGCCTGGCGGGAGCTCCGCGACGACCCCGGCTTCCTCGACGAGCTCGGCACGTTGCTGCGCGACTACGTCGGGCGGCCGACGCCCGTCACGTACGCGGCTCGCCTCTCGGCCGAGCTGGGTCTGCACGTCTCGCTGAAGCGCGAGGACCTCGCGCACACCGGCGCCCACAAGATCAACAACGCCCTCGGGCAGGCGCTCGTCGCGAAGCGTCTCGGGAAGACGCGCATCATCGCCGAGACCGGCGCCGGACAGCACGGGGTGGCGGCGGCGACCGCCTGCGCGCTGCTCGGGCTGCCCTGCGTCGTGTACATGGGCGAGGAGGACACGCACCGCCAGGCGCCGAACGTCGACGCGCATGAAGCTGCTCGGCGCCGAGGTGGTGCCGGTGATGGCGGGCAGCCGCACGCTGAAGGAGGCGGTGAACGAGGCGCTGCGCGACTGGGCGGCCAGCGTCGAGGACACCCACTACATCATCGGATCGGTCGTGGGCCCCCACCCGTTCCCGTGGCTCGTGCGCGACCTGCAGCGCGTGATCGGCGACGAGGCCCGCGCCCAGTACACGGCCGCGCACGGCGCCGACCCCGAGGTCGTGACGGCGTCGGTCGGCGGCGGCAGCAACGCGATCGGCATGTTCACGGCGTTCGTCGGCGCGCCCGGCGTCCGCCTGATCGGCGTCGAGGCCGGCGGCCGCGGCATGCACCTCGGCGAGCACTGCTCGTCGATCACGCAGGGACAGCCCGGGCATCCTGCACGGCGCGCTCAGCTACCTGCTGCAGGACGCCGACGGACAGGTCGCCCACACGCATTCGATCTCCGCCGGCCTCGACTATCCGGGCGTCGGGCCCGAGCACGCGTACCTGCAGGACGCCGGCCTCGCCGAGTACGTGAGCGCGACGGACGCGGACGCGCTGGCCGGGTTCCAGGCGCTCGCGCGGACGGAGGGCATCCTGCCGGCGCTCGAGCCGTCGCACGTGATCGGGTGGCTGCTGCACCGGCCGCTGCCGGAGGGCACCCGGGTCCTCGTCTGCCTGTCGGGCCGCGGCGACAAGGACCTCGACACGGTGCGGGCGGCGCTGGAGGACGTCCGGTGCCTGAGCTCGAGGTCGCGCTGCGCGCTCGCCGCGACGGCGGGCGGGCGTGGGTTCGTCCCGTACGTGACCGGTGGCCTGCCCGGCGTCGACGCCGGGCTGCTGCAGGCGCTGCGAGACGCCGGCGCCGACGCGATCGAGGTCGGCATCCCGTTCTCGGACCCGGTGATGGACGGCGGCGTGATCCAGGAGGCCTCGGCGGCGGCGCTCGCCGCCGGCGCGCACCCCTCGGACATCCTGGCGACGATCGCGAAGGCGGGCGCTCGACATCCCCGTCGCCGTCATGACGTACGTGAACCCGGTCTACCGCCACGGGTTCGACGCCTTCCTCGACGGAGGCGCGCGAGGCCGGCGTCGCCGCCGCGCATCGTGCCCGACCTGCCGGTCGACGAGGCCGGGGAGTGGATCGAGCGGGCGGCCGCGCACGGCCTCGAGACCGTGCTCCTGGCGGCGCCCGGCACGTCGCCGCTGCGCCTGGCGGCCATCGCCGCCGCCAGCCGCGGGTTCGTGTACTGCGTGGCCACGTACGGCGTGACGGGGGCCCGCGAGCGAGCTGGCCGCGACCGCGCGCGAGCTGGTCGAGCGCGCTGCGGCCGCTGACCGACACGCCCCTGCTCGTCGGCGTCGGCATCGGCACGCCCGACCAGGCCGCCGCCGCATGCGGGTTCGCGGACGGGGTGATCGTGGGCAGCGCCCTCGTCGCCCGACTGGTCGCGGGCGACCACGAGGGCGCCCTCGACCTCGCCCGTGCCTTCCGTGAGCGCGATCCCCGCGCACGCCTGAGCACGCCGTCATCCGGCGCCTCGGCATCCCGGGGCGTGCCCGCGCCCGTATGCACCGGTGGAACGGCCCTTCCAGGTGATTGGCCTCGGCCGCTCCGATGTGGTACCAACGGTCCCGTCCAGCTCGGACGGCAGAGAAGGGGGGCTTCATGACGCAACGAAGGTGGCTCACGATGTTCGCGCTCGTGGGCGTATTCGCATTGATCGGCGCAGCCTGCTCCGATAACAGCAGCACCGGCACCACGGACACGGGCAGCGGCTCCGGCGGCGGTTGTTCGGCCGACGAGTTCGGCTGCGTGGAGATCGCCGCCGGCGACCCGATCACCGATCGGCACCCTGCTCGCCATCACGGGTGACAACAAGAACCTTGGCCTCGACTCGCAGTACGGCGTCGCAGCTGGCCGTGGACCACCTCGACGGCAAGTTCGACGCCACCGCCGGGACGCTCCTCGGACCACCCCGTCACGCTCGTGAACGAGGACGACGGATGCTCCGCCGAGGGCGGGCAGCAGGGCGCAACGACCCTCGCCGCCAACGACGCCATCGTGGCCGTCATCGGTACCAGCTGTTCCAGCGCATCGCTCGGCGTCGCCGACAAGATCTTCTCCGACAAGGGCATCACGATCATCTCGCCGTCGGCGACGAACCCCGCGCTGACCACGGAGGGGACGCACCAGCCGTTCTACTTCCGTACGGCGCACAACGACCGCATCCAGGCGGCCGTGGTCGTCGACTACGCGGTGCAGAAGCTCGGCGCGAAGACCGCCGTCACGATCCACGACGAGAGCCCGTACACGCAGGGGCTCACCGACGGGTTCGCGGCGAACTTCGAGGCGCAGGGCGGCACGATGAACTCCGACGAGGCCGTCAACAGCGCCGACAAGGACTTCAAGACGCTGCTCACCCAGATCGCGCAGAACGCGCCCGACGTGATCTACGCGCCGGACTTCAACCCGGCCTGCGCGCTGATCGCCAAGCAGAAGGCGGACACGAGCGGCCTCGAGAACACCACGCTGATGGGGTCGGACGGTTGCTCCGACGCCAGCTACACGGACATCGGCGGCGACGCGACCAACGGCGTGTTCCTGTCGGGTCCTGACCTGACGGCCTTCACCGGCGGCGACTTCTACAAGAACGAGTTCGTGCCCGCGTACGTGGCGCAGTTCGGGTCCAACCCGATCTCGGTCTTCCACGCACACGCCTACGACGCCACGAACGTGCTGTTCGAGGCGATCAAGGCGGCGGCGATCCAGAACTCCGACGGGTCGCTGTCGATCCCGAGGACGGCGCTCCGCGACGCGGTGCAGGCCACCAACGGCTACCAGGGGATCATCGGGACGATCACCTGCACGCCGCTCGGTGACTGCGCGACGTCGGTGACGATCGGTGTCTACGAGGTGCCGAACGTCGGCTTCCTCGACCCGGCCGCGAAGCCGGTGTTCACCGAGACCAAGACGCTCGACGAAGTGGCATAGGCAAGGACGGAACCGAACGCCGCGAGGGGCTGCGGGTCGCCGGACCCGCAGCCTCGTCGCGTCGGACCACGAACCGAAGGGGCGCGGATGTCGAGACGGGCGGGCGCCACGGAAGCGGCGGGCCCCCGCCGGACGCTCGGTCGCCTCGAGCGGCTTCCCCTGCGGCGCATCGTGCGGACGACGCTCGCCGTCGTGCTGGTGGTCGTCGTGGGCGGCGGCGATCTACCGGACGCTCACGCTCCCGGCGGCCGAGCACCTCGACTGGTCGTTCTGGGCGAACCTCACGGTCATCGGCATCGCCCTCGGCGCCGTCTACGCCCTGATCGCGCTCGGATACACCCTCGTCTACGGCATCCTGCGCATGATCAACTTCGCCCACGGCGAGGTCTTCATGACCGGCGCCTTCGCGTCGTTCTTCTTCGCCTCCGCGTACGAGCGGAGCGGCTTCCTGAACCGGCATCCGCTCGGCGGCGCTCGGGATCCTGTTCCGTGAGCGCGATGGTGGTCTCGACCGGCGTGGCGGTCCTGCTGGAGCGGGTGGCGTACCGGCCGCTGCGGAACGCACCGCGCCTCGTCCCGTTGATCACGGCGATCGGGGCGTCGCTGTTCCTGCAGAACTCGTTCCAGGGATTCTTCGGCTCCGGAGACCCGTGGGTATCCCCGCCCGGACGTCCTCAGCGGCACCTTGCAGGTCGGCAGCGTGAGCTTCGACAAGGTCGACATCGTCGTCGTCGTCACGGCGACCATCGTGATGGTCGCGCTGCAGGCGTTCGTCCGGCGGACGAAGACGGGCAGGTCGATGCGCGCCGTCGCCGAGGACCGGGAGATCGCGAGCCTCATGGGCATCGACGTCGACCGGGTCGTCGTGATCACGTTCGTGATCGGCGGGATGCTGGCGGGCGTCGCCGGCGTCCTGTACAGCCTGACGTTCGGGCAGGTGAGCGCCACGATGGGGTTCCTGCCGGGGATCGCCGCGTTCACGGCCGCGGTGCTCGGCGGCATCGGGAGCATCCCCGGCGCGGCGCTCGGCGGACTGCTGCTCGGCGTCGCCGAGTCGGTCGGCCCGTACCTGCTGCTGTCGGGCGTGCACGCGCCGTCGCCCTTCGAGCTCAAGGGCGTCATCACGTTCTCGGTCCTCGTGCTCGTGCTGATCTTCCGGCCCGGCGGGCATCCTGGGGACCGGCGAGGCGGACAAGGTATGAACCGGAGCGTGTTCCTCCGCGGCGCCGTGCGATCGGGGGCGATCGGCGGGCGTCGTCATCGTGTACCTGTGCCTCGTCGGCATGATCGAGAAGTTCGAGACCCTCGAGGTGGTCGGGCAGCGTCATCACGTTCAACTGGGTGCTGATGCTGGGGACCTCGTGCCTGATCGGGTACGTCGCCGTCCGGTCCCGGGTGATCGCCGGCCAGCGGGTGATCGTCGACCCGATCGTCGCGACGATGTCGGGGGCGGTGAACGGGCTCCTGACCGCGGCGGTGACGGCGGCGGCGATCGGCGCCGTCTACCTGATCGGCATCGAGACCGTGCGCAGCGTGTTCCGCTCGGTCTCGCCGGCGCTGATGGACATCCTGCGCGTTCCACCGGGACCCGTGGGTGGGCACGTTCATGCTGGCCGTCCTGCTCACGGCCGCCTCCGTCGGCGGCGCGCTCCTGCGCGTCGTCGACCCCATGCCGCGACGGATCGCTCGGTGAACGGCGCCGTGGCCGTCGTGGTGACGGGGCTGCTGCAGCGGATCATCCCCACCGCGCTGGACCAGCTCAACATCGGCCGGGACTGGCTCTACGGCAAGATCCATCTCGGGCTCACGCCGCTCGGGGCGGTCGTGGTGTTCGCCATCGCCGCTGCCGCGACGTGGTTCGGTCTGGGGACAGCGGCTGCTGGCGCTGCTCCGCCGCGGCACCCGGCTCCGGAGCTCGCGGAGGGCGAGGAGGCGCATCCGCTGGAGGGCAGGCTCGGGTCGCGGCGAGCTGGCCTCCGTGGTGGCCTGGCTGGTGGTGGCCGGGCTGCTGCTCGTCCTGCCGTACCTCGTGGGGTCCGTCGTCTCCCGCATCCTGGGCACGGTCGGCATCTTCATGCTCCTCGGGCTGGGGCTGAACATCGTGGTCGGCTACGCCGGCCTGCTCGACCTCGGGTACGTCGCGTTCTTCTCCGTGGGGGCCTACGTCATGGCGATCCTCACCGGCGGGCAGCGGGTCACCTTCAAGGGCTACCAGCCGCCGGCCTTCGGCGCCAGCCTCTCCTTCTGGCGTGGCGCTGCCGATCGTGGTGGCGGTCGCGGCTCTGATCGGCGCGCTGATCGGCGCGCCGGTGCTGCGGCTGCGCGGCGACTACCTCGCGATCGTCACGCTCGGGTTCGGCGAGATCGCCCGCGTGATCTTCGGCTCGACCTGGGCCCAGGGCCTGTTCGGCGGTGCGCTCGGCATGAGCGCGATCACGAAGGCGCCGATCCCGGGCACGGGCTTCCAGTTCCAGGACGACCCGAGGCACTTCTACTATCTGGCGCTGTTCTTCTGTCTGCTCGCGATGTACCTGTCATGGCGGCTGCAGGGCTCCAGGATCGGACGCGCGTGGAACGCGATGCGCGAGGACGAGCAGGTGGCCGACGCGATGGGCATCAGCACGATCCGCTACAAGCTGCTGGCCTTCGCGATCGGCGGCGCCGTCGGCTCGATCGGCGGTGCGCTGTTCGCCGTGAGCCTCGGGTCGCTCACGATCAAGAGCTTCCAGATCCTCGTGTCGATCACGGCGCTCGCCATCATCATCCTCGGCGGGCTCGGGAGCATCCCGGGGGTGGTCCTGGGCGCGCTGGTCCTGATCGGGCTGCCGGGTGTGCTGTCGCAGTTCGAGGAGTACCGCCTGTTGATCTACGGCGGCGCGCTGATCGCGATCATGCTGCTGCGGCCGCAGGGTCTGGTGCCCAACGTCCGCCGCATGCGGGAGCTCAAGGAGGACGAACGCTCGCAGGACGAGTGGGCCAAGGAGGTGCTGGCCGAGGCCGACACGCGCGCCGCAGCCGACCGGCGGGGAGCTGCAGCTGTGACGCCGCTCCTCGTCGGTCGAGAACCTCTCCAAGCACTTCGGTGGCCTCTACGCCCTGAACGAGCTCTCCTTCACCGTCGACGAGCACGAGATCGTCAGCATCATCGGCCCCAACGGCGCCGGCAAGAGCACGGTGTTCAACGTGATGACCGGCCTCTACCGCCCGGAGGGGGGCGACATCGTCTTCGCCGGCGAGTCGATCCTGGACCGCGCTCCCAGCCAGATCGTTCGGCTCGGCATCGCACGCACGTTCCAGAACGTGAAGCTGTTCCCGAACATGACCGTGCTCGAGAACGCCATGGTCGGCCAGCACTGCCGGTCGTCGTCGGGCGTGTTCGGCGCCGTGTTCCGCACGCCCGGGCAGCGCCGGGAGGAGGAGCGGATCCGCGAACGCGCGGTCGAGGCGCTCCGGTTCTTCGGGTCGCGGCTGGCCGGCTACCGCCAGGACCAGCCGGCGTTCGTGCTGTCGTACGCGAACCGGCGGCGCCTCGAGATGGCGCGCGCGCTGGCGACCGAGCCGAGCCTGCTGCTGCTCGACGAGCCCACCGCCGGCATGAACCCGCGGGAGACCCTGGAGCTGCGCGACCACATCAAGCGGATGCGCGACGAGCTCCGCGTCACGATCCTCGTCATCGAGCACGACATGCGCGTGGTGAAGGGCGTGTCGGACCGCGTCATCGCGTGCGACTACGGGCAGAAGATCGCCGAGGGCAGCTACGACGAGGTCGCGAACGACGAGCACGTGATCGAGGCCTACCTGGGCACGAAGGCATCGGGATGAGCGACGGCGACGGCGGAGGCGAGCCGGTCCTCGAGATGCGGAACGTGAGCACGCACTACGGCCTCGTCGCGGTGCTTCGCAACGTGGACATCAAGATCTACGCGGGCGAGATGGTGTGCCTGCTGGGCGGCAACGCCAGCGGCAAGACCACGACGCTGAAGACGATCCTCGGCTTCGTGACGCCGAGCGAGGGGGAGGTCCTGCTCGGCGGCGAGCCGGTCAGCGGCCTGTCGACGACGGAGGTCGTTCGCAGGGGCATCTCGATGGTGCCGGAGAACCGGCGGCTGTTCGGCAACATGACGGTGGCGGAGAACCTCGAGCTCGGGGCGTACCAGCGCACCGATCGCGCCGCGATCGAGGAGGACCGCGAGCGGGTGCTGGAGACGTTCCCGCGCGTGCGCGAGCGCCTCAAGCAGAAGGCCGGCACGCTGTCGGGCGGCGAGCAGCAGATGGTGGCGATGGGCCGCGCGCTGATGGCGAGCCCGAAGGTGCTGCTGATGGACGAGCCCTCCATGGGCCTGGCGCCGATCCTCGTCGACCAGGTGTTCGGCATCATCGAGCGGATCCGCGGGCTCGGCACCACGATCTTCGTCGTCGAGCAGAACGCGAACATGGCCCTGTCGATCGCCGACCGCGGGTACGTGATCCAGACCGGCGAGGTCGTGCTCGCCGACACCGCCGCCAACCTGCTCGCCAACCCGTTGATGCGGGAGGCCTACCTCGGGGAGCTGTAGGTGCGGCTGATCGACGCGGCGGAGCTTCGCCGCCGGTTGCCGATGGTGGCGGCGATCGACGCCCTCGAGGCCGCGTTCGCCGCCGGCGTGCCGCCCGTGCCGCTGCGGATGCACGCGACCACGCCCGACGGCGAGCTGCTGCTGATGCCGGCGGCGGGACCGCAGGGCGTCGGCGTGAAGCTGATCTCGCTCACGCCGGCGAACCCCGAGCGCGGCCGCCCGTTCGTGCAGGGCACGTACACCCTGTTCGACGCCGGTTCGCAGGAGCCGGTCGCGTCGATCGACGGCGCGGCGCTGACGGCGCTGCGCACGGGCGCGGTGAGCGGGCTGGCCACCCGGTGGCTCGCGCGCGCGGACGCGCGGCGGCTGGTGGTGTTCGGCGCCGGCGTGCAGGCGCGGTCGCACGTGGAGGCGATGCGGGCGGTGCGCGACCTCGAGGACGTGGCGATCGTCGCCCGGACCCGCACGAGGGCCGACGCCCTGGCGGCGGAGCTCGGCGCGCGCGTCGGCACGCCCGAGGACGCGCGCACGGCCGACATCGTGTGCACGTGCACGACGAGCCCGACCCCGGTCGTCGACGGCGAGGCGCTCCGGCCCGGCGCGCACGTGAACGCCGTGGGCGCGTACACGCCGGACACGCGCGAGGTCGACACCGCCACCGTCGCCCGCGCGCGGGTGGTCGTCGAGACGCGCGAGGTCGCCGACGCCGAGGCCGGCGACCTGCTGATCCCGATCGGGGAGGGCGCCGTGGCGCGCCGACCACGTGGTGGCCGACCTCGAGCGGTTGGTGACCGGCGCCGAGGTCCGCCGCTCGCCCGAGGACGTCACGCTGTTCGTGTCGGTGGGGCTGGCGTTCGAGGATCTCGTCGTCGCCAGGGCGGCGGTGGACGCATGAGCGAGACGGCCGACGTCGTGGTGGTGGGCGGCGGCGTGGTGGGGTGCAGCGCCGCGTATCACCTGGCCGAGGCCGGCGCCGGCCGCGTCCTGCTGCTGGAGCGGGCGGATCGGTCGGGACGGGCTCGACCGGCGCGTGCGCGGGCGGCTTCCGCTTCCAGTTCTCCTCGCGCATCAACGTGGAGCTGTCACTGGCGAGCGTGCCGATGATCGTGGGGTTCACCGAGGCGCACGGCCTCCCGCTGGACGTGGTGCAGGACGGCTACCTCTTCCTGATCCGGGACGAGCCGGCGTTGCAGCGGTTCGCCGCCGCCGCCGACATGCAACGCTCGCTCGGCGTCGACGCCCGGGTGCTGGAGCCGGCCGAGGCGGCCGAGCTCGCGCCGGGCATCGCCGTCGAGGGCCTCGTCGGCGCCACGTTCTGCCCGCAGGACGGGATCGCCGACCCGTCGGGTCTCACGCAGGGCTATGCGACGGTGGCGCGCCGCGCCGGCGCGGAGCTCCGCCTCGGCGTCGAGGTGACCGGGATCTCGGTGGAGGGCGGCCGGGTGACCGGCGTGCGCACGTCGGCGGGGGAGATCTCCTGCGCGACCGTCGTCAACGCGGCCGGTCCGTGGGCGGGCGAGCTCGCTCGCGGCGCCGGCGTCGAGCTGCCGCTCGAGGCGATCCCTCGCACCGTCCTCACGACGGGGTCGTTCCCCGGCGTGCCGGAGCGCCGCACGCTGATCATCGACGCCGCCACCAGCTTCTACCTGCACCGGGAGGGGGAGGGCGTCCTCATGGGCATGGGCGGCCGCAACGAGCGGCCCAGCTTCTCGCTCGAGGTCGACGACCGGTTCGTGGCCGAGGAGCTGCTGCCGGTCGCCGTCGAGGTCTTCCCGCCCCTGGAGGCGGCCGGCATCGCCGGCTCGTGGGCCGGCCTGTACGAGATGACGCCCGACCGGCACCCGATCATCGGGCCGTCGCCGGTCGACGGGCTGTGGCTCGCGAACGGGTTCAGCGGCCACGGCTTCCAGCACGCGCCGGTGGTGGGCAAGCTGCTCGCCGAGATGATCGTGGACGGCGCCGCGCGCACCGTCGACGTCTCGTCGCTCGGCCTCGACCGGTTCGCCCGGGGGGACCTGGTCGCCGAGGCCCACGTCGTCTGAGACGAGGTCAGTCGCCGGCGGACGGGGCGGGACGGATCTCCAGCCCCTCGCGACCCACGAGCCCGGCGAGCTCGAGGACGCGGGCCACCTGGGGTCGAACGTCCAGCAGGGTCACGGGACCCAGGAGCCAGCCGCTTCAGGATGACGCCCAGGCCGGTGCTGTCCATGAACGGTGAGGTCGGTCATGTCCAGGGTCACGGCGCCGTCGATCTCGGCCAGGGCCGCGGCGAGGGGTTCGAGGGACGCGATGCAGAGCTCGCCCCGGAGCTCCAGCTCGTGGTGCCCGCACCGGACCACCTCGAGCAGCGACCTGGGAGCCATATCGCTCCTCCCCTTCGGCCCGTCCGACCTCTGCATGGTGGCGAGCGGCGGAGGAAAGCGCAACCCTTCGACGGCCCGGTATCCGGGATATCTGCTGATCCGGGGTGCCGGGAGAGGGGGTCGAACCCTCACGGGCCGAAGCCCACGGGATTTTGAGTCCCGCGCGTCTGCCAGTTCCGCCATCCCGGCGAGGGCTCCATAGACTACCGGGTGCCCGTGGCGCGATCGGCGCGCCCCGGCGTCCTCGACATCCAGTGACGCTCCGTGCTCGCGCGCTCGCGGTCCTGGCGGCCACGACCGCCGTGGCCACGGCGTGCACGGGCGGGAGCGCCCTCGACCCCTCGCCGACCCCGACGGTCGACCCCGTGCCGGTGAAGGTGGCCTTCTTCCAGGACGGCTCCGTCGAATCGCCGAACACGCACGGGCAGCCGGCCTTCCTCGGGCTCAAGCTGGCGCTGAGCCAGGCGGTCGATGCCGGCGGGCTGCCGGTGCTGCCGGAGCTCGTCGGGTTCGACACGAAGGGCGACCCCGCCGTCGCAGCCGACCTCGCGCAGCAGGTGGCGGAGGACCCCGGCTACATCGCGGCCGTCGCGTCGCCGTACTGGCCGGACACGGCCGAGGTCCGCGACGCGCTCGCCGCCGCCGGCGTGCCGACGCTGAGCCTGTCGGGTGGACCGGCCGACGCCGGCGACCCGTGGTTCCGCATCGTCGCCGGCCAGCGGTCGCTCGCTGCGGCGCTGGCGGGCTACGTGCGGGGACTCCGCACCGGCGGCGAGGTATGTATGGCCGGCGACGGCACGACGTACGCCGAGACGCACCGAGTCGCTCCTCGAGCCCGAGCTCCGGGGCGAGCTCTCCACCTCCGTCACGGTGGACCCCGCCTCGCCCGACACGGCCGGCGCTGCCGTCGCCGCGATCGCGGAGCGCCGGCTGCACGACGGTCGTGTGGACGGGGTTCGGCACGGGCGCCGCCGAGCTGCGCGACGCACTGACCGCCGCCGGCGAGGACGTGCTGATGGTGGGCTCGGACGGGATGAAGGACGGCACGTTCCTCGACCTGGCGGGTCCGGCGGCGCAGGGCACGGTCGTCGCGTGCGCGTGCGTCGATCAGTCGAGCTCGACGAGCGCTGCGGCGCAACGCTTCATCCACGACTACCAGTCGGACTACGCGGTGCCTCCGGGCGTGTTCGCGGCCGAGGGATGGGACGCGGGCGGCCTGCTGCTGCGCGCGATGCGCTCCGGCGCGGAGACCCGCGACGCGATGCTCGAGCGTCTGACCTCCGCGTCGCCGTTCGAGGGGCTGGCCGCCACGTACGCCGTCGACGGACACGGCACGCTGTCGTCGGACTCGCAGGTCCATCTGTACCGAGCCGACGCCGGGCGGTGGGTGCCGCTCAGGTCGAGCTCGGCGGGACTGCCGCTGCGCACGGACGGGGTGCTGTCGGTGGGCTCGTGCCGGACCGGGGCGCCGTACGCGTACCGCGACGCGCGCGGCCGGTTGATCGGGTTCGACGTGGAGTTCGCGCGTGCGATCGCGAGGCGGCTCGACCTCGCGCTGGGGTGGACGCGGACCGCGTGCGAGGCGGGGACGGAGCCCGTGGAGGAGCAACGTGTGGACGTCCTGCTGTCGCCGGCGGAGGGGCTGGTGCCGGGCACGCCGGCCTCGCGGGTCTTCTTCAGCACCAGGGCGGCGGTGGTGGTGCCGGCCGAGGTCGCCGGCGCCCACGACCCGCTCGCGACGGCCGGGGCCGGCGACGTCGTGGGCGTGGTGCCCGACGGGCCGGTCGCCGCGTGGGCTCGCGAGGCCGTCGAGGGCACGGGCGCCCGGCTCCGCCGGTTCCACGGCGACGCTGCGGAGCGCGTACGACGCCCTCGAGGCCGGCGACGCTCGCGGCCGTCGTCGACACGGAGGGGGCGGCGTGGGCGGCGATCGAGCACCGCCCGCGGCTGCTCGTGGGCTCGACCGAGGAGATCGGCGACGACGACGTGATGGTGGTATCGGCCTCGGCGACGGACCTGCTGGCCGCGCTCGACGAGGCGCTCGGCGCCATGCTCGACGACGGCACCTACCAGCGGATCTTCGGCGCGTACCTCCCGGGTGCAACCCTCCCCGGGGCCGTTGGTACGTAGTACCTATTGCGTTGTGCCCCCAAGTGGGGGTGCCTATAGTGCAGCCCAGGTGATGCCGGAGCGTTCGCGCCCGGCGGGAGAAGGGGGAAACACGGATGGGTGCATCTCGAAATCGGATCCTGGTCGCGCTGCTCGCGGTCTTCGCGATCGTCGGCGCGGCGTGTAGCGACAACAGCAGCACCGTGACGCCCGCCACGGGCGGCGGCTCGACGTCCGGGGGCGGAGACACGGTCTGCGCGACGGCGGACATGAGCGCCGGCGACATGCTGGCGAAGATCTGCGAGAGCGGCACGTTGCGCGTCGCCACCGACCCGCAGTACCCGCCGGCGTCCTCGCTCGACGAGGCGACCGGGAAGTGGGAGGGCTTCGACATCGACACCGCCGAGGAGCTCGCTGCTCGACTCGGCGTCGAGGTCGAGTGGGCGACACCGGGCTGGGACGTGATCACGGCCGGCCGATGGAACGACAGGTGGGACATCAGTGTCGGCTCGATGACCATCACGCCTGAGCGGGCCGACCACCTGGACTTCACGGATCCCTACTACTACACGCCGGCTCAGCTCGCGGTGAACGCCGACAACACGTCGATCACCTCACCGGCGGACCTGACCGGCAAGAAGGTCGGCGTCGGTATCGCGACGACGTACGAGTCCTACCTCGAGGGCACTCTGGAGATCCCGGACTACCCGATCGACTTCCAGGTGCACGACGCGGACATCGTCACGTACAAGACCGACCGGCTCGCCATCGACGACCTCGCGCTCGGCGACTGTGCGCGCCTGTGCGCGGCCTTCTCCGCCGTGCCGATCCTGCAGGGTGCGATCGACGCGGGGAAGCAGATCAAGCTCATGGGCGAGCCGATCTACAACGAGCCGCTGGCCGTGGCGGTGGACAAGTCCGCGCCGCTGGACGACACGACCCTCGTTGCGGCGCTGGACGACCTGATCGCCCAGATGCACGCTGACGGGACGCTCTCGGCCTCGTCGATGAAGTGGTACAAGGTCGACTACTCGGTGCAGCAGGGAGCCTAGGAACGAGGCGCCAGGCCAATGGCAGCGCAGCAGGTGGAGCTCGGGGGGATCGGGGAGACCGGTCCCCCCGATCCCATCCGGACCGAAGGCGGAGCGGTGTCGTTCCGCGTGAAGGTCGTCCTCGTCTGGATCGGGATCTTCGTCGCGATCGGCGTCCTCTTCTACCTGTCGAGCTTCGACATCGATTGGATGCGAACGAATTTCAAGTTCATCGTGACGGGCGTTTGGGTGACGATCGTCACGGCACTCGTGTCGATCGCGCTCGCGACGATCCTGGCGCTGTTCGGCGCGCTGGGCCGGCTCTCGAAGAACAGCATCGCCTACGGTGTCAGCGGCTTCTACACGTCCTTCTTCCGTGGCACCCCGTTGATCGTCCAGATCTTCCTGATCTATCTCGCGTTGCCGCAGATCGGGTTGTCCTTGGAGGATCGCGGAGTCGTGCCGGTCGGCGCGCAGCGGTTCTTCCTGCTCTCGGCGGTGTTCGCCGGCATCCTCGCCCTGGGCCTCAACTACGGGGCGTACATGACGGAGATCTTCCGGGCCGGCATCCTCGCGGTCGGTCCGGGGCAGACGGAGGCCGCCGACGCGCTGGGCATGAGCTATCGGCAGCGGATGCGGCGCGTGGTGCTACCGCAGGCGTTCAAGGTCATCATCCCGCCGACCGGCAACGAATTCATCGCGATGATCAAGGACACCGCACTGTTGAGCTTCGTGGCGAGCGCCATCTTCTGGTACGACATCTTCAAGCGCGCCACGGTGGTCGGCAGCCGCGATTTCCGCAACCTCGAGGCCTTGATCGTCACTGCCGCGATCTACTGGCTCTTGACGGGCATCTTCACGTTCTTCCAGAGCAGACTCGAGGCCAGGATCAGTCAGCGGCTACGTCCGAGAGGGCGCCGCCCCACCGAGACCGGGGAGGACGAGGTTCGTGACCGGCGCGCCGACGGCGGAGGCGGCGCGATCGAGGTCGAGATGCCCGACCCGGTCGGCGCCCTCCAGACCGAAGCGCGACGCGGATCTTGCGGCGCTCGAGGCCCAGCGGGCGGCGGAGCGAGCAACCTCGTCGGAGGACCCGTCACTGTGACGACCACCAACGGCGAGCCCGTCGTCCGGGTGAAGAACCTGCACAAGTCCTTCGGGAACCTCGAGGTGCTGAAGGGCATCGACATCGAGGTCCAGCAGGCCGAGGTGGTCGTGATCTTCGGCCGGTCGGGGTCGGGCAAGAGCACGCTGCTGCGGTGTATCAACTTCCTGGAGGACCCCACCGAGGGCTCGATCGAGGTGGCCGGGCATCCATCTGGCGGGCGGGCACCGGACCCGGCACAAGCGCGAGGAGGTCCGCAGGCTGCGGATGCACGCCGGCATGGTCTTCCAGGACTTCCAGCTCTTCCCGCACATGACGGCGATCCAGAACGTGATGGAGGGGCCGCTCACCGTGAAGGGCATCCCCGAGGCGGACGCGCGGGCCTCGGGCATGGACCTCCTGGCCAAGGTGGGGCTGGCCGACAAGGCCGAGGAGTACCCGATCCGCCTGTCGGGCGGGCAGAAGCAGCGCGTGGCGATCGCGCGGGCGCTGGCGATGGAGCCCGACGTGATGCTGTTCGACGAGCCGACCTCGGCGCTGGACCCCGAGCTGATCGGCGAGGTGCTGCAGGTGATGAAGTCGCTCGCCACCGAGATGCACATGACGATGATGGTGGTGACGCACGAGATGGGGTTCGCGCGCGAGGTCGCCAACCGCGCGCTCTTCTTCCACGAGGGCATGATCCTCGAGCAGGGAACGCCCGACGAGGTGTTCAACCACACGCGACAGCCGGAGACGCGCAAGTTCCTCGACGCGGTGCTGTAGCGGAGACCTGCACGCCGGACACGTACACGACGGTACGGTCCCGAACGAGATGATGACGGGCCGCGACGCCTTTGGAGCCGATCACGCCTTCCCCATACGCGATCGTTTTCTACTCGGCATCGCGACCCGTCAAAAGGGTGGTCCCGAGCGACCGATCCGGATCCGCTCGTCCTCCGGTGTCGCCGTCTCCGGATCGTCCGATGAGACTTGCGCCTCGTCGTCCGTTCCGGGTCCGGTGGCTCCGGTGTCCTCGCGGTGCCGGGACCGCTCGGGACCGGAGCGAAAGATAAGCGTGTGCACGCAGCCTGTCAACTCGACCAGATGGCCTGCCGGACAATCTCTGTCACGTAGACCTGCAGGTCACTCGCGGCGGTGGCGTCGAGAGAAAGAGTGACAGTCTCTCGAAAGCGTTACTCGGCAGTGAACGACGCGAACATCCCCTGCTCGTAGTGTCCCGAGACGTTGCAGATGACGGCGTACGTTCCCGCCGGCAACTCGACGGACAGACTCGCACCGGTGCCCGGCGCGATCTCCTCGACCTCGTCGACGATCTCGATGCCGTCGGCGCTCGTCTGGACGACGCCACTGTCGACGGGCAACGCGTCCGCGCCGGTATCGGTACGGAGCACCTCGAACTCGTGAACGGTCGCACCGCCGTTCGTGATGTCGAAGGTGACCGGGCCGGCGGGCGCCGACGTCTCCTCCGAGATCGATGGCGAAGTCCGTGAGCGTCGCCGGGATGCCGTCACCGGACGACTCGCCGCCGTCGTCGGAGCTGCACGCCGCACCGAAGAGGGCGAGGACGGTGATGGGACCGATGACGAGCGCGCGCGACGACATGACGATGGACCTCCTGTGCGGTCGGATGGCGTTCACGATGGTGCGGGCGAGGTGGCGGGCATGGTGCGGGCCGGCGTCGGCCGGTGCGGCCACAGGACGTAGGTGCACATGGGCACCGCGTACAGCAGCCACGCGAGGACCTCCGCGACCGTGGGCACGGGCTGCAGGCCCAGCACCCCCGTGAGCAGCGAGGCCCGGATCGTGCCCGGCGCCACGAGCCAGGTCAGGTCGAAGGCGGGGGATTGCAGGCTCGTGATCCAGCCGGCCTCCTGGGCCGCGTGCACGCCGAGCGAGAGGAGCCCGGCGGCCACGATCGCGAGCACGAACCCGGTGACCCGGAAGAATCGGGACAGGTTGATGCGCACGCCGCCGCGGAAGATGGCGATCCCGAGTCCCACGGCCACGCAGATGCCGAGCACGGCACCCAGGCCGGTGGCGACGGGGTTCGTCGAGTTCTGGAAGGTGGCGAGGAGGAAGACCGCGGTCTCCAGACCCTCGCGCAGGACGGCGAGGAACGCCATGGCGACGAGGGCCCACGTGGAACCGCTGGCCAGGGCCTCTCCGGCGCTGCGTTCGAGCGACCCCTTGAGCGCCCGGGAGTGGCGGCGCATCCACACGATCATGTACGTGATGCCGGCGACGGCCGCGAACGCCAGGACCGCCTCGAACCCCTCGCGCTGCTGCAGAGGCAGGGACTCGTCGATCGCGCGCAGCACGACGGCGACGCCGAGGCACAGACCGGCGGCGGCGGCCACCCCCAACCACATCGGGCGCAGCGCCCGGCGCTCGCCGCGCTGGATCAGGAAGGCGGCGATGATGCCGACGATCAGGGAGGCCTCGAGACCCTCGCGGAGCCCGATCACGAACGTGGGGAGCACGGGGCGGCGGTCCTTCCTCGGTCGGTCCGCCACACGCGAGGCTGGCGGCTGCCGGTTGTTCGGGGGTCCGAACACGGAACCTTCGGACCGACGAAATCCTATCCAGGCAGTCGGATTCGCGTCAACCTCGTTCGTGTCCGAACGACGGACCGGAGGTCAGGCCGGGTCGACCCACAGGTTGTCGGACAGGTGCGCGCCGAGCGAGACGGCGGCGCCGGCGACCTCGAGGTTCATCGTGCCGTCGGGGCCGACGCTGCGGACCTCGATCTTCGCCCCCGGCATCAGCGCCGACTCCTCGAGGAAGCGCATCACGTCCAGCTCCAGCTCGAGGTCCTCCGTCAGCCGGCGCAGGACCGCCCGGCCCCCGGGCGCGAGGTCGTTCAGCGGCACGAGCCGGCGGTAGTCGACCGAGTGTGAGGATCCGGGGATCGGGTTGCCGTGCGGACAGGTGGCCGGGTCCCCGAGGATGTCGACGAGGCGCTCCTCGATCTCGGCGGAGATCACGCGCTCCCAGCGCCCCGCCTCCTCGTGCGCCTTGTGCCACGGCAGGCCGATCACGCGGATCAGGAGATGCTCGGCGAGCCGATGACGGCGAACGAGGGTGCGCGCGATCGCCTCGCCCTCGGGCGTGAACGAGAGCGTCCGCCCGTCGGCCTCCAGCAGCCCGTCGCGGATCAGGCGCTTCACGTGTTCGGAGACCGAGGCGCGGCTCATGCCCATCCATTCGGCCACGCGGGCCTGCACCATGGGGATGTCCTCCTCGCGCATCTCGTACAGCGCCTCGAGGTACTCCGCCGCCGGATGGCCGTCCGTGGTCGTCACGGGGGCAGACTACGATACGGGTCGTGGCGCCCCCGAACGGACACCCCCGACACCGCCCGGCGGCTCTTCCTGTTGGACGGGCACTCGCTCGCGTACCGGGCGTTCTTCGCGCTGCCGCCCTCGCTCGCCACCAGCACCGGGCAGATCACGAACGCCGTGTACGGCTTCACCTCGATGCTCATCAAGCTGCTCACCGAGGGGCGTCCGGACCTGATCGCCGTCGCCTTCGACCTCGGCGCGCCCACCGTGCGGCTGCAGATGGACGCCGACTACAAGGCCGGACGGGCCGAGACGCCGGGTGAGTTCACGCCGCAGCTCGGGCTGATCAGCGAGGTCCTGGAGACGCTGCGGATCCCGATCGTGCGCGTGGAGGGTCACGAGGCCGACGACGCCCTGGGCACGCTCGCCGTCCGCGCGGCCGCGCAGGGGATCCACACGACGATCGTCACGGCCGACCGGGACTTCTTCCAGCTCGTCGGACCCTCGATCGAGGTGATGTTCAACCGCCGGGGCATCTCCGACATCGTGACCTACGACGAGGCGGCCATCGAGGAGCGGTTCGGGCTGCCGCCGGCCAAGTACCTCGAGTACGTGGCGCTGAAGGGCGACCCGTCCGACAACATCCCCGGCGTGCCCGGCGTGGGGGAGAAGACGGCATCGAAGCTCGTGCAGGAGTTCGGCTCCGTCGAGGAGCTCCTCGCGCGGACCGACGAGCTGAAGGGGAAGCTGCGCGAGAACGTCGAGGCGGCGGCGGACCGGCTCACCCTCAACAAGGAGCTCGCGCGGATCGTGACCGACGTCGAGCTGCCCGTCGGCCCCGAGGACCTGGTCATGGGCGAGTGGGACATGGACGAGGTCCGGCGCCTCTTCGCCTCGCTCGAGTTCCGGTCGCTGCTGGACCGTCTCGCCGAGGTCGGTCACACGGCCAAGCCGAAGGTCGAGGTGGCCGACCTCGACCTGCGCGAGGTCCCGGCGGCCGAGCTCGCCGGCGTCGCCGGCACCGGCACGCCGGTCGGCGTGCGGCTGGACGCCGACCGCGAGGGGCTGCACGGGGCGGCGCTGTCGGCGGGCGGCGCCCAGGCCGCGTACGCGTCCATGTCCGAGCCGGCTCCGATCGCCCGGTGGCTCGCCGACGAGGGCTCGCCGAAGTGGGCGCACGACTCGAAGGAGCTCGAGGCGTCGGCCCTCGCGGCCGGCGCGCCGGTCGCCGGCGTCGCGTTCGACACCATGCTGGCCGGCTACCTGCTGGACCCGGCCGCCGCCGAGTACCCGTTGCGGGCGCTCTGCGAGCGGTACCTCGGCGTCGACGTGCTGGGCGACGTGGAGGAGGAGGCGGAGGGGCAGCTGTTCGCCGAGGGGGCGTGGCGGCCCGTCGCCGCCGAGGCCGCCGCCGTCGCGCTGCTCGCGCCCGTGATGGAGGAGGAGATCGACCGCCAGGGGGTGCGCGGGCTGCTGGAGACGGTGGAGATGCCGCTCGCGACGGTCCTCGGGCGGATGGAGGCGCGCGGCGTCCGGCTGGACGTGGACTACCTCGAGGAGATGGGCGAGTCGGTCCGCGACCGGATGGCCACGCTGCGCGCCGACGTGTTCCGACACGCGGGGGAGGAGTTCAACCTGAACTCGCCGCCGCAGCTGCGGGTGGTCCTGTACGAGAAGCTCGGCCTGTCGCCCGGCAAGAAGACGCCGAAGGGCCAGCTGTCGACCGACGCCAGCGTGCTGGAGAAGCTGCGTGACCAGCACCCGGTCATCGACGCCCTCCTCGGATGGCGCGAGCTCGACAAGCTGAACTCCACCTACCTCGAGGCCCTGCCGCGGCTCGTCGATCCGCGCGACGGGCGGGTGCACACCTCGTTCAACCAGGCCGTCGCCGCCACCGGACGTCTGAGCTCGTCCAACCCGAACCTGCAGAACATCCCGGTCCGCACCGACCTCGGGCGCCAGATCCGGCGCGCCTTCGTGCCCGGCGAGCCGGGCCAGGTGCTGCTCTGCGCCGACTACTCGCAGATCGAGCTGCGGATCCTCGCGCACCTGTCCGGCGACGCGGGGCTGCGCGAGGCCTTCGCGACCGGCCACGACATCCACACGGCGACGGCCGCGCGCGTCTTCGGACTGCCGGAGGACAAGGTGGATCCGGCGCTGCGCAGCCGGGCGAAGATGGTGAACTACGGCCTCGCGTACGGCATGAACGCGTGGGGGCTCGCGAGCCGCCTCGACATCGCGCCCGACGAGGCGCAGGAGATCATGGACGCGTACTTCGGCGCGTTCCCGACGATCCGCGAGTACCTCGACCGGCAGGTGGACCGCGCCGTCGTCGACGGGTACACGGAGACGCTGCTCGGCCGCCGCCGGTACATCCCGGAGCTCCAGGCGGCGAACCCCCGGGTGCGCGACCTCGGGCGGCGGATGGCGCTGAACGCCCCGATCCAGGGCAGCGCCAGCGACGTGTTCAAGGTGGCGATGGTCGCGGTCGACCTCGCGTTGCGCGACCGCGAGGACCTGGGGTGCCACATGCTCCTGACGGTGCACGACGAGCTCGTGTTCGAGGTCGGCGCCGACCGCGCCGAGGAGGCCGGCGCGCTCGTGAAGGAGCGCATGGAGTCGGCCGTCGACCTCGAGGTCGACCTCCGCGCGGACCTCGGGTGGGGCCCGAACTGGTCGGAGGCCGCGCCGGCGGGCCACTGACCGTCGTGCGGCATGTCGCGCAGAACTAGTCGAACGGCCTAGGCGAGCCCCTCGACGCGCCGCACCGCTTCGTGCATAATGGGCGCCCCCCGGATCCGCGAGGTGTCGATGCGAACGCCCGTTCCCTGTCCCTGCTCGTCGTCGTCCGGCGTCACTGCGGCGTCCTCCCCGCTCCGGCGCGCGCCGACACCTTCACGGCACCCGGGTTCGTCCGCTCGATCGGGGCCCGCGGCGAGGCGGGCGTCTACGCCTGGGGGATGGCCTACAACCCCGTGTCGAACGAGATCCTCGTGGGCGACTACTGGAACTTCAAGATCCGACGGTACGACCTCGAGGGCCACGAGGTCGGCGCCTTCTACCGGAGCCCGTCGCTGCGTCAAGGGCCAGCCGTACTCGATCTCGGTCGACGCGCGCAACGGCGACATCTACGTCTCGGAGATCTCCGACGGCAAGGAGGGCGGCTGGTTCGCGAGGTACGACCTGCACGGGAACTACCTGTCGCGATTTCCAGAGCAACGCCCGCTACACGGCCTGGCACACGGCCGACGCGAACGGCTACCTGTACGTGGCCGACAGCCACTACTGGAACAAGAGCACGGACCCGCCGAAGATCCGCAAGTACAACCTGAGCACCGGTGGCACGCAGGTGATGAGCTTCGGCTCCTACGGCACCGGCCCGGGGCAGATGGGGATCATCCACGGTCTCGCCGTCGACGCGGCCGGTCGCATCTACGCCGCCGACGCCAGAACCGCCGCGTGAGCGTGTACACACCGGCGGGCGCCTTCCTGTACTCGTTCGGCTCGCAGGGCACGGGCGTGGGCCAGTTCACCGGCGACCTCCGCGGGATGGCCCTCGACCAGCAGACCGGGGCGATCTACGTGGTCGACGCAGAGGCCGCGGAGATCGAGGAGTTCCAGATGAGCGCCGATCCGGCCACGACGCCGCCCACGCCCGTCGCGCACTGGGGGTCGGAGGGGCCAGGGCCCGGGACAGTTCGCCGACGGCGGCCGTGCGATCACGATCGACGCGCAGCACGACCTGTGGGTGGCCGACTACGGCAACTTCCGCTTCTTCCGGTACTCGCCGACGGGCACGCTGCTGGGCACCTACCCGGCGCCGGCGCAGGATCCGGTGCCCGGCGGGTTCGCGCAGGTCCGTGACGTGGCGGTGGCGCCGGACGGGACCGTGTGGGGCGCCGACACGTGGAACAACCGCTTCCAGCGGTTCGGCGCCGACGGGACCTTCCAGGCGACCTTCGGCCGGCGCAACTCGCATCCGCCGTACGGCATGGACTATCCGCGGGGCATCGCCGTGAACCCGGCGAACGGCGAGGTCTGGGTGTCGAGCACCAGGGACCACTTCATCCGCGTGTACGACGCCACGGGCACGACGTACCTGCGCACGATCGGCAACGGCGCCGACTCGACGGCGACCGGGAGCTTCCGCTGGCCGATGGATGTGGAGTTCGCCGGCGCCAACGCGTGGGTCGCCGACTACACCTCGTGCAAGCTGAAGAAGGTCGACACGGCGACGGGCGCGGAGCTGCTGAGCGTGTCCGTGTGCAACAACGGCGTCGCGATCGACCCCACCACCGGCAACGTCCTCGTCGTGAGCTGGAAGTACGACCGCGTGTACGTGTACTCGCCGAGCGGAGCCTTCCTGCGCACGTGGGGGTCGGGCGGCTCCGGGGCCGGGCAGTTCGAGAACCCCTGGGACATCGACGTCGTGAACGTCACGCCCGGCGGAGCGCCCACCTACCGGGTGCTCGTCACCGACTCGCAGCTCGCGCGCGTCGAGGTCTTCGACCTCAACGGCGGGTTCGTCGGGCAGTGGGGCACGAAGGGCTCGGGCGTCTTCCAGCTCTCCCAGCCCTCCGGCATCACGCACGACGCGCAGGGCAACATCTACGTGGCCGACGCGGCGAACGACCGCATCCAGGTCTTCTCGTTCGCGACGGCGCTGCCCTCGGGCGACTCGACGGCGCCGTCGACGGCCATCACCTCGCCGGTGAAGAACCAGGTGCTGGATCCGCAGACCGTGATCGTGACGGGGACCGCCGCCGACAACGCGGCCGTCGGCACCGTCGCCGTGTCGGTCCGCGACACGGTGAGCGGCCGTTACTGGAACGCCCTCGATGCCGTCTGGGGCTCCGCGAAGACGTGGAACCTGGCCGGATACGCGGGCGCGCCCACCACGAACGTGAACTTCCGCTTCGGGTTCGTCGGCGAGGGGGTCGGGGGCAACTACGTGGCGCAGGCGAAGGTGACCGACACGTCCGGCAACGCGACGATCGGCACGACGGTGCCCTTCTCCACCGGCAGCGGCGCGCCGCCCGACACCGTGCGCCCGACGGCGACGGTGCTGGCCCCGTCGAAGGACGCGGTCGTGCCGGCCGGCACCGTCACGATCGGCGGTCAGGCGAACGACGACGTCGCCGTGGCATCGGTGGAGATCGCGATCAAGGACCGGACGACCGGGCTGTGGTGGAACCCCGGCACGGGCACGTGGGGTTCGCTCAAGTGGATGCCGGCGGCGCTGGGCTCGCCCGGGGCCGCCGCGACGACCTGGAGCGCGGGGTGGTCCGGCGGCGTGGGCGGCGGCTCCTACTTCGCGCAGGCACGGGTGACCGACACGAGCGGCAACCAGGACACGACCCACTCCTCCACCCGCTTCACCATGGTCTGAGGTCGTTTCCCGCGTCGTGACCTGCGGGTTCGCGTTGACGGCCTTCTCCGCGCGCGGCTACCATCCCTGACGTCCGCGCGGCGCGCCTGCGCCATCGGCAAATCCCACCCGCCGGTGGTGCGCGCCATGCGTGACCTGAAGGAGATGATCCACATCGAGACGGAAGACACCACCAAGGCCGTGCCTGAGCGCGACCTGACACCCGAAGAGCTGATCGTGGCGATGGAGGCCTCGCTCCGCGACTTCAACGACGGCGACATCGTCGAGGGCGAGATCGTGAAGATCGACCGCGACGAGGTCCTGCTCGACATCGGCTACAAGTCCGAGGGGGTCATCCCCTCGAAGGAACTGTCGATCCGCCACGACGTGAACCCCAACGAGGTCGTCCACGTCGGCGAGCGGGTCGAGGCCCTCGTGCTCCAGAAGGAGGACAAGGAGGGCCGCCTGATCCTGTCGAAGAAGCGCGCGCAGTACGAGCGGGCGTGGGGACGGATCGAGGAGGTCATGAACTCCGGCCAGACGATCACCGGCCCGGTGATCGAGGTCGTGAAGGGCGGGCTGATCCTCGACATCGGGCTCCGCGGCTTCCTGCCGGCCTCGCTCGTGGACCTGCGGCGCGTGCGCGACCTCGCGCCGTTCGTCGGCACCGAGCTGGAGGCGAAGATCATCGAGCTCGACCGCAACCGCAACAACGTGGTGCTGTCGCGCCGCGCGTTCCTCGAGGAGTCCCAGTCCGAGGGTCGCAAGAAGTTCCTCGAGGGCCTGCAGAAGAACGAGCGCCGAAAGGGGACCGTCAGCAGCATCGTGAACTTCGGCGCGTTCGTCGACCTCGGGGGCGTCGACGGGCTCGTGCACGTCTCGGAGCTGTCGTGGAAGCACGTCGACCACCCGAGCGAGGTCGTCGCCGTCGGCCAGGAGGTCGAGGTCGAGGTCCTCGACGTCGACCTCGAGCGCGAGCGCGTGTCGCTGTCGCTGAAGGCCACGCAGGAGGACCCCTGGAAGGAGTTCGAGCGCAAGTACCAGGCCGGCGAGATCATCGAGGGCCAGGTGACGAAGCTCGTGCCGTTCGGCGCCTTCGTCCGCGTCGCGCAGGGGATCGAGGGGCTCGTGCACATCTCGGAGCTCTCCGACCAGCACGTGGAGTCGCCCGAGGCCGTCCTGTCGGTCGGCGACGAGGTCCGCGTGAAGGTGATCGACGTCGACGTGAGCCGTCGTCGCATCAGCCTCAGCATGCGCCAGGTGGGCGGGCAGCCGTTGCAGCCCAGGGAGACCGAGATCACCGCCGAGCCGGAGCCCGCCGAGGGCGGCTCGGAGGTCGCCGTCGAGACGCCCGCGGCGCCCATGGCGCCGGCGCCCGACTTCGCCGACATGGAGCAGGCGCTCGAGGCCGCCGGCGGGCCCGAGGCCGCAGCCGAGGCCGCCGCGCCGCCGGCCGCAGCCGAGGCTCCCGCACCCGCTGAGGCACAGCCCGACGCCGCCCCCGATGCGCCCGCCCCTGAGGCGCCCGCCGCGGAGGCCCCCGCCGCCGAAGCGGCGCCAGAGCCCGAGGCGCCGGCCGCGGCCGAGGAGGACGTCTCCCTCGAGTCGATCCTCGCCGACCTCAAGCGTCGCGAGGGCCGCGACTAGCTCCTCGGAGCGTCGCCCATGCTCCTCGTCGGCCTCACCGGCGGCATCGGCTCCGGCAAGACCACCGTCGCCGGCATGCTGCGCGAGCGCGGCGCCGTCATCCTGTCGGCCGACGCCTTCGCGCGGGAGGCGGTGGCGGCCGGTACCCCCGGGTTCGCGGCCGCCGTCGCGCTGTTCGGCCCCGAGGTCGTCGCGCCCGACGGCGAGCTGGACCGTCCGGCGATCGCGAAGCGCGTCTTCGCCGACCCGGAGCTGCGCGCGGCCCTCGAGCGCATCGTGCACCCCGAGGTGCGCCGGCGGATCGCAGAGGGCGTCGCCGGCGAGGCCGGCTCCGACCGCGTGGTCGTCGTGGACTCCCCGCTGTTGATCGAGACCGGTGCGCACCGCGGGTTCCCGGTCGTCGTCGTCGTGTCGGCCTCGACGCCGACCCAGATCGCGCGCCTGGCCGCCCGCGGCATGGACGAGGACGACGCCCGCGCCCGCCTGGCCGCGCAGATGCCGCTCGAGGAGAAGGCGGCGGTCGCCGACGTCCTGCTCGACAACGAGGGCACCGACGGACGAGCTCGAGGCCCAGGTCGACCGTCTGTGGACCGACCTGTCGGCGCGTGCGGCCCAGGCCTGATCCTGCGCTCGGCGGCCGCGGCGGGCGCTCGGTATCATCCGCCCCGTGAGGTTCCGCGCGATCTTCTTCGACGTCGGCGAGACATTGGTGCATGCGCATCCCTCGTTCCCGGAGCTGTTCGCCGACGTCCTCGCGCGCGAGGGCCACCCGGTCGGCGTCGAGGCGGTCCACGAGCAGCTGCACCATGTGGGCGACCGGTTCTCGCAGGCCGCGACCGGCGGCGAGCTGTGGACGACCTCGCCCGAGCGGTCGCGTGCGTTCTGGCTGTCGGTGTACGAGCGGTTCCTCGACGGCCTGGGGCTGCCGCCGGACGAGGGCCTGCACGAGTCCCTGTACCGGGCGTTCAGCGACCTCGCGAACTACGCGCTGTTCGACGACGTGGCTCCGGCGTTGGCCGCGCTCCGCGGCAGCGGCGTCACGCTCGGCATCGTGTCGAACTTCGAGGAGTGGCTCGAGCGCCTGCTCGAGCGGCTCGGCGTCGCCGACGAGTTCGACGTGCGCGTGATCAGCGGCCTCGAGGGCATCGAGAAGCCCGACCCGCGGATCTACCGGCTCGCGCTGGAGCGCGCCGGCGTGGAGCCGGAGCGGTCGGCGTTCGTCGGCGACAGCCCCGAGTTCGACGTCGACCCGCCGGCCGCGCTGGGGATGTTCCCGGTGCTGATCGATCGCCGCGAGCGGCATCCGTCGTTCGACGGGGTCCGGATCCGGCGCCTCACCGAGCTGGCCGGCGTCCTGGAGGCGGCGTGAGGACGTACACGCCCGAGGAGGCGGCGGCGGAGATCCCCGCGCTGCGCGAGCAGCTGGCGCGGATCCGCTCGTCGCGCCGGGCGTTGATCGAGTCCAGCGAGCGCATCACCGACGCCGTCGCCGCCGACGGCGGGGGCGTGGCCGGCTCCGACTGGTTCGACGCCAGCCGGCAGCTGCGCGAGGACGTCACCGACCTCGCCGAGCGCGACATCCTGCTCCGCGACGCCGACGGCGGGCTCGTCGACTTCCCCGCCGAACGCGAGGGCCGCATCGTCTTCCTCTGCTGGAGCACCCACGAGGACGAGCTGGCGTTCTGGCACGAGCAGGACTCGGGCTTCATCGGGCGGCGGCCGCTGTGACCGAGGCGCCGCTCGTCATCGTGCTCGGCGAGGCCGCCGATCCGCCGCCCGGCATCGAGGCGGCCGAGGGCGACGTCCGGCTGCGGTACGCGGCCGGCATCGAGCTCGCCGCGGCCGGCGCCGACGCCGACGCCGTCTACTTCTGGGACGGCGAGCGCGACGGAGTTGGCGGCAGCGTGGCCCAGCCTCGGGCGCGTGCGCTGGATCCAGACCGCGTCGGCGGGCGTGGACGGCCTGCTCTTCCCCGAGCTCGTCGAGAGCGACGTCGTCGTGACGAACGCCCGCGGGGTCTTCGACGAGCCGATCGCCGAGTGGGTGATCGGCATGCTGCTCGCGTTCAGCACCGACACGCCGACGACCCTGTCCCTGCAGCGCGAGGCCCGATGGGAGCACCGCGGGACACGCCGGCTCGCCGGCTCGCGGCTCGTGGTCGTCGGTCCCGGCCCGATCGGGCGCGCGGCGGCTCGGAAGGCGCGTGCGCTGGGCATGGAGGTGGCGGCGGTCGGGCGGACCGAACGGATGGACCCCGACCTCGGCCAGGTCGCGCCGATCGAGCGCCTGCTCGAGGTCCTCGCCACCGCCGACCACGTCCTCGACGCGATGCCGCTGACGCCGGCCACCGCCGAGGTGTTCGACGCCGCCGCCTTCGCCGCGATGCCGGCCTCGGCCGTGTTCGTCAACGTGGGCCGCGGCGGCACCGTCGACGAGCCGGCCCTGATCGAGGCGCTGCGCGCCGGAGCGATCGCCGGCGCCGCCCTCGACGTGTTCGCGCAGGAGCCCCTGCCGCCGGACAGTCCGCTCTGGTCGATGCCGAACGTGGTCGTCTCCCCGCACATGTGCGGCGACCACCTCGGCTGGGAGCGGGAGGTCGTCGACATCTTCGTCGACAACGCCGGCCGGTTCGCACGCGGCGAGCCGCTGCGCAACCTCGTCGACACGCGCCTGGGGTTCGGCGTCGGCTGAGTTGCCGTTCGCAGCGCGTCGCCCATAGCCTGCCCCCGTGAGCGTGATCGAGGTCAGCGGCCTGCGGATGTCCTACGGCGACGTCGAGGCCGTGCGCGGCATCGACCTGCACGTCGAGCGCGGCGAGGTGTTCGCGCTGCTCGGCCCCAACGGGGCCGGCAAGACGACCACGACGGAGATCCTCGAGGGGTTCCGCCGGCGCACGGCCGGCGAGGTCTCCGTGCTCGGCCACGACCCCGAGCGCAACGAGCCGGAGCTGAAGGCGAGGATCGGCATCGTGCTGCAGTCGGCCGGCGTCGACCCGTTCCTCACCGTGCGGGAGACCGTGGAGATGTACGGCGGCTACTACGAACACCCCAGGCCGACGGCCGAGGTGATCGAGCTCGTCGGGCCTGGATGAGAAGGCCGACACCCGCGTCAACAAGCTCTCGGGCGGGCAGCAGCGGCGCCTGGACGTGGCGGTCGCGTTGTCGGGGGATCCGGAGCTGCTCTTCCTCGACGAGCCGACGACCGGCTTCGATCCGAACGCGCGCCACAACGCGTGGGGGATCGTGCGCAACCTCACGGCGCTCGGCAAGACCGTCTTCCTCACCACGCACTTCATGGACGAGGCGCAGGTGCTGGCCGACCGCGTCGCATCATCCGCACGGGCGAGATCGTCGTCGAGGGACCGCCCGACACGCTGGCGGGCCGCGACGCGATGCAGGCGCGGATCCGGTACCGGGTGCCGGCCGGCGCGCCGGAGACCGCCGTCGCTCGGCCAGGCGGCGCAGGCCGACGGCTCGTTCGAGATCCGCGCCGACGACCCCACGGCCGCCCTGCACGCGCTGACGGGCTGGGCGCTGGAGGCCGGCGTTCGGTTCGAGACCCTCGACGTCACGCGGCCCAGCCTCGAGGACGTCTACCTGGAGATCACCGGCGGGGAGGAGTCGGCGGGATGAGCGCGCTCGGATCTGTCGCTGCGCCAGGTCCGCTACACGAACACGGCGTTCTGGCGGAACCCGGCCTCGGCGTTCTTCACGTTCGTCTTCCCGCTGATGTTCCTCGTCATCTTCACGGCGCTGCTCGGCAGCGGCGAGGTCGACTTCGGCCACGGGATCGTGCTCGACCAGGCCACCTACTTCGTCGCCGCGATGGCGGCGTTCGGCGTCATCAGCGCCACGTACACGAACATCGCGATCTCGGTCACGTTCCAGCGCGACCAGGGCATCCTCAAGCGGCTGCGCGGAACGCCGCTGCCCTCGTGGGCGTACCTGACGGCCCGCGTGCTGCACTCGATGCTGGTGGCCCTGGTCCTGGTCGTCATCACCCTCGTGTTCGGCAAGGTCGCGTACGGGACCGACCTGCCGACCGGCGCGCCGAGTCTGGAGTTCGTCGTCGACCCTCATCGTCGGTTCGCTCTCGTTCGCGGCGCTGGCGATGGCGGTCACCGCCGTGATCCCGAACGCGGACGCGGCGCCGCCCATCGTGAACGCGACGATCCTGCCCCTGCTCTTCCTGTCGGGCGTCTTCATCCCGATCAGCGCCGACACGCCGGCATGGATCGACACCGTCAGCAACTTCTTCCCCGTCAGGCACTTCGCCGACGCGATGCGCGCGGCGTACCTCGGCAACGTGCACGTGCAGGGCACGCACCGATCCGGGCGTTCCCGTTCGAGTGGAGCGATCTGGCCGTCATCGCCGTGTGGGGGGTCGTCGGGCTCGTCCTCGCGAGCCGGTTCTTCAGTTGGGAACCCCGCAAGTAGCAGCGGGGATGCTACGCTCGGGCGCCGGCCCGGGCGGGCCGTCATCCGGACAGGATCCAGGGGGTAGGAACCATGCGGAAGCTGCTCGTGGCGCTCGCGACGTTCGCACTGCTGGGTGCGGCCTGCGCGTCGGACTCGTCGACCGTGACGCCGTCGTCCGGCGGCTCGGGCAGCGCCACCGCCGATGCCTGCGCGAAGGACAGCCTGCCCCTGGTGAACGACGGGACGCTCACCGTCGGCACCGACAACCCCGCGTTCCCGCCCTGGGTGCTGAAGAACGACCCGCCAGTGGCCAGGGCTACGAGTCGGCCGTCGCGTACGACGTCGCCGATCGCCTGGGCTTCACGAAGGACGAGGTGAAGTGGGTGACCGTGCCCTTCAACAAGTCCTACGCGCCGGGCCCGAAGGACTTCGACTTCGACATCAACCAGATCTCCGTGACGCCCGAGCGTGAGCAGGTCGTGACGTTCAGCGACAGCTACTACGACGTGTCGCAGGCGCTGATCGTGAACGACGGCACGCCGATCGCCTCGGCGACGAGCGTTCCGGACCTCCAGGGCTACAAGTTCGGCGCCCAGATCGGCACGACGAGCCTCCAGTTCATCACGGAGGTGATCAAGCCCATGGAGCAGTCCCAGGTCTTCGACACCACGTCGGACGCGCTCACGGCGCTGAAGAACGGCCAGATCGACGGCACCGTGCTGGACCTCCCGACGGCGTCGTACTCGGCCGGCAAGGGGCAGACCGTCGTCGGGCAGTTCGAGTCGACCGGCGAGCACTTCGGGCTGCTGTTCCAGAAGGACAACCCGCTCGTCACGTGCGTGAACGCGGCGCTGGCCGACATGCGGACGGGCGGCGTGCTGGACGACCTCGAGCAGCAGTACCTGGCGGACTACCTCGACGTCCCGACCATCAGCTCCACGTAGCGCGTGAGCGGGCCCGGTCCCGACACCGCGCTCGACCCACGGCCGGTGCGTCGAGGGTCGCGCATGCTGGGCGACCGCAGAGCGATCCTGGTCTCGACGGCGAGCACCATCGTCTTCTTCCTCGTCCTCGGTCTGGTGTTCGTGCTCTCGCCCGGGTTCCAGGCGGTGCGTGAGGGGTTCTTCAACTGGTCCGCGATGAAGGAGAGCTTCTTCGGCACCGAGACGGAGCCGGCGATCTGGTCGGCGTTCCTCGTCAACGTGAGGATGTTCCTGATCGCGGAGCCGCTGATCCTCCTGCTGGCGCTGATCATCGCGGTCGTCCGGCAGATCCCCGGCCCGGTGTTCTTCCCGTTCCGCCTGGTGGCGGTGGCGTACACGGACTTCTTCCGGGGAGTGCCGCTCCTGCTCGTCGTCATCCTGCTCGGCTACGGCCTTCCCGGCCTCCAGATCGCAGGACTGTCGAACTTCGATCCGCAGGTCTACGGCATCGCCGCGCTCGTGCTGTCGTACTCCGCCTACGTGGCCGAGGTCTATCGCGCCGGCATCGAATCGGTGCATCCGAGCCAGGTCGCCGCCGCCCGATCGCTGGGGCTCACCCGCCTGCAATCGCTCCGACATGTCGTGGTGCCGCAGGCGGTCCGGCGCGTGATCCCGCCGCTGCTGAACGACTTCATCTCCCTCCAGAAGGACACGGCCCTGGTCGGCGTCCTCGGGAACGATCGAAGCCCTGAAGGCGGCCCAGATCTACAGCTCTCTCCATTTCAACTATTCCAGCCTGCTGGTGGCCGCCTTCCTGTTCATCCTCATCACGATCCCGCTGGCCCGGTTCACCGACCGGCTGATCGCCAGGGACAGCAGCGACGCGGCGGAACCCAGGCCCGATGACCGATCCGGCCATCAGGCTCGAGGGGGTTCACAAGTCGTTCGACGACCTCGAGGTGTTGCGGGGGATCGACCTGACGGTTGCCCCGCACGAGGTGATCTGCCTGATCGGGGCTTCGGGGTCCGGGAAGTCCACGCATGCTGCGCTGCATCAACCTGCTGGAGGAGGTCGACGCCGGGCGGATCCTGCTGGGGTCGGAGGAGATCACGGCTCCCGGCGCCGACCTGAACGCGGTCCGGCGGCGGATCGGCATCGTGTTCCAGTCGTTCAACCTCTTCCCGCACATGACGGTGCTGCGCAACGTGACGCTCGCTCCGATCCAGGTCAGCGGCACCCCTCGCGAGACGGCCGACGCCGAGGCCCGCGAGCTGCTGGCACGGTTCGGCCTCGCCGACAAGGCCGACGAGTACCCGGATCGCCTCTCCGGCGGGCAGCAGCAGCGGGTGGCCATCGTGCGGGCGCTCGCCATGCAGCCCGAGATCATGCTGCTGGACGAGGTCACGAGCGCCCTCGACCCGGAGCTCGTCGCCGAGGTCCTCGAGGTGATCCGCGAGCTCGCCGCCGGCGGCATGACGATGCTGATCGCCACCCACGAGATGGGATTCGCGAAGGACATCGCGAACCGCGTCTGCTTCCTCGACGAGGGCGTGATCCTCGAGGACGGCCCGCCCGCGCAGATCTTCTCCGAGCCGCGGGAGGAGCGGACGAAGCAGTTCCTGCAGCGGATCGTCGACGCCGGACGGATGTAGGACCGGCCGTGTCGGCGGACGGTCCTACAATCTGGGGCATGCCCCCCTTCCGGATCGCGTCCGAGTTCGCCCCCGCCGGCGACCAGCCGGCCGCCATCGAGCGCCTGGTCGAGGGCATCCGGGCGGGGGAGGAGCACCAGACCCTCCTGGGCGCCACCGGCACCGGCAAGACGTTCACGATCTCGCACGTGATCGAGCAGGTGCAGAAGCCGACCCTCGTGATCGCGCCGAACAAGTCGCTGGGCGCCCAGCTCGCCAACGAGTTCCGGGAGGTCTTCCCCGACAACGCCGTCGAGTACTTCGTCAGCTACTACGACTACTACCAGCCCGAGGCCTACATCCCGACGACGGACACCTACATCGAGAAGGACTCGTCGATCAACGACGAGATCGAGCGCCTGCGGCACGCGGCCACGGCCGCGCTGCTCGGCCGCAAGGACGTCCTGATCGTCGCCAGCGTCTCGTGCATCTACGGCCTGGGCTCGCCGGAGGAGTACGAGGGGCAGATCCTGCGGCCGTACCGCGGGACGGACATCCCGCAGGAGTTCGCGATGCACCGGCTCGTCGACATCCAGTACCAGCGCAACAACGTGAGCCGAGCGCGCGGGACCTTCCGCGTGAACGGCGACACGCCTCGAGGTCTTCCCGCCGTACGAGCAGGCCGGCTACCGGATCGAGTGGTGGGGCGACACCGTCGAGCGCATCAGCCGGTTCGACCCGGTCACCGGGCGAGCTCCTCGAAGGACGACATCGTCGACCTCACGATCTTCCCGGCCTCGCACTACGTCGCGTCCGAGGACCGCATGGCGCAGGCGCTCGTCGACGATCGAGGAGGAGCTGCACCAGCGGCTCGCGCAGCTCGAAGGGGAGGGCAAGCTCCTCGAGGCGGAGCGCCTGCGGATGCGCACGGCGTACGACCTCGAGATGATGCGCGAGGTCGGCTTCTGCTCGGGCATCGAGAACTACAGCCGCCACATCGACGGGCGGAGCGCCGGCACGGCCCCGTACACGCTGCTCGACTACTTCCCCGACGACTACCTCGTCGTGATCGACGAGTCGCACGTGACGGTGCCGCAGCTGCACGGCATGTACGAGGGCGACCTCTCCCGCAAGTCCACGCTCGTCGAGCACGGCTTCCGCCTGCCCAGCGCCATCGACAACCGTCCGCTGCGGTTCGAGGAGTTCACCGAGCGCGTGAACCAGGTCGTGTACATGTCGGCGACGCCCGGCCGCGTACGAGCTGCGCGTGTCGAAGCGCGTCGTCGAGCAGATCGTGCGCCCGACCGGCCTCGTCGACCCGCAGGTCGAGATCCGCCCGTCGAAGGGTCAGGTGGACGACCTGATGGAGGAGATCCGCCTCCGCGCCGAGAAGAACGAGCGCGTGCTCGTCACCACGCTCACGAAGAAGATGTCCGAGGACCTCACCGACTACTTCGTGGAGATGGGGATCCGCGTGCGGTACCTGCACTCGGAGATCGACACGATCCAGCGCATCGAGATCCTCCGCGACCTCCGCCTGGGGGAGTTCGACGTCCTCGTCGGCATCAACCTCCTGCGCGAGGGGCTCGACCTGCCCGAGGTCTCGCTCGTCGCGATCCTCGACGCGGACAAGGAGGGGTTCCTGCGGTCGGAGACCTCGCTCGATCCAGACGATCGGCCGCGCGGCGCGGAACGTCGACGGCACGGTGCTGATGTACGCCGACGACGTGACCGACTCCATGAAGGCGGCCATCGGCGAGACGCAGCGCCGGCGCATGATCCAGATCGCGTACAACACCGAGCACGGCATCGACCCGCAGACGATCCGCAAGAAGGTGACCGACATCCTGCTGTCGCTCGGCGGCGGCGAGCGCACCGACGCCCCGGCGGGAGCGGCGCCGCGCGCAGCTCGCGCCCCGAGATGCCCGTCGAGGAGCTGGAGCGGCTGATCCAGAGCCTCGAGGACGAGATGCACGAGGCGGCGAAGGACCTGCGGTTCGAGTACGCCGCGCGCCTGCGCGACGAGGTCGTCGACCTCCGCAAGGAGCTGAAGGCGCTCCGCGCGGCCGGCGTGGGCGCCTGAGCCGTCCCCGCACGCACGCGCGGTAGGGTTCGCCGATGCCGCTGTCCGTCCGTGCACCGCAGGCCTGGCTCGGTCCGGGCCGGCTCACGTCCGACGTGCAGATCGACTGCGAGCACGGCGAGGTGGTCGCGGTCGGGCGCCGCCACCCGGTGCCCGACGAGGGCGAGGTGGTCGAGGTCCCGGGGTTCCTGATGCCGGCGGCGGCGGACCGGCACGTGCACATCGAGCTCTCCGATCCCATGGCCGTGCTGCTGCGGGGCGTGACGGCCGTCCGCGACCTGGCGTGGCCGGCGGAGCGCATCTTCCCGCTCGCCGACGCGTCGGAGACGCCGAGCTTCAGCGGTCCGCTGATCCGGGCCGTCGGTCCCATGCTGACCGCGCCCGGCGGGTACCCGACGGCCGATCGCTGGGCGCCCGCCGGCACCGGCCGGGAGCTGCACGGCCCCGAGGACGCCGCCGCCGCCGTGCGCGACCTCGCGGCCCGGGGCGCGGCCGCCATCAAGGTGTCGCTGAACGCCGAGGCCGGCCCGACGCCGAGCGACGCCGAGCTCGCCGCCGTCGCCGACGCGGCGGCGCGCGGCCGGCATCCCGGTGACGGCGCACGCACAGGGCGCCGGCGCAGGTGGAGCGGGCGCTCGGCGCCGGGTTCGACGAGCTCGCGCACACGCCGTGGACCCACCGCCTGTCCGACGACGTGATCGCGACGGCCGCGCAGCGGCTGCGGATCGTCTCGACCCTGGACATCTGCTCGTTCGGCCGCGACACGCCGGAGATCCGGACGGCGCTGGACAACCTCCGCCGGTTCCACACCGCCGGCGGCATCGGTGATCTACGGCACGGATCTGGGCAACGGCGCGATCCCGCCCGGCATCCACACGCGCGAGCTCCGGCTGATGGTGGAGGCCGGGATGGAGTACGAGGAGGTGCTGGAGGCCCTGGTGCGGGCGCCGATCGAGCCCGGCGCCCCGGCGGACCTCGCTCGTGCTGGCCGAGAGCCCGCTCGACGACCTCGAGGCCTTCGACGAGATCCGCGTCGTGATCCGCGCCGGCAGGGTCGTCACGCTCCGGTAGCCCTTGCGGAACGGCCGCGCGCCGAGCTACACAGGACCCTCGATGACCGGCACGGACGCCGAGCAGGCACCCACCGACGGCATCACCCAGGAGGAGCTCCAGCTCGCCGCTCGCAACCACGGGATGCCGCTGGAGGGCGCTGCGGTACGACGTGACGCCGGTCGGGCTGCACTACCTGCTGATCCACTTCGACATCCCGCCGGCCGACGAGACGACGTGGACCGTCGAGGTCGGCGGCCTGGTGCGAACGGCCGCTGTCGCTCACGATGCCGGCTCTGCGGGCGAGGCCCGCCGTGACGACGCCCGTGACGATGGAGTGCGCCGGCAACGGCCGCGCGCGCCTGCACCCGCGGCCGCTCAGCCAGCCGTGGCTCGCCGAGGCCGTCGGAACCGCCGCGTGGACCGGCACGCCGCTCGCGGCCGATCCTGCGCGAGGCCGGCCTCGCGCCGGAGGCGGTCGAGCTCGTCTTCGAGGGCGCCGACCACGGCGTGCAGGGAGGGGTCGAGCACGACTACGAGCGGAGCCTGCCCGTCGCCGAGGCGATGCGCGACGACGTCCTGCTCGCGTACGAGGTGAACGGCATGCCGCTGCCGCCCCAGCACGGCTTCCCGGTGCGGCTCCTGGTGCCGGGCTGGTACGGCATGACGAGCGTGAAGTGGCTGCGGCGGATCACCGCGGTCGCCGAGCCGTTCACCGGGTTCCAGCAGTGGGCGTACGCGATCCGCGAGCGACGAGGACGAACCCGGCACGCCGGTCACGCGCATCGAGCCGCGCGCCCTGATGGTGCCGCCGGGCTTCCCGGAGTTCTTCACGCGCGCGCGCGTCCTCGAGGCCGGACCGTGCACGCTGGAGGGCCGGGCCTGGTCCGGCCGCGCCGCGATCGAGCGGGTCGAGGTCAGCACCGACGGCGGCGACACCTGGGCGGACGCCGCCCTCGCACCCGCTGCCGGCGCCGTACGCGTGGCGCGCGTGGCACCACGTGTGGGACGCCGCGCCCGGCGAGCACGAGCTCGTGGTGCGCGCGACCGACGGAACGGGGGAGACGCAGCCGCTCGAGCAGCCGTGGAACCACCACGGGCTCGCGAACAACATGGTGCAGCGCGTGCCGGTGACGGTGCGGACTCCGAACTAGTCTGGCTCAGACGAGTGTGCCGGAGTTCCCGGAACAGCCGGTCGACGTCGTCCTCGGTGTTGAAGAAGTGCGGGCTCACCCGCAGCCCGTCGCCGCGGAAGTCGGTGCAGACGCCCCGTGCGAGCAGCGCGTGGCAGATCTCCTCGGCGCGGGAACCCACTCCCACGTTCACGACGCCGCCGCGTGCGGCGCGGTCGCGCGGCGTCCGGACCGGCAGCCCCATCTCGTCGGCGCCGGCGATCACCTGGTCGGTGAGCTCGCCCTGCCGAGCGCGGATCCGCTCGACGCCGACCTCGGCGATCACGTCGAGGCCGCCCTGCGCGAGGAAGACGACGGGCGCCGGCGGCGTGCCGTGCTCGAGCCGGCGCGCGGTCGGGTGGTACTCGAGGTGCTCGAGGTCGAACGAGAACGGCTCCGCCGTCGCGAACCAGCCCGTCACCCGCGGGCCGCAGCGTCGGCAGGAGGTCGCGCTCGCGCGTAGAGGAACGCGAGGCCCGGCCCGCCGCACAGCCACTTCAGCACCCCGGCCGAGTACAGGTCGCACCCGAGGTCGTGCAGGTCCAGGGGCACGATGCCGGCGCCGTGGTAATCGTCGACGAAGCTGAGCGCGCCGGCCTCGCGCGCCATCGTGCACACGGCCTTCGCGTCCATGATCGCGCTCGACCGGTACAGCACCCGGTTCACCATCACGAGCGCCGTGCGTTCGTCGATCGCGTCGCGGTAGGCCTCGAGGTCGATCGTGAGGCCGTCCCTGCTGCGCAGCCAGACGAGCTCGGCGCCGGGCTGCGCGAGCCAGACGTGCCCGTCGGTGGGGAAGTCCAGCTCGGACAGGACGATCCGGTTCCGCGGTCCCGACAGGTCCAGGCACGTCGCGACCGTCGACAGCGCGATCGAGATGTTCGTCGTGATGGCGAGCTCGCCGGCGTCGCAGCCGGCGAGGCCGGCGAACGTGCGCTTCAGGTCGCGCATGGCCGGGAAGATGTCCTCGAACCACACGAGGTCGGGCGCCCCCTTCGACGCCCATGCATCCAGGTACGCGTCGATGCGGTCCCGCGCGCGCGTGCCGATCGGGCCGAGCGACGCGCTGATCAGGTACGTCGAGCGGTCGAGGACGGGGAACTCGCTCCGGTAGTCGGCGAGGTCCCGCACCGCGCCCGGCCTACTCCTCGGACTCGGTGAGGCGCTCGACGTCCTCGGCGTCCTGATGCAGGCCGCCGTGCTCCTCGAGGTAGTCGACGTACATCGGCCGGAGCGCCTCGCCGAGGTCGCCCTCGCCGGCGTCGAACAGGTCGTTGATGAGGGCGAGCGGCCGCATCACGTCCACCTTGCTGCGCTGCTCGTCGCCGAGCGCCGCCTCGGCCACCGGCAGCGCCTCGACCAGGCGCCAGAGGAACCCCACGTCCACCCGGCGCTTCGCGACCGCGAGCGCGCGGTCGTGCAGCTCCTTCGTCGGCAGGGCCTCGAGCTCGTCGCGCAGCGTCATGGCGGGCAGCCTACCGCACGAGCGACCAGGCCCAGCCGAGCGCGCCGGCCGCCGCCACCACCCACGCGACGTTCACGCGGAACCGCTGGATCGCGAGGGCGGCGGCGAGGGCCAGCGCCACCGCGAACCCGTCGACGGTGGACCACACGGGCACGGTGATCGTGGTCGAGAAGGGGTGGATGCTCGTCGTGCGGTCGAACAGCACGCTCGCGCCGAACGACAGCGCGAGGCTCGCGATCACGCCGACGACGGCGGCCGTGACACCGGCGAGGGCCGAGCCCAGCGGCCGGTTGCCCCGCAGCCGTTCGACGAACGGCGCGCCGAGGAAGACGAACAGGAAGCACGGCGCGAAGGTCGCCCACACCGTCACCATCGGCGCCCAGCACGCCGGCGACGCACGGGGTCGAGGCCGCCGGGGAGCCGGAAGGCGGCGAGGAACCCCACGAACTCGGTGACCATGATGAGCGGACCGGGCGTGGACTCCGCGAGCCCGAGGCCGGTCGCCATGTCGGTCGCCGTCAGCCACCCGTACTGCGAGACGGCCGCCTGCTTCACGTACGCGAGGACCGCGTACGCACCGCCGAACGTGACGACGGCGGCCTTGCTGAAGAAGAACGCCTCGGCCGTCAGCGTGTCGCCGCTGCCGCGCCACGCGGCGACCGCGAGGAGCGGCACCCACCACACCGCGAGGCCGACCGCCAGCACGCGCGATCGACCGGCCCCACGTGGGCCGGGTGTGCGGCGCCGCCACCGCGTCGTCGCCGAGCGCCACGTCGTCGTCGTCCTCGGCCGCGCCGTGATGCGCCGGGCGAGCGCGGAACGCGATGCCGGCCGCCGCCGCGCCGCCGATCACGAGCGGGAACGGCACGCCGACCACGTAGATCGCGAGGAAGGCCGCGACGGCGATGCCGGCGAGCGCCGGGCCGCGCAGCGCCCTCGAGGCCAGCCGCACGATCGCCACCGCCACGATGCCGACGACGGCGGCGGCGAGCCCCGAGAAGATCGCACTCACCCACGTCACGTCGCCGTGCGCCGCGTACACCCACGCGAGGCGCCATCATCAGCACGAAGGCCGGCAGGATGAACGCCGACGCCGGCCACGATCCCGCCGCATCGTGCGGTGCAGGAGCCACCCGATGTAGATCGCGAGCTGCTGCGCCTCCGGTCCCGGCAGCAGCGTGCAGTAGCTGAGGGCGTGCAGGAAGCGCTGCTCGCCGATCCACCGCCGCCGCTCGACGAGCTCGTGGTGCATGAGCGCGATCTGGCCGGCGGGACCGCCGAAGTTCACGAAGCCGAGCTTGATCCAGAACCGGGCGGCGTCGGCGAACGCGACGCCGTGCGCCGCCGAGGCGTCGCGCTCAGACACCCGGGGCCCGGCAGGTATACCGCTCGAACCACGCGAGGACGCGGGCGGCGGCGTCGATGGCCGCCGGCAGGTCGCGGACCCCGTGGCCCTCGAGCGGGTAGCGAACGACCTCCGTCGGGATGCCCCGCTCCTTCAGGGCCCGGTGGAACTCGACGGCCTGGCCGGACGGGGTGGCGCGGTCCTTCGCGCCGGCGGTGAGCAGGGTCGGCGTGCGCAACCGGTCGCCGGCGAAGACCGGGCTCCGGTCGCGGTAGTGCCGCTGGCGCTCGGGCACGTCGCCGCCGAGGAACTGCACCGCCCAGCTGCCGAGGTTGCTCTCGAACCGCTCGGAGAACCAGTCGGTGACGGGCGAGACCGCGACGGCGGCGGCGAAGCGGCCGTCGACGACCGGCAGCCAGCACGCCATGTAGCCGCCGTAGCTGCCGCCCGTCACGCCGACGCGGGCGGGATCGGCGAGCCCGAGGCCGATCACGTGGTCGACCCCGGCGAGGATGTCGGCCGCGTCGGCGCCGCCCATGTCGCCGACGACGGCCTCGACGAACGCGCGGCCGCGGCCCCACGAGCCGCGCGGGTTCGGCTCGAGGGTCGCGTACCCCCGGTCGTACTCCAACGCCCGGAGGGCGGAGGGGAAGAAGTCCTGGAACCCCCAGACCGGGCCGCCGTGCACCTGCACGAGCAGCGGGAAGGGGGGCTCGCCGTGCGGCAGCGTGAGGATGCCCTCGATCGTCTGGCCGTCGGGCGCCTCCCACGACACCGCGCGCCGTTCGCCGATCGCGGCGCGCATCAGGTCGGTGCCCTCGTGGGCGGTCTCGACGACCGGCCGGAGGGCGCCGGCCTCGACGGCGACGAGCGACGGCGGCCGGTCGTGCGACTGCAGCGGCAGCACCGCTCCGTCGCCGAGCGGCGCCCCCTGCATGAACAGGGCGGAGCCCGCGAACTCGGAGCTCGACCACCGCTCCGTCGCCGCACCGGTCCCCGGGTCGACGTCGAGCAGCACGCTGTCGAGGCCGCGTACGCCGACCGCCAGCAGCCGGTCCTCCTCGCCCCACGCGAGCCACGTCACGTCGGCGCCGGCCGTGTCGACCTCGAGGGCGGGCCCGCCGCCGGCCGGATCCACCAGGCGCAGCACCCCGCCGACGACCAGCCGGTCGCTGCAGCGGGCCTCGACGACGGCGACGCGCCCGCCCGACGGCGAGGCCGTCACCCACCCGAGCTGGACGTCGGTGCGCAGCAGCACGCGTTCCGCGCCCGTCGCCAGGTCGATGGCGGACAGGCGCGCGCCGTACCAGTCGGCCTCGCCGCCACCCTCGGACACGATGGCGGCGACCGTCGCCGGGCCGCACCACGCGGCCTCCCACACGTTCAGCTCGGGCGGCGAGACGACCCGGGACGTGCCGGCCACGGGATCGATCGCGAAGAGCCGCCGCCGGGCGTCCTCGTCCTGCTCGGACGTCTCGACCTCGGGCAGCCATGCCGGGGCGTCGCCGGCCCGGCCGCCGACGGTGCCCGAGCCGACCGCGTCGGAGCGCTCGGCCGCCGCGCCGGCGACGAGCGCGAGGATCGCCGTCCCGTCGGGCGACCACGCGTGCTCCTCGACGACGCCCGGCACCTCCGCCAGCGCGCGCGCCGGCTCGAACCCGGGCGCATCGGCCGCCCACAGGGTGTGGCGCCCCTCCTCGGTGCGGTCGGAGCGGAAGGTGAGGACCGAACCGTCGGGCGACCATCGCGGCTGGTCGTCGTCGTTCGCGTCCGGGCAGCACGCGCACCTCGCCTCCGGCGGCGTCCACGAGGCAGACCCGGCCCTTCGCGTGACCCTCGAGCCGCTCGAGGACCTCGCCCCGGAACGCGATCAGGCGGCCGTCGGGGGAGACGCGAGGGTCGCCGGGGTTCGCGATGCGGCCGAAGCCCGGCTCGAGCACCCGGCGGAAGAAGGCCTCGACGGCGAGGTAGCCGGGCGTCTCCCGGAGGTCCGCATCCACGGGCCGGAGGATACCCGGGCCGGGGCCGGCCTGGGCCCGAACGGGGATGGGCGATCGGCGAGCGGGCGTGTCGGGCGGCGCCTCTACACTAGGTCCGTGGGTACCGACCGCCTCGTCGTCCACGGCGCCCGTGAGCACAACCTCAAGAACGTCACGCTCGACCTCCCCCGTGACCGACTGATCGTGTTCACCGGCCTGTCCGGCTCCGGGAAGTCCTCGCTCGCCTTCGACACGATCTACGCCGAGGGCCAGCGGCGCTACGTGGAGTCGTTGTCCTCCTATGCCCGGCAGTTCCTGGGGCAGATGGAGAAGCCCGACGTGGACTTCATCGAGGGCCTGAGCCCGGCCATCTCCATCGACCAGAAGTCCACCTCGCGGAACCCGCGGTCGACGGTCGGCACCATCACGGAGATCTACGACTACCTGCGGGTGCTTGTACGCGCGGGTCGGGCATCCCGCACTGCCCCAAGTGCGGCCGGCCGATCGGGCGCCAGACGCCCGACCAGATCGTCGACCAGGTGATGGAGCTGCCGGAGGGACCAGGTTCCAGGTGCTGGCCCCGCTCGTGCGGGGACGCAAGGGCGAGTACGAGAAGCTGCTGGCCGATCTGGCGCGCAAGGGCTTCCCGCGGGCCCGGATCGACGGGGAGATCCGCGACCTCTCCGAGCCGATCAAGCTGCCCGAAGACCTACAAGCACACGATCGAGGTGGTCGTCGACCGCCTCGTCGCCAAGTCCGACATCCGCCGGCGCGTGGCGGACTCGATCGAGACCGCGCTGCAGCTCGCCGAGGGCAGCGCCGCGATCCTCGTGCAGACCCCCGAGGGGCACGAGGAGATCCAGAACTTCTCGCAGTCGCTCGCGTGCACGTTCGACGGCATCAGCTTCGAGGAGCTGGCGCCGCGCAACTTCTCGTTCAACTCGCCGTACGGGGCCTGCCCGACCTGCGACGGCCTCGGCACCCGCCTCGAGGTCGACCCCGAGCTCATCGTGCCCGACCCCGACCTGTCGGTGGCGGAGGGCGCCATCGCGGTGTGGGCGAGCGGCCGGCTGGAGTACTGGGACCGCGTCCTCGAGGCCGTCGCCGGCGTGCACGGCTTCTCGCTCGACACGCCGTGGAAGCGGCTCGGCAAGAAGGCGAAGGAGATCCTGCTGTACGGCTCGGACGAGGAGATCTACGTCCGGTACAAGAACCGGTACAACCGGCAGCGCGCGTACCACACCACCTACGAGGGCGTCGTGTGGAACGTCGAGCGGCGGCACGACGAGACCGACTCCGACACGCAGCGCGACAAGCTCGAGCAGTTCATGCGCCAGATCCCGTGTCGCGCGTGCGGCGGCGCGCGGCTGAAGCCCGAGTCCCTCGCCGTCACGGTCGGCGGGCGCAACATCTCCGAGCTCACGCGTCTGTCGATCCGCGACACGCTCGCGTTCGTGGAGTCGATGGACCTGTCGGAGCGCGAGGTCATGATCGCCGAACGCCTGCTGAAGGAGATCCGCGAACGGCTGCGGTTCCTCGTCGACGTGGGCCTGGACTACCTGTCGCTCGACCGGGCGGCCGGCTCGCTCGCCGGCGGCGAGGCGCAGCGGATCCGGCTCGCCACGCAGATCGGGAGCGGCCTGGTCGGCGTGCTCTACATCCTCGACGAACCGTCGATCGGCCTGCACCAGCGCGACAACCGCCGGCTGCTCGACACGCTGATCCGGCTGCGCGACCTGGGCAACACGCTGATCGTGGTCGAACACGACGAGGCGACGATCGTCGAGGCCGACCACATCGTCGACATCGGTCCGCTCGCCGGCGAGCTGGGCGGCGAGATCGTGTACACGGGCGACCTCAAGGGACTGCTCGAGGAGGAGCGCTCGATCACCGGCGCGTTCCTGTCGGGACGCCGGCAGATCCCCACGCCGCAGGTGCGGCGGTCCCCGGGCGACCGGCGATTGATCGTGCAGGGGGCGAAGGAGCACAACCTCCGCGACGTCACGGTGCAGATCCCGCTCGGCCTGTTCGTCTGCGTCACCGGCGTCAGCGGGTCGGGCAAGTCCACCCTCGTGCAGGACGTGCTGCTGCGCGCGCTGATGCAGAAGGTGTACCGGTCGCGCGAGCTGCCGGGCAAGCACCGGAAGCTGGTGGGCTGGGAGCAGGTCGACAAGGTCGTCGACATCGACCAGTCGCCGATCGGGCGCACGCCGCGGTCGAACCCGGCCACGTACACGGGGGTGTTCGACCACGTGCGCAAGCTGTTCGCGCAGGTGCCCGAGGCCCGCCTGCGCGGCTACCAGGCCGGCCGCTTCAGCTTCAACGTCCGTGGAGGCCGGTGCGAGAACTGCGCCGGCGACGGCCAGATCAAGATCGAGATGCACTTCCTGCCCGACGTCTACGTCACGTGCGAGGTCTGCAAGGGCCGGCGCTACAACCGGGAGACCCTCGAGGTGAAGTACAAGGGCCGCTCGATCAGCGACGTGCTGGAGATGAGCGTCTCCGAGGCCGTGGAGTTCTTCGCGAACATCCCGCCGATCGCCCGCCACATGCAGACGCTGTCCGACGTCGGGCTCGGCTACATCAAGCTCGGCCAGCCGGCGCCGACGCTCTCCGGCGGCGAGGCCCAACGGATCAAGCTCTCGTCCGAGCTGCACAAGCGCGCGACCGGCAACACGGTCTACGTCCTCGACGAGCCGACGACCGGCCTGCACTTCGAGGACATCCGCAAGCTCCTGCAGGTGCTGCAGCGGCTCGTCGCGACCGGCAACACCGTGCTCGTGATCGAGCACAACCTCGACGTCATCAAGACCGCCGACCACATCATCGACATGGGGCCCGAGGGCGGCGACGGCGGCGGGGAGATCGTCGCGACCGGCACGCCGGAGGAGATCGCCGCGCACCCCACGTCGCACACCGGACGCTTCCTCGCGGAGGTGCTCGACCGGCTCCCGCCGGAGGCCGACGAGGACGCCGAAGGGGCACGCGAACTCGCCCCGCAGGCTTGACTGAGCTTGCTAGGATTCCCGCCGACGTGTCCAAGCGACTGGTCCTGCCCATCCTCGCGCTCGCCCTCGTGGCGGCCGCGTGCAGCGAACCGCCGGTCGGCGAGATCGACTTCGGATCGGGCCGCCAGTTCGTGCCGGAGGTCGCCGACTCGATCGACAACGTCGGCATCGGCGCCGCCGTCGCCTTCGACGCCGACGGGGTGCCGTTCGTCTCCTACTGGGGATTCCCGGCCGTGCTGGCCAAGGGCGCAGATCGCGGTCGCCGCGCCCGATCGGCGCGCCGTTCGTGCCCGGCGTCCTGCTGGTCAGCCCGCAGAAGGGCGTGTGGCACCGCGGCGCCGCCGCCATGTACCAGGACCCGCCGACGCGCGTGACCGTGCCCTTCGGCCCCGCGACGGTCGAGACGCTCCAGGACGCGACGACGGACAACACCAACGGCACCGACGTGGCCGTCGGGGCCGACGGCTCCGTGCACGTCGTGTGGACCGCGCCCGACGGCATCTGGTACGCGCAGCGGCCCCGAGCCCTTCGCCGCCCAGCAGGTCGTCAACCAGCTCCCGTCGCTCAGCCAGGCCGGGCCCCTCGGGTGGCCCTCGGTGACCGTCGACGACAGCGGCGCCCCGTGGGTGGCCGCCACCGTCGCGACGCCGACCGGGCAGGAGGTCATCGCGGCGACGCCGAAGGGCGACGGGTGGGACGTGCAGACGGTCGCGACGCTCGATCCGTGCGCCGGCTGCCCCAACCCCGCGCGGACCGGTATCGCCTCGACGCCCGACGGGCCCGTCGTCGTGTACGCGGACCCGGCCGCCGGCGCCGTGATGGCGGCACGACAGCACGGGCGCACCTGGACGACCGAGCAGGTCGAGGCCGGCGCGCGAGGGCGCCGGCATCTCGGTGGCGGCCAACAGCGACGGATCGCTCGTCGCCGCCTACTACACCGGCAAGGACAGCGTGAGCGTCGCGACGTCCGACGGCGGGGCGTGGTCGGCCTCGGAGGCGGCCACGCTGAGCGCGCCCACGCCGACGCCCTCGAGCAGCGCGGCGCCCAGCGCCACCTCCACGCCGGCCGCCGAGGCCGCAGGGCAGGAGCACCGGCGTCGCCATCACCGACGACGGCACCGAATACCTGACGTACACGGATCCGGCCTCGGGCGTGGTCCTCGCGTCGTCGGCTCCGGACGGCGGCGGGTTCGAGCGGATCGAGACGCGCGGGACCGAGTTCGGGCAGTGGCCGGACGTCGCCGTCACGCCCGACGGCGCCGGCGTGTCGCTCGCCTGGTACGCGCCCGACCAGCAGGACCTGGCGTTCGGCACGTACGCCGAGGCCGACTCGATCACCGTCGCGAAGCCGAGCCCGTCCCTCGTGCTGAGCACGGAGGCGCCCGCCGGTGCGGAGTGTTCGGCCGACACCGTGAAGCCCGCGACCGACATCACCGTCACGGCGCCGGTCGGCGCGGCCGGCACCGGGTTCGAGCAGACCTGCATCGTGGCGCCGGCGGGGGAGAAGCTGTCGCTCACGTTCGAGAATCAGGACACGGGCCAGTTGCACAACGCGGACTTCTACACCGAGGCGCCCCCCGCCGGGACGGAGCTGTTCAAGTCCGGCGATCCCGCGGCCGGGCCCGAGACGCAGACGAACCCGCGACGTGCCCCCGCAGAAGGAGGGCACGTACTACTTCCAGTGCGACGTGCACACGAACATGAACGGCACGTTCCTGGTGGTGGCGGCCTCGAAGAAGTAGCAGGACGCCCCCGGGTCAGTCGGAGGGCTCGGATAGGATTGGGGTCGTGACCGTCCCTCGCCCCGCACCCTCCAGCATCCCCGACCTGCCCGGCGCCTACCTCTACCGCGACGCCGACGGGCGGGTCGTGTACGTGGGCAAGGCCCGGTCCCTGCGCAAGCGCGTGGCGTCCTACTTCGGCAAGCCCCAGCACCCCCGGACGGCCGCCATGCTCGAGTCCGCCGCCTCCGTGGAGTGGATCGTCGCCTCGACCGAGGTCGACGCGCTGATGCTCGAGTACAACCTGATCCAGGAGCACCGGCCCCGGTTCAACATCCGCTACCGGGACGACAAGTCCTACCCGTACCTCGCGCTGACGGTGGGGGAGACGTGGCCGCGCGCGCAGGTGATGCGCGGCGCGAAGCGCAAGAACGTCCGGTACTTCGGCCCGTACGGCCACGCCTGGGCGATCCGCGACACCCTCGACGCGCTCACCCGCGTGTTCCCGGTCCGCACCTGCTCGAACGCCTTCTTCGACCAGCGCGCCCGGGCGAAGCGGCCCTGCCTCTACTACGACATCGGGCGGTGCGCCGGCCCGTGCGTGCCGGAGGTCACCGGCGTCACCGAGGAGTCCTACCGCGAGCACGTCGACGCGCTGGCGGACTTCCTCGCCGGCAACGCGCGCCCGGTCATGACCCGCCTCCAGCACCAGATGGAGGAGGCCTCCACGCGGACCGAGTACGAGCAGGCGGCGAAGCTCCGCGACCAGCTCGGCGCCGCCCGGCGGGCGCTGGAGGCGCAGGAGATGGTGCTGACCCAGCCCGAGGACCTGGACATCGTGGGCCTCGCCGAGGACGATCTGGAGGCGGCGTTCCAGGTGTTCTTCGTCCGGGGCGGGCGCGTGATGGGCCGCAAGGGATGGGTGGTGGACCGCGTGGAGGAGCTCGACCGCGCGCAGCTCGTCGGATCCTTCCTCGAACAGCTCTACATGGAGCGCCAGGAGGTGCCGCCGCGGGTGCTGGTGCCGACGGCGCCGGCCGACGCCGACCTGATCGAACGGTGGCTCGCCGTCCGGCGGGGCGGCACCGTGCGCGTCTCGGTGCCCGAGCGCGGCGCCAAGCGCAAGCTGATGGAGGTGGTGGGCAGCAACGCATCCGAGGCCTTCCACCGGCACAAGCTGCGGCGCGCATCCGACTTCGGCGCCCGCTCGCGAGCGCTCTCGGAGCTCGCCGGGCAGCTCGGCCTCGAGCAGGCGCCCCTGCGGATCGAGGCCTACGACATCTCGAACCTCGGTCCCACCGACACGGTCGCCTCGATGGTCGTGTTCGAGGACGGCCTGCCGAAGCGCTCGGACTACCGGCGCTTCGAGATCAAGGAGGTGCAGGGACAGGACGATTTCGCCTCCATGGAGGAGGTCATCCGGCGCCGGTTCCAGCGGCTGCAGCGCGAGCGCGACGACCCGCCCGGCACGAAGCGCCGGTTCTCGTACCCGCCGGCGCTCGTCGTCATCGACGGCGGCCGCGGGCAGCTCTCGGCGGCCACGCGCGCCCTGCACGAGGTGGGCTACCAGGTGCCGGCGATCGGGCTCGCGAAGCGGCTCGAGGAGGTCTACTTCCCGGACACGCCCGAGCCGCTCGTGATCCCGCGCGGCTCCGAGGCGCTGTTCGTGCTCCAGCACATCCGCGACGAGGCGCACCGGTTCGCCGTCACGTACCACCGGCAGAAGCGGGAGCGCCGCGCCCTGCAGAGCCCGCTCGACGAGATCCCCGGCGTCGGGCCGGCCCGCAAGCGGGCGCTCCTGAAGCGGTTCGGGTCGCTCTCGCGGCTCCGGGCGGCCGAGCCCGGCGAGATCGAGCAGACCCCCGGCATCGGGCCCGAGCTCGCCCGCACGATCCACGACCGGCTGCACGGCGAGCCCGACGAGGGACGGCGGACCGCATGAAGGCCGAGCGCGCGGCCACCCCGCCCGCCGAGAGCAACGACGGCCCCGGCTTCACGATCATCACGGGGCTCTCGGGCGCCGGCCGCTCCGAGGCGGCGAAGAGCCTCGAGGACCTCGGGTACTTCGTCGTCGACAACATGCCGCCGGCGCTGCTGGCGAAGATGGCCGAGCTGGCCTCGAGGCCGGGCGGCCCGGCCCGCGTGGCCATCGTGGTCGACGCCCGCGGCGGCGTGTTCTTCGGCGAGCTGTCGAAGGCGCTGGAGGAGCTCGGGCAGCTCCACATCGGCTACCGGATCCTCTACCTCGAGGCCTCCGACGACGCGCTCGTGAACCGCTACGAGGCGACCCGGCACCGGCACCCGCTCGCGCCCGCCGACCGCGTCGTGGAGGGCATCCGCAAGGAGCGGCTGATGATGGAGAGCCTGCGGGGGGAGGCGGACCTCGTCGTCGACACCTCCGATCTCAGCCCGCACGAGCTGCGCGACCGGATCCGCGAGCTGTTCGCCGACGCGCCGCCCGAGGCCGGCCTCAAGGTGTCGCTGATCTCGTTCGGCTTCAAGTACGGGGCCCCGCGCGACGCCGACATGCTCCTCGACGTGCGGTTCCTGCCCAACCCGTACTGGGAGCCGGCGCTGAAGGAGCTGACCGGCGCCGACGCCCAGGTCCAGCGGTACGTTTCGGGGCAACCGTTGTACCGTGAGTTCATGGACCGTCTGGGGGCCCTGCTCGACGTCACCGTGCCCGGCTTCGTCGCCGAGGGGAAGGCCTACCTCACGATCGCCATCGGGTGCACCGGCGGGCGCCACCGCTCGGTCGTCGTCGCCGACGAACTGGCGGGGACCTTCGCGCGGGCGCGGCCTGCCGGTGACCGTGGAGCATCGAGACCTGGATCGGGGCTGAGTGGCGTGCCCACCTCCCGCGAGTTCCGGCGGAGCCTGAAGCGACAGACGCTCGAGGCCAAGGCGAGGCCAAGCGCGCGGCGCGGGGGAGCGGGCCTCGCGGCGGGAAGCCCAGCGCCGTCGAGCGCTCGCGCGCCCGTCGCGAGCTCCGGCACGAGGTCCGCACGCAGCGGGAACGGTTGGGGCGCAACCAGATCTTCTCGGGTCGCAAGGACCGCCTGCTGGGCGGCCTCGCCGGCCTCATGGTCGTGGGCGGCATCGCCGCCATCGTGTGGCTCGGGGGCGGGGAGGAGCCGCTCGCCACGCCGCTCGCGCCGACCACGACCTCGCCTCGTCACCTCGCCGACCCCCGAGCCCTCCGTCGATGCCCACCGTGACCGCCGGCGCCGACCCCCGACGCCAAGCAGGACAAGGGCGGCGGCAACGACCACGGGAAGCGGAACGGCTCCGGCGGCAACGGCGGCGGCGGGCGGCGGCGGCGGCGGCGGTGGTGGCGGTCGCCACGACGACGCCCCCCACCACGACCGGCACCGGCACCGGCGGCGGGGGCGGCGGCCCGGCGCCCAAGCCCGATCCCAAGCCGGAGCCGACCTCGACGGACAAGCCCGGCCCGACCAAGTAGCCGGCCGCACGCACGGGTCCGTGCCGGACGCGACCTGCGGCCCAGCGGCTAGCATGGTCCGCAGGCACCCCTCGAGGAGGACTCCATGACGCTGAAGATCGGCGTGAACGGCTTCGGACGCATCGGCCGCAACTTCTTCCGGGCCGTCAAGCAGCGGGGATTGGACATCGACTTCGTCGGCGTCAACGACCTCGGCGACGCGGCCACGCTCGCCCACCTGTTGAAGTACGACTCGGTGCACGGGCGCTATCCCGGCACCGTCGAGGTCGGCGGCAGCGGGCTCGTGATCGACGGAGACGAGCTCCGGGTCCTGGCCGAGCGCGACCCCGCGAGCCTGCCCTGGAAGGAGCTCGGCGCCGAGATCGTGATCGAGTCGACGGGGCTGTTCACCGACCGCGAGCGGGCCGCCGCCCACCTCGAGGCCGGCGCGCAGAAGGTCCTGATCAGCGCGCCCGCGAAGGGCGAGGACATCACGATCGTGATGGGCGTGAACGACGACGCCTACGATCCGGCCAACCACCACGTGATCTCGAACGCCAGCTGCACGACGAACTGCGTGGCGCCGATGGCGAAGGTGCTCGACGAGGCGTTCGGCATCGAGCAGGCGTTCATGACGACGGTGCACGCGTACACGAACGACCAGAACCTCCTCGACCTGCCGCACAAGGACCTGCGCCGCGCGCGCGCCGCCGCCGTCAACATCGTGCCGGCGTCGACCGGTGCGGCGAAGGCCACCTCGCTGGTGCTCCCGCAGCTGAAGGGGAAGATGGACGGCGTCGCGATGCGGGTGCCCGTGCCGGACGGCTCGGTGACCGACCTCGTGGCGACCGTCGGGCGTCCGACCTCGATCGAGGAGGTGAACGCGGCGTTCGCCGCCGCCGCCGCCGACGGGCCGCTCGCCGGCCGCCTCGTGTACACGGAGGACCCGATCGTGTCGAGCGACATCGTGGGATCCGACGCGTCGTGCACGTTCGACTCCAAGTCGACCATGGTGATGGGCTCGTTCGTGAAGATCATCGGCTGGTACGACAACGAGTGGGGCTACTCGAACCGGCTCGTCGACCTCGCCCAGCTCGTCGCCGGCTCGCTGTGACGCTGCGCACGCTCGACGACGCCGGCGATCTCGCGGGCCTCCGCGTCTTCGTCCGCGCGGACCTCAACGTCCCGCTGCAGGACGGGCGGGTCGCCGACGACCTGCGGATCCGCGCGACCGTGCCCACGCTCACGCGAGCTCCTCGAGCGGGGCGCGTCGATCGTGCTGGCGTCGCATCTCGGGCGCCCCGGCGGCCGTCCGGTGGACGACCTCCGTCTGGCGCCGGTCGCCGACCGGCTCACGGAGCTCCTCGAGCGCGACGTGATGCCGCTCGACGACGTGGTCGGCCCCGACGTCGAGGCCGTCACGAACCACCTCGAGGCGGGCGACGTCGTGCTGCTCGAGAACCTCCGGTTCGACCCGGGCGAGGAGGCGAACGACGCCGCGTTCGCCGGACGGCTCGCCGAACTCGCCGACGCGTACGTCGACGACGCGTTCGGCGCCGTGCACCGCGCGCACGCCAGCGTCGCCGCGCTGCCGGAGCTGATGCGGGCGAGCGGGCGCCCGGCCGTCGCCGGCCGCCTGCTCCAGCGCGAGGTCGAGGTGCTCGGCCGGCTCCTCGCCGGTCCCGACGAGCCCTACGTCGCGGTCCTCGGCGGCGCGAAGGTCTCCGACAAGCTGTCGACGATCCGCGCGCTCGCCGACCGGGTCGACGCGATGCTGATCGGCGGCGCCATGGCGTTCACGCTGATCGCGGCCGACGGCGGGGAGGTCGGCAACAGCCTCGTCGAGCGCGACCGGCTCGAGGAGGTCCGCGAGGCCCGCGCGCACGCGCGGGAGCGCGGTGTGCTGGTCGAGGTGCCGCAGGACGTGGTGGCGGCGACGGAGATCTCGGCCGACGCCGACCGCCGCACCGTGCCGGCCGCCGACATCCCCCGCGGGTTCATGGGCCTCGACATCGGGCCGCGCACGGTCGAGGAGTTCGCGCGCATCATCGCCGACGCGAAGACGATCCTGTGGAACGGGCCGATGGGCGTCTTCGAGCTCGAGCCGTTCTCCGCCGGCACGCGGGGGGTGGCGACGGCCATCGCGAACTCCGGCGCGTTCAGCGTGGTCGGCGGCGGCGACAGCCTGCTCGCCGTCAAGCGGGCGGAGCTGGAGGACGGGTTCGATCATCTGTCGACCGGCGGCGGCGCCTCGCTCGAGTTCCTCGAGGGCAGAGCGCTCCCCGGCATCACGGTGTTGGAGGACTGAGTGGCCGTCAAGCAGCAGCCCGGCAGGCGCCCGATCATCGCGGCGAACTGGAAGATGCACAAGACGCACCTCGAGGCGATCCAGGCCGTGCAGAAGCTGAGCTACCTGCTCGACAAGGACGACGACGAGCGGGTCGAGGTCGTGATCTGCCCGCCGTTCACGGCGCTGCGCGCGGTGCAGACGTTGATCGACGGCGACCGGCTGTCGTACGGGCTCGGCGCGCAGAACGTGTACCCCGAGGAGCGCGGCGCCTTCACCGGCGAGGTCTCCCCGCTCGATGCTGCAGGCCCTCAAGTGCTCGTACGTGATCGTCGGCCACAGCGAGCGGCGGCAGCTGTTCGGCGAGGACGACGCGTTCGTGAACAAGAAGGTGCGGGCGGTGTTCGCCCACGAGATGACGCCGATCCTGTGCGTGGGAGAGACGCTCGACGAGCGCGAGGCCGGCGGCACCGAGACGAAGGTGACGCAGCAGGTCCGCCGCGGGCTCGACAACGTCGCGCCGGAGGAGGCGGCCTCGCTCGTCATCGCGTACGAGCCCATCTGGGCGATCGGCACCGGCCGCACCGCCGAGCCCGGCGACGCCGGCGCCGTCGTCGAGGTGATCCGCGCCACGCTCGCCGACCGCTTCAACGACACCGTCGCGCGCGAGGTCCGCGTGCAGTACGGCGGCAGCGTGAAGCCGGGCAACATCCGCGACTTCATGGCGCACCCGGAGATCGACGGCGCGCTCGTGGGCGGCGCGAGCCTCGAGCCCGAGGACTTCGCCCTGATCGTGAAGTACCGCTAGGAGGACGGCCGTGCACAAGCTGCTGTACGTGTGCCTCGACGGGCTCGGCGACGACCCGATCCCCGCGTTCGGCGGCCGCACCCCGCTCGAGGCCGCCGCCACGCCGGCGCTCGACGAGCTCGCGCGCCGGGGAAGCACCGGCATCGTCACGACGGTGGGGGAGGGCATCGCGCCCGAGTCCGACATCGCCGTGTTCGCGATCCTCGGCTACGACCCGCGCGAGGAGCACCCCGGCCGCGGCGTCGTCGAGGCCGTCGGCTCCGACATGGCGTTCCACGACGGGGACCTCGCGTACCGCGTGAACTTCGCCACCGCCGACTGGCCCCACATCGTCGACCGGCGGGTGGGCCGCGACCTCAGCTCCGAGGAGGCGGCGGCGCTCGCCGCCGAGGTGAACGGCTGCCCTCGAGCTGCCGAACGCCGCGTTCCACCTCGAGGCGACCGTCGAGCACCGCGGCGCGCTCGTGATCCGCGACGACGACGGCCCGCTCTCGGCCGAGGTCACCAACACCGACCCCGCCTACCGCAAGGACGGCTCGCTCGGCGTCGCGCTCGAGACGTTCGACCTCGAGGTCGCCCGCTGCGAACCGCTCGAGGACACCGAGGCCGCGCACCGCGCCGCCGACCTGACGAACGCCTTCGTCGAGGGGGCGGCGAAGGTCCTCGACGCGCTCGGAGATCAACGAGGAGCGCCGCCGAGCCGGGCGGCTCCCCGCCAACCTGATCCTCACGCGCGACGGCGGCGACCACCTGCCGTCGCTGCAGCCGATCCGCGATCGCTTCGGTCCGGCGTGGGGGTGCTTCGTCGAGATGCCGGTCGAGCGGGGTATCGCGAAGATGCTCGGCATGATGCCCGTGGACGCTCCCCGGCTGAGCATCGACGCGCCGTTCGAGGTGGCGGTCGGGGAGTACGCCGGCTGGGCCGCCCTCGCGCTGCAGGCCCTCGACGGCTTCGACGCCCTGTACGTCCACATCAAGGGCCCCGACGTGCCGGCGCACGACGGCCGCGCCGAGGACAAGCGCGATGTCATCGCCGCCATCGACACGGGTTTCTTCGACGAGATCCTCGGAGCTCTCGACCTGTCGCGCACGATCGTGGCCGTCACCGCCGACCACTCGACCTCGTGCGTTCGCAAGGCCCACACGGCCGAACCCGTCCCCTTCGTCGTGAGCGGCGCGGGGGTACGCTCGGACGGATCCGAGGCCTTCGGCGAGGGCGCCTGCGCCGCAGGCTCGCTGGGATCCCTCCGCGGTATCGATATCTTGCCCCGACTCACGGCCCTGATGCGGGGGTGAAGGTGTGGAACGGCCCGATCGGGGCATCCCCTGGACAGGGCCGACGGCGTATAGTTGGGCGTCGCTGACCTCGGGCGATCCTCGAGGGGCGCTGCGCGGGCCCGCCGCGAAGAGGGGAGAGGGTGATACATGGCGCAGGTAGGCACCACCGAGTCGGTCACCGCCGGGGCACCACTCCCGGCAGGCGGGGAGATCACCGCCGAGGTCGTCGGCCGGTCCCCCGGAGAGCTCTTCTGGCGACGGTTCCGAAAGGATAAGTTCGCGCTCGCCGGCGTCGTCGTCATCATCATCATCGTCCTGCTCGCCATCGCGGCTCCCTACATCGAGACGCAACGTCGCGCACCACGGCAAGAACGAGGTCAACCTCCTCGCCCTCGACGAGTTCGGGCTGCCGTCCGGCCCCAGCAGCGAATACTGGTTCGGCGTCGACACCGCGGGCCGAGACCTGTTCGTGCGCGTGATCTACGGTGCCCGCACCTCCCTCACGATCGCCGTCCTCGCGACGGGCATCTCGGTCGTGATCGGCGTGGTGCTGGGCCTGCTGTCGGGCTTCTACCGGGGCAAGGTCGACACGTTCATCTCCCGCCTGACCGACGTGGTGCTCTCGCTGCCGGTCCTGCTGCTCGCCCTCGGGCTGGTCTCGGCGTGCGGCCTGAGCAAGGACGGATGCATGTACGGCCTGTTATCACCGGGGCTCATGCTCGTCAGCATCGTGATCGGCCTGTTCAGCTGGCCCTACATCTCGCGCATCGTGCGCGGACAGGTGCTGTCGCTGCGTGAGAAGGAGTTCGTCGAGGCCTCGCGATCGCTCGGCGCCAGCAACTGGCGCATCGTCTTCCGCGAGATCCTGCCCAACGTGGCCGCGCCCATCATCGTGTACGCCACGCTCATCATCCCCAACAACGTCCTGTTCGAGGCGTCGCTGTCGTTCCTGGGCGTCGGCGTGCCCCAGGAGACCCCGTCGTGGGGGCGCCAGCTCTCCGAGGCGAGCAAGAACATCGAGTCCTGGTGGCTGATGCTGTTCCCCGGCCTGTTCCTCCTGATGACGACCCTCGCCTTCAACCTCGTGGGCGACGGTCTGCGCGACGCGCTCGATCCCCGGGACTCACGTTGACCGTATGCACAGGAGGGAACCGACCGTCGAAAGGGGGCAGGGGTACGGCAGGGATCTCGACCAGAGCCGGTTCCACACGATCCACGCACCGAACGTCCGATCTCCGATGAAGAGGGGGGTTGCAATGAAGCGAATGATCCGAATGATCGCCGTCCTGGCGGTACTCGGGCTCGTCGCGGCCGCGTGCGGCAACGACAACAACTCCAGCGGCCAGAGTTCCAGCGGCGCCGGCACCGAGGCCGTGCAGGGCGGCACGCTGCTGATGGCCCAGCTGAGCGACTTCTACAGCGGGCTCGATCCGCAGAAGGAGTATTCGTCCGTCACGTGGGAGTACTACCGGTGCTGCCTGCTCCGGACGCTCCTGAGCTACAACGGTCGTCCGACGGCCGACGGCGGCACCGAGCTCCAGCCCGACATCGCCGCCGCGCTGCCCGAGACCTCGTCCGACGGTCTGACCTGGACCTTCAAGCTGAAGCAGGGCATCCACTACGGTGACCCGTTCGGCGACGTCGAGGTCACCGCGGACGACATCATCCGCGCGGTCGCCCGCGTGGCCGACCCCGACGCTTCGGTCGGCGGCTACCCGGACTACTACTCGGTCATCGAGGGCTTCAACGACGTGAAGGACGGCAAGGCCGACCTGCCGAGCGGCATGGTGGCCAAGGACCCCTACACGTTGGAGATCCACCTGACGGAGCCGGCCGGCGACCTCGGTTACCGCTTCGCGATGGGCGCGACCGCGCCGATCCCGCCGATGGGCGACGCCGTCATGGGCGCGGCCGACGGTCACACCCGTGACTACGGACGCTTCCTGGTGGCCACCGGCCCGTATCAGATCGCCGGCTCCGCCGACATGGACTTCTCCGAGCCGGCGAAGCAGCAGACCCCGGTCTCCGGATACGAGCCCGGCAAGTCGATCGAGCTCGAGCGCAACCCGAACTACGATCCGAGCACCGACGGTCTGCGTCCGGCGTACCCGGACTCGATCCAGGTGACGATCGGCGGAGACAACAACGATCTGTACAACAAGATCGATGCGGGTGAGCTCGACTTCGTCGTGGACGGCATCGTCCCGCCGGAGGAGCTGAAGAAGTACTCCACCACGCCGGACCTCCAGGGCCGGTTGAACAAGTACAACTCCGACGCCGTGCGGTACCTGTCGTTCAACATCGCGCAGCCGCCGTTCGACGACGTCAACGTCCGCAAGGCGGTGAACTACGCCATCGACAAGGCCGGCATGCGCCAGCTGCGTGGTGGCCCGCTCACCGGTGACATCGCCGGACACATCATGGTGAACAGCCTGCTGAACAACCAGCTGGTCGACTACGACCCGTACGCCACGCCCAACGGGCAGGGCGACGTGACGAAGGCGATGGAAGCCATGAAGGCGTCGGCGTACGACACGGACGGCGACGGATTGTGTGACGCGCCCGAGTGCAAGGACGTCCTCGCCGTCACCGACGAGGCCGACCCGTACCCGAAGCAGGCGGCGCTGATCCAGCAGAACCTCGAGGCCATCGGGATCACGCTGGACGTCAAGCCGTTCGAGCGCGGCACCATGTACGCGAAGTGCTCCGACCCGTCGACGCACATGGGCATCTGCCTGGCGCCGGCGTGGGGCAAGGACTACCCGGACGCGTACACGTTCGGCGTCCCGCTGTTCAGCAGCACGTACCTCTTCCCGTCCTACGGCAACCTGGCGCTCGTCGGCGCCAGCCCCGAGTACTTGAGGAAGTACGACTACACGGTCACGTCGGTCCCGAGTGCGGACGACAAGATCGCGGAGTGCAAGTCCGCAGTGGACGACGCACGGATCACGTGCTGGGCCGAGTTGGACAAGATGCTGATGGAAGAGATCGTGCCGTGGGTGCCGTATCTGTTCGACAACAGCCTCGACGTCATCTCGGCACGCATCAACCACTACTCCTTCGACCAGTTCGCCGGCGTTGCGGCCTTCGACCAGATGGCCATCGCCGCCGACCAGCAGTGAGGACGGAGTAGCCGAACACAACGGTGAGAGGGGCCGCTCCCGGACGGGAGCGGCCCCTCAGGCCGTTCGAACGGACGGGCGCGGCGAGCCGCGCCCCACGAGCGAGGTGAGGTGAGCGTGGGCCGATACCTGATCCGGCGGACCCTGTTCCTGCTGCTGGTGCTCTGGATCGTCTCGATCGTCACGTTCCTCATCTTCGTCAAGCTTCCGCCGGGCGATCCCGCCCGGCGAGCCACCGGCGGCCGCGGCGCCAGCGCCGAGCAGATCGAGGCCGCGCGCCACGCCTTCGGGCTGGACAAGCCCGTGCTCGTGCAGTACGGGCGGTTCGCGAAGGGCCTCGTGCCCTGCTGCCACTGGTGGATGAACCCCGAGGTCTACTTCTCCTACGGCAGCAACGTGCCGGTGTGGGAGCTCATGAAGCAACGCCTGCCCGTCAGCGTCGTGCTGGCGCTCGGCGCCGCCGTGATCTGGCTGGTGATCGGTATCCCGATCGGCATCATCTCGGCCATCAAGCGAAGAACCTGGGTCGACCGCGCCTCCATGGTGTTCGCGCTGATCGGCGTCTCCGCGCCGGTCTTCTGGCTGGCGCTGATCTTCCTCTACGTGTTCTGGTTCAAGCTGGGTTGGCTCCCGGGGAGCGGCATCCCGATCAACGAGGGGCTCGCGGAGTCGGTGCTGAAGGGCCGGTTCATCATGCCGTGGGTGGTGCTGTCCCTCACGTTCGCCGCGTTCTACGCGCGGATGGTTCGCGGCAACCTGATCGAGACGATGGGGGAGGACTACATCCGCACGGCGCGCGCGAAGGGACTGTCGGAGCGCACGGTGATCTTCCATCACGGCCTGCGCTCGGCGCTCACACCGGTCGTCACCATGTTCGGCCTCGACGTCGGCATCCTGCTCGGCGGCGCGTTCATCACCGAGACCGTGTTCAACCTGCCCGGCATCGGCAGGCTCGCCGTCACCTCGATCTTCAACGCCGACTTCCCCATGGTGATGGGCATCACGGTGTTCGGCGCCATCTTCATCGTGACCGCGAACCTCCTGGTCGACGTCGCGTACGCGTTCCTGGATCCCCGAGTGAGGTACACGTAGATGGCCGAGCCGCTGCTGGACGTCAAGGATCTGACCGTGCACTTCCCCACGGAGGACGGCGTCGTGAAGGCCGTCGACGGGATCTCGTTCACGATCCAGCCGGGGGAGACGCTCGGTATCGTGGGCGAGTCGGGCTCGGGCAAGAGCGTGAGCTTCCTGACGATCATGGGCCTCATCACGTCGAGCCAGGCCACGATCACGGGTCAGGTGCTCTACCGGGGCCAGGACATGCTGGCGATGCCCCTCGACGAGCTGCGGACGATCCGGGGCGCCAGCATGAGCATGATCTTCCAGGACCCCATGACGTCGCTGCATCCCTTCTACAAGGTCGGTGACCAGATCTCCGAGGCGATCCGCGTCCACCAGCCCGTCTCGAAGAAGGACGGCTTCGAGCAGGCGGTGGAGATGCTCCGCCGCGTCGGCATCCCGCGGCCGGAGGAGCGGGCCCGGCAGTTCCCCCACGAGTTCTCCGGCGGCATGCGCCAGCGGGCCATGATCGCGATGGCGCTGTCGCTCAACCCCGACCTGCTGATCGCCGACGAGCCCACGACGGCGCTCGACGTGACGGTGCAGGCGCAGATCCTCGACCTGATCGACCGGCTGAAGGAGGAGTTCAACGCCGCCGTCGCCATCATCACGCACGACCTCGGCGTCGTCGCCGAGCACTGCGACAACATCCAGGTGATGTACGCCGGCAAGATCGTGGAGACCGGGGACCGCAACGACATCTACTACTCGTCGCATCACCCGTACACGTGGGGACTGCTGCGGTCGATCCCGCGCCTCGACACCCCGGTCGACGAGCGGCTCGTGCCGATCAAGGGCCTGCCGCCCTCGCTGATCAACGTGCCGGCGGGCTGCGCGTTCAATCCGCGGTGCCCGTACGTGATGGACGTGTGCAAGACCGACGTGCCGCCGCTGATCCCGACCGACGGCCACCACGCGTCGGCGTGCCACCTCACCCTGAAGGACAAGGAACGCATCTTCCACGAGGAGGTCATGGCCACCCGATGAGCGTCCAGGTCTCCGAGCGCGTCCCGCCGGCCCCCGACGCCGGCCGCGTGCCGCTCATCAAGCTCGAGGGCGTGAAGAAGTACTTCCCCGATCACGCAGGGGATCCTGTTCCAGCACCGGGTCGGCAACGTGCACGCCGTCGACGGGGTCGACCTCGAGGTCTACGAGGGCGAGACCTTCGGCCTGGTGGGCGAGACCGGGTGCGGCAAGTCCACGCTCGCGCGCGTCGTGATGCGGCTGCACGAGGCGACCGAGGGCAAGGTCATCTTCGAGGGCCAGGACATCACGCACGCGAAGGGCCGCGAGCTCCGCGAGAAGCGCCGCGACATGCAGATGATCTTCCAGGACCCGTACGCGTCCCTGAATCCCCGCAAGACGATCAGCAGCATCATCGGGGAGCCGTACCGCCTGCACGGCACCGTGCGCCAAGGACAAGGTCAAGGGCGAGGTGCAGCAGCTGATGGAGCTCGTGGGACTCAACCCCGAGCACTACAACCGGTACCCGCACGAGTTCTCCGGGGGCCAGCGTCAGCGGATCGGCGTCGCGCGCGCGCTCGCGCTGCGTCCCAGGCTGATCGTGTGCGACGAGCCGGTCTCCGCGCTCGACGTGTCGATCCAGGCGCAGATCCTGAACCTGCTCGAGGACCTCCAGGAGGAGTTCAAGCTCACGTACCTGTTCATCGCGCACGACCTGTCCGTCGTCAAGCACGTCTCCGACCGCGTCGGCGTGATGTACCTCGGCAAGATCGTGGAGACGGCCGAGGGCGACACGCTGTACCGCACGCCCAAGCACCCGTACACGGGCGCGCTGCTGTCGGCGGTCCCGATCGCCGACCCGGACAAGGCCAGGGCGAAGCGGCGCATCATCCTGGAGGGCGACGTCCCGAGCCCGATCGACCCGCCGTCCGGCTGCCGCTTCCACCCCCGGTGCCCGCGCGCGCAGGTGCCGGAGCCGTGCGCGACCGTGGAGCCGGAGCTCACGCCCATGCACCCGGGGCAGATGGCGGCCTGCCACTTCCCGCTCGAGGACTCTGCTATCGTCGATGCGTCATCGGGCTAGTCCCCGAACCTCACACCTCAGGAGCCGATCGACCATGCTGAACGCCGCCATCATCGTCATCGACGTCATCGCCTCCTTCGCGCTCATCGCGCTGATCCTGCTGCACTCGGGCAAGGGGAGCGGTCTGTCCGACATGTTCGGCGGGGCCAGCAGCCTCTCGGGCGGCACCGCGCTGGAGCGCCGGCTGGACAAGATCACGGTCGGCGCCGCGATCGTCTTCGGCATCTGCACGTTCTGGCTCAGCTGGAAGTGGTCCTGAGCCGCCGCGCGGCACCCCCTTGGTAGAATCGCCCACCACGTCGGAGTGGCGGAACTTGGTAGACGCGCTAGGTTGAGGGCCTAGTGCCCTTTGCGGGGCGTAGGGGTTCAAATCCCCTCTCCGACACTCACGGAGCGGCGGTCACCTGAACATTCAACCGCTCCATCTCGCCCGACTGCGCTTCCCGTTGAACGCGGCCGATCGGGGCTGATCCGACTGTGCAGAACCCCTCATTGACCGGGAGCGCAGCCAGGTCTAGCGTCGGCAGAGACCAGGGGCACCCCTAGACCTCGGGAGCTTCGTGAGCTGTCCGGTATCCCGGGCAGGAAGGGGGTCCCATGAGGGCTATCAATGAGCGCCGCACAACTCGGCGCACGTTCTCGAGGATCGCGATGCTCGGCCTGGTGGCGGGCATACTCACGGTTGTGGTGGCGCTGCCCGCGACCGCGACGTCCGTGCTCGACCAATCGTTCACGACCCCGGACGACCTGTTCGCGGCCATCGGCGAGGGATGCACGTACCAAGCGCAGACCTTCACCGCCGGCGTGACCGGCACACTCACCGGTGTGAACATCGACGTCCAGGCCAACCCGGACGCACCTCCCCTTCGGGTCGTGATCCGGCGGACCCACAACGGCGCCCCCCTCGGAACGCCGCTGGGAGTTCGATCGCTTGCGTACCCGAAGGCCCCGCTCTCGCGGTTGATCGCATTCGAGGATGGGATCCCGGTCGTCGCCGGACGTCTCTACGCGATCCAGGTGAACTTCCGTGGGGTCCGGGCCGGCGCCGGCTCAGGGGCGGGGGGCTGGGACGGAGCGATCGATAACCACTATCTCGGCGGTCGAGCGATGGCCGGAGATTGTCCTGGCTACGGCGACCCAGGCTTCTGGGACATCGCTTCCAGTCCGTACGATCTTCATTTCCGGACCTACGTGGAACCGACTCCCTCGGCGCCTCTCACGAGTGCGTCGACGGCCCCCTAGCAGCCCTCCACCGTGTCGCCGGGGTCGGCCTCGCAGGTGTCGGTGCCGCCGGCGCCCTTGAGCGTGTCGTTGCCGCTGACGCCGTCGATCCCGTGCAGCGCGTCGTCGCCGGACCATCCGGAGAGGACGTCGGCGCCCGTGGCACCCGTGATGTCGTCGTTGCCGGCGCTGCCGGCGAGGTTGTCGTTGCCCTTGCCGCCGTTGAGGACGTCGTTGTCGTCGCCGCCGCGGACGAAGTCGAGACCCCCGCCGCCGGTCAGACGGTCGGTGCCCGTGCCCCCGCGGAGACGGTCGCTGCGCCGCTGCCCGCGCACGATGTCGTTGCCCGCGTCGCCCCGGATGCGGTCGCGACCGCCGTTGCCGCTGAGGGTGTCGTCGCCCTTGCCGCCGCGGATGACGTCGCGACCGCGGCCACCCGCCACCACGTCGTTGCCGCCGAGCGCCGTGATCGTGTCGTTGCCGCGACCGCCGCAGATGACGTCGTCGCCCGCGGTGCCGGTCAGCGTGTCGTTCCCGGACGTCCCCTGGATCGTGCAGGTGCGGCGGGCGCCGTCCCGCCGTCGGATGTCCGCAGCGGCGGTCGGCGCAGCGGCAAGCGTCAGCCCGCCGATCAGGAACGCGGTGATGATGCCTCGCATGTGGATCCTCCTCGGGTCGAGTTCGAACATGACCCCTACCCGCAGCGGCGCGTGACTACTCCGCCACGGCAGGGGACACCGGCTTCCGGGCGCGGAGAGCGTAGAAGAGCGGCAGCTCGCCCTCCTGGTCCTCGGGAAGGTACCAGCGACCGTCCTCGTGCTGCACGGTGTACCCGAGGTCCCAGTCGCACCACGGGTACTCGCGGAAGAGCTCGATGACGAGTCCCTCGTCGATCAGCGACTGGATGATCTCGCTCATCGCGTGGTTCCACGAGTGCTCGAGCGGTGTGTCGACCGACGCGGTGAGATCCGCGTACGAGCCCTCGACCGGGAAGGTCAGCGGCTCCGGGTGCTCCCAGTACGGGTAGCGCGGGGCGGACGGGCGGGTCGTCGGCCATCGCCCACGCGAGCGGGTGTGCCTCGGTGATGTAGAACATGCCGCCGGGCTTCACGAAGTGCGAGACGACGCGCGCCCACCCCCGGATGTCGGGGAGCCAGCCCAGGACGCCACGCGAGGTGTACACCAGGTCGAACTCGCCCTCGAGCCGGTCCGGCAGGTCGTACACGTTGGACTCCAGGAAGCGCGCCGGCAGCTCGAGGTCGGCGGCCAGGCGGGTCGCGAGCGCCACGGCCTGGGGCGAGAAGTCGGCGCCGGTCACGTCGGCGCCGAGACGTGCGAACGACAGGGTGTCGATGCCGAAGTGGCACTGGAGGTGCAGGACCGATCGGCCGGCCACGTCGCCGATGTCCTCGAGCTCGTAGTCGGCCAGGCGAACGCCGCCCTCGCGGAACGACGCGAGGTCGTAGAACGCCGAGCGCTCGTGGATCGCGGTCCACTCGTCCCACAGGTCGCGGTTCATCGACAGGTACGGGTCCATCCCTTCATCTTCGCAGGTGGTTGCCGGTGCCGGCCGGCTCTGCGAGACTCGAACCGATGAGTTGACGCACCCTCCTCGAGCATCGAGCGCCGCGCGACGCGGCCTCGTGACTGTGTCCCCGTCCGGTCTCGCCCGTCCCAGGAGGTTGCACCAGCCCATGTCCGTCCGCAGCACATCCGTCAGGTCCCGCAGGGGCTCACGTAGCGAAGCGGTAGCCCTCGGCAGGGGCTCATGTAGCGAAGCGGTAGCCCTCGGCAGGAGATCGCCATGACCACCCTCGAGGTCCGCGACCTCGAGGTCGAGGCCGGCGGGCGCACCGTCGTCGAGGGGCTCTCGTTCACGGCGCGCGCCGGCGACAAGATCGGCGTCGTCGGCCGCAACGGCGCCGGCAAGACCAGCACCCTGAAGGTCCTGGCGGGGGAGGAGCCGCCGCTCGAGGGCTCGGTCACGCGCCGCGGCGAGGTCGGCTACCTGCGCCAGGATCCGCGCCAGCATCGAGCCGACGACGAGGTGACCGGCCTCGAGCACATCCTGTCCGCCCGCGGGCTCGTGGAGCTCGCGCGCCGGACGGAGAAGGCCAGGATCGGCCTCGAGGAGTCCCACACGGAGCACAACATCGGGCGGTTCACGCGGCTCGAGGAGGAGTACCGGAGCCTGGGCGGCTACCAGGCCGAGTCCGAGGCCCGCACGATCACGGCGGGGCTCGGCCTCGCGCAGGACCGGCTCGCCCTGCCGGTGCGCGCGCTGTCGGGTGGCGAGCGCCGCCGGCTGGAGCTCGCGCGCATCCTGTTCGGCGGGTCGCGACCTGCTGCTGCTCGACGAGCCCACGAACCACCTCGACGCGGACGCCAAGCACTGGCTGATGAGGTTCCTCGCGTCCTACCGCGGCGCGCTGCTCGTCGTGAGCCACGACATCGGGCTGCTCGACGCGTCGATCAACCGGATCCTGCACCTCGATCGCGACGGGGTCGTGGAGTACCGCGGCACGTACACGCAGTACCGCGTGTCGCGCGCCGCCGACGAGCAGCGGCTGACGTCGCTGGCGGGGCGGCAGGAGCAGGAGATCCGCCGGCTGAAGACGCTGGCGGACTCGATGCGCGGGCAGACGGCGAAGCGCGCGCGCAAGGCGAAGACGCTCGACACGCGGGTGGAGAAGCTGCGCGAGCGCAAGGTGACCGGACCCGACGCGCGAGCGCACCGTGCGGTTCCGGTTCCCGCCGCCGCCGCACTGCGGCCGCCAGGTCCTGGCGGTCGACGACCTCGCGAAGGGCTACGGCGGGCCGCCGGTCTTCACCGAGGTCTCCTTCGACGTGGGCCGTGGCGAGCGGGTCCTCATCATGGGGCTGAACGGCGCCGGCAAGACGAGCCTGCTGCGGATCCTGGCCGGGGAGACCGAGCAGGACGCCGGCAGCTTCGCGTTCGGGCACAACGTGACGGCCGGCTACTACGCGCAGGAGCACGAGGGTCTGCGCGACGGCGTCGACGTGCTCACGCACATGCGCGAGGCCTCGCCCGCCGACGACCAGACGCTGCGCTCGCTGCTCGGCATGTTCGGGCTGCCCGGCGAGATGGCGTTCCAGGACGCCGGCACCCTGTCCGGCGGCGAGAAGACGAAGCTCGCGCTGGCGCAGCTCGTCGCGGGCCGGACGAACCTGCTGCTGCTGGACGAGCCGACGAACAACCTGGATCCGCCCTCGAGGACGGCGATCGCGGAGGCGCTGCAGGACTGGCCGGGCGCGATGGTCATCGTGAGCCACGACACCGAGTTCGTCGAGGCCCTCGAGCCCGAGCGCGTGCTCATGATGCCCGACGGCGACGTCGACTTCTGGAGCGAGGACCTGCTCGACCTCGTCGCGCTGGCCTAAGCAGACGCGGCGGAGCCGGCCGCGCCGCCGCTATGCTGCGACCCTTCGACGCGGGAGGGCGAGTGAGCGCGAACGGGAACGCCGACCTGGTCTTCACGAACGGCGCCGTGTACACGGTGGACGCGGCCCGGAGGTGGGCCAGAGCGGTTGCGGTCAAGGGCGAACGGATCGTCGCCGTCGGCGCCGACGACGCCGTCGCCGACCTGATCGGCGCCGGCACCGAGGTGATCGACCTCCGCGGCCGGATGCTGCTCCCCGGGTTCCAGGACGCGCACGTGCACCCGGTGTCCGGCGGCCTCGACCTGCTCCAGTGCGCGCTCCACGACGCGGGCTCGCTGGCCGACTACGAGCGGCTGATCGCCGAGTACGCCGCCTCGCACCCCGACGTGCCGTGGATCCTCGGCGGCGGCTGGTCGATGGACGTGTTCCCCGGCGGCACGCCGACGAAGGACGTGCTCGACCGGCTGGTGCCCGATCGGCCGGTCTTCCTGCCGAACCGCGACGGCCACGGCGCCTGGGTGAACTCCCGCGCGCTGGAGGCGGCTGGGATCACCCGCGACACGGCCGATCCCGCCGACGGTCGGATCGAGCGCGACGCCGAGGGCGAGCCCTCCGGCACGCTGCACGAGGGCGCGATGAGCCTCGTCGAGCGACCTGGCGCCGCCGCCCGACCGCGGCCGAGATGGACGCGGGGCTGCTGCTCGGGCCAGGCGTACCTGCACTCGCTCGGCATCACGGCGTGGCAGGACGCGATCGTGGAGGCGATCGGAGCATTCGAACAACTTCGACGCGTACCTGCGCGCCGGCGCCGAGGGCGCGCTGACGGCGCGGGTCGTCGGCGCCCTGTGGTGGGACCGCGCGCGCGGCCTCGAGCAGATCGACGACCTCGTCGCGCTGCGCGCACGTGGGACGTCCGGGCGGTTCGCCGCCACCAGCGTGAAGATCATGCAGGACGGGGTCTGCGAGAACTTCACCGCCGGCATGATCGAGCCCTACCTCGACGCCGAGGGCCGGCCCACCGACAACCGCGGCCTGTCGTTCGTCGAACCCGGACTGCTGAAGGAGGCCGTCACGCGGCTGGACGCGCTCGGGTTCCAGGTGCACTTCCACGCGCTGGGGGAGCGGGCCGTGCGCGAGGCCCTCGACGCCGTCGAGGCCGCGCGCGAGGCCAACGGCATGAACGACCTCCGCCACCATCTCGCGCACATCCAGGTGGTGCACCCCGACGACGTCCCGCGGTTCCGCACGGCTCGGCGCCGTCGCGAACGCGCAGCCGCTGTGGGCCGCGCACGAGGGCCAGATGGACGAGCTCACGATCCCGTTCCTCGGCCATCCGCGCGCCACCTGGCAGTACCCGTTCGCCAGCCTCGTGCGCGCGGGCGCGATGCTCGCGATGGGCAGCGACTGGAGCGTGTCGACGCCCGACCCGATCGAGGAGATGCACGTGGCCGTCAACCGCGTCATGGCGCCCGACTACGCCTACCGCGTCGGCACGCGCGAGGTCTTCCTCCCCGAGGAGCGGATCGACCTCGCGACGGCCATCGCCGGCTTCACGATGGGCAGCGCCTACGTGAACCACCTCGACGACCGGACGGGGTCGATCGAGGAGGGCAAGCTCGCCGACCTGGCGGTGCTGGACCGGGACCTGTTCGCGCATCCCGGTGGACGAGATCTCCGCCGCATCGGTGCAGCTCACGCTCGTCGGCGGGCAGCGCGTGTACGCGGATCCCTCGTTCAGCTAGCCGGACCCCTTGACCGATGGTCAAGGGGGCCGATGCGCTCGGGGGCCACCCCGGTGCTACCATCGGACCCGGTCCTGAACGGTCGTTCAAACACGCACGCAGGACCGTCCCCGATGCTCGCCCGAGGAGGATCACCCCGATGTCCGAGCCGAGCCCGATCGATCCGGCGCTGCTGCGCCCGGTCCTGGCGCCCACGCTCGGCGAGAGCCGCACGTTGCCGGCCGAGGCCTACCTCTCCGACGACGTGTTCGCCTGGGAGGAGCGGCACTTCTTCGAGGACGGGTGGGTCTGCCTGGGACGCTCCGACAACCTCGAGCGCGCCGGCGATCAGCGCGCCTTCCGTGTGGGCCGCGAGGGCATCCTGCTCGTGCGCGACCAGGACGGGGGACTGAACGGCTTCTTCAACGTGTGCCGGCACCGGGGCCACGAGCTGCTCGAGCCGGGCGGGGAGCGGAACCTCCGCGCGATCAAGTGCCCGTACCACGCCTGGGTGTACGGCCTCGACGGCACCCTGAAGGGCGCGCCACGGTTCGGCGACGTCGCCGGCTTCGACCGGGCCGAGTACCCGCTGGTGCGCGCGCGCGTGGCCGAGTGGCACGGCTGGGTCTTCGTGAACGCGTCGGGCACCGCGACGGACCTCGCCGACGCCGTCGGCAACCTCGACGGCCTGATCTCCGCGTGGGAGCCCGAGCGGCTGTTCGTGGGCGGCAGGCACGAGTACGTGATCCGAGGCGAACTGGAAGACGATCACCGAGAACTACCACGAGTGCTACCACTGCCCGTCGATCCACCCGGAGCTGTGCGTGGTGACGCCGCCGGACTCGGGGGAGAACTTCCCGCACGACGGCGCGTGGGTCGGCGGCTCGATGGTGCTGAAGGACTTCGCCGAGACGATGTCGCTCACCGGGGCGTCCGATGGGCGTGCGGATCCGCGGCCTGAACGACAAGCAGGCCCGCGAGGTCTACTACTTCGGCCTGTTCCCGAACCTGCTGATCAGCATGCACCCCGACTACGTCATGACGCACCGGTTCGAGCCGGTCGGGCCGGACACGACGAAGGTCGAGTGCGAGTGGCTCTTCCCGCCCGAGGCCCGCGAGCGCCCGGACTTCACGCCCGACGTACGCGATGGAGTTCTGGGACATCACGAACCGCGAGGACTGGCTGGCGTGCGAGTCCGTGCAGCGGGGCCTGGCGAGCCGCGGGCAGCGCCAGGGCCCCTTCAGCTGGCACGAGGACGAGGTGCACGCCTTCCAGGCGATGGTGGCGAAGGGCTACGTGGACGGGTTCGCCAGCAGGCCGCCGCAGGTGCACGAGGACGGCAGGCCCGGGCGGCTGGAGCCGCTCGAGGACGCGCCGGCGGGCTGAGCCTCGCGCGTTGACCTCAGGTCAACGCGGCGTCTTGTCACCCGGGTGCCTTCCGCCGCAGGATACGGCCGGTATCCGGTCGATCAGCCGGGAGGCGCGCGGCGTCGGTGACCCGCGGTCGCGTCCCGCAGACACGAGGAGGAGCAGGCATGGGCGAGTTCGACATGGGTCTCGTACAGCGGGGGGCCCGCAACCGCCGCACCCCGTACTACGAGGCCGAGCAGCGCTACAGCCCGCTCGGCTACACGGTCTACAACCACATGTACTTCCCGATCCGGTTCGACTCGTTCGAGAACGAGTACACCGCGCTCCTCAACGACGTCACCGTGTGGGACGTGGCGGTCGAGCGGTGCCTGGAGATCAGCGGGCCCGACGGGTTCCGGTTCGCGCAGCTGATGACGCCGCGCGACCTGTCGAAGTGCGCGATCGGCCAGGCGAAGTACGTCCTGGTCGTCGACAGCGACGGCGGCATCATCAACGACCCCGTCCTGACCCGGATGGACGAGAACACGTTCTGGTTCGCGCTGGCCTCGAGCGACGCGCTGCTGTGGGCGCGCGGGCTGAAGAACGCGTACCCGGACCTCGACGTGACGATCCGCGAGGCCGACGTCGCGCCCATGCAGATCCAGGGCCCGAAGTCGAAGGACCTGATGCGCGCGCTCGTCGGCGACGAGGTGCTCGACATCAAGTACTACTTCTTCAAGGAGTTCGAGATCCAGGGCATCCCGGTCGTCGTGACGAGGACCGGCTGGACCTCCGAGGTCGGCTACGAGATCTACCTCACCGACACCTCGAAGGGCACGGAGCTCTACGAGGCCGTCATGAAGGCCGGCGAGCCGTTCAACGTCAAGCCCACCGGTCCGAGCGACATCCGAAGGATCGAGGGCGCGATCTTCAACTGGGGCGCCGACATGACGTACCTCAACAACCCCTACGAGCTCGGCCTCGACCGGCTCGTCGACGATCTGCCGGAGGACGCCTGCATCTCGATCAAGGCCCTGAAGGCGATCAAGGCGGCCGGCGTGCGCTCGAAGATCAACGGCGTCGAGATCGACGGCGAGCCCTTCCCCGCGCTCAACAACACGAAGTGGGACGTGAACTCGGGCGGCTCGACGGTGGGCAAGGTCACGAGCGCGATCTACTCGCCCCGCCTGGAGACGAACATCGGCTACGCCTGGCTGCCGGCGGAGCTGTCGACGGCCGGCACCACGGTCGAGGTGACACACGGAGTGGGGCACCCGCACCGCCACCGTGGTCGAGATGCCGTTCGTGGACCCGAACAAGCAGATCCCGGTCTCCTAGCCGGGCACGTCGCGTCCGTCCCAGGGCCGCCCCGCTGCGCGGGGCGGCCCTGGTCATCCGTTCAATCCGCCTCACGCACGGGCGCCTGAAGATGGACTTGCGCTGCGCGGGTCGTCTGAACGATGATTCAGCCCGAGCGCCGGACCGGTCCCGGTCCGGATCGTCGAGAGGAGACGTCGGATGGTCAACGAGCGCCAGGAGATGCTGGAGAAGAGCGCCACCCTGTACTTCGGGCCCTGGTACCGCAGGTCGCCCTTCTTCGAGGCCACCCGCCGGGCGGGCTGCACCTCCTACGACATCTACAACCACATGTACCTGCCCGCGTACTACGACGACCCCGAGACGGAGTACTGGGCCCTCGACAACGGCGTGACGATGTGGGACGTCGGGGTGGAGCGGACGGTGCAGGTCGCCGGCCCCGACGCCGACCGCCTGATCGACATGATCACCTGCCGCGACCTCACGAAGTGCGCGGTGAAGCAGGGCAAGTACATGCTGGTGACCGGGCCCGACGGATCGATCGTGAACGACCCGGTGCTGCTGCACGTCGCGGAGAACACCTGGTGGATGCAGCTCGCGGACTCCGACGCGGGGCTGTACGCCCTCGGGGTCGGAGCGGCGGCCGGCCTCGACGCCGAGGTCACCCTCCCCGACGTGCACCCGATGCAGGTGCAGGGGCCGCTGTCGGCGAAGACCCTCGAGAAGCTCGTGGGCCCGGCGATCTTCGACATCAAGTACTACTGGACCGAGGCGTTCGAGATCGACGGCATCCCGGTCGTGATCAGCCGTACCGGCTGGACGGCGATCCCGGGCTTCGAGATGAACCTCCTGGACGGCAGCCGCGGCGACGACCTGTGGAACGCCGTGGCGGCGGCCGGCGAGGAGTTCGGCATCCGGCCGATCGCGCCGTGTGAGGCGCGCCGGATCGAGGGCGGCATCTTCAACTACGGCTCCGACATCCGCCTCGGCGACACGCCGTTCCACGTGATGGGCCTCGAGCGCCTCGTCGAGGAGCAGCCGCAGGACTACGTGGGCAAGGCGGCCCTCGAGGAGCTGCGCACGAAGGGCGTCGACCGCAAGCTCGTCGGCATCGAGATCGAGGGCGACGAGCTGCGCGCGGAGATGTCGCAGTACTGGGAGGTCTCCTCCGGCGGGAAGAAGGTCGGGCACATGACCGACGCGGTCTGGTCGCCGGGCCTGAAGAAGAACATCGGCTACGTCTGGGTCCCGATCGGCCTCGCGGAGCCCGGCAACGCGCTGGAGATCCACGCCGAGGACGGCGTCACCCACGCCGGCACCACGGCCGCGATCCCGTTCGTCGACCCGAAGAAGGAGCGGCCCGCCGCCAAGCTGCAGTAGGAGCGGCGTCCGGCCCATCCGCCGGTAGGCTTGAACCGTGGACGCGGGGGGTGACGAACACCCCACGTGACGGGCATGTCCCCCGAACGGGACAGGAACGTGCCACGGGACGTGCCCACCTCCGATGGAAGGACCCGGATGCGCCGACTGATCGTCCCGCTCGCCGTGCTCGCCCTGATCGGGCGCGGGCTGCTCCGTCACGTACGGCACCGATCCCTCCGGTGCCTCCGCGGGCACCCGGGACGTGAACGTCCCGCTGCCCTCGGCCGGCGGCCGCGACCAGATCGTGTCGGTGGTCCAGCGGGTGCTGCCGGCGGTCGTCAACGTCACGACGGACCAGTACCAGCCGGGCGCCGGCGACGGCCAGGGTGTGGGCACCGGGTTCGTCGTCCGCTCCGACGGCGTCATCGTCACGAACTGCCACGTCGTCGAGCAGGCCTCGAAGATCACGGTGTTCAGCTCGGACGACAAGCCGAAGGAGTACGCGGGCCGGGTGATCGGCGGCGACTGCGAGCACGACCTCGCGATCGTGAAGATCGACGCGACCGGGCTGCCGACGGTGGCGCTCGGCAACTCCGACGACCTCCAGCTCGGGCAGCGCGTCGTGGCGCTCGGCTACGCCCTCGCGCTCGACGGCGGCCCCACCGTCACGACGGGCATCGTCTCGTCGCTCGGCCGGACGATCCGCGCGAGCGACCCCAACTGCGACCGAGGCGACATGCGGGAACAGCCAGACCCGGGTGTACGCCGACATCATCCAGACCGACGCGGCCATCAACCCCGGCAACTCGGGCGGCCCGCTCGTGAACCTCAGCGGCCAGGTGGTCGGCATCAACTCCGCGGGCTCACAGAACGCGGAGAACATCGGGTTCTCGATCCCGATCGACGCGGCGAAGGACACGATCGCGCAGGCCGAGCGCGCGCCGCTCGCCGCCTCCGCCTACATCGGCGTCATCACGGCCGACGTCAACACGACCGACGTGAGCCTGCAGGTGCCGCCCGGCGTGACCGCCGGCGCGTTCGTGCTGAGCATCGTCGCCGACAGCCCGGCGCAGGATGCCGGGCTCCACGAGGGCGACGTGATCGTCGCCGTCGACGACCGGGCCGTCGACGACCCGATCGGCCTGGGCAAGGTGCTCGGCGACCTGAAGCCGGACCAGAAGGTGCCGGTGCAGTACGTGGACCCGGGCGGCCAGACGCACACGGTGACGGTCACGCTGGGCACGAGGCCGCTGCCGACCGCCCTTCCCTGAGGTCCGCCGCGCCCGAGGGGCCGGGCCGGTGCGCTAGCCTGCCTCCCGTGAAGGTGAGGCTGCGCAACCCCGACCGTGAGCCCGACGTCGCCGGTGGGCGTCCCTCGTGAGCAAGCCCTTCGAGGCGGGGGAGCGGGTGCTGTTCGTCGACGCCCGCGACCGGACGTACCTCGTGCGGCTGCAGACCGGCGGCACGTTCCACACCCACGGGGGCGCGCTGGGTCACGACCTCGTGATCGGGCAGCCGGAGGGGGTGCGCCTGGAGACGGCCGGCGGCATGACGCTGGTCGCGTTCCGTCCGAGGTTCGCCGACTACGCGCTGAAGATGCCGCGGGGCGCGCAGGTGATCTATCCGAAGGACATCGGGCCGATCCTGGTGTTCGCCGACATCTTCGCCGGCGCGCGCGTCCTCGAGGCCGGCACCGGCTCCGCCGCGCTGACGATCGCGCTCTACGGCGCCGTCGGTCCGTCCGGGCGCGTCGTGTCCTACGAGGTCCGTCCCGAGCACCGGGACCGGGGCGTCGCGAACATCGTGGAGTTCCACGGCGCGATCCCGGCCTGGGTCGACCTGCGCGAGGGCGACCTGCGCGAGGTCGCCGGCACCGGCGAGCGCTTCGACCGGGCGGTCCTGGACCTCCCCCAACCGTGGGACATGCTGGAGACGCTGGCCCAGGTCCTGGAGCCGGGGGGCGTCCTGTGCTGCTACCTGCCCACCACCGTGCAGGTCCAGCAGGTGGTGCTCGCCTTCGAGCCGGCCGGGTTCCACCACGTGGAGACGATCGAGACGCTGCAGCGCTCCTGGCACGTGACCGAGCGGAGCGTCCGTCCGGACCACCGCATGGTGGGCCATACGGGGTTCCTCACCGTCGCCCGGTTGGCGGCCGGCTGAGACCTCCGGGGGTCGAAGACATACCTCTCTTTCGGCATTACCCGCGCGGCTCCGCGCGCCGTATCAACGGATAGGAGCGCAGCCGGGATCCGTCGGCAGCCGGGTATACCATGGCCTCTCCGGGAGGTGGACCAGATGAGCGACGCGCAGGACATCGAGCAGTACGAGAAGCAGGCCCATGAACTCCAGACCCAGGTGAAGTTCCTGGAGGACGAGATCTCGCTGCTGCGCCGGCGCCTCACCAACGCTCCCCGCCAGGTCACGATCCTCGAGGAGAAGCTGATCGAGACCCGCGAGGACCTCGCGCGGGCGATGGGCCAGAACCAGAAGCTCGCCGACACGCTGCGCGCGGAGAAGGAGAAGATCGAGGCCCTCGCGCAGGAGGTCGAGAAGCTCTCGCAGCCACCGGCGTCGTTCGGCGTGTTCCTCGGCGCCAACGAGGACGGCACGATCGACGTGTTCACCTCGGGCCGCAAGATGCGCGTGAACGCCACGCCCGAGATCGAGGAGTCGCGCCTGCTGCCGGGCGTGCAGGTGATCCTGAACGACGCCATGAACGTGGTCGAGGTCCTCGAGCCCGACCGCCAGGGCGAGGTCGTGAAGGTGAAGGACAAGCTCGGCGAGGACCGCGTCGTCGTCGTCGGCCGCGGCGACGAGGAGATGGTGGCGACGCTCTCGTCGAACCTGCGCGGCACGGGCGTGCGCACGGGCGACGTGCTGATGTACGACACCCGCTCCGGCGTGGCCCTCGAGCTGCTGCCGAAGGAGGAGGTCGAGGAGCTCGTCCTCGAGGAGATCCCCGACGTCAGCTACGAGGACATCGGCGGCCTCGAGGGGCAGATCGAGGCGATCCGCGACGCCGTCGAGCTGCCGTTCCTGTACGCCGAGCTGTTCCACGAGCACGAGCTGGAGCCCCCGAAGGGCGTCCTGCTGTACGGCCCTCCGGGCTGCGGCAAGACCCTCATCGCGAAGGCGGTCGCCGCCTCGCTCGCCGACAAGGTCGCCGAGCGGACCGGCCGCGACGACGCGCGCAGCTACTTCCTGAACGTGAAGGGTCCGGAGCTGCTGAACAAGTACGTCGGCGAGACCGAGCGGCAGATCCGCGAGATCTTCCAGCGCGCGAAGGAGCGGAGCGAGGAGGGCCTGCCCGTCATCGTGTTCTTCGACGAGATGGACTCGATCTTCCGCACCCGCGGCACCGGCATCTCCTCCGACGTGGAGTCCACGATCGTGCCGCAGCTGCTGTCGGAGCTCGACGGCGTCGAGACCCTGAAGAACGTGATCGTGATCGGGGCCTCCAACCGCGAGGACCTGATCGACCCCGCGATCCTGCGGCCCGGGCGCCTCGACGTGAAGATCAAGATCGAGCGTCCGGACGCCCATCAGGCCAAGGACATCATGGCGAAGTACCTGCACCCGGTCGTGCCCATCCACCCCGACGAGATCGCGCGGCACGGCAACGACGCGCAGCAGGCCTGCTTCCGCATGATCGACAAGACGATCGAGCAGATGTACGAGCCGAACGAGCGCAACCGCTTCCTCGAGGTCACGTACGCGTCGGGCGACAAGGAGATCCTGTACTTCAAGGACTTCAACTCCGGCGCCATGATCGAGAACATCGTGCGCCGCGCGAAGAAGGACGCGATCAAGCGGTTCCTGCTGACCGGTGAGAAGGGCGTGAAGAGCGAGGACCTGTTCCACGCGATCCGTGACGAGTTCAAGGAGAACGAGGACCTTCCCAACACCACGAACCCCGACGACTGGGCCCGGATCTCGGGCAAGAAGGGCGAGCGGATCGTCTACGTGCGAACGATGCTCGGCGACGACGGGGACGGCCGGCAGGTGGAGCGGGTCAACGCCGGGCAGTACCTGTAAGGTCGATCGGTGGCCATCCCGAAGGTCTTCGGCATCGAGACGGAGTACGGGATCGCGGCGGTCGGGCAGCCCGACTTCAACCCCGTGCTGTCGTCCTCGATCCTGATCTCCACGTACGCCGGCTCGCTGCGGCGGATCCGCTGGGACTACGAGCAGGAGTCGCCGCTGCGCGACGCGCGCGGCTTCGAGCCCGTGCAGGCGCGCGAGCCGGGCGACGAGGACCTCGGCCTCGCGAACGTGATCCTGCCCAACGGCGCCCGCTACTACGTGGACCACGCGCATCCCGAGTACTCCACGCCCGAGTGCCTGACGCCGCGCGCGCTCGTCGTGCACGACAAGGCCGGCGAGCGCGTCCTCGAGCGTTCGCTCGAGGAGCTCGCCCGCTCGACGGTCGCCGGGCCCGCGCTGCAGATCTACAAGAACAACTCCGACGGCAAGGGCAACTCCTACGGCACGCACGAGAACTACCTGGTCGACCGCGCGCTGCCGTTCGGCGACATCGTGCGCGACCTGACGCCGTTCTTCGTCTCGCGGCAGGTCTTCACCGGCGCCGGCAAGCTCGGCGCCGAGGCCCAGTGGGACGAGCGCGACCGCTCGATCTACCAGCTCACCCAGCGCGCGGACTTCTTCGAGACCGAGGTGGGCCTGGAGACCACGCTGAAGCGGCCGATCATCAACACGCGGGACGAGCCGCACGCGGACCCCGACAAGTACCGGCGCCTGCACGTGATCATGGGCGACGCGAACATGTGCGAGGTCGCCACGTTCCTCAAGGTCGGGACGACGGCCCTGGTGCTGAAGATGATCGAGGACGCGGTGCTGCCCGACCTCACGCTCGAGGCGCCGGTCCGGTCCCTGCACGAGGTCTCGCGCGACATCACCTGCACCACCACGGTCGCGCTCGCCGACGGGCGGCAGCTCTCGGCCGTGCAGCTCCAGTGGGAGTACCTCGAGCACGCGAAGAAGTACGTGGAGCGCGAGGACGACACCCCCGAGAACCGCGAGGTCGTGGAGCGCTGGGAGGCCGTGCTGGGCGCGCTCGAGTCCGAGCCGCTGTCGCTGCACCGCGAGCTGGACTGGGTGGCGAAGTACCGGCTGCTCGAGGGCTACCGCGAGCGCGACGGCCTCGCGTGGTCGGACCACAAGCTGCACCTGATCGACCTGCAGTACCACGACGTGCGCCGGTCCAAGGGCCTGTACTACCGCCTCGCCGCCGCCGGCAAGGTCGACCGGATCGCCGACGACGCCGACATCGAGCGCGCGGTGATGGAGCCGCCGGAGGACACGCGCGCGTACTTCCGGGGCCGCTGCATCTCGCGGTACCCGGACGCGATCGCGGCGGCGTCGTGGGACTCGCTCATCATGGACACGGGCCGCGACGCCCTCCAGCGGATCCCCATGCGGGAGCCGCTGCGGGGCACGAAGGCGCACGTGGAGGACCTGCTGCAGGCCTCCGCCGACGCGGCGACCCTGGTCGAGCAGCTGAACGGATAGCCCGGCGGTCGGTTCCGTTCAGTCCTAGGTCTCGCGAGCCGACTGGGTAGGATAGGGAACCCCCCGAAGGAGATGACCATGCCGCAGGAGCAGGAGCGCAAGAAGATCCAGAAGAAGGGCGGCGGCGCGGACGACGAGGCCGCGGACGCCGGTCAGACCCAGACCTCCTCCAAGGCCTCCGAGCTGAAGGAGGAGATGGACGGGCTGCTCGACGAGATCGACTCCGTGCTGGAGGAGAACGCCGAGGAGTTCGTGAAGAGCTACGTGCAGAAGGGCGGGGAGTGACGACGGACATCCCGGGCCTCGCGCCCTCGGGTCCGTTCGGGGCCAACCCCAGCTTCGTCGACCTGCTGCGGCTCGCGCGCCCCGAGGCGCTGCCGCCGGCGCTGGTCTCGCCCATGCCGGCCGGCGTGCCGGTGCCGCACGGCACCACGGTCCTCGGGCTGAAGTTCGACGGCGGGATCGTGATGGCGGGCGACCGCCGCGCCACCTCGGGCTACACGATCGCCGACCAGAAGATGCGCAAGGTGTTCGCCGCCGACGACTACTCCGCCATCGCCATCGCCGGAGCGGCGGGGCAGGCCGTCGAGCTCGTGAAGCTGTTCCAGCTGGAGCTCGAGCACTACGAGAAGATCACGGGCGACCGGCTCTCGCTGGAGGGCAAGGCCAACCGTCTGGCGCAGATGATCCGCGGCAACCTGCCGATGGCGATGCAGGGCCTCGTGGTCGTGCCGCTGTTCGGCGGCTTCGACGAGCGCCGCGACGAGGGCCGACTGTTCTACTACGACGCCACCGGCGGCCGCTGGGAGGAGGACGACTACCAGACGACCGGCTCCGGCGGCGCGCCCGCCAAGAACTCGCTGAAGAAGCGCTGGCGGCCCGGCCTCGGGCGCGAGGAGGCCATCCGCACGGCGGTCGAGGCCCTCGTCGACGCCGCCGAGGACGACGTGGCGACCGGCGGGCCCGACCCCGTGCGCGGCATCTACCCGATCCTGCTGACCGTGACGGCCGAGGGCGCCGCCGACGTGGCGGAGTCGGAGGTGTCGGCCGCCACCGCGTCCGTGCTGGCCGAGCGCTCGGAGCCGCGCACATGAGCTTCATGCCCTACGTCGCGCCCGAGCAGATGATGAAGGACCGCTCGGAGTACGCGCACAAGGGCATCGCGCGCGGGCGATCGGTCATCGGCCTCGAGTACGCGGACGGCCTGCTGTTCATCGCCGAGAACCCCAGCTCGCTGCTGCACAAGATCAGCGAGATCTACGACAAGATGGCCTTCGCCGGCGTCGGCAAGTACAGCGAGTTCGAGGATCTGCGGATCGCCGGCGTGCGCCTGGCCGACCTGCGCGGGTACTCCTACGGCCGCGAGGACGTGAAGGCCCGGGACCTGGCGAACGCGTACTCGCAGTCGCTGTCCACGATCTTCACGCAGCAGATGAAGCCCTACGAGGTGGAGATCCTCGTCGGCGAGGTGGACGGCGAGGCCAGCGGCACGGCGATCTACCACGTCCTGTTCGACGGCAGCGTCACCGACGAGCACGGGTTCGTCGCGATCGGCGGCCACGCCGAGGAGCTCACCGAGACGCTGAAGACGCGCTACGCGGAGAACTGGGACCTCGCGACGGCGGTGAAGACCGCCGTGGAGGTCATCGGGTCGCCGGAGAGCCGCACGATCGAGCCCGAGGCGATCGAGGCCGGTGTGCTCGACCGCACGCGCGAGCAGCGGCGCAAGTTCCGCCGCCTCGCCGACGCCGACGTCGCGCAGATCCTCGGCGGCTGAGCCGCCTTCCGCAGCGGCGGGCGTAGGCTGTCGGGATGGACCGGCGGATCTTCGGCCTCGAGAACGAGTACGGGGTCACGTGCACGTTCCGAGGACAGCGGCGCCTCTCGCCCGACGAGGTCGCCCGCTACCTGTTCCGCCGCGTCGTGCACTGGGGCCGTTCCTCGAACGTCTTCCTGGAGAACGGGGCCCGCCTGTACCTCGACGTGGGCTCGCACCCGGAGTACGCGACGCCCGAGTGCGACAGCATCGAGGAGCTCGTCGCGCACGACAAGGCGGGGGAGCGGATCCTCGAGGCCCTGCTGGGCGCCGCCGAGATGCGCCTGCACGAGGAGGGCATCTCCGGCCAGGTCTACCTGTTCAAGAACAACACCGACAGCGCCGGCAACTCCTACGGCTGCCACGAGAACTACCTGGTGGCCCGGCAGGGCGAGTTCGCGCGGATGGCCGACGTGCTGATCCCGTTCTTCGTGACCCGTCAGATCTACTGCGGCGCAGGCAAGGTGCTGCACGGACCGCGGGGCGCGCAGTACTGCATCAGCCAGCGCGCCGAGCACATCTGGGAGGGCGTGTCGAGCGCCACCACGCGGAGCCGGCCCATCATCAACACCCGCGACGAGCCGCACGCGGACGCCGAGCGCTTCCGCCGGCTGCACGTGATCGTCGGCGACTCGAACATGAGCGAATGGACGACGTTCATGAAGGTCGGCATCACGGACCTCGTGCTGCGGATGGTCGAGGCCAACACGGTGATGCGCGACCTCACGCTCGAGAACCCGATCCGCGCGATCCGCGAGATCAGCCACGACGTCGGCTGCACGCGCAAGGTCAAGCTCGGCAACGGGCGCGAGCTCACCGCCATCGAGATCCAGACGGAGTACTACGAGAAGACGGCGCGGTTCGTCGAACGCCGCGGCACCGACGAGGTCTCCAAGCAGCTCCTCGAGGAGTGGCGCCTGGCGCTGGAGGCCCTGTCCGAGGGCGATCCCGAGCGCCTGGCCCGCAAGGTGGACTGGGTGACGAAGCGCCTGATGATCGAGCGCTACATGGCCAAGCACGACCTGCCGCTGGCCTCGCCCCGGGTGGCCCTGCTCGACCTGGCGTACCACGACGTGAACCGCACGCGCGGCCTCTACTACCTGATCGAGAAGGCCGGCCAGGTGGACCGGGTCACCGACGACGCCGACGTGCAGCTCGCGATGCGGGAGCCACCGCAGACCACGCGCGCGAAGCTCCGCGGCGACTTCATCAAGCAGGCGAAGGCGAAGCGCCGCGACTACACGGTGGACTGGGTGCACCTGAAGCTGAACGACCAGGCCCAGCGCACCGTGCTCTGCAAGGACCCGTTCAAGAGCTCCGACGAGCGGGTCGAGCAGCTGATCGCCCACATGTGAGCCGCTAGTCCTCGAGCTGGGAGCGCCAGCGGCGGCCGGCTGCCGCCATACGGGCGGCGAGGACGCCGGCCGCGCCGGCGGCGAGGAAGAAGGCCGGATCGTCCTCGGGCCCGCGGCCCATCGACTCGACCTCGACGCCCCGCTCGGCGAGGCCCGACGATGCCCGGGCGGCCGTCGACCTCGACGAGGTGGTGGCGCTCCTCGAGCCCGGCCGCGCGCAGGGCGTCCCACACCGCCGCCCGCTGCACCTCGTCCTCGAGGGCCGGCACCGGCACGTTGCACTCCGCGGTGCAGACGTCCTTCAGGATCGTGATCGAGTGGTGCGACAAGCCGCGGTGACGCTCGCGCTCGTCGGCGAAGCTCACGCGCAGCGCGGGGACCGGCCGGCCGCCCAGGACGGCGGCCGCGTTCAGCGCGTGGCCGCTGCCGAGGGCGCTCACGCCCCAGGTGGTGTCGGTGCCGAGGTTGCCCGGCCCGTCGGCCACCACGATCACGTCGGCGTCCAGGAGCTCCCGTGCGGCCAGCAGGCCCGTCCAGACCGTGACGGCCTCGAGGTCGCCGCCGAACGCCTGCCCGCAGGTGATCCATCCGTCGAGCAGGCCCGCGCCGCGGAGGTCGCCGACGAGCCGGGAGAACGCGCCCGGCAGCGCGGCGCCGTCGGTCATCACGTACACGATCCGGCCGGCGCCGGCCACGCGCGCGGCCGCGGCTGGCGGGCCCGATCATCGAGTGCAGCGGCGCGCACACGACCGGCGTGCCGGCCAGGCCCTCCGATCCCTCGATCGCGTCGCGGTCGGTCTCCTCGACGGAGCGCACGGCCGTCTGCAGCGGCGTGTACCGGACCTTCATCACCCGGCCCTCCGGGTCGTCGCCGGCGTCGCGGCCCTCGACCGCCATCACGAAGTGGACGCCGCCCGTCCCGAGCCCGAGGGCCACCGCCGTGGTGTTCAGCACGACCGAGTCGCCGACGGTCACCGGACCCACGAGGTCGGGGTAGGCGACGGCGGCGCTCTCGACGCCGTCGACGGACACCGTGAGCTCGTGCGCGCCGGGGCGCGCCTCGCCCAGCGCCGTCACGATGCCGCGGCGGAGGCGGATCACCTGGTCGGTCCCGGGTCGGCGAACATGGCCCGGCTATGATGCCGCACGTGGAGCCGCTCGAGCGTCTGCTGAACCTGGTCGCGCTCCTGCTCGAGGCCCGGACCCCCATGACCTTCGAGCAGATCCGCGAGACCCTTCCCGACGCCTACGGGCAGCAGGACAAGGACTCCGCGAAGCGGATGTTCGAGCGCGACAAGGACACCCTGCGCGACTACGGGATCCCGCTCGAGCTCGTCGCCACCGACATCTGGGAGGTCGAGCAGGGCTACACGATCCCGAAGGAGGCCTACTACCTGCCGGAGATCGCGTTCACGCCCGAGGAGCTCGCCGCCCTGTTCGTGGCCGCGCAGACGGGCGGCGGCACCGACCCGGCCGAGCAGGCCGTGCGCAAGCTGCTCTACGGCGCCGACGGGGGGGTGCTGGCCGGCCTCGCGGGCGGGCCGCTCGCGTCGGGCACGCCGGGCACCCTCCTGCTGGCGGCCGCCGACGCCGCGCAGCGCCGCCGGCGGGTGCGGTTCGGCTACCGGAACTCGCAGGGGGCGCTCACCGACCGGACCGTCGACGTGTACGCGATGCTCTGCCGCGGCGGGCACTGGTACCTCGTCGGCCTCGACGTCGAGCGCGACGCCGTGCGCGCGTTCCGCCTGTCCCGCCTGACGAGCGACCTCGAGGACGTGGGCGAGGGCTCCGAGCCGCCCGAGACCTTCCGCGCGGCCGACCACGTGCTGGCGGGTCCGTGGGGCGTCGGCGCGCCCTCGGCCTCGGCCGTCGTCGCGTTCGCTCCCGAGGTCGTGTGGTGGGCGACGGCGGGCCTGGCCGGCGCGGAGGCGCGCGAGCCCCGCGCCGACGGCTGGACCGAGGTCGCGGTGCCGCTCGCCGACGTGGCGGACCTCGCGGGCTGGGTGCTGCAGTTCGGCCCGGACGCGGTCGTCGTCGCGCCCGTCGAGCTGCGCGACGAGGTCGTGTCCCGCCTGGAGGCGATCCGTGCCGGGTGAGGGCCGCCGGAGCGCGGCGCGGACGTCCGAGCGCCTCGGGCGCCTGCTCGTCATCGTGCCGTACCTCGTGCAGCACCCCGGCACGACGCTGGCCGAGGCCGGCCGCGTGTTCGGCGTGCCGCCCGACGAGCTCCGGGACGACCTGATGCTCCTGTTCATGTCCGGGTTGCCTCCGTACGAGCCGGGCGACCTGATCGAGGTCGACATCGAGGAGGACGGGCAGATCTTCATCAGCATGGCCGATCACTTCTCCCGGCCGCTGCGGCTCACCCGCAACGAGGCCCTCGCGCTCTACCTGCGGGGCACGGAGCTGCTGGCGACGCCGGGCCTGCCCGAGGCGCCGGCGCTGCGCGGCGCCCTCGACAAGCTGGCGGCCGCCCTCGGGCCCGAGACGCTCGGCGACATCGAGGGGCGGATCGAGACGGCCGAGGCGGGGCGGCCCTCGGAGCTCGTGCGGGCGCTGCGCGAGGCCGCCCACGACCACGAGCGCCTGGAGATCGAGTACTTCGCGCATTCGTCGGGCGAGTGGAGCACGCGCCGGATCGATCCGGAGGAGGTCTTCTCGAGCCTCGGCAACTGGTACGTGGCGGCGTGGGACGTCGACGTCGACGGGGAGCGACTGTTCCGCGCCGACCGGATCCGGCGCGCCGACCCGGCGGGGGAGCGGTTCGAGCCGCGCGGGCTCGCCGGCGCCGGCCGCGCGCTCTACACGCCGACCGCCGGCGACGTGCCGGTCCGTCTGGCCCTGTCGCCCGGTGCCCGTTGGATCGCCGAGTACTACGCAACGGCCGACGAACGGGAGGGACCGAACGGTACCCTCGAGGTCACCCTGCCGACCGCCCGGCTGGGATGGGTTGCCGGGCTGCTGCTCCGGGTGGGGTCCGACGCGCAGGTGCTCGACCCGCCGGAGCTGGCCGATCGCGTGCGCGAGCTGGCCGCGAGGACGGAACGGGGCTACCGGCAGGGATAGCGGGCCAGTCCTCTTTGGGTAGCCCCGTTCTGCACCCGGAACCTCAAGCCCTCTCCGCGTGGGGCCGATAGCTCCCGTGAGATGACAACCATCCGGACAACGTGCCCCCGATGCGGGGAAGTGGACATGGGACCCGAGTCGATCCTGCTCAGCGTGAAGCAGAACGGCCGGGAGGGCTCCTACCGCTTCACCTGCCCGAACTGCGCCGACGCGGTCGAGAAGCGCGCCGATCGCAAGATCGTGGCCCTGCTGGTCTCGGCCGGCGTCGACATCGATCGCGGCGCCGGCAGTGTGACCGGCATGCTGGACCCGGAGACCCTGTTCGACACCGCGCCGGACGATCCGCGCGGCGCGCTGCCCGACGGCCCGAGCTTCACGATCGACGACCTGATCGAGTTCCACTTCATGCTCGAGGACGAGCGGTACATCCAGGAGTTCCTCGCCAAGCAGTGAGGTCGGGCTCCGCGGTAGCATCCCCGCATGTCCACCTGGCTCGTCGTGTGGCTCGTCCTGACGTCCCTGTCGATCCTCGCGCTCATCGCCGTGCTCGCCGGCCTCGTGCGGCAGGCGCTCGTCCTGTCGCGGTCCCTCAGCCGGTTCACCGAGGAGGTCGGGCCACTCGCCGCCGAGATCGGCCGTGAGGGCGACCGGGCGTCGGAGCGGGGATCCCACCTGGAGGCGCCGGGGCGGACCCCTCGCCGCTGAGGTCCTCGGGGTACGATTGAGGCCGGGCCCGCGCCCGGCGACCCGCCAGCGACCCCGGAAGACGCCATGTTCAACATCGGTCCACTCGAGCTCATGGTCATCCTGCTCCTCGCGCTCGTCGTGGTGGGCCCCTCGAAGCTGCCCGAGGTCGGCCGCTCGATCGGCCGGGCGCTGCGCGAGTTCCGCAAGGTCCAGGACGAGGTCCGCGACTCGATCAACTTCAACCTCGACGCCGAGCCCGTGACGCCGCGCCCGGCCACCAAGCCGGGCCCGCCGCCGGCGGCCGTCGAGCGCGCGACGGGCCGCCGCCGCAGCGAGCGACGAGGGCGAGCCCGAGCCGACGCCGGAGACGCGACGCCGGAGACATCGCGCCAGCGACGCAGTCGGAGACCACGACCGAGACGATCGAGCCGTCCGTGAGCGAGGAGCCCGGACCGGCGGAGCCGTCGCCGGGCTCGCCGAACGGATCGACGCCGACGCCCGAGCCACCGCCGGAATAGCGCGCGGCCCGACGCCATGATGCCGAAGCTGCGACGCCGCTCGACCGACGAGCGCACGGGCACCATGACGCTGATCGAGCATCTCGAGGAGCTGCGCCACCGCGTCGTCCTCGCGTTCATCGCGCTGCTCGGCGGCGCGGTCGTCGGCTGGTTCCTGTACCCGACCTTCATCAACATCGTCACGCGTCCGTTCTGCGACTACGTGATGAGCCTGCCGACGGACCAGCGGCCGCCGACCGGCTGCGACCTCGTCGCGAGCGGCGCGCTCGACCCGTTCACGGTCAAGCTCAAGGTGGTCTTCGCCCTCGGGCTGTTCGTGGCGCTGCCGGTGATCCTGTACCAGCTGTGGGCGTTCATCGTGCCGGGGCTCACGCGCCGCGAGCGCCGGATGGCGGTGCCGTTCATCGCCTCGTCGATGGTGCTGTTCACCCTCGGCGGGCTCGTCGCCTACCTCACGCTGCCGCACGCGCTGGACTTCCTCCTCGGGTTCGCGGGGGACAAGTTTCACGAACCTCATCAGCGGCAGCTCGTTCATCGGGTTCGTCGTGCTGATGACGCTCGCGTTCGGGCTCTCGTTCGAGTTCCCGATCCTGCTGATCTTCCTGGGGACTGGCCGGCGTGCTGTCCAGCGCGAAGCTCCGTGCCTGGCGGCGGTACGCGATCGTGCTGATCTCCGTGTTCGCCGCCGTCATCACGCCGAGCTCCGATCCGTACTCGATGCTCGCGCTGATGATCCCGATGCTGCTGTTCTACGAGGCCGCTATCATCGTCATCCGCCTCCTGAAGAAGTAGGTTCGAACCGTGGCCATCAAGGGCAAGGGCAAGACCAAGAGCAGGCCGGCCGCGCGCCCGCCGCGGCCGACGCCGGTCGTCCGCAAGCCGCCGTTCTTCGTCCGCCGGTGGGTGCAGGTCGTGGGCGCCCTGCTGCTGGGGATGGGCTTCGTGACGGTCGTCGTGTGGATGACGAACGGCCTGCGCATCGACAACGCCGCGAAGGCTCGCGACCGTCCGTGCGGCCAGCGTGCGCCGTGTCGTGCAGCAGTGGCAGACCACGGTCGACGGCACCCTGAGCAAGGGTCTGGGGACCACGGGCAGCCGGGGTCGGGCAGATCACGATCCTGCCCTCGCTCTCGACCTCGGTCGCCACGCTCGCCAAGGGCGACGAGGACCCGAAGGCCGGCGACACGGCGTCCACCGCCGTGAAGCTCGTCGGCGACGGCGTGAGCACGCTGCAGAACGTCGACCTGCCGACGATGATCAGGGACCAGGGCGTCGACCTCGCCACGACGAACTACCTGCTGAACTCGAAGGCCCGCATGGTCGAGGGGCTCCAGCTGTACGGCCGCGTGGCGGCCCAGGTGCAGGCGGCCAGCGCGGCCGACGACCCCGCCGTCGCCGACGCCCTGATCAAGGAGGCGAACGCGCTCCTGCCGATCGCCACGCAGGTCTTCAACGAGGGCTACTCCGACTACACCGAGGCGCTGGCACGGGCCGGGCTCCTGCAGCCGACGGCGCCCGGGTCGGGGCTGTCGGGCGCCATCCCCAGCGCCGGGCTAGTCGGTCGGAGTCTCCGTGACCGTCCTCGTCCTCGCGAACCCCACCGCGGGTCGCGGGAAGGCCGGCCGCCTGATCGGCCGCGTGACGGCGGAGCTGAACGCCCTCGGGATCGACCATCGCATCCGGGTCTCGGAGTCGGCGGACGACCTCGAGCGACTGGCGCGGGAGGCGGCCGGCTCCGGCGTCGACATCGTGGCCGTGCTGGGCGGCGACGGCAGCGTCGGCGCCGCGGCGAACGGGCTCGTCGGGTCGCGGACGGCGCTCGCCCCGCTGCCGGCCGGCACCGGCGACGACTTCGCGAAGGCGATCGGTCCCGGCAGGCTCGACGCCGCCACCCGGCTCCTCGCCGCACCCGACATCCGCGACGTGGACGTCGTGCAGGTGACGGCCGGCGAGCAGGAGCGCTGCTACGTGAACATCGCCGGCGCCGGGTTCGACTCGGAGGTGAACGAGACGGCGAACGCGATGTCGCTGAAGCTCGGCGCCACCGGCACGTACGTCGTCGCCGTCCTCAAGACCCTGCGCCGGTTCGTGCCGGCGCACTACGAGATCGAGGTGGACGGGCAGCGCAGGGTGACCGACGCGATGCTGGTCGTGGTCGGCAACAGCCGCTCCTACGGCGGGGGCATGCGTGTCTTCCCCGACGCCCGGATCGACGACGGCCTGCTCGAGGTCTGCATCGTGCACGCGCTGTCGACACCGGCGTTCCTGCGGGCCTTCCCGCGCGTGTTCCGGGGCACCCACACGAGCCACCCGAAGGTGACGATGCTGCGGGGCACCCGCGTGAGCGTCGAGGCGAACCGCCGGATCCAGGTGTACGCGGACGGGGAGCGGGTCGGCTCACTGCCGGCCGTCTTCGAGATCCGTCCGGCCGCCCTCCGATTGGTCGTCGGCCCACACGCTAAGGTGGTGGGATGACCGACGGCCTCCTGCTCGTGCACGCCTTCCCGCTGGACGCCCGCATGTGGGAGCCCCAGCTCACGACCTTCGCCGACGCCCTGCCCGTCGTGGCGCCGCACCTGCCCGGTTTCGGCGGATCGCCGGCCGCCGGCGAGGCCATGACGATGGACGCGGCCGCCCGGCGCTGCCTCGAGGCGCTCGACGAGGCCGGCGTGGACCGCGCCGTCGTGTGCGGGCTGTCGATGGGCGGCTACGTGACGTTCGCGCTCCGCAACCTGGCGCCGGAACGGGTGATCGGCCTCGTGCTCGCGAACACGAAGGCCGAGGCGGACACCCCCGAGGCCGCCAGCTGGCCGTCGCGCGCTGGCCGAGCGACTGCGCGCGGAGGGCACGGGGTTCCTGGTCGACTCGCCGCCGCCGCTGCTGCGGGAGGACCCGGAGCCGGCGCTCGTTCGAACGCGTGCGCTCGATGATCGCCGACCAGCCGGCCGAGGCGATCGCCGCCGCCGCGCTCGGCATGGCGGAGCGGCCGGACCGGATCGGCGAGCTCGCGTCGATCGAGGTCCCGACGCTCGTCATCACCTCCGAGGGCGACCGGCTGATCCCGGCCGCCGTCACCGCTCCCATGGCGCAGGCGATCCCGGGCGCCGAGCTGCTCACGATCGCCGGCGCCGGGCACCTGTCGAACCTCGAGGCGGCCGGCGCCTTCGACGAGGGGCTGGCGGGTCACCTCGCGCGCTGCGGGCTCGTCTGAGCCGCCTCCGAACCCGGTCCCGCCCGCGACCGGCCGTAGACTCGGAAGCACCGTGACCGATCCCGAGAGCTTCGCTGCGCAGTATGCGTTCCCGCTCGACGACTTCCAGCTGACCGCGATCCGCGCACTGGACGCCGGCGAGTCGGTCCTCGTCGCCGCGCCCACCGGCGCCGGCAAGACCGTCGCGGCCGAGTTCGCGATCGAACGGGCCCTCGCGAAGGGCGGCAAGGCCTTCTACACGACGCCGCTGAAGGCGCTGTCGAACCAGAAGTTCGGCGACCTGGTGGCACGCCTGGGCGCGTCGAACGTCGGTCTGCTGACCGGCGACAACACGATCAACTCCGAGGCGCCCGTCGTCGTCATGACGACGGAGGTGCTGCGCAACATGCTGTACGAGCGCAGCGGCACGCTCGAGGGCCTCGTGTCGGTCGTGATGGACGAGGTCCACTACCTGCAGGACCCGTACCGCGGCGCCGTCTGGGAGGAGGTGCTGATCCACCTGCCGCTCAGCGTGAACGTGGTGTGCCTGTCGGCGACCGTCAGCAACGCCGAGGAGTTCGGGGAGTGGATCGGCACGCTGCGCGGCGCCACGCGCGTCGTGATCGAGGAGCGGCGTCCGGTCCCGCTCGAGCAGCACTACCTGGTCGGGCGCAAGCTCCATCCGATGCACGTGGAGCAGGACGGCACGCTGCTGCCGAACCCCTACGTCGTCTCGCTGGAGCAGCGGGAGCTCCGGACCACGACCCACACGCGGCGCTCCAGCGGCGCGCTGCAGCATACGAACCGGGGCCGGCCGCGCGAGGGCCACCGCGGCGTGTACGTGCCCCGGCGCGAGGAGGTCGTCGAGGTCCTCGCCGACGCCGGCATGCTGCCGGCGATCTACTTCGTGTTCAGCCGCGTCGGGTGCGACCGCAGCGTCGAGTGGCTGCGCAACGCCGGCCTCCGCCTGACCACGCGAGAGGAGTCCGAGCGGATCCGCGAGTTCGCCGAGATGCGTGTGGCCTGGATGGACGAGCAGGACCTGGTGACCCTCGGGTTCTACGACTTCCTCGACGGGCTCACCCAGGGCGTCGCCGCCCACCACGCCGGCATGCTGCCGGTCTTCAAGGAGGCGGTGGAGGAGCTGTTCGAGGCCGGTCTCGTGAAGGTGGTGTTCGCGACGGAGACGCTCTCGCTCGGTATCAACATGCCGGCGCGCAGCGTCGTCATCGAGGACCTCTGGAAGTTCTCCGGCGAGCAGCACGAGCTGCTGACGGCCGGGCAGTACACGCAGCTCACCGGCCGCGCCGGCCGCCGCGGCATCGACGACCTCGGCCACGCGATCGTGGTGTACCAGCGCAACGTGGACTTCGAGCGGGTCGCGAACCTCGCCGCCACGCGGACCTACGAGCTGTCGTCGTCGTTCCGGCCCTCGTACAACATGGCCGTGAACCTCGTGCGCAACTACACGCGCGACCAGGCGCACCACCTGCTGAACTCCTCGTTCGCGCAGTTCCTCGCCGACCGAGGCGTCGTGCAGAAGGAGCGGCAGATCGAGCACGACCAGGCGTTCCTGGACGGTTACCGGGAGCAGATGACGTGCGACCTCGGCGACTTCTGGGAGTACTGGCAGCTCCGCGAGCGCGCCGAGCGCCTGCGCGCGGAGGACCGGCGCGACCAGGAGCGGGCGACGAACGACGGCGTGCGCGAGGCCGTCGCCGCCCTGCGCCCGGGCGAGGTGATCTACCTCCCGCACGCCCGCCGGCGCGGCCTGGCGATGGTCGTGTCGAACCGCGACGGGAAGGCGACCGTCGTCACGCAGGACCGGCAGTCGTTCCGCGCGTCGGTGAAGGACTTCGACGCGCCGCCGGCCGTGCTCACCCGCGTCGCGCTGCCGCGCGCGGGCAGCCCCGGCAGCGCCCGATACCGGCGCGACGTGGCGGCGAAGCTCGTGACGCTGCACGTGAAGCCGCCGAAGCCGCCGAAGCATCGCGTGAGCGCGAAGGTCGAGCGGGAGGCGGTCGGGCTCGAGGCCCTCGCTGCCGAGCATCCCTGCCACGCCTGCCCGGACCGGGCACGGCACGAGCGGTGGGCGCGCCGGGCGAGCGACCTCGAGCGCCGGCTCAGCGGGCAGCAGCGCGAGGTCCGCTCGCGCACGGCGACCCTCGCGCGGCAGTTCGACCGCGTCCTCGGCGTGCTGGCGGATCTCGGCTACGTGCGCGACTTCGACATCCTCGACAAGGGGCTGATGCTGGCGCGGATCTACGGCGAGGGCGACATCCTGGTCGGCGAGGCGCTCGAGGCCGGAGCGTTCGACGGGCTGGAGCCGGCCGAGGTGGCGGCGCTCGTGTCGACCATGGTGTACGAGTCGCGCGAGCGCGTGCCGTCGCCGGGGGATCTGCCGACCGCCGACAGCCGCGACCGCTACGAGCAGCTCCAGCGGATCTGGCGGCGGATCCGCTCGACGGAGGACGAGCACCGGGTGCAGCTCTGCCGGGAGCTCGACAACGGCTTCGCGACGCCGGTCTACCACTGGGCGCAGGGCCGGCCGCTCGAGGCCGTCCTCGCGGAGACGGAGATGGCGCCGGGCGACTTCGTTCGCAACTGCAAGCAGCTGATCGACCTCCTGCGCCAGATCGAAGACGTGGCGCAGCCGGCGACCGCCGCGCTCGTCCGGCAGGCGCGCGAGGGCGTCCTGCGCGGCGTCGTCGCGTACACCGGCGTCTAGGATGCGCGCCGTGACGAGCGCCTTCGGCGAGCTGACGGTGATCGCGGACCCCAGCGCGGGCGGCGGCGGCGTGCGTGCGCAGCTGCCCGGCCTCGAGGCCGCCCTCCGCGATCGCGAGCTGCCCTACACCCTGCACGTGACCGACCGTCGGCGAGGAGGTGACGGCCGCCGCCGCGCGGGCCCTGCGCGAGGGCGCCCGCTACCTGGTCGCCGTCGGCGGCGACCGCACCGTGCAGCAGGTGCTGAACGGCATGTTCGACGGCGAGGGCCGGCCGCTCGCCGAGGAGCCGGTGCTCGGCGTCGTCGCGGCCGGGTCTGGGTGCGACCTCGTGCGGAGCTTCGGGCTGCCCGGCGACACCGTCGGCGCCGTCGGCCATCTCAGCGGCACGCAACACCTACGACTTCGACGTGGTGAAGATCACCACCACCGGCCCGGACGGCGAGCGGCGCGTGCGGTACTCGCACAACCTCGCCGAGGCCGGCTTCGGCGCCGCCGTCGCTGCGCAGGCGCGCGAGCCTGCCGGACTGGACCGGCCGCGCGCAGAGCTTCCTCGCGTTCTGGCTCACGCTCGCGCGCACCGGTCTGGCCCAGGTGGCGGTGGAGGCCGACACGAAGGTGTACGAGGGCCCGGCGTACAACGTGGTCGTGGCGAACGCGCAGTTCTCCGGCGGCGGCCTGCGCCTGTCCCCGAGGTCGTTCCCCGGCGACGGCGTCCTCGACGCGCTGGTGTTCCGGGGCCCGCGGTCGGACGCGGTGACGATGCTGCCGCGGATCTACCGGCACGGCGACCACGTGCCCGACCCGCACATCAAGGAGCTGCGCGCGAAGATCCGTGTGGCGGTGAGCGCCGACCGTCCGCTGCCGGTCGTCGCCGACGGCGAGCTCCTCGGCACCACACCGGCGACCTTCCAGATCGTGCCGCGCGCCCTGAGGCTGAAGCTGTGAGCGGCCGGCATCCCGAGCGGGTCCGTCGCACGGCGGACGAGGCGGCGGCGGCGGGCCTCGAGGCGGTCGTCGTGGCGCCCGTCGCCCGACCTCGCGTACCTGGCCGGGTACGATCCGCCGCCGCTCGAGCGTCTGACGCTGCTGGTGATCCGCCCGGGCGCCGCCGCGGTGCTGCTCGTGCCGACGCTGGAGCGGCCGCTCGCCCTCGCCTCGCCGGTCGGCGGCGACCTGGAGGTCGTGGGCTGGGGCGACGGCGACGACCCGTACGAGGCCGCCGGACGGCTCCTGCCGGCCGAGGGCCGGATCGGCGCCGGCGACCGGATGTGGGCCTCGCACCTGCTCGGTCTGCAGCGCGCGCTGCCGGGCGTCGTCCTTCACGACGGCGTCGCCGGTGATCTCACGGCTGCGTGCCGTGAAGGACGCCGACGAGCTCGCCGCGCTCGCCCGCGCGGCACGCGCCGCCGACGAGAGCTTCCGGCAGATCTGCTCGATGCGATTCGAGGGCCGCAACGAGCAGGACGTGTCGCACGACCTCGAGGACCTGCTCGTGCGCAACGGGCACCACCGATCGGACTTCGCGATCGTCGCGAGCGGGCCGAACGGGGCCTCGCCCCACCACGAGCCGAGCGGCCGCACGATCCGCGCGCGCGACGCCGTCGTGATGGACTTCGGCGGCGAGTTCGGCGGCTACTTCAGCGACACGACGCGGACCGTCGTCGTGGGGGAGCCGCCGCCCGGGTTCCCCGAGGTGTACGACGCCGTGCGTGCGGCGCACGACGCGGCGCTGGCGGCCGTGCGGCCCGGCGCCGCCGCGCAGGACGTCGACCGGGCCGCTCGCGGCGTGATCGAGGAGCGCGGCTACGGCGAGCGGTTCATCCACCGCACCGGCCACGGCATCGGCCTCGAGGTCCACGAGCCCCCGTGGATCGTCGAGGGCAACGACCTCGTGCTCGAGCCGGGCATGACGTTCTCCGTCGAGCCCGGGATCTACCTGGACGGGCGGTTCGGTGTGCGGATCGAGGACATCGTGGCCGTCTCGGCCGACGGCGTGGATCGTCTGAACCGCAGCACCCGCGACCTGCAGGCCGTGGACTAGTCCGCGACGGACGAGTGGCGGGGACGGACCCTCGTGCCGCTGGGCGTGTCCATGACCTCGAGGTCCATGGCGGCGAGGCGGTCGCGCAGAGCGTCGCTCGCCGCGTAGTCCTTCGCGTCGCGCGCGCGGTCGCGCTCGGCCATCAGCTCGAGCATCTCCGCGGTGGGCTCCCAGGCCTCGCGGGCCTCGCGCTCGAGGTCGAGCCCGAGGACGCCGTCCCAGGTGCCGAGCAGCGCGAACTTCTCGTTGTCGGTGACCTGATCGGTCGCGACGAGCTCGTTGACGACCTTGAGGGCGCTCGGCATGTCGAGGTCGTCGGCGACGGCCTCGCGGAACCGCCGGTCGTAGCCGTCGGCCGTGGCCGTGAGCTCGGTGGCGGCCGGCGCCCACTCGGCCATGCGGCGGCGGAGCTGCTTCACGCGGCGGTCGGCGTCCTCCATGGCCTCCCACGTGAAGTCCATCTCGCTGCGGTAGCGCGTCGTGAACGTGAGCCACCGGAACGACAGAGGATCGAGCCCGCGCTCGACGAGCTCGTGCACGCGCACGACGTTGCCGGTGGACTTCGAGATCTTCTGTCCCGACTGACGGAGGTGCCCGCCGTGCACCCACACGTCCACGACCTGGTGGCCGACGGCGCCCTCGGACTGGGCGATCTCGTCCTCGTGGTGCGGGAACATCAGGTCGTTGCCGCCGGTGTGGACGTCGAAACGCTCACCGAGGTACTTCATGCTCATGGCCGAGCACTCGATGTGCCAGCCGGGGAAGCCGGGGCCCCATGGGCTGTCCCACTTCATCAGCCGGCCCGGTCCGGCCGCCTTCCACAGCGAGAAGTCGGCCTCGTGGCGCTTGCTGCTGTCGGTCTCGAGGTCGCGGTGACCCGCCCGCAGCTTGTCGAGCGTGTTGCCGGAGAGCGTTGCCGTAGCCGGGGAACGACGTGACGTCGTAGTACACGCTGCCGGACTCCGCGACGTACGCGTGGCCGTTGTCGATCAGCCGCTGCGTGAGCTCGATCATCTCGGCGATGTGCTCGGTCGCCTTCGGGTACCGGTCGGCCGGCCGGATGCCGATGGCCGCGGCGTCCTCGAACACCGCCGTGGCGTACTTCTCGGCGATCTGCAGCGGCTGCAGCCCCTCGTCCTCGACGGCGAGCAGCATCTTGTCGACGGCCTCGGGGGAGGACTCGTCGGTCATGTGCCCCACGTCGGTGATGTTCATGATCTGCGTGACGCGCAGCCCCTCCAGCTCGAGGCCGCGCCGGATCAGGTCGGCCAGCATGAACGTGCGCAGGTTGCCGAGGTGGGCGTAGCGGTACACGGTGGGGCCGCAGGTGTACATGCGGACGTGCCCGTCCTCGATCGGGACGATCTCCTCGACGCCGCGGGTGAGGGTGTTGTGGAGACGCATGAGGGCTCAGGATACCCGTGGCCGGGCCGGCGGCGGCTCAGGCGCCGTCGCCGGTCGCGAGCGGGCGGTCCTCGAACGGGATCGACAGGACGATCGTGGTACGCGTCTGGACACCGCCGCGCTCGCGGAGGCGCCGGATCAGCTCCTCCAGGTGGGTCGTCGTGCGCACGCGCACCTTGAGGATGTAGTTGGCCTCGCCGGCGACGCTGAAGCAGTCCTCGACCTCGGGGAAGCCGCGGACACGCTCGGGCAGGTCGTCGGGCTGCGATGGATCGAGCGGCGTGGCGGCGACGAGCGCCGTGACGAACAGCCCGAGGGCCTCGGGTGCCACCACCGCGCGGTAGCCGCGGATCACGCCGGCGGACTCGAGCTTGCGCACGCGGTCGTGCACGGCGCTCTGCGACATGCCGATGCGCCCGGCGACGTCGGAGTAGGTGGCGCGGGCGTCCTCCTGGAGGGCGGCGACGATGGCGAGGTCTCGGTCGTCGAGCTGCACGCGCTCAGCATAGGGGGAGGGGAGCGGGGGACGCGCGGCCCGATGCCCGGCCGACGCCGGAACGATCCCGGCGGCCGATTGCCGGCGCCCTCGCCGCCGCGCGAGGATACGAGCCCCGCCCGCTCCTCTCTCCGGGCCGTCGCAGGAGAGGGAGGCACGGCCGTGGACCTCGTGGTCCGGCGAGCGGTGCTGCGGCACCCGCCGCGGATATCGCGAGCGCCGCGGCCGGGCGGCGGCGTCAGGACCATGGTCGTCCTCGAGCCCGGCGACGACGCCGTGTACCGCGAGCTCGTCGCCCAGGTGGCGGCCGCCGTCGAGCGGTCGCTCGGGCCGGCCGTCGTCGCGAACCGCGTCGCCGCCGCCCCGCTCGTGCTCGAGGACTGGCGCGCCGCGCGTGCCCGATGGCGCCGGGCGGTCGCAGGACCCGGCGCGCGAGGCCTCCGCGTGCACGTGGATGTCGCCGACTGCTACGACTCGATCCGCCCCGAGGTCGTGGCGGCGTCCCTGCGTGCGGCCGGCGCCGATCCGCGCGCGCTCCTGCGCCTCCTGCACGAGTTCGCCGATCACGGCGTGCCGGGGCTGCCCGTCGGGCCCGAGCCGAGCGCCGTGCTCGCGAACGCCGTCCTCGCGCGGGTGGACCTCGCCGTCGCCGGCGGCCGGCGTGCCGCACGTGCGATGGGTCGACGACGTCGTCGCGTTCGCGCCGGATCGCCGCCGCGCGGTGCGGGTGACCGACGCCGTGCGGCGGGAACTGGATGCCCTGGGCCTGCGGCCGAACGAGGCGAAGACCCGGATCGAGGATCGGCCGGATGACCGTCGCGGCTCACGGCGTCCGCCGCCGCTGCTCGGTCGGGCGGCGGCGGCGTGCGATGATGCCGCACCGATGAGGACGCTGTACCGGGCCCGCGCCGTGCACACCCAGGCCTTCCCGGCGTCCGGCGAGTGGGTGCTGGTCGACGACCGTCACGTGCAGCGGGTCGGCTCCGGCGATCCTCCCGCCGCCGATCGGGTCGTCGACCTGCCCGGCGCCACGATCACGCCCGGGTTCGTCGACACGCACGTGCATCTGACGCCGACGGGCACCGCCCTCGCCAACGTGGACGTGGAGCGTGCGGACGACGCCGCGGAGCTGCTCGCGATCGCCGCCGCCCGGGCAGCGGCTGCTCGGGTCTTCCGGCGGCGAGGTCGTGTGGCTCCAGGGCTTCGACGAGACCCGGTGGCGCGATCCGCGCCTGCCGACGGTCGAGGAGCTCGACGCCGTGACCGACCGCCCGCTCGCGATCTGGCGCGCCGACGGCCACATCTGCCTGGCCAACACCGAGGCGATCGTCCGGGCCGGGGTCGGCGACCTCGACGGCGCCGAGCGCGCCGCCGGCGGCGGGTTCACGGGCCGCGTGCGCAGCGAGGCGAACGACCGATTGCACCGATGGTGCTCGCAGGCGCTGTCCGATCGCGAGGTGCAGGACCTCCAGCTGCGGGCGGCGGGCCTCGCGGCCTCGCGCGGTGTCACGTCGGTCCACGAGATGTCGATGCCGGCCGGCGCCGGGCTGCGCGACCTCGAGGTCTTCCTCGCCCACCGCGACACGCCTGCCGGTCGACGCCGTGCCGATCGTCGCCACGATGGACGTCCCGCAGATCATGGACCTCCGGCTGCCGTCGATCGGCGGCGACCTGCCGGTCGACGGCTCGATCGGCGCGCGTACGGCCGCCCTGCGCGAGCCCTACGCCGACGGCTCCGGCGACGGCCGGGCCGCCTACGACGACGAGGCCCTGGAGGGGTTCTTCCTGAGCGGGCACACGGCGGGGCTCCAGGTGGGCGTGCACGCGATCGGGGACCGGGCGATCGAACAGGTGCTGTCGGCCTGGGAGCGGGTCTACGCGCGCGCTGGATTCGCGCGGCCGCCGCCACTTCCGCGCCCGGCGCCACCGGATCGAGCACGTCGAGATGGTGAGCGCGGCGCAGGTGGAGCGCCTGTCGATGCTGGGGATCGCCGCATCGGTGCAGCCGGTGTTCGATGCGCGCTGGGGCGGCCCGGGCGCGCTGTACGAACAGGGGCTCGGCGCCGCCCGCGCGGCCGCGATGAACCCGTTCCGCACGATGCTGGAGCGCGGGGTCGAGGTCGGCTCCGGCTCGGACTCGCCGGTGACGCCGCTCGATCCGCTGCTCGGCGTGTCGGCCCTCGAGCGCCATCACGATCCGGCGCAGCGGCTCACACGCGAGGAGGCGATCCGCGTGTCGACGATCGGCGGCGCCCGGCTCGCGCATCAGGAGGACAAGAAGGGGACGCTGGTGCCGGGCGCCCACGCCGACCTGGTGGCGTGGGACGACGACCCGTTCACGGCCCTCGAGGTCGAGGGGATCCGGCCCGTCCTCACCGTGTCGCTCGGCCGCGAGGTCTTCGCGGGATAGCTGGATTTGTCGCTCTTGACACGTCCGCGCGGCCGGTCGTACCGTGCCGACGCGTCACCGCCTCGGCGGCGGCGCCCGAGGATCCGAGTGGCCGAGTAGAGAACGTGACACCCCCGGGTGTTACGGCCCCAAAGGTCACTCGGATCCTTCTTCCTTCCCTCTCCCTTCTCACCCGTCGGGCCTACAGACGTGCCGAGGATGGGCCGAGGATGGGCCAAGGAATGGGAATGCCTGGCGTCCCGTGAGCGTTGGCCGCGGCGTGGTTGCATCTGCACGATCCGGCAGTAGAATCCGCGCGCGATAGGGCCTGAGGGTCCGTAGGAGACGAATATGAAGGAAACCGTGGAAGACATCGACGAGCAGACCGACGACGACGACACCGACGCGGCGGAGGATCTCGACGACCTCGAGCCACCGGAGGAGGCGCTCGCGGAGGGCGCCGCCGCCCCCGCACCGGAGCCCGCCACCGAGGGCGACGTCGAATCGATCGAGGAGCTCCTGGTCAAGAAGGAGGCGCAGGCAGAGGAGGCCGAGGCCGACGAGGAGGAGGATGTGCTCGTCAGCCTCACCCGCGAGGAGCGGCTCGAGCCCCTCGACGCCAAGGTCATCCCGCCCTCGGCCAGCGAGTTCGTATGCAAACGCTGTTTCCTGGTGAAGCACAAGAGCCAGCTCAAGGACAAGAAGCGCATGCTCTGCCGGGACTGCGCCTAGGCCGGCGCCGGCCCGGGCTCGGCCTCGCGCTGAGCCTGAGCGTGGCCGGCGGCCTTGGGTGCTCGCTCGCGTTCCCGCCCGCCGGCCTGTGGCCCCTCGCGTTCGTCGCGCTCGTTCCCTTCCTGTGGGCGCTGCGCGATGCGCGCCCGCGCCGCCGGCTGCTGCTGGGGTTCGTGTTCGGCCTGGCGTTCTTCGGCGCCACGCTGTACTGGATCCTGCTGTTCGGCGAGCTCGCGTGGTCGGCGCTCATCGTGATGTCGGCGGGCTTCACGGCGCTGTTCGCGCTGCTGACGGCCGCCGTCGTCGCGACCGGGGCGGCCGATCGTGTCGGCGCTCGGCGTCGCGGCGCTGTGGACCGTGATGGAGTCGCTGCGCAACGCGATCCCGTTCGGCGGCTTCGGCTGGGGGAGCCTCGGCGTGAGCCAGGTGGACAACCGGCTGACGCTCCGCCTGGCGTCGGTCGACCGGGGTGTGGGGCGTCAGCTTCGTCGTGGTGGTCGTCAACGCGCTGCTGGTCGAGGCCATCGCCGGCGGGGGAGGGGGGCGTCGGCGCCTCGGCAGGTGTCGCGCTCGCCGCCGGGCTCGCCGTCGCGCCGGTCGCCATCGCGTTCCCCGTCGCGACCGGTCCCGCGATCGACGTCGCGACGATCCAGGTCGACGTGCGCACCGCCAGGGGGCTCGCGCCCACCGAGGAGGACGTCGCCGTCGCGCGGATGAACATCGAGCTGCACCGGCAGCTCGCCGGGGACCCGCCCGACCTCGTGATCTGGGGTGAGAGCTCGGTCGATCCCGGCGCCACCCAGCCCGAGGTCTTCGCGCAGATCCAGAGCGCCGTCCGCAGCGTCGGAGCGCCCACGCTGATGGGCTCGGTACAGCCCGGCGCCGGCGGCCTGCAGAACCAGGTGCTGGCGCTCGACGGTGGGGGAGCGGTCGTCGACCGCTACGCGAAGACCCACCTGGTGCCCTACGGGGAGTACGTGCCGTTCCGCCGCGAGCTCGGCTGGGTCGGCGCCCTCCGCCAGATCCCGTACGACCTGACGCCCGGCACGAGCCTCGAGCCGATCCATCTGCCGGGGCTGCCGCTCATCGCGACGCCGATCTGCTTCGAGAACGCGTTCCCCGAGATCGAGCGGACGCTCGTGCAACGCGGCGCCGGCGTGATCGCGGTGCTGACGAACAACGCGTCGTATCAGGACACGGCGCTGTCGCGACAACACGTGGACCTCAGCCGGATGCGGGCGGTGGAGGACGGGCGGTGGGTCGTGCACGCGGCCGTGAGCGGCATCAGCGCGTTCGTCGATCCGAGCGGCCGCGTCGTCGCGGAGGCGGGCCTGTTCCGACCGGCTATCCTTCGCCACACCATCCGGTCCTCCGACACCCGCACGTGGTACGTCCGGCTGGGGGACTGGGTCCCCCGGCTCTGCGCGGTCGCCGTGTTCGGTCTGTTCCTGCTCCCGCGCCGCGGCCGTCGCGGGGACCGGGTGCCGCCCGAGCCCCTGCCCGAGGACCCCCGCATCCTCGTGATCCTGCCCACCTACAACGAGCGCGAGACGATCGAGTGGGTCCTCGAGCGGCTGACGGCGCTGCCCGAACAGGTGGACGTCCTCGTCGTCGACGACAGCTCGCCCGACGGCACGGCGGACCTCGTGCGCGCCGAGGCTCGAGGGCGATCCGCGCGATCCGCCTCCTCGTGCGCCCGGCGAAGTCCGGGTTGGCGAGCGCGTACCTCGAGGGCTTCCGCACCGCCCTGGGTGAGGACTACGACCTCGTCGTCGAGATGGACTCGGACCTGTCGCACCGGCCGGAGGAGCTGCCCGGTCTCCTGGCGGCCGCGCGAGCGCACGACCTGACGATCGGCAGCCGGTACATGCCCGGGGGCTCGGTGACGAACTGGTCGGCCTCGCGGGTGGCCCTCTCGCGGGCCGGCAACCGCTACGCCCGGCTGATGCTCGGCCTGCCCGTGCACGACGCCACCAGCGGGTTCCGGGTGTACCGGCGCCGGCTCCTGGCCGAGCTCGTGCGGGAGCCGATCCGATCCGACGGCTACGGGTTCCAGATCGAGCTCGTCGACCGTGCGAACCGGATGGGCTTCGACATCGGCGAATCGCCGATCACGTTCAGCGAGCGCGAGCACGGCCAGTCCAAGATGTCGCGCCGGATCGTCGTCGAGGCCCTGTGGCTGGTCACGCTCTGGGGCGTGAAGGAGCGCCTGGGCATGCGTGGCGCTCCCTCAGCACAACGCCCATAACGTACATTACGTCAAGTAGTCCAAGAGGACGCCCAGCACGCACCACTGCCCTTCCGCCGGGCTCAGAAGGAGGAGCAGGCCGTCGCCGGCAGGGCGATCGTGGTGTCGTTCGTGGCGAGGACGGTCTGCGGATCGTCCCTCGGCATCGTCGTCACCGACAGGGTGACCTCCGGGGGCGCCGGCTCGCCGGCCGGCACGATGATGCGGCGGTGCTGCTCGTGGAAGGCCAGGCGCACGACGACGGGGTCGCCCGTCGTCGACCAGGTCGTGGGATCGACGGGCGTGATCTTGAAGCTCAGCGGGCCGTCGTAGCCGCCGAGCAGCGACGGATCGTGGTTGTCGAACTGCAGGACGAGGACCAGCGAGTCGTCGTGGAGCTTGTGGCATGCCCGGAAGATCCCGACGACCGCCGGCGGGCCGGCGGAGCTCGCCGTCGGACGTCACGGTCGAGGCCGACGAGGTGACGGGCGTCGGAGACCCTCCCCCGCTGCCGCCGCCGCAGGCACCGGCCACGACGGCCACGCAGAGGGCGAGCGGCACCGTGGCGAACCCTGATCGACGCATGCCGGCGATACTATCCGGGCTCGCTCCGCGGACCTCCATCCTCCGAACGACCGATCGGGCGTCGCTCGCTCACCAGCGGAGCTTCAGGTGGCGGGCCGCGCGGGCCTCGTCCAGGCGCCGCACCGGCGTGGTGACGGGGGCCTCGTGCAGGAGCTCGGGGTCGGTGGCGGCCTCGCCCGCGACCTGGAGGAGGGCGGCCGCGAAGGCCTCGAGGGTCTCCTTCGTCTCGGTCTCGGTCGGCTCCATCATCATGGCCTCCTCCACCACCAGCGGGAAGTACACGGTGGAGGGATGGAACCCGAGGTCGATGACCCGCTTCGCCACATCCATCGCACGGACGTCGTAGCGGTCCTTCAGCTCCCGCGCGGTGGCGACGAACTCGTGCATGGGCCGCCCGGGGTACGCGGGCGGGTAGGCCTCGCGCGATCAGCGACAGGAGGTAGTTCGCGTTGAGCGCGGCGCGCTCGCTCACCGCCTTCAGCCCGTCGCCGCCGTGCGCGAACACGTACGCGTACGCGCGCACCAGCACGCCGACGTTGCCGTGGAAGCCGTGCATGCGCCCGATCGAGCGGGGCCGGTCGTGGTCGAGCACGAACGCGCTCGCCGGCGCGTTCGACCGTCGGCGAGGGCAGGAACGGGACCAGCCGGTCCACGACGCCGACCGGGCCGGCGCCCGGCCCTCCCCCGCCGTGCGGCGTCGCGAACGTCTTGTGCGTGTTGATGTGCACGATGTCGAAGCCCATGTCGCCGGGCCGGCAGCGGCCGAGGATCGCGTTGAGGTTGGCGCCGTCGTAGTACACGAGGCCGCCGGCGGCGTGCACGATCTCGGTGATGCGCACGATGTCGGTCTCGAACAGCCCGAGGGTGTTCGGGTTCGTCAGCATCAGCCCCGCCACGTCGTCGTCGCAGAGCTTCTCCAGCGCGTCGGCGTCGACCAGACCGCGCGGGTCCGACGGCACCGGCACCGCCTGGAAGCCGGCGAGCGCCACGCTGGCGGGGTTCGTGCCGTGCGCGGAGTCCGGGATCACGACCTTCGTGCGGACGCTGCCCTGCTCGGCATGGAAGGCCCGCATGATGAGCAGCCCCGTCATCTCCCCGCAGGCGCCGGCCGGCGGCTGCAGCGTGGCGCGCGCCATGCCGGTGATCTCGCACATGGCCTGCTCGAGCCGCCACAGGAGCTCGAGCGCGCCCTGCACGGTCTCGTCCGGCTGCAGCGGGTGGATCCGCTGGAAGCCGGGCAGGGCCGCCACCGTCTCCGCGATCTTCGGGTTGTGCTTCATCGTGCACGACCCCAGCGGGTAGATGCCGGTGTCGATGCCGTAGTTCATCTGCGACAGGCGCGTGAAATGCCGGACGACGTCGATCTCGGCCAGCTCCGGCAGCCCGGGCGGCTGCCGGCGGCGGGCGGCCTCGGCCGGCAGGACCTCGGGCACGTCCAGCTGCGGGAGACCGGACGCGCGTCGTCCCGGCCTCGAGCGGTCGTGCAGCGTGACGGGCTCCGTCGGGGCCCTGCGTGCGGACGGGGGCGCCGGTCCTCATGCGAGGGCTCCCGCCAGCGCCGTTGCGAGGGAGTCGATCTGTGCGCGCGTGCGGCGCTCCGTCACGGCCACCAGCAGCGCGTGGCCGTCCGCGTCCGGCAGTGCGACGCCGGCGAGGATCCCCTCGGCGATCAGGGCGTCGCGCACGTCCGCGGCCGGGCGCGGCAGGCGCACGGCGAACTCCTTGAAGAAGGGTGCGTCGGGGTGCAGCAGCTCCACGCCGTCGATGGCGGTGAGCCGCTCGGCCGCGTACGCGGCCTTCGATGCGCACTGGCGACCGAGCTCCTCGAGGCCGGCCGGTCCGAGCCACGCCAGGTACACGGTGGCGGCGATCGCCATCAGCGTCTGGTTCGTGCACACGTTCGAGTTCGCCTTCTCGCGGCGGATGTGCTGCTCGCGCGCCTGCAGCGTGAGCACGTAGCCGGTGGCACCGTCGACGTCGAGGGTCTCCCCCACGATGCGGCCGGGCATCCTGCGCACGTCGTCGAGGCGCGCCGCGATCAATCCGAGGTACGGGCCGCCGAAGTTCAGGTGGTTGCCGAGCGACTGCCCCTCGGCGACGGCGATGTCGGCGCCGAGCTCGCCGGGCGGCGCGAGGACGCCGAGCGAGAGCGGGTCGAAGACCTGGATCGTGCGGGCGCCCCAGTCGCGGGCCTCGCCGAACAGCTCGCGCACCGGCTCCAGGACGCCCAGGCGGTTCGGGTGCTGCACGACGATGGCGGCCACGTCGGGCGTGAACACCGGCGCGCCGCCGCGGCCGCCCTCGAGGTCGAAGACCTCGGGCTCGTACCCCGCTCCCCTGCCGTAGGTCCGCAGGGTCTCGACGTACCGGGGCTCGACCCCGTCGGAGACCAGGACCCGGCCGCGTCCGGCGCCGCGCGACATGTGCACGGCCTCGACCAGCGCCGTCGCGCCGTCGTACAGGGAGGCGTTGGAGACCTCGAGGCCGGTGAGCTCGCAGATCATCGACTGGAACTCGAACAGGACCTGCAGCACCCCCTGCGACAGCTCCGGCTGGTACGGCGTGTACGAGGTCTGGAACTCGCTGCGCCCGGCCAGCGCCCACACCAGCGAGGGAACGTAGTGATCGTAGGCGCCGGCGCCGGCGAAGCACACGAGGTCGTCGGTGCCGCGGTCGCGGGATGCGAGCGAGGCCATGTCGGCGAGCAGCTCCATCTCCGACACGCCGTCGGGCAGCGCCAGCGGACGGTCCAGACGGACCTCGGGCGGGATCTGGTCGAACAGGTCGTCGAGCGAGGAGAGCCCGAGCTCCTCGAGCATCTCCCGGACGTCGTCGTCGGTGTGCGGTGCGAACCTCACGCTGCGAGCCAGTGTACGGGCGGCTCCCCCGAGCGAGCGGGGCTCAACCCGAGGCGTCCTCGAGGCCGTACTTGGCCACGAGGGACAGGTAGTCGCGCTGGTAGAAGATCTTGCACTTGACCTCGGGATAGCGCTCCCGCAGCCGGCGGACCTTGCGGTTCTTCTTCGTGACCAGCTTCTGGTTCAGCGTGGTGATCTCGATGTAGAGATCGTAGGAGGGCAGGTAGAAGTCGGGCGTGAACCGCGCCACGACGTTGCCGTCGGCGTCGAAATCGATGTCGAACGAGGTGGGCTCGTACTCCCAGTCGATCGCGTAGAAGTCCAGCAGCCGCGCGAACTGGCGCTCGCTGGCATGGGCGAATCCGACGCTGTCGCTCTTGAGACCCGAGGCGGGGGCCGCAGCGGCTGAGCTCACGACCCTCCGGCGGCCGCCCGGCTCTTCTTCGCTGCCTTCGAGACCGTGGCCTCGAGGTCGCTCCACACCTTGTCGACCGCGATGGCGAAGACACCCTGGCCGTTGCGCAGGAGGTCGACGACGGCCTCGGGTGATTCCGCCTGGTACACGCCCTTGCCGTCGGAGAACAGGGTCACGCCGTGCGCGGGCTCGTCGATCTCCTGCAGGTAGTCGACGGCGACCCGGACGCGCTGCAGCGCGATGCCGGTATCGAGGAGGCTCTTGATGACCCGCAGGGTCACGAGGTCCTGGAACGAGTACAGCCGCTGCGTGCCGGAGCCGTGTGCGTCCCGGATCGACGGGGTGACGAGCTCGGTTCGAGCCCAGTAGTCCAGCTGCCGGTAGCTGATGCCGACGAGCCGGCAGACCTCGGGGACGCGGAAACCCTGTTCGCTCATCACAACTCCGTAACTACATCGATGTGTGTCGGCAGCCTAGGTGGGCCGCCTCCCCCTGTCAACGGCCGGCCGGCTTCCGCCGGTCCGCTCAAGGAACTCGTGCCTCGACGCCGATGCGATATCAGGAACGGGTGACTGAACGGCAAACCGACGGGATACGGCGGGCACGCAAAGCCGACGGACCTCACCACGCGAGGCGGATGCAGGCGGCCGGGCTTCCGAAGGAGCGGCGACGAATGGGACGGATCGCAGCCACACGCAGGGCGGTCACCGGATCGGTGATCCTGCTCGTCGCGCTGCTGTTCCTGGGGTTCCTGCAGACGCCGGCCCATGCCGCCACCTCCCTCGAGCGCGAGATGCTTCGCCTGACGAACGCCTCGCGCGTGGATCACGGCGTCCACCGCCTGCGCCTGGACGCCGGGCGGACGACCCGGGCGCACAAGCACAGCGCGGCGATGGCACGCGACGGCTCGCTCTACCACACCAGCGACCCCGCGGACTATTACCTGCGAGGCGTCCGCTGGAGCAAGTGGGGCGAGAACGTCGGCGAGACGAGCACCGGCGACCTCGCGATCCTGCAGCAGGCATTCATGGACAGCCCGGTGCACCGCCGCAACATCCTCGACGAGCGCTTCCGCAAGGTGGGGGTGGGCGTCGTGGTCCGCGACGGCAGGGACTGGGTCACGCTGTTCTTCTACGGCTAGGCGCAGGGAGGCCGTCCACGGACGCGGGCGGGCGAGCGATCGAGGGGGACGCTCGACCGCCCGCTCCGATCCCCGATCCGGCTGAGCACCGCCGCCTACTCCTTGAAGTCCTCCGGCGTGATCTCGTCGAGGAACTCCCGGAACTTCTCGACCTCCTCGTCCTCGTCGCCGGGGATCAGGATCGAGGCCTCGTTCAGGACCTCCTCGCTCGCGAAGATCGGCGTCGCCAGGCGCACGGCGAGCGCGATCGCGTCCGAGGGTCGCGACGAGATCTCGAAGCTGTCGCCGTTGCGCTGCAGATCGATCGTCGCGTAGAAGGTGGAGTCGCGAAGCTCGGTGACGACGACGCGGGAGACCTGCACCGAGATCTCGTCGAGGATGTTCTTCAGCAGGTCGTGGGTCATGGGGCGGGGGGTGACGACGCCCTGCAGCGACAGCGCGATGGCCGCCGCCTCCGCCGCGCCGATCCAGATCGGCAGGTACCGCTCGCCGTCGCGCTCCTTGAGCAGCACGATGGGCTGATTCGTCGGCAGTTCGACGCGAACACCGGCCAGCTCCATCTCGATCATGGCATCGACGCGAGGGTAGACCCGGCCGGCGATCATCGGCAACTCGGACCGGGTCAGCCGGCGGCGGCCTCCTCGAGCAGGGGCACCAACGCGTCCGGATCCCGATCGAGCGCCGTCACGTCCTCGACCGCGTAGATGTCGCGGAGGTTGCGGTAGCGCTCGTGGTGGTCGAGGCCGTAGCCGACGACGAAGCGGTCGGGACAGTCGAAGCCGGCGTAGCGGACGTCGACGGGTGCGATCCGGCGCACGGACTTGTCCAGCAGCGTGCAGACCTCGATCGTGGCCGGGCCGCGGGCGCGCAGCGTCCCGAGCAGGTAGCTGAGGGTGAGGCCCGTGTCGACGATGTCCTCCACGAGCAGCACGTCGCGCCCGGTGAGGTCGCCCTCGATGTCCATCAGGATCCGCACGCGGCCGAACGACTCGTCGGCGTCCCCGTAGCGGGAGATGGCCATGAAGTCCACGCGCAGCGGGCAGCTCGATGCTCCGGAACAGGTCGGCCAGGAACATCGTGCCGCCCTTCAGGACGGAGATCAGCACGGGCTCGCGGCCGTCGTAGTCGGCGGTGATCGCGCGCCCGAGGTCGTCGACCCGGCGGCGGATGTCCTGACGCCCGAACAGGACGCTCGCGACCTCCGTCATGGAGACGCATCCTATCTGGACCCGGGTGGGTGGGGCAGGACGGGTGGGCGGGACAGGACTCCCCGGCTCCGGCCGGAAGGTCAGCCGATCGTGGAGCGCAGCACGCCGCCGACGGCCTCGACGACCGACCCGGCCGCGCGCGCCCACCAGGGGCCGTCGTCGCCCAGCGGTGGCGGTGGCGGCACGTCCGAGACGAGCAGGGGGACGTGGCCGAGGACCAGCCCGGGGATCGCCACCTGCATCGTGGCGACCTGCTCCCCCGGCGCCGGCGGATACGCCGCCCCGGGCTCGAGCCGTGACGGTGCGCGTCGCGCGCTCGATGGAGGCGGTCGGCACGAGGGCGTCGAGGCCCGGAGCCGGTGACGACCGACACCGTGCCACCGGGCAGCGTGACGGTGCCGGCCTGCTCGCCCGGCTCGACGAACCGCTGTTGCGTGAAGCCGGCGAAGCCGTAGTTCAGCAGGGTCGCCGCGTCGGAGAACGGCTCGCCCGGCGCGCCGAGGACGACGGCAACCAGGCGACGCCCGCCGCGCTGCGCCACCGCCACGACGCAGTAGCCCGCGCGCGCCGTGTAGCCGGTCTTCACCCCGACCGCGCCGGGATACAGCCACAACAGGACGTCGCGGTTCTGGATCTCGCGCGGCGGGCCCGACGGTGACGGGATCTCGTGGAACTTCGTTGCGGCGATGCGGCCGAACTCGGGCTGCGTGGCGTAGACGGCGCGGGTGAGCGTCACGAGGTCGTGCGCGGTCGAGTACCCGCTGTCGTCGAGCCCGTTCGGCGAGCGGAACCGCGAGTCGTCCATGCCGAGCTGCCGGGCCCGCGCGTTCATGGCGGCCTCGAAGCGCGTCTCGGAGCCGCTCACGTGGTCGGCGAGCGCGATGGCGGCGTCGTTCGCCGACTGCAGCAGGAGCGCGTAGAGGAGGTCGCGCACGGAGATCCGCTCCCCGGCCTCGAGGCCCAGCGCCGACAGCCCGTACTGATCCGGTGGGTAGGTGGCGTCGGGACGCACCGTCACGACGTCGTCCAGGCGCGCGCGCTCGAGGACGAGCAGCGCCGTCATGATCTTCGTCACGCTCGCGATCGGACGGCGCTGATCGGGAGTCTGCTGGAACAGGACCTGGCCCGAATCGAGGTCGGCCAGGATCGCCGAGCCGGTCTCGATGTGCGGCCGCGCCGTGGCGGGCGAGGGCGTGTCGAGATGGGTGACGAAGGGCGAGGGCTCGCCGTTGGGCGGGACCGGCGTCGGTGGCGGGGTGCCGCCGGGCCCGGCGCTGGCGGCGCCGAACGCGAGGGGCACCGCCAGCAGCGCCACGACGACCGCGGTCGCGCGCAGGCGCGGCGACGCCACCTCAGGCGCTCTGGATGTGGTCGCGGATGTTCGTCCGCAGCAGCGCCTGCTTGAACTTGCGCGAGATCTTCGAGAGCTCGGCGAGCGACTGGGAGGCCGCCTTGCGTGCGTCGGGGTTCTTCTGGCGCATCATGGGCGCCACGATCGTCTCGAAGAAGGCCGCCTCGCGCTCCTCGAAGTGCTTGTACATGGTCAGGTGCCGGGGCTCGACGCCGTACCGGAAGAAGTCCTTCACGATCGAGAGCACGATGTAGTCGTCGCCGTCGTAGTAGATGGCCGACTCGGGCCCGTGCGAGCACACGATGCCGAAGGACTCGAGGTCCTTGATCCGCTCCTTCTCGATGCCGGTGGCGGCCGACATCTCCTCCAGCGACATCTGCAGGCCGGTCGGCGCGTCGGCGATCTCCTCGGAGACCTCGGCGGCGCCGGCCTCGACGGGCTCCCCGTCGGCGTCGAGCTCCACGTCCTCGCCGGCCTCCTGCTTCAGCAGCCGCTCCTTGATGACCTTCAGCGGGAGGTACTCGTCGCGCTGCATGCGCAGGATCGACTTCAGCTTGTCGAGGTCCTGTGCGTAGAACTTGCGGTAGCCCGAGGGCGTGCGCTCCGGCTCGATCAGCCCCTCGGCCTCCAGGAAGCGGATCTTGGAGATCGTGATGTCGGGGAACTCGGTCTTCACCGCGACGAGGACCTCGCCGATCGACTGGTAGTTGCGCGTCGCCATGTCTGCCTCACTCCCCTGCCGAGAAGAACACGAGCTTGAACTTGCCGATCTGGACCTCGTCGCCGCGCGCGAGCTTCGTCTCCTCGACGGCCTCGCCGTTCACGTAGATGCCGTTCAGGCTGCCGAGGTCCTTCACGAAGAAGGCCTGATCCCGGCGCTCGATGCTCGCGTGGGTCCGAGAGACGGTGATGTCGTCGAGGAAGATGTCGGACTCCGTGTCGCGCCCGAGCGAGGTCTGGTCCTGATCGATCAGGAACGTGGATCCCGCGTTGGGGCCGCGCTTCACGAGCAACAGCGCCTGTCCGGGCTCGAGTTCGTCGTGCGGGAACGGGAACTCGTCGGACCCTTCATCTTCGGGTTCGACCGGCGTGAGGCTCACGGTGGTGTCGGACTGGAGTGGAGCTCCGCACTTCGCGCAGAACCGCGCGTCGTCCCGGTTCGGATGTCCACAGCGGGTACAGAACAACCTCAGGTCTCCCTCACACACGGTCTCGACACGAGCCTGGGGGTCGGGACCGACCCTCGACCATCGACGCCTGGTGCACGGTATCGCAGCACGCACGCACGTTCAACCGGGGGTCGGGGGTGCCCTCAACCCTCGACGAGGGTGGGTCTCATGTGCTCCTCGAGGCACATCGAGGGTTCAGGGTTGGGCCGATAACGCGCAGACCGATTGCAGCCCAGATACTCTGGGTCAGGCGCCGGGCTCCTGCAGGAACGCCTGGTAGGCCTCGGCGTCCATCAATCCCTCCAGCGCAGCGGGATCGGCCGGCTCGACGACCAGCAGCCATCCGTCGCCGTACGGCTGTTCGTTGACGAGTTCGGGGTGCTCCTCGAGCAGCGCGTTGCGGCCGATCACGGTGCCGCCGATCGGCGCGAAGACGTCGGAGACGGACTTGGTCGACTCCACCTCGCCGAACGGTTGATCGGCGGTGAGGCTCGTGCCGGACTCCGGGAGGTCGACGTACACGACGTCGCCGAGCGCGTCCTGCGCGTAGTCGGTGATGCCGACGCGGACGCGCCCGTCCTCGAGGCGGGCCCATTCGTGCTGGCGGGTGTAGCGGACGTCCTCCGGGTACTCCACGGTCCCTCCTCGGTCGGCGACACCGGTGCGTGTCGATGCCTGCGATGAACCCACCTCCGAGCGCCGGCGTCAACCGGGGGACGGCGGTCCGGTGGCCGCGCGGGCCCGCAGGATGTCGCCCGAGGTACCACGAGGCGGCCAGGTAGGACTCCACGATGCCGACCCCGAACAGCACCCAGCCGACGGCGAGGAAGAACCCCGCGAGCGGCAGATCGAAGTTGCCCCAGGCGATGCAGATGATGGCGATCATGAGGATCGCGGTCGCGCTCTTGCCGAGGAACCGGACGTCGATGCGGATGCCGCGGCCCGCCAGGAGCGCCGCGCCGACCACCAGCACGGCGACGTCGCGCACGAGGACCGCGAGGCCCGCCCACAGGGGCAGGGCGCCGCGCACCATGACGGCGATGAGGCCCGCTCCGACCGCCAGCCGGTCGGCGACCGGGTCCAGGATCTTGCCGAGCTCCGAGACCTGGTTCGTGCGGCGCGCCACGTACCCGTCCACCCAGTCCGTGGCGGCGACGCCGGCGAACAGCAGCATCCCGGCCATCTCGGTCCCCTCGTGCACGATCAGGCGCCACGAACACCGGGATCAGCAGGATGCGCAGGAACGACACGAGGTTCGGGATGGTCAGGATGGCCGACGACGCCGGCTCTCGGCCTCCGGTGCTGTTCATCGGTCGGGCCGGCCGGATTCGAACCGGCGACCTTCTGTCCCCCAGACAGACGCGCTAACCAAGCTGCGCCACGGCCCGATGGCGCCCAGTGTATCGGCCGGCGCGTGCGTCGGCGCCTGCGCGCTCACGCGTCCGCGCGGGGCGTCCGGCGGCGAGGCCGGAACTGCATGTTGAGCGGGACGCCCTCGAAGCCGAAGGTCCGCCGCAGCCGGTTCTCGAGGTACCGGCGGTAGCCGGCCGGGGGCTGCTCGACCCCGAACAGGACGAACGTCGGCGGCCCGGCCGAGACCTGGGTCGCGTAGTGCACCTTGCCGGTCGACCGCGGGCCCGGGCGCTCGGCGACGGCGCGCTGGATCACCTCGTTCACCTTCGCGGTCGGCACCCTCAGGTTCCACCTCTGGTGGAGGCCGGTCAACACGCCGGGCAGCCGCGGCACGCCCGTGCCGCGCAGCGCCGAGGTCCGCACGACCGTCGCGGCGGCGAAGACCTCGGCCTCCTCGTTCAGCCGCTTGTACGTGCGGTCCTTCTCCTCGACCAGGTCCCACTTGTTGGCGACGAGCTGCAGGGCGCGGCCGGCCTCGAGCGCGCGCACGGCGATCTTCTTGTCCTCGACCGTGAACCCCTCGACGGCGTCGAACACGACGACCGCCACGTCGGCGCGCTCGATCGCCTTGCTCGCGCGCACGAAGCTGTAGTACTCGACGCCCTGGATGCGGACGGCGCGGCGCATGCCGGCCGTGTCGACGAACCGCACCGGCCCCGACGGCCACGTGACGACCGCGTCGACGGCGTCACGCGTGGTGCCCGCCTCCTCGAACACGACGCTGCGCTCCGAACCCACGAGCCGGTTGAACAGGCTCGACTTGCCCACGTTCGGCCGGCCCACGATCGCGAACCGCGGCTCGGCCGCGGCCTCCTCGTCGGGCGGCAGCTCCGGCAGCAGCGCGACGAGCCGGTCGAGGAGGTCGCCGGTCGAGCGTCCGTGCAGGGCCGACACGCCGAACGGCTCGCCGAGCCCCAGCCGTTGGAACGCGGCGACGTCGGCCTCCTCGAGGTCGGAGTCCACCTTGTTGGCGACGACGAGGACCGGCACCGACGAGCGCCGCAGGCGGCGGGCGAGCTGCGCGTCCTCCTCGGCGACGCCGGCCTGCGCGTCGACGACGAGCAGGATCACGTCGGCCTCGGCGGCGGCGCGGTCGGCCTGGCCGGCCACGAGGGCCTCGACGCCGGTGGCGCCGTGCAGGTAGCCGCCCGTGTCGACGAGGCCGAACCGTCGGCCGCGCCACGACGGCCTCGACCTCGATGCGGTCGCGCGTGACGCCCGGCGCCGGGTGCGAGATGGCCTCCTGCCGTCCGAACAGCCGGTTCACGAGCGTGGACTTGCCCACGTTCTGGCGGCCGACGACGGCGACGCGCGGCATGCGCTCGGTCACAGCCGCGACCGCACGATCTTCAGGGCGGCCTCGAGGGTCGCGTCCGGCGTCGCGCCGGTCGTGTCGATCGTGACCGCGTCGGCGGCCGGCTCGTGCGGATTCACGCGCGCGTCGCGGGCGTCCCGTGCGCGCAGCCGCTCGGCGACGTCGGCGCCGGCACGCTCCTGCGACGCGCCGGGCGACGCGCTCGACCGGGTCGGCCGACAGGAAGAGCTTCACCGGGGCGTCCGGGAACACGACGGTGCCGATGTCGCGTCCCTCCATCACGGCGCCGCCGGCGCCGAGGGCGCGCTGCGCCTCCCGCATCAGCTCGCGCACCTTCGGGTGCCTCGAGGCCCTCGAGACGGCGGCGTCGACCTCGTCCGTGTGCAGGTCGTCCGGGCCGTATCCCTCGACCTCGAGCTCGGGGTGGGCGCCCTCGGTCAGCCGTACCCTCAACCCTCGCGTGAGCTCCGCGAGGGCGTCCTCGTCGTCGAGGTCCACGTCGAGGTCGAGGGCCGCGCGCGTCAGCGCCCGGTACATCAGGCCGGTGTTCACGTACGGCAGGTCGAGCTCGCGCGCGAGCCGGCGGGCCAGCGTGCTCTTGCCGCTGCCGGCGGCGCCGTCGATCGCGACGACCCTCGGCGGCGCTCATCGCTCCTCGACCCGGGCGCCGAGCGCGCGCAGCAGCGCCGCGAAGCCGGGGAAGGAGACCTCGGCCGCCTCGATGCCCTCGACGACGGACGGCCCCTCGGCGCCGAGGGCGGCGACGGTGAGCGCCATCGCCATCCGGTGGTCCCCGCCGGAGCCGGCGCGGCCGCCCTCGAGGCCACCGCCCGCCACGACGAGGTCCGAGCCCTCGTCGCCCGCGTGCCCGCCGAGCGAGCGCAGCCCGCCGGCGATCGCCGCCACGCGGTCGCTCTCCTTCACCCGCAGCTCGGACGCGCCGAGGAACCACGACTCCCCCGCCGCGTGGGCCGCCAGCGCCGCCAGCACCGGCACCTCGTCGATGACGAGCGGCAGCTCCGCCGGTTCCACGCGCGTGCCGACGAGGCCCTCGCAGGCCTCGACGAACAGCTCGCCGACCGGCTCGCCCACCTCCTCACGCTCGATGCGCTGCCGGGTGCGCACGCCCATCCGCGACATCACATCGAGGAACCGGGTCCGCGTCGGGTTCAGCCCCACGTCGGTGATCGTGAGCTCCGAGCCGCTGAGCGCGGCCGCCGCCACGAGGAAGGCGGCCGAGGACGGATCGCCCGGCACCGTCCCGGTGAGGCCCTCGTGCTGGAAGGCGCGGAGCGAGACGCGGCCCGGCGCGGCCTCGACCGGCGCGCCGAGCGCCGCCAGCGCTCGCTCGGTGTGATCGCGCGTCGGCGCCGGCTCCTCGAGGACGGTCTCCCCTTCGGCCCCGAGGCCGGCCAGCAGCACCGCGCTCTTCACCTGCGCGCTGGGGACCGGCGTCAGGTAGTGGATGCCGCGGAGCGTCGCCGCCCTCGACCTCGACGGGGGCGTGTCCGTCCGTCGTCGCGCACGTCGGCGCCCATCTCCCGCAGCGGCACGGCCACGCGCTCCATCGGCCTCGATCGCAGGCTCGGATCGCCGGTGAGGGTCGCGCGGATCGGGAGACCGGCGAGCAGATCCGGTCGAGCAGCCGCATCGACGTCCCCGAGTTCCCGCAGTCGAGATCGGCGTCGGGCTGCACGGCGGCGCGGCGGCCCTCACCCTCGACCTCAAGGGGCGTATCGACCCATCCGAGCACCCCTCGGTTCCACGTGGAACCGTGACCCTCGGCTGGCGCGGCATCGTTCCGGGACCAACCCTCGAGTGAAGCTCGAGCGGAGGGGTACAGGGTCGCGAGGCAGGCGGCCGTCGATCGGACGTCGAGGGAGGGTGGAACCTCGACCAGACGGGAGCGGCCGCGCGCCGTCGCCGCGAGGATCAGCCACCGGTGCGCGATCGACTTGTCGCCCGGCACGCGGACGGTGCCGGCCAGGCGGCCGCCGGGGGCGACCTCGAGGGAGCTCACGCGAGCCTCGTGGGATCGAAGTCGGAGGCGGCCAGGGTGGTGGCGGCCACGTCGGCCGCCGTCGCGGCGACCGTGAGGTGCACCGTCCCTCGGCCGCCCTCGTGGGAGTGCACGATCTGGAGGTCCTCGATGTTCACGCCGCTCTCCCCCAGCGCGGCGGTGAGCTGTGCCAGCGCGCCGGGCCGGTCCGGGATCGGCACCTGGATCACGGCGACGCCGGAGCGGACCTGCGGCTTCGCGGCCAGGGTGAGGCGGGCCGCCTTCGCCGCCGCGAACGCCGCCCGCACCTCCTCGGCGGCCTCGCCGCCGATCAGGTCTCGCAGCCGGGTGAGCCGCGCGACGTACAGGTCGATGGCGTCGACGATCGCCTCGCGGTTCGTCAGCAGGATCTCGCTCCACAGGCCGGGGTTCGAGGACGCCAGCCGGGTGAGGTCGCGGAAGCCGCCGGCGGCCAGCAGCAGGATCTCGGGCTCGTCGGCCTCCTCGTCGGCGACGAGGCCCATCAGGGCCGTCGACGCCACCTGCGGCAGGTGGCTCACGAACCCGACCAGCCGGTCGTGCCGGGCGGCGTCCATCCGGACGGGACGCGCGCCGATCGAACGCACCCAGGCCTCGAGGCGGTCGACGGCCCCCGGGTCGGTGCCGGCTCCGGGCGTCAGCACCCACACGATGTCGTCGACGACCGAGGCGGAGGCGTGGTCGGGGCCGGAGCGCTCGGAGCCGCCCATCGGATGGCCGCCGACGAATCGCGAGGCGAGTCCGGGCGCCAGCCGGGTCACCTCGGCGACGACCGGGGCCTTGACGCTGCCGGCGTCCGTGACGACGGCGCCCGGCGCGGCCTCGAGGGCCTCGGCCACCACCGCAGCGAGCGTCGCGATCGGCGTCGCCACGACGACGATGTCGGCACCGTGGACGGCCTCGGGCAGGCTGCCGGCGGCGGCGAACCCACCCCGCTCGGCGGCGCGCGCCGCTGCGGCCGGGTCCAGGTCCCACCCGGACGCCTCGTCGCCGGCGCGCACGGCCGCCATCGCGATCGACGTGCCGACGAGGCCGGTGCCGACGACGGCGACCCTAGTCGAGGTCATCGCGCAGGGTCTCCGCGCCGTCGAGGTACACGTGCGCCACGTCGGCGAGCGCCGCCTCGGAGTGGAAGTGCAGCAGGATCCGGATCACGCGCGGCATCGACCCCGTCACCGGGATCTCGCGCGCGCACATCAGCGGCACGAGGCCCAGGCCCATCCGCCGGGCCGCCTCCGCCGGGAAGGCGGACCGGAGGTCGTCGGTGGCCGTGAACAGGATGCTGACGAGGTCCTCGGTCTCGATCCGGTTGCGGGCGAGCATCTCCCCCAGCAGGCGCCCGGTCGCCTCCAGCAGCGTGGGGGCGTCGTCGGACGCGACCACGATGGCCCCACGGGCGGCACGAACCCTCATCTGCGGCATCTCCTCGAGCGGGGTCCGCCCCCGCGCCGCCGACAGGCTACAGGCCGGGTCCGGCGCCCGCGGCCTCCGAGAGCCCGCGCACCTCGTCGGGCTCCAGCTCGCGCAGGGTGCCCGGCGCCATCGTCCCCAGCACGACCGGACCGATCCGCAGACGGACGAGGCGCGTGACCGGCAGGCCCACCGCCGCCAGGAGCCGCCGGACCTCGCGCTTGCGGCCCTCCGCCATCACGATGCGCACGGCGCCCCGGTCCCCCGACGCGGCCACCACGCGAGCGGCGACCGCGTGCGCCGGTCCGTCCTCGAGGTCGACGCCCCGGCGGACGCGGTTCGAGCTGCCGGTCGGTCGGGGTTCCCTCCACCTCGGCCAGGTACTCCTTCTCCACGCCGAAGCTCGGATGCATCAGCCGGTTCGCGAGCTCGCCGTCGTTCGTGAGCACCAGCAGCCCCTCCGTGTCCCGGTCGAGACGACCGACGGGGAAGACACGGGGGCCGTCGCCGGGCAGGTAGCCCGCGGAGGTCCTCGCGCCCCTGCGGGTCCGACATCGTCGTCACGACGCCGGCCGGCTTGTGCAGCGCGTAGTACCTCATGCTCGGGTCGAGGTTCAGGGTGACGCCGTCGACGGTGACGACGTCGCGAGCGGTGTCGACCTTGTCGCCGAGCGTCGCCACGGTCCCGTTGACGGTGACGCGGCCCGCCGCGATCAGCTCCTCGCTGGAGCGCCGGGACCCGTGGCCGGCGCGGGCGAGGGCGCGCTGGAGGCGCTCCTCCGCCACCGCGAGCTACTCCGTCGGCTCGGACGCGGGACCGTCGACCATGTCGGCCATGATCTCCACCCCGTCGTCCTCGGCGACCTCCGGGCCGGCGTCGTCCGCCGGATCCGCGTCGGCGATCGCGTCGGCCGCGTCGTCCTCGGCGGCGTCGGCGCCCAGCAGCGGCGCGAGGGACGGCAGCGCGGCCAGGGACGGCAGGCCCAGGCGCTCGAGGAACTCCGGCGAGGTGCCGTACAGCATCGGGCGGCCGGGACCCTCCTCGCGGCCGGTCTCCACGACGAGGCCGCGGTCCTGCAGCGCGCGGATCACGCCGTCGGAGTTCACGCCGCGGATCGCGGAGATCTGGTGGCGCGTGACGGGCTGCTTGTACGCGACGATGGCGAGCGTCTCCAGCGCCGCCTTCGTCAGGCGGGCCTGCCGGGACGACAGGACGAACTGCTCGACGATCTCCGCGGTGTCGGGGTGCGAGTACAGGCGCCATCCGCCGGCGATGTCGCGCAACACGAGGCCCGGAGCCGCGCTCCTCGAGGCGCGTCTGGAGGGCGGCGCACAGATCGTCGACCGTGCGGCGGTCGACCTCGAGCGCGGCGGCCAGCACGGCGGTCGTGAGCGGCTCGTCGGACACGAAGAACAGCGCCTCGAGCGCGCGCAGCGCCCGGAGGTCCTCTGCGGTGTCCGTCATGGTCTCCTCCCGCTCTCGGCCCACTCGTGGATCACCCCCGCCATTCGATCTCGATCTCGCCGAACGTCGGGCCCTGCGACAGCTCGACCCTGCCGTCACGGTACAGCTCCAGCAGCGCGAGGAACCGGACCACCACGTGGATCCGGTCCTCGCAGTCCTCGACGAGCTGGCGGAACGACGCGGCCCGCCCGAGGACCGACATCCGCTCCTGCACCGCCGACATCTGCTCGGCGACGGTGAAGCGGATCGGCGTCACGTGCGACAGGTCGAGGACGGGCGGCGGCCGCAGCAGCATCGCCGCCAGGGTGGCGAGGTCCTGTGGCTTCAGGGTCGCGACGACGTCCGGGTACAGGTGGGAGAACTCCGGGCCGGGGCCGACGTCGCGAGCGAAGTAGCCGGCCTCGATCTCCAGGCGGCGCGTGAGCTCGAGCGACACGCGCCGGAACGCGGCGAGCTCCAGCGAGCGGGCGTACGCGAGGTCGGGCGACCCACCGAGGAGGTCCTCCTCGTCCGCGGTCTCGTGGCGCGGCATCAGGCGGCCCACCTTCATCTCCAGCAGCGCCGCGCACACCGCGAGGAACCAGGTGGCCTCCTCGAGGCTCCAGTGGTCGGCCTCCTTCGTGGCGGCGAGGAAGGCGTCGGTCACCGAGGCGACCGGCACGTCGCACACGTCGACCTTCTGCTCGAGGATCAGGTCGGCGAGCAGGCGGAACGGGCCGGAGTACGACCGGCAGCTCGACCGCGAACCCCCCGGCCTGCTCGCTCATGCGAAGTGCATGGCGGCCCGCACCGCCGCCAGCGTCTCCTGCATGATCGGGCGGGCCTTGTCGGCGCCCTCGGCGAGCGTCTTCTCCACGTAGCCGGGGTCGGCGGCGAGCTCGGCTCGCCGCTCGCGGAACGGGCGGAAGTACTCGATCAGGTGGTCGGCGAGGTTCGTCTTGCAGTCGACGCACCCCAGATCGCCGATGCGGCAGTGCTCCTGGGTCCAGTCCACGATGTCGGGCGAGTACGTCTTGTGCAACGCGAAGACCGGGCAGATCTCCGGGCGACCCGGATCGCCCATGCGCACCTTCTGCGGATCGGTGACGAACGTCCGGACCTTCGCGCGGATCTCGTCGGGCTCGTCGCGGATCCCGATCGCGTTGTCGAAGCTCTTCGACATCTTCCGCCCGTCGGAGCCGGGGATCAGCGACGCCTCCGACAGCAGCGCCTGCGGCTCGACGAGCACGTCGCCGTACAGGCGGTTGAAGCGGCGGACGATCTCGCGCGACAGCTCGAGGTGCGCGACCTGGTCCTCGCCGACCGGCACCAGCTGCCCGCGCACGATCGTGATGTCGACGGTCTGCAGGACCGGGTAGCCGAGCAGGCCGAAGTTGGACGCCTCGCGCTCGGTCATGTCGCGCAGCCGCTCCTTGTAGCTCGGCACGCGCTCGAGCCACCCGAGCGGCGTGACCATCCCGAGCAGCAGCGCCATCTCGGCGACCTCCGGGAAGTCCGACTGGCGGTAGAAGGTGACCTTCGCCGGATCGAGGCCGGCGGCGAGCAGGTCGAGCGCGATGTCGCGCGTGAAGCCCGGCAGCTCGTCGGTGCGGTCGTAGTGCGTGGTCAGCATGTGCCAGTCGGCGATGAACACGAAGGTGTCGCGCTCGTCCTGCAGCCGAAGGAGGTTCTCCACGTTGCCGGCCCAGTGCCCGAGGTGCAGCGGTCCGGTGGGGCGGAACCCGGTGAGCACGCGCGCGGCGCGCTCGACGGCGGGCGCGGACGATCCGGCGGCTGGGGTCACGATGCCGGGATGATAGCGCGGGCCTCCCCGCGGACCGGGAGCCTCTCGAGGGGTCAGGCCCGGCAGGGACCGCCGGCCACGATGCCGCAGACGGTGTTCGTGAGCGCGTCGACGATGCGCGAGGAGCCGGCGCCGGCAGCAGGAACACGACCGCGAGGATGAACAGCACCAGGTACTGGTCGAGGTTCGTGTACACGGTGCGGGCCCGGATCGGCAGGAAGCGCGCGAGGATGCGCGCCCCGTCGAGGCCCGGGATCGGCATGAGATGGAAGACGAACAGCGAGATGTTCGTGAACACGAAGGCGTTCACGACGACGACGGCCTCGAGCGCGGAGGCCGATCTGCCGGACGAGGGCCGCCAAGAGCCGAGGACGAGGTTCGCCACGGGCCGGCGAGCGAGGCGATCAGCGACGTCGCGGTCTCGCATGACGCAGGTAGTTCGGGTCGAGGGCGGCCGGCTTCGCGTAGGCGATCGGCGGCGGCCGGAAGGCGCGGACCGAGGCCCACAGGATCAGGATCAGCACCGGCAGGATGCCGCTGCCGAACGGGTCGAACCATTGCTTGGGGTTCAGGCGTCAGCCGTCCCCACAGGCGCGGCGTCGGGTCGCCGAGCTTCGCGGTCACGAACGCGCGCGCGTACTCGCGCGCGGTCATGCCGATCACGAGCGAGACGCGGAGGTAGACGGCGTATCGCGGGCGATCGACGTGAAGACTCCGAGCATCCTCTCCCCTACCCCAGGTCCGCGTACACGAGCGGCGGCGGCGCCACCGGCCCGTCCACGAGCGTGAACGCCCCCAGCACCGCGGCGGCGGCCTCGCGCGCGGCCTCGGGGGTGCGCGCGTGCGACGGCGCCGATCCGCTCGCCCGCCTCCAGGCGGTCGCCGATCTTCGGCGTGCACACGATACCGACCGCGGGGTCGATCGGGTCGCCCTTGCGGAAGCGGCCGGCGCCGAGCGCTGCGCTCGCCCGTCCGATCGCCTCGGCGTCGACGGCCGCGAGCGTGCCGGTCCGGTCGGACTCGATCGGCTCGATCACGGGCGCGCGGGGCAGCACGGCCTCGCGGGTCGTCGGCGACGCGGGGATCGCCGCCCTGCGCCTCGACCATCCGGCGGAAGCGTTCGAGCGCCGTCCCGTCGTCGATCGCGCGCTCCGCACGTTCGATCGCGACGGCGGCCTCGATGCCCTCGAGCCGGGCCAGCGGCGTCGCCGGCCAGCCGGACCGTGAGGTCGCGCAGCCGCCCGCGGACCTCCCCGCGGAGCAGGTGGACCGCCTCGGCGACGTCGAGGGCGTTGCCGATCGCGTCGCCGAGCGGCTGCGACATGTCGGTGACGTGCGCGATGCACGCCCGACCCCACCCGGCCGCCAGCGCGAGGCACGCCCGGGCCAGCTCCTCGGCCGCCTCCGGCGTCTTCATGAACGCGCCGGAGCCCGCCTTCACGTCGAGGACGATGAGGTCGGTCGTGACGGCGAGCTTCTTCGACATCACGCTCGCCGCGATCAGCGGGATCGACTCGATCGTCGCGGTGGCGTCGCGCAGGGCGTACAGCTTGCCGTCGGCCGGCACGAGGTTCGCCGACTGCGCGGCGACGGCGCAGCCGATCCGCTCGACCTGCGCGCGGAGCTCCCCCGGCTCGAGGTCGGTGCGCAGGCCCGGGATCGACTCGAGCTTGTCGAGCGTGCCGCCGGTGTGGCCGAGGCCGCGCCCGGACAGCTTCGCGACCGCGAGGCCGAGCGCGGCGCCGAGCGGCGCGAACACGAGCGTCACCCCGTCGGCGACGCCGCCGGTCGAGTGCTTGTCGACGCTGGGCGCGGGCAGTCCCGACAGGTCGACGGTGTCGCCGGAGTCCACCATCGACTCGCGTGAGCTCGAGGGTCTCCTCCGCGTCGAGGCCCCGGACGAAGCAGGCCATGAGGAAGGCGGCGGCGAGCGGGTCGCCGATGTCGCCCCGCGTGTAGCCCTCGACGAAGGCCCGAACCTCAGCGGGAGCCAGGGTCCCGCCGTCGCGCTTGGCGGCGACGATCGCGCGGGGATCGGTCGCCGTCACCGCGACCCTCCGGGAAGGCTGCCCGCTCGCCATGGCCCCGGGGTGGGGTGCAGGTCGAGGGTCCGTCGGACGCCGATCGTCGTCGTGAGCTCACGGCAACCCTCGACCTCGACCGGACGACGACGCCGCACACCGCGTCACGGCCGGCTCAGCCCCAGCTCGTTCGCGAAGCTCCGGCCGAGGAGACCCTCGACCTCGACCCCCAGGAGATCGGCGACGGTGGCGCCGAGGTCCCCGAACGACCCGCGGGTCCCGATCTCGGCCGGGCCTCCCGGCAGCCCGGCCGCCAGCAGCGGCGTGCGCTCCCGCGAGTGGTCGGTCGGCTCCGTCGTCGGGTCGCACCCGTGGTCGCCGGTGATGAGCAGGACACCGCCGCCGAGGGCCGCGACCAGCTCGGGCAGGCGCCGGTCGAACGCCTCGATCGCGGCCGCGTAGCCGGCGGGGTCGTTGCGGTGCCCGTACTTCGAGTCGAAGTCGACCAGGTTCGTGAACACGAACGCGGGCCCCGGCCGCCGCAGGTAGTCGAGCGTGAGGTCCACGCCGTGGTCGTTCGAGTCGCTGTAGCGCGCCTCGGTGATGCCCTGTCCGGAGAAGATGTCCTGGATCTTGCCGACGCCGAGGACGGCGACACCGGCGCCGGTCAGGTGGTCGAGCACCGTCGGGCCCGGCGGCGGCACGGAGAAGTCGCGGCGCTCGGGGCTGCGCACGAACGCGCCCGGCTCCCCCTCGAACGGACGCGCGATCACGCGGCCGACCTCGTGCTCGCCGGTGAGGAGCCGCCGCGCGACCCGGCACCACTCGTACAGCGTCTGCAGCGGCACGACGCGCTTGTGCGTGGCGATCTGGAACACCGAATCGCCGCTCGTGTAGACGATCGGCCTGCCCGGTGCGAAGGTGCTCCTCCCCCAGCTCGGCGATGATCTCCGTGCCGCTGGCCGGCACGTTGCCGAGGATCTCGCGGCCGATCGCCGCCTCGAACGGCTCGATCACCTCCGGCGGGAACCCGTTGGGGTACACCGGGAACGGGCGATCCAGGCGGATGCCCATCATCTCCCAGTGCCCGGTCGTCGTGTCCTTGCCGGCGCTCACCTCGGTCGCGCGCCCGTGGCCCGTCCCGGGCTCGGCGCCGCCGGTGCCACGCCCTCGATCGACGTCAGCATCCCGAGGCCGAGCGCCCCGAGGTTGGGCGCCGTCAGCCCACCGACGGCGTGCGCGGTGTGCGCGAGCGTATCGGAGCCCTCGTCGCCGTAGGCGGCGGCGTCGGGCGCGTCGCCGACGCCCCACGAGTCGCACACGACGACGAGCACGCGCGGGACGAGGGCCTCGCTCATGAGCCGGGCGCCCGCCGCGCCCGCGGGTGCGAGGTGAAGTAGACCTCGCGCAGGTGCTCCTTCGTCACGAGCGTGTAGATCTGGGTGGTGGCGACGCTCGCGTGGCCCAGCAGCTCCTGCACGACCCGCACGTCCGCGCCCCCCTCCAGCAGATGCGTCGCGAACGAGTGTCGCAGGGTGTGGGGCGTCACGCGGCGCCGGATGCCGGCCGCGCGGACGTGCCGCGCGAGCAGCAGCGAGACCCCCTGTCGCGTCAGCCGCCCGCCGCGCTGGTTCAGGAACAGGGCGGCCCGGCTGCGCGACGGTGGCGAACCCCGGCCGCGCGCGGGTGAGGTAGGCGGACACCGCCTCGCGCGCGTAGCGCCCGACCGGCACGTCGCGCTCCTTCCCGCCCTTGCCGAGGACGCGCACGCTGCCGTCCTCGAGCTCGACGTCGTCGACGTCGAGGCCGGTGAGCTCGGAGATGCGCAGCCCCGCCCCGTACAGCAGCTCGAGGATCGCGCGGTCCCGCAGTCCGACGGCGTCGCCCGCGGGCGGCGCATCGATGAGGCGGGCCGACCTCGTCCACCGACAGCGGCCTCGGCAGGGATCGCGGCAGCTTCGGCGGCACGATGCCGACCGTCGGGTCGTGATCGGTGCACACCCTCGCGCAGCTCGAACCGATGGAAGGTCCGCACGGCCGACAGCATCCGCGCGACGGACGCCGGCCGGTACAGCGCGCCGTCGTCGTGCGTCGAGGACGTGAGCTGCACCACGTAGGCGCCGACGGCCTCGTCGGTGACGCCGGGGACGTCGCGGATGCCCCACGAACCGAGGAAGGCGAGGTACCGGCGGAGATCGCGGCGGTAGGCCTGCACGGTGTTCGTCGACAGGCCCCGTTCGACGGTGAGGTGGTCGAGGAACCGCTCGGCGTCGGTGCGCAGCGCGTCCGCGGCGGCCGCCGGCCCCTCGGTCATCCGAGCCCGTCGACCAGGTCGTGCAGCGGCGTCGCCTCGAGCCCGTGCGCCTCCGCGACGCCGGCGTTCGTGATGCGTCCGCGGTAGACGTTGACGCCGAGGGCGAGCGCCGGATCGGCGCGCACGGCGCCCTCGAGGCCGAGCGTCGCGATCTCGAGCACGTGCGGCAGGGTGACGTTCGTGAGCGCGTACGTGGAGGTGCGCGGCACGGCGCCCGGCATGTTGCCGACGCAGTAGTGGACGACGCCGTGCAGCACGTACGTGGGGTCGGAGTGCGTGGTGACGTGGGAGGTCTCGAAGCACCCGCCCTGGTCGATCGAGATGTCGACGAGCACCGCGCCGGGCTGCATCCGCGACACGAGGTCCTCGCTGACCAGGTGCGGCGCCTTCGCGCCCGGCACCAGCACCGCGCCGACGACGAGGTCGGCCTCCAGCACGAGCCGCTCGATCGCGAGGCCCGACGACGCGACCGTCTGGATGCGTCCGCGCTGGATCTGGTCGACGAAGCGCAGCCGCTCGACGTTCTTGTCGACGATCGTCACCTCCGCCTCCATGCCGGCGGCGATCCAGGCGGCGTTCGTGCCGGCCATGCCGGCGCCGAGGACCAGGACGCGCGCCGGCGCGACGCCGGCCGCGCCGCCCATCAGCACGCCGCGCCCGCCCTTCGGCCGCTCGAGGTTGGACGCGCCGGCGTGCGGTGCCATCCGGCCGGCGATCTCGCTCATCGGCGCCAGCAGCGGCAGCCGGCCGTCGGGTGTCTGCACGGTCTCGTACGCGACGGCGGCGACCTCGCGCTCGGCGAGGAAGCGCGTGAGGGCCTCGTCGGCGGCCAGGTGCAGGTACGTGAACAGGAGCTGCCCCGGCCGGAAGCGCTCGTACTCCTGCGGCTGCGGCTCCTTCACCTTCACGATCATGTCGGCCTGCGCGAAGACGGCGTCCGCATCCGGCACGATGTCGGCGCCGGCGGCGGTGAACTGTCCGTCCGGCAGCGCCGAGCCCTCGCCGGCGGTGCTCTGCGACGACCACCCGATGGCCGGCGGCGACGAGCTCCGCCACCCCCTCGGGCGTGGCGGCCACGCGGTACTCGCTGTCCTTGACTTCCTTCGGGATACCGACGATCACGCCGCGCCCGCTTCTCTCGCTCCGCCCGGAAGCCTACCCCGGGACGCCCCGGACGCGGCGGGCCGGCCGATCTACGGGAGCGCGCGGCCCGACGCCAGCAGCACCGCGAGCGCGGTCTTCGCGTCGCGGACCCGGCCGGCGCGCGCGGCCGCCGCCAGCCGCTCCATCGGCTGGCGCACCAGCGTGATGCCGTCCTCCGGCGGAGCCTCGGGCTCGGGGCGCGCGCGCGCGACGAACAGGTGCACGTACTCGTCGGTGAACCCGGCCGAGCTGTAGTAGCCGCCCAGGAACTCGATGGCGTCGTGGCGGTGGCCGGTCTCCTCGAACAACTCGCGCGCCGCGCACGTGAGCGCGTCCTCGCCCTCGACGTCGAGGATGCCGGCCGGGATCTCCGTCAGCGACGTCGCGGATCGCCGGCCGGAGCTGTCGGACGAGCAGGACCTCGCCCGAGGGCAGGACGGGCAGCACGCCGGCGGCGCCGCGGTGTCGCACGATCTCCTGGGGCCCGAGGCCGGGCCACGTCTCCACGTCCACCGACAGGAACGACCCGCGGTACGCGGTGGTGGCCGAGTCCGGCTGCATGCGTCCGGCGGGGCGCTAGCTCGCCGCCACGACCCGCGACGGCGCGACCTGCGTTCGCGCGTGGGCGAACGCCTGCGCGGCGCCGACGAAGTCGCGGAACAACGGGTGCGGGTTCGTGGGCCGGCTCTTGAGCTCCGGGTGGAACTGCGAGGCGACGAAGAACGGATGGCCGGGCAGCTCGATGATCTCGACGAGCCGGCCGGCCTTGTCCATGCCGGAGAACACGAGGCCGCCCTCCTGCAGCGCCTGGTGGTACGCGGGGTTGACCTCCCAGCGGTGGCGGTGCCGCTCGTACACGACCTCCTCGCCGTACGCGGCGGCGGCGCGGCGTGCCGGGGACCAGGTGCGCCGGCCACGATCCCAGCCGCATGCTGGCGCCGAGGTCGGTCACGTTCTTCTGCTCGGGCAGCAGATCGATCACCGCGTGCGGCGTCGCCGGCTCGAACTCGCTGGAGTTGGCGCCCACGAGGCCGCACACGTTGCGGGCGAACTCGATGACGGCGCACTGCAGGCCGAGGCAGATGCCGAGGAACGGGACACCGTGCTCGCGCGCGTACCGGATCGCGGCCACCTTGCCCTCGACGCCGCGCACGCCGAACCCGCCCGGGATCAGGATGCCGTCCATGTCGGCGAGGGCGGCCTCCGTCGCCGACCCGCCGAGGTCGTCGGACGCGACCCACTCGATCTGCACGTCGGCGCCGTGGCGGAACCCGCCGTGCTTCAGCGACTCCATCACGCTCAGGTACGCGTCGCGCAGGTTCACGTACTTGCCGACCACCGCGATGCGCACGGGGTCGACGGCCGCGTCGATGCGCTCGACGAGCGCCTCCCACTCGGACAGGTCGGGCTCGGCGTCGATCCGCAGATGGCGCGCGAGCTCGTCGTCGAGGCCCTCGCGCCGCAGCACCAGCGGCACCTTGTAGATCGACGCGGCGTCGACGGCGCTGATCACGCCGCTGATCGGCACGTCGCAGAGCAGCGAGATCTTCTCCTTCAGGTTGCGCCCGATCGGCCGGTCGCTGCGGCAGACGATCACGTCGGGCTGGAGGCCGAGCGAGCGCAGCTCCTTCACGGAGTGCTGCGTGGGCTTGGTCTTCAGCTCGCCGGACGGGCCGATGAACGGCATGAGGCTAACGTGCACGAACGCGCAGTTGTCGCGGCCGACCTCGTTGCGGAGCTGGCGGACGGCCTCGAGGAACGGCAGGGACTCGATGTCGCCGACCGTGCCGCCGATCTCGACGACGACGAGGTCGGCGTCCTCCGCCTCCGCGAGCGAGCGCACGCGCTCCTTGATCTCGTCGGTGATGTGCGGGATCACCTGCACGGTCTTGCCGAGGTAGTCGCCGCGGCGCTCCTTCGCCAGGACCGCGCTGTACACGGAGCCCGTGGTGAAGTTGGAGCCGCGGTGCAGGTTCTCGTCCGTGAACCGCTCGTAGTGGCCGAGGTCGAGGTCGGTCTCGGCGCCGTCGTCCAGCACGAAGACCTCGCCGTGCTCGAAGGGGTTCATGGTGCCGGGGTCGACGTTCACGTAGGGGTCGAGCTTCTGCAGCACGACCTTCAGACCACGCGATCGGAACAGACGGCCGAGCGAGGCGGTCGTGATGCCCTTGCCGAGTCCGGAGGCGACACCGCCCGTGACGAAGATGAACTTCGACTCTTTCACCACGGGATGCCATGCTAGCAGAGGGGTGCGACAGGCCGTCGCGGGTTCGTCGGAAATGTGTCGTCGCGCGCGAACTTTCCCGACATCGGCGCCCGTTACGGCCGCGTGCCGAGCCGGTCGAACCAGCGCAGCGGCGCGACGGCGTCGATCACGTGCGAGAACGTCACCGTCTCGGCGACCACGTTGAGCGCGACGGCGACGGCCGCCGCCGGCCACATCGCCCAGGTGGGCAGCGCGCCCGCCAGCACGACGCCCGCCGTGAAGCCCAGGAGGTTGGCGCCGGCGTCGCCGAGCATCGCCCACTCCCGCAGGTCGGGGAGCAGCACGAGCACGGCGCCGGACAGCACGGCGGCGCCGATCGGCCCGGCGGGGGCCGGCAGCGCGACGGCGAGCACCATCACGACCATCAGCACGATGAACGCCTTCAGGGCCCGGCCCGGCCGGACGTCGAGCCCGTTCCAGACGTTGGTCGTGGCGGCGATCAGCGTCACGGCGCCGAGCCGGGTCACGGCGTCGCCGCGGTCGAGGAGCGCGACGACGACGACCGCGGCCCCGGCCGTCACCAGCACCTTCAGGATCCCCGTCGTCATCCGGCCCGACAGGAGGGCCCGGAGGTGGCCGCGCAGTCCTCGAGGTCCGACCGGCGCGAGGTCGTCGACGAGCCCCGCGGCGAAGACCAGCAGCGCCGCACCGAACACGCTCCACGACTCGGAGGCGTCGCCGGCGGCCGGCACCAGCACGGCCATGCCGAGCGCCGCCCACGCCGCGAGGACGATCCCGAGGATCCTCGGGATGCGCCGCCCCCGGAAGTTCTCCGCGTAGAGCTGCGTCCGGGAGCCTCACCGCCGGCGCCGCCGGCGGACGATCCGCACCCCCACCGCACGCAGGATGTCGAGACCCTGCCGGCCCCGGTGCGCGAACCCCGCGAGGTCCCGGCCGGTCGCTCGGTGCGCGAGGCCGGGCGCGGGGACCTCGAGCACCGCGCAGGCCGGCGCGGACCGCGTCGATCGTCATGGCGGTCTCGAGTCCGAACCCGCCGGCGAGCGGGCGGCAGCGCGCGAGGGCGTCGCCCCGGACGGCGCGCTGGCCCGACAGCGGCTGCTCGGCCTCGAACCCGCTCAGCAGCGCGATGGCCCGGGCGGCGAACCGCTCGCACCGACCCGAGTCCCCCGCCGGCCTGCGGCGGCACGAGCGCGACGGCGAGGTCCGCCCGGTCCTCCACGACGGCCGCCAGGACCGGCGCGAGCCGCCCGGCCGTCTCCCCGAGGTCGGCGTCGGCGAGCAGCCAGATGTCGGCGGGCGGCAGCCGGCGCAGGGCGCCCTCGAGCGCCCCGCCCTTGCCGAGCCGGTGCGGGATGCGCAGGACCGTCGCGCCGGCGGCCAGCGCGACGGCCGCCGTGCCGTCGAGCGAGCCGTCGTCGACGACGATCACCTCCGACACCTCGGGCAGGGACGCCAGCGAGCGCACGGTCGCGCCGACCCGGTCGCCCTCGTCGTGCGCCGGCACGAGTGCGACCACCCGGTCGGGACTCACGCCGGGCGGGTCCGGCAGCGGCTGCGACGCCTGGTCGCCGAGCCCGAAGGCGCCGCCCTGCCCCGTGAGCAGCCACCGGTCGATGCCCAGGACCAGCGCCGACCCGCCGACCGCCTGGTCGAGGCCGTCGACGGACACGAGATCGCCGGAGCCGGTGAGGTCATGCGTCGTCGACAGGAACGTGGAGGTCCGGTCGGAGCCCTCGCCGGCCGCCGTCGGCTGCTGCCGGTCGACGAGGGCGGCCACGAGCGGCGCGAGCAGGACCTCGCCGGCGGACGACGCCGAGGTCCCGACGCCGCCGTCGACCACGACGACGACCTGGCTCGGCCCGCCGACGCCGGCGAGATCGGCGTCGGACAGTCCCGGCGCCACCACCATGCCGGCGCTGAGCAGCTCGCCCAGGAGGTCGTCGTTCACGTCGACGGTCCGCGCCGGCGCCTCGCTGAGCCGGGCCGCCAGGGCGTCGGCCGCATCGGCCATCAGCTCGTCGGGCGCCGTGTTCGCCGGCCGCCCCAGGATGCCGGCCAGTTGCTGCGCGTCGGCGTCCGTCCCGCTCGTCATGGCGGGTTGCACGGTGATCGTCGTCACGATCCGGGCGCCGGCCATGTTCAGCGCCCGCGAGGCCTCGTCGAGCGCGCCGGCGTCCGCGCCGTCGGTCGTGACGATGACGACCTCCTCGTTCGTGAGGCGATCCGACAGCAGGAACGGCTGCACGTCGGTCGCGAACGCCTGGAGGCCCGCGACCGTCTGCTCGGCCGCGTCGAGCTTGTCGCGCAGGTCCGAGTTCAGCCCCTGCAGCTGCTCGGTCCTGCGGCGCAGGCTGTTCACGAGGCTGTCGTCGAGGACCGTCGTGCCGACCAGGATGCCGAGGCCGAGCGCCAGGAACACGGCGACGATCGAGACCAGGTGGTACCGCCAGGAGATCAGAACAGCTCCTTGAGGTCGAACAGGGCCTGGCGGATCTGTTCGAAGAGCTGGTCGAAGTAGAGCCGGAGCGGCGGGGAGATCAGCACGACGACGAGCATCGCGAACATCGCGGAGCCGACGAGCAGCACCGCGTCGCGCGCGCGGAACGTGCGGCCGCCGTACACGCGCGACACGCCCTTCGCGTCCATCAGGATCTCCCCCACCCGCAGCCGCACCAGGAAGGTGCTCGACATCCCGTCGCGGCCCTTGTCGAGGAACTCGCGGAGGTTCCCGTGCGAGCCCACCGCCACGATCAGCTCCGCGCGCCGGTCGTGCGCGAGCAGGAACGCGAGGTCCTCGCTCGTGCCGACCGCCTTCACGACCTTCGACGGAACGCCGAGGCGTCTCCAGCCGGTCGAGGCCCGGCGCGCGGCCGTCGGTGTACGCGTGCACGATGAGCTCCGTCGGGTGGCGCTCGCGGCAGGGCGAGCAGCGAGCGCCCGATCCGAGACGCTGTCCATGTCGCCGATGATCAGGTCGGGGCGGTAGCCCTCGTCGAGGAGCGCGTCGGCGCCCGCCGTCCACGCCCACGAGCACGGGGTGGACGTCGCGGATGTAGGCGCGCAGCGCGGCGAGGTCCTCGCGGTAGCCGTAGCCCGCGCACGACGACGAGCACGGGCCGGCCGGCGAGGTCGTGGTCGAGCTCGGGCAGACCGGCGCCGCCGAACAGCAGGTCGCGCTCCTCGTGCATGTACTCGAGGGTGTTGCGGGCGAAGCGCTCGAACCGGTCGCCGAGCGATCCCTTCGCGGCCGCTCCATCGCGCGCAGGATCGAGTCGCCGCTCTGCCGCAGGCCGACGGCGACGAGCCGGTCGCCGACGTAGATCCGGTCGCCCTCGAGGCGCAGGCGATCGCCCTTCGTGCACCTTGTCGAGCAGCAGCGGGCCCGACGCGTGTCGACGAGCGGGACGCCGGCCTCGGCGAGGATCAGCGGCCCGAGGTTCGGATAGCGGCCGCTGATCGACGGTGCGGCGTTCACGACGCCGCCACGCCGGCGTCCGACGAGGCCCTCGGCGGCCACCCGGTCGAGGTCCTCGTGGTCGATCACGGCGACGTCGCCGGGCCGCAGCCGCGGCACGAGGTCCTTCGTCCGGCGGTCGACGCGGGCGACGCCCTCCTGCTGGCGGCGGCGCCGGCGTCCGGGGAGCCGGCTGCTGCGAGGCTTCGTGATGGACGTGGCAGGACCTCCAGGGGACGGCGGCGACGGCCGCGGCGTGCGCCTGGCACCTGGGTCAGAGCCTATCGGACCCTTCCGGCCCGGGGCAGGCCACGGCGAGCGGCCGGGCGCGCTCCCGGCTCAGCGACCGGCCTTGACCCGGGACGCCTCGTCGAGCAGCTCCTCGGCGTGGGAGGCCGCGCCCTCGCCGCCCGGCAGGCCCGCGAGCATGCGGGCGATCTCCTCGACGCGCTCCGCGTCCGCCAGCACGCGCACGGTGGCGGCGCCGCCCTCCTTCGTGACCTGGAACTGGCGGTCGGCGAAGCACGCGATCTGCGGCAGGTGCGTGACGACGAGGACCTGGCGGTCCTCGGCCAACCGCGCGAGCCGCCGCCCGACGGCCAGGCCGGCGCGGCCGCCGATGCCGGCGTCCACCTCGTCGAAGACGAGCGTCGGCACGGCGTCGAGGTCGGCCAGCACGCTGCGGCAGGCCAGCATCGTGCGCGACAGCTCCCCGCCCGAGGCCGCCTTCGCCAGCGACAGCGGCGCCTGGCCGGCCCCCGGTGAGAGCAGCAGCTCGATCCGCTCCGCGCCGCCGGGTCCCGGCTCCTCCAGCGGCACGAGGTCGGCGCGCACGACCGAGCTCTCCATCCCCAGCTCCTGCAGCTCGGCCTCGATCGCCGACGCGAGCGCCGGCGCGGCGGCCGCACGCCCGGCGGTGACGCGCGGCGGCCCGCTCGGCGGCGGAGGCGGTCAGCGCGTCCACCTCGGCGGTGAGGGCCTCGCGCCGATCGTCGGCGCCGGCCAGGGCGGCGAGCCGGTCCGACGCGCGGTCGAGGAACTCGAGGACCTCGTCCTCCGTGTCGCCGTACTTGCGTTCGAGGGAGCCGAGGGCCTGGATCCGCTCGCGGATCTCCTGGAGCCGGGCGGGGTCGGCCTCGAGGGCCTCGCGGTACGCGCGCACGTCGTGGGAGAGCTCCGCGGCCTCGGCGGCGAGCGAGGCCGCCCGGTCGGCGAGCGGCCGTGCGCCGGGATCCGTGTCGGCCGTGTCGCGGAGGGCGGCGGCGGCGGACGCCGCCCCGTCGACGAGGCCGTCGTCGCCGGCCAGCGCGGCCTCGGCCTCGCCCGTCCGCGCGAGCAGCTTCTCGACGTGGGCCAGTCGCCCCTCCTCGAGGTCGAGCGCCTGTCGCTCCCCCGGCACCGGGCCGACGGCCTCGATCTCGCGGACCTGGTACGCGAGGAGGTCGAGCTCGCGCTCGCGGTCGCGTGCGGCGACCGAGAGCTCCGCGAGCTCCGCGCGCGCGAGGCGCAGGCGGTCGAAGGCCTCGCGGTACACGGCGAGCGCCACGACGTGCGCGTCGCCCGCGAAGCGGTCGCAGAAGGCCGTCTGCGTGGCGGCGGAGAGGAGGCGCTGCGCCTGGTGCTGGCCGTGGACCTCGACGAGGTCGGCGCCGAGCGCGGCGAGCGTCGACGCCGTGGCGATCTGCCCCCCGATGCGCGCCGAACCCCTGCCCTCGGCCGCCACCGTGCGCGCGAGGACGACCTCGCCGTCCTCCGCCCAGCCGGCCACCTCCGGTCCCGCCTCCGGACCGGCGTCGAACCTGGCCTGCACGCGCGCCGCCGGCGAGCCGGTCCGCACCAGCGCGGCCGTCGCCCGGCCGCCGATCGCGAGGGCGAGCCCGACCGTCACCATGGTCTTGCCGGCGCCGGTCTCGCCGGTGAGGACGTTGAGGCCGGGATGCGAACTCGAGGTCGAGGTCGTCGATCACCCCGAGGCCGCTGATGTGGAGCTCCCGGAGCATGCCGCGGAGCCTAGCGGGCGTCGCCGACATCGGGGTCCCCCGGCAGCCCGAACTTCTCGCGCACCAGGGTGAGGAACGGCGGTGCGCCGCCGCGCCGCACCAGCCGCGCGGGCCGCGGTCGACGCGCGGATCCGGATCCGGGACCCGAGGGGCAGCTCCAGGCTCTCGCGGCCGTCCGCCGACAGGAGCCCGGGCTCGTCGCCCATGACCTCGAGCGTGACCTGCTGCGCCGCGTCCAGCACGAACGAGCGGTCGAAGACCATGTGCGCGGCGATCGGCGTGAGGACGAGGCGAGTTGACGCTCGGCACGACGATCGGACCGCGGGCCGAGAAGGAGTACGCCGTCGACCCGGTCGGCGTCGCCACGATGACGCCGTCGGCCGAGAAGGTCGTGACGTAGACCCCGTCCACCCACACCGCCAGCCGGACGATGCGGTGGCGGGCGCGCTTCTCGACCATCATCTCGTTCAGGGCCCACTGCGGCTCGAACGCGGGACCGCCCTCGTGCTCGGCCGTGACGGCGAGGCGCTCCTCGATGCGGGCCTCACCGGCGAGGACCGCACGCACCAGGGGTCCGGCGTCCTCGGGCTCCGACCTCGGTGAGGAAGCCCATCCGGCCCGACCTTCACGCCGAGGACGGGCGCGGCGAGCAGCGACGCGAGGTGCGCCGCCCGCAGGAACGTGCCGTCGCCGCCCACCGACACGCACGAGGTCGGCGGCCGTCGCGGCACCTCCCCGTCGTGAGCCCGGGCGGTCTCGGCACCCTCCGCCGCCAGCATCGCCTCGATGTCGCCGGCGGCGCGGACGGCGGCCTCGCGGCCCTCGTGCACGACGAGCGCGACGCGGCTCATGCGTCCGGCTCCTCGTCGGCGGGCGCGCCGGGGTCCTCCACCTCGGCGACGGCTCCGGCCCGGGCGTGCAGCAGGAACTCCACGTTGCCGGCCGGCCCGGCGATCGGCGACCTCATGACCGCGAGCGTACCGGCACCGGAGGCCGCGGCGGCGGAGGCGACGCGCTCGATCGCGGCCCGCCGCACCGCCGGATCGCGCACGACGCCGCCCGCGCCGACGTCGGCCTCGCGGCGCCTCGAACTGCGGCTTCACGAGCAGCACGAGGTCGGCGCCGACCGCGGCGAGGGTCACGAGCTGCGGCACGAGGCCGGCGAGCGAGACGAACGAGAGATCGGCGACGACGAGCGAGGCCGGAACGGCAGGTCCTCGCGCGTGAGGTCGCGCACGTTCGTCCGTTCGCGCACGATCACGCGCGGGTCGCTGCGGAGCGACCAGGCGAGCTGCCCGTAGCCGACGTCGACGGCCACCACGTGTGCCGCCCCCGCCTGCAGCAGGCAGTCGGTGAACCCCCCGGTGGACGCGCCGGCGTCGAGAGCCTCGCGGCCTCGCGGCGTCGACGTCGAACCGCTCGAGCGCGGCCGCCAGCTTCTCGCCGCCGCGCGACACGTAGCGGCCGGCCGGCCGGGCGAGGTGCACGGCGTCGGCGGGCGCGACGAGCGCCGCGGCGTTGGTCGCCGGACCGCCCCCGACGGTGACCAGGCCCGCCGCCACCGCCGCGGCCGCGGCCGCGGCGTCGGGCGCGAGACCCCGGCGGACGAGCTCGGCGTCGAGACGCCGCCGCGGCATCTCAGGCGGTCGAGGACGAACCGGGCGCCGGCGGCCGTGGTCTTCTTCGCCGAGGTTCGCTTCGCGGCCGTGCGCTTCTTGGCAGCGGTGGGCTTCCTGGCGGTGGGCTTCAGGCCCGTGGCACGCTCGAGCTCGCGCACGCGCTTCTTCAGCGTGTCGACCTCCGCCTGCGTGGCCACGCCCATGTTCTTGGTCTGGGCCGAGACCTCGCGGGCGATCAGCTCCTTCACCTTGTCGCGGTTGTGCTTCGCGGACTTGATCAGGTCCGCGGCGAGCTTCTGCGCCTGGTCGCGGCGATCCTCGCCGAGCAGTCCCTTCGCGATCTCCTGGGCCTTCTCGGGCGAGAGCTTGTCGAACACGGAGTCCAGGATCCTGCGGACGTCGTCGGCGTTCATGGCGATTCCTTTCCCTGGGGTACGGACCATCAGCTTACCCGTGTGATGCCGCCGGTCTTTCGGCCGGTCTCTGGCGTCGGCGCTCCGGGGCCGCGCTCATCGCCAGAGGATCGACAGATCGTCGGCCACGTACGTCGGCCGCACGGCCGCGTGCTCGAGGTCCTCCCGCCGGGCGATGCCGGTGAGCACGAGCAGCGAGTCCCACCCCAGGGCCGCCGCGCCCGCGACGTCGGTGTCGAGCCGGTCGCCGATCACGAGCGGCCGGCCGCCGCCGGCTCGAGCAAGGGCGGCGTGGAACAGGGGGGCGTTGGGCTTGCCGACGATCTCCGGCTCGGCGCCCGTCGTGGTGGCGACGGCCGCCAGCAGGGCGCCGGCGCCCGGCCACCGGCTCCCGTCCGGCGCCGGCCACGACGCGTCGCCGTTCGTGCCGACGAACGCGGCGCCGCGCTCCACGAGGACGGAGGCCGTCCGCAGCTTCGCGTAGTCGGCGCCGCGGTCCCAGCCGACGACGACGGCGTCGACCCGTTCGGGCTCCGCCGTCGCGGAGCTCGATGCCGGCGTCCGCGAGCGCCGTGCGGATGCCCTCCTCCCCGATCACGAACGCCGAGCGGCATCCGCGCCCGGCGAGGAGCTCGGCGGTGGCGCCGGCCGAGGTCACGACCTCCTCCGGCGAGGCCTCGACGCCGGCGGCGACCAGACGTTCGGCGACCGCCGCCGGGGTGCGGGCGGAGTTGTTCGTCACGAACGCGATGCCGCGGCCGGCCTCGCGCAGGGCCGCGACGGCCTCGGGCGCGCCCGGGATCGGGTCGGCGCCGCGGTACAGCACACCGTCGAGGTCGAACAGGAAGGCGTCGTAGCGCTCCGACAGCGGCGCCATCTCAGCCGGCGATGCGACGCAGGGCCCGTTCGTACTCCCCGTTGCCGGGGCGCAGGGTCACGGCCAGCTTCACGTGCCCGCGCGCCCGATCGCGCTGCCCGGTGCGCTCGCACGCGAGGGCGAGCGCGAAGTGGGCGTAGTCGTCGGCCGGGGCGAGCTGCACGGCCTTCGCGAACTCGCGGCGGGCCCGGGTGACGGCGCCGGTCAGGTACAGGGCGCGGCCGAGCGCCTCGCGGATCGAACCCTTGTCCGGCTCGAGCAGCTTCGCCCTGGTGAGGATCGTGACGGCCTGGAAGCGGGTTGCCGTCGCGGAGCATGGCGCTGCCGCGCACGTACAGGTCGTACGCGGTCTCCTCGTGCGTGGTGCTGCTATACAACGTGGATGCCTCGCGTCTCCCCGTTCACCGGACTCGTCTTCGACCCGGACGTCACCGGGCCGCTCGAGGTGGTGACGGCGCCCCCCTACGACGTGATCGGTGAGGCGGAGCGCCGGACGTTCCTGTCCTCGAGCCCCTATAGCGTAGTGCACCTCGACCTTTCGGAGGCCGACGGCGGCCGCGACCGGTACGAGCGGGCGGCCGAGCTGCTGGCGGCGTGGCGGCACGACGGCGCGCTCGTCGAGAGCGCCGACCCCGGCTACGTCGCGTACGAGATGCGCTTCCGGCTCGAGGCCCGCGAGCGCACGATCCGGGGGCTGCTCTGCGCGCTGGAGCTCGAGGACTGGGGCGGCGTCGATCCTGCCGCACGAGCGGACGATGCCGGGACCGGTCGAGGACCGGCTGCGCCTGCTGCGCGCGACGCGGGCGAACCTGTCGGCCGTCTACGGCACGGTGACGGGCCCGGTGCCGGCGCTCGCCTCGCTGCTCGACGAGGTCACGGCCGGCCAACCGTCTCGCTCGATGGTCGACGAGGAGGGGGTGTCGCACCGCATGTGGCCGGTGCCGCGCCGATCCGGCGGTCGCCGGGGTGGCTCGCGCACGAGCCGCTGCTGATCGCCGACGGGCACCACCGCTACACGACGGCGCTGCGGTACCGGGACGAACGCCGCGCCGCCGACGGGCACGGCGCAGTGGGACTCGGTCCTCGCGCTCGTCGTCGACGCCGGCACCGAGGAACCGCCGGTGCTGCCGTTCCACCGCGTGGTGGGGGCGGGCGGGGCGGCGCGGGCGGCCGAGCTGGCCGGCGAGCGGGTCCGGGACCTGCAGGAGGCCCTGGCCGAGCTCGACGACGAGGCCGGCACGATCGGGGTCGTCCGCCGGGAGTCCGGCGGGCTCGTGCATCTGGTCACGACGCTCGAGGGCGGCCCGCCCGCGGTGTCGGCGCTGCACGAGACCGTGCTCGGCGACGTCGACGGGGACGTGCGCTTCACGCCCGATCCGGTCGACGCCGAGTCGGCCGTGCGTTCGGGCGAGGCCGGGGCCGCGTACCTGCTGCCGCCGACGACGACGCGGCGGATCCACGCGGTCGTCGAGCGGGGCGAGCGCCTGCCGCAGAAGTCCACCTTCTTCTGGCCCAAGCCCCGGACGGGCATGGTCCTGCGGGCGCTGGAGTAGCCTCGGTCGATGGAGGACGAGCGAGCCGGCGAGGGACGCACGCGACCGACGGCGGCGCGAGCGGGCTGCTCGCGCTCACCGACTGGCGGCGGCGTGTGTTCGACCTGTACCGGCGGGCCCGCGAGGCCCCCGCGTCCGAGCCCGCCTGGGCGGCCTGGCGCGAGGGACGCGACGAGCTGTTCCGCACGCACGAGGCCTCCCCGATCCCGGTGGCGGCGCGACCCTCCTACGTGAGCACCCCGTTCTTCGCCTACGATCCCGGCGGCGCGGGTGTCGGCGGTCGTCACCGACGCCGAGCACCGGCGCATGGAGATCGGCGGCTCCCACGGCACCTTCGGCGCCACGCGCGTCGCCGTCGCCGGCTTCGAGCTCGAGGGCGCGCCGTGCTCCCTGGACCTGTTCTGGCTCGACGGCTACGGCGGCGGGCTGTTCCTGCCCTTCCGCGACGCGACGAGCGGCAGCTCCTCCTACGGAGCCGGCCGGTACCTGCTGGACACCGTGAAGGGCGCCGACCTCGGCCGCGACGACGGCGGGCTGGTGCTGGACTTCAACTTCGCCTACAACCCGTCGTGCGCCTACGACCCGCGGTGGGCCTGTCCCCTGGCTCCGCCCGACAACCGCCTGTCCGTGGCGGTCGAGGCGGGCGAGCGCGCGCCGGCCTGAGGCTCAGGCCTCGACCGCGGGCTCCAGCTTCTTGATGCCGCTCGCGATCACCTCCGTCAGGCTGCGGGCGCCGGCGCCGCTGCGGTAGAAGCGGCGGGCGAGCGTGCCGTGCACGAGGACCTCGTCCCCCTTCGCGAGATCCTTGAGCGCTCGCTTGCCGACCGCCTTGTGCCAGACGGTGACGGGGAGCGGGAGCAGCCGCTTGCCCGCCTCCGGCACCGAGAGCCGGATCTCCGTCACCTCGTCGCCGGACGGGAGCTGGCGTTCCACCGGCTCCGCGGCGATCGTGCCGGCGAGGACCACCACGTTGACCGTGACCATCGCGTCGTCGTCCTTCCCGGGGGAGGCCGCCGAGGAGGAGGTGTCGGATCGACGCACCGTAGCAGCGAGGTCCGACATCGCCGTGTGCGACACTGCCCGGTCGTGGAGGCCGATCTTCGTTCCCGTCGGCGAGGGCATCGAGCTGCTCGACACCGGCATGACCGGGCAGCGCGAGCTGAACGCGGTGTACCTGCTGACCGGCGACGAGCCCGCGCTCGTCGAGTCCGGACCGGCCGCCGACGCGCCCGTCGTGCTCGGGGCGCTCGAGCGGCGCGGCATCGGCCCCGAGGACCTCGCGCACGTCGTCGTCACGCACATCCACCTGGATCACAGCGGGCGGCGCCGGGGTGCTCCTCGGCCGCTTCCCTCGCGCGAACGTCTGGGTGCACGAGCGAGGGGCGCCGCACCTGATCGACCCCTCCCGGCTGGTGTCGAGCACCGCGCGCACGTACGGCGAGGATCGGATGCTGTCGTTCTTCGGCAGCCCCGAGCCGGTGGACCCCGCGCGGATCCGCGCGGTCGTCGACGGCGACGTCATCCCGCTCGGCGGGCGCGACCTCGAGGTCCTGTACACGCCCGGCCACGCCTCGCACCACGTGGCCCTCGCGGACTCCGCGACCGGAGCGGTGTTCACCGGCGAGGCGATCGGCTCGCACCTGCCGTGGGTCGACGTGCTATCGTCCGGCGCTGCCGCCGCCCGAGGTCGACGTCGAGCAGGCGCTCGCGAGCGTCGAGCGGATCCGCGCGCGCGCGACCGCCGCTCATGACGTCGCACTTCGGGCCGATCGCCGACGCCCAGGAGGGGTGTGACCGGGCGGCGGTGCGGATCCGGACGTGGTCGGAGACGGTGCGCCGGCTGTCGGCGGAGACCGACGACGTCGACCGGATCGCCGGCGCGCTGCGGGAGCAGGCCGCCGCGCGAGCACCTCGAGGAGGCCGGCGTGCCGATCGACCTCGCGCGCTACGACGCCCTCGGCAGCATCCGCATGAACGCCGCGGGGCTCGAGCGGTACTGGCGGAAGCGGCGCGAGCGCGAGGCCGCGGCGTCTCAGCCCAGCTGAGCGAGGCGCTCGGCCACGTCGAACGCGCCGGGGTCGTGGCGGAACACCTTGCGGAACTCCCGCTCCGCGTCCTCGCGGCGGCCCGCCCGCTCGAGGATGTCGCCGGCCACGTACCACAGGCGCAGCGTGTAGCCCTCGGCGACGTCGTCGCGGGTCTGCGCCCGGCGCAGGAACGCGAGCGCCTCGGGGAACCGGCGCTGGTCGGCCAGCGCCGAGGCCGCGACGATGACCGCCTCGGCCTTCGCCTCGTTCGGGATCTTCGCGCGCAGGGCCTCCTCGGCCAGCGGCACGGCCTCCGCCGGCCGGCCGATCGCGCGCAGGCAGTCGGCGATGATGTGGTTCTGGTCGGGACTGCCCGAGAGGCGGCGGTAGGCCTTCATCTCCGTCAGCGCCTCCTGCCACCGCTCGTCGCCGTACAGCGCGAGCGCGAGGATCTCGCGCACGGAGGCCGAGCGCGGCGCCATCGCCTTGGCCTTCGCGGCCTCGCTGGCCGCTCCGGGCGCGTCGCCGCGCTCGAGCAGCCCGGCCGCGCGGTCCAGCTTCGAGATCGCACCGTCGGCCGCCGTCGGCTTCGTGGTCCGGCGAACCTCGTCCACGACGGCGCGGGGCAGGCTGGGCTTGGAGGCCGGGGGCCGGCGCTGCGCGCCGGGACGGGGTCGGAGGGACTTCGCCATGTGCATCAGCGTACGAGAACGAGAACGGGCCACCCGAAGGCGGCCCGTTCTCAACGATGTCCCGGCAGCGACCTACTCTCCCACCCAGTCACCCAGGCAGTACCATCGGCGCAGGAGGGCTTAACTTCCGGGTTCGAGATGGGACCGGGTGTATCCCCTCCGCTATGGCCACCGAAACGGTGTCTCCCGGATCTCTCCGGGAAGCGGTTCGAGGGTGCGATCCTCGAGCGGGGCTCGAGAACCACGATAGCGAGCGCGAGCAAAAGCCAAGTCCTCGGCCTATTAGTACCGGTCGGCTCCACGCGTTGCCGCGCTTCCACCTCCGGCCTATCAACCTCGTGGTCTTCGAGGGGCCTTACCTGGTTGACCCAGTGGGAGACCTCATCTCGGGGCGAGTTTCGCACTTAGATGCTTTCAGCGCTTATCTCTTCCGTACGTGGCTAACCAGCCATGCCGCTGGCGCGACAACTGGCACACCAGAGGTACGTCCGCCCCGGTCCTCTCGTACTAGGGGCAGCTCCCCACAAGTCTCCTGCGCCCACAGCGGATAGGGACCGAACTGTCTCACGACGTTCTAAACCCAGCTCGCGTGCCTCTTTAACGGGCGAACAGCCCGACCCTTGGGACCTGCTCCAGCCCCAGGATGAGACGAGCCGACATCGAGGTGCCAAACCCTTCCGTCGATATGGACTCTTGGGAAGGATCAGCCTGTTATCCCCGGGGTACCTTTTAGCCGTTTAGCGATGGCCCTACCACGAGGAGCCATCGGATCACTAGGCCCAGCTTTCGCTCCTGCTCGACCCGTCGGTCTCGCAGTCAAGCTCCCTTGTGTCCTTGCACTCAACGCCTGATTGCCAACCAGGCTGAGGGAACCTTTGGGCGCCTCCGTTACACTTTGGGAGGCAACCGCCCCAGTTAAACTGCCCACCAGACGCTGTCCCCGACCCGGATCACGGGCCTGGGTGAGGATCCCAACATGTGAAGGGCGGTATTTCAAGGGTGGCTCCACCCCGGCCGAAACCGAGGCTTCACAGCCTCCCGCCTATCCTACGCAACACATGCCAAGACCCAACATCAAGCTGCAGTAAAGGTCCCGGGGTCTTTCCGTCCTGCTGCGGGTAACGAGCATCTTTACTCGTAGTGCAATTTCGCCGAGTCCCCGGTTGAGACAGTGCCCAAGTCGTTACGCCATTCGTGCAGGTCGGAACTTACCCGACAAGGAATTTCGCTACCTTAGGACCCTTATAGTTAGGGCCGCCGTTTACTGGCGCTTAGGTTCGGAGCTTCGATCCCGAAGGACCTAACCCCTCCCCTTAACGTTCCAGCACCGGGCAGGCGTCAGTCCGTATACGTCGTCTTGCGACTTTGCACGGACCTGTGTTTTTAGTAAACAGTCGCTTGGGCCTGGTTTGTGCCACCCCGTCGAGCTCGGGACGCGAAGTCCTTCACCCTACCGGGGTCATCCTTCTCCCGAAGTTACGGATGTAATTTGCCGAGTTCCTTAACCAGGGTTCTCTCGATCGCCTTCGTATTCTCTACGTGCCCACCTGTGTCGGTTTGGGGTACGGGCACCTCATCAGCTCGCTAGAGGATTTTCTCGGCAGCGTGGGATCACTCGCTTCGCCTGAAACGGCTCGGCATCGTGCCTCAGGGTTACGACCTCCCGGATTTGCCTAGGAGATCCCCCTACGCACTTACCCCAGGACAACCAACGCCTGGGTCGAGCTACCCTCCTGCGTCCCCCCTTCGCTGGCCTAGTACCGAGTTGGTCGGTAGCCCCGAAGGGTTCCCTTAGTACCTCGGATTCGGCCTGGGCGCGGATGAGGTGGTACTGGAATATCAACCAGTCGTCCATCGCCTACGTCTGTCGACCTCGGCTTAGGTCCCGACTAACCCTGGGCGGATGAACCTTCCCCAGGAACCCTTGGGCATTCGGCGGACGGGCTCCTCCCCCGTCTCTCGCTACTCATGCCGGCATTCTCACTTCTCACGCGTCCACCACTGGGTTACCCCGCAGCT
>CAWHGC010000003.1:342500-539689 GCA_963828885.1 uncultured Actinomycetes bacterium
GTCCGGGGTTGAGCCCCGGATTTTCACAACCGACTTGCGTAACCGCCTACGCGCGCTTTACGCCCAATGAATCCGGACAACGCTCGTCCCCTACGTCTTACCGCGGCTGCTGGCACGTAGTTAGCCGGGACTTCTTCTGCAGGTACCGTCACGATCGCTTCGTCCCTGCCGAAAGGGGTTTACAACCCGAAGGCATTCATCCCCCACGCGGCGTCGCTGCGTCAGGCTTTCGCCCATTGCGCAATATTCCCCACTGCTGCCTCCCGTAGGAGTCTGGACCGTATCTCAGTTCCAGTGTGGCTGGTCGTCCTCTCAGACCAGCTACCCGTCGTAGCCTTGGTGAGCCGTTACCTCACCAACAAGCTGATAGGCCGCGGGCCCATCCCTCTCCGGCGGACCTTTCCCGGCCGGACCATGAGATCCAGACGGAGTATCCGGTATTAGCTCCGGTTTCCCGGGGTTATCCCAGAGAGAGGGGCAGGTTGCCCACGTGTTACGCACCCGTTCGCCGCTGTCCCCTGGAAGCAAGCTTCCAGGCTCTCGCTCGACTTGCATGTGTTAAGCACGCCGCCAGCGTTCGTCCTGAGCCAGGATCAAACTCTCCGTAGAGATCCACGTAACCCCGTGCCCGAAGGCTCGGGGGTTCGCTTCCTTCGTTGGAGTCGGCCGGTTCGCGAGGCAATCCGCTCGCCGGCCTCCTCGATCCCGTCCATGTGTCCGGACGGTTTCAGTACTTCTCGTCAAGAGCCGTGGACACGGTGAAACCGTGCCCCCGGATGACGGGAATGGCACTGGCTTTTGACACACTGTTCAGTTCTCAAGGTGCGAAGGGGCACGCTCCGCCGAGGAGGGACTCCAAGGAGACCTTCGCGGGGAACCGCGCCGTGGGGTGGATGCTACGTCGCAGGCACGGGACCGTCAACTTCAGGGCGCTGACCTGGGCAGATGGCCCTCAGGACAGCCGGGCGAACCATCGACGCCCCACCTGGAGCACCCGGCCGCGGAGGTCCTCGGGCCGGAGCTCCCGCGCGGGGTCGTCCACGACCTCGCCGTCCAGGCGCACGCCGCCCTGCTCGACCAGGCGGCGGGCCTCCCCGTTCGAGGCCGCCCTGCCCAGGGCCACCAGGAGCCGGGGCAGCCAGACCGTGCCGGACTCGAGGGCCTCGGCCGGGATCGGCACCTCGGGCACGTCCTCAGGCACCTGCCGGTCGCGGTGGACCCGGTCGAAGCGCTCCTCGGCGGCCGCCCCCTCCCCCGCCCCGTGGTAGGTGTCGACGATCTCGCGCGCCAGGCGCCGCTTCTGGTCCATCGGCAGCAGGCTGCCGGCGGCCAGGCCGGCCTCGACGGCGTCGGCCTCCGCCGGGTCCAGCCCGGCGGCCAGGCGGAGGTACCGCACGATCAGGCCGTCGGGGATCGACATCAGCTTGCCGAACTGCTCGTCGGCCGGCTCCGTGATGCCCACGTAGTTGCCGAGCGACTGGCTCATCTTCTGCACGCCGTCCAGGCCCTCGAGCAGCGGCATCGTCATGGCGACCTGAGGATCCTGGCCGGCGTCGCGCTGGAGGTCGCGCCCGACCAGCAGGTTGAACAGCTGGTCGGTGCCGCCGAGCTCCACGTCGGCCTCGACCGCGACCGAGTCGTAGCCCTGCAGGAGCGGGTACATGAACTCCGTCAGCGAGATCGGCTGGTTGGCGGCGTAGCGCTTCGCGAAGTCGTCGCGCTCCAGCATGCGGGCGACGGTCGTCGAGGCGGTGAGCCGCAGGATCGCCTCCATGTCCATCGTCTCGAGCCACTCGGAGTTGCGCCGGACCTCGAGGCGCTCGCTCGACAGGACGGTCCGGAACTGCTCGAGGAGGCGTTCCGCGTAGCCGTCGACCTCCTCCTTCGACAGCCGCGGCCGGGTCTCGGACTTGCCGGAGGGATCTCCGACGCGGGCGGTGAAGTCTCCCAAGATGAGGACCGCGGTGTGCCCGAGGTCCTGGAACTGCCGGAGCTTGCGCAGGACGACCGCCCAGCCGAGGGTGACCGCCGGCGCCGTGGGATCCAGGCCGAGCTTCACGCGCAGCGGACGGCCGAGGGCGAGCTTGGCCTCGAGGCCGTCCCCCGGCACCACCTCGGCCGCGTCGGAGGTCAGGATCGCGAGAGGGTCGGCCATGGAAAACGGGATGCTACCAGTGCGAACACAGGGCCGGGAGTATCATCGAAGGCCCATGCAGATGCGGCGCGCGACCGCGCTCGGCCTCCTCGTCATGACCGTCGCCGCCACCGCGTGCGGCCTCCCCAAGCTCGAGGACGCGCAGCCCCGCGTGCTGGCGCAGACCTCGTTCCTGTACGCCGCCGACGGCTCCCTCATCACCGAGCTGCACGCCGGCGAGGACCGCGTCGTCCTGGCGTACGCGCAGATGCCGCAGTCGATCAAGGACGCGACCGTCGCGATCGAGGACCAGCGCTTCTGGTACCACCACGGCGTCGACGGCAGGGCGCTGCTGCGCGCCGCGTACATCAACCTGCGATCCGGCCGGATCGTCGAGGGCGGCTCCACGATCACCCAGCAGCTCGTGAAGAACCTCTACGTCGGCGACGAGCGCACGTTCGGGCGCAAGATCGACGAGGCGGCGCTCGCGTGGCAGCTGGAGGAGCAGCTCACGAAGGAGCAGATCCTCGCGCGGTACCTGAACACGGTGTACTTCGGCCAGGGGGCCTACGGCGTGCAGGCGGCCGCCCGCCAGTTCTTCAACGAGGACGCGAAGGACCTGACGCTCGCGCAGTCCGCGACCCTCGCCGGCTCGATCGCCGCGCCCAACGACTTCGACCCCGCCCAGCACCACGCGCTCGCCGTCCACCGGCGCGGCCGAGGTGCTCGACGCGATGCTCTCGCAGGGCATGATCGACCAGGCGGCGCACGACAAGGCGATGGCCCAGCCGATCCACCTGCACCCGCCGAAGGAGGTCGAGAAGTACGCCGACCCGTACTTCGTCGACTACTTCAAGGACTGGTTCCTGTCCAACCCGAAGTTCGGCGCCACCCGGCAGGACCGCTACAACCTGCTGTTCAACGGGGGCCTGCGGATCACGACCACCCTCGACCCGCAGCTCCAGATCTACGCCGACCACGCCGTCAACAGCATCCTCACGTACAACTCCGACCCCTACGGCGCCATGACGGTCATCGACCCGCGCACCGGCTTCGTGCGGGCGATGGTCGGCGGCCGCAACTACTGGGACGAGCACTCCGACATCGCGAAGCTGAACCTCGCGACCGGCGGCAGCAGCGGGCGGCAGGCCGGGTCGTCGTTCAAGCCGTTCGCGCTGGTGGCGGCCCTCGAGAACGGCATCTCGCCGCAGACCGTCTTCGCCGCGCCCAGCTCGATCCAGATCCCCCTGGACAACGGGCAGGTGTGGAACGTGTCGAACTCCGAGAGCAGCAGCTACGGGAGCCTCACGCTCGAGGACGCGACGATCAACTCGGTCAACACCGTGTACGCGCAGCTGATCGAGCGGCTGGGGCCCGACAAGCTCGTCGAGACGGCCACGCGCATGGGCATCCGGTGCTGCCGGGCCACCACGGAGCCCACGCAACGACCTCCTCGCGGTCGACTCGGCCGTGCTGGGATCGAACGAGGTCAACACGCTGGAGATGGCGTCGGCCTACGGCACGCTCGCCGACGGCGGCGTCCACGTGCAGCCCACGCCCGTCAGCTCCATCATCGACGCGCACGGCAAGACGATCTTCGAGGCGAAGTCCGACGGCAAGCTCGTCGTCGACCCGAAGGTCGTCTCGGTCGCCGACGGCATCCTGCAGAAGGTCGTCCTGTACGGCACCGGCACGAACGCCAACATCGGCCGTCCGCAGATCGGCAAGACCGGCACCGAGGACAACTACACGAACGCGTGGTTCGTCGGCGCGATCCCGCAGCTCACGGCCGCCGTGTGGGTCGGGTTCCCGAAGGACAACCTCTCGATGGCGCCGCCGCGGACGCGCATCACCGTGTTCGGCGGCACGTGGCCGGCGCAGATCTGGCGCCTGTTCATGACGAACGCCACGAAGCACATGCAGGTGAAGGACTTCCCGCACGCCAACGTGAGCTACGTGAACGTGGCCGTCGACACGACCCAGGATCCGCTCTGCCTGCCGAACCAGTACACGCTGCCGCAGAACATCGACACGATCCCGTTCATCCAGGGCACCGAGCCGACGAAGGTGTGCAAGGAGCCCTCGTCGGCCCAGAAGGTCGTCGGTGCCGTCGGTGATCGGTCTCACGCAGCGATCCGCCGAGGATCTCCTGCAGCGCGCCGGCTTCTTCGTCGAGGTACGCCTGGCCGATTCCACGCAGCCGGTCGGCACGGTGATCGCGCAGAGCCCGCAGGCCGGGACCTCCGCGTATCAGACGAGCACCGTGACGATCACGGTGTCGAAGGACACCACGCCCTAGCGCGGCGGCCCGGGCCGCCCCTTCGACACGAAGGGGTCGCCGGCCACGCGGAACCGCCACTCCCGGTCGAGGCCCACGCTCACGCCCACGCGGATGCCGGCGGCGATGTCGCACGGCTCGACGGGCGACCCGGCCTCGATCCACACCGTCGTTCCGCGCACGAGGTCCTCGCCGTCCTGGGCGCGGTCGACGCCGAGCGCCTGGCAGAGCTTGCCCGGCCCGGACGCGAGGTCCACGTCCCGGTCGCGCCCGCGCCGGCGCGCCATCTCCTCGAGGCCCTCGATCGGCCGGACGGCTCGGAGCAGCACCGCGCTCGGCACGTCGGCCGGCATGCACACGGCGTTCATCATCCAGTGGTGGCCGTACGTGAAGTACACGTACAGGTGCCCGGGGCCCTCGAACATCGTGGCGTTGCGCAGGCCCTTGCGCCGGAAGCCGTGGCTGGCGGGGTCGCCCGGCTCGTACGCCTCGGTCTCGACGATCGTGCCCGACAGGCGGGCGCCGTCGGGCAGCATGCGGACGAGCGTGCGGCCCAGCAGGTCGGGGGCCACCTCGACGGCGGACCGGTCGTAGAACGACCGGGGCAGGCGCCGCCGGCTCAGGCCGGCCGCCCCTTGCGCAGGAACCGCCGCAGCTTCGTGAGCGGCCACGCGTTGATGACGTCGTCCTTCGTCGCCCACCCCCGCTGCGCGGTCGCGACGCCGTAGTGCAGCAGGTCGAGGTGCGGCACCGCGTGCGAGTCGGTGTCGATCGCGAACTTCACGCCGTGCCGGCGAGCCCACAGGACGTGCTCGTCACGCAGGTCGAGCCGGTCGGGGTACGCGTTGATCTCCAGCGCGGTGCCGGTGCGGGCGGCGGCGCGGAAGACCTCGTCCAGGTCGAGGTCGATCGGCGGCCGCGCGCCGATCTTGCGGCCGGTGAGGTGGCCGATCACGTTCACGTACGGGTTCTCGATCGCGCGGATCACGCGGCGCGTCATCTCCTCGCGCGACTGCGTGAAGTGCGAGTGCACGGACGCGACCGTCACGTCGAACCCGGCGAGGAACTCGGGGCCCCAGTCGACGTCGCCCTCCGGGCCGATGTTCAGCTCGGAGCCGTGCAGCAGGGTCATCTTCGGGTAGCGGTCCTGCAGCTTCCGGAGCTGGGCGCGCTGCGCCAGCATCTTCTCGTCGGTCATGCGCTGCATGGCGAGGTCGGGCGCGTGGTCGGTGACGGCGTAGTAGGCGTAGCGGTGCGCGGCCGCGGCATCGAGCATCGTCTCGAGGGGCGAGACGCCGTCGGTGAGGTTCGTGTGCGTGTGCAGGTCGCCGCGGAGGTCGCCGAGCTCGATCACCCGCGGCAGGGTGCCCTCGAGGGCCGCCTCGACCTCGCCCCGGTCCTCGCGCAGCGTCGGCGGGATCCACGGGAGCCCCAGGCGCTCGTACACGACCTCCTCGGTCTCGGCGACGATCAGGTCGCCGGACTTCGCCTCGTACAGGCCGTACTCGTTCAGCTTCAGCCCCTGGCGCACCGCCATCTCGCGGATCCGGATGTTGTGCGCCTTCGAGCCGGTGAAGTAGATCATCGCGGCGCCCCACGCCTCGAGCGGGATCACGCGCAGGTCGACCTGCAGCCCGGTCCGTGTGAGCACGGAGGACTTCGTGTCGCCGCGCGCGATGACGCGGTCGACGACGCCGTAGCCGGTGAAGGCCTCCATGATCGGGCCGGGGTCGTCGGAGGCGACCAGCAGGTCGACGTCGCCGATCGTCTCCCGCATCCGGCGCAGCGACCCCGCGTACGCCGAGCGCCGCACCGAGTCGATCGAGTTCAGCCGCTCGAGCAGCAGCTCGGCCAGCTCGAGGGCCACGCTCACCAGCACGCGCCCGCCCGACTCCTGCACGCGACGGACGCCGGCGAGGATGTTCTCCTCGGTCTTCTTCGAGAACCCCTTCAGCTCCTTCAGGCTGCCGGCCTGCGCGGCGGCGACCAGGTCCTCGACGTTGTCGATGCCGAGCTCCTGGTAGACCTGCATCGCCTTCTTCGGGCCGAACCCGGGGATCGCCGTCATCTCGCGAACGCCCGCCGGGATCTTCGAGCGGAGCTCCTCGAGCTCGGGGAACGTGCCCGACTTCAGGAACTCCACGATCTTGTCGGCGATCGACCGCCCGACGTTGGGGATCGCGAGGATCCCCTGCTCGTCGAGGTCCGCCAGGTCCGCGTGGTGGCCGCCGACGGAGCGCGCGGCCTTCTCGTACGCACGCGGCTTGAACGGATCGCCCGACACGATCGACAGCAGGTCGGCGAACTCGAGGAGCATGCCCTCGACGGCGTCGTTGGAGCGGGCCACGTCCCTACGCGAGGCCGAGGAGCCGCAGCAACAGCGCCTTCTGCGTGTGGGTGCGGTTCTCGGCCTGGTCCCACACGGCGGAGTGCGGACCGTCGATCACCTCGTCGGTGATCTCCTGGCCCCGGTGCGCCGGCAGGCAGTGCAGCACGACCACGCCGGGCGCCGCCACGTCGACGAGCTTCTGGCTGAGCTGGTAGGCGGGGAACACGAGGGCGCGCTCGTCGGCCTCGGCCTCCTGGCCCATGCTCGCCCACACGTCCGTGTACAGGACGTCGGCGTCGGTCGCCGCCTCGACCGGGTCGTGCAGGATCTCGATCGCGCCGCCCGTGCGCGCTGGCGATCTCCTCCGCGCGGTGCACCACCTGCGGGATCGGCTCGAACCCGGGCGGCGTCGCGCACCGCACGGTCATGCCGGCGAGCGCGCCGGCCAGCAGCAGCGAGTGCGCCACGTTGTTGCCGTCGCCCAGGTACACGAGCGTGCGCCCGGCGAGACCGCCCAGCCGCTCCTGCACCGTCAGCAGGTCGGCCAGCGCCTGGCAGGGGTGCTCGAAGTCCGACAGTGAGTTGACGACGGGCACGGAGGCGGCGCGCGCGAGCACCTCCAGGCGCTCCTGCTCGAAGGTCCGCAGCACGATCGCCTGCACGTACCGGGAGAGCACCCGGCCCGTGTCCTCGATCGTCTCGCCGCGGCCCAGCTGCAGGTCGGTGGAGTTCAGCACCACCGCGTGCCCTCCGCTGGAGCTCACCGCCACCTCGAACGAGACGCGGGTGCGCGTCGACGGCTTCTCGAAGATCAGCGCGACCGACCTGCCGCCCAGGTGGTTCGCGAACGCGGCCGGGTCGGCCTTCACCGCCGCCGCGAGCCGCAGCAGGTCCGCGAGCTCGTCGGGCGTGAGGTCGTCGACGCTCAGGTAGTCCTTCTTCACGGCGCGGAGTCTACCGGCTGCATCCGGCGGACGTTTCAGCCGGAGCGGAGCGTGGCGCCGAGATCAGCCCAGGCGCCACCCGGCGTGCGGTCAGCCCGCGCGGAGCGTGGCGCCGAAGTCAGACAGCGAGCCGCTCGGCGATGGCCGCGACGGCGCGGTCGGCCTCCTCGCCGGTGAGGGTGCGGTCCGGCGCGCGGAACTCGACGGCGAACGCGAGGCTCTTCGTGCCGGCCGGCAGCGGGTCGCCCCGGTGCACGTCGAACAGCAGGCTCGAGCCCAGCAGGTCACCGGCGGCGGCCTCGAGGCCGGCCTGCACGGCGCCGGCCGGCGCGTCCTCGGGCACGATGAACGCCAGATCGCGGCGGATCGGCGGCAGCCGAGGGACGTCGGTGAGCTCGAAGCCGGCCGCCGCGGCGGCCGCCGAGAGCGCCGGCACGTCGAGCTCCACCAGCGCGACCCTGCCCTCGAGCTCGAGCGCCTCGGTCAGCCCGGGGTGCACCTCCCCCACCATGCCGACCGGCTCGCCGCCGACCAGCACCGTCGCCGAGCGGCCCGGGTGCATCGGGCGCCCGGGCGGATCGCCGAGGGACCACGTGTGGATCCGGAGCTCGTCCATGAGCGCCTCGACGACCCCCTTCGCGTCCAGCGCGTCGAGGGGCCGCGGGTCGACGTCCCACCCCTCGGCGGCGACGCCGTGCAGCACGGCCGCCACCCGCGAGCGTTCCTCGACGGGCTCGCCCGTGCGGAACACGGTGCCGATCTCGAACAGCGCCACGGAGCGCACGCCGCGGGCGCGGTTGCGCGCGGCCGCGTGCAGGAGCCCCGGCGCGAGGCTGGTGCGCAGCGCCGCCTCGTCGGCCTGCAGCGGGTTCGTGAGCCCGATCGCGTCCGTGTCGCCCATCAGGTCGAGGTCCTCCTGCGATGCGAACGACAGGAGCCGGGCCTCGTGCAGTCCCGCCCGCACGAGGACGTCGCGCAGGCGGCGCACGAACGCGTACGCCGGCGGCATCCCGCCGGCCTGGCGGACGGTGGGCAGGGTGGACTCGATGCGGTCGTAGCCCTGGATCCGGGCGACCTCCTCGATCAGGTCGACCTCGCGCTCGATGTCGACGCGGTAGCCGGGGATCTCGACCTCGAGGCGGTCCGCTCCGTCGGCGCGGGCGGTCATGCGGAGGGTCTCGAACACGGCCGCGGCGTCGGCCGGCGTCACCTCGTAGCCGAGCAGCGCCGACGCGCGGGAGGGACGGATCGACACCCACCGCCGCTCGGGGACCGCGCCGGCCTCGGCCACGCCCCGCAGGACCCGGCCGCCGCTCCAGGCGGCGATCAGCGCGGAGCAGCGCACGGCCGCGCGATCGGTCCCCTCGGGGTCGATCCCGCGTTCGAAGCGGTGCGAGGCCTCGCTGTGCAGGTCGAGCCGGCGGGCGGTGCGCAGCACGCCGGTGCGGGTGAAGGTCGCGCTCTCGAGCAGGATCGCCGAGGTGGCGTCGGAGACCTCGGCGTCGGCGCCGCCCATCACGCCGGCGATCGCGACCGGCCGCTCGAGGTCGCAGATCAGCAGATCCTCCGCCGTCAGCACGCGCTCGACGTCGTCGAGGGTGGTGAGGCGCTCGCCGTCCTCGGCCCGCCGCACGACGATGCCCGGCCCGGCGAGCCGGTCGAGGTCGAAGGCGTGCAGCGGCTGTCCGAGCTCGAGCATCGCGTAGTTCGTGGCGTCGACGACCGCCGAGATCGGGCGCATGCCGGACGCCGTCAGCCGGGCCTGCACCCGCAGCGGGGAGGTTGCCGGCGCCACGCCGCGGATCACGCGCGCGAGGTACCGCGGGCAGCCCTCGAGGTCGCGCAGCTCGATCGTGGCGACCGCGGCCGCCTCCTCGGGATCCTCCTCGATCGTGAGGTCCGGCTCGAGGAGCGGGACGCCGGTGACGGCCGAGACCTCGCGCGCGACGCCGAACACGGACAGGAAGTCCGGCCGGTTCGGCTCCACCTCGATGTCGAGCACCGCGTCGTCGAGGCCGAGGGACGCTGCGCAGGTCGTCGCCCGGCTCGAGGCCCTCGCCGTTCAGGAGCAGGATGCCGCTGTGGTCGGCGGAGATCGCCAGCTCGATCGGCGAGCAGAGCATCCCGTTCGACACCACGCCGCGGAGCTCCTTCGCGCCGAGCGGTTCGGGCAGGACCGGCACGCGGGCGCCGGGCCGGGCCCACGGCACGAGGTCGCCGGGCGCCATGTTGCGCACGCCCACGACGACCTGGTGCTCGCCGGCGCCGTCGTCGACGCGGGCGACGCACAGCTTCTCGGAGTCGGGATGGTCGGCGACGTCGACGACGCGCGCGACGATCACGCCCTGCAGGCCGGCCCACGGGCGCAGCACGCCCTCGACCTTCACGCCGCGCGCGGTGATCAGCTCCGCCAGCTCGTCGGCCTCGAGGTCGGTCGGCGCGAACTCGCGCAGCCACGACAGCACCACCTTCACGGCGTCGCCCCCCACTGCGACAGGAAGCGGACGTCGCCGTCGAACAGCATGCGGATGTCGGGGATCCCGTACCGGAGCAGCGCGACGCGGTCGCTGCCGATGCCGAACGCGAACCCCGTGTAGCGCTCGCTGTCGTAGCCGCAGTTCTCCAGGACCGTCGGGTGCACCATGCCGCAGCCGAGCAGCTCGATCCACCCGTCGCCGCAGATGCGGCAGCCGGCGCCGTCGCACGCGAAGCACGACACGCCGAGCTCCGCGCCGGGCTCGACGAACGGGAAGTACGCCGGACCCAGGCGCACCCGCCGTTCCTCGCCGAACAGCGCCTTCGCGACCGTCTCCAGGACCCCCTTCATGTCGCCGAACGTGATGCCCTCGTCGACGGCGAGCCCCTCCACCTGGTGGAAGACCGGCGAGTGCGTGGGGTCGGGCGTCTCGCGCCGGTACACGCGCCCGGGCGCCACCACGTACACGGGCGGCGGCTGCGACTGCATCGTGCGGATCTGGACGGCGGAGGTCTCGGTGCGCAGCAACAGCTCCGGGTGGCCGGGGACGTCGACGTACAGCGAGTCCTTCATCGTGCGCGCCGGGTGGTCGGGCGGGATGTTGAGCGCCTGGAAGTTGTGCCAGTCGTCCTCGATCTCGGGTCCCTCCGCGACGCGGAAGCCGAGCGACGTGAAGATGTCGACGATCTCGTGCTCGGCGAGGCTGATCGGGTGCAGGGAGCCGCGCCGCGGGCGGCGGCCCGGCAGCGACAGGTCGAGGCGGTCGGCGGCGAGCAGGGCCTCCTCGGCGACGGCGCGGAGGGCGCCCAGCCGCTCGGCGGCGGCCGCCTGCAGGACCTCGCGGACCTCGTTGGCGACGGCGCCGACGGCCCGCCGGTCCTCCTCCGCCATCGAACCGAGCGACCGCTGGAGCTCACCGAAGCGCGACTTCCGGCCCATCACGGCGGTCCGCGCGGCCTCGAGCGCGTCGAGGTCGGCGGCGCCGGCGAGGGCCGCGACGCCCCGCTCGCGCTCCTCCTCGAGCGCACGCAGCGCCTCGGCCCGATCCATGGTTGGCGAGTCTACAGGCGGCCTGCAGGGGCCTCGGCGACGCCCGGCGCGCTCGACTCAGCCGGTGAGCGGGATCGGCAGCTCGAGATGGAACACGAGCCGGCCGTCGTCGACCTCGGCCCACGTGCGGCCGCCCTGCGCCTCCACGACACCGCGCGCGACGAACAGGCCGATCTTGCTGCCCGGAGCCCGAGCCGGGCTTGCGCGGCACGTACAGCCGGTCGGCGGCGGCCTGGTCGACCTCGGCGCCGGCACGGCTCATGCGCAGGCGCAGGAGGTCGCCCTCGCGCTCGGCCTCGACCTCGATGTCGCCCTCGCGCGCCCACCACACCTCGGCCTCGGCGAAGGCCAGCAACGTGGTCCGCAGGCGCGGCGGGTCGACGAGGATCGTGCCGACCGAGCCGCGCCACTCGACGCGTGGGTGATCGGGGTCGCGGCGGAGGTTCTCGCCGAGCTCCACGACGAGCTGCCCCAGGTCGACCTGCTCGTGGAAGAGCTCGAGGCTCCCCGTCACCAGGCGCGCCGCGTCGACGAGCTGGCGCACGATCGTGTCCATGCGGTCGGCGTCGAACACGATCCCCTGCAGCATCATGGCGCGCTGCTCGTCGGTCATGGTGTCCCAGCGCTTCTCGAGGGCGTACCCGAAGCCCTTCATCGCCGTGAGGGGCGAGCGGATGTCGTGGGCGGAGGCGGCCACGATCGTCTCGAGGGCCTCGCGCCCGGGGTTGCGCCGGCGGCGGGCCCATTCGAACAGGCACACGGTGGCGGCGGCCGCGAGGTTCAGCGACTCGGCACGCCCGGCGTGCGGCACGCGGACGACGGCGTCGGCCCGGCTCGAGCGACCTCGTCCGGCAGCCCGTGGGCCTCGTTGCCGAACACGAAGGCGACCGGCCACGCCAGATCCTCGTCGTAGATGTCGCCCGCGCCCTCCGCCGACATCGCGAGGATCCGATATCCGGCGCCGCGGAGATGGTCGATCGCCGCCGCCGTCGTGACGTCGCGGACGACCGGCAGGTGGAACAGGGAGCCGGCCGACGCGCGGACGGTCTTGGGGTTGTAGACGTCGACCGAGGTCTCGGTGAACACGACGCCGCCGGCGCCGGCCGCGTCCGCCGACCGGAGCACCGTGCCGGCGTTCCCGGGGTCGCGGACCTCGTGCAGCACCACCACGCACCCGTCGGCCGGCAGCGCGTCCAGGCCCACGTCGACGTGCGGCACGACGCCCACCAGTCCCTGGGGCGTCACGGTCGAGGTGAGCTTGCCCATCACGTCCTCGCTCACCAGGTGGACCTCGGCACCCGAGCGCCCGGCCTGAACCACCAGGGGGTCGACCTCGTCGACGGCGAACAGGACCTCGAGCAGGCCCTCGGACGCGAGGGCCTCGCGCACCGCCTGCGGGCCCTCCGCGAGGAACCGGCCGTCCTCCTCCCGGAAGGCGTGCTTCTTCAGGCGGACGGCCTGCGCGACCTTCGGGTTCTTGGCGGACGAGATCAAACGAGCCCCCTCGAGGACCGACGGGCAGGAGTCTAGGGGCGCGGGGGGTCCGATGTGGCCGGTGGGCCGGTGGTGTTCGTGTGCCGGGGTTCGCGCTAGGCGACGGGGCGCGCGGCCTTGGCGGTCTCCACGAGGGCCGCGAACGCGGCGGGGTCGTGCACGGCCATGTCGGCGAGGATCTTGCGGTCGAGGTCGACCCCGGCCGCCTTCAGGCCGGCGATGAACACCGAGTAGGAGATCCCGTGCGGCCGAACGGCCGCGTTGATCCTGGCGATCCAGAGGCGCCGGAACTGCGCCTTGCGGTCCCGGCGGTCGCGGTAGGCGTACACGCCGGAGTGCTGCACCTGCTCCTTGGCCATCCGGTACCGCTTGCGGCGGACACCCGTGTAGCCCTTCGCGGCCTCGAGGACCTCGCGGCGCTTCTTCTTCGCGTTGACGGAGCGCTTCACTCGGGCCATCGGTTCACTTCCCCAGGAGTCGGCGGATGTTCGTCCGCTCGGCGGTCACTTCGGACATGCCCTCGATGCGGCGGCGGCGGCTCCCGGACTTCTTCGTCAGCATGTGGTTGCCGGTCGCCTTGCGGTGCAGGACCTTCCCGTTGCGGGTGATCCGGAACCGCTTCGAGGTGGCGCTGTGGGCCTTCTGCTTCGGCATACGTTCCTATCCTTCGCTCGCGGCGGGAGCCTCGTCGGCTGTCTCGTCGACGTGCTCGACCTCCCGCTTCTTCGTCGGTGCGATCACCATGATCATGTTGCGCCCGTCCTGCTTGGGTGGCGCGTCGACCACCGCCACGTCGGCGAGGTCCTCCACCAGCCGGTCCAGGATCTTGCGGCCGAGCTCCGTGTGCGCCATCTCGCGCCCGCGGAACATGATCGTGACCTTCACCCGCTGGCCCGCCTTCAGGAACCGCTCGACGTGCCCCTTCTTCGTGGCGTAGTCGTGCGGATCGATCTTGGGCCGGAACTTGATCTCCTTGACGTCGATCCTGGACTGCTTCTTGCGGGCCTCCTTCTGCCGGATGTCCCGCTCGTACTTGTACTTGCCGTAGTCCATGATCCGGCAGACCGGCGGATTGGCCTGTGGTGCCACCTCGACGAGATCCAGGTCCAGGTCCCGAGCCTGCCGGAGCGCGTCCTGGACGTCGACGATCCCGATCTGCGATCCGTCGGCACCCACCAGGCGCACCTGGGGAGACCTGATCCTGTCGTTCACGCGTGGATCTTGAGAGACCCCGCATCACCTCCAACGAAGAAAGATGCACCGGACCCGCCGGTGCACGGTGGAGCCTGGGCACACACGTTCGCGCTCAGTATAGGGCCGGCTCCGGCCGGGTGACGACCCCGGTCACGAGGGCTCGGGACGCTCACCAGTCGGGTTCCAGCGACCGGCCGTAGGCGTCCTCGAGCCGCTGGGTGTCGTCCTCGGTCGTGTAGCCGTAGGCGATCTCCAGCACCCGCCCCCGCAGCGAGCCGTGGTTGCCGATCCGGTGGGTCTCCTCGGCCGGCACCATGAACTCCTCGCCCGGCTGGGCCTCGACCTCGCGGTTGCCGATCTGGATCACGAGGTCCGGGTCGAGCACGACCCAGATCTCGTCGCGCATCCGGTGGTAGTGCACGCTCGTCTCCTGCGCCGGCTCGACGGTGATGACGCGCACCGAGGAGGGCTGGTTGAGGGCGTAGGTGGCCACCTTGCCCCACGGCTTGTCGATGATCACGGCTCGGCCTCCTTCGGCAGGGCATCCATCAGGGCGGCCATCTCCAGCGCCGCCTGCGCGGCCTCCCATCCCTTGTTGCCGTGCGCGCCGCCCGCGCGGGCCTCGGCCTGCGCCAGATCCTCGGTCGCGAGGACCTCGAAGATGATCGGCACGCCGGTCGCGCGCGCCACCTCGCCGATGCCGCGGGCGGTCTCCTCGGCCACGAGCTCGAAGTGCGCCGTGTCGCCCCGGATCACGGCGCCGAGGCAGATCACGGCGTCGTAGTCGCCGGAGGCGGCCAGGCGCTGCGCGACGAGCGGGATCTCGAACGCGCCCGGCACCCACGCCACGTCCACGTCCTCGTCGGCGACGCCGTGATGGCGCAGTCCGTCCAGGGCCCCCTGCAGCAACCGCGAGGTCACGACCTCGTTGAAGCGCGCCGCGATCACCGCGATCCGGCGCCCTCCCCCGGTGGGCGTGCCCTCGAAGGTGGTCACGCGCCCTCCTCCGCCGGCAGCCCGTCCAGCAGGTGGCCCATCTTCTCCCGCTTCGCGCGGAGGTAGCCGAGGTTCTCCGGCGTGGGCTCGGTCTCGAGGCCCAGGCGCTCCTCGATCGCGAGGCCGTACCCCTCCAACCCCGCTCGCTTCTGGGGGTTGTTCGTCAGCAGCCGCATCGTGCGCACACCCAGGTCCACCAGGATCTGCGCGCCGATCCCGTACTCGCGCTGGTCGGCGGCGAACCCGAGCTCGAGGTTCGCCTCCACCGTGTCGCGGCCCCGGTCCTGCAGCTCGTAGGCCCGCAGCTTGTGCGTGAGGCCGATCGCGCGGCCCTCGTGGCCGCGCACGTACAGCACGACGCCGCGCCCCTCCCGGCCGATCATCTCCATCGCCCGTTCGAGCTGCGACCCGCAGTCGCACCGCAGCGAGCGGAACACGTCGCCGGTCAGGCACTCCGAGTGCACGCGCGTGAGGACGCTCGTCCCGTCGCCGATCTCGCCGAGCACGAGCGCGACGTGGGTGCGGCCGTCGACCGTGCTCTCGTACGCGTAGGAGCGGAACTCCCCGTACGGGGTCGGGATCGTCGCCTCGGCCACCTTCGCCACGAGGACCTCGCGCCGCCGCCGGTACTCGATCAGGTCCGCGATCGAGATGAGCTTCATGGCGTGCTCCTCGGCCACGCGCACGAGCTCCGGCAGCCGCGCCATGGTGCCGTCGGGATGCATCACCTCGCAGATCACGCCGGCCGGGAACATGCCGGCGAGCGTGACGAGGTCGACGGCCGCCTCGGTGTGCCCGGCGCGGCGCAGCACGCCGCCCTCCTTCGCACGCAGCGGGAAGATGTGGCCGGGCTTCTGGAAGTCCTGGGGCTTCACGCCGGGGTTCGCGACCGCGCGCGCCGTCACGGCACGGTCGTGGGCGCTCGTGCCCGTCGTCGTCTCCGGCCGGTAGTCGATCGACACGGTGAACGCGGTCTCGTCGACGCCGCCGCCCGACACCATCTGCTGGATCCCGAGCTCGTCCAGCCGCCACGCGGCCACCGGCAGGCACACGATGCCCCGGCCGTGCGTGGCCATGAAGTTGATGTCGTCGGCCGTGGCGTTCTCGGCCGCCATGATGAAGTCGCCCTCGTTCTCGCGGTCGGCGTCGTCGACGACGAGGACCATCTTGCCGGCACGGATGTCGGCGACGGCCTCCTCGATCGTCGCGAACACGGTCGGCTCGTCGTCTGCTCGGTCACTGCCGGTTCTGCACCGTCTCCTGTGTCGGGCCCTGCACCGTCTCGCTCATCGGTCGCTCCTTCCGAGCAGTTCTTCCACGTTCTTGGCTACGTACTTCGCGATCACGTCGACCTCCAGGTTCACCGGGTCGCCCGGCCGTGCCGTGCCGAGGGTGGTCACGGCCAGGGTGTGCGGGATCAGGGCGAGCTCGATCGCGTCGCCCTCGATGCCGGCGACGGTGAGGCTCACGCCGTCCACGGTGACCGACCCCTTCTCCACCACGTAGCGGAGCAGTCCGGCCGGCACGCGCACCGTGATGCGCGCGCCGCCGCCGTCCTCGGCGTCGACGGCCGTCACCTCGCCGACGCCGTCGACGTGCCCCTGCACCAGGTGCCCGCCCAGACGCGTGCTCAAGGTCGCCGGGCGCTCGAGGTTCACCGGATGGCCGGTCCCGAGCCGGCGCAGGCTCGATCGCTCCAGCGTCTCGGGCGACAGGTCGAACGCCAGCGAGTCGTCGGTGCGCTCGATGACGGTGAGGCAGACGCCGTTCACGGCCACCGACGCCCCGACGCCGCTGTCGCCCGGCACCGTTCGGCAGCCGACGACGAGCCGGTGGCCCGTCGCCGCCCGCACCTCGCCGCGCTCCTCAACGATCCCGGTGAACATCGGCCTCCACCCGGAGATCCTCGCCGACCCGGTCGACGGACACGAGGTCCAGCCGCAGCGCCTCGGCGATGGGCGCGAAGCCCGCGCCCTCCAGCGCTCCGGGGGCGGCGGCGCCACCGACGAGCAGCGGCGCCAGGTACCACACGACCCGGTCGACGACGCCGTCGCGCACCGCGCTCCACGCGAGCGTCGGGCCACCCTCGAGCAGGACGCCCTGGACGTCGCGCTTGCCGAGCGCGGCCGTCAGGTCCATGAGCGACACGCCGCCGCCGGCGTCGCGCTCGCAGATCGCGACCTCGGCGCCGGCGGCGGTCCACGCCGCGCGCGCGGCGTCCGGCGCGAGCTCCGTGGTGGCGACGAGGGTCGGCGCCGATCCGTCGAACAGCCGCCCCGATGCCGGCAGCCGGCCCGTCGTGTCGACGACGACGCGCAGGGGCGGCGACGAACCGGCGAACAGCGGGTCGCGCACCGTGAGGGCGGGGTCGTCGGCGATGGCCGTGCCGACGCCGACCACGATCGCGTCCGACCACGCCCGCAGGCGCTGCACGTCGGCGCGCGCGGCCTCGCCCGTGATCCACCGCGACGACCCGTCGCTGGCGGCCGCCCTGCCGTCGAGGGACGTGGCCATCTTCAGCACGACGAAGGGCCGGCCGGTCCGGACGTGCGTGAGGAAGGCGGCGTTCTGCCGCTCGGCCTCGGCGGTGAGGACGCCGGTCTCGACCTCGAGGCCGGCCTCGCGCAGCTCGGCCACGCCGGGCTGTCCCTCGCCGAGGTGCGGGTCGGTGGCGCCGACCACGACCCGGGCGACGCCGGCCTCGATCAGCGCTCGGGTGCACGGCGGCGTGCGCCCGTAGCGGTTGCACGGCTCCAGGCTGGACACGACGGTGGCGCCGCGCGCGAGGTCGCCGGCGGCGTGCAGGGCGGCCACCTCCGCGTGCCGGGTGCCGGGGCCCTCGTGCCAGCCCTCGCCGACGATCGCGCCGTCGCGCACGACGACGGCGCCGACGAGCGGGTTCGGTGAGACACGGCCCCAGCCGCGCTCCGCGAGCTCGAGGGCCCTGCTCATGTGCCGTGCCTCGTCCACCGGTCTCCCTCCTCGAGGGCGGCGGTGGGAACGCACGAGCGCAGGCGGCGGTGCACGCAGGCACCACCGTGTCGCTCGTCTCCTCCCATCCCGACTTTCACGGTCGGTCCCGGAATCTCACCGGGTCCACCCCCGCGTGGCTCGTGGGGGGTCGCGGACTGTCACCGCCGGTGGGGAATCTCACCCCGCCCCGAAGACGAACTTCGTTCCCGCCAGTATAGGCGAGGGCGCCGGAGAGCCGGTCAACGAACGGGAGCAGAGGCGGGCGGGCCGGGAGGCTACGGCATGCGGCGGTCGACGGCGTAGCTGGAGCCGCCGTCGCGCTTGGCGAACTGCTTCATCTCGGTGGCGACGGCCACCGCCTCGCCGTAGTGGGCGAAGGCCCGCTTGGCGGTCGTGGCGATGCCGATCGAGATGGCGACCAGCGGGATGTCCTGCAGCACGCCCTTGCGGTCCTCCATGTGGACCGAGCCCCTCGCGAGGTCCTCGGGCTCGTAGAACTCCGACAGGCTCGCGTCGAAGTGCTCGCAGATCCGCTTCGCGATGTCCTCGGCCACCTCGGTCGGCACGACGGCCACGAAGTCGTCGCCGCCGACGTGGCCGACGAAGCTCTCCGCGCCCGCGTACTCGACGACGGCGTCCTGGATCGTGCGCGCGCACGACTGGATCATGCGGTCGCCGCGCACGAAGCCCTTCTGGTCGTTGTAGGTCTTGAAGTTGTCGAGGTCGCAGTACAGGACGGCGAAGGGCCGGGCGTCGCGGACCTGCCGCTCGATCTCCTCCTGGATGCGGATGTTGCCGGGCAGCCCGGTGAGGGGTGAGAGGTTGCGCATCTCCTTCGCCCGGCGCAGCGTGCCCTTCACGCGCGCCAGCAGCTCGATCGGGTCGAAGGGCTTGATGATGTAGTCGTCGGCGCCCGACTGCAGGCCGGTCACCTTGTCGGCCGACAGCGCCTTCGCCGTCAGCATGATGATGCTGGTGTTGGCGGTCTGCGGGTTCTTGCGCAGGCGGGCCGCCACCTCGAACCCGTCGATGCGCGGCATCATCACGTCCAGCAGCACCAGGTCGGGACGGAGCGCGCCCGCCTTCTCCAGGGCCTCCTCACCGTCCCCGGCGACGGCGACGTCGTAGCCGGCCGAGCGGAGGTTGACCTCGACGAAGCGAGCGATGTCCGGATCGTCGTCCACCACCAGGATCGTCTCCGGCATCAGTCACCTCCTCGGTCGCTGCTCTCGTCGCTGTTCTGGTCGTCCGGTGCGTCGCCGCGCGCGATCCGGGCGAGCTCCCGGGCCGCGGCGCCGATGTCGGTCGCCTGGAATATAGCCGAGGCGGCCACCAGGACGTTCGCGCCCGCGTCCAGGGCCCTGCGGGCGTTGCCCGCCGAGATGCCGCCGTCGATCTCCACATCGGCACGTAACCCGCGTCGCTCGAGCTCCGCGCGCACGGCCGAGACCTTCGCCAGCGATCCCGGGATGAATGGCTGCCCCGCCCACCCCGGATGCACGCTCATCACCATCACGTCGTCGAGGTCGTCGAGGAAGCCGAAGAGGGCCTCGACCGGGGTCTCCGGGCTCACGGTCAGGCCCACGCGGAGCCCGGCGCCGCGCGCCTTCGCGATCACCGGCGCCGGATCGTCGACGGCCTCGAGGTGGAACGAGACCACGTCCATGCCGGCGGCGGCGAGCTCGTCGAACAGGGCCTCCGGCGTCTCGACCTGGAGGTGGCCGTGCAGCGTGCGTTCGGTCACCCGGCGGAGCGCCGCCACGACGAGCGGGCCGAACGTGATGGGCGGCACGAAGCGCCCGTCCATGATGTCGACGTGGATCGCGTCGGCGAAGGGCTCGACCAGACGGACCTGATCGGCGAGGTGGGCGAGGTCGGCGGACAGGATCGATGCCGAGAGGGTCGCCACCCCGCCATCCTACCGGTGGCGGTCAGGCCTTCCGACGGAACGCGGCCGCGAACATGGCGTCGCTGCCGTGCACGTGGGGCCAGACCCGCACGCGCTCGGACGGCCCGTCGGGTCCGGCGATCGGCACGGGCTCGAGGTCGGGCCGCTTCGCCAGCAACGCGTCGCACGCGGCGTCGGTCTCTGCGCGCGGGAACGTGCACACGGAGTACACGAGCACCCCGCCGGGACGCACGAGCTCGGCCGCCGCCGACGCGATCGAGACCTGGAGCCGCGCGAGGCCCGACAGCTCGGACCGCTCGGCGCGCCACAGCAGCTCCGGCCGGCGGCGCGCCGAGCCCAGCCCGCTGCACGGGGCGTCGACGAGCACGCGGTCGAAGCCGCCGCGGACGGCCGGCGCCCGGGCGTCCTGCGCGAGGACACGCGCGGCGACGCCGAGCCGGGCCGACGGTCTCGGCGACGAGGGCGGCCCGCTGCGGGTGGAGGTCGCCGCCGACGGCCAGCCCCTCCGGACCCACGAGGCAGGCGATGTGCGCGAGCTTGCCGCCGGGCCCGGCGCACACGTCGAGCACCCGCTCCCCCGGCTGCGGGTCCAACGCCGACACGACGAACGCCGACGCCTGATCCTGCACGGCGAAGGCGCCCTGCGCGAAGCCGGGCAGCCGCGCGGGCTCGCCGCCCTCGAGCAGCAGGGTGTCGGGGTGCAGCGTGCCGCGGCGCGGATGCAGGCCGGCGTCGAGCAGATCCTGCTCGAGGTCGGCGGCCGAGCGCGTGCAGGTGTTCGCGCGAAGGCAGAGATCGGCGCGCTCGGCGAGGGCGGCGGCGGCCGTCTCGGCCTCGGCGCCCAGCAGCCGGCGGAGCTCGCCGACGGCCCACGCCGACATGCCGGTGCGAACCGAGACGTCCTCGTCGCCCTCGCCCTGCGGCAGGGGCGGCCGGTGGCGCGCGAGCTTGCGCAGGACGGCGTTCACGAACCCCCGCTCGCGGTCGGACACGAGCGCGACGGACTCGGACACGGCGGCGTGATCGGGCACGCGCATGAAGGCGAGCTGGTACGCGCCCAGACGCAGCGCCGCCAGCGCGCCGGGGCTCATGCGCTCGGGCGGCCGGCTGGCGGCGTGCGCGATCAGCCAGTCGAGCGTGCGCAGCCTCCGCAGCGTGCCGTACGCGAGCTCGGCGGCGAAGGCGCGGTCCTGCTGGTCCAGCCCGGAACGAGCGAGACCGGCCGGGATCGCGAGGTTCGAGTAGCCGCCGTGCTCGGTGACGCGGCGGATCGCGCCGAGCGCGACCGTGCGGGCCTCGTCGGTCATCCCAGGCGCTCGCCGGGCTCGAGGTGCGCGCCGCGCACCCACGAGGCCGCGTCCATGCGCGCCCGCCCCTCGGACGCGACCTCGAGGACGCGGACCGCGCCGCCGCCGGTCGCCACGTCGAAGCCGCCGGGCCCGCACGGCGATCACGGAGCCGGGCGCGCCGGATCCGTCCGACCCCGGTCGCCGCCAGGATCTTCAGCCGCCGGCCGTCGCGCAGGGTGTCGGCGCCGGGGCTCGGCGCGAACGCGCGGATCCGGCCCAGCACCGAGGCGGCCGGCTCGTCCCATCGGATCCTGCGGTCGTCGGCGGTGAGCTTGGGCGCGGAGGTGGCGTCCGCCGCGTCCTGGGGCACCGGGACGGCCGTGCCGGCGGCGAGGGCCGCGACCGCGTGCGCGAGGAGCGGGCCGCCGAGCTCGGCGAGGCGGGCGCCGAGCGCGCCGGCGTCCTCGTCCTCGCCGACGGGGGTCGACACCTGCTCGAGGATCGGGCCGGTGTCGAGGCCCTCGTCCATCAGCATCGCGGTGACGCCGGTCTCGGGGTCGCCGGCCAGCAGCGCGTGCTGGACGGGCCCCGCGCCGCGCCATCGCGGCAGCAGGGACAGGTGCAGGTTCACGGCGCCGAGCGGCGCCGCGTCGAGGACCTCGCGCGGGAGGAGCTCGCCGTACGCGACGACGGCGAGGACGTCCGGGCGCGCCTCGAGCAGGCGTTCGCGGCCCTCGCCCTCGCGCACGGACGTCGACCTCGGCGAGCGGGAGGTCCACGCGCTCGGGCCGCCGTCGCGACCGGCGTCGGCTCGGGGCCGGCGCCGCGGCGACCGGGCCGCGGCGTCGCGCGTGAGCACCAGCACGACCTCGAGGTCCGGGTGGTCGGCGAGCGCGGCGAGCGGCGGCACCGACCACGCCGCGTTCCCCAGGTACACGACGCGCGCGGCCACGCCCTCACTCCCCGTCGTCGGGCGGCCGTCTCCGGGGCTGCGCGAGGCCCATCTCGATCTGCCGCAGCTCGCTGAGGACGGCGCGGCGCCCCTCGTCGTCGAGCCGGTCGATGTACAGCACGCCGTCGAGATGGTCGGTCTCGTGCTGGAAGATCCGGGCGAGCAGGCCCTCGGCCTCGATCTCCACCGGGCGGCCCTTCGCGTCGTGTCCCGTCACCCGGACGGCGGCGGCGCGCGCGGTGGGATAGAACGGCCCGGGGATCGACAGGCACCCCTCGTCGTGGATCAGCTCGCCGTCGAGGAGGGTGACCTCGGGGTTCGCGAGGAAGCGAGGGGCCGGTCTCGCCGTCGTCGTAGGTGAACAGGCGGTACGAGAGCCCGACCTGCGGCCCCGCGAGGCCGACGCCGTTGGCCTCGTACATGGTCGCCAGCATGTCGTCGACCAGCCGCCGCAGCGCGCGGTCGAACGACTCGACGGGCTTGGCGGGTTCCCGCAACACGGGGTCGCCCAGTCTGCGGATCGGCATCGCCACGCGCCGCATCCTACAGGTGGGGTTCGGCCTCGACGCGCGTGACGACGCCGCGGACGGCCAGCTCGCGGGCCAGCTCGCCGAGGGCGCCGACGCGGTCCCGCTCGACGGCGAGCAGGCAGACGGTCGTGTCGTCGAGGGAGGTCGCGATCAGCGTGATGGGTGTCGAGCGCTGCGAGGTGGGCCTCGAGGTCGCCCGTGCCGGTCACCCGGAACACCGCCGCGCCCACCGGGAACCCGGCGTCGCGCCGGCGGCGGGACTCGTCGGCGTGGAACCGGTCGGGGTTGCCGCGCACGACGGCCTGCACGGCCGGATCGGCGGCGCGCGAGGCCTGCACGATGGCGCGGCCGTGCGGGCTCGCCCACCCGACCGCCTCCATCCACGTGGCGAGCGCCTGCTCCCTGCCCGCCGAGGCCGGGGCGTCGCTCGCCGAGGTCCGCGTCGAGGATGCCGACGAGGTCGAGGTCGAGCGGGCCGAGGTCCCGGACGAACTCCGCCCCGCCGACGAGGATCTCGCGGTCGCGGGGTGCGCGGGCGCGGGCGGGCCGCCGCACCGGCACGGCGGCCAGCGAGCCGGCCCACTCCTCGACGCGCTCGGCGCCGCCCCGGCGGATCCCGAAGCTGGCGGCGCCGCACGATCGCGCACCGCCCCGGCGACTCGCACACCACGCACCGGACCTCGCCCTCCTCGAGGCGCAGGGCGCCGCCGCACGCCGCGCAGGCCGCCGGCGACCCGCACGCCCTGCAGACCTGCGCGATGCCGTACCCGGGCAGCGGCGCGTACAGGAACCCGCGCTCGGCCTCGCGCAGGGCCCGGACCAGGCGCGAGGCCCGGCCCTCCGGCCCCGGCTTCACGACCTCGACCGGCGGCCAGCGGCGGGCGGCCGGCGCCACCTGCCGGAGCCCGAGGGCCGCCGCCTCCGACGACGGGCACAGCGCCGACAGCACGCACACCGCGCCGGCCAGCCGCGCCCGCTCGAGGGCCACGTCGCGGACGTGGTAGTAGGGCGCGCGGTCCTCGCGGTGCGTGGCGTGCGACTCGCGCGCCACGTACACGAGGCCGACCTCGCGCAGCGGCGCGAACACCGACCCGTGCGTGCCGACGACGACGTCGTGGCGCCCGGCCCGCACGTCCAGCCAGCGGCGGTACCGCGCCCGCCGGTCGCCGCCGAGGTGCACCGCGACGCGGTCGCCGAGCCGGTCGGCGATCAGCCGGGCCGTCGCCGGCACCGGCGAGGCCTCCGGCACCAGCACGATGGCGCCGCGGCCCGACGCCAGACACGCCGCGACGGCCTCGAGAGCCACCTCGGCCTCGTCCTCGGGAGCCGGGCGCAGCACGACGGCGCCGGCGCCGCCGGACCGAAGGGCGTCGAGGAGATCGGCGCCGTCGCGGTAGCCCTCGAGCGGGCCGCCGGCGGCGACCGGGCCCCGGGGCGCCGCCCGTTGCGACGGCGGCCTCCTCCTCCGAGACCACGCGCGGTGGATGCGACCGTCCGATCACGGCGGCGAGCGGCGCCACGTAGCGCTCGCTCACCCAGCGGAGCAGCGGGAGCGATCCCTCGTCGAAGAAGCGGACGCGGCGAGACCACCGCCCGGACGGGCAGGACACGGTCCGGCACGTCGTCGGTGTCGCCGAGGACCCACCCGCGCACCGAGCGTCCGTGGAACGGCACCCGCACGAGCGAGCCCACGCCGGCGTCGGATCCGGGAGGCAGGAGATAGGTGAACGGCCGGTCGAGGGAGAGGAGTGGGCGGTCGACGCAGACCGCGACGGGCCTACCCGACGGCGCTGCGGAGGTCGTCGGCGCGGTCGGTCGCCTCCCAGGGGAACTCCTTGCGCCCGAAGTGCCCGTACGCCGCGGTCTCGCGGTAGATGGGCCGCCGCAGATCGAGTGCGGCGATGATGGCGGCCGGGCGGAAGTCGAAGACGTCCCACAGCGCCGCGCGCAGCTTCTCGGGATCACAGGTCTCGGTGCCGAACGTGTCGAGCATCAGCGAGACGGGGTGCGCGGTGCCGATCGCGTACGCCACCTGGAGCTGGCACGTGTCGGCGAGGCCGGCCGCCACGACGGTCTTCGCGACGTGGCGCGCCATGTACGCGGCGGACCGGTCGACCTTGGTCGGGTCCTTGCCGCTGAACGCGCCGCCGCCGTGCGGCGCGTACCCGCCGTAGGTGTCGACGATGATCTTGCGACCGGTCAGCCCGGTGTCGGCCTTGGGGCCGCCGATCTCGAACCGCCCCGTGGGGTTCACGAGGATGCGGGCGTCGTCGGCGCGCAGCTCGGGGAACTCGCGCAGGACCGGGTCGATCACCTCGGCCACGATGTCGGGCTTCAGCAGGGTGTCGACGTCGACCTCCTCGCGGTGCTGCGCGGAGATCAGCACGGTGTCGACGCGCACCGGCTTCCCGTCGCGGTACTCGATCGAGACCTGCGACTTGCCGTCGGGCCGCAGATACGGAACGACGCCCGCTCTGCGGACGTCGGCGAGGCGCTTGGCCAGACGATGGGCCATGGCGATGGGCGTGGGCATCAGCTCCTCGGTCTCGCGGCAGGCGAAGCCGAACATCATGCCCTGGTCGCCGGCGCCGAGCGTGTCGAGATCGTCCGCCGAGTGGTCCTCGCGGTGCTCGAGGGCCTCGTTCACACCGCGCGCGATGTCGGGCGACTGCTCCTGGATCGCGGTGATCACGCCGCACGTGTAGCCGTCGAGGCCGAACTTCGCGTCGGTGTAGCCGACCTCGACGATCTGGTTGCGGACGACCGAGGGGATGTCGACCCAGCCCTCGGCGAGCGTGATCTCCCCCGCCACCATCACGAGCCCGGTCGTCACGAGCGTCTCGCACGCGACCCGGCAGTTCGGATCCTGGGCGAGCATCGCGTCGAGGACCGCGTCGGAGATCTGATCGGCGAGCTTGTCGGGGTGCCCCTCCGTCACCGACTCCGACGAGAACAGGTGGACGTCGCTCATGTCGCGCGGAGTATAGCGGCCTACCGGGACAGGAGTTCCGCGAGACGGTCGCAGATCGCGGAGGCGAGCTCGCGCTTCGTCCACATCCGCAGCGGCTCGTCGCGCCCGTCCCGCCCGAGGATCATGGCGTTGTTCGTGTCCGAGCCGAACCCGGTCCCGGCCCGGCCGACCTCGTTGACGACGATCAGGTCGAGGCCCTTCGCCTCCAGCTTGCGGCGCCCCTCGGCCTCGAGGTCGGACGTCTCGGCGGCGAACCCGACGAGCACCGCGCCGTCGCGGCGCTCTCCCAGCTCGCGCAGGATGTCGGGGGTGGGCACGAGGGCGAGCTCGGGCGCGCCCGAGCCCTTCTTGAGCTTGTCGGGCGCCTCGGTCGCGGGGCGGAAGTCGGCGACGGCGGCGGCCATGACGACCGCATGGGCGGCCGGGACCTCGCGCAGGACGGCCGCGCGCATCTCCTCGGCCGTCGTGACGTGCTCGGCGTGCACGCCGGGCGGCGGACCGGCCGTGCCGGGCCCCAGGATCAGCCGCACCTCGGCGCCGCGGGCGGCGGCCTCCGCCGCCAGCGCGAGGCCCATCTTGCCGCTGGAGCGGTTGCCGATGAACCGGACCGGATCGAGCGGCTCGTGCGTCGGCCCCGCCGTCACGATCACGCGGTGTCCCGCCAGGTCGCCGCCCTTGCCGACGGCGGCCTCGACGGCCGCCACGATGTCCTCGGGCTCGGCGAGGCGGCCCACGCCCTCGTCGCCGTGCGCGAGCGGACCGGAGACGGGCCCGACGAACCGCACCCCGCGCTCCTCCAGCGTCGCGACGTTGCCGCGGGTGGCCGGGTGCTGCCACATGCCGGTGTGCATGGCCGGCGCGATGACGAGGGGGCAGTCGGCCTCGAGCAGGGCGGCCGACAGCAGGTCGTCGGCGAGTCCGTGCGCGAGCTTCGCGATCGAGTGCGCGGTGGCGGGCGCGACGAGCGCGACGTCCGCCGCGTGCGCGAGGTCGCACGTGCAGGACCGTGCCGGGCTCGTCCCACAACGACGTGTGCACGGGGTTGCCGGTGAGGGCGGCGAACGTGTCGGGGCCGACGAAGCGTTCGGCCGACGCGGTCATGACGACCTGCACGTCGGCGCCGGCGGCGACCAGCTGTCTGGCGACCGTGACGACCTTGTACGCGGCCACGCCGCCCGAGACGCCCAGGAGTACCCGGCGTCCCGCGAGGGGGCTACTCGGCGTCGGGCTCCTCGGTGCGCTCGGCATTGATCTTGGCCTCCGCGATCTCCTGGAGCGCGATCGAGAGCGGCTTGTTCGTGAGGCCGCCGGACTCGACCAGCGGGGGGACGAACTCGCCGCGGCCCTCACCGAGCTGGCTGTAGTAGGAGTTGATCTCCCGCGCGCGCTTGGCGGCGAGGATCACGAGCGAGTACTTGGAATCCACCTGTGCGAGCAGGTCGTCGATCTTGGGTTCGATCATGAAGAAGGGCCCTCCGAGGCTGGTCACGGTGCTGGTCGCGGATGCGAGCGGGATGCCTCGATGATAGCAGCGACCTGCGACGATGCACGTTCCACGTCGTCGTTCACGATCACGTGATCGAACCGCTCGGCCTCCGCGATCTCCTCCTCCGCCCTCGCCAGGCGCCGGGCGAGCTTGTCCTCGTCCTCGGTGGCCCGCGTGCGCAGGCGGCGTTCCAGCTCGGCGAGGGAGGGCGGCACGAGCAGGATCAGCACCGCGTCGGGCACCTGCTCCCGCACGATGCCGGCGCCCTGCACGTCGATCTCCAGGAGGGCGTCGCGGCCCTCCCGGCGGACGTCGCGGATCGGCCGCGCGGGGGTGCCGGAGCGGTGGCCGAAGATCTCCGCCCACTCGAGCAGCTCGCCGTCGGCGATCAGCCGGTCGAAGCCCTCGTCGTCGATGAAGAAGTAGTCGACGCCGTCACGCTCGGTCGCGCGCGGCCGGCGCGTGGTGACGGAGACCGAGACGTACAGATCGGGATCGAGGTCGTGCACTCGCCGGACGACGGTCCCCTTGCCGACCCCCGAGGGGCCCGCGACGACGAAGAGGGAGCCCTCCCGGGCCGACAGCTGCGGGCCTACCTCTTGGCGAACCGGTCGAGCAGCATCTCGCGCTGCTTCGCGCCGAGTCCGCGGACGCGACGGCTCGCGGAGATGTCGAGCTCCTCCATCAGCTTCTGCGCCCGCACCTTGCCGACGCCGGGCAGCGACTCCAGCACGTTGGACACCTTCATCTTGCCGACGGTGTCGTCGGCCGACGCGGACAGCACGTCCTTCAGGGTCTTGTTGCCGGCCTTCAGCTGCCCCTTCAGCTCCGCGCGCTTCTTCCGCGCGATCGCCGCCTTCTCGAGGGCCTGCTGACGCTGCTCGGGGGTCAAGGTGGGTAGAGCCATCACGCGCTCCTTCTGTCGGAGGGGCCTGAGAACGGCGGGAGTATACGGCCGTGCCCGAGGGAGGGACAACGCGAATCATGCGTGCGGCCTGCGGTTATCCGTGGTATCGGGCCGATCCGCGACCGGAGCGCCGTGTCAGCGCAATCCGAGCAGGATGCCGCGCGTGACGCCGGCCGGATCGGGCGCTCTGGTGATCGGCCGCCCGATCACGAGGTAGTCGGCGCCGGCCTCGATGGCGGCGCGCGGCGTCAGCACGCGCACCTGGTCGTCGCCGTTCGAGCCCTCGGGACGGATGCCGGGAACGACGAGCGCGACGTCCTCGCCGACGACCTCGCGGACGGCGCCGACGTCGTCGCCCGACACCACGAGGCCGTCCGCACCCGCCGAGGTCGCCTCGAACGCAAGCGATACGGGCGTTGCGAGTGACTCGCCGGACAGGCTGGACAGCACGGTGACGGCCAGCACCGTCGGCACCGGGCGGCCGGTCTCCTCGGCCCCCTGGCGTGCCCCGCGCACCGCCGCCGCCACCATCGCCTCGCCGCCGAGCGCGTGCACGTTGAACATCGCCACGCCCATGCGCGCGCAGTTGCGCGAGGCGCGCTCGACGGTGTTCGGGATGTCGTGCAGCTTGAGGTCGAGGAACACCGGCGCGTGCCGCCCGACCGCCGCGACGGCCGGCGGCCCCGCCGCGGTGAACAGCTCGAGGCCGACCTTCAGCAGACCGGCGGTGCCGGCGAGGGACGCGGCCAGCCGCTCCGCCTCGTCCATGTCGGACATGTCGATGGCGACGATGACGGGGTTCTCCGGGCGCGGGATCACGGCGAGGCCTCCTCGAACGACGCCGGCACGCGCAGCCTGCCGCGGACGTCGGCCGGCGAGGCCAAGCCCCTTCGCCTTCAGGTACGTCGGCCACGCTCCTGCGCCGCCGTCACGGCCGCCGCCGGGTCGATCAGGGTCGCCGTGCCCATCTGCACCGCCCACGCGCCGGCCAGCAGCATCTCGACGACGTCCTCGCCGGTGCGCACACCGCCGACGCCGAGGATCGGCACCTCCGGGAGGGCGCGCGCGACCTCGTGCACGGCTCGCAGCGAGATCGGGCGGATCGCCGGGCCCGACAGCCACCCGGTGACGGCGCCCAGCCGCGGGCGCAGGCCGGCCGGGTCGACGCCCAGCGCCGGCACCGCGTCGGTGAGCGTGAGCCCGTGCGCGCCGGCGCGGACGCATCCGCGCGCCGTCTCGACCAGGTCGGGCAGGAGCGGGGGCAGCTTCGCGAAGACCGGCACGTTCGCCATCCGGGCCACGGCGCCCACGATCTCGGCCGCGCGGTCCGGGCGCGAGGCCAGCACGGGCGTGCCGAGCTCCTCGTCGGGCCCCGAGATGTGGGTCTCGATGGCCGTGAGGCCGGGCGCTCCCTGGAGCAGGCTCGTGAGGCGCACGAACTCCTCCATGCTGCCGCCCGCGATCGAGACGAACACGGGCGCCCCGCCGCGGACGAGGCGCGGCAGCTCCTCGGCGAGGAAGGCCTCGATGCCGGGGTTCTGCAGCCCGGTCGACCACACGATGCCCGAGGGCGTCTCGGCGATCCGGGGCGTCGAGGTGCCCTTGCGCGGGCGCAGCGTGATGCTGCGGCTCACGAGGCCGCCGACCTTGTGGAGGTCGGCGAGCGAGGCGAGCTCGCGACCGGTGCCGGCGCAGCCCGACGCGACCATCACCGGCGTGGGGAGGACCAGCCCGTTCAGGTCGACGGCGAGGCTGCGCCTCACCCCGGCCACGAGCGCACCACCGGCAGTCCCTCGGGCGGCGTGGGGATCATGCGCGGCGCCTCCGACAGCCACCGGTCCCACAGGATGCGGGCCGGGTTCATGACCGGTCCCTCGACGCAGGCGCGGAGATGGTCGTAGCCGCTGCCGTCCTTGCGCGAGACCGGGACGACGCAGGAGAAGCACAGGCCGACGCCGCAGCCGAACGTCTCCTCGACCGCGACCTGCGCGGGGATGTGCCGCTCGCGGCAGAACGCGGCCACCCGCTCCAGCGTCCTCGCCGGCGCCGCCGCGTAGATCACCTCCGTGCCGCAGCGTTCGACCATGTCGGGGAGCGCGTCGATCACGGTCCCCCGCTCGCCGGCCGACCCGTCGGCCGTCACGATCGCGATCGTCTGCGACAGGCGCTTGCCCTCGATCGGCTTGAACACGCGCTCGAGGTCCTCGGCGCCGACGATCATGTCGACGCGCTTGTGCCGCGCCCGCAGCTCCTGCGCGAGGAAGTACAGCGACGCGGCGCCGTGTCCCTCGGCGACCAGCAGGCAGTTCGTGAGCCGCTTCGGGTACGCGAACGCCTTGCCGAGCGGGCCGATCACGTCGAGGAACTCGTGCGCACGCGCGGCGGTCAGCCACTCGGTGCCGGGGCCGCCGGGCTCGATCGCGAACTCGAGCGTGCCGGCCCAGCCGCCACGCCGCGACGCCTGGTGGATCGAGAAGTGGCGCCGCAGGACGAACTCGCGGCCCTCGGGCATGCCGATCGCGACGAACTGGCCGGGGCGCGCACGCTCGGCGATCTCGGGCGCCACCAGCGTGAGCGAGTGGTACGCACCGAGGCGGCGGGTCGACAGGATCTCCGCGCGGACGCGCCGCATCTACGCTCCGCCCGCCATCTCCGCCCCACCCGCCATCTCCGCCCCACCCGCCGTCGCCGGCTCGAGCACGCCTCCTCGAAGCCGAGCCGGACCTGGACGGGCGCGGCGGCGGCGTCGGCGTGGTACTCCTGGATCGAGCGTGGCTCGGTCGGACCGCCGCGCACGGCCTCGATGCCGCGCACGGCGGCGAACACGCCCTGCAGGGTCGTGACGCAGGGAACGCCGGCCGACGCGGCGGCGGTGCGGATGAAGTAGCCGTCGCTGCGGGGACCGCGGCCGAACGGCGTGTTGACGACGAGGTCCACCCGGCCCGCGCGGATCAGGTCCACGACGGAGGACCCGCCCTCGCTCACCTTCGTCACGCGCTCGACCGGGATGCCGGCGCGCTGGAGGACGCCGGCCGTCCCCTTCGTCGCCAGCAGCCGGAACCCCATGTCGGCCAGGCGCTTCGCCGGGAAGACGATCGCGCGCTTGTCGCGGTTCGCGACGCTCACGAACACGGTGCCGCGCTCGGGCAGCGCCGACCCCGACGCCCCGAGGGCCTTCGCGAGCGCGACGCCCGGATCCGCGTCGATGCCCATGACCTCGCCGGTCGACTTCATCTCGGGCCCGAGGATCGTGTCGACGCCCTCGAAGCGCCCGAACGGCAGCACGGCGGCCTTCACGCTGGTGTACGGGAGGTGGCGGTAGTGGCGTGGGTCCTGCGGCAGCATGCCGTCCTCGCGCAGCTGCCCGAGCGTGCGGCCGGCCAGGACGAACGTCGCCACCTTCGCGAGCGAGGTGCCGATCACCTTCGAGACGAACGGCACGGTGCGCGAGGCACGCGGGTTGGCCTCGAGGACCCACACCCGTTCGTCCTTCACGGCGAGCTGCAGGTTCAGCAGGCCGAGGACGCCGAGGCGGTGCGCGAGCCGGCGCGTGATGTCCTCGACCTCGTCCAGCTCCTCGTCGGACAGCGTCGGCGGCGGGATCGCGCACGAGGAATCGCCCGAGTGCACGCCGGCCTCCTCGATGTGCTCCATCACGGCGCCGATGAACACCTCCGTGCCGTCGCACACGGCATCGACGTCGACCTCGATCGCGCCCTCCAGGAACCGGTCGATCAGGACGGGGTGGTCGGGCGAGGCCGCCGCCGCCGTCGCCACGAACGCCTCGAGGTCCTCGGGGTCGTACACGATCTCCATGGCCCGTCCGCCCAGCACGTAGGAGGGGCGCACGACCACCGGATAGCCGATCCGCCCGGCGATCTCCCGCGCCTCCTCCAGGGTACGCGCCTCCCCGTGCGGGGGCGCCGGGATGCCGAGCTCGGCGAGGATCCGCGCGAACTTCCCGCGATCCTCCGCCAGGTCGATCGCGTCGGGCGAGGTCCCCAGGACGGCGAAGCCCTCCTGCTGCAGCAGGCGCGCGAGCTTCAGCGGGGTCTGGCCGCCGAACTGCACGATGACGCCCACCGGCCGCTCCGCACGGCAGACCGCCAGCACGTCCTCGGCCGTCAGCGGCTCGAAGTACAGCCGGCTCGATGTGTCGTAGTCGGTGGAGACCGTCTCGGGATTCGAGTTCACCATCACCGACTCGAACCCGGCGTCCTCCAGTGCGAACGCCGCGTGCACGCAGGCGTAGTCGAACTCGATGCCCTGCCCGATCCGGTTCGGGCCGGCGCCCAGGATCACCACGCGAGGCCGGTCGGCCGGCGCCACCTCGTCCTCCTCCTCGAAGGTCGAGTAGTGGTACGGCGTGCGCGCCGGGAACTCGCCGCCGCACGTGTCGACGGTCTTGAAGACGGGCCGCACGTCCAGCTCCTCGCGGCGGTGGCGGACCTCGCTCTCGGCGGCGCCGACCGACGCCGCGAGCCGCGCGTCGGACAGGCCGAACCGCTTCAGCTCCCGCAGCTCGTCCGCGCCGAGCGACGACAGGCCCCTGCCGGCGACGGAGGCGGAGAGCTCCACCACCTGCGCGATCTGGTCCACGAACCACGGATCGATGCGCGACGCCGCCGCGACGGCCTCGATCGTGTGTCCGGCGGCGAGCGCCTCCTCGACCAGATGCAGCCGGCGCTCGCCCGGCACGGCGACGCGCGCGAGGATGTCGGCGCCGGCGTCGCCGGCCGGCCCGAGGTCGAACCCACCCTTCTCGAGGCCGCGCCACGCCTTGCCCAGGGCCTCCTTGAACGTGCGGCCGATCGCCATCACCTCGCCGACCGACTTCATCGTCGACGTGAGCACCGGGTCGGCCTCGGGGAACTTCTCGAACGCGAACCGCGGGATCTTCACGACGACGTAGTCGAGCGTGGGTTCGAAGGCGGCCGGCGTCTCGCCCGTGATGTCGTTCACGATCTCGTCGAGCCGGTAGCCGACGGCCAGCAGCGCCGCGATCTTCGCGATCGGGAACCCCGTCGCCTTCGACGCGAGCGCCGAGGACCGCGACACCCTCGGGTTCATCTCGATCACGACCATGCGGCCGTCGGCGGGGTTCACGGCGAACTGCACGTTGGAGCCGCCGGTCTCGACGCCGATCGCGCGGATGCAGCGGAGCGCGGCGTCGCGCATCGCCTGGTACTCGCGGTCGGTGAGGGTCTGCGCGGGCGCGACCGTGATCGAGTCGCCGGTGTGCACGCCCATCGGGTCGACGTTCTCGATCGAGCAGATCACGACCGCGTTGTCGGCGTGGTCGCGCATCACCTCGAGCTCGAACTCCTTCCACCCGGCGATCGACTCCTCGACCAGGATCTCGCCCACCGGGGAGACGTCGAGCGCGCGGCGCGGCGAGCGCCGCGAGCGCCGGGCCGTCGGACGCGAACCCGCCGCCGCCGCCGCCGAGCGTGAACGAGGGGCGCACGATGACGGGGTAGCCGAGGTCCTCGCCGATCGCGAGCGCCTCGGCCGTCGAGCGGGCGATGCCGGCGCGCGGGACCTCGAGGCCGGCCTCCAGCATCGTCCGCTGGAAGCCGCTGCGATCCTCGGCCTTGTGGATCGCCGACAGCGACGCGCCCACCATCTCGATGCCGAGCCGGTCGAGGTCGCCCGACTCCGCGAGCGCGACGCTCACGTTCAGGCCCGTCTGCCCGCCGAGCGTGGGCAGCAGCACGTCCGGTCGCTCGCGCTCCAGCACCGCCAGCACCGACGCCGGCGTGAGCGGCTCGATGTAGGTCCGGTCGGCGAACTCGGGGTCGGTCATGATCGTGGCGGGGTTCGAGTTCACGAGCGCCACCTGGTAGCCCTCGGCGCGCAGGGCCTTGCACGCCTGCGTGCCGGAGTAGTCGAACTCGCAGGCCTGCCCGATCACGATCGGCCCCGACCCCAGCACCATGATCCGGTCGATGTCGGTGCGGCGCGGCATCAGGCGGCCCGCTCCATGAGCGCGCGGAACTCCGCGAACAGGTACCGCGAGTCGTGCGGTCCCGGCGCCGCCTCCGGGTGGTACTGCACGCTGAAGGCGGGGACGTCCAGGCATCGCAGGCCCTCGAGCGTGCCGTCGTTGAGGTTCCAGTGCGTGAGCTCGGCCGGGCCGCTCGTGGTCTGCACCCGCTGCCCCTCGCGGGGCCAGGAGTCCGGGTCGACGGCGAACCCGTGGTTGTGGCTGGTGATCTCGACGATGCCGGTGCGCAGGTGCTTCACGGGCTGGTTCACGCCGCGATGACCGAACTTCATCTTGTACGTGCGCCCGCCGAGCGCGTGCGCGAGCAGCTGGTGTCCCAGACAGATGCCGAAGATCGGGACCGTGCCGAGCAGCTCGCGCGCCGTGCGGATCCCGTAGGCGGTCGCGGCGGGATCGCCGGGGCCGTTGGACAGGAACACGCCGTCGAAGCCGCCGGCCGAGATCGTGGACGGGGGCGTCGTCGCCGGGAAGACCGTCGCCTCGATGCCGGATGCGGCCAGGCGGCGCAGGATGTTGCGCTTCATGCCGAAGTCGACGGCGGCCACGCGCAGGACGCGGCCGGCGTCGGTCGCCGCCGGGCCGGCCAGCGTCGAGGCCTCGAACGGCTCGCTCGCGCTCACCGAGGCCGCGAGGTCGGCGCCCTCCATGCCGGGCGCCTCGCGGACGCGCGCGAGCAGACTGTCGGCGTCGAGGTCGGCGGTCGACACCGCCGCGCGCATCGAGCCGTGCTCGCGCAGCCGCAGGGTGAGCCGGCGCGTGTCGATGCCCTCGATGCCGACGACGCCGGCGGCGGCGAGCTCCTCGTGCAGGGTCCGCTCCGCACGCCAGCTGCTGGCGCGGCGCGAGGCCTCGCGCACGGCGAAGCCGGCGACCTGCACGCGGCCGGACTCGGGGTCGAGGGCGTTGAGGCCGTAGTTGCCCTGATGCGGCGAGGTCATCGTGACGATCTGGCCGGCGTACGAGGGATCGGTCAGCACCTCCTGGTAGCCGGCCATGCCCGTGTTGAAGACGGCCTCGCCGAAGGTCTCGCCGTCGGCGCCGAACGAGGTCCCGCGCAGGGTGGTGCCGTCCTCGAGCGCGAGGAGGGCGGCGGCCCGGCTCGCCGTCAACGGAGCGCCTTGCCGTCCGTCGCCGTGCGTTCGCCGCGCAGGATCGTCGTGCGGACGCGCCCCGTCAGCGTGTGGCCCAGGAACGCCGAGTTCCGAGCCTTGGAGGCGAACGGCGGCTCGACGATCCAGGTCTCCCGGAGATCGACGACGACGAGGTTGGCCGGGCGCCCCGGCTCGATCGGTCCGCCGTGGCCGGCGGCGCCGAGGATGCGCGACGGCGTCACCGTCATGGCCTCCAGCGCACGCGACAACGGGACGTGCCCGGGCTCGACGACCCAGGTCAGCACGGCCGCGAGCGCGGTCTCCAGGCCGATCGTGCCGGGCGGCGAGTGGTCGAACTCCGCCTCCTTCTCCTCCACCGCGTGCGGCGCGTGGTCGGTCGCGATGGCGTCGATCGTCCCGTCGGCCACGCCCTCCCACAGGGCCTCGCGGTCCTCGGCCGTGCGCAGCGGCGGGTGCACCTTGAGGTTCGTGTCGTACGTGACGAGGTCGTCGTCGGTGAACACGAGGTGGTGGGGCGTGACCTCGGTGGTGACGCGGACGCCGTCGGCCTTCGCGCGGCGGATCAGCTCGACGGCGCGCGCCGACGAGACGTGGCACACGTGCAGCCGCCCGCCGGTCATGCGCGCGATCGCGAGGTCGCGCGCGACGACGATCTCCTCCGCCTCCGCCGGACGGCCCGCGAGCCCGAGCGCCGAGGAGTGCACGCCCTCGTGCATCTGGCCGCCCTCGACGAGCGACGCGTCCTCGCAGTGGTCGGCGATCACGATCTCCTCGGGGAACGCGCGCGCGTACGTGAGGGCGTTGCGCAGCATCCTCGGCGTCGGCACGCACTCGCCGTCGTCGCTGAACATGCGGACGCCGGCCTCGACGAGCGCGCCGAGCTCGGCCAGCGACTCGCCCGCCAGGCCCTTCGTGATGGCGCCGACCGGGAACACGTCGGCGAGGCCGGCCGCCGCCGCCCGCTCCCTGATCTCGGCGACGACGCCGGCGTGGTCGATGACCGGATCGGTGTTGGCCATCGCCGACACCGCGGTGTAGCCGCCGACGGCGGCGGCCCGGGTGCCGGTGACGATCGTCTCCTTGTGCTCGAAGCCGGGCTCCCGCAGGTGGGTGTGGAGGTCGACCAGGCCCGGCGCGACCAGCAGGCCCTCGCAGTCGAGGACCTCGGCGCCGGCCGGCGCGTCGGCGGCGATCCGGCCGTCGACGACGGCGACGTCGCGCACCTCGTCGGTGCCGGAGGACGGATCGACGACGCGCCCGCCGCGCAGCAGCAGCGGCTCAGACATCGACGGCCTCCTCTCCCGGCGCCGCCGAGCAGCAGGTACAGGAGCGACATCCGCACGGCGATGCCGTTCGTCACCTGGTCCTCGATGACCGACTGCGGCAGATCCGCGACGTCGGAGTCGATCTCGACGCCCCGGTTCATCGGCCCCGGGTGCATGATGAGCGCGCCCTCGGGCAGCATCGCGACGCGGTCCCGGGTGAGGCCGAACAGCCGCGCGTACTCGCGCACGCTGGGGAAGTACTCCAGGCGCTGGCGCTCCTTCTGCACCCGCAGGATGTAGCAGACGTCGAGCTTCGGCAGCGTCCCGTCGAGGTCGTAGCTCACCTGCGCGCCCCATGCCGGGGCCTCGGGCGGGATCAGGGTCGGCGGCCCGATCAGCGTCACCTCGGCGCCCATCTTCACGAGGCCGAACGACAGGCTGCGCGCGACCCGGCTGTGCATCACGTCGCCGACGATCGCGACGCGCAGGCCCTCGAGGCGTCCCAGCCGCTCCCGCATCGTGTACAGGTCCAGCAGCGCCTGCGTGGGGTGCTCGTGCGTTCCGTCGCCGGCGTTCAGCACGCTGCCCTTGATCCACTTCGTGAGCTGCAGGGGCGAGCCGCTCGACGAGTGGCGGATCACGACGGCGTCGGCGCCCATCGCCTGCAGGGTCAGCGCCGTGTCCTTGAGGCTCTCGCCCTTCGCGACGCTGGAACCGCTGGCGCTGAAGTTGATGACGTCGGCCGACAGCCGCTTCGCCGCCAGCTCGAAGCTGATGCGGGTGCGCGTGGAGTTCTCCAGGAACAGGTTCACGACCGTGCGGCCTCGCAGCGCCGGCACCTTCTTGATGACGCGGGTGCCGACCTCGCGCAGGCTCTCGGCGGTGTCGAGGATGCGCACCACGTCCTCGGCGGTGACGTCGTGCATCGACAGCAGGTGTCTGTTCATCGCGACTCCTCCACGATGACGGCGTCCTCGCCGTCGACCTCCGACACCAGCACGCGCACGTCGTCGGCGCGGCCGGTCGGCACGTTCTTGCCCACGAAGTCCGCCCGGATCGGCAGCTCCCGGTGCCCGCGGTCGACGAGGACGGCGAGCTGGATCCTGCGCGGCCGCCCGAGGTCCATCAGCGCGTCCATCGCCGCGCGGATCGTGCGGCCCGTGAACAGCACGTCGTCGACGAGGACGACCGTGCGGCCGGTCACGTCGAAGCCGATCCGGGTCTCGTGGACCTCGGGGGCCTCGGCCTTCATGCCGATGTCGTCGCGGTAGAAGGTGATGTCGAGGGTGCCGACCGGCACCCGGGTGCCCTCGATGCGCTCGATCTCGGCGGCGAGCCGCCGCGCGAGGTCGTCCCCCCGGTTGGCGATGCCGACGAGCGCGATCTCGGCGGCGCCCCGGTCCCGCTCGAGGATCTCGTGCGCGATCCGGGTCACCGCCCGCCGGACGTCGGCCGCGTCCAGCAGCTTGCCGCTCACAGCGACGCCCCCAGCCGTGCAGGCGTGAGGGCGCTCGGGTCGTGCCGCATCCGTGGCTCCCTTCCCGGCCTCGCGGGACCGGACTTAAAGGGGAAGTGCTCCCGGTGGAGGATACCCGGGCTCGCATGGGGAGCGCAACGAGGACCGCGTCCCTGCACGCCTTCGGGCGCGAACGGGGCCCCGGGCGTACACTGGCGTCATCCGCACAGGAAGGTGGTCCTCGTCATGCCGGATTGGGCAATCGTCGGCATCATCGCAGTGGTCGTCCTCTTCGGAGCCACGAAGCTCCCCGAGATCGCTCGCAACCTCGGCCGTTCTTCGAACGAGTTCAAGAAGGGCCTGAAGGAGGGCGCGGTCGACGAGCCGCCGAAGGCCCCGGAGACCACGAACCAGGAGCCGAAGCCGACCGAGTAGTCAGGGCCCGGCCGCCTGCTCCCCCAGCTCGCGCGCGATCTTCCCCAAGATCCCGTTCACGAACCGCCGCGACTCGTCGGCCGACAGCTCCCCCGCCGCCTCCACGGCCTCGCTGATCGCGGCCCCGGGCGGCACGTCGGAGCGGTGCAGCAGCTCGAAGATCGCCAGCCGCAGGATCGTGCGGTCGAGCGCGGCCATGCGCTCCACGGTCCAGTCGACCGCGTGCGCGGCCAGCACGTCGTCCACCTCCACGAGGGCGCCCGCCGTGCCCGCGACGAGCTCGCGCGCGAACTCCGGCACCTCCCGGTCGGCGGCGAGCCAGCCCGCCAGGACGTCGGTGGGATCGGCGCCCGTGATGTCGGCCTGGTACAGGATGTCGATCGCCGTTCGCCGCGCCTCCCGGCGGGATCCCACCGCGCCTACTTCACACGTTCGATGTAGGCGCCGGAGCGCGTGTCGACCTTGATCTTCTCGCCCTCCTCGACGAACAGCGGCACCTGCACGACGATGCCGGTCTCGAGCGTCGCCGGCTTCAGCGCGCCGGTCCGGGTGTCGCCCTTCACGCCGGGGTCGGTCTTCGTGACGGTGAGCGCCATGGAGGCGGCGAGCTCCACGCCGATCGGCACGCCGTCGTGGGTGGAGACCTGGGCCGAGCCGCCCTCGACCAGGTAGCCGGCCGCGTCGCCCAGGATCGCGCTCGGCACGTGCAGCTGCTCGTAGCTCTGCAGGTCCATGAACACGAGGTCGTCGCCGTCGGCGTAGAGGTACTGCATGTCCCTGCGTTCGACGATCGCGAGCCCCACCTTCACGCCGGCGTTGAACGTCCGCTCCAGCACCGCGCCCGTCTTCACGTTCCGCAGCTTGCTGCGCACGAACGCGCCGCCCTTGCCGGGCTTCACGTGCTGGAACTCCACGATCTGGAACAGCGTGCCGTCCAGCTCGAGGGTCATCCCGTTCTTGAACTCGTTGGTGCTCACGCTCACGTCGCCGTCAACTCCTCACAGCTCGATCAGGTCCTTCGTGGATGCGGCCATCACCCGGCAGCCGTCGGCGCGGACCTCGACCATGTCCTCGATCCGCACGCCGCCCAGCGACGGCACGTAGACGCCCGGCTCCACCGTCACGACGGCGCCGACCGGCAGCTCGTCGGTGCCCGCCGCGTCGCAGGCCCGGGCCCTCGTGGATCTCGAGGCCGACGCCGTGGCCGAGCCCGTGGGAGAACCGCTCGCCGTAGCCGGCGTCCTCGACGACCCTGCGCGAGGCCGCGTCCACGTCGCCGCCGACGGCGCCGGCGCGCACGGCGTCGACGCCGGCCGCCTGCGCCTGGCGGACGACCTCGTAGATCCGCTTGAGCTCGGCGGCGATCTCGCCGAACGCGACGGTCCGCGTGAAGTCGGAGTGGTAGCCGCCCCACAGGGCGCCGAAGTCCATCTTCACGATGTCGCCCTCCTCGAGCGACCGGTGGTTCGGCTCGTGGTGGGGCTCGGCCGAGTTCTCGCCGAACGCGACGATCGTGTCGAACGACAGGCCGTCGGCGCCGGCCCGGCGCATCGCGTGCTCGAGCTCCTGCGCCACCTGCCGCTCCGACTGGCCGACGGCGAGCTTCTCGAGGATGTCCTCGAAGGCCTGGTCGGTCGCGTCCTGCGCCGCCTGGATCAGGGCGAGCTCCTCCTCGTCCTTCACCCACCGCAGCCGGTCGACCTCGTCGCCGACGGGTGCGAGCTCGACGCCCTCGAGCGCCTCCTCGATCGTGCGCAGCGTGCGCACGGTCATGGCGCCGTCCTCGAACCCCAGCCGCCGGACGCCGCGCGCCGCACAGGCCTCGCGCAGCACCTCGGCGAAGTTCTGGCTGTACGTGACGCGCTCGAGGTCGGGCACCTCCCGGCGGGACTGCTCCGTGTAGCGCCCGTCGGTGAAGAACACGCCGCCGTCGGCGCCGATCAGCGCCTGTCCGTTCGATCCCGTGAACCCCGTCAGGTACCGGGTGTTCGGCAGCCGGGTGACGACGACGGCGTCGACCTCCAGCGCTTCCATCCGTCCGGCGAGCCGGTCCGTCCTCATCCGATGATCCACGGCATCGCCTCCAGCGCCAGATGATAGCCACCGGCCCCGAGGCCGACGATGGACGCCCGGCAGACCTCCGACACCACCGACCGGCGGCGGAAGGCCTCGCGGGCATGGATGTTCGACATGTGCACCTCGACGACCGGCAGCTCGCAGGCCTCGATCGCGTCGCGCAGGGCGTAGCTGTAGTGGGCCAGGGCGCCCGGGTTGATGACGACCGCCGCCGCCCCGTCGCCGGCCGCTCCGAGCAGCCAGCCGATCAGGTCGCCCTCGTGGTCGGACTGATGCCACGCGATCACGTGGCCCTGCGGCCGTCGCGCGCGCCTCGACCTCGGCCATGATGTCGCCGAGCGTCTGCGAGCCGTACGTCTCCGGGTCGCGTCGCCCCAGGGCGCCGAGGTTCGGACCGAACAGGTACAGGATCTTCATGCGGCCGCTCCCATCTCTCCCAACACCTCCGCGATCGTCGTCTGCGGGACGTCGTCGACGACGACCGGCCGGCCCACGTCCTCCAGCAGCACGAACCGGATGCCCCCGCGGTACTTCTTGTCGAGCGTGAACGCCGACATCACGGCCGCCACCGGCGGCATGGCGCCGCCGGTCTCGAGGCCCAGCGACGTGAGCAGGCGGATCGTGCGGCCGGTCAGGCCGGCCGCCGACCGCCCGAGCCGCTCGCCCAGCCGGGCGGCGAAGACCATCCCGATCGCGATCGCCTCGCCGTGCGTCCTGCCGGCGAAGGCGTCGAGCCGCTCGAGGGCGTGGCCGAGCGTGTGGCCGTAGTTGAGGATCAGCCGCCGGCCGGTGTCGCGCTCGTCCTCGCAGACGGCGTCGGCCTTCGCGCGGACGCAGCGGGCGACCAGGTCCTCGAGCGGCCCCGGTTCGCGTGCCACGAACGGGGCCGGGTCGGACTCGAGCAGGGACAGCAGCTCGAGGTCCACCGTGAGGCCGTACTTCGCCACCTCCGCCAGGCCCGAGCGGTAGTCGCGGTCGGACAGCGAGGCCAGCGCCCCGACGTCGGCCAGCACCGCGATCGGCTGGTGGAACACCCCCACCAGGTTCTTGCCCTCGGGCAGGTTCACCGCCGTCTTGCCGCCGACGGCCGCATCCACCTGCGCCGTCAGCGTCGTCGGCACCTGCACGAACGGCACCCCGCGCATGTACGTGGCGGCGAGGAACCCGGCCACGTCGCCGGTGGCGCCGCCGCCGAGGGCGACGACGACGTCGTCGCGGTGCGCCGAGCGGGAGGCGAGCTGGTGCAGCAGCGTCTGGTGCACCTGCAGGGTCTTGGCGTCCTCCCCCGGCGGGACGGCCAGCAGCACCGACCGCAGCGCCCGGGTGGCGAGCGACGCGGCGAGGGGCTCGAACCACGACCCCGCCACGTCGCGGTCGGCCACCACGAAGGCCTGCGCCGCCTCCGGCAGCGCCGGCAGGTGGTCGGCGGCGGTCGCGATCACGTCCGATCCGATCGTGACGTCGTAGGGCCGGCCCGGCATGGGCACCGTCACGCGGACCAACGCAGCTCCTCCTCGATCGCGGCCGCCACCTCGCCGGGCGTGCCGCCGCCGTCCACCACGTGGGCGGCGAACTCCCGGTAGAGCGGCTCCCGCTGCTCGAGGAGACGCTCGATGTCGCCCTCCTCACGGATCAGTGGCCGGTCGCTCGCGGGCCGCACGCGGCTGCGCAGCTGCTCGAGCGGGACGTCCAGGTACACGGCGACGCCGGTCGCGCGCAGCGTGATCCGGTTCGCCGGCTCCAGGACGACGCCGCCGCCGCACGCGACGACGGCCGGGTCCTGGGTCCCCGCCTTCACGAGCGCGTCGGCCTCGAGGGCGCGGAAGGCGGCCTCGCCCTCGGCGCCGAAGATCTCCGCGACGGTGCGGCCGGTCTCGCGCTCGATCTCGGTGTCGAGGTCGATGAAGGGCACGCCGAGGCGCCCGGCGAGCTCGCGCCCGACGACCGACTTGCCGGCGCCGGGCATGCCGACGAGGTAGATGATCATGCGAGCCCCTCCACGTAGCGCCGCAGGTTCCCCTGCGTCTCCGGCAGCGAGTCGCCGCCGAACTTCTCCAGGACGGCGTCGGCCAGCACGAGCGCGACGGCGGCCTCGCCGACCACGCCGCCGGCCGGCACCGCGCAGACGTCGGTGCGCTGCTTGATGGCGACGGCCTCGGTCCCGGTCGCGAGGTCGACGGTCGCGAGCGGCTTCGGCACCGTCGAGAACGGCTTCATGGCCGCGCGCACCCGGATCGGCTCGCCGGTGCTCATGCCGCCCTCGACGCCGCCGGCCCGCTGCGTGCGCCGGCCGATGGCACCGCCGCGCAGCACGATCTCGTCGTGTGCCTTCGAGCCCTGCCGGGCCGCGGTCGCGAACCCGTCGCCGAACTCCACGCCCTTCACGGACTGGATGCTCATCAGCGCGAGGGCGAGGCGGGCATCGAGCTTGCGGTCGTAGTGCACGTGCGAGCCGAGGCCCGGCGGGCAGCCGTAGGCCAGCACCTCGAACACGCCGCCGAGGGTGTCGCGGGCCTTCCGGACCGCGTCGATCTCGGCCACCATGCGCGCGGCGGCGGCCGGATCGAGGCAGCGGACCGGCGACGCGTCGACGGCGTCGAGGTCCTCGGGCAGCGGCCGGGGGGCGCGGGCCGGTACGGCCGCCCGCCCGATGCGCACGACGTGGGAGACGACGGCGATGCCCAGCTCGGCGAGGAACGCCTTCGCGACGCAGCCGACCGCGACGCGCGCCGCCGTCTCGCGCGCGCTCGCACGCTCGAGGACGTTGCGGACGTCGTCGAAGCCGTACTTCTGCGCGCCCACGAGGTCCGCGTGCCCCGGCCGGGGCCGGGTGAGCTTCTGGCTCGGGTCGATCGACCCCTCCACGCCCATCAGGTCGCGGTACTTCGCCTCGAACTCCGTGTTGGGGATCGTGACGGCGATCGGCGAGCCCAGGGTCCGTCCGTGCCGGACGCCGGCGAGGATCTCGAACCGGTCGGTCTCGAAGCGCTGCCGCCCGCCGCGCCCGTAGCCGTGCCGGCGGCGTGCGAGCTCCTCGGCGAGCTCCTTCGGGGAGATCGGCACGCCGGCGGGCATGCCCTCGAGGACGGCGACGAGCGCCTTCCCGTGGGACTCCCCGGCCGTGAGCATCCGCAGCATGGCCTCATCATAGGGACCGGGACGCGCCGCTCGGCGGGCTCGCGGGCGGGTGGGCTCGAGGAGGGCGAGGACTCCCGGAGAGTGCGGGGGCGGCCCCGAGCACGGAGCCGCCCCCGCGAACCGGCGACCGCTCCCCCCGTGTGCGGACCGCCGGCGTCGTGCGCCTGTCAGCTCCTCACTTCGGAGCGTTCGAGCACAACGTGAAGGACTCCTCGACATACAGGAAGTTGGCGCAGTTCCCCGAGACGGCGATGAGCTGGAAGCTCTGGGCGAACCGCTCCCCCTCGGCCACCGTGTACGGGTTGTTGTTGACGGTCACCTGCGCCATGTCCTGGCCGCCGCGGGAGAAGACGTCGAGGAGGACGATCGTCTTGCCGGTGAAGTCCTGGCTGTTGCCGCCCGAGGGCGTGGTGGGCGTCGACGTCGATGTGGAGGTGGACGTGGACGTCGAGGTCGAGGTCGAGGTCGAGGTGCTGGTCGACGTCGAGGTCGACGTGCTGGTGGCGGTCGACGTGGCCAGGATCGGCGGGATCGAGAAGGGGTCCCGGCCGGCGAACACGACGACGGGCGAGGCCGTCTGCGTGGGGCTCGTCGGTCACCGAGGGCGACGGGGCGGGCGAGATCGGCGGCACGACGGGGCCGACCGCCTCGGGCTCGCCGCCGCCGCCGCCGGCGAACAGGTTGAACAGCAGGAACAGCACGAGGATGCCGCCCAGCACCGGCCCGGCGATCTTGAGGATCCGCCTGTCGCGATCGGAGAGGTTCATACCGTCGCCTCGGTCGGTCCGGGGGTCGAGCCGGGACCGGCGCTGATGTCGGTCGTGTAGAGCTCGACCGTCACCTGCATGACGAGCGTGCCCGACACGGTCGTCGCATCGCCGGAGGCGCCGCCCGCGATGCTCACATTGGTGACCTTCGCCGCCCTCGGCAGCGTCTCGCAACTGGAACAGGTACTCGTCCAAGGAGAAGTACGTGCCGCTGAGGGTGACGGTGATCGGGATCGTCGTGACGCCGGACTCGCTCGCGGTGGGTGACTGGATCGCCTCCTGCGTGAGGTCGACGCCGGCCTTCACCGCCGCGTTCTCCAGCAGCAGGATGAACCCCTGCGGGTCGGCGGTCGGCGGCAGCTGCTGCTCGACCTGACGGATGATCTTGCGGTTCGCGGGGGCCTCGGCCTCGGCCTGTTGCAGGCTCGCGCGCTGCGCGACCTTCGTGAGCTCCTGCGCTCTGGGCCTGCTCGAGCTGGCTCTGGGCGTCGGCCACCTCGGCCCGCTTCGGGTTCACGATCAGCAGGAAGGCCAGCACGACGATGACCGCCATGATGACGCCGGCGATGATGGGGGCGCGCTTGCCGATCCTCATGGGGTCGTCACCGCCGCCGCGTCACGCGCCCGGTCCGTGAGGACGTCGTCGGTCAGGTCCGCTCCGCTGTTGAACGTGAACTGATCCGTGCTGGCACCCACCTCGGCGAACGTGGAGATCCACGGGTTCACCCAGCCCTTCACGGACTCGAGCCGGGTGATCCAGGAGGCGAGGGAGTCCGCGCCCTGGGCCTGCCCCGCCGCCGTCATCGTGCCGATCAGCGGGCTCGTCGTCGTGAGGTCGGTGGACGGCGGCGCGACCTGGGCCGAGAACGTCGTGAGGTAGGCGTCGGATGGGATCACGCGCGACAGGTCCAGCAGGACGCCCGAGAACGAGACCTCGTTCGCGAACGCCGCCTGCAGCAGCGCCTGCTTGGCCTGGCCTCGGTCTGGAGTGCGCGAACTCCTGCAGGCCGGCGATCTGCTTGTCGATCGCGGCGTTCCGCGCCTGCTGCGCCGCCAGTTCGTCCTGCACCCGCGCGAGGTTCGCGCTCTGCAGGACGAAGAAGAACCCGACGAGCACCAGCGCGACGAGGCCGGCGCCGATCACCATCAGGGTGAGCTTCCGCGTCTGCGCTCGCTGGCGGATCTCGGGGGGGAGGAGGTTGACCTGGCTCAATCGCGGCCTCCCGGGGATGGCGAGCCCGATGGCGACGGCCAGGACCGGTTCGGCCTCGTTCAGCGCTCGCTCGTCGAGCTCGAGCTTCGGCACGGCGCGCTGGAAGACCTGCCCGCGTGCGACCGGCACCGGGATCCGCTCGGCCAGCAGCTCGAGGAAGCCCGACGAGCTTGGACCCTCCGCCGGTCACGAGGACCCGGCTGATCCGGGCGCCCTGCGCCTGGGCCGTGTAGAACTCGAGCGAGGAACGGATCTCGTCGACGAAGCTCCCCGCGCGCGACATGGCGGCCCGGCGCACGTCCTCCTGAGCCGGCGCGCCCTCGACCTCCTCACCCTTCTTCAGCCGCTCGGCGACCTCGTCCTCGACGCCGAGGGACCGCGCGATCGCGAGCGTCACGTCGCGACCGCCCGAGGGCAGGATGCGCACGAACCGGGTGAGGCCGCGCGAGTGCACACAGATGTTCGTGACGTGCGCGCCGACGTCGATGACGGCCTCGTCGCCCTCCTGCTCGAGGTCCATGCCGGTGTCGGTGGCGCCCACGGCGCGCACGAGCGCGAACGGCACGAGGTCGAGGCCGATCGGGTCGAGCTTCGCGCCCTCGGCGGCGGCGACGACGGCGTCGACCATGACCCGCTGCGCGGCCACGAGCATGATGCGGATCATGCGGCGGCCCTCCTGCTCGAACTCCCCGAGCACGTCGAAGTCCAGGACGACCTCGTCGACCGACATCGGGATGAACTCCTGCACCTGGAAGCCGAGGGAGTCGCGCAGCTCCTTCTCGGGCAGCCACGGCAGCCCGATCTCGCGCACGACGACCCGCTGGTTGCCCACGCCCATCACGACCTGCTTGGACTTGAACTTGCCGACGGCCCAGAGCTCGCGCAGGGCCTCGGCGACGGCCTCGGGCTGGCGGACCTCGCTGTTCTCGACGGCGCCCTCGGCCACCTTCACCTGGGCGGCACGCAGCACGGAGACCTGATCGCCGCTCACGGCGACCTCGGCCGCCCGGACGGCGGTGGAACCGATGTCGAGTCCGACCCGTACCTTCGCCACCCGTTAGTCCTCCCGCACATGCACGGAGCGGTCCGATAGGTACCGCTGTGCCGCGGCCTCGCGGATGCGGTAGTTCTTCCCCACACGGATCGCCGGCAGGTCACCGCTCCTGATCAGGCGGTAGACGGTCATGTTGGAGACGCGCATGATCGCGGCCACCTCGGCCACGGTCAGGAGGCTTCCCTCCGCGAACGACACCTGCGCTTCGGCCAACCCCGTCGTCACCCCTCCTCATCTGCCACACCTGCCACAGGTGGCACATCAGCACGGGTGAGCCTGGAGCTACCGACCGAGCGGACTGCATGTCACGGGAACATGCACACGTAACAATAGGCCACAGCAGGAGTCAAACATCTTGCTGGGGAAGTTTCGGGACCGGTGCGGCGCGCGTGCCTGGGATCGCGTGGAGCTCAGCCGGTAGCGTCGGAGGTAGGCCGATGGCGATCCGCTCCCCCAGAAGACGGCGACCACCGCTCCGGCCGCCATGTACGGGCCGAAGGGGATCGCGCCCTTGCGGCCCCTGCCCGCCAGGAGCAGGCCGACGAGGCCGCCGACGCCGCCCAGAGGATGATCGCGACCCCGGCCGCACCGCCGACGTAGCGCAGGCCGAGCGCCCCGAGGACCACACCGATGAGCGCCGCGAGCTTCACGTCGCCCATGCCCATCCCTCCGCGACACGAGCGCGACCAGGAAGAGCACTCCTCCGTAGGCGACGAACCCGATCGCCATGCCCCGCAGGTCGACCGGCGCGCCGAAGATCCGCGCCACGACCAGGAGCAGCGGGGAGGGCGATCAGCGACGGGTACATCAGCCGGTTCGGGATGATGTGATGCGCGATGTCGATGACGGCGACGGCCGGCAGCAGCGCGAGGAACCGGCACAGAGCAGCAGCCAGTCCACGGGTCCTCGATGACGAGGCAGGCGGCGCCCACGAGCAGGGCCGTCGACGAGTCTCGAGCAGCGGGTACACCGGATCGAGATGCGGGCGCCGCAGTCGCGGCACCGGCCGCGCAGCAGGAGCCAGACGACCACCGGCACGTTGTCGACGGTTGGGATCTCGCGCCCGCACTTCGGGCAGTGCGAACGCGGTCGCAGGAGGGACTCCCCCGCCGGCATCCGCTAGATGACGACCGTCATGAAGCTGCCGACCACGAGGCCGAAGGGGAGGGCGATCGATCGATCCGGATCAGCACGTCGAGTGTCTCGGCGCTCACGGCCGGACCCTACCCCCCCGATGGGAGGGCGACGAGGAACCTCCGCCTCGCACCGTCAGCACATGCTGTTCGCCGGGTTCTGGCAGACGACCTCGCGGATGTACGCGACGTCCTCCTTGAACCCGCTGATGTTCTGCCCGGGGACGGAGACCTGCTGATACGTCATGCCGAAGTGGTTCCCGATCAGGGTGTTCTGCGCCATCACCTGGCCGGTGAACGCCGAGTTGTTGTTGTTCATGTTGGCTCCGCACGCTCCGTACACGAGGACGTTGACCGTGTCGGCGTCGAAATCGACGTTGTTGCCGATCGTGACGGTGTACGGGACGTCCGTGGCGCCGGTGGCCGGGCAGGTCGGCGAACCGGACGACGGCCAGGGCGCCATCAGGATGAGCTTCCTGACCCCTCCCACCCCCGAGTAGATGGGGTGGTTCGCCAGGTCGATGCCCCCGGTCGCGACGATGGCGATGTCGCCGTTCATCGGGATCGAGCCGTTGTCGACGGTGAAGACACAATTCTGATTGAGGTAGTAGACGATGCCCGTATACCCGGCCGGGGGCGTTGGGCTGGCCGCGATGGCGGTCTTTGCCGCGGTGCACTGGGCGTTGCCGGTCCCGGCCGGGATCACCTCGTACCACTTCGTTCCGTCGTCCTGGGCCGTCGTCCAGGTGGTCGTGTCGTACGTGAGGTGCGGGAACGCCGCGCCCGCGCCCTCCACCGGGCTCGGGCAGTCGCTGACGGAGCCCGCCGGCGCGGAGCCGCCCGACGAGCAGTAATGGATCGTCCCTCGGACGGTTCCTGCGGTCTGCGTCACACCGGCCGTGGCCGACTTCACGTCGCCACCGACCACCAGCTGGGGATGGTTGAGTGTGACGCCGTCGCGCGCCCACACCTGGCCGGAGACCGTCACGTTCGTGCCGATGTTCGCCGCCCCGTTCGGCACGTAGATGCTCCCGTTGATGCTCTCCAGGCCCGAAGGCGCCGAGAAGTCCCCGGTGAGGACGAAGACGTCGGAGTCGACGCCGCCGAGGGTGAAGTTGTTCGTGAACGTCGTGCTCGAGTTCGTCACGATGGCACCCGCGGAGCCACCCGTCACGGGCCGGAGCGCGATGAAGCTCTCCATGAGCCGTTTCGTCCCGTCGCTGGACACGCCCACGGAGCGCACCTTCGCGGCGGAGGGTCGGTTGGTGTTCGAGAACACGGTGGCCGAGCCCTGGCACGTCGACGTCTTCCCGGCCGGCGGAGCAGAGCCGCACGCGACCGTGCCGGCCGAGTCCCCGTAGTAGGCGACGGACGTGTCGTACGTGACCGTGTTCGGGGAGGTACCCAGCGTCACGGCCGCCGACACCGGATCCGTCGACAGGCTCGAGGCCCCCGTCTTCTGGAAGTAGTTGTACATGTAGTCGATGCCCGCCTCCGCGGCGCCGACCGAGGTCAGTCGCTTGCGGTCGTAGCCGCTCGCCTGGATGTTGTGGGTCGCCTGGGCGAGCACGACGAGGCTGAGCAGCAGCACGACGAACGTGATCATCAGCGCCATGATCATGGCGAGCCCCCGCTCCTCCTCGCGGAGGCGCATGAGCATCGGGAACCGTCGGATGCGAGCGAGCATGTCGATCCTCCTCATAGCCCTGTGGGCAGCGTCGCGCACACCGTCACGGGGGTCCCGGCAGCGGTGTTCCGGCCCGTCAAGGACGCCTGCACGTACGTGGTCTGGGTGGATCGATTCGCAAGGTCCTGGTTCACGGCGAAGCTCAGGTCAAGGGTCCGGCTGCCGGACTCGAGCGTGAACGGCGCACCGCCCACCTGAGAGTTCACGATGCCGGTCGCCACCGTTCGCCACGCCGTCACCGTGCCGTTCGGATCGCTCGACTGCCAGTGCAGGGTCTTGAGCGCGTACGGGCTCGCCGACTCCACCTTCCACAGGACGCAGGTGGCGTATCCGAGGCCGCCGGCGGAGACGGCGTTCGCGTTCGACATCGTATAGACGCGGAGGGTGTAGCCGGCCTGGCACCCGGTGCAGGTGGTGGAGCTCTCGGAGGCCGGATCGAACAGGACCTGACCGGACCTGATCTGGCGATCCATCTCCTCCACGACCAGACGGAGCTGATCGTTCGTCCGGCTCAGGTTCTCCTGGCGGACGGCCGCCATCTGGACCGACGCCAAGGTCTTGGTGAAGACCAGCATCACGATCGAGAGGATCGCCATCGCGACGAGCAGCTCGACGAGCGTCAACCCTCGCTCGTCGCGAAGGGACGGCATGCGTGCGGCTCGCATCCGGGAACCGATCATGGGCCCGCCGGCGCCGCCGTATAGGTCCCCTGCACCTTTGCCGTGCCGAGGGCCACCGTCAGGGTCAGGTCGGTATCGCTGGACGTGCCCTGTGCGTCGATGAAGTAGCGGATCGTCGCCGTCGGCCCCACTGCCTCCGACAATGCGGTGGTCAGGGTTCCCGACGACGTCGCCGAGGGGCTGACGGTGCCGGCTGTCACGCTGAGGAGCGTGATGGTGATCGTGACCTTGTTGGCTCCGTTCTGCCCGTTGTCGGCCGTGTACGAGCAGCTCGACGGAGCGGTGCTCAGGGACGCCGTGCTCTTCAGGTCGGCGAATGTGACGTACGCCCCCAACGAACCGCTCCAACACTTCAAGGTGCCGGCGATCGTCGGAACTGCGATGGCGGCTCCCGACCCGACGGCAGCTGCGGTGGTGTCTTGGTACCCGGTGAGCGTCAGGAACCCCGCCCACAAGGCCGGCCGGTTGGGCCATTCGGCCAACGCCGGCAGGTCGCCGATCGTGATCGCTCCCAGCGAGCGGCTCGTACTGCCCCCGACGCACCCGATCGAGCCGCTCGGCGAGGTGCAGCCGTATCCGGTGCTGAACTGTCGGTTGACGGAGGCCGTGGCGGTGCTGGAGCTCGCGATCTTGGCGAGCAGGAGCGATGACGTGAACGGGGGGCTCATCCCGTGTAGGTCCATGCTGAGACTCAGGTCGCCGGACGATCCCGTCGCCGCCCCGCAAGGGAGGCTGTCCGTGTCGCCGGTGCCGGTCGGGCAGACGGCGGTGATGCCGGCCGCGCCCGCCGTCGTCGTGCCGTCGCTCTCGCCGGTGGTGGTCGGGATCGACATGCTGATGCCGTTGCTGCCCGAGGTGATACTCGGCGAGGTTGCGATCGTGCACGTGACCTCCGTGCCGCAGCGGCGCCGACCCGAGTCGGTCGTGATCGACGTGTCGGGGTTGTCGTCGGCCGCGGCGTTGACGGTGAGGTTGCCGGCGGAGGAGGTCGATGCCCCGGCCATCGTGCCGCCGGCCGTGCGGAGCGTCGAGGAGATGCTGCTCGACTGCTCGGTCTGCTCGGTGACGGAGACGCCGGGCGCCAGCAGGTCGCCCGTCGTGAAACTCAGGCCCGCAGGGGCCAGCGCGGACGATGTCCGCGCGATGGTGATGTCCGCGGATGCCACGTTCGCCTGGAGGGAGAAGAATCCCTGACAGGGTCCCGGGAACGGATGGCTGATCGAACTGGTGCAGCCGGGGGGCGATGTGAACAAGCTCTGGAGCCGGACGATCTTGTTCGGCCCCCGTGCCCCGCCGGTCCAGGTGATGATGATCGTGAGGCGGTACGGCGCGTTCGAAACCGAGGTGTCCTGCGTCACGTAGGTGCCGCAGCTGTACGCCACGTTGTTGATCGTCAGCGTCTGCGAGCCGGAGGTGCACCACAGGTGCTTGGTCAACGGGAACGCGGTCTGGCCGGGACTGTTGACCACGTGCTCTCCGCACCCGGGGATCGTGGCCGCCGTGCATCCGGATGCCGGGGTGAAGTTCCCGCCCACGATGAGGGGGTCGGTGAGGTCGGAGGTGAGCACCCCCATGGAGATCTGGGTCGTCGTGAGTCCCCGGACCCGCTCCATCAACTGGTTGGCGGCGCTGTTGGCCGTCTGTCGTTGCCGGGCTGCGTCCTCGTAGGCGAACCCTGCGGTCGCCGTGTAGGCGAGCGCCGTGAGGGAGCTGAAGATGATCGTGATGGCGACGACGGTCTCGATGATGGTGAAGCCGCGCTCGTCCTCGCGCAGGCGAGCGCGCATCCGTGCCGTCATCATCGCCCTGAGCATGCCAGCCTCTCCGTCATGACCCTTGTGGATAGTCTCGGCAGGCCGCGCATGCCCCTTGAGCAGGTCGTACGGAGGGCGTCACCAGCCGCCCGTACATTCGGGCATCGTATCGATGTCTGCGAACGCAACCCCCCGGCCGTGATCCGTCTGCCCGCTCGACTGCGCGATGCAGAAGTACTCCCCGGCCGAGGTGCGTGCTGTCAGCAGCAGGTTGGCGCCGGACGCGAAGACGACCGACTCCTCGGAGATCCCGGGCTGCCCGGGACCGACCCACACCAGGGCGGACTCGGAGGTGTCGGCGGCCGTGCAGCTATCGGCGGCGGCCGTGCAGTTCGCGTCGAACCCCGTGAAGGAGCCGCTATCGGACCAGTACGTCAGCCCGGCGATGAGCCCGGTGCGCAGCTGCGCCTGGGTCCGTCGCTCGTCGGCCCTTACCCGCGCCCCCAGGAACACTGGGAGGCCGATCGCGAGCAGGATCCCGAGCACGAGCAGCACGACCATGAGCTCCACCAGCGTGAAGCCCTCCTGCCCACGGCGAAGCCGATCCACGCTCATAGGAGGGTTATCGGCCGTCCGGGGGATTCTGTAGATACCCGGTCGGGGGTACGGAGCATGGCCGATCGGGTCGGCTACCGCCGTACCCTCGGGTCTCGGGGTTCCCGGAGGTCGGCGTCTGCCTATGCCACGATGCCGCACGTGAACAGCGAGGCCAGGTGGGTGCGGACCGGCGTGCCCGCGATCGTGCTCCTGGTGGCGGCCGTGATCCGCCTGTGGGGGCTCCCCTCCCCCAACCAGCTCTACTGGGACGAGCAGTACTACGTCTACGACGCCGAGGTCTACCTGGGCGGGGGCATCGGCCAGCCCATCCCCGGGGCGCCGGCAGTGAAGATCGCCGACGAGGGCACGTGGGTCCACCCGCCCCTGGGGAAGTGGATCATGGCGCTCCTGGGCGTCGGCCCGCATCGGCCTGCGGCCGATCGGGTGGCGCCTGCCCTCGGCCGTGTTCGGCATCGCCGGCGTCGCCCTGCTGTACCTCCTCGCGCTGCGGCTGTGGCGCTCGGTGTGGTGGGCGGGGTTCGCCTCGCTGTTGCTCGCCCTCGACGGGCTCCACATCGTGCAGAGCCGCATCGCCATGCTCGACATCTACCTCACCACCTTCGTGACGGCCGGCATGTTGTTCCTCGCGCTCGACCGCGAGCGGATGGACGACGGCCCCAGCGGACGATGGCCGCGGATCGAGCGCGTCTTCGGTTCCCCGTATCGGCTCTGGGCGGGTGTCTTCCTGGGCGCGGCCGTCGCGACGAAGTGGTCGGGTGCGTTCGCCCTCGCGCTGGCGGCGGTGCTGTGCGCGATCTGGCTCTTCACCGGCGGGAGGGCCGGCGTCACGCCGAGGGCTCGATCCGTCCTCACGCTCGTGGCCTCGTTCGTCGTCGTGCCGCTCGGCGTCTACCTCCTGAGCTACGGCGCGTTCTTCTACCAGCACGGCCCGGCCCTGCGGGACTTCGTGACGCTCCAGGTGGCGATGCTGCGCTACCAGCAGCATCACACCCACATCCAGCCGGAGAACTCACTGCCGTGGACGTGGCCCCTCATGCTGCACCCGATCCAGTACTTCCGCGAGGCGACGGGCGGGTCGGTACAGACGATCGTGGCGCTGGGGAACCCGGCACTGTGGTGGGGGTTCCTCGTCCTGGTGCCCGTCGGCGTCGTGAGCCTGTGGCGACGCGCGACCTGGCGCGAGGCCCTGGTCGTCGGCGGGTACCTGGCGATGTACCTCCCCTGGCTCGCCGTGCCCAGGAGCCAGTTCATCTTCTACCTGCTGCCGGCCGTGCCATTCATGTGTCTGGGCGTCACGGCCGTCGTCCGGAGCCTGCCCGAGCGCTGGGCCCGGGGCATCGGCGTCGTCGTCGTCACGGCGAGCGTGTTGTGCGCCCTCGCCTTCCTGCCGGCCTGGACGGCATGGAGCGTCCCCGCCGGGTGGCTGCACGACCTGGCATGGCTACCGCAGTGGCCGATGTAGATCCCCCACGAGAAGAGGCGGCCCCGTGAGGGCCGCCTCTTCAGGTGGAGCTGGGTACAGCGTCGAGCCTTACGACCAGCTGGCGTTGTTTGCGAGCGCCAGGGTCGGCACCACGCAGTCGGTACCGGCAGCGGTCTGCCCGTACCGTGTTCCCACGGCGGTGTCGTCGGAGATGTAGAAGCACACCGTCGACGCCGAGAAGCGAGACGCTCCCCATGCCTGGTTCGCCACGCCGCCAGCGGAGGTCAGCGGAACGACCCCGACCGGACCCGACGACCTGACCGACGGCCGCGGACTGGTAGGTGAGCGACGGCTCCACGGACTGCAGACCCGTCGTCGCCGAACCCGGCGTCGCGTTGGCGTAGGAGCTCGAGTCGGTGTAGATCGTCTTCGCGGCCACGAGGGCGTTGCGAAGGTCCGACTGAGCGGCCTTGTTCTGCGCCCGCGTACGGGCACCGAGGAACGTCGGCAGGGCGATGGCGATCAGGATGCCGATGATCAGAACGACCACCATCAGCTCGATGAGGGTGAAGCCCTCTTCATCCCTCGTGCGCTGCAAGAAGCGCTTGAGCATCTGCGTCAACTCCTTTCCATTGGATCCCGCGCACCTCTGATCGGTGCACATTTCCTTGGCATGTCGGCACCGGACGACGTCCGGCTTGAGCTGACGATCCCGCCACGAGAAGAGGCGGCCCCGGAGGGCCGCCTCTTCAGGTGGAGCTGGGTACAGCGTCGAGCCTTACGACCAGCTGGCGTTGTCTGCGAGCGCCAGGGTCGGCACCACGCAGGCGGTACCGGCAGCGGTCTGCCCGTACCGTGGTTCCCACGGCGGTGTCGTCGGAGATGTAGAAGCACACCGTCGACGCCGAGAAGCGAGACGCTCCCCATGCCTGGTTCGCCACGCCGCCAGCGGAGGTCAGCGAAACGACCCCGACCGGACCGACGACCTGACCGACGGCCGCGGACTGGTAGGTGAGCGACGGCTCCACGGACTGCAGACCCGTCGTCGCCGAACCCGGCGTCGCGTTGGCGTAGGAGCTCGAGTCGGTGTAGATCGTCTTCGCGGCCACGAGGGCGTTGCGAAGGTCCGACTGAGCGGCCTTGTTCTGTGCCCGCGTACGGGCACCGAGGAACGTCGGCAGGGCGATGGCGATCAGGATGCCGATGATCAGAACGACCACCATCAGCTCGATGAGGGTGAAGCCCTCTTCATCCCTCGTGCGCTGCAAGAAGCGCTTGAGCATCTGCGTCAACTCCTTTCCATGATCCTGTGCGCACTCGATCGGTGCGCGTTCTTGAGCTGTTTCGGCATCCAACACCTCGAACTGAAGGTGCCGGCCCGTGCCTGAGCTGGTTCCCCGAAACTGGGTACCGGGCTCCGCCGGCTCGGACGCCGAGGGGCGCCCGCCGATGGCGGGCGCCCGTGGGCCTTGTGATGGTGGTTCGGTGGACCTATTGGATCTGCTTGATGATGTCGAACATCGGCATGTAGAGCGCGATGACCGCCGCTCCCACGCACCCGCCGATGACGGCGATCAGGAGCGGCTCGATCAGCGAGGTGAGGGCGTCGACCATGGCCTCGACCTCGTTGTCGTAGAAGGTCGCGACCTTCTGCGAGCATCGTGTCGACCTGCCCGGTCTCCTCCCCCACCGCCAGCATCTGGACGACCATGGGCGGGAAGACCGCGTGCTTGCTGAGCGGCTTCGCGATCGACTCACCCCCGCGGACGCTGGCCTGGACGTCGATCACGGCCTTGCTGACCACCTTGTTGTTGACCGTGTCCACCACGATGTCCATCGCCTGCAGGATCGGCACACCGGACTTCATCAGCATGCCGAGGGTGCTGGAGAACCGGGACAGCGCGGTCTTGTGGAACAGGTTCCCGAAGACCGGCACGCGCAGCTTGAACGCGTCGATCTGCGCCCGGCCGCGCTCGGTCTTCTTGTAGCGCTTGAGGAACTGCATGAACCCGATCGCCAGGAGGCCGCAGATCCACCAGTACTGCTTGAAGATGTTCGACATCACCAGCAGCACCCGCGTGGGCAGCGGCAGCGTGCCGCCGAGCTCCTTGTAGATGCCCTCGAACTGCGGCACGACGAACAGCAGCATCGCGCTCATGATGAGGAACACCAGCACGACGACCGCGATCGGGTAGGTCATGGCGGACTTGATCTTCTGCCGCAGGTGGACCTCCTTCTCGATCTCGTCGGCCAGACGCAGCAGCACGTCGTCGAGGACACCGCCCGTCTCGCCGGACTTGACCATCGCGATGTAGAGGTCGTTGAAGGCCTTCGGGAACTTCTTCATCGCCTCCGACAGCGAGGCGCCCTGCTCGACGTCCATGCGGACGCCCGTGAGCACCTTCGTGAGCTCCTTGCTGTCCGTCTGCTCGGCGAGGATCGCCAGGGCACGCAGGATCGGCAGGCCGGAGTTCACCATCGTCGCGAACTGCCGGGAGAAGACCGCGAGCTCCTTCATCTTCACCTGGCCCGGGCGAAGGTTGATCTCGAGGTTCATCCCGCTGCTCTTCTTGGACGCCTCGAGCGGCGTGAAGCCCATCTCGCGCAGACGCGTGAGGACCAGGAGCTCGCTGTCGGCCTCGATCGTGCCGTTCACGAGGTTCCCGCCCTTGTCACGGGCCTTGTAGGTATACGTCTCAGGCATACGAGTCACCGCCCATCATGTCGCCGCTCAGCGCCATCGCGCCGCCGCCCATGGGCGTCGCTCCGCGCGAAGCTGCCGACGAGCCGCTGGAGCTCCTCGGGGTCGTGGCAGCGCTCGAAGGCCATGGCCTGCGTGATCGTGCCGGCCTTCACGAGCTGCGACAGGTGCATGTCCATCGTCTGCATGCCGAACCGGCCGCCGGCCTGCATGGCCGAGTAGATCTGGTGGACCTTGCCCTCGCGGATCAGGTTGCGGATCGCCGGCGTGGTCACGAGGACCTCGCAGGCGGCCGCGCGGCCCTTGCCGTCCACCGTCTGCACCAGCTGCTGCGTGACCACGCCCTGGAGGGTCGTGGACAGCTGCACGCGGACCTGCTGCTGCTGGTGCGGCGGGAAGACGTCGATGATGCGGTCGATCGTCTGCGGCGCGTCCTGGGTGTGCAGCGTGGCGAAGACCAGGTGGCCGGTCTCGGCCGCCGTGATGGCGGTCGAGATCGTCTCGAGGTCACGCATCTCACCGACGAGGATGACGTCGGGGTCCTGGCGCAGGACGTGCTTGAGGGCGGCCGAGAACCCGTGGGTGTCGGCGCCGACCTCGCGCTGGTTCACGATGCACTTCTGGTGCTTGTGCAGGAACTCGATCGGGTCCTCGACGGTCATGATGTGGCCGGCGCGCTCCTTGTTGACGACGTCGACCATGGCGGCCAGCGTCGTCGACTTGCCCGAACCCGTCGGCCCCGTCACCACGACGAACCCGCGCTGGAACCTCGCGAGGTCGGCGACGACCGGCGGCAGCGCGAGGTCGTCGATCGTCTTGATCTCGTACGGGATCAGCCGGAAGGCGGCGCCGATCGAGTCCCGCTGGAAGTAGACGTTCACACGGAACCGGGCCTTGCCCGGCAGCGCGTACGACATGTCGAGCTCGAGCTCCTGCTCGAACTTCTCCCGCATCTTCTGCGGCAGGATCGCGTAGATCATGCCCTGCAGCGCCCGCGGCGTGAGGATCGGAAACTCCATCAGACGCACCAGGTCGCCGTGCACGCGCACCACCGGCTGGACGCCGGCCGTGAGGTGCAGGTCGGAGCCCTCGTGCTCCAGAAGCGCCGCGAGCAACTCGGTCACGGGGATCTGGACGTCCTCGTCCTGCATGGTCTGGCCCATCGTCTACTTCACCACCCTCGCTACTTCCTCGATCGACGTGAGTCCCATCCCGGTCTTGGCCAGGCCGTCCTCGCGGAGCGTGATCATGCCCTGCTGGACCGCCATGGCCTTCATCTGGTCCGACGACGCCCGTTCGATCGTCATCCGTTCGATCTCCTCGGTCATCGGCATCACCTCGTACAGCCCGAGCCGGCCACGGAAGCCGGTGTTCGAGCACGCGGAGCAACCGGCGGCGCGGTACAGCTCGCCGATCTCCGACCACTGCCATTCGGGGTACCCGGCCGCCAGCAGCTCCGGCCTGCTCGGGCACGTACGCCTCCTTGCAGCGATCGCACAGCTTCCTCGCCAGGCGCTGGGCCACCACGCAGTCGATGGCCGAGGACACCAGGAAGGTCTCCACGTCCATCTCGGTGAGCCGCGTGATGGCCGACGCGGCGTCGTTCGTGTGCAGCGACGACAGGACCAGGTGACCGGTGAGGGCGGCCTCGATCGCGATCGTGGCCGTCTCCTTGTCGCGGATCTCACCGATCAGCACGATGTCGGGGTCGGCGCGCAGGATCGACCGCAGGGCCGAGGCGAAGGTCAGCCCGGCCTTCGGGTTCACCTGGATCTGGTTCACGCCGGCGAGCCGGTACTCGACCGGGTCCTCGACCGTGATGATGTTGCGGTCGTCCTCGTTCAGGATGTTGAGCGTCGCGTACATCGTGGTCGACTTGCCCGAGCCGGTGGGGCCGGTGACGAGGATCGCGCCGTACGGGCGGCGGAACGACAGCTCGAAGCTCTTGTAGGACTCCTCGAGGAACCCGAGGCCCTCGAGCGGCATCAGCGCGCTGGACTTGTCGAGCACGCGGATGACGACCTTCTCGCCGTACACCGTCGGCAGCGTCGCGATCCGCAGGTCGAGCTGCTTGCCGCCGACCCGCATCGACATGCGGCCGTCCTGCGGGATCCGCTTCTCCGCGATGTTCATGTCGGCCATGACCTTCAGCCGGCTGATGAGACCGCCCTGGATGTTCTTCGGGGAGTGCATGACCTCGTGCAGGACGCCGTCCACGCGGAAGCGGACGCGCACGTCCTTCTCCATCGGCTCGATGTGGACGTCCGATGCCCGGTCGCCGACGGCCTGCGTCATGATCGCCTGGACGAGCTTGACGATCGGCGCCTCCTCGACGGCGGCCTCGAGGTTGTCGTCGTCGCCGTCGAGCTGCGACGAGGCCTCGCTGACGAGGGCCTCGACCTGTCCGTCCATGTGCGAGAACTTCTGGATCGCCGCCTCGACGTCGCCGGCGGTGGCGACGACCGGCTGCACGTCGCGGTTCGTGATCGCGCGGATGTCGTCGAGCGCGTAGACGTTGGCCGGGTCCGACATCGCGACGAGCAGCTTGCCGTCGCGCTCCCCGATCGGGATCGCGCGGTAGCGGCGCGCCAGGGTGTCGGGCAGCAGCGTCGTGGCGCCCGGGTCCACCTGGTACTCGGAGAGGTCGACGAACTCCAGACCGACCTGCTCGGCGAGCGCGCGGACCAGGTGGGCCTCCTTGATCATGCCCATGTCGATCAGCACGCGGCCGAGGGACTTCGGTGTGCGCCGGTGCTCCTCGAGCGCCTCCTCCAGCTGGGCGTCGGTGACGAGACCCTGTTCGATCAGGATCTGGCCCAGCTGTTTGGCCTTGCGCTTGACGGTGGTCATGGTCCTTCCCGGTCGATCCTCACGGTCTTGCTTCGTCACTGGGCATCGGGTCCTGAAGCGGTCCCACGAACTCTCGGGCGGAGAGATCGGGCGGCACCCGGCCGAGCGACATCGGTGCCTGGCGTTCGGGGACCGTCATCGTCCGTCCGGCGTAGGGCGTCAGGAGCGCCCCTCCTCGTCGCCGCCGAACTCCTGGAGCAGTCCCGAGAACTCCTGAGCGAGCATCACCCGGTCGACCTCGCCGCCGGCTCTCCTCCTCGTCGTCCGAGCCGCGATCGGGCGTCACGGGTGTCGTCATGAGCTTCGGGGGCTCGTGCTTGGGCGTCCCGGGAGCCGGCGTCTCGCCCGTGGGCGCCTCCGGCTGGTGCCGCGGCCGGGACCGGCGGCTGCGCCGGAGCCTCCTCGCGTGGCTCGACCGGGCGGGGTGCGGCGGACGCGGCGGCGGGTGCCGACGGCGGACGTGTCGGCATCGCGCGCTCGGCTGCGGGGGGCCTGCGGCGGCCTCGGCCGCGACCGGCACGACGATGGGCGGGCTGGGGGCCGGGGTCGGGTGCAGGGTGGTGCGTGGGCCGACCGGGGTGGGCGTGGCGGTGACCGCGCCGCCCTCGGGCGCGCGCATGCCCTCGCGCTTCGTGCGGGCCTGCTCGGCGGTCATGAGGGCCTGCTCGAGCTCGTCCATCACGAGTCCGGGCCGGACGCCGGCGTCGGCGATCGCGAAGGCGGCGTAGGGACCGCGGTGGACGTACACCCAGACCTGATCGCCGAACTCCACGAAGGATCGCTCGGGCTCGCCGAGCATGGCGAATCGCAGCCAGCTGGGCTTCGCGACGCTGTCATCGTCGCTGGGATACGCACCCAGGACCAGGCCGTCCCTGGACAGGATGAGGCATCCTCGCAAGCCGCCCACGCCGGCCGCGACACGCGCCGCGAGTCCTGAGTAGTCGTCCATCCGCCGTCCCCTGCTGCATCGGCGCCCCGTGGGCACGCCTTGAGGCAGGGGGTGGACCGAAGGACCTAGGCCAGTTCCGCGAGCGCCGCCGCCGACATGACCGCGAGCGGCGGCGGCTGGCCGGTCCACAGCTCGAAGGACAGTGCGGCCTGGTGCAACAGCAGTCCGAGCCCTCCGAACGCGGCGACGCCGGCCGTCGCGCGCGGCCGTCTGCATCGGGGTGAGGCTCGGCCGGTACAGGAGGTCCACGACGAGCACATCGGCGTGCAGGGGCGGCAGCGGGAGCTCCTCGCCGTGTGCGCCGAGCGGCGTCGCGTTGACGACGAGGTCGACCGCCGCCGACCCGGCCTCGTCGAACCCGGTCACCGTGACCTCGGTGCCGAGGCCCTCGATCGACCGCTCGAGCCCGCGGACCCTCACCGCGTCACGCAGCGCGACCGTCAGCCGCGCGAGGCCCCCGCGCGCGAGCGCCAGCGCGCACGCACGCGCCGCGCCGCCGGCGCCGAAGATCAGGGCGGTGCGGCCCTCGGGGTCGAAGCCGGCGTCACGCCGCAGGAACCGATCGAACCCCGGCGCGTCGGTGTTGTGCCCGGCGAGGCCGTCCGGCCCGACGACCAGGGTGTTGGCGGCGGCCAGGCGCTCGGCGTCCTCCGACCGGGTGTCGGAGAGCTCGGCCGCCTCCGTCTTGTGCGGCATCGTCACGTTCGCGCCGGCGAACCCGAGCGCCGGCAGACCCGCGAGCGCCGCCGGCGAGCCCGTCCGGCGGCACCGGCATCGGCACGTACACCCAGTCCATGTCCATCGCGATGAACGCGGCGTTGTGGATCGTGGGCGAGAGGCTGTGCGCGACCGGCCATCCGATCACGCCCACCGTGCGGGTGCCGCCGTGCACGCGCGTGCGGACACGCCCCTCAGCCAAGGCACCGGCTCACGTTGTCGAGGAACTCCTGGTAGCCGACGCTGAACACGTGGTGTCCGTCGGCACCGCACAGCACGTAGTAGAGGTACGGCACGTCGGCCGGGTGCAGCGCGGCATCGAGGGACGCGGCGCCGGGGCTCGCGATCGGCGTCGGCGGCAGGCCCGGCGTGCAGGCGCGTGTTGTACGGGCTGGTCGACTCGAGGTCGGACGCTGCTGAGCTGCCCGTCCGGCGTCGGGTCGTCGTAGAGCAGCGTGGCGTCGATGCCGAGCGTCATGCCGGCGTCGAGCCGGTTGTAGATCACGGCCGCGATCTTGTCGCGATCGCGTTCGACGCCCGCCTCCTTCTCGATCATCGAGGCGATCGTCACGATCTGGTACGGCGTGTAGCCCAGGGCCTTCGCGCCGGCGATCAGGTCCAGGTTCTGTGCCTCCGTCGCGAACTGCTCGAGCATCGTGTCGGCGACGAGCTTCGCCGTCACGTCGGCCTTCACGAACTCGAACGTCTTCGGGAACAGGAACCCCTCGGCCGTCGACGTTCCCTTCGGCAGGTACGGGGGCAGGGACAGGTCGCCGCTCGTCGCCAGGTCGACGAACCGCTTCGCCGGCACCCCGAGGTCGGACTCCACCCGGTCGGCGATCTGCGTGATGCGGTAGCCCTCGGGGATCGTGACCTCGACCGTCGGCACGGCGACCGGCGCGACCGTCAGCACGTCGAGGGCGGCGCCGAGCGTCATGCCGGTCGTGAGGTCGTAGGTCCCGGCGCGGATCTCGGCGGCGCGGCCGCTCTGCTGCATGAGCAGGTTGCCGACGAACCCGCCGCACCGGATGACGCCGGCCTCGGCGAGCTGGCCGGCCACCTCGTCGCCGGTCGCGCCCTCGGCCACCTCGACCGTCACGTGCCTGCCGGCGCCGTCGGCTCCGCGACACCACGTGTAGCGGCGCGCCGCGACGACGACACCGCCCGCGACCAGCAGGAAGACCAGCACGAGGGCGAGGACCGCCGCACGGTGCCCGCGGTGGTGGTCCTCGCGCCGGGTCGCTGGATCGGGGGATGCGTCGGAGGGCTCGGTCTCGTCGAGGATGTCCGGGGCGTCCGACATACGGCACCCGAGCATACTGAGTCCCATCTGGGACGCCGATGATGGGCGTTCCACAGTGAAGGAACGTGGGCCGTGGGACGTCTCAGTGTGCGGCGTGGGCGTCGAGCCAGGCCTGCAGGATCACCGCGGCCGCCGTTCGGTCGACGACGGCTCGCCGATCGCGGCCGCGGACGCCGGCCTCGCGCAGGGAGCGTTCGGCCTCGACCGTGGTGAGCCGCTCGTCCTGCAGCGCCACCGGCACCGACAGGATCGCGCGCAGCGCGCCGGCGAAGGCCTCGGCCTGCGAGGCGCTCGCGCCCGACGCCCCCGACATCGCCAGCGGATGACCGACGACGACCTGCGTCGCCTCGTGCTCGCCGACGAGGGCCGCGATCGCCTTCAGCTCCCCCGGCGGCTGCCCCACGTGCACCGTGCCGACGGGGATCGCGAGCCGGCGTTCCGGATCGGACACGGCGACGCCGATCCTCGCCTCCCCCAGGTCGAGCCCCAGCACCCGCCCGGTGTTGTCCGGCGTGGTCACTAGTCTGGTCCATACTCGTGAGCGGCCGCGAGCTCCGCGAGACGGGCGGGGATGCCGCCGAGGGCCGCTCCCACCTGCTCGGGCAGCTTGCCGCCCGCGTTCGCGAGGTTGTCCTTGCCGCCGGCGCCGCCGCCGATCGTGGCGGCCGCGTGCGTGAGCAGCTCCGGCGCCGTGATGCCGCGCTCGATCGCCGGCGCCGTGACGGCGGCCACCAGCATCGCGCGGCCGCCCTCGCCGTTGCCGACCACGATCGCCGCCGGGCCCCGGCCCTCGAGTCGGGACCGCAGCGCGACGGCGAGCTCGCGCAGGCCGCCGGGATCCTCGCCCGGCACCTCGGCGACGACGAGCGCCACGCCGTCCACCTGCTCGGCGGCCTCGGCGAGCGACGCGACGAGCGAGTCCCGGTCGCCCTTGCGGAGGGCGCCGAGCTCGCTCTCCAGCCGCTTCACCCGCTCGGTCAGGCTCTTCGCCCGCTCGATCGCGGCCCTCGGGTCGTTCGATCCGAGCGCGGCGACGAGCCCGTCCAGCAGCGCGCGCTCGGCGTTGATCTCCCGCAGGGCGTCGGGTCCGACCAGCGCCTCCACGCGGCGCATGCCGGCGCCGATCGAGCCCTCGTGCAGGATCCGCACGACGGCCACGTTGCCGGTGCGCTCCACGTGCGTGCCGCCGCAGAGCTCGCGGGAGTAGTCGCCGACCTCGACGACGCGCACGATGTCGCCGTACTTCTCACCGAACAGCGCGACGGCGCCCTGCGCCTTCGCCTCGTCCATCGTGGTCTCGTAGATCCGCACCGCGTCGTCGCGGGCGAGGCGGCGGTTCGCCTCGAGCTCGGCCTCCTCCAGCAGCTCCCGCGGCACGGCGGAGGGGTGCGGGAAGTCGAACCGCAGCCGACCCGGCGCCACGAGCGAGCCTGCCTGCCGCGCGTGCTCGCCCAGCAGGTGCTTGATCGTCCAGTGGATCACGTGCGTGGAGGTGTGGGCGCGCGCGGTGGCCTCGCGGCGGTCCGGGTCGACCTCGCCGTGCGCCTCCTGGCCGGGCCGGACCTCGCCCGACGCGACGACGCCGAGGTGCATGATCGCGTGGTCGCCGGCCTTCTGCGCGTCGGTCACGCGCACGATGCCGGTCTCGGTTCGGATGAGCCCCTGGTCGCCGATCTGCCCGCCGCCCTCCGCGTAGAAGGGCGTGACGTCGAGGAACAGCCGGACCTCCTGCCCCTCCTCGGCCGCCGGCAGCTCCCGGTTCTCCTCGTCGAGCAGGCCCGACGACGTGACCGTCGGCCTCGAGGTCGGTGTACCCGACGAACGTGGTGGGCGGCACGGCGCCGGCGTCGATGCCGATCGCCACCTTCTTCGCGGCGTCGCGGGCGCGGCGGCGCTGCTCCTCCAGCAGCTCGCCGAACCGGTCGGTGTCGACCTCGAGGCCCGCGTCGGCCGCCAGCTCCTCGGTGAGCTGCAGCGGGAAGCCGAACGTGTCCGACAGCTTGAACGCGTCCTCGCCGGACATGCGGCCGCCGGCCGCGCGCCCCTTCGCCTCCTCGAACACCGACATGCCCTGGCGCAGGGTGGCGGAGAAGCGGTCCTCCTCCGAGCTGGCCACCTGCAGCGCGAACGCCTCGTTCTCGCGGAGCTCCGGGTACACGGCACCGAACCGTTCGACCGTGAGCTCCACCAGCGGCGGCATCACGGCGCCGGCGATGCCCAGTCGCCGCGCGTGCGAGACGGCGCGCCGGAGCATGCGGCGCAGGATGTACCCGCGCCCCTCGTTCGACGGCTGGACCCCGTCGGCGATCAGGAAGGTCGTGGCGCGGGCGTGCTCGGCGATCACCTTCAGCGAGACGTCGTCGAGCGGGTCGCGGCCGTGCGTGCGGCCCGACATCGACTCGACCACCTCCAGCAGCGGGCGCATCAGGTCGGTCTCGAAGTAGCTGTCGGTCCCCTGCAGCACCATCGCCACGCGCTCCAGCGAGGCGCCGGTGTCGATGTTCTTCGCCGGCAGCTCGCCCAGCACGTGCTCGTCCGCGTCGACGAGGTCCTGCATGAAGACGTGGTTCCAGATCTCGACGTAGCGCTCCTCGTCGACGTCGGGCCCGCCCTCGGCCCCGTGCTCGGGCCCGCGGTCCACGAAGATCTCGCTGCACGGCCCGCCGGGGCCGGCGGTGTGCGTCGACCAGTAGTTGTCCTCGTTGCCGCGCCGCACGATGCGCTCGGCGGGGATGCCGAGGTCCCGCCAGATGTCGAACGCCTCGTCGTCGGTCTCGATACACGGAGATCCACAGGCGGTCGAGCTCGATGCCGAAGCGCTCCGTCACGAGCTCGAGGCCCCACGCGCACGACTCGGCCTTGAAGTAGTCGCCGAAGGAGAAGTTGCCGAGCATCTCGAACATCGTGAGGTGCCGCGCGGTGTGGCCCACGTTCTCGATGTCGTTGGCGCGGAAGCACTTCTGGACGGTGACGGCGCGGCGGTAGGGCGGGTCGGCCTGCCCGAGGAAGTACGGGATGAACTGGTTCATGCCGGCGTTCGTGAGCAGGAGACCGGACTCGGGCGGCGGGATCAGCGACGAGGACGGGACGCGGCGATGCCCCCGCTCCTCGAAGAACGACAGGAAGGTCTCGCGGATCCGGTCACCGTCCATCGGCGGCAGTCTAACGGCGCCCCCGCGGGCGGCGGGACGCGGCTACTCGGCCGGCGGCAGGCGCGTGGTGCCGGCGCCGGCCGGCTCGCGCGGCGGCGGATCGTCGAGGAGCTCGGTCCGGAGCTCCTCCTCCCGGTCGGCCATGGCGCGCTTGCCCCTCGGCGATCGACTCCGAGACCAGCTTGCCGAGGTCGAGGAGGCCGCCCTTGGCCTCGCGCGCGATCGTGGTGGGCGCGACCCGATTCGCCTGCCGCCTCGTCCACCGCGAGGTGATGACCGCGCCGGTGGCGCCGGCGCCCAGGCCCAGCGCGACCCAGAAGGAGCGGCGCATCTAGGTCGCCGGCCCCTTCGCCTTGCCCTTCTGGCGACCGCCCGCCACGCGCGAGGCGGCCTGTCGGACGCCGGCACCGAAGCTGATGAGCTTCACGAGCGGGCTGGCGGCGGCCTGCTCGACGAGGCCGGAGAGCTTCTCGACCCTGCCCACGACGGCGCTCGCGCTCTCCAGCATGCCGTCGACCCGGTCGAGCTCACGGTTCGCGCGCTCCACCGACCCCTTCACCTCGCGCAGCAGCGGCACGGTCTCCTCGCGCATCGTGTCGATCAGGATCTTCGTGCTCTGCAGGACCGCCTGCGTGCTCATGAGGACGTAGATCAGGCCTGCGACCAGCACGGCCCAGGCGCTGGCGAGGATGATGAGTGCGACGTCGCCGCCGGTCGCGATCATGGGCGGACTCTCCTTGGTCGTGGATGGGTGCGTAGCATACCCGAGGGCGGGCGGGGTTCGATGAGCGAGCCTAGTCTCCTCCTCCCCCTCGCCCGAGGGCTCGTAGTACCGGCGTCCGGAGAACCGGACCGGGCGGTACTCCTGCTCCACCTGGTGCCCGGGATAGTCGTGCGGGTACCGGTATCCCTCGCCGTGGCCCAGCTTCCGGGCGCCCGGGTAGCTGGCGTCGCGCAGGTGCGTGGGCACGGGCTCGGCCGAGGCGGCGTCCTCCATCGCGGCGTTCAGCGCCGTGTACACGCTGTTGGACTTCGGCGCCCGCGCCAGGTACAGGGCCGCCTCCGCCAGGTTCAGGCGGGCCTCGGGCAGTCCCACGTGCTCGAGGGCGTGCGCGGCCGCGACCGCGATCTGCAGGGCGCGGGGATCGGCGAGCCCGATGTCCTCGGAGGCGTGCACGATCATCCGCCGCACGATGTAGCGGGGGTCCTCCCCCGCCTCCAGCATCCGCGCCAGCCAGAACAGGGCGGCGTCGGGGTCGGAGCCGCGGATCGACTTGATGAACGCGGAGATCACGTCGTAGTGCGCGTCGCCCTGCCGGTCGTACACGACGGCCCGGCGCTGGACGGCGTCGGCCGCGAGGTCGCGCGTCACCTCCGCCGAGCCGGCCGAGGACGCCGCGAGCGCCGCCGCCTCGAGGCCGGTGAGCGCCATCCTCGCGTCGCCGCCGGCGATCTCCACCAGGTGCTCGAGGGCGTCGTCGGTCGCCGTGACGCCGAGGGCGCCGAGGCCGCGGTCGGCGTCCTCGAGGGCGCGGCGGAGGAGCGCCCGCAGGTCGTCGGCGGTGAGCGGCTCCAGCCGCAGCAGCAGGCAGCGCGAGAGCAGCGGCGTGTTGAGGGAGAAGTACGGGTTCTCCGTCGTGGCGCCGATCAGGGTGATCGTCCCCTCCTCGACGGCCGGCAGCAGGACGTCCTGCTGGTTCTTCGACCACCGGTGCACCTCGTCGACGAACAGGATCGTGCGGAACAGGCCGCCGCGGGCTCCCTCCATCACCTTGCGGGCGTCGGCGACCCCCGAGGAGACGGCCGACAGCTGCGTGAGCTGTCCGTCGACGGCGCCGGCCAGCAGGTGCGCGAGGGTCGTCTTGCCGGTCCCGGCCGGACCCCACAGCACGATCGAGGGCAGATGCCCGCCGGCGACGAGCTTCGACAGCACCTTGCCGGAGCCCACCAGATGGGACTGCCCGACGAACTCCTCGAAGGAGCGGGGGCGCATCCGGGCGGCGAGCGGTTGATCGGCCATAGCCGTCCTGGTTCAGGCGTCGCCGCGGAGGACGCGATCCGGGCGGATCCGGTAGATGACGCGCTCCTGGCCCTCGACGGCGGTCCACTCCCGGTCGTCGTAGCGCCGGGCCAGCTCCCCGATGTGCTCGAGCGCCCGCGGTTCGCCGACGAACTCCACCACGGTGCCCTGCACCGACAGCCAGCGGTACGGGTCGGCCTGCTCGTGGAGCGACACGGCGACGCGCGGATCGCGCCGGACGTTGCGGTCCTTCCTGCGACCGACGGCCGTGTTCACCAGCACGAAGCCCTCGTCGTCGGCGTCGATCCACAGCGGCGCGGCGTGCGGCGACCCGTCCGGGTTGAGCGTCACGAAGTGGGCATAGTTCTTGCCGCGCAAGAGCTCCCGATCGGCATCGGTCAGGTCGGTCACGGTGAGGCCTCCTTCGGCGGTTCGACGACGCGCAGCCCGAGGTCGCGCAGCTGCTCGTCCGAGACCGGAGCCGGCGCCCCCGTCAGCGGATCGAAGCCGGACTGCGCCCTTCGGGAAGGCCATCACGTCTCGCAGCGAGTCCCGGCCCAGCAGCATCATCGTGAGCCGGTCGATGCCGGGCGCGATGCCGCCGTGCGGGGGGACGCCGTACCCGAACGCCGTGATCATGTGCCCGAACTTCTCGTCGATCTCGGCGGGCGACAACCCGACCGCCTCGAAGACGGCGCGCTGGATCTCGGGGCGATGGATCCGGATCGAGCCGCTCGCGAGCTCGACGCCGTTCAGCACGATGTCGTACGCACGAGCCTTCGCCGTCTCCGGCGAGAGGTCGTCGGTGAGGGGCGACGTGAACGGGTGGTGCTGCGCCATCCAGCGCTGCTCCTCCTCGCTCCACTCGAACAGCGGCGGCTCGGTCACCCACAGCCACGACCAGCGGCCCTCGGGGATCAGCTCGAGCCGTTCGGCCATCCGGCGGCGCAGCCCGTCGAGGGCGACGGCGACCCGGTCCGGCCGGTCCGCCACGATCAGGATCAGGTCGCCCTCGGCCGCGCCCGTCGCCGTGCGGACGGCCGCGATCTCCTCCGGCGTGAGGAACTTCTCCACGGGCGAGCGCACGCCGTCGGCCTCGACGGCCATCCACACGAGGCCGGCCGCGCCGCGGCCCTTCACCTCGTCGACGAGCCCGTCGAGCTCCTTGCGCGACAGCGCGGCGCCCCCGGGCGCCGAGATGCCCGCGATCCTGCCGCCGGACGCCAGCACGGACGCGAACGCGTTGAACCCCGTCGACGCGAACACCTCGCCGAGGTCGGCGAGCTCCATCCCGTAGCGCAGGTCCGGCTTGTCGGAGCCGAACCGCTGCCATCGCCTCGTCGTAGCGCAGGCGCGGGAACGGCGTGTCGACCTCCCCGCCGGCGATCTCCCGCGTGAGCCGCGCGAACAGCGGCTCCATCAGCTCGAAGATGTCCTCCTCGTCGACGAACGACATCTCGAGGTCGAGCTGCGTGAACTCGAGGACCGCGGTCGGCGCGCGAGGCCTCGTCCCGGAAGCAGCGGGCGATCTGGTAGTAGCGGTCCTGCCCGGCCACCATCAGCAGCTGCTTCAGCTGCTGCGGCGACTGCGGCAGGGCGTAGAACGACCCGCGGAACTGCCGCGCCGGCACGAGGAGGTCGCGCGCGCCCTCGGGCGTGGAGCGCGTGAGGATCGGCGTCTCGATGTCGACGAACCCGCGCTCCTCCAGGTGCTCGCGGATGATGTGCACGACGCGGTGCCGGGCGGCCGAGCATCTGGGTCATCTCCGGACGGCGCAGGTCGAGGTAGCGGTACTTCAGCCGCAGCTCCTCGGACACCTCGGCGCGGTCCTCGATCGGGAACGGCGGCGTCGCCGAGGCCGACAGGACCTCGAGGCCGGTCGCCGGGACCTCGATCTCGCCCGTGCCGAGGTTCGGGTTGCGCATGCCCTCGGGGCGTTCGCGGACGGCGCCCGTCACGCGCACCACGTCCTCCGCGCGGAGGTCCTGCGCGGCCGTGTGGGCCTCGGGGGCGTCCTCGGGGTGGAACACCACCTGCACGACGCCCTCGCGGTCGCGCAGGTCGATGAAGGTCACACCCCCGTGGTCGCGGCGGCGCGCGACCCAGCCGCACAGGATCACGTCCTCGCCGGCGTGGTCCGAGCGCAGCTCGCCGCAGGCGTGCGTGCGCATCGTGGTGCGCAGGATGCTGGGCTCGGGCACGGTCAATCCGTCCATCCGTCGAGGCGGGTGAGCCATGACACCACATCCGCCGCCGGCACCGTCTTCTGCACGCCGTCGACGAGCCGGCGCAGCGTGACGGCGCCGGCCGCCAGCTCCTTCGCGCCGAGGATGGCGACGAACTCGGCGCCGGCGCGGTCGGCCATCTTCAGCTGCGCCTTGAGGGGGCGCTCCTCGTACGGCGCGGCGGCCGGGACGCCGGCGGCGCGCAGCTCCGACACGAGGCCGGCGCCGGCGCCGGCGGCCTCGGGGCCGACCGTCACGACGAAGCACACGACACCGCGCGGCGGAGCAGACGGCGCGCCCTCCTCCTCCATCGCCAGCAGCACCCGGTCCAGGCCCATCGCGAAGCCGACGCCGGGGGTGGGCGGTCCGCCGAGCTCCTCCGCGAGGCCGTCGTAGCGCCCGCCCGCGCAGATCGTCGCCTGCGCCGGCGACAGCGCCGCCGAGATGAACTCGAAGGCCGTGCGCGTGTAGTAGTCGAGGCCGCGCACCAGCCTGGGGTCGTGCTCGTACGCGACGCCGGCCGCCTCCAACGCCGAGCGGACGGCGGCGAAGTGCTCCGCGCATGCGTCGCACAGGTGGTCGGAGATCAGCGGCGCGTCCAGCACGAACGGCTTCGAGCCGTCCACCTTGCAGTCGAGGACCCGCAGGGGGTTCGTGTGCAGGCGCGTTCGGCAGTCCTCGTCGAGCTCGTCGACGTGCGGCTCGAGGTGCGCGATCAGCAGCTCCCGGTACGCCGGCCGGCACACCTGGTCGCCGATCGAATTCAGGTGCAGCGTGGTCCGCGCCAGCCCCGCGGCCGCGGAGGTACCCGTCGGCGAGGGCGATCACCTCCGCGTCGGCCGCCGGGTCCGCGGCGGCGATCGCCTCGACGTCCCACTGGCGGAACTCGCGCAGCCGGCCCGCCTGCGGGCGCCCGTGCCGGAACATCGTGCCGACGTTGTACGCCTTGAACGGGACCGGCAGGTCGTGCGCGTGCTCGAGGTACGCCCGCACGACACCCGCCGTCAGCTCCGGTCGCAGGGTGAGCGAGCGGCCGCCCTTGTCCTCGAACGTGTACATCTCCTTCGTGACGACGTCGGAGGTCGGACCGGCCGTGCGCGCGAACAGCTCGGTGTGCTCGAAGGTCGGCGTCTCCACGTAGCGGAACCCGAAGAGCCGCGCCGCCCGGTGGGCCTCGTCGTACAGCCCGAGCATCGCCTCCGCTCGCGGCGGCAGGAGGTCCGCCGTCCCGCGCGGCGGCGTCAGCTCCATGCGCCGAGGTCCCGCAGGAAGGGGTTCGAGGCCCGCTCGTGGCCCACGTCGGTGGTGGGCCCGTGGCCGGGCAGCACCGGCAGGCCGTCGGGCAGCGTGAGGAAGCGCCGGAGGCTCGCCGCCATGTCGGTCGGCGACGAGTTCGGGAAGTCCGAGCGTCCGATCGCGCCGGCGAACACGAGGTCGCCCGAGAGCAGGAGCGCGTCGTCCGCGTCGGTGCGGAAGCTGCAGTGGCCCGGCGTGTGCCCGGGCGTGTGCATGACCTCGATCGCCAGGCCGGCCAGCCGCAGCGTCTCGCCGTCGGTGATCGTGCGCAGGTCCTTCACCGGGTGGAGCGGGTTGTCGAACCCGGCGCCCCAGGCGACCGGGTCGGAGAACGCCAGGGCGTCCGCCGGATGGACGAAGACCGGGACCTCGTCCCCGCTGAAGTCGCCGGCGGCCATCGCGTGGTCGACGTGCGCGTGCGTGAGCAGGACCGCGGCCGGCCGGCGGCCGGCGGCCTCGAGGAGGGCGTGCACGGCCTCGGGCTCGAACCCGGGATCGACGACGACGGCCTCGTCGGAGGCGTCGGCCGCCAGGAGCCAGCAGTTCGTGCCGTAGGGGTTCCGGTCGAAGACGTCCCGCCACATGAGGCTGCCTATCGTAGCGGGGCGGCGGCCGCGCTAGAGCGCGGCGCCGTCGAGGATCAGCGTGACCGGGCCGTCGTTCAGGAGGTCGACCTCCATGTGCGCGCCGAACACGCCGCGGCCGACGGTGAGACCCCGGCGCTCCAGCGCGCGGGCGAACGCCTCCACGCGCTCGGCGGCCGGGCCGGGATCGGCCGCGCCCGTCCACGAGGGCCGCCGGCCCTTCCGCACGTCGCCGTAGAGCGTGAACTGCGAGACCACGAGGACCTCGCCGCCCACGTCGGCGAGCGCGAGGTTCATCTTCCCCTCGGCGTCGGCGAAGACCCGGAGGTTCGCGATCTTGTCGGCGAGCCGCTCGGGCTCGTCCTCGAGGTCCTCGCGGCCGGCGCCGACCAGCAGCAGGAACCCGGGCCCGATCCCGGCCACGACGCTCGCCGTCGACCGTGACACGGCCGCGCGCGCGACGCGCTGCAGGACGACCCGCATCTAGCTCGACAGGATCCGGTACGCGTCGAAGACGCCGTCGACCTTCTTCACGGCGCCGAGCACGTTCGACAGGTGCGTGATGTCGGCGAGCTCGAACGTGAAGCGCAGGCGCGTGATGCGGTCGCGGCCGGTCGCCGAGGTGGCCGACAGGATGTTCACGTGCGAGTCGCTGAGCACGGTGGCGACGTCCGACAGCAGCCGCGTGCGGTCGAGGGCCTCGACCTGGATCGCGACGACGAAGCTGGTGGACTTGCCCTCGGCCCAGCTGACCTCGATCAGCCGCTCCGGCTGGCGCTGCAGGGACTTCGCGTTCGGGCAGTCCACGCGGTGCACGCTCACGCCCTGCCCGCGCGTGACGAAGCCCAGGATCTCGTCGCCCGGCACCGGCGTGCAGCACCGCCCGAGGTGCACCCACAGGTCGGTGGCGCCGCGCACGACGACGCCCTTCGAGACCTCCTGCGTGCGCAGGGTGACGGGACGCGCGAGCGGCACCTCGGTGACGTCGTGCTCGTCGGTGCCGGTGACGAGCCTCGACAGGCGCGCCATCACCGACTGCGGCGAGACGTGCCCCTCCCCGACCGCCACGTACAGGGCCTCGAGGTTGGGCACCTTCAGGTCGGCGGCGACCTGCGTGAGCGCCTCCTCGGTCGCCAGACGCTTGAACGGGACGTTCTGCTTGCGCATCAACCGGTGCAGCGAGTCGCGCCCGTGCTCCATGGCGTCCTCGCGGCGTCCGCGGCTGAACCACTGCCGGATCTTGTTGCGCGCACGGGGCGTCTTCACGAACTGGAGCCAGTCCTGGCTCGGGCCCTCGCCCTGCGCCCTCGACGTGAGCACCTCGACGGTGTCACCGGTCCGCAGCTCGTAGTCGAGCGGCACCAGCTTGCCGGAGACCTTGGCGCCGATCGTCCGGTGCCCCACGTCGGTGTGGATCGCGTACGAGAAGTCGACGGGGGTCGCGCCGGCCGGCAGGTTCACCACGTCGCCCTTCGGCGTGAACACGAAGACCTGCCCGCCGTACAGGTCGATCTTCAACCCCTCCATGAACTCCCGGGGGTCGGCCATGTCCTTCAGCCACTCCATCATCTGGCCGAGCCACGCGATGTCGGCGGCGTCACGCGCCTGCTTGGAGCCCTCCTTGTACCGCCAGTGCGCCGCGATGCCGTACTGCGCGGTCCGGTGCATGTCGCGCGTGCGGATCTGGATCTCCAGCGGCGTGCCGCCGGGCCCGACGACCGTCGTGTGCAGCGACTGGTACATGTTGGACTTGGGCATCGCCACGTAGTCCTTGAACCTGCCGGGCACCGGCTTCCACAGGGAATGCACCGCGCCGAGGGCCGCATACGTGTCGCGGAGGTTGTCGACCATGATCCGCACGCCGACCAGGTCGTAGATCTCGTTGAACTCCTTGCCGCGGATCACCATCTTCTCGTAGATCGAATAGAGGTGCTTCGGGCGGCCCTCGACCTCGGACTTCACGCCGAGCTCCTTGAGCTTGCCGCGCGTGGCGGCCAGCACCTCGTCGATCAGCTCCTGCCGCTCGTCGCGGCGCTTCTCGACGAGCGCGGCGATCTCCCGGTACGGCCCCGCGTGCAGCGTCTTGAACGAGAGGTCCTCGAGCTCCCACTTGATCTCCTGCACGCCCAGCCGGTTCGCGAGGGGCGCGTAGATCTCGAGCGTCTCGGTCGCGACGCTGCGCTGCTTCTCCGGGCGGAGCGCCGAGAGGGTCCGCATGTTGTGGAGCCGGTCGGCCAGCTTGATCAGCAGCACACGGATGTCGCCGGCCATCGCCACGATCATCTTGCGGACGTTCTCCGCCTGCTCCTGCTCACGGCTGCGGAAGGTGAGCGCGTCCAGCTTCGTGAGCCCGTCGACGATGCGGCTCACCTCGCTGCCGAACTCCTCCTCGAGCTGCTCGAGGGAGACCTCCGTGTCCTCCACCGTGTCGTGGAGCAGGGCGGCGACGAGCGTCGTCGTGTCCAGCCGAAGGTCCGCGAGGATGTTGGCGACCGCGAGCGGGTGCTCGACGAAGTCCTCGCCCGAGAGGCGCTGCTGCCCCTCGTGCGCGGCCTCGGCCAGCGCGTACGCCTTCTGGAACTGCTTGAGGTCGGCCTTCGCGTTGTAGCTGCGGACGTTGCGGACGAGGGCGTCGAAGGACTCGCGGGCCGGCGCGGACTCGCCCGGAGCGCAGCCGGGAGAGCAGCCCGCCGCGGCGTTCGGCCCGGATCTGTTCGCGACTGTCCACGCTCGCCTCCTGCGGACAAGTCTACGGGCACCCGTCTCGCAGGACGGGAACGGCGGGTCCGAGGAGGACGGGATCAGTAGTGGATGAGCGTGAAGAGCTCGTGTCCGGGCACCTGCTCGCGGCCCTTCAGGAAGTCGAGCTCGATCAGGCAGGCGATGCCGCACACCTTGCCGCCGATCCGCTCGACGAGCGAGGCGGTCGCCTTCGCGGTGCCGCCGGTCGCCAGCACGTCGTCGACGATGAGCACCCGCTCGCCGGGGCGGACGGCGTCCACGTGGATCTCCAGCGTGGCCGTCCCGTACTCGAGGGAGTACTCCTCGGCGACGGTCTCCGACGGGAGCTTGCCCTGCTTGCGGACGGGCACGAAGCCGGCGCCGAAGTGGTACGCGACCGGCGAGGCCAGGATGAACCCGCGGGCCTCGATGCCCACGACCTTGTCCACGTTGCCGCGGCCGAAGTGCACGACGATGAGGTCGATCAGGGTGGAGAAGGCGATCGGGTCGGCCAGCACGGGCGTGATGTCCTTGAAGACGATGCCCTCCTGCGGGAAGTCCGGCACGTCCCGGATCAGGTCCTTGATCTGCTCCAGCTCCATGTCCTACCTGCGCTTCCGCTTGGCCGGGGGCTTGCGCTTGGACTTCGGTCTCGGCCGCTGGGAGGTCCCCGTGCGGGCCGTGGTGCGGGTGGCCGCCGCGGTGGCTGACCGTCGCGGCCGCCGCGCCGGCGGCGGGGGTCGCCGCGGAGGCCGTCTCGGCACGGCGGGCCTTGATGGCCTCGCGGGCGGCCGTGCGCTCCTGGAGCTGGCGGTAGCGCGGCTCGCGCTCCTTCAGCACCGCCAGCACCGGCGCCGCCACGAAGATCGACGAGTACGTGCCGGTCAGGACGCCGATGAACATGGCGAACGCGAAGTCCTTCAGCGTGCTGCCGCCGATCAGCAGCAGCGACAGGATCGGCATGAGCACGACGAGCGAGGTGTTGACCGACCGCATGAGGACCTGGTTCATCGACATGTTGACGACCCCCGCGTAGCCGTACCTGCTCACGAGGGCCGTGGACTCGGTGTTCTCCTTGATCTTGTCGTAGATGACGACGGTGTCGTACAGGGAGAACCCCAGGATCGTGAGGATCGCGATGACGGTCTCCGGCGTGACCTCGCGGCCGGTCAGCGCGTACACGCCCGCGGTGATGAGGATGTCGTGCGCGAGCGCGACCATGGCGCCGATCGCCATCTTCCATTCGAAGCGGAACGTGATGTACAGCGTGATGCCGACCAGGACGACGACGAGCCCGATCAACGCCTTGCGCGAGATCTCCTTGCCCCACGTGGGACCCACGTCGGTGCCGGAGATGTCGGTTCGGTCGATGCCGGCCTGTGTGGCGAGGTCGTCCAGGAGCGTGTCCGCCTCCGTCGTGTTGGCGGTGAGCGACTGCCCGTCGGATCGAGACGCTGGTCCCGTTCACGATCTGGACCTCGGCGTCGTTCACGCCGTCGGTGCGCAGCGTCGACTCGCACGTCGTCGGCCGTCACCGGCGTCACGAAGGTGTACGTGATCTCCTGCCCACCCTTGAAGTCGATCGACAGGTTGAAGTGCCGCACGAAGATGCCGAGCAGCGACAGCACGATGACGATGCCCGACAGCGCGAACCACGAGCCGCCGGCGCTCGATGATGCGGAAGTGCGGCACGGTGTGGCCGCGGTACGTGGCGATCGCGTGCTTGAGGTTCACCGGGCGCCCCCCGCCACCGGCTCCGGCACCGCTCCGACCTCGCCGGGCTCGGGCTCGGCGGCGACGCCGCTCGTGAGGCCGAACCCGCGCAGGCTGCACGAGCCGGTCGTTGCGCGCGATCAGGAACACGGTCGGGCGCTTGAAGAACCAGACCACGAACAGGTCGAGCGCCGTCGCCACGCCCAGCGTCAGCGCGAACCCGCGCACGGAGCTCACCGCCGTCACGTACAGGATGGCGGCCGCGAGGCCGGTCACGATGTCGGCGGCGACGATCGTCTTGTACGCGCGCTTGAACGCCGGCTGCACGGCCGCCCGCGCGCTCCGGCCGCCGCGGACCTCGTCCTTCAGCCGCTCGAAGAACACGATGTAGGAGTCGGCGGTGACGCCGAGCGAGATCACGAGGCCCGCGACCCCCGCCAGCGTCAGGCTGTAGCCGAACCACCGCCCCGCGAGCGAGACGAGCGCGACCGCGAGGATCGCCCAGATCGACATGCCGAGCCACGCGACGACGCCGAGCAGCCGGTAGTAGAAGAGGAGATACAGGAACAGCAGCACGAGGCCCACGATCGCCGCCTTGATGCCCTGGTCGAGGGACTCCTTGCCCAGGGTCGGGCTCACCGTCTGCACCTGCTGGCGCTCGAGCTCCACCGGCAGCGCACCGGCCTGCAGCACGGCCGCCAGCGACTGCGCGCGCTCCTTCGTGAAGTTGCCGGTGATGACGCCGCTGCCGCCCGTGATCGGGCCCTGGATCGTCGGCGCGGAGATGACGGTCGAGTCCAGCACGATCGCGAGCTGCTTGCCGACGAGGGCCGTCGTCAGAGCGCCGAACTCGGTCGCCCCCTCCCCCGTCAGCGTGAAGTCGACGGCCCAGCCCGGCGTCCCGCCCGATGGCGTCTGGTAGACGGCGCGGGCGCTCTTGATCCGGTCACCCGTCAGCTTCACCTCCGACAGCTGGTACTTCGTGCCGTCGTCGCCGAGGAACACGACCGGCTGGTTGGCCAGCTCCTCGGGCTTGGCCGGACAGTCCGGGATGGCGGTGGTGGTCGGGTCGTTGTCGCACGTGACCTGGAGCTGGTCGTACCCGCTGCCGCCCGGCGGGATGCTGCTCATGACCTCGCGCTGCTCGAGGCGCGCCGTGGTGCCGATGATGCGAAGCAGCTCGCCCTGGCCCGTGCGCTGCAGCTCGACCTGCGCCTTCGCCTGGTCCAGGAAGCAGCCCAGATCCTTGCCGTCGGAGCTCACCACGCAGTACTGGGTCGTCTCGTCGACGACCGTCAGCCCGTCCTGCAGGGTCGTCGCCTCGTCCTCGGTGGGGAAGCACGGGAGGTTCGCGGTGCCGTCGCCGCCCGTGATGCAGAACTGCTTCGTGACCTTCGTCGTCAGCGCCGGCCTTCGCCGCATCGGCCGCCTTCTTGTTCGGGAAGCAGCCGAACTGCGCGCCCGACGGCGTCCTGCAGGCAGAACTGGCCGGTCGTGGTCCCGCTCGTCTGCGCCTGAACGGTGATGCCGTCGAGCGCGGTCGACGCGTCCTTCTCGGCGGTGTCGCCGGTGAAGCACGGGAAGATCTGGTTGGGGTCGTCGCCGGTGATGCAGACCTGCTGAGTCGACTCCTCGACCTTCAGCGTTCCGAAGGCGGTCTGTGCGGCCTCGTGGGTGGCGAAGCATCCGTACGCGGTCTTGTCGGCCGCCTCGATGCACGACTGCACCTTCGGCCGCTGCTCGATCGTGCCCTTCGCGAGCCCCGGGAGCTGGACCTCGATGTTGGTGCCCTGCACGGAGATGTCGGGCTCGGCGACGCCGAGCGCGTTCACGCGCCGGTCGATGTTCGCGCGGGCCTGCTCCATGGTGTCGGCCGAGGTGCCGTCGGGCGCCTTCAGGATGACGGAGACGCCGCCCTCGAGGTCGAGGCCGAGCGTCGGCGACAGCCGGCCGGTGAGCAGGCCGACCAGCGAGGCGGCCACGAGCACGCCGACGAAGATGATCGACAGCCAGAGCCCTCGGGTGCGTCTCACGCGAGCTCGGCTCCGTTGATCATCAACCGGAACCGGCAGTCGAGCGTCTCGGCGGCGTGGCGGCACATCTGCATACGTCCCAGGAAGATCTCGAAGTACTCCATGACCTGGCTGATCTCGGTGTCGATGGTCAGCTCGAGGGTGACCGTGCGGGCCTCGGAGTCTACCCGCAGGAAGCTCTGTTCGGCGGCGTAGTTCACGCGGTCGTGGATGTCGAAACGGATCTGTCCGGACTTGCGCACGCGGCTGCGGTGCACGTCGGACTTGTCGGCGAGGATCACCGCGGCCGAGATCGGGCTCACGGCCATGCCGTCGGTCTCCTCGTGGTTCGCGATGGCCGCCAGCATCTGCGCGAGGTCGGCGCCCGGCAGCTCACCCTTCAGCGCCTGGTGCACGAGGAGCGCGCCGGTCTGCGCGTGCGAGTGACGCGTGAGCATGTTCCCGACGTCGTGGAGGTAGCCGGCCACGCACCCGAGGTTCGCGTCGTGCTCGCCGAACCCGAGCCGGTGCAGCACCTGATAGGAGATGTTGGCGACGAGGTTCGCGTGGCGGAAGCCGTGCTCGGTGAAGCCGAGCCCCTCCATCACGCGGTCGGCGGCGGAGATGAAGCTGGACAGCTCCTCGTTGTCCTGGACCTGCACGAGGGTGATCGTCGGCGCGCGGTCCGTCGCGGGCTCCGACGTCGGATGGTGCGGCTCCAGCGGCACCGTCTCCTGCGGGATCTGCGGATCGGGCTCGAGCCCCTCGGCGGCGGGGAGGCGGGGCTCGGTCTCGACCCCTTCGGCGGCGGGGATGCGCGACTCGGGATCGACCGGGGTGCTCACGAGGAGCGGTCGGCCTCCTCGGCCTCGTCCAGGTCGTCGCCGTCGCTCGTCCTCGTCCTCGACCTCGTCGACGAGACGGCGGGAGATGCCGCCGCGCAGCATCCGGACGCTGGTGCCGGGCGCGATCTCGACCGTCACGACGTCCTCGTCCTCGTCGATATCGACGATCTGGGCGAGGATGCCGGCCGCGGTGACGACCTCGTCGCCGACCTCGAGCTCGTTCAGCAGCTCGCGCTGGGCCCGCAGCTTGCGCTGCTGCGGGCGGATCATGAGGAAGTAGCCCACGCCGACGATCAGGATCAGCGGCAGGAACGCCGTCAGCGGATTCGTCGTCGGTTGGGTCGTGGTCGCTGCGAGCAGCTCGAACATGGCAGGCCTCCTGGGGAAACAGCTTCAGGAGTCTACCGGTCCCGGGCCGAATCGGGCGCCGGCGCTACAGCGGCAGGGTGCCCGGTACCGAGGCGCCCAGGTGCCGGTACGCGTGCTCGGTCGCCACCCGTCCCCGAGGGGTCCGCTGTAGGAATCCGAGCTGCAGCAGGTAGGGCTCCACCACGTCCTCGACCGTGTCGGTCTCCTCGCCGACCGAGGCGGCCAGGGTCGTGAGCCCGACCGGACCCCCGCCGAAGCGGTCGACGATGGCGCGCAGGACGGCGATGTCGAGCCGGTCGAGCCCCTGCTCGTCGACCTCGAACAGCGCCAGTCCCATCCGCGCGATGTCGCCCGTGATGGCGCCGTCGTGGCGGACCTCGGCGACGTCGCGCACGCGGCGCAGCAGGCGGTTGGCGACGCGGGGCGTCCCGCGGGCGCGCCTGGCGATCTCGGCGGCGCCGTCGTCGTCGGTGCGCACCGCGAGGATGCCGGCCGAGCGCAGCACGATCGTCGCGAGCTCCTCCCGGGAGTAGTAGTCGAGCCTCGGCGAGAACCCGAACCGCTCGCGCAGCGGCAGCGTGATGAGCCCCGGCCGGGTCGTGGCGGCGACGAGCGTGAACCGCGGCAGGTCCAGGCGGATCGAGCGGGCGGTCGGGCCCTTGCCGAGCACGACGTCGAGGTTGTAGTCCTCGAGGGCCGGATACAGCACCTCCTCCACCGGGCGCGGCATCCGGTGGATCTCGTCGACGAACAGCACGTCGCCGTCCTCGAGGTTCGTGAGGATCGCGGCCAGGTCGCTCGGCCGGTCGAGCGCCGGCCCCGACGTCGGCTGGAACCCGGCGCCCATCTCGCCGGCGACGATCGACGCCAGCGTGGTCTTGCCGAGGCCGGGCGGGCCGGAGAACAGCAGGTGGTCGACGGGCTCGCCGCGGGCGCGCGCGCCCTCGATCAGCAGCGCCAGCTGCTCCTTCACGCGCTCCTGCCCGACGAACTCCCCCAGCGTCCTCGGGCGCAGCGCGAGGTCGAGGTCGCGCTCCTCGTCGGTGAGCGCGACCGGCTCGATCAGGCGGTCGGCGTCGGGCACCACGACCGGCTCGTCGGCGTCGCCGGTCATCCGCGCCCCACCCCCTGCAGCGCCTCGCGCAGCAGGTCCTCGGTGGCGCGGCCGTCGGCCTCGAGGCCGGCGAGGGCGTCGGCGGCCTCCTGCGGCGAGAGCCCGAGCGCCCGGAGCGCCTCCCGCGCCTCCGCGAGCGGGCCCGTGGCCTCGATCAGCTCGCCCTCGCCGCCGAGCCGGTCGCGCAGGTCCAGCACGACGCGCTGGGCGACCTTCTTGCCCACCCCCGGCACGGCCGTCAGCGCCGCCAGGTCGCCGTCGACGACGGCGCGGCGGAGGGCAGGGGGCGCGAGCGTCGACAGGAACGCGAGGGCGACCTTCGGACCGACACCCGTGACGCCCATGAGGGAGTCGAACAGCGCGCGCTCGTCGGTCGATCCGAACCCGTACAGCACCATGGCGTCCTCGCGCACGACCAGGCGGGTGTGGACGCGCGCCCGTCGGCCGACCGGCGGCAGCGAGCTCAGCACCGAGGACGGCACCAGCACGTCGTAGCCGGTCCCTCCCACGGCGAGGACCACGCGCCCGGCGGCCTTCTCGACCACCTCGCCCTCGAGGAACGCGATCACCGGATCCCCGCCCTCGTGGCGACCATGCGCAGACGAGCCTGCGTGAGATGGCACAGCGCGACGGCGACGGCGTCGGCGGCGTCCGGCTGCGAGGGGACGTCGGCGAGCCCGTGCACGCGGATCAGCGCCGTGTGGACCTGCCGCTTGTCGGCGCTGCCCTGCCCGGTCACCGCGCTCTTCACCTCGAGGGGAACGTACTCCTCGACCTCGAGGCCGGCCTCGGCCGCGACGAGCATCACGACGCCGGTCGCCCGCGCCACCGAGAGCGCGCTGCCCTTGTTCGCGCCGAACATCACGCGTTCGACGGCGACGCGCGACGGGCCGGTGGACCTCGATGGCCGTGCGCAGCGCCACCGCGATCGTCCGCAGGCGTCCGGCCTCGGGCGTGCCGGCCGGCGTGAACACCGTGTCCGACCAGGTGATGACGGGCTTGCGGTCGAGGACCTCGAGCACGGCGAGGCCGGTCCGCGCGAGACCGGGATCGACGCCGAGCACAGGTCCTTCGAACATCCGTTCGCTCAGTCTAGGAGCCCGACCGGGGCCGGGCAATCACCGCACCCCGGGAACGGGAGCGGGGGCCGCCTGCGCGGCCCCCGCCCTCCGTCCTGCGAGCGATCCGCCGCTACGGCGTCCGGATCGTCCACATCCCCCGGCCGTGCGTGCTGGCCAGGATCTTGTTCCTGCCCGGCAGGAGCTGCAGGTCGTTCGGGATCGCACCCGGCAGCCCGGACCCGTACCGCGAATAGCTGCCGGGATCCTTCTTGCTGGTGATGAACACCCCGACGTCGGTGGCGACCACGAGCTTGCCGCTGACGACCACGAGGTCGTCGGCCGGCGCGTCCGGCAGGTTGCCGGTGATGTTGGCCCACTTGCGCCCACCGTTGTAGGACTCGAAGACCTGGCCCGTAGCCGCCCTTCTTGATCCACCGGCGCGAGTAGCCGCTGTACAGCGCGTACACGTGGCGTGTCGTCCTTGGGGTCGACGACGAGGTTGAACACGTAGCGCTGCGGCGGTGTCTTGCCACCGTTGGTGATGTCGGGGCCGACGACCCTGTGCCAGGTGGCCGCCGACGTTCGTGTCGATGCCGGTGGCGAAGTCCGGACTGGGGTTGCATCCGACCCCGCACCACCCGGCGTAGATCGTGTCGCCGCTGATGGCGAGCGCCGTCACGGTGTTGCCGTCACCGGTGTCGTGCACGATCTGCCAGTCGCAGGCGCTCGCGTCGCACGTGGTGTCCCAGCCCTGCGTGTCCTCCCACACGTACTGGCCGCCGGTCACCCAGTGGTCGTCCGGCGCCTTCGGGTCGGCCTCGAACGGCGCGATGAACCGCGGGTTCGGGTCGCACGGGTCCGGCGTGTACGTGAACGCGCCGCACGCCGGCGAGATCTCCCGCCAGGCGTTGGTGCTGCCGTCGGACTGGCCACCGTTCGTGGTCAGCCACATGTCGTTGCCCACGTACTCGTGCACGATCTTGAACCCGTCGGTGGGACTCACGATGACGTCGCCGCCGTCGCCGCCGAACGGGGACACCATGGTGTCGGCGCCCGGCAACAGCAGCGAGCCGCCGTTGTCCTGGAGGCCGCCCGAGTAGGCCAGGCCGCCCTTCACCTCACCGGCGCCGCCGTAGTAGTACTGCAGCGTGTCGAGCCCGGCGTTGTGGTTGTCCCACTGCGTCGCGCCGACCAGGTCACGGCTGTAGATGCCGCCGTCGTTGCCGACCCACACCTGGGTGCCGTCGAACGCGACGGCGTGCTGGTCGGGGTGGGTGGTCTTCGGGCAGTTGTCCAGATCGACGGCGCCGCACGGCAGCCCGAAGTTCCAGTACGGGCCGACGGCGGTCCAGGTGGCCCCGGCGTCGGTCGTCTCGTAGACCTCCTCGAGCCCGACGTACACGTGGTCGGGGTCGCTCGGGTCCACGCCGATGAACTGGTTGTACCAGGCCTGGATGCCGGGCGAGTACCCGTCACCGAGCGTCAGCGCGCTCCCCGTGCCGGTCGCCAGCGTCACGTTGTCGGCGATCAGCGTCCACGGCCCCGCCACGTCGCCGGTGTCCGACACGTAGACGCCCATCAGGGCGGTCTCGGGGTCGTAGTTGTAGTTCTGGATCGACTCGACCAACGCGTAGAGCTTGGAGCCGTCGGCCGAATAGGCGAACGAGGCGCGACCGATGTCGCGACGGTCGATGCCGTTGGGCCGCACCCGCTTCCAGGTGCCGGCGTCGCCGGACTTGTTCGAGACGTAGAACCCGTTGTAGTCGGTGTGTCCGCCGCGCCACGCGATGTTCGCGATGACGGTCTGGCCGTCGGTTCCCGGCTTGACCTGCACGTCGTTCGTGTACGTGAACCCGAACGGTCCGGGCGTTCCGGGCCGCAGCACCAGCTTCCACGGCCTGCGACGTGGGCGCGGCGGCGCGACGGCGGAAGACGCCGGAGCTCGTGGCCGCGTACACCATGCCGCGCCCGTCCATCACGATGCCGCGCGACCATGGTGCCCTTGAGCTGATCGCCGCCGACGCGGACCCACGAGTTGCCGTGGTCGTTGGAGCGGTAGATGCCCGTGCCCAGGTAGTTCTCGAAGGCCGTGTTGGCCTCGCCGGTGCCCAGCCACACCGAGTGGTCGTCGGGGTTCACGGCGAGCGCTCCCGTCGACGTGGTGGGGAGGTCGTCGGTGAGTGGCGTCCACGTGTCGCCGTCGTCCGTCGAGCGCCACACGCCGCCGTCGGCCGCGCCGACGTAGACGCGGGCGCCGTCGATCGCGATGGCCGACATGCGGCCCGTCACGATGCCGGATCCGCCGCCCGAGTTCGAGATGACCGGGTCGCGGTAGTTGGGGTCGTCGGAGTCGTACGGCAGATCCGTGATCTCGTTCCAGCTCCCGCCGACCACGGGGAGGCGGTTCGGCCGCGCTCCACGGCGGCGAGGCGGGCGGCGCCCACGTCTGCGTCGCCGAACTCGGCCGGCAGGTTGCGGGGCGCGGCGAAGGACTCCGCCGCATCCAGGATCTCCGAGCGGGCCTCGCCGCCCTCGCCCTCCGCGACCTTGCCGGCGGCGTTGGACGCCAGCTCGCGCTGCGACAGACGGATCAGGCCGTCCCGCTGCTTGAGCCCCGAGAACGAAGAGGCCGCCGAGCCCGGTGCGGCTACGGCGGCGATGAAGCCGGCTACTGCGATCGCGGCGACCCATACTCGGGCGCGCGATGAACCAGGTCGTACCGACATGCCCCCAACCCCTCTCTCGATCGTTGTCCCGGAAGATCGCCCAGAAGGGTACGACGGCATGCGCGAAGCGCTCAACCCGACAGGTGAGCGAGGGTCCCGGCGCCGCTCAGAGCGACGCCATCAGCTCCTCGGAGATGTCGAAGTTGGCGTAGACGGCCTGCACGTCGTCGAGGTCCTCGAGCGCCTCGATCAACCCGAGGACCGCGCGGGCCTCGCCTCCCTCGACCGGGATCGTCGTCTGCGGCACCATGGTGATCTCGGCGGAGAACACCGGCACGCCCGCCGACTCCAGGGCCTGGCTCACCGATCGGAAGTCCGCCGGCGCGGTGGAGATCTCCCACGAGCTCTCGGAGTCGCGCAGATCGTCGGCGCCGGCCTCGAGCGCGAGCTCCAGCATCCGGTCCTCCTCGGGCGCGTCGGCCTTCTCGACGACGATCACGCCCTTGCGCGCGAACATCCAGGCCGTGCTGCCCTGATCGCCCATGTTGCCGTTGTTGCGCGTGAACGCGTGGCGGACCTCCTGGCCCGTGCGGTTGCGGTTGTCGGTGAGGGCCTCGATCAGCAGGGCGACGCCCCCGGACGCGTACCCCTCGTAGAAGAGCTCCTCGTAGCGCGCGCCGCCGTCGTCGGCACCGGTGCCGCGCTTGATGGCCCGCTCGATGTTGTCGCTCGGGACGCTGAAGCTCTTCGCCTTGTCGACGGCCGAGGCCAGCGTCATGTTGCCCTCGACGTTGCCGCCGCCCTCGCGGGCGGCCACCTCCACCGCGCGGAGCAGCTTCGCGTACATGTTGGAGCGCTTGGCGTCGGTCGCGCCCTTCTTGCGCTTGATCGTCGCCCACTTCGAGTGACCGGACATCTACACCTTCCTCAGGACGTACGCGTGGAGCGCCGTCTCGCCGACCAGCTCCGGATGGAAGGATGCCACGACGACGTTCCCCTGCTCCAGGACGACCGGGTGGCCCTCGTGCTCGGCGAGGACGCGAACGTCCGGACCGACCGCCTCCACGCGCGGCGCGCGGATGAACACACCCCGGACCGGATGGTCGATGCCGTCGACGTCGACGTCGGCCTCGAACGAATCCACCTGGCGGCCGTACGCGTTGCGCTGCACGGTCACGTCGAGGACGCCGAACAGCGGCTCGCCGCCACCGACGCGCTGAGCGAGCACGATCATGCCCGCGCACGTGCCGAAGACCGGCATGCCCTCGGCGACGCGGGACCGCACCGGCTCCACGAGGCCGACGGCGCGGGCGAGCTTGCCCATCGTCGTGGACTCGCCGCCGGGGATCACCAGGAGGTCGACGCCGGCCAGGTCCTCGGGCGTGCGGACCTCGACGGGCGAGGCGCCGGCGGCGGCCAGCACGAGGGCGTGCTCGCGGAAGTCTCCCTGGAGCGCGAGGACGCCGGCCTTCACCGTGGGCACCTCCGCGCGGCTACCAGCCGCGCTCCTGCAGGCGCGTCTCGAGCGAGCCGATCTCGAGGCCGGCCATCGGGTCGCCGAGGCCGTGCGAGACCTTCGCCAGGACGTCGGGGTCCTGGAAGTGCGTGGTGGCCTCGACGATCGCGCGCGCCATCGTCGGCGGGTCCTGCGACTTGTAGATGCCCGACCCCACGAACACGCCGTCGACGCCGAGCTGCATCATCAGCGCGGCGTCGGCCGGGGTCGCGATGCCGCCGGCCGCGAAGTTCACGACCGGGAGCCTGCCCGTCGACGCGATCTCACGCACGAGGTCCACCGGCGCGCCGAGCTCCTTGGCCTTCGCCACGTACTGCTCGGGACGCAGCGTGGTGAGCTCGGCCATCTCGCGCAGCATCGTGCGCATGTGCGTGACGGCCTCGACCACGTTGCCGGTGCCGGCCTCGCCCTTCGTGCGGATCATGGCCGCGCCCTCGGAGATCCGGCGCAGCGCCTCGCCCAGGTTGCGCGCGCCGCACACGAACGGCACCGTGAACGCCCACTTGTCGATGTGGAACTCGTCGTCGGCCGGCGTGAGGACCTCGGACTCGTCGACGTAGTCGACGCCGAGGGCCTGCAGGATCTGCGCCTCCACGAAGTGGCCGATCCGCGCCTTCGCCATCACCGGGATCGTGACGGCCTGCTGGATCTCCTCGATCTTCGTGGCGTCGGACATGCGCGCGACGCCGCCGTCGCGGCGGATGTCGGCAGGCACCCGCTCGAGCGCCATGACGGCGCACGCGCCGGCGTCCTCGGCGATCCTCGCCTGCTCGGCGTCGGTGACGTCCATGATGACGCCACCCTTCAGCATCTCTGCCAGGCCCGACTTCACCCGGAACGTACCGGTCTCGCGGTCCACGGGATATCCCTCCTCACCAGGTCGTTCCCCAGTCTACCGTTCGGGCCCCGCACGGAGCCGGGCGGGAGGGACGAGGGACTGACCGGACGCGGCGGCAGCAGGGACTCAGGTGGTCTCGACGTGGACCGTGGAGGGCAGCAGCTCGACCCACGTGCGGCCCGGCGCGAGCGGGATCGTCTCGCCCGTCTTCGTCACGAACGTGGTCACGTCGCCCTCCTTCGCTCGCTCCCACCGGCCGAGCGATCATCCGGCCGTCGCGGAAGACGTAGGCCTTGCCCGAGCCGATCACGTCGACCTCGGGCGAGGGGTTGCCGGCGGGGTCGATGATGTCGCCCGGCACGACCTTGACCACCTGCACGACGACGTTCGTCGCCTGCACCTGCGATCCGTCGACGAGCATGTGCGGCTCGGTCCCGTGGGCGCGCAGCCACGCGTCCTGCTTCTTGCTCCACGTCCAGTAGACGTCGGAGTAGCTGGAGAACCCGAGGTGCACGGTGGCGGCCTTCCGGCTCTTCAGCGCGAGGTCGTCGGCGTAGGTGAAGACGGCGTCCGGGGCGCCGTCCGTGGACTTCGCCGCCTTCCAGAGGGCCGTGGTGGTGGAGAACAGGTTGTGCGGCGCCACCCGGTTCGGGTCGCGCGTGTACGCCTGCGGCGCCTCGGTCTCGGAGATGTCGGTGAGCCCGGCGCGGTCGATCGCCTTGCGGACCTGGTTGGCGCCGCCCGAGTACGCGAGCGGCGGCTTCCCGTACTGCACGAGGATCTCGGGGTCGGTCGTGCGACCGCTGCGGATCGGGCCCGACCTGGTTGGCCTCGTCGCACTGGAACAGCGCGATGAACCGGGTGATGCCGCCCTCGACCGGCTCCTCGTACACGATGTCGGCGCGGTCGAGCCCGGCCTGCGGGCGCGCCTCGGGAAGGTTCTCGATCTTCACGGCGAGGACGGGCCGGTTCGGGATCGTGCCGTGCGGGGCCGGCGCGCCGGTCAGCGGGCAGACGGGCGGCGGCGTCTTCGCCTCGCCCGCGACGTGGTCGATCGCGCGCTGCAACGGCGGCCGGCGCGTGGCCGGTGAGGGCCAGGGCGCCGACGCCGACGCCGGTGACGGCGAGGGCTCCGGCCAGGGACACTGCGAGCTTTCCACGGCGTGTGACGGCCACGATCGAGACCTCCTGGAGGGTCGGCGGGTTGTGGAGGACGGGGAAGCACCGTCCGGGCTGCGGTCTCGAGCGGACCGGGCGGTCATGCTAACCGCGAGGTTCGGGCACCTCAACGACCTCGGCCGAACTGGTCGGGAACGTCACATCTCCTCCAGACGGCGGATCCGCTCGGCGATCGGCGGGTGCGTGGAGAACAGCTTCTCCATCGCGCTCGTGCCCTCGCCCGGCACGCGCGAGGGCTGGTCCAGCCACAGGTGCGCGGTGGCGTTGTTGGCCGCGTGCATCGCGTGGGGCGCCGCCTCGATCTTCTTCAGGGCCGCGACGAGCCCCGGCGGGTAGCGCGTGAGCAGCGCGCCCTGCGCGTCGGCCAGGTACTCGCGGTTGCGCGAGACGGCGAGCTTGATGATCTGGCCGGCGATCGGCGCGATCACCAGCAGCACGAAGCCGACCGCGAAGATGACGAGCTCGAGGCCGCCGCCGTTCGAGTCGTTGCCCCGACGCCCGCGGAACCCGCCCCACAACCACGACCGCATGAAGAACTCCGACATCAGCACGGCGGCGCCGACCAGCGTGGCGACGACGGTGCCGACGAGGATGTCGCGGTCGACGACGTGCGACAGCTCGTGGCCGATCACGCCCTCGAGCTCGACCCGGTTCATGATGTCCAGCAGCCCCTGCGTGACGGCGATCGACGAGTGCTCGGGGTCGCGGCCGGTCGCGAACGCGTTCGGCGCCGTCTCGGGCACCACGTACACGCGGGGCTTCGGCACGCCGGCGGCGATCGCGAGCCCCTCCACGACGTTGTGCAGTCGCGGCTCCTGCTCGGGCGTGACCTCCTTCGCGCGCGCCGACGCCAGCACGACCCGGTCGCCGCCGAAGTACGACCCGATCGACAGGACGATCGCGAGGCCGGCCGCGAAGACGAGGCCGGCCGGGCCGGTCCCCCAATACGACCCGACCGCGTATCCGACGGCGCCCAGGAACACGACCGCGCCGAGCATGAGCAGGACGGTGCGACGCCGGTTCTGTGCGATCTCCTCGTACACCGGCGGCCTAGAGGTCGACCTTCACGGGACCGCGGGCGGGATCCTCGATGTCGAAGAACGCCCTCGGCTCCACGTGGAACAGGTTCGCGACGACGCTCGACGGGAAGGACTGGATCTTCGTGTTCAGCCGCATCACCTGGTCGTTGTAGAACTGCCGGGCGTACGCGATCTTCGACTCGGTGCCGGTGAGCTCCTCCTGCAGCGCCAGGAAGTTCTGGTTCGCCTTCAGATCCGGGTACTGCTCGGCGACGGCCATCAGCCGCCCGAGGCCGGCCGTGATCATGTTCTCGGCCTGCGCCTGATCGGCGACGCTCGTCGCGCCCATCCCCCGCGACCGGGCCTCGGCGACGTGCTCGAACAGCTCCTTCTCGTGCGCGGCGTAGCCCTGCACCGTCTGCACGAGGTTCGGGATCAGGTCGTATCGGCGCCGGAGCTGCACGTCGATCTGCGACCAGCCGTTGTCGGTGCGGTTGCGCAGGCGAACGAGGGAGTTGAAGGCGAGCACCCCGTACAGCAGCACGAGCACCACGATCCCCAGGACGATCCAGAAGGGCAGCACGGGCCTATCGTAGCGGCGAGGCGCCGATCTCGACGGCGTCCCGGTAGGCGGTCTCGACCTCCTCGACGACGACCGCCCAGTCCGCGTGCGCGGCGCGGCGACGGCCGGCCTCGGCCAGGCGCCCGGCCGTCTCGGGCTCGTCCAGCAGCCGGGCGACGGCGGCCGCGAGCGCGGCCGGGTCGCCGGGAGGCACGAGGAGCCCGTCGAGTCCGTCGGCGACGACCTCGTCGAAGCCGGGGATGTCGCTCGCCACGACCGGCAGTCCGGCCGCCATCGCCTCCAGCAGCACGAGTCCGAAGCTCTCGCCGCCCGTGTTCGGTGCGACGAACACGTCGCAGGCGGCGTGGATCGGCGGCAGGTCCTCGTTGCGGACGGCGCCGAGCATCGTGACGCGGTCGCGCGCGGCCGGGTCCAGCCGTCTCCAGCGCCGCGCGCTCCGCGCCGTCACCGGCGACGACCAGGCGCAGATCGGGCCGCGACGGCGCCAGGCGGGCGAGGGCGTCGACGGCGACGGCGAACCCCTTCCGCTCGTGCAGACGGCCGACGAACAGCAGCTTCGTGCCCGGCCCGAGGTCGGCCGGCGACGCGGTCGCGAACCGGGCCACGTCGACGCCGTTGGGGATCACGCGGTACGTGCCGCGCAGCCGGCGGCGCGCGACGGCGGCCGCGCGCTCCGACACGGCGATGCGCACCGCGATCCGCCGCGCCGCCCGCCGCAGCAGCGGCGCGGCCGCGTCGTACAGCAGCGCGCGATCGAGGCCGGAGTGGAACGTGGCGACGAGGGGCGCGCCGGCGCCGAGGGCGAAGACGGACGCGCTCGGCGAGGCCGGCTCGTGCACGTGGACGACGTCGGCGCCGAAGGCCTCGAGGGCCGCCCGTACCCGCCGGCGCGTGCCGGGCCACGGCGAGACGGGCGCCCGCGTCCGGCCGTACGGCAGCGACAGGGGCCGACCGACCGACACCACCCACGGCTCGCGCGGACGGGCGCGCGACGGCGTGAGCGCGAGGACCTCGTGCCCCCGGCCGCGCAGCCGCTCGCCGAGCTCGCGCACGTGGACCTGCACGCCGCCCGGCTCGTCCCAGGCGTACGGGCAGACCAGGGCGATCCTCACGGCTCCCAGGCCGGCTGGAACAGATGCCAGTCGGCCGGTGCGGCCGAGATCGCGCGCTCGAACGCCTCCCCCATGCGGTGCGTGAGCGCGGCGACGTCGCGGCGGCGCTCGCCGGTCGCGTCGATCTCGAGCGGGGCGCTGAACACGATCCGCCAGCCGCCGGGGATCTGGTACACGGGCGACGACCAGGATCGGCGCGCCGGTCGTGAGCGACAGGAGCGCGGGCCCGGCCGGCAGCCGGCGCGGCCGGCCGAACATGGGGACCTCGACGCCGCGGCCGGTCAGGTCGCGATCGGCGACGAGGGCCACCATCCGGTTCTCGGCCAGCGCGCTCGCGAGCCGCCGGCCCACCTGTGCGTCGCGGGACAGCCCCAGGATGTCCAGCCCGAGCGCCTCTCGGTGCTCGACGAACAGCCGGAACAGGCGCTCCGGCCGGAGCTCCTCGGCCACCGACACCACGCGCAGGCCCCGCTCCGTCATGTACCGCCCGCCCACGTCCCAGTTGCCCAGGTGCGGCAGCACGCAGATCACGCCCCGCCCCTGCGCGAGGGCGGCCTCGACGTGCTCGTAGCCCGACGATGTCGGTGCGCGCGAGGAACTCCTCGTGCGGACAGCAGCGGGATCCGGAAGGTCTCGTGCCAGTACCTCGCGTAGCTGCGGAAGGCCTCGCGCGTGGACGCCCGCACCGTCGGGTGCTCCGGCGGCAGGCCGAGCACCTGCGCCTGGTTCGCCGTCACCGTCGCCCGCAGCCCGGGCATCAGCGCGAGGCCGGCCCGGCCCAGCAGGTCGAACAGCGGCGGCGCCGGCACGCGGCGGCAGCGACCTCGACAGCCACGCGGCGAGCCGGTACGCCTGGTACGCGGCCTCCTCCCGAAGGCTCGCGCTCGAGGGCTCGCCCGGCGCGGCGACGGGACCGACGGCCTCGGCGCCGCTCACACCAGCTCCTCCTTCGCCACCTGGATCGTCCGGATCAGCGAGGCGAGGACCGCGAGGGCGGCGACCGCCCACAGCGTCCACCCGAGCCATCCGAAGCGCGAGGCCGGCGGCGACCAGCACGTACCTGGTCCCCCGCGTCACGGTGCTCTCCTGCACGTCGTAGCCGAGCGACGCACCCCGCGCGCGCACGTAGGAGGACAGGTAGCTCGCCCCGAGCGCGACGAGGGCGGCGGCCGCCACGTCCGGCCTCGAGGTCCGCTCCACCCACGCGATCGAGCCCAGGATCAGCCCGTCGAACGCGCGGTCGACGATCGGGTCGAACAGCCGCGACAACCCGTCGCCGTTCCACACGGCGAACCGCCCGCCCGCGATGCCGGCCACTCCGGCGAGCGCCGCGGCCAGCCCCGCGGGCCGCGGGCGGTCGTCGAGGATCAGCCACGCCGAGGCCCCGATCAGTGTCGCGCTGCAGGTCAACAGCACCCTCGTGGGGATCGTGCTGGAGGTGGCGGGCAGCCGCCGTCGGTACGTCGCCATGGGAACCGCGCGAGCCTAGCACTGGACTAGAATCCCCAGACCTCTCGCCACGAACCCAGCCGGAAGGAGTGCCGCGTTGAAGACCTACGACGCGAAGGACATCCGCAACGTGTTGCTGGTGGGCCACGGCGGGGCGGGCAAGACCACGCTGCTGGAAGCCATGCTGTTCACGTCCGGCGCCATCACCCGCATGGGCACGGTCGAGGACGGCACCACCGTCTCCGACCACGACCCCGACGAGCAGCGCAAGGCCATCTCCGTCTCGCTCGTCCACCGCGCCGATCGAGTGGGAGGGGGTGAAGATCAACGTCCTCGATGCGCCCGGGTACGCCGACTTCGTGGGCGACCTGCGATCGGCGATCCGCGCCGCCGACGCCGTCATCGTCGTCGTGTCGGCGGTCGACGGCGTCGAGGTCCAGACCGAGGCCGCCTGGGAGCTGGCGGTCGAGGAGGGCCTGCCCCGCGCGATCTTCGTCAACAAGCTCGACCGCGAGCGCGCCGACTTCCAGGCCACCCTCGACCAGCTCGTGTCGGCCTTCGGCAACCAGGTGGCGCCCTTCGAGCTGCCGATCGGCGCCGAGCACGAGTTCCGCGGCGTCGCCGACCTCCTGCACGAGAAGGCCGACCTGTACCCCAGCGGCCCGCGCGCGGAGGAAGCAGGAGTGGCCCGAGGAGATCCACGCGATCGCCGACCCGGCCCGGGAGAAGCTGATGGAGGCCGTCGCCGAGTCCGACGACGCGCTGATCGAGGAGTACCTGGAGCAGGGCACGCTGCCCGAGGAGCACATCGTGAGCGGCGCGAAGGACGGCTTCGCGCGGGCGCGGCTGGCGCCGGTGATCGTGGGCTCGGCCGCGAAGGCGATCGGCGTCGACCGCCTGCTCGACTTCATCGTCGAGGAGTTCCCGTCGCCGCTCGACCGCGCGCCCGTCGAGGTGACGGCGAAGGACGGCACCGTGAAGGAGCGGACGTGCGATCCGGCCGGGCCGACGACGGCGTTCGTGTTCAAGACGCTGTCGGACCCGTTCGTCGGCCACATCACGATGTTCCGGGTCTTCAGCGGCACGGTGCGGCCCGACGGCTCGATCTTCAACGCCACGCAGGGCACCGACGAGCGGGTGGGCCAGCTCTTCGCGCTCCGTGGCAAGGACCACGAGACGGTGCCCGTCGGTGGCGGCCGGCGACATCGGCGCCGTCGCGAAGCTCGCGCACACGCACACGGGCGACACGATCAGCTCGAAGGACGATCCGGTGCAGCTCTCCCCCATCACGCTGCCCGAGCCGCTGCTCGCGTACGCGATCGAGCCCAAGACCAAGGGCGACGAGGACAAGCTGTCGACCGGCCTCGCGCGGCTGCGCGAGGAGGATCCGTCCTTCCGCCTGTCCCGCAGCGACGAGACGCACGAGACGGTGATGTACGGCATGGGCGAGGCCCACCTCGAGGTCATGGCGGAGCGGCTGAAGCGCAAGTTCGGCGTCGAGGTCCTCACGCACCCGGCGAAGATCGCGTACCGCGAGACGCTGCGCGGCAAGGCGAAGGTGACGGGTCGCCACGTGAAGCAGTCGGGCGGGCACGGCCAGTACGCCGTGTGCGTGATCGAGGTGGAGCCGACGGCGCGCGGCGAGGGGTTCGTGTACGAGGACAAGATCTTCGGCGGCTCGATCCCCTCGCAGTTCATCCCCTCGATCGAGAAGGGCATCGTGAAGACGATGGCCGAGGGCACCGTGAGCGGCAACCCGATGGTCGACATCAAGGTGACGCTCGTCGACGGGAAGTTCCACGCGGTCGACTCCTCCGACATGGCGTTCCAGATCGCCGGCTCGCTGGCGCTGAAGGAGGCGGCCGAGCAGGTCGGGGTCGCGATCCTCGAGCCGGTCATGCAGGTCGAGGTCGTCGTGCCCGAGGCGTTCACCGGCGACGTGATGGGCGACCTGAACGCCAAGCGCGGCAAGATCGCCGGCATGGAGCAGGCCGGCGGCGGCAAGCAGGTGATCCGCGCGGCCGTGCCGCAGGCCGAGATCGCGCGGTACGTGATCGACCTCCGCTCGATGACGGGGGGCCGCGGCGCCTTCTCGATGACGTTCGACCACTACGAGGAGCTGCCGCAGCAGCTGGCGCAGCGGGTCATCGACGCGTACCAGAAGGCCCGCGAGGAGGCGCACCGCTAGCGGCGCCGCGCGATCAGCGGAAGAGGTCGAAGCGCAGCGGCGCGGTGAGCGCCGCCACCACCAGGAGCGCCCAGCCCGCCAGCAGCAGGACCCCGCCGACGGGCGTGAGCGCGCCCCACCGCCTCCGGCCCGTCAGCGCGAGCGCGAACAGGCTGCCGGAGAACGCGACGGTCCCGGCGGCCAGGCAGACGCCGGCCCACGACTCCGCGACCTGATCGGGACCGGCCGCGCGGAACCACTCGACGCCGAGCAGGGCGAACGCGCCGTACATCAGGTACCTCGCGCCGGTCTCGAACGACGCCAGCCGCTCGGGCGGCACCTTCGCGCGCAGGGCGTGCGCACCGAACGCGCCCGCACGCCACGCCGACGAGCCCGAACGCGGCGGCGAGGACGAGGAAGACCCGGTCCACGGCGGTCAGACCTCGTCCAGGAACCCGAGGACGATGCCGTTGAACGCCTCCGGCGCCCGCATGTTGAGCACGTGGTCGACGCCGGGGATGTGCTCGATCCGAGCCTGTGGGATCCGGTCGGCGAGGATGCCGGCGACGCGGCGCATGTGCGGCGGGTCGTGGTCGGCCGGCAGGACCAGCGTGGGACACGTGATCTCGTGCAGGCGGTCGATCGCGGTCGGATGCAGGTCCTCGGCCGCGCTCTCGTCCATCGTCAGCTCGTGCAGGTTGTCCATCGCGATCGCGCGGATGCGGCGGCCTGCCTCGTCGTCGGTGCCGAGCGGCGCCCAGGTGCGCAGGCGGATGTCCTGCGCCTGCTCCAGCTCGCCGGCCTCGACCAGCGCCTCGATCGGCCCGAAGCGCTCCTCCCAGTCCCGCTCCTCCTCGTCGCTGCCCTCGAACCCGTCGAGGCCGGAGGCGGCCAGGACGAGCGCCGTCACGCGGTCGGGCATGCGCGAGCGCCGCGTTCAATGCGATCGCGCCGCCCATCGAGCAGCCGACGAGGGCGGCGCGCTCGAGGCCGGCGGCGTCCATCACGGCCGCGAGGTCGCGGACGTGCGAGTACGGCTCGCCGGTCGGGCGGCTCGACCGTCCGTAGCCGCGCACGTCGTACCGCACGACGCGGTGCCGTGCGGCGAACGGCTCCCACTGGTCGTCCCACGTGCGCGAGTCCCACAGGCCGGGGTGGATCAGCACGACGCCGGGCCCGTCGCCCGCGACCTCGAGGCACAGCCGGCCGCCGTCGACCTCGATCGTTCGGGCCTCGCTCATGCGGCGAAGTGCGGCCGCAGCCGCTCGTAGGTCTCCGACAGGAGCTGCGGGCAGCACGCGCGTCTCCCCGACCACCGGCATGAAGTTCGTGTCGCCGCCCCAGCGCGGCACCACGTGCCAGTGCAGGTGCCCCGGGATCCCGGCCCCGGCGACGCGCCCGAGGTTCAGGCCCACGTTGAACCCGTCCGGCGCCGAGGCCTCGCGCAGGGCCCGCACGGACCGCTGCAGCAGCGCGTGGATCTCGGCGCCCTCCTCGGCGGTGAGGTCCTCGAGGTCGCCGCGTGTGGCGCACCGGCAGCACCAGCAGGTGCCCGGGGTTGTACGGGATACTTCGCGAGGGTCACGAACGCCGTGCTCGCCGCGGTGCAGGATGCGCTCGCCGTCGGGATCCCCGTGCTCGAGCAGCGAGCAGAACACGCACCCGTCCGGTTCCGGGCTCGTTCGCGTGCGCCTCGATGTACTCCATCCGCCAGGGGCTCCACAGGCGGTCCATCCGGCCGTCAGTCCCCGAAGCTCGACTGCGCGAGCGCGCGGGTGGCGACCTCGTGCTTGAGCGCCGAGACGAGCCTGCCGTACGTCACGCCCGGCGTCTCGGTGCCGGCGCGGTCGCGGACGGTGAACGTGCCGGACTCGAGCTCGCGGTCGCCGATCACGAGGACGTACGGGGCCTTCATCAGCTGCGCCGCACGGATCTTCTTGCCGACCGACTCCTTCGAGTCGTCGACGACGGGACGCAGGCCCTCGGCCCGGAGCTGTCGGGCGAGGTCGTTCGCGTGGTCGACGTGCCGGTCGGCGACCGGCGCCAGCCGCACGTGCTCGGGCGCGAGCCACAGCGGGAACGCGCCGGCGTAGTGCTCGGTCAGCACGCCGAAGAACCGCTCGACCGATCCGAACAGCGCGCGGTGGATCATGATCGGCCGGTGGCGGGCGTTGTCGTCGCCCGCGTAGTGCAGGTCGAAGCGCTGCGGGAACTGGAAGTCGACCTGGATCGTCGACATCTGCCAGGTCCGCCCGATCGCGTCGCGCACCTGCACGCTGATCTTCGGCCCGTAGAAGGCGCCGCCGCCCTCGTCCATCACGAGCTCGAGGTCCATCGACTCGGCCGCCTGCCGCAGCACCTCGGTGGCCTCCGCCCATTCCTCGTCGGTGCCGACCGCCTTGTCCTCCGGCTTCGTCGACAGCTCCAGGTAGAACTCGTCGAGGCCGTAGTCGCGCAGCAGGTCCAGCACGAACGTCAGCAGCGAGCGGAGCTCCTCGCCCATCTGCTCCTTCGTGGTGAAGATGTGCGCGTCGTCCATCGTGAGGCCGCGCACGCGCGTGAGGCCGTGGATCACGCCCGACTTCTCGTAGCGGTACACCGTGCCGAACTCGAACAGGCGCAGCGGCAGCTCGCGGTAGCTCCGCGTGCGGCTGCGGTAGATCAGGATGTGCATCGGGCAGTTCATGGGCTTCAGGTAGTACTGCGCCCCGCCGTCGAGCTCCATCGGCGGGAACATGCCGTCGGCGAACCACTCCAGGTGGCCGCTCGTCTCGAACAGCTCCGACTTCGTGATGTGCGGCGTGTTCACGAACTCGTAGCCGGCCTCCTCGTGGCGCTGCCGCGAGTAGTCCTCCATCAGCTTGCGCACGAGGCCGCCGCGCGGATGGAACACCGCGAGGCCCGACCCGATCTCGTCGGGGAAGCTGAACAGGTCGAGCTCGGCGCCCAGCCGGCGGTGGTCACGCCGCTCCGCCTCCTCGATCCGGTGCAGGTGCTCGTCGAGGTCCTCCTGGGTGGCCCACGCCGTGCCGTACACGCGGGTGAGCTGCTGGTTCCGCTCGTCGCCGCGCCAGTACGCGCCGGCGAGGTGGGTGAGCTTGAAGGCGCCGAGCCTGCGGGTCGACGGCACGTGCGGCCCGAGGCACAGGTCGGCCCACCCGTCGTTGCGGTACACGCTGACCGTGTCGCCGCCGGCCACCTCGCCGGGCTCCAGCGACTCGATGATCTCCCGCTTGAACGGCTGGTCGGCGAAGCGCTCCAGCGCCTCGGCGCGGGTGAGCTCCTCGCGCACGAAGGGCTGGTCCTGCTTCACGATCTTCCGCATCTTCTGTTCGATCCGGTTGAGGTCGCCGGCCGACAGCGGCTCCGGCAGCTCGAGGTCGTAGTAGAAGCCGTCCTCGACGGCCGGGCCGATCGCGTAGTGCGTGCCGGGGAACAGCTCACACACGGCCTGCGCGAGGACGTGGGCGGCCGAGTGGCGCAGGACGTGCAGGCCGTCCGGCGAGGCCGGGTCGACCGGCTCGACGGCGGCGTCGGCCTCGGGCACGAAGGACAGGTCCCGCAGCTCACCGTCCACGCGTGCGGCGATCGCACCCCGATCCAGCACGCCGCCGACCGGCTCACCCTCGGGGAGCTCGGTCGTGGATCCGTCCGGCATCGTCAGCGTCGGCATCGTGCCGAGCATGATATCGGCCGAGGCGCGGCCGCGCCGGCGAGGCTCCGGCTACTCGTAGGAGATGGCCTGCAGCACGTTCAGCTTCGCGGCCCGGCGCGCCGGCACGATGGCCGCCAGGACGCCGGCGAACGCCGCCACCACGACGTACACGACGAGCTGTCCGACGGGGATCGCGAGGTTCGTGATGCCGAGGTCCGACAGCGCCCGCTGCATGGCGACGCCGAACAGGATGCCGACCGCGACCCCGAGGACCGCGCCCAGCACGGCGATGATGACCGACTCGACGCGGATCATCCGCTTGATCTGCCGGCGGCTCATGCCGACGGCGCGGAGCAGCCCCAGCTCCCGGACCCGTTCGTAGACCGACAGGCTGAGGGTGTTCACGATGCCGAACAGCGCGATCACGATCGCCATGATCAGCAGCGCCGACACGAGGCTCAGGAACTGGTCGATCGCCTTGGACTGCGACTCCTTGAACGCGGCCTGATCCTGGATCGTCACGTCCGGATAGCGTGCCGCGATCTTCGCGACGGCCGCGCGCGCCTGCTCGGCGGTGGCGCCGTCGGCGATCGTCGCGTACGCGTTCACGTCCAGCTGCTGGGTGAAGTGCTCGTCGAAGTCGTGCAGCGACATCGTGTAGTCGGTGCCGAGCAACGACCCGTTCGCGTACACGCCGCCGACCGTGAACCGGTGCTCCCCGTCGGCGGAGAACCCGATCGTGACCGGATCGCCGACGGACAGCCCCTTCGACGTGGCGGCGCTCTCGCTGATCAGCACCGTGCCCGGCGTGGCCAGCGACGACAGGTCGCCCGAGACCATCTCCAGCGTGACGACCTGGCCGAACGTGGCCGGGTCCACGGCCGTGACGAACGTGGTGCCGGTCCCGATCTTCACCTGCCCCTGGCGGATCGCGGACACGGCGCCGATCGCCGGCTCGGCTGCGAGGTCGATCGCCACCTGCGGGCTGAACGGCGAGAAGTTCGGCGTGCTCACGATGAAGTCCGACGTCAGCGTGCGATCGAGCGTGGCGTTCGCCGAGGCCTTCAGCGACGCGCCCGACACGGCGACGAACGACACCAGGCCGAGGCCGATCATCAGCGCCGCCGACGTCGAGGCCGTCCGCCGCGGGTTGCGCATCGCGTTCTGCCGGCCGAGGCGGCCGGGCAGCGCCCCGCGCAGGAACGGACGGCCGATCACCGCGGCCAGCGGCCGCGCGAACAGCGGCGACAGCACGGCGATGCCGACGAACGTGAGCGCCGCGCCGGCGCCGACCAGGATCCCCCGGTTGCTGGTGGAGCCGAACAGCCCGAGGCCGAGCAGCACGACGGCGAGCGCGGTCAACGCGCCGCCGGTGATCGACCGGCGACGCAGCGACGACGTGGGCGGCGCGTTCGTCTCGCTGAGCGCCTCGATCGGCGCCACCCTCGAGGCTCGCCGCGCCGGCCCCACCGACGCGATGACGGTGACGAGCGGTCCCGAGACCCAGCGACACGATCACGGTCCTCGGCAGGACCTTCGTCGCCGTCGACGGCAGCTCGATGCCGATCCCGCGCAGGAGCGCCTGCAGCCCGATCGCGATGCCGATCCCGACCAGGATGCCGACGGCCGACGCCACCAGGCCGGTCACGAAGGCCTCCGTCACCACCGAGGTCATGATCTGCCGGCGGCTCGCGCCGAGCGCCCGTAACAGGCCGAGCTCGCGCACCCGCTGCGTCACGATGATGTTGAAGGTGTTGAAGATGATGAAGGCGCCGACGAAGAGCGACACGAGGGCGAACACGAGCAGGAACGTCTGCAGGAACCCGAGCCCCTCGCCCACCTGGTCCGACGCCTCCTTCGCGGCGTCGGCGCCCGTGATGGCCTCGTACCCGTGCGGCAGCACGCGGGAGACCGCCAGGCGCAGCTCCGTGTCGGACACGCCCTCGTCGGCCACCACGGAGAGGAAGTCGAAGGTCCCCGAGCGGTCCATGAGCTCCTGCGCCGTGTGCACGTCGAAGGCGGCGGCCGTCGCGCCCAGGAGGCTGTCGGTGTCGCCGATGCGGAAGATGCCGGAGATCGTGAATTCCCGGGAACCGCTCGTGAAGATGATCGAGATCCGCTGGCCGACCGTGAGGTCGTGCGCCGTCGCGGTGCCGGCGTCGACGGCGACCTCGGTGGATGTCGTCGGCTCCTTCCCGTCGACGAGGTTGAGGCCGGCGAGCGTGGACCAGGAGGTGCCGATCGTCGGGGCGCCACCGGGCGTGATGGCGTCGCCGGTCACGGGGTCGACGATCTTCGCGTACCCCTGGATGTTGCCGACCACCTCCTTCACGCCGGGCACGGCCTCGACGGTCGCGACCACCGACTCCGGCACGGGCTCCCGCTCCTGGCCGCCGCCCCCGCCCGGCCCGCCCGCCTGCGCGGCGAACGCGGAGACCCCCTGCACCTGCACGTCGATGCCCGCCGTCGTCGTGGTGAACAGGTCGTCGAACGCGGCGCTCAACGTGTCGGTCAGCACGTAGGTGCCGGCCATGAACCCGACACCGAGCACGACGGCGATCGCCGTGAGCAGCAGGCGCACCTTGCGCGCCATGAGGCTCTTCAGCGTCGCGCGCCACATGCGCGCTACACCTCCAGCGACTTGAGCCGGTCGAGGACGCGGTCGGCCGACGGGTCGCGCATCTCGTCGACGACCAGTCCGTCGGCGAGGAACACGACACGGTCGGCGTAGCCGGCGGCGACGGCGTCGTGGGTGACCATGACGATCGTCTGCCCGTGCTCGCGAACGGCGTCGCGCAGGAAGGAGAGCAGCTCCGCGCTGGCGCGGGAGTCGAGGTTGCCGGTGGGCTCGTCGGCGAACACGATCGCCGGCCGGCTGACCAGCGCCCGGGCGCCGGCCACCCGCTGCTGCTGCCCGCCGGAGAGCTCGCTCGGGCGGTGTCCGAGCCGGTCGCGGAGCCCGACGGCGTCCACCACCTGGTCGAACCAGGGGCGGTCCACGTCCCGGCCCGCGATGTCGAGCGGCAGCGTGATGTTCTCCGCCGCCGTCAGCGTCGGCACGAGGTTGAACGCCTGGAACACGAAGCCCACGCGGTCGCGCCGCAGCTCGGTGAGCCGCTTGTCGCCGAGACCCGTGATGTCCGTGTCGCCGATGAACACGGTGCCCGAGGTCGGCGCGTCGAGGCCGGCCATGCAGTGCAGGAGCGTGGACTTGCCCGATCCCGACGGGCCCATGATCGCGTTGAAGCCGCCCGGTGCGAACTCGAGGCTGACGCCGCGCAGGGCCTCGACCTCGGCGTCGCCGGCGCCGTAGACCTTGCGGAGGTCCACCACGCGGGCGGCGGCGCCGGTGCTCGCGAGGACGGCATCGGGGCGATCCGGTGTGGCCGACATGCCTCGTCCTCCTGAGCGCTCGGGGTCCGACACGCTACGCGACGGGAACCGACACGACATCCGGGGAGGTCGGGACGGCGCGTGCTAGCCGCGCGCGGAGCCCGGTCCGCCGGCGACCTCGTCCGCCCAGTCGAGCACGAGTGCGGCCCGGCCCTGCCACCCCTCCTCGAGCATGATCAGGTGGCCCCGCCCCTCGAACACGAGCTCCCTCGCGCCGTACCGGCCGACGAGCTTCGGGTGCAGCGCCGGCGGCGAGATGCGATCGTGCGTGGCGCCGCCGACCAGCACGGGGATCCGGATGTCGGCCGGATCGACGGCGACCCGACCGAGCGCGATCTCGCGCGCGACCGTGCCGGAGTCGGCGATGAACCTCGCGAACAGCGCGTCGCGCTCCGATGGTGCGACCTCGTTCATGACCAGCGCGTCGGCGTCGGCGCGTCGAGGCGCGAAGGCGCGGCCCCGCACCATCGCCGGCAGGTACGCGCCGGCCTGCCGCAGGAGCGGGCCGGTGAGTGCGACGATCCCGCGCGGCGGCACCGAGCACAGGAACGCGGCGGCCAGCACGTTCGGATCGGCGGCCGCCACCGCCTGCGCCACGAGGCCGCCCATCGAGTGGCCGACCAGCACCGCCGGACCGATGCGATCGAGCGCGTCGCGGACATCGCGCACGAATCCGTCGATCCGCACACGCCCGAGGTCGGGGACCGGCCGGCTGCCGTTGCGGCCCCGGAGCTCGATCGCCCACGCGTCGCGCCCGCGGTCGGCCGCCACGGGCAGCCACCGCTCCCACAGCCACGCGCCGGCCCACAGGCCGTGCACGAACAGGATCGGTGGCCGAGACGTCGCGCCGCCGGCCGGGCAGATGGTCCAGCACGAGGTCGCCGACACGGACCCGCTCGACGTCGGTCATGCCGCACAGTGTGCACGACGGACCGATCGGCCCCTGGCGCCCCGCTCCCGATGCCCGCTAGGGTGGTCCCAGCGTGACGCCTCCCCTCCACCCCCGCCGTCGCCGCCTGGTACGGCTGTTGCTCGCCGCCGCGTTGACCCTCGCCGCCGGCGTGCCCGCCGGCGCCCAGGACTGGCCGATGTTCCATCAGAACGCGCGACACACGGGCGCGTCGACGGAGACCGCGATCCGCTCGTCGAACGCGTCGAAGCTCAGCGTCCGATGGGAGGCCAACACCGGAGCGCGCTCGTACACCTCCCCTGTCGTCGCGTACAACGCCAAGCTCGGCCGCACCGTCGTGTACGTGGGGAACTCCGCCGGGGACATGTCCGCGTACGACGTCAGGACCGGGGACCGGATCTGGACGTACGCGGCCGGCGCGCAGATCCAGTCCTCGGCGGCGGTCGTGGCGGGGACGCTCTACGTGGGGTCGAGCGACCACTATCTCTACGCCTTGAACGCGGCGACCGGCGCCCTGGTCTGCCGGTTCCTCGCCGGCGGGAACATCTCCTCGTCGCCGGTCGTGGTGAACCCGGACGGGTCGGGCCGGGTCGTCTACTTCGGCGACAACGGCTTCTCGGGGCAGGACGACGGGGGCCACGAGTGGGCGGTGAACGCAGTCGACCCGAATGCCGCCGCGAACTGCAGCGTGAAGTGGTCGTTCGACGGCTGGGGCGACCCGGTGGGGAGCCAGCCGAAGGTGGGGTCGTGGTCGCCGCCGGCGTTCGCGAAGGACGCGACCGGCCGGCCGCTCGTCATCATGGGTTCCTCGAGCCCCGAGGGAGCCGTGTACGCACTCGACGCCCGCACCGGCGCGAAGGTGTGGCGCTTCCAGACGCGGGTCGAGTACGACTCCGACGTCGGCGCCGGACCCACGATCTCCCTGCCCGGCGTGAACGGCTTCGCCGACGGGGTCGTCTACGTCGCCGGCAAGGACCGGGTGCTGTACGCGCTGAACCTTCGGACGGGCGCCGAGATCTGGGAGTTCGACGGAGCCGCCGACTCGTCCGAGGTCATGCGCTCCACGGCCTCGCTCGTCGGCAGACGTCTGTACCTCGGCTACGGCGCCGGTGTCTACGCGGTGGACGCCGTCACCGGAGCGGTGTCCGGCATGTCGGGGGTCTGGAACCACGTGACCGGCGTGGAGACCGTGTCCTCACCGGCCGTGACGGGACCCGCGGGCGATCGTGTCGTGATCGTCGGCGACATGCTCGGGACGATCCGAGCGCTCGACGCCCTCACGGGCGCCGAGCGGTGGAGCTTCGCGACGGGCGATCTCGTGTTCAGCTCCCCCGCCGTCTCGGGCGGGAGGATCTTCGTGACCAGCTCGACCGGGTTCCTCTACGCCTTCGACCTGGGCGGCGGCGTCAGCGCGCCACCCGCGACGACGATCGCGCAGCCCACGTCCGGCACCCTGCCGAACACCGGGTCGCTGCAGATCTCGGGGCAGGCGACCGACGACGTCGGCGTCTCGAAGGTGTTGGTCGCCCTCAAGAACCTCAACACCGCGAAGTGGTGGAACGCCACGACCGGCACCTGGGGGCGGACCTTCCAGCAAGCCTCTGCGACGCTGTCGGGAACGCCGGCCAACCGCTCGTGGACGACGACGGTCCCCGTCCCCGCCGGCGGCGGTCCCTTCTACGCCCAGGCCGAGGCGGTCGACACCGACGGGCAACACGATCCCACCGTCCCCGGCGTCTCCTTCGAGATCCAGAGCCTGACGCACCCACCCGACACCTCGATCGACACGCCGACGGACCACGCCGTCCTGCACTTCCCCCTCGACGGCAACGGAGATCCGATCTACGAGCCGTTCGAGATCGTGGCGTCGGGTGAGGCGGTGGATGACGGCGGGCCGCACCCCGGCGTCGACCACGTGCTCGTCACGATCGTGAACTCCGAGCACGAGGAGTACTACTGCGGCGCTCCGGGCTGCGGCGTCTCGGGCGAGTCCTCGTCGTGGACCCCGACGCTCACCGTGCTGACCGTGCCGGTGGCCGACCCGGGGTCGACGTCCACGACGTGGACGACGTCCTTCCTCACCTACGACCATCCACACACGTACCGGATCACGGCCTGGGCGGTCGATCTCGACCAACGAGCCGACCCGGCTCGGGCGTCCTCGTACATCTGCGTTCGCCCGCCGGGCGAGGAGATCTGCTACTGACGGTGTTTCTGTGGGCGCGGCAGGTTTCGAACCTGCGACCTCTCGCGTGTGAGGCGAGCGCTCTCCCGCTGAGCTACGCGCCCGGGAGGAACACGATAGCAAGTCCTCCGATCGGCACGGCCCGGGCGCGAGCGGCCAGACGTGGCGACGGGAAAAGGTGACGGCGGCACGTGCCCGCGTCGTGCCGCCGTCGCGTCCGGGCCTCGCGGCACGGACGGGTCGAAAGGGTGTGCACCTAGCTTTGCACAGCGGTCGGCGGCACCGCAAGCCGGGGTTCCGTCGGTGACCGGCACACCGTTCGGACCCGAAGGACCCGTCCGAGCATGACGGAACTGTCACGTCGGCCGCGGACGCCGAGCTATCCAGGTGGCGCGACCCTGGCTAGTCTGGAGCGATGGGTAGCGTGATGTCGTCGACCGAGCGGTCCACGGACGAGCTGGCTCCGATCGGTCGCATCCTGGTGATCGACGACGAGCAGCGGATCCTCAACTTCGTCCGTCGCGGCCTCGAGGCCGAGGGGATGGCGGTCGAGTGCGCGCGCGACGGCGACGAGGGGCTGGACCTCGCGCTCGCGTCCCCGTTCGACCTCATCGTGCTGGACCTGGTGATGCCCGGGCTGGACGGCCACGAGGTGCTCCGGCGCATCCTCGAGCGCAAGCCCTCGCAGGCGGTCCTGATCCTGTCCGCCCTCAACGACACCGCCTCCAAGGTGAGCTCCCTCGAACGCGGCGCCGAGGACTACATCTCGAAGCCGTTCTCCCTCGAGGAGCTCCTCGCTCGCGTGCGGGCGCGCCTGCGCACCGCCGCTCGTTCGGTGCCGACACGGATGTCGGCAGGCTCGCTCACCCTCGACATGATCCGGCGGCAGGCCGACCCGGGCTCCGGCCCGGTCCCGCTCGCCGAACGCGAGTTCCTCCTGCTCGGCGAGCTGATGCGCAACGCCGGCCACACCGTGTCGAAGGAGCGCCTGCTCTCGTCGGTCTGGGGGTACCACTTCGATCCCGGCTCGAACGTCGTCGACGTCTACGTCCGCAGGCTTCGCGCGAAGCTGGGCGCGGGCGCGATCGTCACCGTCCGCGGCGTCGGGTATCGCGTCGATGCCCGCTGACCGCGCGGAGTGGCCGAACCGGGTTCGCTGGTTCGACGTTGCCTGGGTGCTGTTCTCCCTCGCGAACCTCGCGGCCATGCTCGCATTCCCCGCATGGGAGACGGTGCCGTTCCATTTCATCTGGGTGAGCCTCACGATCCTGTACGGCTTCCGCGTGTGGAAGGCGCGGCCGACGTTGGTGATCCTCGCCTTCGTGATGGCGCTGACGGGCCTGTTGATCTGGATCGACGTCCAGAAGAAGGTGAACTCGCTCGACGAGCTCACCGAGGTGCCGCTGATGGCCGCGATGTTCCTGGCCATGGTGTGGCACGCGAGACGACGTCTCACCGCCATGGAGGAGACCGAGCGCGTCTCCATGGCGAACCTCCGACTGCTCGAACGCGAGCAGCGGTTCGTGCAGGATGCCTCGCACGAGCTCAGAACGCCGATCACGGTCGCGCTCGGCCACGCAGAGCTGATCCAGCGCAGCGCCACCGATCCCATGCTGGCCGAGGACGCCGCCGTCATCGCCGACGAGCTGATGCGACTGCGGCGCCTGGCCGACCGGCTGCTCCTGCTCGCCGGCAGCGAGGACCCCGAGTTCCTGTACCCCGCGTCGGTGGACCTGGAGACGATCGTGATGAACGCCGTTCGCCGATGGACGACGACGCCGAGGCGATGGCTGCTGGGAGCGGCGGAGGAGGCGACGGTGATGGCCGACGCCGATCGTCTCGAGGTGGCTCTGGACGCCCTCGTCGAGAACGCCGTCCACCACACCCAGGAGCAGGACACGATCGAGGTGTCCATCCGCCGACTGGGCGACCGGGCGGTCATCTCCGTGCGCGACACGGGATCGGGGATCCCTGCCGCCGACCTCGATCACATCTTCGACCGGTTCGCCCGGGCCGACTCGGGGCGGAGCCGGCAGGCGGGAGGCTTCGGGCTCGGCCTGTCGATCGTGAAGGCTATCGTCGACGCCCACGGCGGCGAGGTACGGGTCAGCAGCGTCGTCGGTACGGGGACGACGTTCGAGATCCTGCTGCCGCTGTCACCGGCGGCGCCGGAACGACCCGAACCGCCGTCCCCGCAGACGATGGATCCGATGCCTACTACTTCACCGTGAACGCTGCGTGCATGCCCGCCTTGTAGTGGCCGGGCAGGTTGCAGATCAGCACGTAGTTGCCCGCATCGAGGTCCACGGTGAGCGACGCCTGGCATCCCGACCCGATGTCCTCGATCTCGTCGATGTGGGTGACGCCGTCGCCCTCTTCGTCGACGTTGCCGTCGGAGCCCAGGGGCAGTGCGTCGGGCGCGAGGTCGGTGGCGAAGACCACGAACTCGTGCGTGGACGGTCCCTCGTTGTCGACGTTGAACGAGGTCGAGCCCGCCTTCGCGGAGGCGGTGTCCAGCGAGATCTCGAAGTCCTTCTCTGTCGCACCGACCGGCGTGCCGGTGGCGGCGTCCGGACTGGTGCAGGGAACACTCGTGTCGCTGGTGGTGGTGGTTCCCACCGCCGCTGTGCTGCTGTCGCTGCTGCATGCCACCGAGAACGCACCCACCGCGACGATGGCGGTCAACGTCGCTCCGAGTCTCCTGATCCTCATGTGGCCCTCCTGTCGACCTCGCGCCCCTCGCGAGTGAGACCACCTTGGGGCAGACCGGCGGCCGGCGGCAAGCGGATGACAGGACTGTCACGTCCTGCCTCGGATGCGTGACCCCGCGACGAGGCCGAACGCTCAGCGCATTGCATCGTTGTCATGCGTCGCGGGGGCAGGGCGAGGATCCCGCGAGCCCACCGCTCCGCGCCCACGCGGCCGGCCGGAGACGACGACGCCCACGACGAGCCCCGACGTGACGGTCAGCACCAGATCGGCGACCGCGCCCGGCCCGTCGGGGCGGACGCCAACGCGCGCGAGCGCGACCCCCACGAGACCGAGCATCGCCGTGCCGATCACCGGCGAGAGCGCGAGGCGGCCTGCCACCGGAACGTTGATGAGCAGCGACCATCCCCACCCCGCGAGCGTCGTCACCGCCAGCGAGAGCGCGACGTACCAGGCCAGGAGGGGCGCGCCGGGCGCTCGCGGAGCCGGCGGCACGGCGATCGGCGCCGGGGGCGGCGGACCCGCCAGCAACCGGAGGCCGGGGCCGAGCTCCGTGCCGGCGTGGACCTCCTCCCCTCCGTTGAACTCGAGCGGCACCAGCACGACCGCTCCGGTCGGGACGGGGATCCCGAGCCCGAGATCGGCCGACCCTTCGTTGACCCGGGCCGCGACCACCTGCACATGTGGGAGCCGCTCGGCCGGCAGGCCCGAGAAGACGCGGTCGATGGGCAGGTTGCGGACCCTCGGCGACACGACCACGATCACCGGCGTCTCCTCCGGCAGCGGCGCGAGGTATCGCGACGCCAGCGCCAGCTGCACGCGGTCCTCCGGCGTCATCTGCGGCTCCTTGCTCCACCAGACCCCGATGCCGCCACCCACCAGGACCGCCGAGACCAGGACCGCCACGGCGAGGCCGGCCTCCGGGGCGCGAGGTCCCGCACGAGCGGCGACGGCCTCCCCCACCCAGGGGCCCGCAGCGATGGCCAGGATCGGCAGGCCCAGGGCGAACGCGCTCCATCGATACGGCGGGAACGGGAGATGCAAGCCGTACCACGCCACCAGACCCTCGATCGCCAGGAACGCCCACAGCGCGAGGAGGACCGTCGGCCACCGACGCGATCCCCGCAGCCCGAGGACGAGCGCCACGATCGCGAGCGGCACCGTGACCACCAGCAGCAGACCGGGGTCCCGTGCCACCAGCTTGGCGGCGACGGCCGCCAACCGGTCGGCCTCGTTCACGGGCGGCAACGAATCCGGTCGTTCGGGGGCGAACACGAGGAACCCGACGGCGCCGATCACGAAGGCGGTCGCGAGCAGCGTCCACAGGCCGCGCAGCGCGGCCCCGCTCGGGATCGGCACCTCCTCCGCTTCCCTCTCCCTCTCTGGCCGCGGCGCCGAACGAGCCGCGTGCCAGCGCACCCAGACGAGGACCCCCGCGTACTCGAGCAGCACCCCCGCGAACGCCGTCGCGAACATCCAATGCATGAGGAGACCGGCGCCGAGCAGCACGCCGCCGAACATCGGCGACGCTCGCTCGCGTTGGTGCAGGAGCACGACGAGCGCGATGGCGAGCGCGATGCCGTCGAACGCGAGGTTCGGGGCGTAGCCGACCGCCGTCCACGCGAGGTAGGCAGACCCGCCGACCCCGATCGCGTAGATCGGGGCTCGCACGCGTGGCTCGCCCAGGCCGTCGACCGCGAGGACGCTCGCCGCCAGCCCCGCCATCGCCGCGAAGATGGCGGGCGACACCCACGCGAACGTCGCCGGGTCGATACCGCTGATCGACTGGAGGATGCCGGCGACGACGGGGTAGGCGGGGCGGTTGCCGAGCGGCTGGATGGGGGCCGGGAACAGCTCCGGTCGCAGGGCCCCGAGACCGAGGGTCCGCACGACCCCGCTGCGCCAGATGTACCCGGCGGTGTCCGCGCCGAGGGGTTGCAACGCCGGATGCACGATGAACGGCGCCAGGTAGATCAGTGCGATGACGCCGGCGGGCAGGATCACCGCGAACAGGATCTCGAGCAGCATGCTCCGCGGCTGGGTCCGGCGTACATGACGCCCCGGGGGATCATCCGGCGTCGGCGTTGCGGACGGTGGCGGGCGATCGTGGTCCATATGGGCTCTTCGGCCCGGCAGCCGTTCTGGCCTCCCGACTGCGCGGACCGCTCGTCACTCGCCGACGATCGCGTCAACGAGGAACGAGCGCTCAATGTAACGCGGCGACGACGCCGCTCCTACGTCGACGAGCTCGCGGCCTGGAACAAGCCGGCGGTCCCGGTCTCGCGGAGCTTCCGCTCCAGTCGGGGGTGGACCGGGGCGACGCGGAGCTCCGTGCCCGCGCGCCGCGCCCAGGCGCGGAGGCGGAGCAGGACCCCGACGCCCTCGAGGGTCACGATCTCGGCGTCGGAGGCGTCCAGGACGATGCGCGAGACCTCACCGGCCTCGACAGCCGAGGTGACGAACTCGAAGAGCTCGTCGGCCCGTCGTCCAATCCGTGAGGGCCGAGCCTGAGGGTGAGCGACTCCGATGTGTCGGCGGTCACGTGGAACCCCTCGGTCATGACGATCTCCCTTCGGGGGGAGGCATCGCCTCCTCGGAGCGGGGCAGGTGCCCGGCTGTCTGGGGGATCGCCTGCGTGATGATCCGGGCCCTACCCCGTGGGAGGGGATCGCAACCGCCCGACCCCGGCGAGCGGGAGATCCGGTCCCCCTGGCGGAGCCGGGTGTGTGCGGGATAGGGTCCGCCCAGCACCACAACGGGGAGGACCGGTGTCCGAGGGGCTTCGAACCGGGAGGGCGTTTGCCGTGCTCACCGCCGGCGCGGTGATCGGCCTCGTCGAGGTGGTCCTCGCCGTCTCGTTCGCCGCCCTCGTGTACGGGGGCTACCTCGCCCAATTCCTGCCGCAGGGCATCGGCCTCTACCTGGTGGCGGCGTCGCTGACGCTCGCGATCCTCGCCTGGAGGGCCGGCTCCCGCGGGGCCGGTCGGCAGCGTGCAGGATGCGGCGGCGGCGGTTCTCGCGATCGTCGCGACCAACGCCGCCCTCGCCTCTTTCGGGAGCATCGATCGGGCCTTCCTCACGGTCGTCGCGGCGACCCTGGTGGTGACCCTGCTCACCAGCGTCACGTTCCTGCTCCTCGGAACGTTCCGTCTGGGCAGTCTCGCGCGGTTCATCCCGTACCCGGTGGTGGGTGGGTTCCTGGCCGGTACGGGGTGGCTGCTGATGAAGGGCGGCCTCCGGGTCGCGGTCGGCATCGACCTCGAGGTCCGGACGCTCAGCAAGTTCACGGACAGTTTCGCGCTGATGCGCTGGGTCCCCGCGTTCGCGTTCGGCGTGATCCTGCTCGTCGCGAGCCGGGTCGTGAAGCGGCCGCTCGTGATCCCGGCCGTGATCGGGATCGGCTTCGTGGTGTTCGCGGTCGGGATGCTCGTCACGGGGTCGTCGCTCGATGAGGCGCGCAACGGTCTGTGGCTGCTCGGTCCGTTCGAGTCGACGCGGCTGTGGGAACCGTGGACGCTGCGCGCCATCACCGGCGCCGACTGGACGGCGGTGCTCGCGCAGACCCCGGGTATCGCCACCGCCGTGTTCGTCGCCGTGCTGGCGTGCCTGTTCAACGTGGGTGGCGTCGAGCTGCTGCTCCACAAGGACCTCGACTCCAACGAGGAACTGCGCGACGCCGGATGGGTGAACGCGGTCTCCAGCCTCTTCGGCGGGATCCCCGGGTACCACGCGCTCAGCCTGACGTCGCTCTCCGTGACGATGGGCTCCGACGGGCGAGCCGCCGGGCTGGTCGCCGCGCTCGTGCCGCTCGCCGCCGTCGTGTTCGGCGCCTCCGTCGTCGGGATGATCCCTCGGATGGTCGTCGGCGGCGCGCTCGTGTTCGTGGGCCTGTCGTTCATCGTGATGTGGCTGGTCGACATGCGGCGCTCGCTGCCGGTCGGCGAGTACGCCATCGTGATCGCGATCCTCGCGACGATCGCGACGAAGGGGCTCCTGCCCGGACTCGTCGTCGGCCTGGTGCTCGCGATCGCGCTGTTCGCGATCAACTACGGCCGGATCGACCTCGTGCACGAGGTCCCGTTCGGCACCACGTACCGCAGCAACGTCGACCGGCCGCCCGACGAACGCGCGACCCTGCAGGGGCTCGCCGACCGCGTGCAGATCCTGCGGATGAACGGCTACGTGTTCTTCGGTGCGGCGAGCGGACTCCTCGAGCGGATCCGCAGGCGCGAGGAGGCCGGAGGGCTGCGGTTCCTGCTGATCGACCTGCGACGCGTGACGGGCATGGACGCCTCGGCGGCGCTGTCGTTCCGCAAGATCGCCCAGCTCGCGGAGGCGAGCGGCTTCGAACTCGTCCTCGCCGGCGCACCGGAGGCATCGGAGCGGCAGCTCACCCGGGCCGTGGCCGTCGTTGCCGACGGGGTCGTCCGGTTCGAACCCGACCTCGATCACGGCCTCCAGTGGTGCGAGGACGGGCTGCTGGAGGGCGACGGGCGACCGCCGCTGAGGAGTCGAAGGACGGCCCGGCGGTATTGCCGCCCCACCTCGAGGCCTACCTCGAGCGCATGGTCCTCCCCGAGGGCGGCGTGCTGCTCCGTCAGGGCGACCCGCCCGATGACATGTTCGTGCTGGAATCGGGCCGCCTGCGCGTCGAGATGGTCACACCCGAGGGCACCCGCATGCGGTTGAGCACCGTGCGCCGCGGTGTGATGGTCGGCGAGATCGCCATGTACACGGGCGCCCCCCGCACGGCGGAGGTCGTCGCCGAGACCCCCAGCGTCGTGCTGCGATTGAGCCGGGCGTCGCTCGAACGGTTGGAGGCCGAGGAGCCGGAGACGGCGGCGGCGCTGCATCGATGGCTCGCGACGACCCTCGCGCACCGGTTGACGGATTCACAGCGAGCGTTCTCCGCCCTGCTGGACTGAGTCAGTGTCCGTTCCTGGTGGGCGCTAGAGGATTTGAACCTCTGACCTCTTCCGTGTCAGGGAAGCGCTCTCCCACTGAGCTAAGCGCCCGTGCGTGAGATGGAACACCGGATGCTACTACCTGCTTCGAGGCGGGGACCGGAATCGAACCGGTGTGCGGGGCTTTGCAGGCCCCTGCCTAACCACTCGGCCACCCCGCCGGAACACAAGAGCCCGGAGGCGCCCGGGCCGCCGCTCAGTCTACGCGATGGCCCCTCGTTGCCCTGAGCTCCTCGCTGTCAGTCACGTCATGGAACGCTTCCCGGGTCCGTTCCGAGCAGGAGCGCGATCGTGATGAGCCCACAGAGCACGATGACGATCGCGATCATCACGGCGATCCCCGAGGCCGGCATGGGTTCGCCCTCGCGGATCGCGACGTCCATCGCTCGCCATCGTCGCCGCGCGAGCGCCGCGGTCACGACCCCTGCGAGGATCAGCAGGACCCCGACCAGCTCCCACGCCCAACGGAGACTCTGCCCCGACAGGAGCCGCGCGGCGGCGACGCCGGAGGCGACCAGTGCGAGCGCCGTCCGCAGCCATGCCAGATAGGTCCGCTCGTTCGCCAGCTGGAACTGCACTTCGGGATCACGCCGTTCGCTCATGCTCGCACCCCCAACGTCGAGATGGCGCGAGCCTACCCCCCTACCGTGGCAAGGTGCGGTGACTCGCCCGTCTGGTTGCTTCCCGACGACCTGTTGGGGAGCGTGACTTGTTGCTAGTGTTCGACGTGGTAGCCCAAGCAACGTGGTTACCCAGTACGCGGCCCCCGATCCCTTGGGTCGAAACAGGAGTCCTCGTGAACGAGGACCGGCCCGTCAGATGGCATGACGAAGGGAGTGGTGGTGATGGCTGACGAAGTCGCTCTCGACGAGCTCGGCCCGGTCGACTATCTCGTGGTGGAGTTCCCCGCCGGTGCGAGCAACTTCACAGGCGAGATGGCCGCAGAGTTGGTCGCGTTGGTCGAAGCCGGAACGATCCGGGTGATCGACGTCTTGATCCTCACGAAGAACACGGACGGCTCCATCGACGCGATCGAACTCTCCGACGTCCCCGAGCTCGGGGAGCTCCAGGCGATCGAAGCGCAGCTCGCGGAGCTCTTGGCCGAGGAAGATGTCGTGAACCTTGCTGCGGCGATGGAACCGGGGAGCACCGCCGGGGTGCTGATCTGGGAGAACCTGTGGGCCGCGCCGTTCGCCGCTGCGGCTCGGCGATCGGGCGGCCAGCTGATCGCCAACGGACGCATCCCCATCCAGGCGATCATCGCCTCGATCGAGGCCGACGAAGCAACCGCAGCCGAAGGAGCATGACGATGCCACTCAGGGCAGCACGTGTCGGACGAGTCGGAGTCATCGGTCACCCGGTCGCGAAGACCGCGGTGGTAGCCAAGGCCGTCACACCAGGACCCTCACCGGTCGCGAAGACCGCGGTCGTGGCAGCAGCCGTCACACCAGGACGACGTCGCAGACGGATCTAGACAGCGCAGAGGTTGTCGGCCTTCCAGCGTTCCGCTGGTGGATCGTGGAGCGGACGACGGGATTCGAACCCGCGACCCCCACCTTGGCAAGGTGGTGCTCTACCAACTGAGCCACGTCCGCGTGGTGAGCACCCATGGTAGGCGGTACCGGCGGGGCCTTCAACCGGCGCTCAGGAGGTGCCGGAGGAGCCGAAGCCGCCCTCGCCGCGCGCGGAGTCGGGCAGCTCCTGCACGAACCGGGGCGACACATCGGGCAGCGCCACCACGACGAGCTGCGCGATCCGGTCCCCCGCCTCGATCGTGACGGCCTGCTCCCGGTCGAGGTTCACGACGGCCACGATCACCTCGCCGCGGTAGCCGGCGTCGATCAGGCCCGGCGCGTTCGCCAGCGTGAGACCCTGCTTGGACGCCAGCCCCGAGCGCGGCAGCACGAGGCCCGCGTGCCCGTCGGGGATCGCGACCGACAGGCCGGTGGGGATCATCGCGCGCTCCCCCGGCGCCACCTTCGCCGGCTCCACCGCGCGCAGGTCGAGGCCGGCGTCGCCGGGATGCGCGGCCTCGGGCAGGCGCGCATCGGGGCGCAGCGCGCGGAAGGGCAGCTCGGTCACACGGCCTCCTCGATCAGCTCCAGGCGGTTGCCGAACGGATCGCGCACGTAGCAGCGATCGTGGCCCTCGAGCTGCGTGTCCTCGGTCACGTCGGCGCCGGCCTCGCTCAGGGCCCCGCGGAGCGCCGTCAGCCCCTCCACGCGCAGGGCCGGGTGCGCCTTCGCGGAGGCGTGGAAGCCGAGCTCGACGCCCAGGTGCAGCTCCAGGTCCGCGCCGCGGAACCAGCACCCGCCGCGGGCCGCCAGGGCCTCGGGCTTGGGGACACGCTCCATGCCCAGCACGCCCGCGTAGAACCGGGTGGCCGTCTCCTCCTCGCCGGGCGGCATGGCGAGCTGCACGTGGTGGACGCCGACGAGCCGCCAGCCGGTCACAGGGCCTCGATCAGCTCCAGGCGGTTGCCGAACGGGATCGCGCACGTACACGCGGTCGAAGCCCTCGAGCTGCACGGTGTCGGAGATCTTGTAGCCGGCCTCCTCGATCCGCGCGCGGAGCTTCTCCAGTCCACGGACGAGGATCGCGGGGTGCGCCTTCACCGCCGGCCGGAACTGGTCCTCGACGCCGAGGTGGACCTCGAGGTCGCCGGAGACGAACCACACGCCGCCCCGTGGCGACAGCGCCGGCGGCTTCGGCACCTCCGTGAGGCCGAGCGCGTCCGCGTAGAAGCGCACGGCGTCGGCCTCCTCGCCGTCGGGCATGGCGAGCTGGACGTGATGGATCCCGATCAGCTCGAACCCCTCACCCATGCGGGGAACAGTAGCCGATACCTACGAGCAGCCGCTGGTGCTGCCGCAGCTCGAGCAGACGTAGCACGAGCCGGCCGGCTGCATCTTCGAGCCGCACGAGTAGCAGAGCGGCGCGTCGTTGGGCTTGCCGGCGGGTGCCTGCGTGATCTCGATCAGCTGCGGCGCCGGCGACGACTCCGGCTCCGAGGAGCCGGCGGTCCTCGCCGCCGCCTCCGCCTGGGCGGAGGCCTTCCGCTCCTCGATCGACCGGATACCCAGGACCTCGCGCTGCTCGCCGGACAGGTGATCGAGCGCCAGACGCCGGAACACGTAGTCGACGATCGAGGACGCGAATCGGATGTCCGGGTCGTTCGTCATGCCGGAGGGCTCGAACTTCATGTTGATGAACTTCGAGGCGTAGTCCTCCAGCGGCACCCCGTACTGCAGTCCCGACCGAGACCGCGATCGAGAAGGCGTCCATGATGCCCGATAGCGTGGAGCCCTGCTTCGAGACCTTCATGAAGAGCTCCCCGAGGCCGTCGTCGGGGTAGGAGCCCGCCGTGATGTAGCCCTCGGCGTCGCCCACCTGGAACGACGTGGTGATCGCCGGACGCGACTGCGGCAGGCGCTTCTTCGACGACCACGGCAGCGTCTGCGGCTCGCCGTCCGGAGCGGCCGACGCGCCCTTCTTCTTGTCGGCCGACATGGGCTGGGCGACCTTGCAGTTGTCGCGGTAGATCGCGACCGCCTTCAGACCGAGCTTCCACGACTCGACGAAGAGCTGCTCGACCTCCTCGACCGTGACGCTCTCCGGCATGTTCACCGTCTTCGAGATGGCGCCGGAGATGAACGGCTGTGCGGCCGCCATCATCCGGACGTGTCCCATGTAGTGGATCGCCTGCGCGCCCATGGAGGTGTCGAAGACGGTCTGGTGCTCCGGCTTCAGGTGTGGAGCGTCCAGGGTCGAGTTGTGCTCGGCGATGTAGGCGACGATGTCCTCGGTCTGCGCGGCGTCGTAGCCGAGTCGCTCGAGCGCGCGCGGGACCGTCTGGTTCACGAACTGCATCGTGCCGCCGCCGACGAGCTTCTTCGTCTTGACGAGCGCGAGGTCGGGCTCGATGCCGGTCGTGTCGCAGTCCATCATGAGGCCGATCGTGCCGGTGGGCGCGAGGACCGACGCCTGAGCGTTGCGGTAGCCGTGGACCTCGCCCAGGGACAGCGCCTCGTCCCACGAGTTCTTCGCGGCCGACAGCAGACCCTCGGGCACCAGCTCGGCGTCGATGTCCTCGAGCGCGCCCCGATGCTTGCGGATCACCCGCACCATGGCGTCGGCGTTCGGACTCGTAGCCCTCGAAGGTTCCCTGCACCTCGGCCAGCCGGGCGCTGGTGCCGTAGGCGTGTCCGGTCATGAGCGCGGTGATCGCGCCGGCCCAGGCCCGGCCCGCGTCGGAGTCGTACGCGAGGCCGCGGGCCATCAGCAGCGCGCCGAGGTTCGCGTACCCGAGGCCGAGCTGGCGGTAGGCGCGGGCGTTCTGCCCGATCCGCTCCGTCGGATAGCTGGAGTTGCCGACCAGGATCTCCTGCGCGGTGAACACGACCTCGACGGCGTGCTTGAAGCTCGCGACGTCGAAGGACCCGTCGGTCTCCATGAACTTCATCAGGTTCAGCGACGCCAGGTTGCACGCGCTGTTGTCCAGGTGCATGTACTCGCTGCACGGGTTCGAGCCGTTGATCCGACCCGAGGCCGGACAGGTGTGCCACTCGTTGATCGTGGTGTCGTACTGCATGCCGGGGTCGGCGCACTGCCACGCGGCGTCGGCGATCTCGCGCATCAGGTCGCGCGCCCGCACCGTCTCCACGGTCTCGTCGGTCGTGATGGCCTTCAGCTTCCAGTCCTGGTCCTGCTCGAAGGCACGCATGAACTCGTCGGTCACGCGCACCGAGTTGTTCGCGTTCTGGTACTGGATCGACGCGCTGTCCTTGCCGTCGAGGTCCATGTCGAAGCCGGCGTCGCGCAGCGCACGCGCCTTCTGCTCCTCGTTGGCCTTGCACCAGATGAAGTCGCGGACGTCGGGGTGGTCGACGTTGAGGATCACCATCTTCGCCGCCCGGCGCGTCTTGCCGCCGGACTTGATGGTGCCGGCGCTGGCGTCGGCGCCGCGCATGAAGCTCACGGGCCCGCTGGCGGTGCCGCCGCCGGCCAGGGACTCCTTCGACGAGCGGATCCGACTGAGGTTGATGCCCGAGCCCGACCCCCCCTTGAAGATCGTGCCCTCCTCCACGTACCAGTTCAGGATCGAGGACATGTGGTCGTCGACGGCGAGGATGAAGCAGGCCGAGCACTGCTGCGGCGTGTCGGGCACGCCGACGTTGAACCAGACCGGCGAGTTGAAGGCGGCCTTCTGCGTGACGATCAGGTGGGTGAGCTCGTCGGAGAAGACCTGGGCGTCGTGGGCGGAGTCGAAGTAGCCGTCCTGCTCGCCCCAGCCGCGGATCGTGTCGACGACGCGGCCGGCGAGCTGGCGGACGCTGGACTCGCGCTGGGGGGTGCCGAGGGTGCCGCGGAAGTACTTCTGCGCCACGATGTTGGTGGCGTTCTGCGACCAGGTGATGGGGAACTCCACGTCGCGCTGCTCGAAGGCGTTGCCGCCCTCCTTGAAGTTCGGGATGACGGCGTCGCGGATCTCCCATTCGACGTCGTCGAACGGATGCCGCCCCTCCGTCGTGAAGAAGCGCTTGAAGGTCAATCCGTGACGGATGACCTGGACGTCCCCCTCCTGCTTGGCCACGTGAGCCCCCCTTCCCGCGACCCCCGCCGCGGCTTGCACCGTTGGAATTCCAGAGGTGGGATTCTGTCGCCGACCCACTCCCCTGTCAAGACCCGAATCGCACTATCTGGCGGTTCAGACGGGCCACACCCACCACATATTGTATCTCGAGGTCGGACGATCGAGGGTCAGGCGTGGCGCTTCGCGGGGGCCTTCTTCTGCAGGAGCACGCCGAGCTCGCGCTCGAAGTCGGTGATCTCCTGGAAGTCCTTGTAGACGCTGGCGAAGCGCATGTACGCGACCTGGTCGAGCTTCGCGAGGCCCGCGAGGACCTCGAGGCCGACCTGCTGCGAGGTGACCTCCGGGCCCTTGCGACGCAGCCGCTCCTCCACCCGGTCGACGATCCGGTCCACCTGCTCGGGGGTGACCGGCCGGTTCTTGATGGCCTTCTCGATGCCACCGGTGAGCTTGATCCGGTCGAAGGGTTCCTTGGCTCCGTCCCGCTTCACGACGACGAGCCCCACGCCCTCGATCCGCTCGAAGGTGGTGTAGCGCCGGGCACAGGCGAGGCACTCGCGGCGCCGGCGGATGGCGACGCCGCCGTCGGCCGGACGGGAGTCGACGACCTTGTCGTCCTCGGCGTGGCACCAGGGGCATCGCATCGGAGAGGACCACGACACAAGATGTAGTGGTCGGGCGCACCGTACCCGCCGCTCCCGCGAGCGTCAAGGTGCGGGGACGTCAGGTGCTGGGACGACCAGGCGCTGCCCCGGCACGAGGCCGGCGGCGTCGATGCCGTTGGCCGACACGATGCCGTCGGCGACCGCTCGCGGATCCGAGCCCGGCACCACGCGCGAGGCGATCGCCCAGACGGTGTCGCCCGGCCGCACGACGACGGTGCGGGGGTGCCGGAGGGTGGCGTCCGCCTGGAACGCGTGCCCCAGGGGCCCCAGCACGACCGTCAGGACGACGGCGGCGGCGGCCGACAGGGTGGTCCGGCGCCGGCGAACACGTGTTCGGCTCATGCCGACATGGTGCCCGAACGCCTGTTCGGTGTCAACACCCGAATCGAACATATGTTTGCAACCCCCCGAGCCCGGTGCTAGCGTCGCGGCCATCACGGAGGAGGCTAGCGACCATGTCTGACATCACCGCCCGGCAGCAGCGCATCCTGGACTTCATCAGCGAGACGGTCCGCGACCGGGGCTACCCGCCCACGGTGCGCGAGATCGGCGAGGCCGTGGGCCTGACCTCCTCCTCCAGCGTCCACGCGCAGCTGGCGAACCTCGAGCGCAAGGGACTCCTGCACCGGGACCCCACGAAACCCCGCGCGATCGGCCTCGCCGACCGCATCGAGGGCGTCACGGTCCCCCTGGTCGGTCGCATCGCGGCCGGCACGCCGGTCCTGGCGACCGAGCACGTCGAGGACCACGTGGTCGTGCCGATGGGCTTCGCCGGCGAGGCCGACCACTTCGCCCTCCGCGTGAGCGGTGACTCCATGATCGGCGCGGGGATCTTCGACGGCGACATCGTCATCGTGCGCTCCACGAAGCGGGCCGACGACGGGGACATCGTCGCGGTGCTGCTGCCCGGCCCGGCCGAGGACGAGGCGACGATCAAGCGCCTGCGCCGCCGGGACGGACGCGTGATGCTGGTGCCGGAGAACCCGGCCCTCGAGCCGTTCGAGATGACCGACGGCCAGGTGCTGGGCAAGGTCGTCTCGGTCCTGCGCAAGCTCTGAGGCCGCCACGCCCATCCCCTGCGTGGCATAAGCTCCCCTTCGTTCATCGTCCGACGGAGGAGACCGCATGTCGACCCAGCCCGGCACCACGAACCTCGAGCGTCAGATCCGATCGCAGCCGGCGGAGCTCGAGCGGCTCCTCGCCTCGCCGGAGACCAGGGGGCAGGTGCACCAGGCGGCCGAGGCGCTGCATCGCGCGCGACGGATCTGGGTCGTCGGCACGGGCACCAGCCAGCACGCGGCGGCGTTCGGCGCCGGCATGTTCCAGGAGGCGGGCCGCGCCGCCCACGCCGTCTCGTCGATGCAGTTCGTCCGGTGGGCGCCGATCGTGGGCCCGCAGGACGGCGTCGTGATCCTCACCCACACCGCCGAGACCGCCTACGCGCGGTCGGCGCACGCGCTCGCGTTCGAGGCCGGGCTCAGCGCGATCATGATCGCGAAGCGCGGCGCCGGCTTCTCCAACATGGTGGAGACGGTGGACAAGGAGACCTCCGAGACCTACACGGTGAGCTACACGACCGCCGTCCTCGTCCTCGCGATGATCGCGAAGGAGCTCGGCGCCGACAGCATCACCGACGAGGGCCTCGCCGGCGGTGCCGGGGGCCGTCGGCGCGGCGCTGGCCGACCCCGGCATCGACGCCATCCCCACGCCGAAGCGGCTGCTCGTCATCACGGGCGCCGGGCCCACGTCCATCACCGCCCGCGAGGGCGCCCTGAAGGTGCGCGAGGCCGCGCGCTTCCTCGCCGAGGGGTACGACGCGGAGTACCTCCTGCACGGCTCGGCCGTCCCGCTCACGGGCGACGACCGTCTCGTCGCGCTCACCCCTCCGGACTCGGACGGGTTCATGACGTCGCTCGCGACGGCGGCCGAGGGTGCGGGCGTGCCGGTGACCCGGCTCGACGAGCCGGCCTCCCTGCCCTCGGTCCTCGGGCAGATCCCGCTCACCGCCCGGCTGCAGCTGCTCGCGCTGCGGATCGCCGGCGAGCGCGGGCAGGACCCCGACACCGTCATCACGGGTCCGTGGGCCGACGCGGACCTGTGGTCGATCGGCGCGCCCCGGACCTAGCCCGAGCGGACGACCATCTCGCGGAACGACGCGAGGGCGCGCTCGTCCACCCGCGCGCGTACCGTCGTGCCGTCCTCGCCGGAGGAGGTCTCCAGGACCTCCCCCTCCCGGTACAGGCGGGCGGTGACGTCCTCGCGGCCGAAGGGCACGAGCAGCGTCACCTCGACGGGCGGGTGCGGCAGCGCCGCCCCGGCGGCCTCGAGGACGCCCTCCACCCCCTCGCCCGTGAGCCCCGACACGGCGATCGACCCGGGGAACCGCCGGGCGAGGCGGGCGCGCGCGGAGCCGGGCACCAGGTCGATCTTGTTGAGGACGAGCAGCTCGGGCAGCCCGGCCGCGCCGATGTCGGCGAGCACGCGTGCGCACGGCCTCGATCTGGTCCTCGAGCGTCGGCGACGAGGCGTCGGCCACGTGCAGCACCAGGTCCGCGAGCGCCACCTCCTCGAGCGTGGACCGGAAGGCCTCCACGAGGTCGTGCGGCAGCTTGCCGACGAACCCGACCGTGTCGGAGATCACCGCCCGGCGCTTGCCGGGCAGCTCCAGCCGGCGCGTCGTGGGGTCGAGCGTCGCGAACAGCTGGTCGGCCACGAGGACCTCGGCCCGGGTGAGCGCGTTCATCAGCGTGGACTTGCCGGCGTTCGTGTAGCCGGCGATCGCGATCTGCGGCAGCCCGGAACGCTCGCGGCTCTTCCGCTTCACGCCGCGCGTTCGCGAGAGGTCCTTGATGTCGCGACGGAGCTTCGTGATGCGCCGTGCGGATGTGCTGACGGTCGACCTCCATCTTCGTCTCACCGGGTCCGCGCGTCCCGATGCCGCCGCCGAGCCGGCTCATGGCCTCGCCCCATCCGCGCAGGCGCGGCAGCAGGTAGTTGAGCTGCGCGAGCTCGACCTGCGCCTTGCCCTCGCGGCTCCGGGCGTGCAGCGCGAAGATGTCGAGGATCAGCGCGGTCCGGTCCACGACCTTCACGCCCAGCCGCTCCTCGAGCGATCGCAGCTGCCCGGGTGACAGCTCGTGGTCGAACATCACGGCCGACGCGTCGTTCGCGTGCACGAGCCGGTGCAGCTCGTCGAGCTTGCCGCGGCCGACGTAGGTGGCCGGATCGGGCTCCCGGCTCTGGACCAGTCGCGCGATCGGCTCCGCGCCGGCGGACTCGGCGAGGGCCGCCAGCTCGTCGAGGTCCTCCTCGCCGATGCCGGGGGCGACGCCGACCAGCACGGCGCGCTCGCGGACGCGCGGGGTCCACGTCGCCGACAGCGGCGACTCGAGGACCGCGCGGGCGCCGCGGTTGCGTTCGCGGCCCGGGCCGCGCTCGTCCGCCATCAGCTCATCGCCACGCCGTGCTCGCGCAGCAGGTCGTTGAGGCGCACCTTGTCGTCGGTCCCCGGCGTGCGGTAGCCGATGATGAGGCCGCAGGGAAGCCCGTAGCTCCCGGCCGGGAACTCCCGCGGGCGCGACCCGGGGATCACGATCGCGCGCGCCGGCACCTCGCCACGGTGCTCGACCGGCGAGGCGCCCGTGACGTCGATGACGGGCGTGCTGGCCGTCAGCACCACCCCCGTGCCGATGACGGCCTCGCGACCGACGCGGACACCCTCCACCACGACGCAGCGCGAGCCGACGAACGCGCCGTCCTCCACGATGACCGGCGCCGCCTGCGGCGGCTCCAGCACGCCGCCGATGCCGACGCCGCCCGACAGGTGGACGTCGGCGCCGATCTGCGCGCAGGAGCCCACCGTGGCCCACGTGTCGATCATCGTGCGCGGGCCCACCCATGCGCCGATGTTCACGTAGCTCGGCATCATCACGACGCCGGGCGACAGGAAGGCGCCGTAGCGCGCGACGGCCGGCGGCACCACGCGAACGCCCGCGGCCTCGTAGCCGCGCTTCAACGGCAGCCGGTCGTGGTACTCGAATGGGCCGACCTCGGTGCGCTCGAGGCCGCGCACGCGGAAGTACAGCAGCACCGCCTCCTTCACCCACACGTTCACGCGCCACCCGTCGCCGTCGGGCTCGGCCACGCGGATCTCGCCGGCGTCGAGCAGCCGGATCGCCTCCTCCACGGCCTCGGCGTCCGGCGCGGCGTCCGGGTCGGCGAACGATGCGTGGATGCGGGCCTCGAGGTCGTTCACGCGCTCACCGCCTCGGGCAGCAGCTCGGCGAGGATCGAGGCGGCGCGCTCGCAGTCCTCGAAGCGTCGGCACCAGCGCCATCCGCACGTATCCCTCGCCCTCCGGTCCGAAGAACGATCCGGGCGCCACGACGATGCCGCCGCGGTCCAGCAGGTCCACCGCCCACTCGAGCGACGGCCTGCCCTCCGGCACCTCGATCCACAGGTAGAAGGTGGCCTCGCTGCCGGCGACCCGCACCCGGCGGTCCTCGAACAGCTCGAGGAACACCCGGCGCTTCGCGGCGTACCGCCGCCGGTTCTCCTCCACGTGCGCCTCGTCGTTCCACGCGGCGACGCTCGCGCGCTGCACGAACTCCTGCGGCGTCACGCCGACGCTCGGGCGCAGCGCCTTCAGGGCGGCGATCATGTCGCGGTCGCCGGCCGCGAACCCGCTGCGGTACCCGGTCATCGACGAGCGCTTCGACAGCGTGTTCAGCACGAGCACGTTCGTCAGGTCATCGAGCTGGAGTCCCCCTGCCGGCGGCTCGTCGAACCACAGCTCGCTGTACGCCTCGTCGCACGCGAGCAGGAACCCGTGCTCGCGCGCGAGGTCGGCGGCCTCGCGCAGGAACGCGAGGGGCGCGACGGCGCCGGTGGGGTTGTTCGGGTAGTTCAGCCACAGGAGCGCGGTGCGCTCCCACGTGGCGCGGTCGACGCCCTCGAGATCGGGCAGGAAGCCGGCGGCCTCGCGCAGGGGCAGGCGCAGCACCGAGCCGCCCGCGAACCGCGCGCCGCGCTCCGCGATCGTGTAGCCGGGCGCGGTGACGACCGCGAGGTCGCGTCCCCCGGCCGGGTCCAGCACGGCCTGCGCGAGGGAGAACACGAGCTCCTTGGAGCCGAGCGTCGGCAGGATCTGCGTGTCGGGGTCGAGCGCCGCACCGAACCGGCGGCGCACCCATCCGGCGACGGCCTCGCGCAGCTCCGGCAGGCCGGCCGCGCGCGGGTACGACGAGATGGGCTCGACGGCCTCGCGCAGGGCGTCGCGGATCAGCGGGGCGGTGACCTCGCGCGGGTCGCCGACGCCGAAGTCGATCACCTCACGTCCGGCGGCGAGGGCGGCGGCCTTCCGGCGGTCGAGCTCCTCGAACGGGTACGCCTCCATCGAGCGGATCCCCGGCGACAGATGCACCACGACTCCCTAGCCTCCTTCGCCCGCCAGGTAGACGGACAGGACCTCACCCACGACTCCCTAGCCTCCCCCGCTCGCCAGGTAGGCGGACAGGACCTCGTAGGAGCGGACCAGCGCGCCCGCGTCGATCCGCTCGTCGTCCGCATGAGCGTACCCGGGGTCGCCGGGCCCGAAGTTGACCGCGCTCACGCCGATCGTGGCGAACTCGGCGACGGGCGTCCACGCCTGCTTCGGGCGGACCTCGAGCGAGCCGGTGCGGCGCAGCCGGTCCACGAGGGGGTCGGCGGCGTTCACCGGACCGGGCGGCGCGTTGCCGACGACCTCGAGATCCGCACCGGGCAGCATGGCCCGAAGGGACGCCTCGGCCCCCTCGGGCGCGGTGCCGGGTGCGTAGCGGTAGTTCACGTGCGCCTCCACGAGGTCGGGCACCACGTTGGCGGCCAGCCCGCCGTGGACCGTCGTCACGCTCACGACCTCGCGATACGTGAGCCCGTCGACCGTCACGTCGTTCGGCACCGACGACGCCACCGGCTCCAGTCCCGCCACGGCCGCGTGGATCGCGTTGGCGCCGAGCCACGGCCGCGCGCTGTGCGCGGTCGTGCCGTGGAACCTCGCGACCGCGTTCAGGTTGCCGAGGCATCCGATCTCCAGCGCGTTGGCCGTCGGCTCCATCACGACGGCGAGGTCGACCTCCCGCATCGACGGGCAGCGCTCGAACAGCGGCAGCAGCGCGCTCTGCGTGATGGGCAGCTCCTCGCGGCCGAAGAACAGCAACCCCACGTCGACGGCGAGCTCCGGCCCGGCCGCGAGGTCGGCCGCCAGCGCCTCCATCACGGCGACGGCTCCCTTCATGTCGGCCGCCCCGCGGCCGATGACCTCGTCGCCCTCGCGGCGCCCGGGCAGGTTCCCGTTCGGGGGCACCGTGTCGACGTGCGCGGCGAGCAGGACGAGCGGTGCATCCGCCGCGGCGCGCGGCCGGACCGAACCAGCGCACGGAGTCCCCCGCGTCCTGCACCGGCAGCAGGCCGGGCACCTCCAGCGCCTCGAGGATCTCGGCCTCGTCGCCGCTCGTCGACGCGATGTCGACGAGCGCGAGGGTCCGCGAGAGCAACCGCTCGGCGAGGTCCGTCACCGCAGCGCGGCGGGGTCCACCGCGCCCTCGAAGACGCGGGAGGCGGGCCCGGTCAGCAGGACCTCGCCGTCCTCGCGGCGCTCGACCTCGAGGTCGCCGCCGGGGAAGCGCACCATGGTCCGCGCCGGCGCGAGGCCGGCCTCGTTGGCGGCGACGGCCACCGCGCACGCGCCGCTGCCGCACGCCATCGTCTCGCCCGACCCGCGCTCCCACACGCGCGTGACGATCGCCTCGTTCGTCACGTGCGCGAACTCGACGTTCGTCCCCTCGGGGAAGAGCTCGTGGTGCTCGAGCGCGGGGCCGATGTGGCTCACGTGGTAGCGATCCGGGTCGTCCTCGATCAGCAGGACGAGGTGCGGGTTGCCCATCGACAGCGCGCTCGCCTTCACCGTCGTGCCGCCGCCGATGTCGAACGGCTCGGCGAGGAACGTCTCCCACGCGGGCCCTCGCATCGGGATCGCCGACTTCGCGAAGGCGGGGTGCCCCATCTCGACCGAGATCCGGCCGTCCGCGAGCAGGTCGACGCGCCGGATGCCTGCGCGGGTCGCCACGTCGAAGGCCGTCATGTCGATCAGCCCGGCGTCGCGCGCGAGGGCGGCAACGCACCGCACCCCGTTGCCGCACATCTCGGCGAGGCTGCCGTCGGCGTTGCGGTAGTCCATGAACAGGGCGGCGTCGCCCGATCGCACGATGCGGATCAGGCCGTCGGCGCCGATCCCGAACCGCCGGTCGCAGAGCCGGACCGCCTCGTCGGCGCGCGATCGGACGCTCGTCCTCGAGGTCGACGACCATCACGAAATCGTTGCCGGTCCCCTCGTACTTCGCGAACCGGAGCTCGTCCGTCATCGCGCCTCCAGCTCCGTGCGGAGCTCGTCCAGGACCTCCATCGCCCCGCCCGGTCCCGCTGCGACCCAGTGGATGCGCGGGTCCCGCCGGAACCAGGCCATCTGCCGCCGCGCGAGGTTCTTCGTGCGCCGCTCGGTGGCGGCGACCGCCTCCTCGATGGACACCTCACCCTGCAGGTGGCGGGCCATCTCAGCGTAGCCGATGGCCCGGCTCGAGGTGAGCCAGCCGCCCAGCCCACGATCGAGGAGCCCGCGCACCTCCTCGAGCAGGCCGGCCTCGAGCATCGTCCGGACGCGACGGCCGACGCGGTCGGCGAGGACCTCGCGCGGGAGCTCCACGCCGACGGCCCGCACGCGTCCGGCGGGGTACTCGTCCCACGCCGTCGCGAACTCCGAGAACGACCGGCCCGTGACCGCGGCGACCTCGAGGGCGCGCACGGTGCGGCGGACGTTGCCCGGCTCGATCTTCGCCGCCGCGACCGGGTCCGCCGACACCAGGCGCCGGTACAACCCGGCGGCGCCCAGAGCGTCGGCCTCGCGCTCGAGGTCGGCGCGCGTCGCCGGATCCGTGCCGGGGATCTCGAGGTCGTCGACGACCGCTCGGAGGTACAGCCCGGACCCGCCGACCAGGAGCGGCGGCCGGCCCCGGGCCTCGATGTCGGCGACGGCCGCCCGAGCGAGCTCCTGATACCGCGCGACCGAGAACGGCTCCGACGGCTCGGCGACGTCGATCAGGTGGTGCGGCACGACACGGCGCTCGGCCGTCGAGGGCTTCGCCGTGCCGACGTCCATCCCCCGGTACACCAGCATGGAATCGACCGATACGACCTCGGCGCCGAACGCCAGCGCGAGCGCGATGCCGGCCTCGGTCTTGCCCGACGCGGTCGGGCCGACCAGAGCGAGCAGCGGGGTCACGTTCAGGCCGGGACGGCGGCGACGACATCGCCGGCCAGGTGGTGGGCGGCGGCCGACGTGATCCGCGCGTCGAGGAAGGTCCCGGCCGGATGCTCGGTGCCGAGGTGCACGATGCGGTTCGTCCGGGTGCGGGACTGCGTGGACCCGCCCCGGCGGCCGGCGCCCTCGACCAGGACCTCGAGGGTGCGCCCGACCTGCGCGGCCGAGCGCTGGCTCGAGATCCGCGTCTGCAGGTCGACGAGGCGGTCGAAGCGTTCCTGCACGACCTCCTTCGGCACCTGGTCCGGGAGGGTCGCCGCGCGCGTGCCCGGCCGCGGCGAGTACTGGAACGTGTACGCGGAGTCGAAGCGGGCGGCCTCGACGACGCGCAGGGTGCCGCCGAAGTCCTCCTCGGTCTCGCCGGGGAACCCGACGATGATGTCGGTCGACACGGCGACCTCGGGGACGGTCTCGCGGATCCGGTCCAGCCACGCGAGGTAGCGGTCGCTCCGATACGAGCGGCGCATCGCGTGCAGGATCCGGTCCGAGCCCGACTGGAGCGGGAAGTGGATGTGCTCGCACACCGAGGGCGTCTCCGCCATGGCGTCGAGGACGTCGGGCGTGAAGTCGTGCGGGTGCGGGCTCGTGAACCGCACGCGGCGGATGCCGTCGACCGCTCCGACCTCGCGCAGGAGCCGAGCGAACAGCGGGCGGCGGCTCGAACCCGGCACCGTCATGTCGCGGCCGTAGGTGTTCACGTTCTGCCCGAGGAGGGTGACCTCGACCACGCCGTTCGCGGCCAGCCCCTGCACCTCGGCGAGGATGTCGCCGATCGAACGGGAGCGCTGCGGGCCTCGCACGAGCGGAACGATGCAGAACGTGCAGGCGTTGTCGCACCCGGGCGCGATGGACACCCAGGCCCGGAAGGCGTCGCCCCGCACGGCCGGGAGCCCGCTCGGGAAGGTCTCGGTCGCCTCGCGGACGTCCATCTGCGGGCCGTCGACCTCGGACTGGCGGAGCAGCTCCAGCAGCTGCGGCAGGGCGTGCGTGCCGATGACGACGTCGACCCAGGGGGCCTTCGTCTGGATCAACCCCTGGTCCTTCTGCGCGAGGCAGCCGGCCACCACGATGCGCAGGCGCGGGTTGCGGTCCTTCGCCGGCTTCAGATGGCCGAGGTTGCCGTACAGCCGGTTGTCCGCGTTCTCGCGGATCGCGCACGTGTTGAGCACCACGACCTCGCGCCTGCGCGACGTCCTCGGTCGGCGACAGGCCGTCGGCCTGCAACACCCCGGCGATCCGCTCGGAGTCGTGCTCGTTCATCTGGCACCCGAAGGTGCGGATCAGGTAACGGCGCTCCACTCCCACGAGGCTACCTGGCGTACTCCACGGCACGCGACTCCCGCACGACCGTGATCTTGATCTGGCCCGGGTACTGGAGCTCCTCCTCGACCTGCTTGGCGATATCCCGTGCCATCACCTGGGCGGCCAGGTCGTCGACGTCGCCGGGCACGACCATCACGCGGACCTCGCGGCCGGCCTGCATGGCGAAGGTCTTCTCCACGCCCGTGAACGCCGTGCAGATCTCCTCCAGGCGCTCCAGCCGCTTCACGTAGGTCTCGAGGCTCTCCCGGCGCGCGCCGGGGCGTCCGCCGCTGATGCCGTCGGCGATCTGGGCCAGCACCGCGTGGATCGAGTGCTGCTCGACCTCGCCGTGGTGAGACTCGATGCAGTGGACGACCTCGGGGTCCTCCTTCAGGCGCCGCGCGATCTCGGCGCCGATGATGGCGTGCGAGCCCTCGACCTCGTGCGTGACGGCCTTGCCGATGTCGTGCAGGAACGCGCCCCGCTTCGTGATGGCCGGGTCGACGCCGATCTCGCTCGCGATGGCCGAGGCGACGTGCGCCGACTCCACGAGGTGCTTGAGGACGTTCTGCCCGTACGAGGTGCGGTACTGGAGCCGGCCCAGCAGCTTGATCATCTCCGGGTGGATGTCGGTGATGCCGACGTCGGCGACCGCGTCCTCGCCCGCGCGGCGGATCTGCTCGTCGATCTCACGCTGCGAGCGCTCGTGCACCTCCTCGATGCGCGCCGGGTGGATGCGGCCGTCGGCGACGAGCTTCTCGAGGGTCATCCGGGCCGTCTCGCGGCGCACCGGGTCGAAGCAGGACAGCACGACGGCCTCCGGCGTGTCGTCGATGATGAGGTTCACCCCGGTCGTCGCCTCGAAGGCCCGGATGTTGCGGCCCTCGCGGCCGATGATGCGGCCCTTCATGTCGTCGGAGGGGAGGTTGAAGACGCTGACGGTCGACTCCGCCGTCTGCTCCGAGGCCACCCGCTGGATCGCGATCGTCACGATCTTGCGGGCGCGCTCCTCCCCCTCCTCCCGTGCGCGCTGCTCGATCTCGCGGACCTGCGCCATGGCGGCCCGCTTGGCGTCGTCGACGATGTGGGCCATGAGCTGCTCACGGGCCTCGTGGGCGGTCATGGCCGCGATCCGCTCGAGCTGGGCCGTGTGGAGCTGCGTGGCGCGCTCGAGCTGCTCGCGCACGTAGTGGAGCTTCTCGTCCCGGTCGTCCAGGTCCGAGGCCCGTCGGTCGGCGGCGGCGAGCTTCGACCCGAAGGTCCTCCTCCGCCTGCGCCATCCGGCGCTCCTGCCGGGCGAGCTCCTCCCGGCGGACCCGGGCGTCCTCCTCGGCCTCGCGCCGCATGCCGGCGATCTCGTCCTTGACCTCCGTCAGGGACTGCTTCACGACCGTCTCGGCCTCGCGCTCCGCGTCGAGGACCACGTGCCGGGCGCGCGACTCCGCGCTCTGCGTGTTCTGTGCGGCGATGGACGCTCCGCACGACGTACATCGCCGCCGCGCCGAGGGCCAGGCCGCCGAGGGCTGCCACCAGAGGGACCATCATGCCTCCCGATCTGCATCGTCAGGGAGAGGATCCGATGGATCCGGTCGTCCGGGGCGTGGCGTGAGTGATCTACGGAGCGGGCCGAGCCAAGGGTCGTTCGTGCTCCGTGGTCGTCGTCTGCATCAGGTGGTTGGAGGTGAGCTCGCGCACAGGCCTGGGTGAACGGTCGGTTGGTCGGATATTCCTCTCAAGTTCATCGATGCTACGACCTGGCGCACGCACGGGCAAGCGCTGAACGGCGTTCAGCCGGGGCTCGTCGGATCCCCGCTCCTCCGCTCGGTCGTCCCTCAGTCGTCGGGGACGTCGACCTCGAGGGCCTGTCGGGCTGCCTGCCGCGCGACCGCGTGCGGGTATCCCCGTCGTGCGAGGAGTCCCACCAGCCGGGCGTAGGCACGCTCGGGCGGCAACGACCCGAGGCGGCCGGCGCGCGACCGGGCCAGCTCGAGCGCCCGGGCCTCCTCGTCGCCCCCGAACTCCTCGATCGCGGCGGCGACGACCTCGGGGGCCACGCCCTTGCCGGACAGGGCCGAACGGACGGACCGCTCCCCGGCCCGTCGGTTCCCGAAGGCGTGCTCGGCGAGCGACCGGGCGAAGGCCCGGTCGTCGACGAGGCCGACGGCCTCGAGACGTCCCAGGACCTCCGCCACCTCCGCCTCCGGGAACCCTGCTCCGAGGAGCCGCAGCTCCAGTTCCCGGCGGCTGCGTGGTCGCACGGCCAACAGTCCGAGGGCCCGCTCGTGGCAGCTCTTCGGGGTCGCCTTGGTGGTCCGCCGCTGATCCGGGGACCGGGCCTGCGCCGTCACGTCAGCTGGTGGCCGGCTCGCGCGTCTTCGCCTTCGCCGCCGGCGGCTCCCCGTCGGCGAGGACGACGTCGGGCACGATCTCGATCGGGGTCTCCTCCCCCTCGGCGCCGAAGCTGGTGAGGCCGACCGCCTCGCGGATCTTGCGGTCGATCTCGTCACGGATGTCGATGTGCTCGGCGAGGAACTGGCGCGCGTTCTCGCGGCCCTGGCCCAACTGCTCGCCCTCGTAGGTGAACCACGCGCCGGCCTTCTTCACCATCTCGAGGTCGACGCCCACGTCGATGCAGCGAACCCTCCGTGGAGATGCCCTTGCCGTACATGATGTCGAACTCGCACTGGCGGAAGGGCGGCGCCACCTTGTTCTTCACGACCTTCACGCGGGTGCGCGAGCCGACGACCTCCGTGCCGTCCTTCAGGTTCTCGATCTTGCGGACGTCGAGACGCACCGACGAGTAGAACTTCAGCGCGCGGCCACCCGGCGTGGTCTCGGGACTGCCGAACATCACGCCGATCTTCTCGCGGAGCTGGTTGATGAAGATCGCGGAGGTGTCGAACTTGCTGAGCGTGCCGGCGAGCTTGCGCATGGCCTGCGACATCAGCCGGGCCTGCAGGCCCACGTGCGTGTCGCCCATCTCGCCCTCGATCTCCGCGCGCGGCACGAGGGCGGCGACCGAGTCGATGACCACGATGTCGAGCGCCGCCGATCGCACCAGCATGTCGGCGATCTCCAGGGCCTGCTCGCCGGAGTCCGGCTGCGACACGAGCAGCTCGTCGATGTCGACCCCGAGCTCGCGCGCGTAGGTCGGGTCGAGGGCGTGCTCGGCGTCGATGAACGCCGCGATGCCACCCTGCCGCTGCGCCTCCGCGATCATGTGCAGACAGACCGTGGTCTTGCCCGAGCCCTCGGGGCCGTAGACCTCCACGATGCGACCGCGGGGGATGCCGCCGACGCCGAGCGCGATGTCGAGGGCGAGCGCGCCGGTCGGGATCACCGAGATGCCGGCACCCATGGGGTGCTCCCCCAGCTTCATGACGGCGCCCTTGCCGAACTGCTTCTCGATCTGCTGCAGCGTGACGTCGAGCATCTTGTCCCGGTCCATCCGCGAATCCTCCTTCTCCCCTCGAGCCCACCGTGCCACGGTGCCGGCGAACTCCTTGTCGGACGAACGCACCTTAGGAGGCTGGTACGACATAGGTTACACCCCTGTCATTTGGCGGCCCGATCCGTTCGGGCGCGCGACGGCGAACACCGTACCCGAACAGATGTTCGACCGCAAGCATCTCGGCGGAAGCGGCTCCTACCCCGCCAGGGGATGCTCGGCGAGGGCCTCGTAGCGGGGCGGCCCGCCCCGGCCCGGCACGCTCTCGAACAGCACGGCGCGCACGACCTCGAACGGCACCGGATCGATCGGGGTCTCCTCGAAGGCGGCGGGCAGGTGCGCCGGCGGGTCGCAGCGGCCGACCGTGAGGTGCGGGCGGAACGCGCGGACCTCGGGCCGGAACGCGGGCGCGAAGGCGGCGTCGAGCGCCAGCGCGAGGCCGGCCATCCGCCCGGGACGGTCGTCCAGGCCCGCCCACAGCACCCGCGCGCGGGCCGGCGACGGGAAGGCGCCGACGCCGTCGAGCCTGGTCCGGAACGGCCCGACCGTCGCCGCCGCCGCCCCGGCGGCCGCCACGACCTCGTCCACCTGCTCGGGGCGCACCGGGCCGAGGAATCGGACCGTGACGTGCAGGTTCTCCGGCGGCACCCACCTGACGTCCCACCGCCGCCCGCCCAGCGCCGCCCGCCACGGGGCGAACGCGGCCTCGACGGCGGCGCGGACCTCGGGCGGGACCTCGAGGCCGACGAACAGCCGCCGGGATCCGGCCATCGGCTCAGAGGTCCGAGGCGGGCAGCGGCCGGCCCTCGAGGTGGCGCCGGACCAGATCCAGCGCCGCCTGTTCGGCCCATCGCCGGACCTGCTCCCGCTCGCCCCTCGAGACGTACCCGCGCGCGTGCTGCACGCCGTCGGCGTCGAGGCCGATCCACACGGTGCCCGGCTCGGCGCCGCCGTGCGGCTCGGGCCCGGCGGCGCCGGTCAGCGACACCGCGACGTCGGCGCCGAACAGCGCCCGGGCGCCGGCCGCCATCTCGCGCGCGCAGGCCTCGCTCACCACCCCGGGACCGTCGAGCGTGGCCCGGCTCACGCCCAGCACCCGCTCCTTGGCCTCGGGCGTGTACGTCACCGCGCCGCCGACGAAGCTCGCGGACGAGCCGGGAGCGCGGCTCATCCGCTCGGCCACGCCGCCGCCCGTGAGCGACTCCGCCGTCGCGAGCGTGCGGCCCCGTTCGCGCAGCAGCCGTGCGACGGCCTGCTCGAGGGACTCGTCGTCGGTGCTGAAGACCGTGTCGCCGAGGCGGCGCACGACCTCGTCGGCGACCGGCGCGATGATGCGCTCTGCCTCCTCGGCCGTCGCCGCCTTCGCCGTCAGCCGCACCTTCGCCTCGCCGAGGGACGCGAGGTACGCGACCGTCGGGTTCGTCAGCGTCGTGAACAGGTCGCGCAGGAGCTCGGCGACGCGCGACTCCCCGATGCCGGTGCAGCGGATCGTTCGGGAGACGAGCGCCGACGGGCCGGAGCGCGCGGCGAGCTCCGGCAGCACCGTGTTCTCCATCATCTCCATCATCTCGGCGGGGACGCCCGGCATCGCGTAGATCCGCCCGCCGTCGGAGAACTCGGCGATCAGCCCCGGCGCCGTGCCTCGGATCGGCACGATGTACCGGCAGCCCTCGGGGACGTCGGCCTGACGGAGATTGCTCTCCGGCATCCCGCCGCCGCCGAACCGATCGAACTTCGACCGCAGGAGCTGCTCGATCTCCGGATGCCGGCGCATGCCGACGCCGAGCATGGCGGCGAGGGCGTCGCGCGTGATGTCGTCCTCGGTCGGGCCGAGGCCGCCGGTGACCAGCACGACGTCGGATCGCTCGAGCGCGAGCCCGAGCACCTCCTGGATCCGGTCGAGGTTGTCGCCGACGACCTGGTGGTGCAGCACGTCGACGCCGATCGACGCGAGGCGGTCCGACATCCACTGCGCGTTCGTGTTCGCGATCTGCCCGAGCAGCAGCTCGGTGCCGACACCGACCAGCTCCGCTCTCACCTCGACGGGATCTCCGCGAGGCGCCGGGTCATCCGGCGGGCGATGGGGTCGACCCCTCCGTCTCGAAGCTGAACCGCTCCTCCCACGGCGTGCCGGGCGTACCGGGGGATCCCTTGTCCACGCCGCTCACCGAGAGGTGGACGCTGCCCCCGTCGGCGATGCGCACGACGAGCGACGACGAGGCCTCGAACGACTGCGCCTCGCCGTCGGCGAGCGTGATCGTCTGCGGCGTCCCGGCGTCGATCGTCACCGTCACCTGCGCGCCGTCGCGGTTGGCGACGAGGTCGGCGGTGATGCTCCGGTCGAGCTCGGGTTGCTGCACCTGTGTGGGCAGCGCGGCCGGCTCGGGCGCCGTGCGCTGACGCGACAGCACGCCCACCACCACCGCGAGCACGAGCAGCGTCAGGGCGCCCAGCACGATCAGCCGCTGGTTGTCCCGGAAGCGCGAGGCCGTCATGACCCGCTCGACGCCGCCCATCGGGGAGGCGGGGCGGCGCTGCGGCTCGGGCTCGTCCGCGTGGCGGGCGTAGAGCTCGATCACCTTGTCGGGGTTCAGCCCCAGGTACTGGGCGTAGGAGCGGAGCGAGCCCCGGACGTACACATCGCCCATCAGACGGTCGAAGTCCTCGTCCTCGAGGGCGCCGAGGAGGTCGGCGCGGATGCGGGTGTCGCGGGCGGCCTCCTCGAGCGTGAGGCCCCGCTTCGTCCGCGCCTTCCGAAGGGCCGAACCGACCCCCATCACTTCCTGCAACTCGCCTCCGCCCGTGAGCGTCCGAACGGCCAGGATAGCCGGGATCGTGCGGGCTCGGGTCGCTCGGTAGACTGGCCCCGTGGACGACGCCGGCACCCTCATCGTCATGGTGGAGATCCCGAAGGGCTCGCGCAACAAGTACGAGCTCGACCACGAGACGGGCCGGATCATGCTCGACCGGATGCTGTTCACCTCCATGCAGTACCCGGCCGACTACGGGTTCATCGAGGGCACGCTCGGCGGCGACGGCGACCCGCTCGACGCGCTCGTCTTCGTCGGCGAGCCCACCTTCCCGGGGTGCCGGATCCGCGTTCGTGCCGTCGGCATGTTCCGCATGCGCGACGAGAAGGGCCCCGACGAGAAGATCCTGTGCGTGCCGCTCCGCGACCCGATGTGGTCCCAGGTGGAGCACCTCGGCGACCTCAACGAGAACCTGCTGAACGAGATCGAGCACTTCTTCCAGGTCTACAAGCAGCTCGAGCACAAGCCCGTCGGCACCGAGGGCTTCGCCGACCGCGACGAGGCGCTGCAGACGGTGGCCGAGGCCTTCGAGCGCGCCGGGAACTGACGGGCGGGCGGCGCATCGGGCGGGCGGGGCGGTGAGACGATGGGCGGCGCGCTGGCGCAGGGTGAGCACGTGCACCTCCGGCATCCGGGCGCGCGCGACCGGGAGGAGTTCCTCGAGGCGGTCCGGCGCAGCCGCCGGCTGCACGGCAGCTGGGTGGAGCCGCCCGGCGACGACGAGGCGTTCGCCGCCTACCTGCACCGTGTCCGCCAGGCGAACACCCACGGCTTCCTCGTGTGCACCAACGACGACGGATCGCTGGCCGGCGCCATCACGATCTCGCAGATCGTGCTGGGCCCGTTCCGCAGCGGGTACCTCGGGTACTACGCGTTCGAGCCGCACGCCGGACACGGCCTCATGCGCGAGGGTCTCGACCTGACGGTGCGGTACGCGTTCGGCACCCTCGGCCTGCACCGGCTGGAGGCGAACGTGCAGCCCGGCAACGCCGCGTCGATCGCGCTGGTGCGCCGGTGCGGCTTCCGCCTCGAGGGGCTCTCGCCCCGGTACCTGAAGGTCGCCGGCCGCTGGCGCGACCACGAGCGATGGGCGATCACGGTCGAGGATCGGCGCAGGACCTAGGTCCGACGACACCACGGGTATCACCCGAACGCCCGCTGCGCTGCGCGTGCGGTGCGGCTAGATTGGCCACATGGTCCCCCGGTTCGAGCCCGCGCCCGTCCATCCGCTGTCGACGATCGACTCGCGGCCGACCGTGCTGAGCGTCATCACGGAGGGGCCGGCGGTGTGTCTGCTGGCCTCCGGCGACCTCGACGACGGGTCGTGGGGCGTCGTGGGTGCCTTCTGGCTGTCGGACGACTCCGAGCGGGGCGGGTTCGTCGTGAGCCCCGACGCGCTGTGGACGGGCAGCGAGATGGCGCGCAGCTACCGCCACGCGATCGACCGCGGGTGGAGCCCCGGGGCCGTCTTCGCGTACTGGCAGACCCAGGTCGGCGTGACCGGCAACCTGATGATCGACCCGCCGCAACACGTGGACTCGCTGCTGCACATCCACCGCCGCGTCGGCGCGCTGTAGGGCGTCAGACCGGCTGCGGTCGGCGTGCCCGTTCCCGCACGAACAGCACCGACGCCGCACCGCGCACCCGATCAGATTCGCGACCAGGTCCCAGCCCGTGTTGACGTATCCGCCGACGTTGGCGGCGAACGTGCGGCTGGCGAAGAACTCGACGACCTCGTTGAGGGCGCCGACGCCCATCCCCATGAACGCCACGAGCACGGCGATCCCCGGCGTCAGCGGCACGGCGGGATGGATCGACGCGGAGCGCCTGCCAGCACGCGACGGCGGCCGTCCCGAACCCGATCGCGTGCACGACGCGGTCGTACCGCAGGAGCGGAAGGCCGAGCGACGCGTTGTACAGGACCCCGTCGCCGACGTCGACGAGGCCGCCCGCCATGTGCGCGAACCCCCAGGCGCAGAGCGTCCACAGCACCGGACGCGAGAGGCCCACGCGCACATGGACGGCCGCGATCGCCGCGATCAGCACGATCATCGTGCCGAGATAGGCCCAGGTGGCGTGCGCGTCTACGGCGAGGCCGTACGCGGTCCAGCCCACCACGTATGCGATGACGATGCCGACGAGCAGCGGCTCCGCGCGCACCGCTGCCGCGAGCGAGCCCGGCGGCGGGCTCGGGTCGGCGCTGCCGACCCCCGGCCCGACCGCCCGGGGACGATCAGGCAGAGCGGCGCTCCTCCCACTCCTCGATCGTGATGAGGACGTCGCGGGCCTTCGACCCGAGGCTCGGCCCGACGACGCCGCGCTCCTCGAGCAGGTCCATCAGCCGGCCGGCGCGTGCGAAGCCCACCTTCAGCTTGCGCTGCAGCATGCTCGTCGAGCCGAGCTGCGACCGGATCACGAGCTGTGCCGCCTGGTTCATCAGGTCGTCGTCGTCGCCGAGACCGGACGACGCGAGCTCCGCCTCCGAGGGCGGCAGGCCCGAGCCCCTCGACGTGGTGGTCGTAGGCGACCTCGCGCTGCTCGCGGATGAACCCGCTCACCTCGTGGATCTCGGCCTCGGTGACCCAGGCGCCCTGCAGGCGGACGGGCTTGGAGGCGTTCGCCGGCGCGAACAGCATGTCGCCGTGGCCGACGAGCTTCTCGGCGCCGTTCTGGTCCAGCACGACGCGCGAGTCCGCCTGGCTCGAGGTCATCAGCGCGATGCGGCTGGGGATGTTGGCCTTGATGAGGCCGGTCACGACGTCGACGCTCGGGCGCTGCGTGGCCACGACCAGGTGGATGCCGACGGCGCGCGCCATCTGCGCGATCCGGCAGATCGCGTCCTCCACCGCGCGCGGCGCCACCATCATGAGATCGGCGAGCTCGTCGATCACGACGACGATGTACGGCATGTGCTCGTACCGCTCCTCCTGGCCGAGCGGCAGGCGCAGCGTCCCCGCCAGCAACCCCTCCGTGTAGCCGTCGATGTCGCGCACGCCGACCGTCGCGAGCGTCTCGTAGCGCATCTCCATCTCGCGCACGATCCACTCGAGGGCCTCGGTCGCGCGCTTCGGGTGCACGATGACCGGCGTCATCAGGTGCGGGACCTCGGCGAAGTGACTGAGCTCGACCCGCTTCGGGTCGATCAGCACCATCCGCACGTCGTCGGGTGTGGCGCGCATGAGGATCGACGTGATGAAGCTGTTGACGAGGCTGGACTTGCCGGCGCCCGTGGCGCCGGCGATCAGCACGTGCGGCATCGTGGCGAGGTTCACCATCTGCGCGCGGCCGTGGACGTCCTTGCCGAGGGCGACGGTGAGCGGATGCGTCGCCTCGCGCGCCGCCTTCGAGCGCAGGATGTCGCCGAGCATCACGAAGTCGCGGTGCTTGTTCGGCACCTCGATGCCGATCGCCGACTTGCCGGGGATCGGCGCGATGATGCGGACGTCCGGCGTGGCGAGCGCGTACGCGATGTCGCTGGACAGGCTCAGCACCTTCTGCACCTTCGTGCCGGCGGCGACCTCGACCTCGTACATCGTGACGGTGGGACCCCGGTGCGCGCCCGTCACGCGCGCCGCGACGCCGAAGGTGACGAGCGTGCGCTCGAGCGCCTCCATGACCTCGTCCTGTGCCCGGCCGTCGGCGGTGGACGCCGGCGCCGTCCGCAGCAGGTCGATCGGCGGCAGCCGGTAGTCGCCGGCCGGGGTCGAGACCCTGCGGCCGCGGTTCCCTGCTCCGCGGTGCCCCTCGACGGGCGCCTGGAGCTCCTCCACCAGATCCTCCGGGTAGCCGAGCTCGACCTGATCCGCGTCGGGGATCACGACGACCGGCGCCGGCTCCTCGTCGGGCAGCTCGTCGAAGCCGAGCGCCTCGCGGATCGAGCGCCGTCGGCGCGGTTCCGCCACGGGCTCGGGCGCCTCGACCCGCGCGGTCCCGACGGGATCGCGCTCGGCGCGCTCGGCCCGCAGCTCGCCGATCCGCTCGATGACGGTGGCGATCGGCGTGCCGGTGAAGATGAGGAGCCCGAGGACGGCGAGTCCGAGGCAGACGACGAACGCTCCGTACGTCGAGAGCACGCGCGACAGCGGCCACGCGGCGGCGGCGCCGACGAGCCCCGCAGCGTCGTGCACGCCCGTGTAGCCGGACGCGACGCTCGGGTTGCCGCGCAGGAGCGAGACGATGCCGAGCACTCCGGCGCCGAGGACGAGGAAGCCGATGAACATGCGGACGCGGTCCTCGCGCGCGACGTCGCGCAGCAGCACGATGCCCCACCACGCGCCGACCAGCGGGAACAGCACCGCCGCCACGCCGAAGCCGGCCGCCAGCAGCCACGCGAGGCCGCGCCCCGCCGGCCCGGCCATGTCCACCCACACCGAGAGGACCGCGAGGCCGGCCAGCACCACCAGGCCGATGCCGAGGGCGTCGCGCGCCCACGGCGAGAGGATCTGGCGCGTCGGGGTCTTCGCCGGGCCGCGCCGCTTCGCCGGGCGGCGCTTGCGTGCGGGCACGCTTGCTCGCCGCCGGCCTGCGCTTCGCGGCGGGCCGGCGAGACGGGGAAGTCTTCGTGGCCACCTACACCTCCATGATGACCGGCAGGATCACCGGCTTCCGCTGGGTGACCTCGTAGAAGTACCTCCCGAGGACCCTGCGGACGTTCTGCTGCAGCACGCTCGGATCGGTCACGTGGGCCTCCGAGCTCTCTTCGATCGACAGCATGACGCGTTTCCGCGCCTCTTCAAGGATGTCGCCCGAGGTCTCGTCGTACACGAACCCCCGGTTCACGACGTCGGGACCGGCCACGATCTCCCCCGTGTGGGCGTCGACCGTCACGACGACGACGACCACGCCGTCGCCGGCGAGCTTGCGGCGGTCCCGCAGGACCTCGCCGCCCACGTCGCCGATCCCGAGGCCGTCGACGAAGGTCATGCCGGCCTGCACGCGATCGGCCTTGCTCACCCGCTCGCCCACCTCCACGACGTCGCCGTCCTCGCAGATGATCACGTGGTCGGCCGGGATGCCGACCTCGATGGCCAGGCGCGCGTGGTGCTGGAGGTGCCGGCGCTCGCCGTGCACCGGGATGAACCAGCGCGGGCGGACGAGCGACAGCATCAGGCGCAGCTCCTCCTGCCCCGCGTGGCCGCTCGCGTGCACCGGGTCCGCCGGCATGTGGAACACGTTCGCGCCCGTCCGGTACAGCGCGTCCACCACTCGGTGGATCGCGGGCTCGTTGCCGGGGATCAGGCTCGAGGACAGCACGACCGTGTCGCCCTCGGTGATCTTCACGAACTTGTGCGACCGGCCGGCCATGAGCGACAGGGCGCTGTACGGCTCGCCCTGCGATCCCGTGCAGATCACGACCACGCGGCTGGGGTCGAGGCGGTCGACCTCCTCGATCAGCACGATGTCCTGATCGGGCACGTGCAGCAGTCCGAGCTCGCGCGCCGCGTTCACCGACGTGTGCATCGAGCGCCCGAGGAAGGCGACCACGCGTTCGTCGGCCCTGGCGGCGTCGACGATCTGCTGGATCCGGTGGATGTGGCTCGAGAAGCAGGCCGCCACCACGATGCCGGGCGCCTGCTCGACGATGCGCCGCAGCACGGGACCGACGCTGCGTTCGCTGGAGGTGTAGCCGGCCTCCTCCGCGTTCGTGGAGTCCGACAGCAGCAGGTGCACGCCGCTGCCGCTCGCCTCCTCCGCGAAGCCGTGCAGGTCCGTCGGCCGTCCGTCCAGCGGCGTCTGGTCGATCTTGAAGTCGCCGGTGTGCAGGATCGTGCCGAACGGCGTGTCGACGGCGACGGCCATCCCGTCGGGGATCGAGTGCGTGACGCGCAGGAACCGCATGGAGAACGGGCCGACCGTGGCGGCCTCGCCCGGCACGGCCAGGATCGGCTCGCACCGGTCGGCGACCTCGTGCTCCTCCAGCTGGCCCTTCAGCAGCGCCAGCGTGAACGCGGTGCCGTACACGGGCAGGCCGGACAGCTCCTCCAGCTCGCTCAGCAGGTACGCGAGGGCGCCGATGTGGTCCTGGTGGCCGTGCGTGAGGACGACGGCCTCCACCTGGTCGACGTGATCGCGCACGTACTGGAAGTCCGGCAGCACCAGGTCGATGCCGTGCATGTCGGCGCTGGGGAACGACAGGCCCACGTCGATGATGAGGATCCGGCCGTCGAGCTCGAGGCAGGCCATGTTGCGCCCGACCTCGCCGACCCCTCCGAGGAAGACGACGCGGCAGCGAGTGTCAGAGGAGACCGGCGTCCTCCAATGCCTTCCGGACCCGGTCCCGCTCCTCGGAGGTGGCGGGGACGAGCGGCAGGCGCGGGACGCCTGCCGGCCGGCCCACGAGCTCCAGGGCTGCCTTCAGCGGGATCGGGTTGCTGGTGACGAACAGTGCGTTGAACAGCGGACTCAGCGACTCGTGGATCTTGCGGGCGGCCGCGACGTCGCCGGTCTCGATCAGCTCGATCATCTGGCGGATCTGCGGCCCCACCAGATGCGAGGCCACCGACACGACGCCGACGGCGCCGAGGCAGACGTAGCCGAACGTCGCCCAGTCGTCGCCGGAATAGACCTGGAAGTCCGGCGCCTCCGACATCAGGCGCGAGATCCCCTGGAAGTCGCCGGTGGAGTCCTTCACGGCCACGATGTTGGGCTTCTGCGAGAGCGTCAGCAGCGTGTCGTGCTCGATGCGCGTCGCCGTGCGGCCGGGGATGTTGTACGCGATGATCGGCAGGTCGGTGGCGTCGGCGATGCGTTCGAAGTGTGCGACCAGACCGCGCTGCGGCGGCTTGTTGTAGTACGGCGTGACGACGAGGAGGCCGTCCGCGCCGGCGTCCTCGGCCGCCTGCGTGAGCTCGAGGGTCTCCGCGGTGCTGTAGGTGCCGGTGCCGCAGATCAGGTGCCCGCGGCCGCGCACGGCCTCGCCGACGGCGCGGAACAGCTCGGCCTTCTCCTTGTAGGTGAGGGTCGGCGACTCGCCGGTCGAACCCGCCACCACGATCGCGTCGGAGCCGTGATCCAGCAGGTGGGCGGCGAGCTCCTGGGCGCCGTCGAGGTCGACCGCGTGGTCCTCGCGGAAGGGCGTCACCATCGCGGTGATCACCGAACCGAACCTGCCGGTCATCCGGGCACCTCCTTCGCGGCCGGGCCGCGTGGGCGCACACGCTGGGGTGCGTGGCGTTGCCCTATCCTAGCCTCCGATGCCCCGCATCTACACCACGACCGGCGACGACGGCACGACGGGCCTCCTGTACGGCGGCCGCGTGCCCAAGGACGACCCCGCCACCGAGGCCTACGGCACCACCGACGAGGCCGTGGCGGTGCTCGGTCTGGCCCGGTCGCTCTGCGACGACGAGACCCTGGCCGCCGATCTGCTCACCCTGCAGCGGGAGCTCTTCGTGGTCGGCGCGGACCTCGCGACGAACCCCCGCGAGCGCAGGAAGCTCAAGGAGGGCGTGTCGCTGGTGACGGAGGACATGGTGCGCCGGCTCGAGGCCCGGATCGACGATCTCGTCGCGCAGCGGCCCCTGCCCGAGGTCTTCATCGTCCCCGGCGCCAACCCCGCGAGCGCGGCCCTCGACGTCGCGCGCAGCGTGGTCCGCCGCGCCGAGCGTCAGGTGGTGGCGCTCGAGCGCGAGCCGATGCGCCAGGTCAACCCCGAGGTGCGGCGCTACCTGAACCGACTGAGCGACCTGATCTTCGTGCTGGCGCGCTGGCAGGCCGGCGAGAGCGAGCCGGCGAGCCGCTAGCTACGCCGGGGCGAACGCGCCGTAGTTGTCGCTGCCGAACAGCAGGATGACCAGGCCGAGCGACTTCGGTGTGACCTCGGGCGGGAACTGCACCTGGAAGCTCGCGGTCGCGCCGTCCTCGATCGGCTGCGCGTCCACGACCTTGCCGTCGATGTGCTTGCCCGTCAGCCCGTCCAGCACGTACACGTCCGGCTTGCCGAGCGCGTAGCCGCTCTGGTTGTCCACGTCCATCGTGCCGGTGTTCCCCTGGAGGTTCAGCTTCACGTCGAGCCCGGCGTTCTGGTAGCGGAACTCCCCCGGCGTGAACGAGGCGGGGACGGTCTCGGTCGCGGTCTGGGAGGACGTGGACGTTCCGGTCGAGACGCCCGAGCTCCCGTCGCCGGTGCAGCCGGCGACCAGGAGCAGCAGCAGTCCCACGGGCGCGACGAAGCGACGTAGGGTTGGCATGGAGGCGGCATCATACGCGAAGCGCCGAAGGAAGGAGGGGCCGGTGAAGACCCTGGAGCTCCGGCGGCACGCTCGCCGGGACCCGCAGGCCGACCGCCTCTCCCCCGCCGGACGCGCCGATGCCGAGGACGTCGGGCGAACCTCGGGGCGTCGCTACGACGTGGTGTTCGTCTCACCTGCCCAGCGGGCGGCCGAGACGGCCGCATGGGTGCTGCGCGGCGCCGGCGTCCAGCTCACCGACCACGCGGTCGTGCCCGGCCTCGGCGGGCAGGACGCCAGCGGCGGCAGCCCCGAGGGCATGGCGGCGGGGGTCCGCGCGCTGCTCGATCAGATGCCGGACGGGCTCGGCCGGTCTCGCCGTCAGCCACACGCCGCTCGTCGAGCGGGCGGGCTTCGGTCTCACCGGCCGCGAGGTCGAGCCGCTGGAGGAGCTGGAGGGCCTGCTGATCACCCTCGACGACGACGGACGGATCGAGGTCGCGGAGATCCGGCTCGACGGCCGCTCGTCCGGGCCGGACTAGACCCGGCAGTCCCTCGAACACGTCGGTGAGCACGGGCGAGCCCGGCGCGCGGGGCGGCCACGCGACGACCCCGTACTCGGACGAGAGCGCGTCGCGCATCTGCTCGTCGCTCCAGTCGTCGAGGCCGCCGGCCTGCGTGCGGTGCTCGGCGGCGGCGGCGATCACCCGGTCCACGACCGAGGACGTGTCGACCTCGAGGTCCACCGTCTCGTCGGGCACGGCCGCCCGGCACGTACATCTGCGAGCTGTCCATGGGCTCGCGGCCCGCGGCGACCAACTGCTCGTTCCACGAGTCGATCACGCGCTGGGGCAGCGCCGTGTGGATCAGGCGAGGAGGCCCCCGCCCGGGGTCTCCCGCACGCGGTGGAAGGCCTCGGTCGCGGCGGCGCCCACGGCGATGTGGTCGGGGTGGCCGGTGATGCCGTCGGCGCCGAACGTGACGACGACGTCGGGACGTTCCTCGGCGAGGACCGCGGCGATCCGGTCGACGAGCTGACCCTGGTCGGCGTCGGCGACGCCGTGATCGGGATAGCGGAACCACTCGTGCCGGTCGGGCTCGCGCCCGAGGGCCACCCACGATCGCCGGTCCTCCTCCTCGCGGACGGCGCCGAGCGTGTCCGGCGTCGCGAGGGAGGGATCGGCGATCTCCCCCGCCTCGCCGCTGGTCGCGTGCACGAGGACGAAGCGGAACCCGGGCTCGTCCGCGTGCAGCGCAACGGTGCCGGCGCTGCCGAACGTGTCGTCGTCGGGATGCGCGACGACGACGGCGAGCCGGCCGCTCACGACTGGTCGAGCAGCGGCTCGAGCCCGACGGTGAGCCCCGGCCTCGAGCTGACGGCCTTGATCGCGAGCAGGACGCCCGGCATGAACGAGGCGCGATCCATGGAGTCGTGCCGGATCGTGAGGGTCTGGCCCTGCGCGCCCAGGATCACCTCCTGGTGCGCGACGAGACCGGGCAGGCGCACGGAGTGCACGCGCACGCCCTCGACGTCGGCGCCGCGCGCGCCGGGGATCGATTCGGCCGCCGGGGCAGCGACATCGCCCGTGCGTTCCTCGAGGATGCGCCGGACCGTGGCGAGGGCCGTGCCGCTCGGCGCGTCGGCCTTGCCGTCGTGGTGCAGCTCGATGATCTCGACGGCCGGGAAGAAGCGGGACGCCTCGGCGGCGAAGCGCTGCATCAGCACGGCGCCGATCGCGAAGTTCGACGCCACGATCACGCTCGACTCCGCCGTGTCGGACCCGAGCAGCGACCGGATCTCCTCGAGGTCGTCGTCGGTGAGACCGGTGGTGCCGACGACCATGTCGACGGCGTGCTCGACCGCCCAGCGCACGTCGTCCAGCACCACGTCCGGATGCGTGAAGTCCACGGCGACCTCGGCATCGGCCGTCAGCACCTCGTGCAGCTCGTCGGTGACGCGGACCTCGAGCTTGGGCAGGCCGATCAGCGAGCCGATCGGCTCGCCGACGTGCGATCGGTCCACGGCGGCCACGAGCGTCAGGTCCGGGTCGTCGGCGACGGCGCGGCAGACCATGCGGCCCATGCGGCCGCACGCGCCGATGACGCCGACGCGCGTCACGCCGCCTGCTCCCGGAAGGCGCCGGACGCGAACGGGCCGAGCACGGTGAGCGTCATGGGTTGCGACAGGACGCGCTCGGCGACGCGACGGGCGTCGTCGAGGGTCACGGCCTCGATCCGGCGCAGCGTCTGGTCGACCGAGAGGATCTCGCCGTGCGAGATCTCGGACTTGCCCAGGCGCGACATGCGGCCGCCGGGATCCTCCAGGGACAGGACGAGCGAGCCCTTCACGTGCCCCTTCGCGCGCTCGAACTCCGCCTCGGTGAGGCCGCCGGCGCCCACGTCCTGCATCTCGTCGCGCAGCAGGCCGACGACCTCGTGCGCGCGGGCGGGCGTCGTGCCGGCGTACGCCGTGAAGATGCCGGCCTCCGTGTACTGCGAGTGGTAGCTGTACACCGAGTACGCCAGGCCCCGCTCCTCGCGGATCTTCTGGAACAGCCGCGAGCTCATGCCGCCGCCCAGCGCCGTGTTCATGATCATGAACGCGAACCGGTCGGGGTCGGTCGCGTGCGAGGCCGTTGGTGCCCAGGCAGATGTGCGCCTGTTCGGTCTTGCGGCGCTTCGTGAGGCTCCTGCCGCTGGGCGTGGGGGGCGTCCCGCCGCGCCGCACGTTCCACGAGGAGCGCTGCCCGTCCCGCAGAGCCCGCCCGGTCTCCATGGTGCGCTTGAGGAGGGCCACCACGTCCTCGTGCCGCACGTTGCCGGCCGCGACGACGACGAAGTTGCCGGGCACGTAGTGCCGCCGGTAGAAGCGATGCACGCGGTCGCGCGTGGCGGCCTCGATCGTCGCGGCCGTGCCGAGGATCGGGCGGCCGAGCGGATGCGCCGGCCACAGGACCTCGGTGTAGAGGTCGTGCACCACGTCCTCGGGCGAGTCCTCGTGCATGTGGATCTCCTCGAGGATCACCTGCCGCTCGGCCTCGAGGTCGGCCGTTCGGATCAGGCTGTGTTGCAGCATGTCGGCGAGGTGCTCGACGGCCATCGGCAGGTCGCGGTCGAGGACGCGCGCGTAGTAGCACGTGTACTCCTTCGCGGTGAAGGCGTTCAGGTCGCCGCCGACGGCGTCGAACTGCTCGGCGATGTCGAGGGCCGACCGCTGCTTGGTCCCCTTGAACAGCAGGTGCTCGAGGAAGTGGCTGGAGCCGCTGATGGCCGGCTCCTCGTCACGGGAGCCGGCGAGCACCCAGATGCCGAGCGCGACCGAGCGGACGCCGGGCATCCGCTCGGTCACGACCCGCAGACCGGAGGAGAACTCCGTTCGAGCGATCGGCATCCGTCAGCTGCTGGGCTGCTCGCGGTCGCGGAAGCGCTTCCCGCGACTGCGGTCGCCGCCACCACCGCCGCCACCGGAGCGATCGCCGCCACCGCCCGAACGCTCGCGGTCCCGCGGCGGACGACGGTCGCCGCCCGAGGCGTCCTCGGAGCCGGCCGGCACGTCCCACTCCTCGCCGACGGGCTTCAGGCTGATCTTGCCCTGGCCGTCGATCTCCTGGACCTCGACCTCGAGGGTGTCGCCCTCGCGCACGGCGTCCTCGACGTTCGACAGGCGCTTGCCCTTGCCGAGCTTCGAGATGTGCACGAGACCGTCACGTCCCGGCACGAGGTTCACGAACGCGCCGAACGTGGTCGTCTTCACGACCTTGCCGGTGTAGCGCTCGCCGACCAGCACCGGGCGCGGGTTCGCGATCTCCTCGATCATGCGCGCGGCCTCGTCGGCACCGGCGCCCTCGCGGGAGCCGATGAACACCGTGCCGTCGTCCTGGATGTCGATGTCGGCCCCGGTCATCGCGATGATCTCGTTGATCCGCTTGCCCTTGGGCCCGATCACCTCGCCGATCTTGTCGACCGGGATGTGGATCGACAGGATGCGCGGCGCGATGGGGTTGACCTCCTCGCGCGGCACCGGGATCGTGTCCTCGATCACGTCGAGGATGATCAGCCGGGCCTCGTGCGCCTGCTGCAGCGCGCCCGCCAGCACCTCGCCCGGCAGGCCGGTGACCTTCATGTCGAGCTGGATCGCGGTGACGAACTCCCGCGTGCCGGCGACCTTGAAGTCCATGTCGCCGAGGGCGTCCTCGGCGCCGAGGATGTCGGTCAGCGTCACGTACCGGCCCTCGTCGGCGATCATGCCCATGGCGATGCCGGCGACCGGCGCCTTGATCGGCACGCCGGCGTCCATCAACGAGAGCGTCGAACCGCAGACGCTCGCCATCGACGTGGAGCCGTTCGAGCTGAGGATGTCGCTCACCAGGCGCAGCGCGTACGGGAACTCCTCCTCGCTGGGGATCACGGGCTTGAGCGCCCGCTCGGCGAGCGCCCCGTGCCCGATCTCCCGGCGCTTCGGCGAGCCGACGCGGCCGGTCTCCCCCGTGGAGTAGGGCGGGAAGTTGTAGTGATGCATGTACCGCTTGGAGTCCTCGAGGTCGAGGGTGTCGATCATCTGCGTCATGCGCAGCATGCCGAGCGTCGTGACGTTCAACGCCTGCGTGTCGCCCCGGTTGAACAGCGCCGAGCCGTGCGCGCGAGGCAGGACGCCCACCTCGGCCGAGAGCGGCCGGATGTCGGTGGCCGACCGGCCGTCCAGTCGGACGCCCTCGTCGATCACGCGCTTGCGCATGACCTTCTTCTGCAACTGCTTCCACGAGGGTCCGAACTCGGACGCCCGAGCCGCGAACGTCTCCTCGCCGAGCTTCTCGGCGACATGGGTCCGCGTCTCCTCCTTGAGCGCGCTCAGCGCCTGCTCGCGCGCGACCTTGTCGGGCAGGATCGCCGCCGACAGCCGGTCCTTCGCGAACCCGGCCACCAGGTCGTACAGGTCCTCACCGAACAGCGGCGAGGGCACGAACGGCCGGGGCGTGACGTCGACCTCCTTGAGGAACTCGAGCTGCATCTCGACGACCTCGGAGATCGCGCGCTTGGCGGCCTCGAGGCCCTGCGCGACGACGCTCTCGGTCGGGGCGGTGGCGCCCTCAGCGAGCAGCGACCAGGTGTTGTCGGGCGCCTCCCCCTCGATCATCAGGATGTCGATCTCGCCGGCGTCGTTGCGGCGGCCGGCGACGACCACGTCGAACGTGGCCTCCTCGGTCTGCTGGAACGTGGGGTTCACGACCCACTCGTCGTCGATCAGGGCCATGCGCACCGATCCGACGGGACCGTCGAAGGGCAGGCCGGCGATGCAGGTCGCGAGCGACGCCCCGTTCATGGCGGGGATGTCGTAGGGGTTCTCGCCGTCGATGCCCAGGATCGTGATGACGACCTGGACCTCGTCGCGGTAGCCCTCGCGGAACGTCGGCCGCAGCGGCCGGTCGATCAGCCGGCACGTGAGGATCGCCGTCTCCGACGGCCGCCCTTCACGGCGGAAGAAGCTGCCGGGGATCTTGCCGGCGGCGTACATGCGCTCCTCGACGTCGATCGTGAGCGGGAAGAAGTCGATGCCCTCACGAGGCTTCGAGCTCACGCAGGTCGCGAGGATCGTGGTCTGTCCGTACGTGACGACGGCGGCGCCGTGCGCTTGGAGCGCGAGCTTGCCCGACTCGAACGTCAGGTCCCGGTCCCCGAAGGTCCAGGTGCGGTTGTGGATGGCCATGGGCCGTTTCCTCCTTGTTGACGATGTCGCGCGCGGGCGCGGATGCCCGCGGGCGGTGGGACAGGAGGTCGGGTCCGGCCAGTTCTCAGTGGTGGGCCGCCGCGCCTCCGGTCAGCGGGATCGCTCCTGCTTCCGGCTCGGCGGGCCGCTACTGATAACCGACCGTAGGTCCCGGCCTCCGATGATCGGGGTCAGGTCGTTCGCATCCCTCCTACGGGAGACGGCGCCCCGAGGGCACCGTCGCTGTTCGTGCCTATCGCCTGAGCCCCAGGCGAGAGATGAGCTCGCGGTACCGGCCGATGTCCTCACGACGGAGGTAGTCCAGGAGCCGGCGACGACGCCCGACGAGCATCAGCAGTCCACGTCGCGAGTGGTGATCCGCCTTGTGGGTCTTGAGGTGCTCGGTCAGTTCGGCGATGCGCGTGGTCAGCACCGCCACCTGGACCTCTGCGGAACCCGTATCGCCCTCCGAACGGGCGTACTCGGTGATGATCTGCTGCTTCTCGTCTTTGGTCATCGTCATGCGGTCAGCAAGCCTACCAGCGGGAACGCGGGGGCGCCCCCGAGGCGCGCCTCCACGCTCAGCGGAGCACGGGGTGGCCGGGCGCGGTGATGAACGCCGGCAGCAGACGTCCGCGGAACCGGCCCTGCGGCGTCACGGTGACCTCGGCGACGGCGGTGGTGGAACCGGCCACCGACAGGTTCGGCCACACGAAGTTGCCAAGACTGTAGAAGATCGGCCGCCCGTGATACGTCTCCATCGGCTGGAGGCGGTGGGAGTGGCCGCCGAAGATCACGTCGGCGCCGGCGTCGATCAGCCGGTGGCCCAGGGCCACCTGGTCGGCCCGCGGCTGGGTGTCGAGCTCCACGCCCCAGTGGATGTCCACCATCACGATGTCGGCTCGGTCGGCGGCGGCCCGGACGGCGTCGATCATCAGGTCCGTGTCGTGCCCGGCCGCGGTGCCGGGCTTGGAGCCGGTCGCGACGGCCTCGGGGAAGGGGTCGACGACCTGGTCGAAGCCGAGCACGGCCACCCGCCACCCCTGGAGGTCGAACATCGCGGGCGCGAGCGCCTCGTCCGAGGTGGCGCCGGCGCCCACGGGTGCGATGCCGGCACGCCGGACGTTCTTCACGGTGTCGACGAGGGCGTCGGGCCCGAAGTCGTAGCTGTGGTTGTTGCCGAGGTTGGCGACCTCGACGCCGGCGTCGGCCATCGCCGGCAGCGCGCGGGGATCGCCGCGGAAGTTGAACTCCTTCGGGACCGCCGAGCCGAGGTTCGAGACCGCGCACTCGAGGTTCACCACCGTGAGGTCGTCGTGGCGGAACAGCCCGTTCAGCCCCGACCAGGCATAGGCATAGCCCTCCGAGGCGTAGGTGGAGATGTAGCCGGGGTCCAGGCTGACGTCCCCCGCCCCGTGCAGCACCAGGCTCCCCTTCGGCTCGGGCGTGGCGGTGCGCTCCGCCCCGGTGGCCGTCGGGACCGGCGACGAGGCGTGCGAGGCGGCGGCGGGCGGCGGCGGCGGCTCATCCTCTCCCCCGGGCGTCCACGAGCACGAACGCTCCGGCGGCCGCGACGAGCAGGGCGAGCACGACGGCCCAGAACGGGACCCTGCGCCGCGCCGCGTGGCGGCCGGCCGTCACCGGCCGGTCTCGGTGGCCGGCACGATCTGCCTCGTGCGCTCGACGTCGGCGGCGATCGCCTCGATCAGCTCGTCGACGGAGTCGTAGCGCACCTCGTCGCGCAGGCGTTCCCAGAAGGAGATCGCGAGCGGCTCACCACGGAGGTCCCGATCCTCGAAGTCGAGCAGGAACGCCTCGACGTGCAGCGGCTCGACGCCGAACGTGGGGTTCGTGCCGACGTCGATGGCGGCGAGGAACCGGTGGTCGCCGTGCTCGGCGACGCCCGCGTAGATGCCCTGTCCCGGCAGCAGCAGCCGCGGCCAGGTGCGCAGGTTCGCCGTCGGGTACCCGAGGCCCTTGCCGCGGCCGTGGCCGGACACGACCTCGCCGTCGAGCACGAACCGGCGGCCGAGCGCCTCCAGCGGCCACGCGAGGTCGCCGGCGGCGAGGGCCTCGCGCACGGACGAGGACGAGACCCTTCGCCCGTCGAGCTCGACGAGCGGCACGCCCTCGGCGGTCAGTCCGTACGGGGCGCCGAGCTCGGGCAGGCGCTCGACGGTGCCGGCGGCGCGGTGCCCGAAGGTGAAGTTCGCGCCCATCACCGCGTGCACGGCGTGCAGGCCACCGACGAGCACGTCCCGGACGAAGTCCTCGGCCGAGACCTGGGAGAACGCCCGGGTGAACTCGAGGACCACGAGCAGATCGATGCCCGTCTCCTCGAGGAGGCGGGCCTTGCGCTCCACGGTCGTCAGCAGCCGGGGCTCCTGCCCGGGTGTCAGGATCTCCCGCGGGTGACGGTCGAACGTGACGGCCACCGAGCGGACGCCGCGCTCGCGAGCGGCCTCGACGGTGCGGGCGATCACGGCGCGGTGGCCGAGGTGCAGGCCGTCGAAGAACCCGACGGTGACGACCGCCGGCCCGTCGGCGAGCGGCAGGCGGTCGAGTCCGCGCACGATCTCCACCCGCCGAGCCTATCGGACGTGCCCGGGCGCCAAGGGGGTACCGTGTGCCGGTGCGAGGATCGACGGCGTGCTGACGAACCATCGCCGGGCGCTGTGGTACGCCCTCGGGCTGCTGGCCGCGTGCGTCCTGTCGCTGTGGGCGGTCGGCCGTCATCCGCTCGGTGCGGACCCCACGATCACGACGGTGCCCTTCGTCGGACATCTCGACGCGTCGATGTACCGGTGGATGGACGACATCCGGACCCCGCCGCTCACCGTCCTGTTCCGGTTCCTGAACGTCGCGGGTGGCGGCCTGGTCACGATCCCGTTGCGAGCCTCGGTCTCGATCTACCTCCTGATCCGCAGATGGTGGCGTAAGGCCACCGCGTTCATGCTCACGTGGGCGCTCTCGGAGCTGACGCTCACGTACCTCAAGGACTATTTCCACCGCGGGCGGCCGCTCGATCCGCTGGTGATCACGAAGGGGTACTCCTTCCCGTCGGGGCACGCGGTCGCCGGCGCGGCCGTCGCGGTCGGGCTCGTCCTCGCGTTCTTCCCGGCGGGCGAGCGCCGGCGATGGGAGTGGGCGGCCGCGGCGTTCGCCTTCGTGATGGCGTTCTCCCGCGTGTACCTCAACGCCCATTGGTTCAGCGACGTCGTGGCCGGCGTCCTGCTGGGCAGCGGCATCGCGATCGCCTGCGCCGTCCTCGTCACGGAGATCCGCGACGTGGCGCTCCGCCGTGCCGGCGTCAGCGTGGCCGAGCAGGTCGCAGACGATCCGGAGGCGGCGGCCCCTCCGGTCTAGGAGGGCTCGACCACCGCGTGCTCGTGCTCACCGATCGCGCCCTCGGGAGGCGAGTCGCGACGCCAGCTGCTCTTCGCGCGCCAGATCAGGTACGTGACCAGGCCCAGCGCGATCTGGATCCCGTACGTGAGGACGCGGAAGAGCAGCACCGCCGCCACGACCTCGGGCTTGTCGCCGCCCGCCGCAGCCAGGCCGCCGATGTACCCCAGCTCGATGAACGCCGAGCCCGCCCGGCGTGATCGGCAGCGCCGTCAGCAGCCGGCCGAACGCGAAGACGGCGAAGACCTCCGCCGCGGAGACCTCCTGCTCGGAGATGCCCACGTGCCGCAGCGACAGCAGCAGGACCAGGAAGAGGGCGAGCTGGCTGAGGATGGTCGTGAGCGTGATCGCGAGCCAGCGGCGATGCACGAGCTCCACGGTGTCGGCTCGGAACGACGACGCCCGGTCGGCGCCGTCGGTGATGGGCTCCTTGTGCGCGAGCCTCTTGAACCACGACGCGATGCGGCCGAGCCGGTCGCCGACCCGTCGGGCGAACGACTCCTTCCAGAACACCAACGTCAGCAGGACGACGGCCACGGCCAGGACGACGAGGCCGATCAGCGCCGCCACGAGGTAGGTCCCCCCGCCGCCGCCCGTGAGCGCGAGCACGACGATCGACAGCACCGGCAGTGCGAGCTTCGTGAAGATGTTCCAGATCCCCGTCACCCCGATGTACAGCGCGATCGCCGAGCCGGTGAAGCCCCACGACCGCAGGATCTGGAACGTCAGACCGAGCGCGACCGCACCGCCGGCCGGCACCGTGTTGGCGATCGTGGTCGTGGTCTGCGTGAGGACGGCCGACTGGCCCAGCTTGAGCCCCGGCAGCGCCGCCATGTTGGCGATCCAGTACGTGAACAGGTTGAAGACCATGACCCCCACCAGGCTGCCGATCTCGATCGGCGTGAGCGTGGTGATGGTCTTCCAGACCTGGCCGTAGTCGGCGATCTTCGGGATCGCGAACACGAAGATCGCCACGACGACGACGAGGGAGAAGATGCCGGAGATCACCCGTCGGCGCGTGCTGTGACCGCCGCTGCCCGTGGTCGTCGCGTCGGGCTCGCGGGTCGTTGCGGGGTCCGTCATCAGGGGCGAGCCTACTCCGCGGGACCGCCCGTCACGAGCGGCGAGGATCACCTGCGGGGGGCCCTGCCGCCGTCGTCCTCGTAGACGCCGATCAGGCTCGGCCCTCGCGGCGAGAACACCGCGTACGGCCCGGGGACGCCCAGGGGGCCCAGGATCCGGCCGTGGCCGGCCGCGACGGCCTCCTCGGGCTCCAGCACGAGCCGCGGTAGGTGCGCGACCGCGCGCTCGATCGGCAGAGGGTCGCCGGGGTCGTCCGGAGGGGTGGCGTCGGCGACGTCGAACGGCCCGATCGAGGTGCGGCGCAGGCGGGTGAGGTGGGCGCCGCAACCGAGCGTCTCGCCGACGTCGGACAGGAGCACGCGCACGTACGTGCCGCTGGAGCAGGTGACGCGGAACTCGAGGTCCGATCCGGCGGCGCGCACCAGCTCGAACGCGCGCACGCGGATCGGGCGCGCCGCCGCCTCCAGGGACTCCCCCGCCCGCGCCGCGTCGACGAGCTTGCGGCCCCCCACCTTCACCGCCGAGTACGCCGGCGGGCGCTGCATCGACTCGCCCTCGAGGCCGGTCATCGCGGCGCGGATGGCGGCCGGCGCCAGCGACGCCGGCACCTCGCGGGTACGCACCACCTCGCCGTCGGCGTCGAGGGTGTCGGTCTCCACACCCAATCGCGCGGCGCCCTCGTAGGTCTTGTCCAGATCGCCGAGGAACCGCAGCAGGCGGGTGGCGCGGCCGACGCCGATCACGAGCAGGCCGGTCGCCATGGGGTCGAGCGTGCCGGCGTGGCCCACCTTCCGCGTGCCGAGCGCTCGGCGCACGCGGTCGATGACATCGTGCGAGGTGATGCCGCCCGGCTTGTCGACGAGCAGGAGGCCCTCGGGGCCGCCCGCGCTCACGGGGCGACGGGCTCGCCGCGCAGCGCCGCCACCAGCCGCTCGATCGTCTCGGCGGGGCCGTGACCCGAGGTGTAGCCGGCCGCGAGCCGGTGCCCGCCCCCGCCGAAGGTCGCGGCGACGGCCGCGAGGTCGTGTTCGCCGCGCGAGCGGGCGCTCACCTTGAATCGGCCGTCCTTCATCTGCTTCAGCACGGCCGCGACGTCCACCTCGCGCGCCGTCCGGATCACGTCGATCAGGTCGTCGGTCTCCTGCGCGAGCACGCCGGCCCCGGTGAGGTCGGACTGCGTCAGGTACGTCCAGATCAGGTCGGCCTCGGGCTCGTACGCCATGCGTCCCAGCGCGGTACCGACGAGGGACAGGTACTCGCGCCGGTTGTCCTCGTAGAGCGCCTGCACGAGACGCGGTGTGGTCGAAGTCGTGCTCGCGGAGGTCGGCGGCGATGCGCAGGGTCTCCGGCCGCGTGGCCTCGTACTGGAACTTTCCGGTGTCGGTCACGAGGCCGGCGTACAGGCAGAGCGCGGTCTCGTCCGGCATGTCGCCGCCCATCACCGTGATGAGCCGGTAGACCATCTCGCACGTCGACGAGGCGTCGGGGTCGATCAGCGGGATCGTGCCGAGGCCGTCGTTGGACCGGTGGTGGTCGATCCAGATCAGCTCCTTCGCGCGGTCGGCCGAGGCTTGGAGCCGGCCGAGGCGGTCGGCGGACGCGCAGTCGCACGTCACCATGACCTCGGGCTCGCGGGGGAACTCGGACGCCTCCACCAGGCGGTCGATGCCGGGCAGCAGCGAGGCCCACCGCGGCGGCTCCAGCGGCTCGTTCGGGAACGAGCAGATCGTCTCGATACCGCGCGCCGCGAAGGTACGCCGAGAGCCCGAGCATCGAGCCGAGCGCGTCGGCGTCGGGGTTCACGTGGCAGGCCATCGCCACCGTGGTGGCGCCGGCCAGGACCTCGGCTGCGCGGTGGAGCGGATCGGTCGGATCGCGGTCATCGGGATCCCTCCTCGTGGAGCTTGCGGATCAGCTCGTCGATGCGCTGGCCGTTCTCGAGCGACTGGTCCTCCTCGAACTCGAGGTCGGGCAGGTACTTCAGACGCACCTGCCGGCCGATCGTGGAGCGAAGGTGCGGACGCGCGGACCGCAGCGCCGCCCGAGTGCCCGCCCGGGCCTTGTCGTCACCGAAGGAGGTGTAGAAGACCCAGGCGCGGCGGAGGTCGGGCGTCACCTTCACGCCGGTGACGGTGACGAACCCGACGCGCGGGTCCTTCAGCTTGAGGATCGCCTCCGCGAGGATCTCGCGGAACTCCTCGCCGACGCGGTCGGTCCGAGCCGTCATGCGTCCTCCGGCCAGTGCAGCTCGAGGTCGGCCGAGATGACCTCCACCTCGACCCACCGTTCGACGAACCGCTCCACCTCGTGCATCACCCTCCGTACGTGGTGCTGCTCCCGATCGACGGCGGCGACGGCGATCGCCGTGCGCTGCCACAGCTCGTGGTGGTCGACCTCGGCCACCGAGACGTTGAACCGGGCTCGCAGCGCCGCCGTGAGCGACTTCACGACGTGCCGCTTGGCCTTCAGCGACGCACACCCCGGGACCCGCAGGTCGAAGCGCGTGGTCGCGGTGAGCATGGCTACAGGGAGCGCGCCACCTCGCGCACCTCGTAGGCCTCGATCACGTCGCCCTCCTCGATGTTCTGGTAGCCCTCGATGCCGATGCCGCACTCGTAGCCCTGGGCCACCTCGCGCACGTCGTCCTTGAACCGGCGCAGGGAGCCGATCCTGCCCTCGTAGATCACGATGCCGTCGCGGACGAGCCGAGCCTTGGCGTCGCGCTGGATGTTCCCGCTCAGGACGTAGGAGCCGGCGATCACGCCGAGCTTCGGCACGCGGAACAGCTCGCGCACCTCGGCGCGACCGAGCTCGGACTCGCGCTGCTCGGGCTTCAGCATGCCCGACAGCGCCGCCTTCACGTCGTCGATCGCGTCGTAGATCACGCGGTACAGGCGGATGTCGACGCCCTCGCGCTCGGCGAGCTCGCGGGCGTTCGTGTCCGGCCGGACGTTGAACCCGATCACGATCGCGTCCGACGCCAGGGCCAGCGAGATGTCCTGCTGCGTGATGCCGCCGGCGGCGCTGTGCACGATGCGCACGCGCACCTCGTCCTGTGGCAGCTTCAGCAGCGCGTCGGTGAGCGCGCCGAGCGAGCCCTGGACGTCGGCCTTCACGATCACGGTGAGCTCGGGGATCTCGGAGAGCTCGGCCTGGCGCATCAGGTCGACGAGCGTGGGCGGGCGGGTGATGACGAGCTCGGCGGCGCGGGTCTTGGCCTCGCGCTCGGCGGCCAGGTGGCGGGCCTCGCGCTCGTCGCTCACCTCGCGGAAGTCCTCACCCGACTCCGGCACGGTGTTCCAGCCCAGCACGACGACGGGCTTCGACGGGCCGGCCGTGGTGACCGGGCGGCCCTTCTCGTCCTGCATCGCACGGATCTTCGCGTAGGCGGTCCCGCTCACGAGCGCGTCGCCCACGTCGAGCGTGCCCTTCTGCACGAGCACCGTGGCGACCGGCCCCCGGCCCTTGTCCAGGTGCGCCTCGATGACGGTGCCGCGCGAACGCCCGGTGGGGTCGCCCCGCAGCTCCTCGAGGTCGGCCACCAGCAGGATCGTCTCGAGCAGGCCGTCGAGGTTCGTCCCCGCCTTCGCCGACACGTCGACGAACTCGTACGTGCCACCCCATTCGGACGGCACGATGCCGAGCTCCACCATCTGCGTGCGCACGCGCTGGGGGTCGGCCTCCTCCTTGTCCACCTTGTTGACGGCGACGACGATCGGCACGGACGCCGCCTTCGCGTGGTCGAGCGCCTCGATCGTCTGCGGCATCACGCCGTCGTCGGCCGCCACCACGAGGACCGCGATGTCGGTGACCTGGGCGCCGCGCGCTCGCATCGCCGTGAACGCCTCGTGGCCCGGCGTGTCGATGAAGGTGATCTCGCGGTCGCCGATGTGGGCCTGGTACGCGCCGATGTGCTGCGTGATGCCGCCGAACTCGCCGGCGACCACGTCGGTGTCGCGGATCGCGTCCAGCAGCTTGGTCTTGCCGTGGTCGACGTGGCCCATGATCGTCACGACCGGAGCGCGCGGCACCAGCGCGGCCTCGTCGACGTCGTCGACCACCTCGTCCTCGGCCTCGTCCTCCACGCCGACGATCTCGGCCGCGTTACCCAGCTCGGTCGCGACCAGGGCGATCGCCTCGTCCGACAGCGAGGTCGTGGCCGTCGCCATCTCACCGGCGGTGAACAGGATCTTGACGATCTCGGCCGGCGAGCGGCCCGTCTTCTCGGCGATCGTCTGCGGCGTGGCTCCACGGATGAACCGCATCACCGGCAGCGAGGGGCCTGCGGGAGCGGCCGGCGGGGCCGGCGCCGCGGCGGGGACGGCCGTCAGCGTTGGTGCCACCGACTCGACCGAGACGGCGGCCGGAGCCGGCAGCAGCAGCTGCGGCGGCGGGCGTGGCGGCGGCCGGGCATGGCAGCGGCCGCCGGCGACGCCGGCTTCGGGGCGGCCTTCGGGCGCTTCGGCTTCGGGGACGGTCGGTGGCTCGAGGACCTCGCGCCGCTTGGGCTTGGTCGTCGCCTTCCCGCCCGAGGCCCGCAGCCGCGGCACCATGTCCTCGGGCACGCTCGACGAGGCGGACCGTCCGGTCACGCCCATCTCCTCCAGGGTGCCGAGCAGCTCCTTGCTGCTCACCCCCAGCTCCTTCGCAAGTTCGTGAACCCTCAACGCTCCCCCAATGCCTGCTCGATCATGCTCCGTAGCCTAGCCGCTCCGTCCACATCGCCACCGGCCCGCAGGGCTCGGACCAGCGCGCCCCGCTCGACGGCGCCTGCGACGCAGGCGGGATCGCGGTGCACGTACGCCCCCCGGCCGGCGGCCGAGCCCGGAGGGATCGGGCTCGACGGACCCGTCGGGGCGCCGGACCAGCCGGAGCAGCGACGCTCTGTCCGCGCTCCGGCGACACCCCACGCACATCCGAACCGGCGACGCCATGCCGGCCCTACACGTCCGAGGCCTGGGCCTCACCCTCGGCGGTCGCCTCGACCGGCACCTCGACGACGGGCTCCGACGAGGGCTCCGGGGCCGGCTCGGCCTCGGCCTGCTCGCTCGCAGCCTCGACGACGGGCTCAGCCCGGGCTCGGCCTCGGGCTCGCTGCGGCCTCGGGCTCCGGTGCGGCCTCCGCGAGGGGCTCGGTCTCCGGCTCCGGAGACCGGGCGGCGGCAGGCGCCGCCGCGGCCCGCTGCTCCTCGGCGAACTGCGTCTCGGACTTGATGTCGATCCGCCATCCGGTGAGCCTCGCGGCCAGGCGGGCGTTCTGCCCCTCCTTGCCGATCGCGAGCGACAGCTGGTAGTCGGGCACGATGACGAGGGCCGTCCCGGAGTCGGCGTCGGTGCGGACCTCCTTCACCTTGGCGGGCTGCAGGGCGTTGGCGACGAACTCGCCCTGGTTCTCGCTCCACGGCACCACGTCGATCTTCTCCCCCCGCAGCTCGTTCACGACCATGCGCACGCGGCCGCCCTTCGGACCGACGCACGCGCCGACCGGGTCGACGGCGGGCTCGCGCGAGGACACGGCGATCTTCGAGCGGTGACCGGGCTCGCGCGCCACCTGCTTGATCTCGACGATGCCCTCCTCGATCTCCGGCACCTCCATCGCGAACAGGGCCTTGAGCAGGCCGGGGTGCGAGCGCGAGACCACGATCTGCGGGCCCTTCGTGCCCTTGCGGACCTCGGTGATGTAGGCCTTCAGCCGCTCGCCGTTGCGGTAGGGCTCGCTCGGCACCTGCTCGGCCTGCGGCAGCAGCGCCTCCACCTTGCCCGAGATCGAGCAGCGTGTAGCGGCGCTCGGACTGCTGGACGATGCCGGTGACGACGTCGCCCTCGCGGCCGGCGAACTCCTCGTAGGTCATCTCCCGCTCCGCGTCGCGGAGCTTCTGGAAGATCACCTGCTTGGCGGTCTGCGCGCCGATCCTGCCCTTGAACTCGTCGGTGACCTCGACCTCCTCCTCGGACAGCACGCGCATCTCCGTGGTCGGCTCGCCGCCCTCCTCGGCCGGCGGCACGTCGATCTCCTCGAGCTGCTGGAGCCAGACCCGCAGGTCGCCGGACTCGGGATCGATCTCGGCGCGGGTGCCGATGAAGTCGTCGTCGCCCTGGGGGTTCTGCTGCTTCCACCACGTCTTGTACGCGGAAGCCATGGCCTCCTCGAGGCCGGCGAGGATCGTCTCGAACGCGATGCCCTTCTCCCGCTCCAGCTCGCGGAGCGCGGCGATCATCTCGGCATTCATCTGGCACTGCTCCTCTTCAACTCTGCATCCCAGTCGGCCACGGTCCGTGCCGACGCGATCTCTTCGTACGGCACGCGCAGCTCTCCGCCGTCGGTGGCGATGACGATCGCCTCCGCGTCGGCCGAGACCAGCGCGCCCGCGTGGTTGCGGGCCCCCTCGATCGGCGAGACGGTCCGGACCTTCACCCGGTCGCCCACCCGCCGCCGGAAATCGACGGGCCGCCGCAGCGGCCGTTCGATCCCGGGCGATGAGACCTCCAGCGCGTACGGGCCCGGCGCGAACCCCTCGAGGTCCAGCCGCCGCGACACCTGCTCCGCGGTGGCCGAGATGGTGTCGATGTCGACCCCGCCCTCGCGGTCGACGACGACCCGGAGGACCTTGCGACCGGCCTCGCGACGGAACGTCACCTCGACGAGTTCCAGCCCGGAGGCCTCGACCACGGGCGCCACCAGCGCCTCCGCGTCCATGGCACCCCCTCCGTCGAAAACAAACGTGGGCGCGAGCCCACGTCGGTCGTGCTCCGATGCGCTGTACGAGGGGAAGTATACCCCGTTGCCGCAGCTACCGGGCCCGGCGCTGGCCGTCGGGGGTGTTCCAGTGGTCCCGGCGGTTCATCCGGCGCGCCAGGCGCGGCTCGTCCCACCCGTCGTGCACGCGGACCCCCAGGGCGCGGCCCGCCTGCCTCGGCCGCCTCCTTCGAGGCGAACTCCTCCCGGGCCCACAGCCCGGTCACGTCGACGAGCAGGAGGTCCCACGTGGCCAGGCCGACGTGCTGGACCACGCCCTCGACCTCGGGCCGGAGGGACGCGAACTCCCGGAGGGACCAGGGGACCTTCGCAGCGCCCACGGGGGCCAGCCTATCCCCTACGGGGCAGCGGCCAGCAGGTCGGCGGCGGCGTCGGTCGCCGAGGCCAGCGGCGCGGCCGACCGCTCCCCCGTCGCGCGCAGCTTGAACTCGGCCTCCCCGCGCTCCAGCCCCTTCTTGCCGACCACGACCTGGACGGGGTAGCCGATCAGGTCCGCGTCGGCGAACTTGACGCCGGCGCGCTCGGCCCGGTCGTCGAGGGCGACCTCGACGCCGCGTGCGCCGAGCTCCGCGTAGATCCGCTCGGCCTCGGTGCGCACGGCCTCGTCGTCGGCGTTCGCGAGGATCACCACGACCTCGAACGGTGCGAGCGCCTTCGGCCAGCGGATCCCGCCGTCGTCGTGGTACTGCTCGACGACGGCCGCCATCACGCGCGAGATCCCGATGCCGTAGCAGCCCATCACCAAGGGCTTCAGCGAGCCGTCCTCGTCCTGGAAGGTCGCCTCGAGCGGCGCCGAGTAGACCGTTCCCAGCTGATAGATGTGACCGACGACGATCGAGCGGCCGACCTCCAGCTCTCCGCCGTCCACGGGGCATCGGTCGCCCTCGCGGATCTCCACGAGGTCCTCCCACCGGTCGACGCGGAAGTCCCGGTCGAGGTTCGCGCCGGTCACGTGGGTGTCCGGCCGGTTCGCGCCCGTCACCCAGTTGGCACCGCCGCGGACGGAGCGGATCGGCGAACACGGTGACGTCATCGCCGAACCCGTGCGGGCCCACGTACCCCTTCGCGTATCCCCGCGCGGAGAAGTCCTCGTCGTCGAACCTGCGCACGACCGCCGGGAAGTGCAGCCGCGCGAGCTTCGTCTCGCTCACCTCACGGTCGCCGGGCACGAGGACGGCGACCGTCCGGCCGTCGATGTCGAACAGGATGTTCTTCAGCGTCCGCTCGGCGGGGACGCCGAGCTGCTCGGCCACGAGATCGATCGTTGCGGCACCGGGTGTGTCCACCTCCACCATCGGCTCCGCGGGCTCTGCGGAGGGCTCCGGCGCGCGCGGCGTCGCCGCCTCGGTGTCGGCGACGTAGTCGCCGTTGCGGCACCGCACGAACAGGTCCTCGCCCACCTCGGCGACCGCCATGAACTCGTGGTTGACGTCGCCGCCGATGCTGCCGGGGTCGGCCTGGACGATGACGTAGTCGAGCGAGCACCGATCGAAGACCCGCTCGTAGGACTCGTACATGATCCGGTAGGACTCGCGCAGGCCCTCCTCGTCACGATCGAAGGAGTACGCGTCCTTCATCAGGAACTCCCGCCCGCGGAGCAGGCCGAACCTGGGGCGCTGCTCGTCGCGGTACTTCCATTCGACCTGGTACAGGTTCAGCGGCAGGTCGCGGTACGAGGGGTTCTCGGCCGCCACGAGCGGGGCGACGACCTCCTCCTCGGTGGGGCCGAGCATCATCTCGCGGCCGTGTCGGTCCTCGAGCTTGAAGACCTCGTTGCCGTAGCGCTGCCACCGCCCGGTCTGCTTCCAGGGCTCGGCCGGCAGCACGATCGGCATCCGGATCTGCTGCGCGCCCGTCGCGTCCATCTCCTCGCGCACGATCGCCTCGATCTTGCGCATCGTGCGCACGCCGAGCGGCAGCGTGGTGTACACGCCGGCCGTGAGCTTGCGCACGAAGGCCGCCCGCAGGAGCAGGCGGTGCGAGGCGACCTCGGCCTCGGCCGGATCGTCGCGGAGCGTGGGCGCGAACAGGTGGGACAGGCGCATCAGGGTCCAGAGGATACCGATGCACGCTGCGCCTCACCGGCTCCCGGCGTTGACGCAGACGGCCTCGACTGGCCAGAATCGGCTCCGATGGACGCACGCGGCATGACCTGGGTCTGGCGCCGGGCTCGCTGAAGCCCGGAGTCCCCGCGTCCAGCGTCCGATCCAGACCCGAACCACGCGAGGAACCCCGGGCACGACGACCCGGGGTTCGATGTCGTTCCGGGCGCGGGGACGGGTCGGGACGAGCGCGTCGACCATCTCGAGGAGGCGACGGTGGAGGGCACATTGCAGATCCGGCCCGGCAGGGAGGCGTTCGCGGCGCTGGCCGCGGACCGGCCCCTCGCGCCGGTCTGGGCCGAGTTGCTCGCCGACGTGTCCACGCCCGTCGGGCTGTTCCCGGCCGTCGCCGGCGACGGGCCGGCGATCCTGCTCGAGAGCGTCGAGCGCTCGGAGCGCTGGGGCCGGTACTCGTTCGTCGCCGGCGACCCGGCGGCCGTCGTCGTCGCCGGTCCCGACGGCGTGGAGATCCGAGACGTCGTGCGCGAACTCCCGTGGACGGCGCCGGCCGCCGGCACGCCGCCGCGCGAGGCGCTCGCCGACATCGCGCGCTCGCTGGCGGCGCCGCGCGTGCCGGAACTCCCCTCGCTGACGGGCGGGCTGATGGGCTACCTGTCGTACGAGGCGGCCTCGCTGCTGGACGGCCACCCGGCGCCCGACCCCGGCGGGGCACCGTGTCCGCCGATCGGACTGATGGTGATCGACCGGGCCGTCGTGTTCGACCATTGGCGGCAGCGCCTGCTCCTGGTCGCGCACGCGCCCGCCGGCGGCTACGACGCGGCGGTGACCGCGCTCGAGGAGCTCGCCGGCCGGCTGGCGTCGGCCTCGCCGCCGCCGCTCGCGCCGGCGGGCGAGGCCGGTGCGGCGCCTGCCGACGACGACGGTCGCCCCAACATGACCGACGAGCGGTACCGGCAGATCGTGGGGAGCTTCAAGGAGCACATCCTCGCGGGCGACATCTTCCAGGGTGTGCCGTCGCGGCGCGTCTCGTTCCCGGCGCCGGAGGGCGGCCTCCCGATCTACCGGCGGCTGCGTGTGTCGAACCCGGCGCCGTACATGTTCTTCGTGCGGATGCTCGGCATGGAGCTCGCGGGATCCTCCCCGGAGCCGCTCGTGCGGGTGGAGGGGCGGCGCGTGACCTCGCGGCCGATCGCCGGCACGCGGCCGCGCGGCACCAGCGAGGTGCGCGACCGGCTGCTCGAGCACGAGCTGCTCGCCGACCCGAAGGAGCAGGCGGAGCACGCGATGCTGGTGGACCTCGCGCGCAACGACATCGGGCGCGTGTGCGTGCCGGGCAGCGTGCGGCCGACCGAGCTGATGGTCGTCGAGCGCTTCTCGAAGGTGATGCACATCGTGAGCACGGTCGAGGGCGAGCTCGCCGAGGACCAGCACCCGCTGGACGCCCTCGCCGTCACGTTCCCCGCCGGCACGGTGACCGGCGCGCCGAAGCGCCGCGCGATGGAGCTGATCGCCGAGGCCGAGCCCACCGCCCGAGGTCCGTACGCCGGCGCGGTCGGCTACCTCACGTTCGCCGGCGATCTGGACTTCTGCATCACGATCCGCACGGCCGTCGTGACCGGCGGCCGCGCGCACGTGCAGACGGGGGCCGGCATCGTCGCCGACTCCGACCCGGAGACCGAGCTGCGCGAGACGCGGGCGAAGGCGGCCGCGCTGCTGCCGGCCGTCGCGCCGTTCCTGGAAGGAGCCGGCGGATGATCCTCGTCGTCGATCACTACGACAGCTTCACCTACAACCTCGTGCAGCTCGTGGAGTCGCTCGGCCACACGACCGAGGTCGTGAAGTCCGACGCCGAGCCGGCCGCGGCGCTGATCGAGCGCGCACCGTCGGCGGTGATCCTGTCGCCCGGGCCGGGCCGGCCCGAGGACGCCGGCTGCTTCACCGAGCTGCTGGAGCTGCTGACGCCCGAGACCCCCGTCCTCGGCGTGTGCCTCGGACACCAGGCGCTCGGGCTGGTGTGCGGCGGCGTGGTGGAGCGGGCGACGCCGGTGCACGGGAAGGCCTCGCAGGTGTTCCACGAGGGCCGCGGGATCCTCGCCGGCGTGTCGAACCCGTTCGACGCCGGCCGCTACCACTCGCTCGTCGTGCGGCGCGACGGCCTGCCGGCCGAGCTCGAGCTCACCGCATGGACGGACGACGGCCTCGTCATGGCGGCCCAGCATCGGGAGCTCCCACGGTACGGCGTGCAGTTCCACCCGGAGAGCATCCTCACGCCGGAGGGCCCCACGATCGTGGAGAACTTCCTGACGCTGACGGGCTAGGCTCTGCGCCACCGACGACCGAGGAGGACCCCGGGATGGCGATCCAGGACGATTTCGCTCGTGCCGTGCAGCGGTTCGGCGAGAAGGTGCACGCGGTCGGCGACGACCAGTGGACGCACGACACACCCTGCACCGAATGGGACGTGCGCGCGCTCGTCAACCACCTGGTGAACGAGGCGCTCTGGGTGAAGCCGCTGGTCGACGGGCTCACGATCGAGGAGGTCGGCGACAGCCTCGACGGCGACCTGCTCGGTGACGACCCGAAGGCCGCGTTCGACCGGGCCGCCGCCGAGGCGACGGCGACGGCCACCGAGCCCGGCGCCGCCGAGCGCATCGTGCACATCTCCGCCGGCGACGCCCCGGCGGCCGAGTACCTGAGCCAGCTCTTCACCGACTTCGTCGTGCACGGCTGGGACCTCGCGCGCGGGATCGGCGCCGACGACACGATCGACGCGGCCGATGCCGCGGCGATCTACGACCAGATGAAGCCCATGGAGGACGCGATGAAGTCCTGGGGCATGTACGGCGAGAAGATCGAGGTGGACGAGGAGACCGACATCCAGACGAAGCTGCTCGCGCTGTTCGGCCGCGTGCAGTAGCGGCTAGTCCGGAGCCGGACAGCCCGGGCCGTACGCGAACGCCCCCGAGTCCGGCGAGACCTTGCACGCCGACTCGTCGACGGCGACGAAGGCGCTCGCCGGCACCGACTTGAGCTCGTCGAGGAGGCCGTCGGTCCACCGCTCGTCGGTCGCGCCCTGGAAGTACCAGTCCGAGCCGTTGTCGGCCACGATCATGCCGTAGCGCTGCATCGCGCGCAGGACGACCTTCGTCTCGTCGCTGAAGCCCGCGAGGCGGAACCCGCTCCGCAACCGGAAGCGGGCGCCCATCGGCGGGCAGCTCCGGTCGGCGACGCCGGCCTGGTGCCGGGCCGGCCACACGTACCGGCGCGTCGTGCAGTCGACGGTGAAGCGGATCGCGTGAGCGATCTCGCCGGCCGCCACCTCGTCGTAGCGCACGAGGCCGGGAAGGATGGGCAGGCCCGCCGCGTCCGCGCTCGTCCAGCCGGCCGGCCGCAGCTCGTCGGACCCGAGGTCGAAGACCGCGCCGCTGCCGGCGTCGGGGTTCCCGCCGTGCCAGTGGGCGTCGTAGAGCTCGTACAGCGTGCACGTGTCGGCGTTCACCATGAGGGCGTGCTCGTCGGATCCGGCCTCGACGTGGATGTCGGGCCCGAACGGATACGGTCCGGCGTCGCTCTCGTCGGCGTAGCGTGAAGTCGACGGCCACCGTCGGATGCGTAGTCGTCCACGACGTCGAACGGGATGCCGTACGGCGCGCCGCCGAAGTCCGGATGCAGGAGCGTGGAGCCGGCGTGCGCCGACCGCTTCCACGCCTTCGACTTGGCGTGCACGGGCAGGTTCGACACGTCCATGTTCCAGACGTTGTCGGCGGGGAAGACCTGGCACGGGACGTCGGGCGCGGCGCGGAGCGGCGAGGACACGGCCGCGGCGGGCGACACGGCGCCGAGCAGCATGAACGACACCGCGACCGCGAACCCCCTCATGCCCGTGGGTATCGGCAGACCGGGGCCATCGCCTTGACCTCGAGGGACGACGGAAGGCCGGGGCCTACGCGTCGACGGGCTCGGGCGGGCGTCGCCGCCGCGATCTTGCGCGCCTCTTCCATGAGCCGCGTCACGAACTGGTCCTCGGGGATCTTGTCGACGACCTCGCCCTTCACCAGGAGGAACCCCTGGCCCTTGCCGGCCGCGATCCCCAGGTCGGCCTCGCGGGCCTCGCCGGGACCGTTGACGACGCAGCCCATGACGGCGACGCGGATCGGCACCTTCAGGCCCTCCTTCTCGAGCGCCTCGTTCACGGACTTCGTCAGGCCGATCACGTCGACCTCGGCGCGACCGCACGAGGGGCACGACACCAGGTCGAGGCCTCGCTTGCGCAGACCGAGCGACTGGAGGATCCACGTGCCGGTCTTGACCTCCTCGACCGGATCGGCCGTGAGCGAGACGCGGATCGTGTCGCCGATGCCCTCGGACAGCAGCGCGCCCAGGCCGACCGCGCTCTTCACCGAGCCCATCGGGATCGGCCCGGCCTCGGTGACGCCGAGGTGCAGGGGGTAGTCGCACTTCTCCGACAGCATCCGGTAGCTCTCGATCATGACGCGCGGGTTCGAGTGCTTGACGGAGATCTTGATGTCGAAGAAGTCCTCGTCCTCGAGGATGCGCGCCTCGTTCAACGCCGATTCCACCAGCGCCTCGGGCGTGGGCGCACCGTACTTCTCCAGCAGGTCCTTCTCGAGGGACCCGGCGTTCACGCCGATCCGGATCGGCACGCCGCGGTCCTTGGCCTCGCGCGCGATCAGGCGGACCTTGTCCTGGTACTTGATGTTGCCGGGGTTGATGCGCAGCCCCTGGATGCCGGCCTCGAGCGCCGCCATCGCGTACTTCCACTGGAAGTGGATGTCGGCGACGACCGGCACGGTGGACTTGGCCGCGATGGCCGTGAGCGCCTCGGCGTCCTCCCAGTGCGGCACCGCCACGCGCACGATGTCGACCCCGGCCGCGACCAGCGAGGCGATCTGCTGCAGGGTGGCGTTGATGTCGGCGGTCTTCGTCGTCGTCATCGACTGCACGCTGATGGGTGCGTCGCCGCCGATCGGCACGTTCCCGATCCGGATCTGCCGCGTCGTCCTGCGCTGGGTCAGCATCGCTCGATATCCAGTCTACGGGTCGGGGTCGCGAGGCGGCTCAGCCGCCGAACACGTGGAACGTGATCGTGCGGTCCTTCGGCTCGTCCATCTCGAAGAAGATCAGGCGCTGCCAGGTCCCGAGGCCGGGCTCCCCCGCCACGACCGGGATCGCGTGCGAGGTCGCCGAGAGCAGCATCGCCTTCACGTGCGCGTGGCCGTTCGCACGCTCGTTCTCGTGCATGTTCTGCGTGCGGACCTCGAAGTCGTCGTGCGCGTAGTACACGCCCTCGTGCGGGACCATCTCGGTGACCTGCCGGCGGAAGTCGGCCAGAGCCCCGTCCTCCCACTCGTTGATCAGCAGCGCGCAGGTGGTGTGGGCGCAGAAGGCGATGGCCGCCCCGTCCGTCACGCCCGAGTCCTTGATGGCGCGCTGGAGATCCTCGGTGAGGTCCAGGTAGGCGTACCGCTCGGGCGCCGCGACCTCGATCGTGGTGGTGCTCGACTTCACCCGATCCTCCTGTCTCCGGCGACGAACGCCACCGGGAGCTCGAACGTGAACGTGCTGCCCTCGCCGGGCTCGCTGTCGGCATGGATGTGGCCGCCGTGCGCTTCTACCACGGAACGGGCGATCGCCAAACCGATGCCCGTGCCACCGTCGTCGGCGCGCGACCGGGAGGTGTCGACCCGGTAGAACCGCTCGAACAGCCTGGGAAGGTGCTCGGCGGGGATGCCGACGCCGTTGTCGTGGACCTCGACCTCGACGCTGCCGTTGAGCCGGTGCGCCGTGACCGTCACCGCACCGCCCGGCGGCGTGTACCGCACGGCGTTGTCGATCAGGTTGAACAGGACCTGGTGCACGCGCTCGCGGTCGGCCATGGCGGGCGGCAGGTCGTCGGGGATGACGGAGCTCACCGCGACGCCGCGATCCGGGCGCGCGACGTCGATCTCCGACAGCACCTGCGTGACGAGGGGCGCGAGCTCCACCGGCTCGCGGTCCAGCGGCACGTCGCCCGATTCCAGCCGCGACAGGTCCAGCAGCTGGTCGACGAGCCGGCCGAGCCGCTCGGACTGCGTGAGCATCACCTGCAGGGTCTCCGGGTCGGGTCGCTCGACGCCGTCGAGGAGGTTCTCCAGGTGCGCGCGGATCGCGGTGATCGGCGTCTTCAGCTCGTGCGACACGTTCGCCACGAGGTCGCGGCGAAGGCGCTCGACGTCCTCCAGCTCGCCGCTCATCGTGTTGAAGGCCTCGGCGAGCTGGCCGACCTCGTCGCGGCTGCGCGTGTACACGCGCGTGGAGTAGTCGCCCGTCTCCATCCGGCGGGCCGCCTGCGCCATGTCGCGCAGGGGCTGGGTCATGCCGCGCGCGAGCCAGCGCGCCATGATGAGCGCGATGGCGGCCGACACGACGGCGGCGGCCAGGAGCTGCCACCACACGCTCTGCAGGAAGCCGAGCGTTGCGGAGATCCGCCCGAGGAAGCCGCGGCTGGGCGAGTGCGCGACGACGGTCAGGGTGCCGCCGTCGGGGTGCGGGATCGACGCGTAGACGTTGGCGCCCACCACGCCCCAGTGCGGCGCGCCGTCGTCGAAGACCGGCGGGAGCACGCCGAGGCTGGCGCCCTCGATCGTCACGGTCCCGTCCACCGTCCGCCGCACGATCATGGTGCCGGCCGGGATCTCCGGCAGGCGGCCGACCACGGCCTGGCGCGCCGTCCGCATCGCGTCGACGGCCTCGGTGTCGCGCGGCGAGTTCCGGAGCGCGAAGCCGATCAGGAAGTACGACAGGACGATCGTGACGGCGACGGCGATGACGATCGTGGACCCGAGCTTCGCCCGGATCGTGGGGAGACGCTCGAGCGGACGCGTGCTCACGAGGTCTCCTGGAACGCGTACCCGACGCCGTGCACGGTGCGGATGAAGCGAGGCTCGAGTCCGTCCTCGCCGAGCTTGCGGCGGATCCGGGCCACGTGCGAGTCCACGACGCGGCCGCCCGCGTAGTCCCGGTAGCCCCACACGCGGTCCATCAGCTGGTCGCGGCTCATGACGACACCGGGGTCACGGGCGAGCGTCACGAGGATCTCGAACTCGAGCGGCGTGAGGCCGACCTCCTCGCCGTCGACGGTCACGCGGCGGCGGTTCGGATCGATCTCGAGGCCGTGCCCGCCGAGCGGCCCGTCCGTTCGCTGCTCGGCCATCCGGTCCATGCGGCGGAGGATCGCCTTCACCCGTGCCGCGAGCTCGCGCAGGCTGAAGGGCTTCGTGAGGTAGTCGTCGGCGCCGACGGCGAAGCCGGCCACCTTGTCGGCCTCCTCGGTCTTCGCGGTCAGCATGAGCACCGGCGTCCACGCCACGCGCTGGATCGCCTTGCAGACCTCGAGGCCGTCCATCCCCGGCAGCATCAGATCCAGCACCACGAGGTCGGGACGGTGCTCGGCGTGCAGCTGGATCGCGCGCGGCCCGTCGCCGGCGACGAGGACGTCGAATCCCTCGCTCTCCAGACGAGCGCGGACGGCCTCGGCGATGGCTTCCTCGTCGTCGACGACGAGGACGGTGTGGTCGGGCATCGCCTGCATCGTACGCGCAGCGTGTGGCGGGCCTCCCCACCCCATGTTGAGAAAGTGTGACGGCGCAACCCCGTTCGGGGGACGCCGTGCGTGGGGCTACGTCACGGGCTTCGCGAGGTCCGCGATCATCGTCAAGGTGACGAACACGACGAAGAAGCTCATGACGGCGACCGCGACCGGGATCACGCGGCGCTGATCGACGGCCTTGCCACGGATCTTCTCGATCAGCAGCACCGCCAGATGCCCGCCGTCGAACGGCGGCAGCGGCACGAGGTTCACGAGCCCGATGAACACGGTCACGAAGCCGAGCGCGAACAGGATCCTGGCGTAGCCGCCCTCGCGGCCGGTCTGTCCGACCGCCCTGCCGATCCCGATCACGCTCGTCGGATCCTCGGCCTGGCGCTGTTCGTTCGTGAACACGAGCCTCGTGACCCGCTCGATGCCCTGCGGTCCGAAGACGCGGCCCACCTGGCTCACGGACTCGACGGCGCTGGTGCCCACCCACCGCACGCCGCCGACGGCCGCGGAGCCGATCGGCTCGGGCGTCGCGTCGTAGTCCACGATGACGCCCACCCGTCCGATCGTGACGCCGTCGACCACCGCCGACTCGCGGCGTCATGGTGAGCTGCAGGGTCCGTCCGTCCCGCAGGACGGTGAAGACGGCCGGCTTCCCCACGTGGGCGGTGGTGTAGGAGCTCAGGTCCTCACCGCTGGGGTCGGTGGTGTCGCCGAGCCCGACGATGACGTCGCCCGGCTGCAGTCCGGCCTCGGCGGCCGGGGACGGATGCCCGTTCAGCATCGCCTGCGACCTGCGACACGACCGGCGTCGCCTTCAACGGATCGCCGGAGATGCTCAGCCAGGCGGTGAACAGGATGGCGGCGATGACGAAGTGCACGCCGGGGCCGGCGGCGATCACCAGCGCCCGCTGCCACCGCGGCTTCGAGCCGTACGCGCGGGGCAGGTCCTCGGGGGCGACCGGCTGGTACGGGTTCATGCCGGCGATCTTCACGTAGCCGCCGAGCGGCAGGGCCTTCACGCCGTACTCGATCTCGCCGCGCCGCGTCGACCAGAGCTTGGGGCCGAAGCCCACGAAGTACTCCTCCACCTTGAACCCGAACGCGCGCGCCACGCTGTAGTGGGCGAGCTCGTGGATCAGGATGACGATGAGGAGGCCGACGAAGAACAGGACGATCGAGAGCGTGAACGCCACCCTGCGCTACCGCTCCTCGATGATCTCGGCGGCGCGCCGGCGGGCCCATGCGTCGGCCCGCTCGATGTGCACGACCGAGACCACCGATGCGGGCTCGTGCTCGTCCACGACGGTCTGGACGATCTCCACCACCCGCGTGAGGGGGATCTTCCCCTCGAGGAACGCCATGACCGCCACCTCGTTGGCGGCGTTCATGGCGGCGGGGAAGGTGAGGCCCAGGCCGCCGACGCGGTAGGCCAGGTCGATGGCGGGGAAGGCCTCGCGGTCGACCGGCTCGAACGTCAGCGCCTTCTCCGTGATGGGGAGCGACGCGACGCCCGTCGGGAGCCGCTCGGGCCACGCGAGCGCGAGCTGGATCGGCAGCTTCATGTCGGGCACGGCCATCTCCGCGCGCATGCTGCCGTCGCGGAACTCCGCGATCGCGTGCACCATGCCCTCGGGATGGATCACGACGTGGATCTGCGAGTAGTCGAGGTCGAACAGGTAGTGCGCCTCGATGACCTCGAGCCCCTTGTTCATCAGCGTCGCCGAGTCGATCGTGATCTTCGGACCCATCGTCCACACCGGGTGGGTGAGGGCCTCCTTCACGCTGGCCTTCGCGAGCTCGTTGCGGGTCCAGCCGCGGAACGGGCCGCCGGACCCGGTGATGATCACGCGCTTGAGGTCCTCGCGCCGCTCGCCGCGCAGGGCCTGCGCGAGCGCCGCGTGCTCCGAATCCACCGGCAGCAGCCGCTCCGGCTCGCCCTTGATCAGGTCCATCACGAGCTCGCCGCCGACGACGAGGGACTCCTTGTTCGCGAGCGCCAAGGTCTTGCCGCTCTGCAGCGCGGCGAGGGTCGGCGCCAGGCCGGCCGACCCCACCAGGGCGTTCAGCACCATGTCGGCCTCGATGTCGCGCGCGACCGTCACCGCCGACTCCGGGCCGACCAGCAGCTCCACGCCCTTGATGGCGCCGAGCTTCACCTTGAGGTCGCTGGCGGCCTCCTCCTCGGCGATGGCGACGATCGGCGGCAGGAACTCGCGGATCTGGCCGGCCAGCAGGTCCTGGTTCGTGCCGGCGGCCGAGAGCGCCGCCACGCGGAACCGGTCCGGGTTCCGGCGCACGACGTCGAGCGCCTGGGTGCCGATCGACCCGGTCGAACCGAGGATGGAGATGGCCCTCATGGCCCCAAGGGTACCCCCAGCCCGAGGAAAACCCTCGGACCTCTAGACGAAGATGAGGCGGAACAGCAGGAAGGCGGCCGGGGCCACGAACAGCAGGGAGTCGATGCGGTCGAGGACGCCGCCGTGACCCGGCAGCACGCTGCTCATGTCCTTGATGCCCAGATCGCGCTTCACGAGCGACTCCGCCAGGTCTCCGAACGTGGCGGCGACGGCGACGGCGAGGCCCAGCCCGAACGCCGCGAGGCCGTGGTCGCCGAGCGAGGTCACGAAGCTCTTCGCGATGCGCCGCGCACAGCACCGTGGCGGCGGTGGCGAGGATCGTCCCCTCCCACGACTTCTTCGGACTGGTCGCCGGCGCCAGCGGGCGTTGGATCGAGACGCCGCCGAAGACCGAGCCACCGAGGAACGCGGCCGTGTCGAAGACGAGCGTGAGCGCGATGACGGTGATGACGAGCGAGTCGCCGTCGGGCATCGTGCGCAGCGTCAGCAGGAGGTAGCCGGCGAGCAGCGGGATGTACGCGATGCCGAAGAGCGTCAGCCCCATGTTCGCGGTGAGGTTCTTCCGATGCGCGGCCGGCACCGCCAGGAACCACAGGAACGTGGCGACGACGCCGAGCGCGAACATGGCGAGCATCGCGCTCTCGCCCCGGTAGTACGCGCCGGCCATGACGAGCACGCCCGTCGCGAGGCCGACGGCGGTCGCCGGCTGGTGATGATGCTTGTGCAGCACGCCGTACAGCTCGCCCTGCGCCAGCAGCACGACGGCGGCGGCGAGCACGGCGAACAGCGCGTCGGCCGATCAGCAGGCTGCCGAGCGCGATCCCGGCCAGGACGAGGCCGGTGAGGAACGCCGCCGGCACGTCGCGCTCGCCGGCGTTGGGTCCGCGGCGGTCGAGGTCGGCGCCGACCTCGACGGAGGCGGGCTCCTGCCAGCTGGGGCCGCCGAGCCCCTCGGAGCCGACCTTCACGGTGCGCGGCGCGCCGACCGGCTCCTCGAGGTCGGAGAGGATGTCGTCCTCGCCGCCGTCGTCGGGCGAGGTGCCGGAGGCGGCCAGGTCGCCGAACAGGTCGTCGCCGCCGTCGGCCGGCGTCACGGCGACGATCTCCGTCGTCGAGCGGCTCGTCCTCGAACGGCATGGTGACGGGCTCAGGCGTCTCGGCCTCGGCCTCGGACTCGAGCTGGAGCTCGTTCTGCAGCGAGCTGGCGAAGTGGGCGGCGGCGGCCTCGAGGTCGGCGGCCGAGGGCTCCTCCGCCATGGCCTCGGCCATCGCCGGGAGACCGACGTGTCGTCGGGCACGACACCCGCGGCGGCGTCCTCGTCGTCGGTCGCGTCGACGGTCTCGAGCACACCGGTGTCGTACCAGGCGGCGTCGTCCTCGGTCGCGACCACGACCGTCTCCTCCGCCGGGTGCTCGTCCTGCTCCGGCGGCGGGGCCGCCGGCTCGACGTGCACGGCGACGTGCTCCTCGGCCGGGGGCGGGGGGCTGGCGGGGGCGGACGCGGGCTCGTCCGGCTCGGGCCAATCGACGTCCTGGATGGGCGCGAAGAACTTGTCGAGGTCCTCGAAGAGGTCGTCCGAGCCGTCGCGCTTGTCGTCCGCCATCAGACCTCCATCAGCTCCTGTTCCTTGTGGCGCTGGATCTCGTCGATCTCGGCGACGAACTGATCGGTGAGCTTCTGCAGCTCCTTCTCGGCCCGCTTCAGGTCATCCTCCGAGATTTCGTGCTGCTTCTCAAGCTTCTCGACCTCGTCCTTGTGGTGGCGGCGCACGTTGCGCACGGCCACGCGCCCGTCCTCGGCACGGGAGTGGACCTGTTTCACGAGGTCGCGGCGCCGCTCCTCGGTGAGCGGCGGGAAGGACAGCCGGATCACGTTGCCGTCGTTCGAGGGGTTGACCCCGAGGTCACTGGTGAGGATCGCCTTCTCGATGGCGCCGATCGCGGTCTTGTCGAAGGGCTGCACCATCAGGGTGCGCGGCTCCGGCACCGACATCGACGCCAGCTGCTGGAGCGGGACCGGGCGTGCCGTAGTACTCCACCGTCACGCGGTTCAGGATGCCCGGCGTCGCTCGGCCGGTACGGATGCCGGTGAGGTCCTCCTTCAGGTGCCCGAGCGCCTTCGCCATCTTCTCGCTCGCGTCCTTCATGGCCGTGTCGACGCTCACGCGACCCCCCCGTGGACGAGCGTGCCGACCTCCTCGCCGACGACGACGCGGCGGATGTTGCCCTCCACCCCGAAGTCGAACACGACGATCGGCAGCTTGTTCTCCATGCACAGCGAGATGGCGGTGGCGTCCATGACCGAGTAGCCCTCGCGCAGCACGTCGATGTACTCGATCGTGTCGAACCGCGTGGCGGTCGGGTCGATGTGCGGGTCGGCCGAGTAGACGCCGTCCACCTTCGTGCCCTTCAGGATCGCCTCGGCCTTGATCTCGAGCGCGCGCTGCGCGGCGCAGGTGTCGGTGGAGAAGAACGGGACGCCCAGTCCGGCGGCGAAGATCACGACGCGCCCCTTCTCGAGGTGACGCATCGCGCGCAGCGGCACGTACGGCTCCGCGATCTGCGCCATCTGGATCGCGGTCTGCACGCGCGTGCTGACGTGGATCTTCTCGAGCGCGTCCTGCAGCGCCAGCGCGTTCATGACGGTGGCCAACATGCCCATGTAGTCGGCGCGCGAGCGGTCGATGCCCGGCGCCTGCCGGCCGCGCCAGATGTTGCCGCCGCCGACGACGATCGCCGTCTGCACGCCCAGGTCCACGACCTCGGCGAGCTGGCGAGCGAGCAGCGCCGTGGCGGAGGTGTCGATGCCGTAGCCGGTGTCGGCGGGGGCGAACGCGTCGCCGGAGAGCTTCAGGAGGACCCGGTGATAGGTGGGCCGGGCGATCCCGTCACCCTCCGTCATGCGCGCCCACCCTTCGTCATTCGGCTCCCTCGCCAAGCTTGTACCGAACGAAGCGCCGGACGGCAACCTTCTCCCCCACCCGGGCCGACGTCTCGTCGAGCAACTGCTGGATCGTCTTCGAGTCGTCCTTCACGAACGGCTGGTCGAGCAGGACGTGGTCCTTGTAGAAGGACTCGAGCTTGCCGGTCACGATCTTCTCGATCACGTCGTCGGGCTTGCCGGACTCCTTGGCCTGCACCTCGAAGATGTGTCGCTCCGAGTCGAGCAGGCTGCCCGGCACGTCCTCGCGCGTGACCCAGCTGGGCGAGGCCGGGCTCGCGATGTGCAGCGCGATGTCCTTCACGAGCGTCTTGAACTCGTCGGTGTTGGCGACGAAGTCGGTCTCGGAGTTCACCTCGACCAGCACGCCCACCGTGTTGTTGAAGTGGATGTAGCTGTCGACCAGCCCCTGGTTGGCCGAGCGGCCGGCGCGCTTCGCGGCGGACGCGAGGCCCTTCTCGCGGAGGATCTCGGTCGCACGTTCCATGTCGCCGTCCGCGTCCTGGAGGGCGGCCTTGCAGGCCATCATGCCGGCGCCGGTGGCGTCGCGCAGCGCCTTCACCATCGCGGCGGTGATCTCGGTCACGCGCTCACCTCCGGGACGACCTCGGGCGCGGGCGCAGGGGCCTCGGGCTCGGGGGCGATCTCGGGCTCCGCGGCGGCGAGCGGGCGTCGGGCTCGGGCGCGATCTCGGGCTCGGGCGCGATCTCGGGCTCGGCGGCGATCTCCGCCTCGGGCTCGGCGGGAGCGGCGGGCGCCGGCGCGTCGGGCTCGAAGACCTGCGACGCAGGCTGTCCGGTCTTGCGCTCGATCAGCTCGTCCTTCGACATGCCGCGCCCCTCGCCGATCGCGTCGGCGATGATGCGCGTGACGAGCGTGACGGCGCGGATCGCGTCGTCGTTGCCGGGGATCACGTAGTCGACCTCGTCGGGATCGCAGTTCGTGTCGACGATCGCGATGACCGGCAGGCCGAGCTTGCGGGCCTCGTTGACGGCGATGTGCTCCTTCTTCGTGTCGACGACGAAGACGGCGTCCGGCAGCCGCTCGAGGTCCTGCAGGCCGCCCAGGTTGCGCTCGAGCTTGTCCTCCTCGCGCCGCAGCCGGATGACCTCCTTCTTCGGGCAGGTAGCTCGTGGCGCCCGAGCGCTCCATCTCGCGCAGCTCGCGCAGGCGGCCCAGGCGCTTGGAGATCGTGGCGAAGTTCGTGAGCATGCCGCCGAGCCAGCGGTTGTTCACGTACGGCATGCCGACGCGGGTGGCGTGCTCGGACACGACCTCCTGCGCCTGCTTCTTCGTGCCGATGAACAGGATCGTGCCGCCGCGGCGGCCGAGTTCGCTGGCGTAGGCGTGCGCCTCCTCGAGGCCGGTCAGGGACTTCTCGAGGTCGATGATGTAGATGCCGGATCGCTCCCCGTAGAGGTAGCGCCCCATCTTCGGGTTCCACCGGCGCGTCTGGTGGCCGAAGTGCACGCCCGCCTCGAGGAGCTCCCGCCTGGTAACCACAGGCATGAGTCTCTCCTTGTTCGGTTGTCGTCCTCCGCCCGGTTCTCCCCGGTCGCGGCCCGCCGCGAGGCGGGACCCCGGGACCGGTCCCCGGGCGTGTGAGCTCGGCGCCCGAGGGCGCCGGCGGAGGGCAGTCTAGCAGCGACGATGCACGGCCGACCCCTCAGCGGGCGCGGCGGGCGCGGGGCGGCGGGGCCTCCGGCACCTCGTCCTCGATGCACATCCACCGGTACGCGTACGTGACGAGCACCGAGACATGCAGGATGTTCAGGAACAGCACGAAGACCCAGGTGCCGGGCCCCGGGTTGACGTCGAAGCCGCCGGCCGGCGTCTGCACGATGAACAGCGCCGGGACGCCGTAGATCAGCGCCATCGCGAGCGCGCTGGTGCCGGGGATCCTGGCCGCCGTCGTGCTCCGGGACATGCTCTCCAGCACGCCGCGGCCCTCGCGCAGCTGCGCGACCGGCGCGTACGCGAGGATGTAGAGCGAGGCGGCGATCGTGCCGATCTCCACGATCAGGCTGAGCCCCTGCCCCAGGGCACCGCCCAGGAACGACGCGACGAACAGGAACCCGATCTCGACGATCGTCACGATCAGGAACATCGGCGAGACCAGCAGTCCGCGCCGGGCGCCGGCGGCCGAGCGCGCGTCCGGACTCGAGGATCTCGACGGCGAGCCCCAGCAGCACGCCCGAGCACGACGGCGCGCCCCACGGCGAACGGGATCAGCCCCAGGAGCGTCGACACGACGTCGCCGCCGCCGGTGAGGCGCGACGTGAGCTGCAGGTCGAACAGGGTGCCGATCGGCGGCATCGCGAGCGCGCTGGCCATCAGCCCCGCCGGGCCCTGGAAGCCGGCGATCAGCGCGCCGATCCACGCGAGGAATACGAGCGCGACGTCCCCACCAGCATGACGGGGGTCGAGATGACCAGGACGAAACCGCGCACGAACGTCGTCCGGACGCGGGGCATGTTGCTCGTGCCGGCGACGCGCGCGGAGAACAGCGAGTTCATGATGCCGGGGCGGGGCGCCCGCTGGGTCGTCGTCGGAGCGGGCCGCTCGGTCCGCGGCTCCCGGTACCCCTCCCGGCGCTTCCGGTTCTTGTTCGTCATGGCTCGAGGTCCGCGTCGTCGGGCTCGGTGGCCGCGACGTCGTCATCGTCGGCGAACGCCGGCCCGAGCCGGCCGAGCAGCCAGCGTCCGGCCAGCGCGAAGATCACCAGCATCGGCACCGCCGCGATCGCGAAGTTCGCGATCATCGTGCCGGGCACCAGGACGGTCGGCGACGGCTCGGCGAGCAGGGCGGCGTCGGGATCGTGCTCGAAGGCCACGAGGCCTGGGTGGTGGCCGCCCTCGACGGCGACGACCAGATCCGGCGTGACGGCCATCGCACCCAGGTATCCCTGCGGGCCGTCGCCGGTGCTCCGCGCGACGAGGTCGTGCGTCTCGGTGTCGATCGCGACGAGGCTCCCCAGGGTGGTGGTGACGAGCAGGCTGGAACCGCTCAGCACCGGCACCGTGCGCACGACGAACGAGTTGATCGCGAAGTCCCACGTCTCGTCGCCCGTCGCGGGGTCGAAGGCGTGCGCCTGCCCGTAGAAGTCCACCCCGTACACCACGTCGGGCGTCGGCACCATGGCCGTGAACGGCGCGAACTGGGAGGCGACCGGGGTCGCCCACAGCTCGGTGCCGTCGTCGAGGGACAGCGCACGGGCGCGGCTGCCCGACCGGTCGGAGAAGCCCATGTACACCACGCCGTCGGCGATCGAGGGCACCGTCGCGATGAACGGCAGGGTCGTCGGCTGGAACCGCCAAGCCTCGGATCCGTCGGTCGCGTGCAGCGCCACGACCACGGCCGGCTCCTTCGACCGGGGCTGGGTTGACAGGACGACCGTGCCGTCGCCCACCGCGATCGTCGTCGACACCGGGCCGGGGGCGTCGTAGGTCCATCGCACGTCCCCGGTCGCCGTGTCGATGGCCGTCACGGTGCCGTCGTCCTCGCCGACGTAGGCCGTGTCGCCGTCGACGGTGACGCCGGTCCGGGAGACCGCCTGCAGGTCCACCGGCGCGTCCCACAGCGGCTCGCGCGTCGTGAGGTCGACGGCGATCACCCGGGAGTCGAACGGGAGGTTGCCGTCCTCCGACGCGCCGGGCGTCGTGACCGGCGTCGAGGGCGCGGAGCTGGCGGAGGTGGCGCGAGGTGGCCGATCCGCTCGGCGAGGGCGACGCGAAGGCCTCGGACGGCGGGTTGGGGCCGTAGCCCTCCGTGTAGATGAGCGCCGAGCCCTCGCCGGCCGGTGCGATCGCCGGAACGGCGACGGGGCCGTACGCGCGGGTGAGCTGCCAGGCGGCCTCCCCGGTCGCGAGGTCCACCCCGTACACGGCCGTGGGTCCGACGGTGACGGCGAGGTCGCCCTGCAGGACCGGCGCCGAGACGCCGAAGCGCCCCGCGAGGCCCGGATCGAAGCGCCACGCCTGGCGGTACGGCGGAGCCACGCCGTCGGGCACCGAGCCCGGGTGATCGGCGCCGCCCTGGAACTGGGGCCACGAGGCCGCCGACTGCGCCCACGCCGGAGCCGCCGACAGCGCGGCCAGAAGCACCACCGCAGCGGCGCCGAGGCCCATGCGAGGGGCGCGGCGGCGCACGGTTGCGAACGGCTGGGAGCGCAAGACGGCCCATGCTACCCGCCGCGACTCCGCGTGGCGGGTGGCCGCTACGCCGCGGGAGCGAGCGGCGCGAGCCGGATCATCCCGCCGACCGACATCGGCGACAGGTACGCCATGGGGTCGACGTACTGCCCGTTCAGTCGCACGCCGACGTGCAGGTGCGGCGGCTCCCCCGAGGGCGGGTGCCCGGTGCCCGACAGCGCGATCGTCTGCCCGCGAGCGACCGACGTCGTTCTTGCGCACCCGCAGCGCCGACACCCACGAGTACGAGCTCACGAGCCCGCCGCCGTGGTCGACCGTCACGAAGAGCTGACCGCCCACCTTCCCCGCGAACGTGACGGTGCCGGCCTCGGCCGCGAGGACCGGCGTGCCGACCGACGCCGCGATGTCGATGCCGCGATGGCCGGCGCCGTAGGGATCGTCGGGCGGGTCGAACCCGCGGATCACCGGACCGGTGACGGGCCACACCCAGGTCCCCGATGCGACGGCCGTCGCCGGGTGCAGCGCTGCGACGGAGGACAGCACGATGGCGGCGAGCAGCGTTCGACGGATCATGGCGGCGACGCTACGCGTCAAGGTGCGCACGCGCTGTGACGGACGTCACATCGGGGAGCGGTTCGCGATCAGTCGAACTCGGAGAGCTGGCCGCGCAGGCCACCGACCGCCTTCGTGTGGATCTGGCAGACGCGCGACTCGGTGACGCCGAGGATCTCGCCGATCTCGGCGAGCGTGAGTCCCTCGAAGTAGTAGAGCGTGACGACGATCTTCTCGCGCTCCGACAGCGAGTTGATGGCGGCGGCGAGCATGCCGCGGGTCTCCTGGCCCTCGACGCCCGAGGTCGGGTCGAGGTTCTTGTCGGCGAGCGTGTCGAGCAGCGAGACCTGCTCGCCGCGGTCGGCGCCGACCGACACCATCTCGTCGAGCGCCAGCACCGAGACGAACGAGATCTGGACTGACGACCTCGTGCAGCTCGCGAACCGAGATGCCGAGTCGCTCGGACATCTCCTTCTCCGACGGCTGGCGCTTCAGCATGGACTCGAGGTCGGTGTGCGCCTTCTCCAGCTCGCGCGCCTTGAAGCGGACGGAGCGCGGCACCCAGTCCATCGCGCGCAGCTCGTCGATGATGGCGCCCTTGATGCGCGGGATCGCGTACGTCTCGAACTTGTTGCCGCGTCCGGGTTCGAACTTGCCGAGCGCGTCGATCAGCCCGAACATCCCGTACGACACGAGGTCGGCCTGCTCGACGCTGGCCGGAAGGCCGGTGGCCACACGCGAGGCCACGTACTTCACGAGCGGCGCGTAGTGCAGGATCAGCCGTTCACGCGCCTCCGGCGACGCGGCGCTCTTCCACTGGTGCCAGAGCTGTCCGAGCTCGTCGTCGACCTGCGGCGGGATCGTGACGACGGGGCCGGTCTTCGTGGCGGTCTTCGTCGCGGTCTTCGGTCGCCGGCCTTCGCGCGCGCCGGCGCCTTCGCGGGTGCCTTGGCGGGAGCCTTCACCGTGGTGGCCTTCTTCGTCGTCGCCATCAGGCCCTCGGGTGGCTGCGCTCATAGGCCTCGAACAGGCGAGACCGGGAGACGTGCGTGTATCGCTGCGTGGTCGCAACGCTCGCATGTCCCAGCAACTCCTGCACGGCTCTGATGTCGGCCCCTCCTTCGAGCAGATGCGTCGCGTACGAATGCCTGAGGGTGTGCGGGGTCACCCGCCTCCCCGGCAGCATACGCGCCGCGTATCGATCGAGCATGGCACGGATGTCGCGCTCCGAGAAGGGATTCCGGCGACGGTTGAAGAAGAGTGGACCGTCGGCGTCGGACGCGTGGGCCGGCCGGCCGACACGCAGGTAGTGCTCGATGGCCCCAACGGCGTAGTCCGACATGGGTACCTCGCGCTCCTTGTTGCCCTTGCCGAGCACGAGGACCCGCCCGCGGTCCAGATCCACGCGCTCGACGGTGAGCCCGGCCACCTCGCCCACGCGCAGGCCGCAGCCGTACAGCAATTCGAGGACGGCCCGGTCGCGCAGCAGGACGGCGCGCTCCTCGGGCTCGAGGTCGTCGCCGGCGACCGTGCCGGGCGGCGCCTCCACGAGCTCGGCCGCCTCGCGGGGGCGCAGGACCGTCGGCAGGCGGTTCGTGACCTTGGGACGGCCGAGCAGCGCGGCGGGGTCGGCCTCGACGACGCCGCGCGACAGGCACCATCGGTAGAACGTGTGGATGGCGCCGACGCGGCGCGCGATCGAGGCGCGCGCGTACCCGAGCGCCGTCTGCTGCGCGAGGAACCGGCGCAGCAACGGATAGGTGGCGGTCTCGAGCGAGAGCTGCTGGCGATCGAGGAACACCGCGACCTGGCGCAGGTCCCGCCGGTACGCGGCGACCGTGTTGCCCGACAGCCGCCGCTCCAGCGACAGATGGTCGGCGAACCGTTCGATCAGCGCCGTCTGCGACGGGGGGAGCTCGTCGTCGGTCACGCGGTCCTTCCGGCTCTTGGTCGGGGTCGGGAACCGGCGACCGCCGTGCGGATCTCAGGTGGCTCGAGCGACGCGACGCACGCGGACGATAGCCGGTGACCCGGTTGTACCAGCGCCCCGGGGCCGGTTCAAGCCTCCTCGGACGCCGGCGGGTCGGCAGGCGTCTCGCGCGTCGTCCTCGTCGTCGTCTGGGGCGGCGCGCAGGAGGCGCCGCTCGTAGCGGCCGCCCACGTTGCGCACGAGGCCGCGGAGCTCGAGCCGGATCAGGGCCGCGACGGCCTCGGGGATCGAGACGCGCGGCGGCGCGGGCGAGGGCGTCGGGCAGCGACGGCCCCGCGAGCTGCTCGAACACGCGGCGCTCGTCGTCGGGGAGGCCCGGCGGGCCGTCGGCGACCGGCGGCCGCCGGTCGTACCCGAGGTCGGCCAGCAGGTCGTCGGCGCCGCGGATCATGGTGGCGCCGTCGCGGATCATGGCGAGCGGCACCTCCGACAGCGGGCTCGTCACCGGCCCCGACACGGCGAAGACCTCGCGCCCCAGGTCGAGGGCGTGCTCGACGGTGATCATGGAGCCGCTGCGCCCGGCTCCCTCGACGACGACGAGCGCCCGCGCGAGGCCGGCGACGATCCGGTTCCGCGCCGGGAACCGCCAGGGCTCGGCGTTGATCGCCGGCGGGTACTCGCTGACGACGGCGCCGGCGGCCTCGACCTCGTGCAGCAGCCGGCGCGATCCCGGCGGGTAGAGCACGTCGATGCCCGAGCCGAGCACCGCCACCGTGGTGCCGGCCGCGTCCAGCGCGCCGCGGTGCGAGGCGGAGTCGATCCCGCGCGCGGCGCCGCTCACCACACACACGCCGACGGCGGCGAGGCCGCGGCCGAGGTCGGTGGCGATCTCGCGGCCGAGCGGCGAGCAGTTGCGCGACCCCACGATGGCGACCGCCGGCTGCAGCGATCGCAGGTCGCGGCCGCGGACGTACAGGACGGCGGGCGGGTCCTCGAGATCGATCAGCCCGGGCGGGTACTCGTCGTCGCCCCACGCCACCATGCGGGCGCCGCAGGCCTCGAGGCCGCGCTCCAGCACGTCGGGCTTCACCTTCGGCGCCCACTCGCGGTCGCCGGCACTGCCCGCGCGACCCGCCGAGGACCTCGCCGAGACAGGCGGCGGCCGAGCCCACACGGTCGGCGACCTCCAGCAGCTTGCGTGCCGTCATGCTCGCCAGCGCCGACAGCACGAGCAGGGCGCGCCGGTCCTGCGGCGAGACGGCGAACCCGGCCGGGTACACGGTGGCCCGCGGCGGTGCCTCCTCCGGCACCTCGTCTGGCACCGACTCATCCCGCACGGGCGAGGTCCTCCTCCCCCAGCGCGCGGTACGACAGCGCCTCGAGCAGGTGCTCGCCGGCGACGCGCTCGGCGCCGTCGAGGTCGGCGATCGTGCGCGCGACCTTCAGCGCCCGGTCGAACCCGCGCCCGGTCAGCGCCATGGAGTCGACGGCCTTCGACAGGAGCTCCTCCGCGTGCAGGTCCAGCCGGGCCAGATGGCGGATCGCCGGCCCGGGCAGGTCCGAGTTGCAGCGGACGCCGAGGGCCGCGTACCGGGACCGCTGACGCTCGCGCGCCTCCTGCACGCGGTCGCGCACGGCGGCGGAGGGCTCTCCCCACTCCTGCCCGAGCAGCTCGTGCTTCGTGAGCCTGGGGACCGTGAGCCGGATGTCGATGCGATCGAGCAGCGGGCCCGAGAGCTTGGCCCGGTACCGCTGCGCGCGGTACCCGTCGCACGAGCAGACGCGCCGCGCGTCGCCGGCGAACCCGCACGGGCACGGGTTCGCCGCCGCGATCGAGCGTGAACCGCGCGGGGAACTCCACGGAACCGACCGCGCGCGCGATGACGACGCGGCCGTCCTCGAGCGGCTGGCGCAGGCTCTCGACCGCGTCGCGGCGGAACTCGGTGAGCTCGTCGAGGAACAGGACGCCGTGCGTCGCGAGCGAGACCTCACCCGGACGCAGGAACCCGGTGCCGCCGCCGAGCAGGCCTGCCGTGGAGATCGAGTGGTGCGGCGCGCGGAACGGCGGATGCGTGAGGATCCCGCGCCCGGCCAGCAGGCCGGCCACCGAGTGCAGCTGCGAGGCCTCGAGGGCCTCCTCCCGCGAGAGCGCCGGCAGGATCGTGGCGAACCGCCGGGCGAGCATGGTCTTGCCGGCGCCGGGCGAGCCCACCATGAAGACGTTGTGACCGCCGGCGGCGGCGACCTCGAGGGCGCGCCGCGCCGGCGCCTGGCCGCGCACCTCGGACAGATCGACCGAGCCGGTGGCGGGCTCGGGCGGCGGGGCCGCCGGGCAGCTCGGGAGGCTCCCACGTGCCGCGCAGGCAGCCGACGACCTCGGCCAGCGAGTTCGCGCCGACGACGCTGAGGCCCTCGACCTGCGCCGCCTCCAGCGCGTTGCGCGAAGGGCACGACGACGCCGGTGAGCCCGGCGCGAGCCGCGGCGATCGCGACCGACAGCACGCCCGGCGTCGCCACGATCTCGCCCTTCAGCGACAGCTCGCCGGCGAACGCCAACCCGGCGACGGCGCGAGCGGGCACCTGCGCGGTGGCGGCCAGCACGCTCATGGCGACCGGCAGGTCGAGTCCCGGCCCCTCCTTGCGCAGGTTCCCCGGCGACAGGTTCACGACCGTCGCGCCGCAGCGGCCACTGCAGACCGCTGGACTCCACCGCCGGCCGGATGCGGTCGCGCGCGTCCTGCACCGCGGCGCCCGGCAGGCCGGTGAGCGTCAGCGACGGCAGCCCGCGGCCGACGTGCGCCTCGACCGTGACGGGATGTCCGCCGACCCCGAGGACGGTCACGCCCACCACCCGTCCGTACATGGCGGCGAACGCTACGTCGCGCCTCCGACACCAACTAGTCCGTGACGGACTAGTGGAGGCCGTGCGTCAGAACGCGTCCTCGAAGACCTCGACGGTCCACCCGCGCGCGCCGCTCGTGACGCTGGCGACGTCGAAGCGCACGGAGTGCGGCGTCATCGCGCGATCGGCGAGGAACAGCTCGGCGAGCTGCCGGAGCTTGCGTTGCTTCTCCCATCCCACCGCCTCGAAGCCGCCGCCGAACGCGTGGCCGCGCCGCGTCTTCACCTCGCAGATCACCAGCAGCGCGCCGCGGGCGACCGACGAGGTCGATCTCACCGGCGCGACACCGCCAGTTGCGAGCCTCGACCTGGAAGCCGCGCGCCGCGTACCACGCCGCCGCGGCGGCCTCGCCGCCGGCGCCTCGTGCCGAACGCGGATCCATGACGGCACGCTAGCGCCCGAGTCGGACAGGGAACCGGGTGCTCGCGGTCAGTCGGGGATCGTGGTGGGCTCGTCGCGCGCGGCGAGCTCCTCGACGTTCACGTCGCGGCGCGTCATCACGCGGACGCTCGAGACGAACCGGGCCGGGCGGAACATGTCCCACACCCATGCGTCGGCCAGGTCCACCTGCACCCAGCCGTCGTCGGTGCGGGTGAGCTCGACCTTGTTGGCGAGGTAGAAGCGGCGTTCGGTCTCGATCACGTACGTGAACATCGGGAGCACGTCCCGGTATTCGCGATAGAGCTCGAGCTCGCGCTCCTCCTCGAACCGTTCGATGTCGTCTTCGTTCATGCCTTCGTCCATGCTCTCACGCCTCCATCGAAGCGGCCTCGGCGACGTCGCGCAGGTCGCCCCGCTCGAGGGCGAACAGGCTCGCCTGCCCGACGCCGGCGAAGCTGAGCCGGTGCACCGGCGTCGGCCCCAGGCGGTCGAGGGCCGCCCAGTGCTCGGGCGTGCCGTAGCCCTTGTTCGTGTCGAAGCAGAAGTCGCGGAAACGCCGGTGCAGCCGGCGCATGTACCGGTCGCGCGTGACCTTCGCGACGATCGAGGCGGCGGCGACCGAGGCCGCCACGGCGTCGCCCTTCTTGATGGCGAGGCTCGTGCACGGCATCCGCGGCACGGGGAAGCCGTCGGTGAGCGCGTAGTCGGCCGGCACCGGCAGGCCCTTCACGGCGCGGCGCAGCAGCGAGATGTTGGACCGGTGCAGGCCGTAGCTGTCGATCCGCTGCGGCGTCGCGCGCGCGACCGACCACGCCACCGCGCCGTCGACGATGCGCGCGTACGCCTCCTCGCGCTGCGGCTCCGTCAGGAGCTTCGAGTCCTTGATGCCGGTGCGATCGAAGTCCGGCGGCAGGATCACGGCCGCCGCCAGCAGCGGTCCGGCCAGCGCGCCGCGGCCGACCTCGTCCGTGCCGGCGATGTGGACGAAGCCCTGCTCGCGCAGCAGCCGCTCGTACCGGTCGAGGTCCTCGCTCAGTGCAGCCATCCCATGTCGCTCGGCGGCCAGACGATGACGAACGCCTGGCCGATCACGTCGTCCTCCGGAACGTACCCCAGACCGTGGCAGATCCCGGCCTCATCGGGCGCGAACCTCGAGTCGCAGGAGTGCAGCCGGTTGTCGCCCAGCACGAACAGCGACCCGGCCGGGACGGTCTCCGGGCCGAAGTCGCGCGTGTCGGCCGGGCCGGTCAGGTACGGCTCGTCGAGCTGCCGCCCGTTCACGTAGACCTTCCCCTCGCGGATCTCCCAGGTCTCGCCCGGCAGCGCGATCACGCGCTTGATGAAGTCCTCCTCGGCCGGCTTCGCGATGCCGGTCCCCTCCCCCAGCCAATGCAGGAACCCGCTCGACGACGCCGCGGTCGGCGGCCGGCGGCGGGTGCGGATCGGAGAACACGATGACGTCGAACCGCTCGATGTCGCCGAACCGGTAGGCGAGGCGGTTCACCAGCACGCGGTCGCCCACGTGCAGCGTCGGCACCATCGACTCCGAGGGGATGTAGAAGGCCTGGACCAGGAAGGTCTTGATGACGATCGCGAGGACGAGCGCGAGGACGATCAGGACCGGCAGCTCGCGCAGGAAGCGCTTGGGATCCTCGCCCGGCTCGTCGGGAGCGGCGGTGGGAGGTGGTGCCTGCTCGTCGGAGCCGGTCGTGCGGCTCTCCACCGAGCTCAGACCTCGGCGTCGGCCTCGGCGGGGGCGTCGGCGTCGACTGTGCGTCTCTGGGGCTGCGGCCTCGTCGTCGGCCGCCTCGGGGGCGTCGTCGGCGGCGGCCTCGAGGGTCTCCCCGCCCTCGGCGGCGACCGGCTCCACCTCGTCGGCGGCCTCGTCCTCGTCCTCGGCGGCCTCCTCGGCAGCGGCGGCGGCCGCGGCGGCCATCGCCGCCAGCTTCACGTCGTCGATGCGGCGCTCCTTGATCCGCGCCTTCTTCCCGCGCAGGTCACGCAGGTAGTAGAGCTTCGCGCGGCGGACGCGGCCGCGGCTGACGAGCTCGAGCTTCGCGATCGAGGGCGAGTGCACGGGGAACGTGCGCTCGACGCCGACGCCGAAGGAGATCTTGCGGACCGTGAACGTCTCGCGCAGCCCGCCGTTCTGACGGCGGATCACCACGCCCTGGAACACCTGCACGCGCTCCCGGGTGCCCTCGACGACGCGCACGTGCACCTTGACGGTGTCACCTGGGCGGAACTCGGGGATGTCGGAGCGCAGATAGGGCTGCTCGACGAGATCGGTCTTGTTCATGGCAACGGTGCGCGATTGTACCAGCGTAGCGAGGGTGCTCTTCCGTGGAACGGACCGAGCTACCGCTCGTCTTCGAGCAGGTCGGGGCGGTTGCGACGCGTCTTGTCGAGGGCGGCCTCGCGTCGCCAGCGCTCGATCTCGGCGTGGTGTCCGGACCGCAGGACCTCGGGCACGACCATCCCGCGGAACTCGGCCGGACGCGTGTAGTGCGGGTGGTCGAGCAGGCCGTCCTCGAACGAGTCGCGCTCGTGCGACTCCTCGCGGCCGATCACGCCGGGGATCAGGCGCGTCACGGCCTCGATCAGCACGAGCGCCGGCAGCTCGCCGCCCGACAGCACGTAGTCGCCGATCGAGATCTCTTCGGCGGGAAGCCCTTCGACGACCCGTTCGTCGACGCCCTCGTACCGGCCGGAGAGGAGCGTGAGGTGCGGCTCGGTGCTCAGCTCGTGCACGAGGTCGCGGTCCAGGCGGCGGCCGGCCGGGCTCAGCAGGATCACGCGGCCGCGGTCCTCGCCCAGCGACTCCACCGCCGCGAACCACGGCTCGGGCTTCATCACCATGCCGGGCCCGCCGCCGAAGGACTCGTCGTCGACGGTGCGGTGCCGGTCCTCGGTGAAGTCGCGCAGGTCGTGCAGGCGGACGTCGACGAGCCCGTCGGCGATCGCCTTGCCGAGCAGGCTCTCGCGCAGCGGCCCCTCGAGCATGCCGGGGAAGATCGTGACGACGTCGATCCGCATCGTGCGGGAGGCTACTCCTCGGGCGCGGTGATGCCCGGCACCTCGTGCACGAGGACGCGCTTGGCCGGGATGTCGACCTCGGCGATCACCTGACGGATCGCCGGCACGAGGATCTCCTCGCCGTCGGGTCCCGCGGTGATCCAGATGTCGTTGGCGCGGTTCGCGACGACGTCGGCGATCGTGCCGAGCGACCGTCCCGAGGTCGTCACGACCTCGCAGCCCTCGAGCTGGTGCGGCCAGTACGTCCCGTCGGGCAGGTCGGGGAGCTCGGACTCCGGCACGACGAGCATCGAGCCGCGAAGGGCCTCGGCCGCCGTCCGGTCGCCGACGCCCTCGAAGGTCACGAGCAGGCGGGCGCCGTTGTCGCGCGAGTCGCGGATCGAGAGCGCGCGTCCGTCCTCGAGGTACACCACGCCACCCGGTGCGAAGCGATCGGGGTTGTCGGTGAGCGGCAGCACCGTCACCTCGCCCTGGAGCCCGTGCGCCTTCGTCACCTTGCCGACGACGACGGTGGGTTCGTCCACCGGAGCGGGCGTCAGTCGGCGATCTCGACGAAGACCGAGCGGATGCCCTGGCGGGTGGCGGCCGCGCGCACGATGGCGCGGATCGCGCGGGCGGTGCGGCCGCCCCGGCCGATCACCTTGCCCATGTCGTCGGGCGCGACGGTGAGCGTGAGGACCGGGCCGCGGTCGTCGCTGCTCTCCACGACCTCGACGGCGTCGGGATCGTCGACGAGCTCGCGCGCGAGGAACTCCAGGAGCTCCCTCACGCCTCGGGGGTCGCCTCCTCGGCGGCCTCGGGCGCGGGCGTCTCCTCGACGGCCTCGGCGGTCTCGCCGGCTCGGCGGCGGGAGCTCGGCTCCGGCTCGGGCGTCTCGGCCTTCGCGGGCTCTGCAGCCGGTGCCTCGGCCTTCGGCTCGGGCTCGGCGGCGGCGCGGCGGCGGCCTCGACGGCCTTCTTCTGCGCCTTCTTCGAGGTCTTCGCGGCCTCGGGCTTGCCCTCGCGGACCTTCTTGTCCTTGGAGTTCACCTTCGCCGCGGTGGCCGGGCGCTCGGCGGCGAACTTCTCCCAGATGCCGACCTTGTTCAGCAGGTTCTGGACCTGCTCGGAGGGCTGGGCGCCGGTGCGCAGCCAGTGCAGCGCGCGATCCTCGTCGATCTCGATCAGCGACGGCTCCTCGAGCGGGTGGTACTTCCCGATGTTCTCGATGAACCGGCCGTCGCGTGGGGCGCGCTGGTCGGCCACCACGACGCGGTAGTGGGGGCGCTTCTTCGCGCCCATCCGGCGGAGCCTGATCCTCGTTGCCATACCTTCGTTCCTCTCGTGACCTCGTCGTCTGGGCGTGCGCTCAGCGCCCGGAGCCCTTCGGCATCTTCATCATGCCGGGCATCCGCTTGCCGCCCATCATGGTCCGCATCATCTTCCGGGCGCCCTCGAAGTCCTTGATGAGCGCGTTGACGTCGCTGGTGGCGACCCCGGAGCCCGTGGCGATCCGCAGGCGGCGGGACCCGGAGATGATAGCCGGATTCTGCCGCTCCTCCCTGGTCATGGAGCAGATCATGGCCTCGGCGCGCGCGCAGCTCGCCGTCGTCGATCTCCCCGGCCAGGTCCTTGATGGCGTTCTTGCCGCCCGGCACGCTCGGCAGCATCTTCAGCAGGTCCTGGATCGGACCGAGCTTCTTCATCTCCCGCAGCTGCGTGAGGAAGTCCTCGAAGGTGAACTGCGCCTTCATCATGCGCTCGGCGGACTCGCGCGCGGCCTCGCTGTCCATCCGCTCGCTCGCCTTGTCGATCAGCGTCAGCACGTCGCCCATGCCCGAGGATCCGGCTCGCCATGCGGTCGGGGTAGAAGGCCTCGAGGTCGTCGGGCTGCTCGCCGGTGCCGACGAAGTACACGGGCAGGCCGGTGACGGCGGTGATCGACAGCGCCGCGCCGCCGCGTGCGTCGCCGTCGAGCTTCGTGAGGATGAAGCCGGTCGTGTCGACCTCGCGCATGAACGCGCGCGCCTGCACGACGGCGTCCTGACCGGTCATGGCGTCGCACGCCATCAGCACGATGTGCGGCTTCACCGTGTCGCGGATCTTGCGGGCCTGCTTCATCATGTCGGCGTCCACGTGCAGCCGGCCGGCGGTGTCGACGATGACGACGTCGGCCTGCTGGCGCTCCGCCTCCTTCAGGGCGTTCTTCGCCACCTTCACCGGGTCGCGGCCCTCGGACACGACCGGGATCCCGATCTCGCGGCCGAGCGTGCGCAGCTGCTCGACGGCGGCCGGCCGCTCGAGGTCGGCGCCGACGAGCAGCGGACGGCGTCCCTTCGCCTTCAGCAGCTTCGCGAGCTTCGCCGTCGCCGTCGTCTTCCCGGAGCCCTGGACGCCGGCCATCATGATGACGGCCGGCCGCTGCGACGGCAGCTCGAAGGGCCGGTGCTGGCCGCCCATCGTGGCCGTGAGCTCCTCGTCGACGACCTTCACGACCTGCTGCGCGGGCGTGAGGCTCTTCATGACCTCCTCGCCGAGCGCGCGGGCGCGCACCCGGGCCACGAGGTCGTCGGCGACCTCGACGGCGACGTCGGCCTCCAGGAGCGCCGTGCGGATGTCGCCCAGGGCGTTGTCCACCTGCTTGGGGTGCAGCTTCCCCCGTGCTCGGAGCTTCTTGAAGACGCCGTTCAGGCTGTCGGTCAGTGTGTCGAACATAAACATCGAGGCCGCCGGCCCTGTCGTCGGCGTGCCCGACGACCCTGGCGGAGGCTCGATTGTATCCAGCAGGCACGCGAGGTGGCCCGTGAGCGGAGGCCGGGACCTGGCGCAGGCACGCCGCCTCGAGCGCGGCATCGCCGGGCTGCGCTGGATCGTGGTCGCCTTCGGCGTCGCGCAGACGGCCTTCGCCCTGCGCGACCAGGCCGTGCAACCCCGACTACGTGCTGCCGCTCGAGTTCGTCCTCGTCGCCGTCCTCGCGATCGGCAACGTCCTGCTGTCGACCGCGGTGGAGCGGGCGTCCCGCGTGCGCCAGCTCCGCTGGGTGGGCATCTTCGGCCTCGCGCTCGACGTGCTCGTCATCACCGGGCTGATCTGGACCTCGGGCGCGTCGCCGGCGGACCCCGTGTGGGTGATCGCGTACGTGCTGCCGCTGGAGGGCGCGATCCGCTACGGCCTGCGCGGCGCGCTGGTGCCGGTCGTCGTCGCCCTCGTGTCGGAGGTGATGCGCGAGCAGTACCTCGTCGACCGCTTCCCCGGTCATCGCTACATGGCCAGCGCCGTCGCCTTCCGCGTCGGCATCGGCTTCGTCGTCGCCATCGTGGCGGGGCTCATGGCTCGCTCGCTCGAGCGCGAGGCCGAGAAGGCCCGCGAACGCGCGGCGGTCGCCGAGGAGGCCGCCGCCCGCGAGGCGCAGGCGCGCCGCCAGGTGGCGGCCTTCCACGCCGCCATCCTCGCCGGCGTCGCCGAGGACGGCGTCGACGCCGGCGTCCGGTCCATGGTCCAGGCGGTCGGGCGCGACCTCGAGTGCGAGGCCTTCGCCGTCCTGCTGGTCGAGGAGGACGAGGCCGGCGACACGACGATCGTCGCGACCGGCGTGCACGGCGACCCCGGGTACGCGGCCGGACGGCGCTTCGCCGCCGGCGAGGGACGCCTGGGCCAGGCCGTGACCGACGGCAGGCCGGCCGTCTTCGACGACCCGGCGGAGGCCGTCATCCCGCTGCGCGCGGAGGGCTCGCTGATCGGGCTGCTGCACGAGCGGAGCTCCACACCCGGCGCGATCGATCGCGAGCGCCTGCTGCTGATGGGCCGGCTGTCGGACCAGATCGGGCTCGTCGTGCAGGCGGCCCGGCTGCGGGCGCGGCAGGAGGAGACCCTGCAGCGGCTGCGCGAGCTCGACGAGATGAAGTCGGACTTCGTCGCCATCACGAGCCACGAGCTGCGCACGCCGCTCGCCGCGATCCGCGGCTTCATCAACACGCTCCGCCGCCGGCTCGACGAGCTGAGCGGTGCCGAGACGCGTGAGTTCCTGGAGATCGTCGACCAGCAGACCGACCGGCTGATCCGGCTCGTCGAGGATCTGCTGGTCGTGTCGCGCATCGAGGCCGGCAAGATCACGTTCCACCCGGAGCCCGTCGAGCCCGGCCCGTTCCTCGAGCGCATCGTGACGGGCATGGGCGAGCACCGGTCCCGCATCGAGGTCCGGACGCACGAGGGGCTGCCCGGCGCGATGCTCGTCGATCCGCAGCGGCTCGCGCAGATCCTCACGAACCTGCTGCAGAACGCCGTGAAGTTCTCCCCGCCCGAGACGACCGTGACGCTGGACGTCGAGGCCGCGCCGAACGGCATGGTGTTCACCGTCACCGACCACGGACCCGGCATCGCCGCCGACGAGCGGCAGCGGGTGTTCGAACGCTTCCACCAGACCGACTCGGCGGCGACGCGTCGCTCCGAGGGCGCGGGCCTCGGCCTCTACATCACGAAGCAGCTGGTGGAGGCGATGGGCGGCAGCATCGACCTTCGCTCGGAGCTCGGTGTGGGGTTCGACCTTCCGCGTCACGCTTCCGGCGACGCCCGTCGCTCCAGCACCCGCTCCACTGTCCCCAGCAGCGCGAGCGGACTGAACGGCTTCGTGAAGTACTCGTCGGCGCCGAGGCGGATCACCCGCTCGCGGCCCTCCTCCCCCGTCGCCGTCACGATGATCACGCTGACGGCGGCCGTCGCGGGATCGCCCTTGAGGGCGCGCAGCACGTCGGTGCCGCTGACGCCGGGGATGTTCAGGTCCAGGAACACGAGGTCGGGCGGGTCGGCGCGGACCATCTCGAGCGCCGAGTCGCCGTCGGAGGCCTCGTCGATCGCGAAGCCCTCGCCCTCCAGCACCAGTCGCATCGCGTCGCGCATGGTGGGGTGATCCTCGACCACGAGGATCCGCGCCCCCTCGAACTTGCCCATCGTCACCCTCCGAGCAGCCGGTCGGCGAACGGCCTCGCGCGGAACGGCTCGAGGTCGCCGGCGCCCTCGCCGGTGCCGACCAGCCGGACCGGGACGCCGAGCTCCTCCCGCACCGCCAGCACGATCCCGCCCTTCGCGGAGCCGTCCATCTTCGTCAGCGCCACGCCCGTCACGTCCACGGCCTCCGTGAACGCCCGGGCCTGCGCGATGCCATTCTGCCCCGTCGTGGCGTCCAGCACGAGGAGCGTCTCGTCGACCTCGGCGCCGGCCTTGTCGATCACCCGCTTGACCTTCGCGAGCTCGTCCATCAGCGGGGTCTTCGTGTGCAGGCGCCCGGCCGTGTCGACGATCAGCACGTCGGAGCCCCGCGCGGTCGCCGACCGCACGGCGTCGAAGGCGACCGACGCGGGGTCGGCGCCGCGCTGCTGCGACACGAGGTGCGCGCCGGCGCGGTCGGCCCACACCGTGAGCTGCTCGCTCGCCGCCGCCCGGAACGTGTCGGCGCCCGCCAGACTCACGGTGCGACCCTCGCCCGTCAGGCGCGAGGCCAGCTTGCCGATCGTCGTCGTCTTGCCCGACCCGTTGACGCCGACGACCAGCACGACGCCCAGGCGGTCCGACGGCAGGTGCAGGTCCTCGTCCGGTCCGAGCACCGCCACCATCTCGTCGCGCAGGAGGCCCGCCGCGTCGGCGCCCGGCGTGAAGCGCGCGCGGATCCGCGCCACGAGGTCGGACGCGCCCCGCGGGCCGACGTCGGCGCGCAGCAGGAGGTCCTCGAGCTGGCGCCACGCGTCCTCGTCCGCGCCGCCGCCGAGGAGCGCTCGCACCTTGGCGCCGAGGCCCTCGCCGCGCGCGACGGGGCGCGGGTCGCTCGACGGTCGCCGCGGGCCGGGACGAACGGCTCCGCAGCAGCAGGATGCCGAGCCCGGCCAGCACGACGACGACCGCGAGGACGATGAGGAGGGTGGTGCTCACGGACGCAGGCTAGTGGACCGGCTCGGTGTCCGGCACGTCGACGGTCTCGCCGGTGTCGCTCTGGGCCGCAACGGTCTCGGCGCGGTCGTCGGCGAGCGCGGGGACCTCGACGGGCGCGTCGGACTCGAGGCGCTGGCAGATCACCTTCGAGGTGCCGTCGGCGCCCATCGACACGCCGTACATCATGCCGGCCGTCTCCATCGTGCGCTTCTGGTGCGTGACGATCAGCACCTGCGAGCGCTTCGCGAAGCCCTCGACCAGCCGCAGGAACCGGTGCAGGTTCACGTCGTCGAGGGCGGGCTCGACCTCGTCCATGAAGTAGAACGGGCTCGGCCGCGCGGTGAAGATCGCGAACAGGAACGCCATGGCGGTCAGGGCGCGCTCGCCGCCCGACAGCAGCGAGATCCGCTTCACGCGCTTGCGGCCGGGACTCGCCTCGATCTCGATGCCGCTCGTGAGCGGCGACGCCGGGTCGGTGAGGATCAGGCGCCCCTCGCCGCCGGGGAACAGCTCGGCGACCAGCCGCTCGAACTCGGTCGCCACGTCGCGATAGGCGGTGTCGAAGGTCTCCGTGATCTCGGCGTCGACCTTCGCGATCACCTCGAGCAGGTCGCGCCGGGCCTTGCGCACGTCGTCGAGCTCGCGGGCCATGAAGTCGTGCCGCTCCTGCAGCGCCTCGAACTCGCCGGTCGCCAGCAGGTTCACGCGCCCGAGCAGACCCAGACGGCGCTGCACGAGCTCGCTCTTCTTCTCGAGGGACTCGAGGGTGTCGTCCTCGGTCAGCGTGCCGAGCGCCTCCTCGGGGTCGCGCTGGTGGCCCTCGCGCAGCAGCCGTTCGGCCTCACGGATCCGCCGCTCGATGTCGCCGCGCAGGCGGTCCTCCTCCTCGTAGGTCTCGCGCAGCGTGTCGAGCTCGGTCGAGGCCTCGCGCCAGGCGCGGTTGACCTCGGCCTCGCGCTCGGCGGCGGTGCGCTCGGCGGCGGCGCTCTCGTCGCGGCGGGCGGCGGCCTCGGCGGCGGCGGCCTCGGCGGCCGTCACGCGCTCCTCGGCACCGGCGCGCGCGTCCTCGGCGGACGCGAGCTCGGCGCGCAGGGTCACGGGGTCGTGCGCGGCGAGCGCGTCGCGCTCCACGCGGAGCTCGGAACGACGGGCATCCAGCACGCCGCGGTCGCGGCGCAGGGACTCGACGGCGACGCGCGCGCGGATCGGCGGCTCGGGCGTGGGCGGCAGCTCCGGCACGGGCCCGGTGGAGGGCTGCGCGTCGGCCAGCCGTCCGCGCCACACCGTGGCGGAGTCCTCGAGGGCGCTCATGCGCTGCTCGAGCAGCTCCCGCTCGCGGCGGTGGCTGCCGAGCTCCGCCTCCAGGCGCACGAGACGTTCGGCGGCGCCGGTGATGTCGGCGTCGGCGGCCTCGATCTGCTCCTGCAGGAACGCGACCTCCTGCCCGATCTCCGCGAGCCGCTCCGCGCGCGGCTTGATGCCGGCGCGCGTGGCGGCGAGGTCGTGCTCCAGCACCTGGAGCTCCGCGCGGATCTCGCGGATGCGGACGTCGGTCTGCGCGGCCGTGTGGATGACGGCCGGACCCACCAGCACGCCCTCCGGCGTCACGAACGACGCGGCCGGATGCGCGTCCTGCTTGGCCGCCGCCTCCTCCACGGTGTCGGCGAGATAGACGTGGCGCAGGACGGTGGCGGCGATGCCGCGCGCGGCCGGCTCGGCCTCGACGGCCGACAGCAGGCTCCGCTCTCCGGGCAGACCCATCGCGACCGGCCCGCCGGCCGCGATCGCGAGGATCGCGCCGTCGCCCTCGGGCGCGTCGATCAGCGCGCGCTCGCCGTCGGTGTACACGACGGCGTCGGCGAGCGGTCCCAGCGCGGCGACGAGCGCGCGCGCGAGGCCCGCCTCCACGTGCACGAGGTCGCGCAGCAGGCCGATCGCCTGCTGGCGGTGTCCCTTCAGGAAGCGCGATCCCGGCGTCTCCTCGATGTCCTGGCGGCGGGCCTCGAGCAGGTCGCGGCGGGCCTCGTGCCGGCGGCGGACGTCCTCGAGCTCCTCCAGCTTGTCGACGAGCTTGCGGCGCTCGTCCTCGAGGACCGACCGGCGCTCGGCGAGCGGCGAGGACTGCCCGTCCATCTGCTCGATGTCGGAGCTCAGGTCCTCGCGCTCGGCGTCGGCGGCGGCGGTGCGCTCGTCGACCTCGCGCAGGGACTCCTGGAGGCGCTCGCGCTCCCGCTCGTAGCCGGCGAGCGAGCGCTCGAGGGTCTCGAGCTCCGCGCGGCGGCCGGCGGCCTCCTCGGCCAGGTGCCGGCGCACGTCCTCGATCTCGCGGCGGTGCGCGTCGGCCTCGCGGAAGTGCGGCCTCGGCCTCGTCGAGCTCGCGCTCGCGCAGCTCGAGCTCGGCGACGACGCGGCCGGCCTCGGCCTCGAGGCGCGCGAGCTCCTCGTCGACGGAGGTGAGGCGGGCGGTGCGCGTCGCCTGTGCCGCGAGGTCCTCCCTCGCCGTCGCCTCCCGGTCGACCGCGTTGCGGTAGGCGTGCTCGGCGACGGTCCGCGCCGTGGCGGCCGTGCGAGCGGCCTCCTCGGCCATCGCGAGGGTGCGGGTCGCGATCGTGCGGTCGTCGGCCGCCTTCAGGACGTCGGCGTCGAGGGCGTCCAGCCGCTCCCGGGCCTGGGTGCGGGCGGACAGCCCCTCGTCCCAGCCGCCCTGCCGCCGCTCCTTCTCGCGCCGCAGCGAGCGGAGCCGCGCGGCGGCGAGCTTGCCGGACAGGTCCTCGGCCTGGATCGTGAGCTGTTCGTGCCGCTTGGCCATCTCCGCCTGCTGCTGGAGCGGCTTGAGCTGGCGGCGGAGCTCGGCCAGCACGTCCTGCAGGCGCAGGAGATCCTGGTCCAGCCCCGACAGCTTGCGCTCGGCCCGCTCCTTGCGGCGACGGTGCTTGGCGACGCCGGCCGCCTCCTCGATGTACCGGCGCCGGTCCTCCGGGCGGGCCTGCAGGACCTCCTCGAGCTGGCCCTGGCCGACGACCGTGTGCAGCGCGCGGCCGATGCCCGTCTCGCTCAGCAGCTCCTGGACGTCGAGGAGGCGCACGACCTGGCCGCCGATCCGGTACTCGCTCTCGCCCGAGCGGAAGATCGCCCGGCTCACCTCGATCTCCGTCATGGGCACGGGGATCACGCCGGCCGAGTTGTCGATCACGAGCTTCACCTCGGCCATGCCGAGGGCGGGGCGGGCCGGGGATCCGGCGAAGATCACGTCGGCCATCTGGCCGCCGCGGAGCGCGCGGGGGCCCTGTTCACCGAGCACCCAGCTGATCGCGTCCACGAGGTTCGACTTGCCGGATCCGTTCGGACCCACGATCACGGAGACGCCGGGGGTGAACTCGAGAACGGTCTTGTCCGCGAACGACTTGAAGCCGCGGATCGAGAGCGAGCGAAGGAACATCCGGGCGCGATGCTAACAGCGGCCGTGCGTGGAACCGGGAGGCGCGGCCCGGAATCCGGCTCAGCCGACGATCCGGAACCCGTTCTCGCCGGTCAGGGGCTCGGCGACCACCTCGATCCGCTCGACGTGCGCGCCGCGAGGGCCGTGCTCGCACCAGGACGACGAGCGCGTCGACGTCGGCATCGAGCCCTTCGAACGCGGCCTCCACGCGGCCGTCGCTCGCGTTGCGGATCCAGCCGGCGACCTCGCGCCGGCGCGCCTCCTCCGCGCACGAGGCGCGGAAGAACACGCCCTGCACCCGGCCGGAGACGGTCACGCGCGCCCGCTTCACGCCGTCATCATGCCACTAGTCTCGAACGGACTAGTGGGCGGCCGGATACCCTGGCTGCGTGCCCGCATACGACGTCCGCACCGCGCTGATCGTGGTCGACGTGCAGAACGACTTCGCCGATCCCGCCGGCAGCCTGTACGTCCGCGGCGGCGAGGAGATCGTGCCGCCGGTGAACGCGCAGATCGACGAGGCGCTGGCCGCCGGCGCGCTCGTCGCGTACACGCAGGACTGGCATCCGCCCACGACGCCCCACTTCCAGAAGGACGGCGGCATCTGGCCCGTGCACTGCGTCGCCGGCACCTGGGGCGCGGAGCTGCACGCCGACCTGCGCGTCGAGGGGCCGGTCGTGAAGAAGGGATCGGGCGGCGAGGACGGCTACTCGGGCTTCAGCGTCCGCGATCCCCGCAGCGGCGACGTCGACGCCACCGAGCTCGAGTCCATGCTGCGCTCGGCAGGCGCCGAGCGGGTCGTGATCGCCGGACTCGCCACCGACTACTGCGTGGTGGAGACGGTGCTGGACGCGGTCCGGCTCGGCCACCGCGCCGCGGTCCTGACGTCGATGATCCGCGCCGTCGACCTGCGACCGGGCGACGGCGACCGCGCGATCGAACG
>CAWHGC010000004.1:0-153069 GCA_963828885.1 uncultured Actinomycetes bacterium
ACTGCGGGCAGAAGTACGCCTGGCGCCCGGAGATCTTCACGCTCTGGATCGGCGTGCGGCAGCGCCGGCACGGCAGCCCCGCGCGCCCGTACACCTTCAGCTCCGCGGCGTACTCGCCGGGCTTGCCGAACAGGTCGACGTAGGCCTCGTCGTCGAGGGTCGTCCCCCGCGCCTTGATCGACTCCTGCAGGATCTCCTGGATCGCGCGGTACAGGCGGCGCACCTCCTGCGACGACAGCGTGTTCGACAGGCGGTCGTACCGCAGGCCGGCGTGGAACAGCACCTCGTCGCTGTAGATGTTGCCGAGGCCGGAGATGAACTTCTGGTCCATCAGCAACTGCTTCATCTTCGCGGCCTTCTCCGCCAGCAGGTACTGGAACGTCTGCCACGTGAAGACCTGGTCGAGCGGATCGATCGCGATGTGCGCGAGCTCCTTCACCTTCGCCAGGTCGTCGCCGGCCGTCACGAACATCTCGCCGAACGTGCGGGGGTCCGAGAAGCGCAGATCGCCGCCCTGCTGGAAGGTGATGACGACGTGCGTGTGCGGCGCGAGGGCCACGCGGCCGGTGCCGCGCTGGAACTGGCCGCTCATGCCGAAGTGCGTGACGACGACGTCGCCGGAGTCCAGGAAGAGCAGCAGGTACTTGCCGCGGCGCTCGACCCGCTGGATCTTCGTGCCCTCGAGCCTCGAGGTGAAGTCCTTGCGCTTGGCGTGGCGGCGGATCACGCGCATCGCGTTCTTCGAGCCCTTCACCTCCACCGTCTTGATGCGCCGGCCCACGACGTCCTTCTCCAGGTCACGTCGCATCACCTCGACCTCAGGAAGCTCCACGTGTCCCCCCTCCGCGTCGGGCGTCTCCGAGGACAGACGCGCGAACGCCTCCTGGGCGGCCTGCTGCTCGGCCTCCTTCTTGGACCGGCCGGTCCCCCGTCCGTACGGCTGGCCGGCGAGGTACACGGTGGCCGTGAACTCCTTCTCGTGGTCGGGACCGACGTCGCGCAGCCGGTACTCGGGCAGCGAGCGCAGCGCCTGCGACGCGAGCTCCTGCAGGATCGTCTTGTAGTCGCGATCGCCCTCGCCGCGTACGTACGCCTCCATGCGCGGGCGGAAGAGCCGCTCGATCAGCTCGCTGAGCGGCGTCCAGTCCGAGGTCGAGGTACACCGCGCCCAGCACGGCCTCGAGGGCGTCGGCGAGGATGCTCGCCTTGTCCCGGCCTCCCGACTGCTCCTCGCCCTTGCCGAGCAGCAGATGATCGCCGAGGCCGAGCGAGCGCGACACGTCGGCGAGCGCCGTCATGTTCACGATGGCCGCGCGGAGCTTCGCGAGCGACCCCTCCGGCATGTCCGGGTACGTCCGGTACGCCATGTCCGTGACGACGATGCCCAGCACCGAGTCGCCGAGGAACTCGAGCCGCTCGTTCGTCACGGTCTCGCCGCGCTCGAAGGCGTACGAGCGGTGGGTGAGCGCGGTCCGGCGCAGGTCGGCGTCGGTGAACCGCACGCCGAGGGCGCCCTCGAGCTCCGGAAGAGGGGACGCGTCGACGCGAACCTCGCTCACGCGGGCTACTCGACCTCGATGGCCTGGCGGCCGGCGTAGTACCCGCAGGTGCCGCAGACGCGGTGCGGGAGCTTCGGCTGGTGGCACTGCGGGCACTCCGAGTACGTGGAGGCCTTCGCCTTCCAGTTGGCGGCCCGGCTGTCGCCGCGGGTCTTGCTCTGTCGCTTCTTCGGTACGGCCATGGATCCTCCTGATCGGTCGTCGTGTCAGTTCTTGAGCTGGTCGAGCACGGCGTCGAGGCCGGCCCAGCGCGTGTCGGTCTGCGGATGGTCGCCGGGGCACTCGCCCAGGTTGCGGTCGCCGCCGCACACCGGGCACAGGCCGAGGCAGTCGGGGCTGTGCAGGGGCGAGAACGGCAGCTCGACGCCGACCGTGTCGCGCACCATCTGCTCGGGCTCCAGCGAGCCCTCGGGGTCGAGCGGGTACTGGTCGCCGTCGGGGTCGGGCGCGGTCACGTACAGCTCGCTCACCTCGACGTCGAGCGGCGCCTCGAAGTCCTTCAGGCAGCGTGCGCAGCGCAGCTGCATCGGTCGCGCGGACCCGGCCGCTCACGAGGATGCCCTCCACGATGCTCTCGAGCAGGAGGTCGGCCTCGAGCGGGCGGTCGGCGGGGACGCCGGCCAGCTCCGTGCCGAGGTCCTCGAGGGTGCCCTGCACGTGCACCTCGCGGGAGGTTCCCGGCTGCCCCAGCAGGTCGCGCACGTCGATCGACTCGATCATCCGTCCACCTCCTGGTCGTGCAGGTCGACCGGCTGCTCCTCGGCGGGGGTCGCGCCGTCGGCCTCGTCCGTGCCGAACTCGTCCTCGGCGGCCGTCGTCGGCGCGCCGCGGAGCTTCTCGCGCCCCAGCTCCACCTGGTCGAGGGTGCGAGCGAGCTGCCGTGCCGAGGCCTGCGTCTCCTCCTGGAGCTTGCGCAGCACGATCTCGAACTGCGCGAGCTTGGCGTCGACGTAGTCCTCGGCCTCGAGGCGCACCTTCCGCGCGTCGCCGTCGGCCTCGTGCTGGATCCGCTCGGCCTCCTGGTGGGCGCGGGCGACGACCTCCTCCTTGCGGGCCATGCGCAGCTGCTCCTGGTGCGCGGCCTCGACCAGCGCCTCGGCCTCGTGCCGGGCCTTCGCCAGCAGATCCTCGCGGTCCTTCACGACCCACCGGGCCTGCTTGATCTCCTCGGGCAGCGACTCGCGCATCTCGGCGAGGAGCTCCAGCACCTCCTCGCGGTTCAGCAGGGCGGAGGAGGACAGCGGCATCGACTTCGCGTCGCGCACGAGGTCCTCGAGCTGTTGCAGACGGGCGGCGAGGTCCATCAGTGCGACCCCAGCCGCTCCGTGAGCCGCTCGCGCACGACGTCGGGCACGAGGCCCTCCACGTCGCCGCCGAAGCGAGCGACCTCCTTGACGAGGGACGAGGACAGGAACGACCAGCGGGGGTTCGTCGACATGAACAGCGTCTCGACCTCGCCCAGGCGCAGGTTCATCTGCGCCATCTGGATCTCGAACTCGTAGTCGGAGACCGCGCGCAGGCCCTTCACGATCACCTCGGCGCGCTCGCGCCTCGCGAACTCGACGAGCAGCCCGGAGAAGGACGACACGCGCACGTTCGCGAGGGCCGAGCAGGCCTCCTTCAGCATCGCCACCCGCTCCTCCACCTCGAAGAGCGGCTGCTTGGAGGGGTTCTCGAGCACGCCGACGACGACCGCGTCGAAGCACGAGCCGGCGCGGCCGATGATGTCGAGATGACCGTTGGTCACCGGGTCGAACGTGCCCGGGCACAGGGCGGTCAGGCCCATCACACCTCCCGATACAGGAACACGAGGCTGTCGCCGTAGGTCAGGCGTCTCGCGAGCGCCCAGTGTATCGGAATGACATGTGTGGAACTCTTGTTCCCGCGGGTCAGGACCACCGTGCGGCCGCCCGGCGGGGCGGCCGAAGCCCCCAGACGCGCCAGCACGCGGTCGAGGTCGGCGCCCCCGAGGTCGTAGGGCGGGTCGAGGAGGACCACGTCCGCCGCGGCCGCCGGATCGCCCGCCCGGGCGAGGAACCGCTCCACGTCGGCCGTCACGACCTCCGCCGGCTCGAGCCGGGTGCGGGACAGGTTGTCGCGGATCGCCGCGGTGGCGGCCCGGTCGCGGTCGACGAAGGTCGCCGTCGCGGCGCCTCGGGAGCGGGCCTCGAGGCCGAGCGCCCCCGTGCCGGCGTACAGATCGAGGACGTGGGCGCCCTCGACGGCGCCGCCGAGGCTCGAGAACAGCCCCTCGCGGGCCCGGTCGGAGACGGGACGGGTGCCGGGCGGCACTGGCCCCAGGCGCGTGCCGCGGGCGGTACCGGCGATGATCCTCACGCCCCGATGCTACGGAGCGAGCCCGCCGTCGCCCGGGATCCAGCATTCCACGGTCGTGCCGCGGCCCGGCGAGCTGTCGACGCGCCACCAGCCCCCGGCCATCTCCGCGCGCTCGCGCATCGAGCTCAGACCCATGTGTCCCGTCGGCGAGGCCGTCAGCACGCCCGAGTCGAAGCCGGGGCCCTCGTCGCGCACGCGCACGAAGCACCCGTGGTCGCGCTCGCCGACCGTGACGTGGACGGCGGCCCCCTGCGCGTGCTTGCGCGCGTTCGCGAGCGCCTCCTGCGCGATCCGGTACAGGATCGCGCGGACGTCCTTCGACGGCTCCTGCACCAGTTGGTCCTCGAAGCGGTACCGCAGGCCCTCGTCCTCGGCACATCTGCTCGAGGACGAGTCGCAGCGTCGGCGCGAGGCCCTCCTCGTCCAGGACGCGCGGGCGCAGCTGGAACATCAGGTGGCGCAGACGCGCGATGGCGCCCTCCACCGACTGTTGCACGCGCGACAGGCTCGCGACGGCCTGCTCGTCGGTGACCTGCTGGGAGAGCGTCGCCAGTCGGATGCCGACCGCCGTCATCGCCTGGATCGAGTCGTCGTGGATGTCCTCGGCGATCCGGCGCCGCTCCTCCTCCTGCGCGGCCACCTGGTGGGCGAGCAGGTAGCGCCGCTCCTCCTCGGATCCGCGGCGCTCGGTGACGTCGAGCATCACGCCCATGAGGCGGGAACGTTCGCCCTGCGTGTTGCGCAGCACGACGCCGCGGTCGAACACGTACCCGACCGAGCCGTCGACACGGATGATCCGGTACTCCTCGGCCCACTCGTCGGCGTCGCTGGACATCGCGGTCTCGAAGCTCCGCACCACCCGCTCACGGTCGTCGGGGTGGAGCTTGTCCGCCCAGGCCTCGACGCTCGGCGGATCGACCGAGGAGTCGTGCCCCCACATGGCGTCGAACCGGTCGTTCCACCAATGGTCCTCGCCGATCAGGTCCCAGTCCCACATGGCGTCGTTCGTCGCCTGCGAGACGAGCCGGAGGCGGTCGAGCGACTCGCGCAGGCCGTCCTCGAGTTGCTTGCGGTCGGTGATGTCGTGCATCAGCCCACGCAGGAGACCCGGCCCGCCGCCGGGCGTCTCGACGAACTCGGCCTCGTCGCGGACCCACACGGTCCGGCCGTCGCGCGCGATCATGCGGTACTCCGACACGAAGGACGTGCTGTCGCCCGTGCGTCTGCTCCTCCTCCGCGTTCACGCGGTCGCGGTCGTCGGGGTGGATCTGGCGGTACCAGATCATGGGATCCGCCCGCCACTCCTCCGGCGTGAACCCGAGGGTCTGCTCGATGCGCGGGCTGATGTAGTGCCACGGCGCGCCGATGCCCGGCTCGGCGACGTACACGACGGCCGGCAGACGGTCGACGAGCGAGCGGTACTCCGACTCCGCCCGGCGTTGGTCGGTGACGTCGCGGAAGCTCCACACGCGACCGACGACCTCGTCGTCGAGCCGCTGCGGCCGGGAGTAGCGCTCCACCACGTGCCCGTCGGCGAACAGCACCTCGTCGAAGCTCTCCGCGCCCGGGTCGGCGTACAGTTCGCGGACCTTCCCGAGGAACGCCTCGGGGTCGGCGACGCCGGCCGAGCACGAACGAGAGCGCGAGGTCGTCGTCCCCGGTCGCCATCACCTCCTCCGGGATGCCCCACATCTCCACGAAGCGGCGATTCGCCGAGACGATCGTGCCGTCGAGGTCGACGACGAGGATCCCGTCGGCGGTGGTCTCCAGGGTCGCGGCCAGGAGCGAGCTGGCCAGCAGCTCCCGGTCCCGGTCGTGCCTGGGCTGTGCGCGGTGCATCACCATCTAGATGGTCTCGGCACGCGGACCGGCCTTCCGAAGCCGTCCCATGGCCCATCGGCGTGCTCGTGCCTGGCGAACCGTCAGGGGGCCGGTCTGGGCAGGAAGACCTCGACGGTCGTCCCCGCCCCGGGAGCACTCCGTCACGGGCACGACCCGTCGCCCATCTCCGCGCGTTCGCGCATGGAGGCCATGCCCATGTGCGTGGGGTCGGGCCCGGGGACATCGGGCACGAAGCCGACGCCGTCGTCGGTGACCCGCACGCGCCATCCGCCGGGATCGGACTCGAGCGCCACCGTGACGTTCGAGGCGCAGGCGTGCTTGCGGACGTTGGCGAGCGACTCCTGCGCCACCCGGTACAGGATCGTGCGCAGCTCGTCGGGCGGCTCCTCGAACCCGGAGGCGTGCGAGCCGGGAGCGGATGTCCAGCCGGTCGAGCAGCTCGCGCAGCGCGGCCGCGACCCCGTGCTGGTCCAGCGCGGGAGGGCGGAGCTCGAACAGGAGGTGGCGCAGCCGCGAGACGGCGTCGGAGACGGTCGTCTGGAGCTGGTCGACCTCGGCGACGCGATCCGGATCGGTCAGCCGCCGCTTCAACGTCTCCAGGCGCATGCCGACGGCCGTCATCGCCTGCACCGAATCGTCGTGCACGTCGCCGGCGAGCCGGGCGCGCTCCTCCTCGGAGGCGCGAACGAGCTGCTGCACGAGGATGCGGCGCTCGCTCTCGCTCCGTCGCAGCGCGTCGAGGGACGCGCGCAGGTCCGGCCTCGGCCTGGTGCTGCTCGGTCAGGTCCCGGACGAACGCGCTGAAGGTCGGCCGGTCATCGCTCCGACAACACGGTGACGGTCAGCTCGGCGCGGGAACTCGGTCCCGTCACGCCGGAGCGCCGACAGCTCGATCCGCTGACCCAGGATCGGACCCTCGCCGGTCTCGTGGAACCGTCGGATCCCGGCGCGGTGCGCATCCCGCTGGTCTCGACGGGATGATGAGGCCGGCGAGCTCGGAGCCGACGGCCTCCTCCGCGGGTCCAGCCGAACATCGTCTCCGCGCGGGCGTTCCACTCGGTGACGATGCCCTCGGCGTCGATCACGATGACGGCGTCGAGCGCCGACGTCGACGATGTGCCGGACGTCGACGAACGGCGGCTCTCCTCGAGGGCCGCCAGGGTTCGGGCGTGCTCGGTGTCCTCCTGCAGCAGCTCACCGCAGCTCGCCGGGGAGCCGTTGGCGTCGTGGATCGGGAAGTACGAGACCAGCCAGTCCAGCTCTCCCCGGGGAACCCCGGCCGCACGCCGCGCATCTGGTGGCCCGTCACCGGCACCCCGGTCGTCAACACCCCGCGGATCAGCGGAGCCACCTGCGATGCCAGGTTCGGGACGACCTGCGACAGCGTTCTGCCCACGTGATCGGTGGCCGACAACCCGGTCGACCGACGCGAAGACCTCGATCACCCAGACGTAGCGGAGCTCAGGGTCCATGATGCCGAGGCCGACCGGCGCCCGCGGCGAAGGCCTCACGGAAACGGATGTCCTCGCACGTGCACCGTGACTTCGGTGTCGTACCCAGCCCCTCTCCGCCGCCTCTCGGGGTTGACTGGAAAGCGAACCTATGCAAGCACCGTCGACGCGCGCCACAACCACCCGGAAGGCCTCGCCCACACGGGCTACAGAGCGTGGTCCTTCGCCGGCGCTGCTACGACGCGAAGAGCCACTCGATCGAGCGCTCGAAGCGGGATCTGAGCTCGGCCAGCAGCTCCGGGTGTGCCTGGAGGTCGGGGTCGGCGTCGATCTGCGCGAACGCCCTCGAGCGAGCTCGTCGGACGAGCTCGAGGTCCTCGGCGAGGCGGGCGAGCTTCAGATCGGGCATGCCCGACTGCCGCGTGTCGAACAGCGTGCCCTCGCCGCGGAGTCGCAGGTCCTCGTCGGCGAGCTCGAAGCCGTCGGTCGTTCGGGCCATCGCGTCCAGTCGCGCGCGGGCCTCGAGGTTGTCGGCCTTCGCGTCGTCGACGAGGAAGCAGAACGAGGCGTGCTCGCCGCGCCCGATGCGCCCGCGGAGCTGGTGCAGCTGCGCGAGGCCGAAGCGGTCGGCGTTCTCGACCAGCATCACGGTGGCGTTCGGCACGTCGACGCCGACCTCGATCACGGTCGTGGAGATCAGCAGGTGCGAGCGGCCGCTGCGGAACTCCTCCATGCGCGCCTCCTTGTCGGCGGGGCGCATGCGTCCGTGCAGCAGGTCGACCGTGAGGTCCGGGAAGATCTGCGTCGCGAGGCGTTCGGCCTCGGCCTCGGCGGCCTTCACCTGCGTGCGGTTGCCCTCGTCGATCGCGGCGCACACGACGAAGGCCTGGCGGCCCGCCTCGACCTCGCGGCGGACCACGTCGTACGCCTCGCGCCGTTCGGCCGGGGTGCGCACGACGCGCGTCTCGATCGGCCGGCGCCCCGACGGCAGCTCGTCGAGGACGACGACGTCGAGGTCGCCGTAGTAGGTGAGCGCGAGCGTCCGCGGGATCGGTGTCGCCGTCATGATGAGGACGTCCGGCTCGCCCCCCTTGCCCTTCAGCGCCGTCCGCTGGTGCAGGCCGAACCGGTGCTGCTCGTCGACGACGGCGAGCGACAGGTCGTGGAAGGTCACGGCCTCCTGCACGAGCGCGTGCGTGCCCACGACGAGGTCGACCGCCCCGTCGGCGACGCCCTCGAGGACGCGCTGCCGGTCCTTGCCGGTGACCGAGCCCGACAGCAGGGCGTACGTGAGCGTGTGCTCGGGGGCGTCGCCGTCGGCCTCGAGGTCCAGCAGGCTCGCCTGCGCGGACGGCCCCGCGGCCCGGGCGCGCGCGACCTCGAGGAAGGGCACCGCGCCGATCGGCTCGAGGAGCGCCTGCACCGAACGCAGATGCTGGCCGGCGAGGACCTCGGTCGGCGCCATGATGGCCGCCTGGTGCCCGGCGTCGACGGCGACGAGCGCCGCGTGCACGGCCACGAGGGTCTTGCCCGACCCCACGTCGCCCTGCAGCAGGACGTTCATCGCGCGCGGCCGGGCCATGGCCTCGTCGACCGCCGCCATCGCCCGCGTCTGCGCGACGGTCGGCGTGAACGGGACCGTCGCGTCCAGCCGCCGCGCGAGCGTGCCGCCGGTGGCGTGCGCGACGCCCGTCCCCTCGGCCTCGATGCGGTGCTTGCGGAACGCCACGCCGAGTTCGAGCGTGAACAGTTCGTCGAACTTCAGCCGCTCGATCGCCGCGGCGAGCTGCCGGTCGTCCTCGGGGAAGTGGATGCGCCGGATCGCCTCGTCGTAGTCGCGAGAGTCCCTCGTCGCGGACGAGCTCGGCCGGCATCGGATCGGCGATCGCCGGCAGCCGCTCGAGGGCGCGGAACACCAGCTCGCGGATCGTGCGCGTCGTGATGCCCTCGCTCGCAGGGTGCACGGGCGTGATGCGCCCGGTGTGCACGGTCTCCACGTCCTCGCCGCGCAGGATCTCGACCTCCTGGTTCGCGAGCTGGAGCTTGCCCTTGTACAGCGTGACGATGCCGCTCACCGCGAGCTCCGTGCCGGCCTTGTACAGGTTCGCCGTCCACGGCTGGTTGAAGAACGTGAGCTCGAGGTAGCCGGTCCCGTCCGTACAGCGTGATGGCGACCATCGTCTGGTGCCGGCGCGTGAGCCGCTTCATGGCCTTCTTCACGGTCGCGATCACCGTGGCCGGCTGTCCCACCTTGAGGGCGCCGATCGTCGCCACGCGCGAGCGGTCGATGTAGCGGCGCGGGTAGTGATGCAGCAGGTCGTCGACCGTGCGGATCTCGAACGCGTGCTCGAGGACCTCGGCGGCCGGCGGGCCCTTCGTGCGGAAGCCCGCCTGGCGGGCGGCGAGCTTCGCGTCGATCTCGGCGATCGAGGACTGCGGCGTCAGCGGCACGGGGGGATCCTCACGTCGGTTCGGTTCTACCATGCAGGGGATGACACGCCGGACCTCCGCCCTCGCTGTGCGCCCTGACGGTGCTGGCGGCCGCGTGCACCGGCTCGCCGCATCCGGCTCCCACGACCACCTCCCCGATCCCGGCCGTCAACGCCCGCCCGCTCGTCGCTGCTGCCGACGACGGTCGACGAGATCCCCGACATGGACCTCGAGACCTACGGCGCGCTCCGCCTGCAGGTAGAGGGGCACGCCGATGGTCATCAACATGTGGGCCTCGTGGTGCGGGCCCTGCAAGGCCGAGGCCCCGGACCTGGCAGCGGCGGCACACCGGTACGGCGACCGGGTCCAGTTCCTCGGTGTCGACGTTGAGGACAACCGCGGCGACGCGCAGGACTTCGTGCATGCCCACGACTGGCCCTATCCGAGCGTGTTCGACCCCTCCGGCGCGATCATGACGCACCTGGGCATCACCGGGCCGCCCGCCACCTTCTTCTACGCGGCCGACGGCTCGCTCGTGCAGCGCGTGCCGGGCCAGATCGCGCCCGAGGCCCTGGACCAGGCCCTCCAACAGCTCCTCGACTGAGGCGGCTGGTACCCTCGTCGGGCGATGGCAGCCGTCTGTGAGATCTGCGGGAAGAAGCCGTTCTTCGGCATGTCCGTGTCCCACTCGCACCGCCGGACACAGCGCCGATGGAACCCGAACGTGCAGCGCGTGCGCGCGCTCGTGAACGGCACCCACACGCGGGTCTACGCCTGCACCTCGTGCATCAAGGCCGGCAAGGTCACCCGCATCCCCCGCTGACCCGGCGCCATCAGGTCAGACCTTCGCGAGGCACCGGCCACAGCTGATCGACCGGCCCGATCCCGTGACCCAGCGCCATCGCGTGGCGGATCGCCTCCGTCACGAACGCCTTGCCGGCGCGCACGGCCGGGAGCAGTCCCTCGCCGCGGGCCAGATACGCGGCGATCGCGGCCGACAGCGTGCAGCCGGTGCCGTGCGTGTGCGGGGTCGCGATCCGCGGCTCGATCAGCCACTCCTCCACCTCACCGTCGACGAACAGATCCGCGGCGGCGTTCTCGCCGCCGTCCTGGAGGTGGCCCCCCTTCACGAGCACGGCGCGGGCGCCGGCGGCGAGGATCGCGTCGGCCGCCCGCCGCATGTCGTCGCGGGCCTCGACCTCGAGTCCCGACAGCGTGGCGGCCTCGGGCAGGTTCGGCGTGACGAGGGTCGCGAGCGGCAGGATCCGGGCGCGCAACGCGACGACCGCCTCGCCCGTCAACAGCCCGAACCCGTGCTTCGACATCGAGACCGGGTCCACCACCAGCTTGCGCACACCCGTCTCCTCGACGGCGTCGGCGACGGCCGACACGATGGCCGCGTTCGCCAGCATGCCCGTCTTCGCCGCGTCGACCCCGATGTCGGTCACGACCGCACGGATCTGGTCGGCGACGATCGCCGGCGGCATCGCCTCGTAGCCGGCCACGCCCTCGGTGTTCTGGACGGTGACGGCGGTGACGGCCGTCATGCCGTACACGCCGAGCACGGTGAAGGTCTTCAGGTCGGCCTGGATGCCGGCGCCGCCGCCGGAGTCGCTGCCGGCGATCGTGAGCGCGCGGGGACGCGGCGGCCCGGCGTCGGTCATGCGCGGAAGTGATCCCATCCCTCGGGCGGGAGCGGACGCTCGGCACCCGTGGGCTCGACGGCCGTCACGCCCTCGCCGGCGACGATCTCGCCGACGGCGGTGAGCGGCGTGCCGTAGGCCTCCCGGAGCTCGGCGCGGCGACCTCGAGGGCCTCGAGGCCCGGCAGCGCGACGAGCAGCTCGTAGTCCTCGCCGCCGCCGAGGGCGTCCTCGAGGGTGGCGCCGTCCGCGACCGGCACGTCGCCCGACGCGCAGCCGCGCGCCGGCCCCGCTCGCGCGCACGAGACGTCCGAGGTCCATCGCGAGCCCGTCGGAGACGTCCATCATCGCGGTGGCACCGTGGCGCACCAGCACCGCGCCCTCGCCCACGCGCGCGACCGGTCGCACGTGCGCGTGCAGCAGCGCTCGGTCGAGGTCGCCCCGCACACGCCCGCCCTGCGCGACGCGCAGGCCGGCAGCCGATGCGCCGAGCGCGCCGGTGACGGCGATCAGGTCGCCGGGCCTCGCGCCGGCTCGCGTCACCGCGCGTCCCGGCGCGACCTCCCCGGTCACCGTCACGGAGATCGCGATCGCGCCGGCGCGCGACAGATCGCCGCCGACGAGCCACAGCGCGTGTTCGTCGCAGGCCTCCCGCATGCCGCCGTACAGCTCGATCACCCATGCGGCGCCGACGTCGGCCCGCAGCGCGAGCGTCACGAGGGCGGCGCGCGGGCTGGCGCCCATCGCCGCGATGTCGCTCACGCTCACGACGATCGCCTTGTACCCGAGGTCGTGCGCCGACGTGATGCCGAGGTCGAAGTGCACGCCCTCGATCAGCGCGTCGGCGGTCAGGACGAGCTCGCCGCCCCCGGCCGCGAGGACGGCCGCGTCGTCGCCGGGACCGACGACGACCTCCGGCCCGGCGCCCGAGAGCACGCGCGCGATCGCGGCCGTCAGCTCGTCCTCGCTCAGCTCCATCCACGCTCCGTTCCGGTCAACCGGCCGTCCGATCCGTGTGCAGATGGCCCGAACTGGGCGGCCTGGGGATTTCGCTAGACTCTAGGCCGCATCCCGCGAGTCCGGCCTGCGCGTTCGCGTCCACGGCCGCCCCACCAGGAGGAGAGATACCCGTGCCCCAGGTCTACGACAACCCCTCGCCGGAGGAGCTCCGGTCCTTCACCGAGGAGATGCCGCAGTGCCGCATCACCGAGTTCGGCAACGTGAACGTCCAGACCAGGGTGCTCTCCCGGTCGGCGGCCAGCACCCACGTCGTCACCGAGGACCCCTCCACGACCAGCGGCAAGTCCATGACACGCGCCGAGTACGACCGCATCGCGAAGCTGCAGGACGACTACCTGGCGCAGCGCGACACGGTCGTGATCGACGGCTACATCGGCAACGACCCGGAGCTCCGCACGGCCGCGCGACTCACGATCGAGCGGGCGAACGCGAACATCGCCGGCATGCAGCAGAAGCTGTACTTCCCGCGCGAGTCCGGCGAGCCGGAGGTGCACGTGATCTACACGCCGAACCTCGAGGCCCCGGGCTACACCGACGACCGGCTGATCGCGGTCGACCTGGAGAACAACGTCACACGGGTCCTCAACTCCGACTACTTCGGTGAGTCGAAGAAGGGCGGCCTGCGGATGTGGAACGCCATCGTGTTCGGCAAGGGCGGCCTCGCGCTGCACGCCGGGCTCAAGGTGATCCCCACGCCGAGCGGCGACCGGGTGATCATGATCATCGGCCTGTCGGGCACCGGCAAGACGACGACGACCTTCACCACACAGAACGGCTCGCGGCCGATCCAGGACGACTTCGTCGGGCTGATGCCGGGCGGCCGCGCCTATGGCACCGAGAACGGATGCTTCGCGAAGACCTTCGCGCTGAACCCCGACTTCGAGCCGTCGATCTACGGCGCCGTCGTGAAGCCCACCACGTACCTGGAGAACGTCTACCAGGACGACGACGGCACGGTTGACTTCAACAACGAGCACTACACGCAGAACGGCCGCGCGGTGTTCGGCATGAGCGACCTGCTCTCGTACGAGGACGCGCGGAACGTCGGTCCCGTCGACACCCTGCTGATCCTCAACCGCAACGAGAACATCATCCCCGCCGTCGCGAAGCTGAACCAGGAGCAGGCGGCCGCGTACTTCATGCTCGGCGAGACGACCGGCACGGCGGCCGGCGGCGCCAGCGAGGCCGGCAAGTTCCTGCGTGTGCCCGGCACCAACCCGTTCTTCCCGCTGCCGCACGCCTTCCAGGGCAACCGGCTGCTGGAGCTGCTCGCCACGCACCCGATCCAGGCCTTCCTGCTCAACACGGGTCGCGTCGGCGGGCGCGACGGCGACGATCGCTCGAAGAAGCTGCAGATCCCGCACACGTCGGCGTGCGTCAAGGGGATCGCCGAGGGGACGATCGAGTGGGCGGAGGACCCCGACTTCCGCTATCAGGTCGCTTCGTCGGTGCCCGGCATCGACGACCCGGAGCTGCTGCAGCCCAAACGGCTCTACGAGAAGCAGGGGCGGCTGGACGAGTACACCGCGCTGGTGGACCGCCTGAAGTCCGAGCGCGTCGCGCGCCTGCAGGAGTTCCCGGAACTCTCCGAGGACATCATCAAGGCCGTCGGCTAGCAACTTTCGGCCGTTGACCCACATCCAGACACGGCGATAGCGTCGCGTCCGATGTCCCGACGCTCCCCGCGCTCCCGTGTCCGAACCGCTCTGCTCGCGTGCGCCTGCGTGCTGACGACGGTGGGGATCTCGGCGCCGGGTGCCGTCGCCGCCGGCACGGGCGAGTTCTGCGGTCCGGGGTGGCAGAAGATCGCCACGCCGTCGGCGGCCAAGTTCAGCTCGTTCGAGGACGTCGACGGCGTCGGCGGGGATCTGTGGGCGGTCGGATCGTCGCACAGCCGAACCGGGCCGCCGTCCACGTTCGCCGCGCGATGGGACGGGAGCTCGTGGACCGAGGTGCCGGTGCCGGATCCCGCGCCGTACGACGAGCTGCACGGCGTGGCGTGGCTCTCACCGACGCTCGCGTGGGCGGTCGGCATGCGCTCGGACGCGAACGACCTCAGCCTCACGGTCCGCTGGAACGGGGCGAATTGGCAGACGGTCCCCTCCCCCAACGCCGCCGGCACCAACGAGCTCCTGGCCGTCGATGGGACCGGACCGAGCGACGTCTGGGCCGTCGGCCGGCACGGAACGTCGACGAAGACGCTGATCGAGCACTGGGACGGCGGTGCGTGGACCGTCGTGCCGAGCCCGAACCCGGCGGACAACAATGCGCTCCTCGCCGTCGACGCCGTGTCGACGACCAACGCGTGGGCGTTCGGGTGGGCCGTCGACGTCGACACCGATGCCGGCACCGAGCTCGCGCATCAGCTCCTCCTGCACTGGAACGGCGCGAGCTGGTCGAGCGTCCCCTCGGCGCCGGCCTCCCCGGACGATTGGTTCCTCACCTCCGGGAGCGTGGCGCCCGACGGCGACGTGTGGACCGCCGGCGGCCCGTGGGGAGCGCCCCCGTTCGGTTCCCCGTACGGCCTCGCGCAGCACCGGCAGGGAACGACGTGGACCTCATGGTCGGACGGCCGGATCCCGGCGTGGAGCGGCATCGACGCGCTCGGCGATACTGACGCGTGGCTCGTCGGCCCGGGCACGAGCGCGGACACGCAGCACTGGGACGGGACCTCGTGGACCGATCTCGGGGCGCCGCCGGCGCGGGGTCTGAACGAGACCCTGCAGCCCGCGGCCGCGCTGGCGGTGTCGGCCGACGAGGTGTGGACCGTCGGTGAGTGGCTCGTCGGCGGCGGTGTGACGCAGCCCTCCTCCACCACGATGGCGATGCGGCTCTGCCCGTTGGACGTGACGGACGCCGGGTTCTCGAAGCCGTCGTCGCGGGTCCATCAGGGCAGCGGAACGCTGTGGCGCTTCCCCGCCGCCAACCACGGGTCCCACGACGTGACCGAGGCGCTCGGCCTGGCACCGGCCGGGGCGGCGCTGTTCACGACCGGCGCGCGGGCGCCCGGCACGACGGGGACGTTCGTCCTCGAGCACGCGGGCACGTTCCCGGTCGTCGACACCGCGAGCGGGCACACGTCCGAGCTCACCGTCCCCACCGAGGCGCTGCCGAAGAAGGCGTCGCTCGGCACCCAGTTCACCGTCTTCACGTCGGCGCTCGCGACCCTTCCCTCGTACCTAGGGACCGACATCCGCTACCGCAAGCCCGGGTCGGAGTTCTGGTACCGGCTGGTGACGTCGACCGGCAAGGGCTCGACCTCGTTCACGCCCGCACAGACCGGCGTGTTCACGATCCAGGCGCGCCTGCGGAACAAGGCCACGGGCGTCGCGTCCGGCTGGTCGCCGTTCGCGACCATCAACGTGACGGCGCCGTAGCCCCGCTACGACGTGACGTCGCGACGCTCGAAGCTCCACAGCGCGAGGCCGAGGAACACCACGGTGTAGCCGGCGCTCACCGCGAGCCCGCCGCGGATCGCCGTCCAGTCGACGGGGAACCGGAACAGGTCGGCGAACGCGAGCCACCCGTGGGTGGGCAGGTACGGCTGGATCACGTGCAGGCTCTGGATGTTGTCGAGGATCTGGCTCGCGATCGCGACCACGATCGTCGCCACCGTCGCGCCGGGGCCGGAGTCGGTCCGCGTCGACACGAACAGCCCGATGCTCGCGATGCCGCTGATGGCCGCCACCATGTAGGCGCCGGCGGCGAGGATGCGCCCGAGCGTGGCGCCGATCGACAGGGTCGTGCCCGACAGCGTCGGCAGCGGGCCCCACCCGAAGACGGCGCCCCCGGCCGCCAGACCGCACACGATGGCGAGGCCCACGAGGCCTGCCACCAAGGTCATCGACGACGCGTACTTCGCCAGCACGAGTCGCGAGCGCCGCACCGGCCGGACGAGGAGGTAGCGGAGCGTGCCGGCTTGGGCCTCGCCGGCGATCGCATCCCCGCTGAAGAGCCCGGTCGCGAGCGGCAGGAAGAAGGGCTGCAGCACCGCGAGCGCCGTCAGCGGCACGAACAGGCCGTTGTCGAGGATCTGCAGTAGGAACGGCGGCGAGTCGCCGGCGGCACCGGCGGGCGGCGGCGAGAGCTTCAGGGCGATCGTCATGACGACGGGGATCGCACCCAGCGCGGCGGCCAACAGCCACGTGCGCCAGCGATGCGCGGCCTTCGCGAGCTCAACGCGGTACATCGGTCCCGCCCGTCCGATCACCGCGGTCCATCGGCGCCCTCCACCAGCGAGAAGAACGCGTCCTCCAGCGAGTCGCGCTCCGGGACCAGTGCGCGCACGCGGATGCCGGCGGCGACGAGCGCCGCGTTCACGTCGGCGGGGTCGGCGCCGTCGGCCAGCCGCACGAGGACGCCGCCGGGGGCGGCCTCGGCCGTCACACCCGGCATCGCCTGCACGACCTCGAGGGCACGTGCGGGGTCGTCGACCTCGACGCGGTGGCGCGTGGCGGCGCCGCGGAGCGTGCCGGGCGGGCCCTCGGCGACCAGGCGACCGCGTGCCATCACGCCGACACGGTCGCAGACGGCCTCGACCTCGGACAGCAGGTGGCTCGAGACGAATACGGTGGTGCCGGCGTCGGCCAGGCCCCGCAGGAGCTCGCGCACCTCGCGCATGCCGCTGGGATCGAGGCCGTTCGTGGGCTCGTCGAGCAGCAGCAGGTCCGGCTCGCCGAGCAGGGCGAGCGCGATGCCGAGCCGCTGGCGCATCCCCTGGCTATAGGCCTTCACGCGCTTGTCGGCCGCGTCGGTGAGCCCGACGCGCGAGAGGACGTCGTCGACGCGGCCGAGCCGCGCGCGCGTGTCGGCGCGGGACCCGCCGGCGCGCGCCATGTACTCGAGGTTGCGCCGCCCGCTGAGGAACCGCCAGAACGCGGGCTCCTCGACGAGCGCGCCGACGCGCTCGAGCGGCGGCGGTGATCCTCGGCGCACCCGTTCGCCCAGCACCTCGACCTCGCCGGCGGTCGGCATGATGAGGCCGAGGGCCATACGGATCGTCGTCGTCTTGCCGGCGCCGTTCGGACCGAGGAACCCGTAGAGCTCGCCGCTGCCGACCGTCAGGTCGAGGCCGTCGACGGCGTCGATCTCGTCGTAGCGCTTGCGCAGGCCCCGGACCGCGAGGGCGGTCACGGGAGCTCGGCGGCGCGCGCCTCCAGGGCGCTCGCGTCCACGAGCCCGGCCAGTACCCACGTGTGGCCGCCCCGGTCGACCGCGATGGCCGACCCGGCCGGCCCGGCGAAGGGAAGGAGGCGCGCCGCGTTCGCCGGCAGTGGTCGGTCGAGCTCGACGGCGACGATCACGCCGGCGCACCGGCCGAACACCCGGCTGTCCACGATCGAGGGCACGGCGCTCGCATCGGGAGCCGCAGCGTCGCGCGCGAGGCCGGCCGCGTCCCGCACCGTCGCGCCGGGTGGCGGCTCGAACGCGAACATCGCCGGGTCGATCGGATCGAACGAGACCGACGTGTACCCGGCCGAGAGAGCCGGCTCTCCACCGCCGCGCGGCAGGACCTCGGCGGAGAGCGGCAGCCGCGTCTGCGCGTCGATCGCGAACCGGACCGACCCGACCAGGGAGTCCTCGGTGAGCGGCGTGAGCGCCAGCACGTAGGCGTCGCGGCCGGCGACGGTCGTCGTCCCCTGCACGGACGCCGACGCGCACGGCGCCATGCCCTGGATCAGGCTGCGCGCGAGCCCGGCCGGATCGAACGGCGTATCGGTCCCAGCCGGGGGGCGCTCGCCGGCCGCAGAACGCATCGAGGCCAGGTCGAGCCGGATCGCACGAAGGTCCGCCGAGTCCCACCACCACGCCGCGTCGTGGTTGACCACGAGGTCCTGCTCCCGCGCGACGAGCAGGTGCGCGACGCGCAGGCCGTCCGGCGAGTGCCACACGCGCCATCGCTGCGTGCCGGTGAGCGACGTCAGGATGCCCGGCAGGCCCGCGCCCGTCGTGATCGTGGTCGGCAGCTCGGGCAGCCCGAGGTCGATCGTGGTCGTCACCTGCCCGGAGATCGTGACCGGATGCGACGCGGCCTCGATCGTGGAGGCGAGCAACTCCTGCGCGGAGACGGCCGGCAGGGCAGGGTCGTCGTCGGCGCGCACGACCGTGATGCCGAGCCCCGCCACCACGAGGGTGGTCAGCAGGATCGCCGCGAACACTCGGGCGCGCCGGTGCCTCATGGCTCCCTTGTACCACCGTTCGTGCCGGGGACACCGTCCCGTCGCGGGAGCGTCACGGAACCGTCACTCGCCGGCGTCGAGGTCGGCGTCGCCGCGCCGGCCGAGCAGGACCGCCGCCAGGAGCTGCAGGAAGGCGAGCAGCCCCGGCACGAGGACGTACCACCGATACTCGTTCGCGTCGTCGGTGAAGGCACGCCCCTGCGTGTCGATCGACAGGAAGATGGCGAACGCGCCGGCGATCGAGAGCCACAGCCCTGCCCGGCCGGTCACGTACATCGCGTACAGGAGGTGGTCGGAGACCCGGTGGCTCTCGAACGGCCGGCGGATCCAGTACCAGGCGGAGCGCACGCCGAGAGCCGTGAACAGCACCACCATGGCGAGCTCGAACACCTTCACGGGCGGTCCTCCGGTGACCGCTCCAGCGCCGCCACGACCTCGTCGTCGGTGGTCTGCCTGAAGTCGTGGTACCACTCTCCCACGGCGCGGAACGACTCCGGGACCTCGAGCACGTGGACCTCGTCGGCCTCGCGGCCCAGCAGCTCGACGGTTGGTCGCGCCGCGACGGGAGCGACGACGATCACCCGCCCGGCACCCGCCGCGCGCGCCCACCGGACGGCGGCGAGGGCCGTCGCGCCGGTCGCGAGGCCGTCGTCGACGATGAGGACGGTGCGCCCGGCCACCGCCGGTGGGGGCCCGGCACCCCGATACACGGCCGTGCGCCGGGCCATCTCGGCCTCCTCGGCCTCGACGGCCGCCCGGAGATAGCCGGGGCCGACGCCGAGGTGGCCGAGCAGGGACTCGTCCCACACCTGCACGCCGGGCGCGATGGCGCCGACCGCGAGCTCGGGGTTGCCGGGCGCGCCGATCTTCCGCGTCACGACGACGTCGAGCGGCGCCACCAGGGCGGCGGCCACCTCCGCCGCAACGATCACGCCGCCGCGCGGGATGCCCAGGACGACGGGCGGTTCGGCCGGCGCCGTGCCGGCGAGGGCCGCGCCCAGGCGACGGCCGGCGTCGCCCCGGTCGAGGAACATGCGCTGATGATGCCGCAGCCCGGCGGCGCCCGCCCGTTGCTGCCGACCTCGAGGCCGGACTAGCATGGCGCCCCCATCTGCCCCGACGACCGAGGGAGGACCACATGGTGCAGGCGTACATCCTGATCCAGACCGAGGTCGGCAAGGCCGCCCAGGTGGCCGACGAGGTCCGCGCGATCGCGGGCGTCGCCGAGGCCGAGGACGTCACCGGCCCCTACGACGTCATCGTGCGCGCAGAGGCCACGACCGTCGACGAACTGGGCAAGCTCGTCGTCGCGAAGATCCAGGCCGTCGAGGGCATCACGCGCACCCTCACCTGCCCGGTCGTGCATCTGTAGGACCGAGGCTCCCCTCCGCGCCACGCGACCAGCCCCGAACGCCCTATCCTGTCCCCCGTGGCGCGAGGGGGCAACGGTGGAGCACGGCGACGGGCGTGGTCGGCCGTCGCCGCCCTCGGCCTCGTCGCCGGGGGCCTCGCCGTCCTCCCCGCCTGCCGCCGCCCTGCCCGGCGCGAACGGCAGGATCGCCTTCGCGAACGCCGGCATCGGCACCGTGAACCCAGACGGCCACGGCGAGCGCTCGCTCACCTCCGACGCCTCCGACACCGCACCCGCGTGGTCGCCCGACGGTACGCAGATCGCGTTCGCGTCGGCCTCCTCCGGCGACGACGACGTCTGGGTCATGGACGCCGACGGGAGCAACCCCGTCGACCTCACTGCCGACAGCGCCGCCGCCGACACCGCCCCCACGTGGTCCCCTAGCGGCACCCAGATCGCGTTCCAGACCGATCGGGACGGCAACGACGAGATCTACCTGATGGACGCCGACGGCGGCGACCCGACCAACCTGACGAACGACATCGGCGACGACTCCCAGCCGGCGTGGTCGCCGGACGGCGACACGATCGCCTTCGTCAGCCACCGGGACGGGAACGACGAGGTGTACGCGATGGACGCAGCCGACGGATCCGGTCAGACCGACCTCACGAACGACGTGGGCGCCGACCGCGCCCCCAACTGGTCGCCCGACGGCGCCCGCATCGCCTTCCAGAGCGACCGCGGCGGCACCGCCGACATCTTCACGATGACGGCGAGCGGCGGCAGCCCGACGGACCTCACCGAGGCTCCGGCCGACGACCGCAACCCGGCGTTCTCACCGAGCGGGCAGCGGATCGCGTTCGCTCGCAACGGGGTGTTGTTCGCGATGGACGACGACGGCACGGCGCCGGCCGAGGTCGTCGGCGACGCGGGGCTGCGCGGCGTGCCGGATTGGCAGCCCCTGGACTGCACCATCGAGGGCTCGCCGGCGGGCGAGACCCTCAGCGGCACGCCGGGCGACGACGTGATCTGCGCCGACGGCGGCGACGACGTGATCCGCAACCTCGGCACCGGCGACGACGTCGTCCTGGCCGGCGACGGCGTCGACACCGTCAGCTTCGAGAGCGCCGCCTCCGCCATCGCCGCCGACCTCGGCGACGATGCCGCGACCGGGGAGGGCACCGACACGATCGTGGGGGCGGAGGACCTCGTCGGCAGCCTGCAGGCCGACACCCTGGACGGCGACGAGGGTCCGAACACGATCGAGGGAGGACCCGGCAATGACGACCTCGCGGGCGGCGGCGGCACGGACACGCTGAGCGCGGAGACCTCGGCCTCGGGCGTGACGGTCGACCTCGACGGCGGCACCGCGACCGGCCCCGACATCGGCGCCGACTCGGTCGCCGGCTTCGAGGACGTGCTGGGCTCCGCGCACGACGACACGCTCGGCGGCGACGCCGGCACCAACGTCATCGCGGGTGCGGGCGGCACCGACGCCGTCTCGTACGCTGCGGCATCCGGGCCGGTGCAGGTGGACCTCACCGCCGACACCGCCACCGGCGAGGGCGCCGACACGCTGGTGAGCATCGAGTCGGCGATCGGCTCCAGCTTCGCGGACGACCTCACCGGCGGCGCCGGCGCGAACGCGCTCACCGGCGGCCCCGGCACCGACACGCTGGTGGGCGGGGCCGGCGACGACGACCTCACCGGCGGACTCGGCACCGACACCGTCACGTACGTGGGCTCCCCGGGACCGGTCGTCGTCGACCTCGCGGCGGGGACGGCAACGGGCGACGGCGCCGACACGATCGCGGAGGTCGAGCACGTGGTCGGCAGCTCCTTCGACGACACGATGGGCGGCTCGCCCGGTGACGACGACCTCGGCGGCGCGGGCGGGACCGACACCGTCACGTTCGCGACCGCCGGCGGTCCGGTGCACGCGAACCTCGACACCGGTCTGTCGACGGGTGACGGCGCCGATTCGCTGGCCGGGTTCGAGAACCTGACGGGGTCCGCGTTCGGCGACACGCTCACCGGCGACGACGGGCCGAACGTCCTGGCCGGCTCGGGCGGCGACGACGATCTGGACGGGGGCAACGGGCTCGATGTCGCGAGCTTCGCCGGCTCCCCCTCAGGCGTGACGGCGGACCTGGTCGCGCACACGGCGACCGGCGAGGGCGCGGACACCCTCACCTCCATCGAAGGTCTGATCGGCTCGGCCGGCGCGGACACCTTCACCGGCGGCGGCGGCCCCAACGTGCTGAGTGGCGGTGCCGGCGACGACACGATCGAGGGCGGCGCCGGCGCCGACGACCTCGCGGGCGGCGGCGACGTCGACACCGTCACGTACGCGGGAGCGCCGGTCGGCGTGCACGTGAACCTCGAGGCCGGGACGGCGACCGGCGACGGACCCGACATCCTCGCCGGCTTCGAGAACGTGACCGGGTCTGCGTTCGACGACAGCATCAGCGCCGTCGACCCCGGCACCGGTCGGATCCTGTTCGACCGGAGTCCCTCGCGCGTGTTCGACCTGTTCACCGTCGCGCCCGACGGCACCGACGTGAACCGCGTCACCGACAACCACGCCGACGACTACGACGCCGCCTGGTCGCCGGCGGCCGGCCGCATCGCGTTCGTGTCCAACCGCTCCGGCAACTACGAGGTGTATACCGCCACCGCCACCGGCAAGGGCTTGAAACGGCTCACGAACAACCGGGCGTTCGACGGGATGCCGGCGTGGTCGCCGGACGGCCGGCGGATCGCGTTCGTGTCGGACCGCTCGGGGAACTTCGACGTGATGGTGATGGACGCGGACGGGCGCGGCCTGCAACGGCTGACGCGCAACCGGGCCGACGACCTCTTCCCGAGCTGGGCCCCCGACGGCACGCAGCTCGTGTTCCAGAGCGCCCGCACCGGCGATCCGGAGATCCACACGATGAACGCCGACGGGACCGACGTCCGCCGCGTCACCGACAGCGCCGCCCCCAACTTCGAGCCCAGCTGGTCGCCGGCGGGCGACCGCATCGTGTTCATGCGCCGCCTCACGAACCAGGAGCTCTTCTCGATCGCGCCCGACGGCAGCGGCGAGCTGCGGCTGACCGCCGACTCCGGCGAGGACTTCGACCCCGCGTGGTCACCCGACGGCGCGAGCATCGTGTGGACGAGCGACCGGGCCGGCACCTACGACCTGTACACGATGGACGCGGACGGCACCGGCGTGCAGCGGGTGACGGATAACGCCGCCCTCGACGAGTACCCGGACTGGCGCCGGACCTGCGGCGTCACCGGAGCGGCCCCGACGAACTGCGGCGCCGTCGTCGCGAATACGATCGTCGGCGGCGGCGGGAACGACATCGTGTGGGCGGGGCGCGGCGACGACCTGGTGTCCGGCGGCCTCGGCGACGACGTCCTGATGGGGGGCGGCGGGGACGACGTCCTGCAGGGCGAGGAGGGCGCCGACCGCATCTCGGGCGGGCCGGGGGCCGGCGACGACGTCCTGCGCGGCGGGATCGGCCTCGACTTCCTGACGGCGAAGGACGGTCGGGGTCGCGACACGCTGAACGGCGGACCCGACGCCGACGGCTGCCTGTCGGACCGGGCCGACCACCGCTTCAGCTGCTGAGCTCGCGGGCGGCGGTGGATCTGCCGGACTCGGCGTCATGCCGTTCGACCGCGAGGTCCAACAGCCGCTCGATCAGCTCCGGATAGGCCAGGCCGCTCGCCGCCCACAGCTTCGGGTACATCGAGATCGAGGTGAACCCCGGGATCGTGTTGATCTCGTTCACCCAGACCGTGCCCGCCCCCGGCCCGTCGCCCTCCACGAAGAAGTCCACGCGGGCCATGCCGGCGCCGTCGATCGCGCCGAACGCGGTGACGGCCATCCGCTGGATCCGTTCGGCCGTGGCCGGCTCCAGATCCGCGGGGACCCGCAGCGCGGCACCGTCGGCGTCGAGGTACTTCGCGGCGTAGTCGTAGAACTCGTGGCCGGTCGGGACGATCTCGCCGACGACCGACGCGACCGGGTCGTCGTTACCGAGCACGGCGACCTCGACCTCGCGGGCCGCCGGCACCGCCCGCTCGAGGACCGCCTTGCGCGCGTACCGGAACGCCTCGTCGAGCGCGGCGTCGAGCTCGCCGGGGCCGTGCACCTTCACGACGCCGACGCTGGAACCGAGCGTCGCCGGCTTGGAGAAGATCGGGTACCCGAGTCCTTCCGCGCGCGCGGCCACGCCCTCGGCGTCCTCGCGCCACTCGTGCTCGCGCACGACCTCGTACGGTCCGACCGGCAGCCCGGCGCGCGCGAACAGCGCCTTCTGCACGTCCTTGTCCATGCCGACGGCGCTCGCGAGGACGCCGGCGCCCACGTACGGCACGCCGGCGAGCTCCAGCATGCCCTGAACGGCGCCGTCCTCGCCCATGGGGCCGTGCAGGACCGGGAACACCACGTCGACGGGCTCGCGTCGGCCGTCGGCGGCGACGAGCTCACGCACGCCGCCCTCGGTCGCGAGCTCCACCCGCGACCCGGCGTCGTCGGTGACCTCCGGCATCAGGCCGGACTCGGCCGGCAGCGGCAGCGGCCCCTTCATCAGATGCCACCGTCCCTCCCGGGTGATGCCGATCGGGATCACCTCGACGCGCTCGGGGTCGAGGGCGTCGATCACCGACCGCGCGGAGATGCAGGAGATCTCGTGCTCGGCGCTGCGCCCCCCGAACAGCACCGCGACGCGGCGGCGCGTCACGCCTTCTCCAGGGCCCGGTCGAAGTCCTCGATCAGGTCCTCCACGTCCTCGAGGCCGACGCTCACGCGGATCAGACCGTCGGCGATGCCGGCCGCACGTCGCACGTCCGGGTCCATCTGGCGATGCGTCGTCGAGGCCGCGTGCCCGACGAGCGTGTGCGTCCCGCCGAGGCTCGTCGCCACCCACGCCAGCTCGAGTGCATCGCAGACCCGCATGCCGGTCTCGACGTCGCCGTCGACCTCGAGGGCGAGCATGCCGCCGGCGCCGCGCAGCACGCGCTCGGCGACCGCGTGGTCGGGATGCGAGGCCAGGCCCGGATAGTGCACGCGCGCCACCTTCGGATGCGCCTCGAGGAAGCTCGCGAGCGCCAGCGCGTTCGCGGCGTGACGGTCCATCCGGATCGGCAAGGTCATGGTGCCGCGCATGGCCAGCCACGCCTCGAACGGCGCCATCGTGCCGCCGGTGTCGATGACGGTCGCGCGCAGGCGTGCGCGGTCCTCGGCGCTGCAGCACACGACGCCGCCCGTCATGTCGTGGTGGCCGCCCAGGTACTTCGTGGCGGAGTGGATCACGTACGCGAACCCGAACACGGCCGGGTTGCACAGGTACGGCGACGCGAACGTGTTGTCGACGGCCGCGGGCACGCCGGCGTCGGCGGCCAGACGCCCGAGGGCAGGCAGGTCCGCGACCGACATGGCCGGGTTCGTGATCGTCTCCAGGTACAGCAGCGCCGCTCCGGGCAGCGCGGCGCGCACGGCCTCCAGGTCGTGGGGATCGACCAGGTCGGCCCGCACCCCGAACCGCGGCAGCACCTCCGTGAACAGGTGGAACGCGCCGCCGTAGAGCTGAGAGCCGGCCACGATCCGGTCGCCGGAGCGGACCATGGAGGTCACGACCGTGTGGATGGCCGCCATGCCGCTCGCGAAGCCGAAGGCGGCCTCGGTCCCCTCCAGCCCGGCGATCTGCGCCTCGAAGGCCTCGACGGTCGGGTTGCCGTACCCCCGCGTGTACGTGAAGCCGGCGCGGCGGAACGCGATCGTCTCCGCGTAGTCCTCGGAGGTGTCGAAGCGGTACGTGGCCGTCTGATAGATCGGCGCGCTCGGCACCGCCTGGTCGATCGGTGGCGTCACGGCTCCGTGGATCGCGCGGGTCGCGAACCCCGGCTCGTGCTCGGTCATGTGGTCAGCCTACCGCCCACCGCTTGGGGTAGCGGTCGCGCAGATCCACCGCCATCGACGTCAGTGTCGCCATCAGGTCCTCGGTCATGCCGCGCACGGCCTCGGCGTCGTCGAGCTCGCCGGCGCGCGCGCCGAGGTCGATCGGCGGTCCCGCCTTCACCCACACCGGCCGCCCGAACTTCAACGAGCCCCGGCCCGACTTCTGCCACACCGCCTGCGAGCCCCAGCTCGCCAGCGGGACGATCGGTGCACCGGTCGCCAATGCGAGCCGCACGGCTCCGGTCTTGCCCTCCTTCGGCAGATGGTCGGGCCGTTTCGTGACGGTGCCCTCCGGATAGACGGCGATGACCTCGCCGCGCGCGAGGGCGGCCTCGGCCTCCTGCAGCGGGCGCCGGTCGCCGGTGCCGCGAGCGACGGCGATCTGCCCGGCGCCCTTCAGCGCGCGGCCCACGACCGGGATGCGGAACAGCTCGGCCTTCGCGAGGAACCGCGGCCGCCGGCCCCGCCGGATGATGGCGAGCGCCGTCGAGAACGGGTCGAGGTACGAGACGTGGGTGGCCGCCACGATCGCCGGGCCGTGCTGGGGGATGTGCTCGAGGTCCTCGAACCGCCACGTGAACCAGAGCTTCGGCAGCGGGAGCCCGACGGTCGTGCAGACGTGATACCAGGGCTCCGTGGCTAGTCCTCCCCGGCTCCTGGCTCGTCGCCGGGGCGCAGCCGCTGCAGCGCGCGCCACGCGAGCGGCAGCAGCCCGGCGGCCAGCAACAGCTTGACCGTGTCGCCGATCAGGAACGGGTAGAGGCCGAGCTCGAACGTCGTCTGCCAGGAGACCGGCTCGCCGAGGATCGCCGGCAGCGCGTGGTGCAGCCACGGCACGCCCACCGCGTAGATCACGATCGAGCCGAGCAGCATCGCGCTGATCGAGCTGCGGATCGACCGGTCCCAGCCCTGTCGCGACAGCCACCCCACGAGGGCCGACGCCAGCAGGAAGCCCCAGAGGTACCCGCCGGTCGTGCCGGCGAACGCGAGGACCTGCAGACCGGTGTCGTGCGAGCCGTCGGCGTTCGGCGCGAACACGGGCAGCCCGACGACGGCCCAGACGAGGTAGAGCAGGATCGTGGCGGCGCCGAGCGCGGGGCCGTACGCGGCCCCGATCAGCAGCACGCCGAGGGTCTGGCCGGTGATCGGCACCGGCGTGAACGGCAGGTGGACGACGACCTGGGCGAGGCCCGCCATCAGCAGGCTGCCTCCCACGGCGCAGGCCACCTGGAAGGCGAGGCGGGCGGTGGCCCTGGAGCGCGGCGGCGCCAGGGTGAGGGCGATCGTGGACACGTCGGTTCTCCTCCTCGAACGCTCGGGGTCCGGCGCGAGCGCCGCTGAGCCTACCGCAGCAGGGGTCCCGCCCAGATCCGGGTCATGTGAGTACCCTGATGGCCCCGTGCGCGTCATCGCCATCCCCGTGAAGTCACTGTCCGAGGCCAAGTCGCGCCTGGCCGGCGCGCTGACGCCCCTCGAACGCGGGGCGCTCACCCTGGCGATGCTCGAGGACGTCCTCGACGCCGCCCTGGCGCTGCCGGGCTGGGAGACCTGGGTGGTCTCCCCCGACGAGGCGGTCCTCGAGGTGGCGGCCCGCCGCGGCGCGCGGTCCCTGCCGGAGGAGCGGCCGCCGCTCGCGAACGCGATCCGGCAGGTGGAGCAGGAGGCCGTCGACGCGGGCGCCGACACCCTCGCGGTCCTGCTGGGCGACACCGCCCTCGTGACGGCCGAGGCCCTCACGCGCGCCGTACACACGCTCGGGCGTGTCGTGGTGGCGCCCGACGCGGACGAGAGCGGCACGAACCTGCTCGTGCGGCGGCCGCCGCGCGCGATCGCCGCCCGGTTCGGCCCCGAGTCCTACCGCAAGCACCTGGAGTCGGCGGAGACCAAGGGGATGCCGGCGGCCGTCGTCGAGCTCGACGAGCTCGCGTTCGACCTCGACGCCCCGGGCGATATCCTCACGCTGCTGCAGTCCCGCCGTGCCGGGCGGACCCGCGACGTGTGCCTGGACATGGACGTGCGCTCGCGGATCCAGATCCGGACCTGAGGAGTCACGACAAGGAGCGACCCGATGGCGCAGGGCACGATCAAGGACTTCGACGACGAGACACGGAGCGGCACCCTGCTGCAGGACGACCGAGCGGAGGTGCGGATCGACGCCGAGTCGCTGGAGGGCGGCGAACGTGCGGACGTTGCGCCTGGGACAGCGAGTGATCTACGACGTCGCCGACGAGGGCGGGACGAAGATCGCGCGCAGGCTGCGGCTCGTCACGTTCGAGTGAGGCCTACTTCGAACGGCGACGCTTCGCGGCCATCTCCTCCTTGAAGCCCTTGCCGGGCGTGAAGGCGGGAAGATCGCGCGCCGGTACTACGATCGGGGTCTCGGGTTTGCGCGGGTTGCGCGCGATCCGGCGGTTGCGGCGCTTGCGCTCGAACGTTCCGAAGTCGGCGAGCGTGACGCGCTCACCCTTGATGACCGTCGTGCGGATCCCGTCGATGGCGGCGTCGATGACGCGCCCGACATCGGCCTTGCTGAGTCCCGTGCGTTTCGAGACCTCGGCGACCAAGCCACTCTTGTTCACGGTGAGGCTCCTTCCACAGTCGGGGCTTGCCATGCACCGTAACGGTCATGCCCGTCATGGGTCAAACGGAAACCCAGGCATCCGACCCGGTCGTGGTGGTGATCCACGCCCCTTGTTAGCATGCGTGGGCTCGCCACGATGGCCCGTGGTGTAACGGCAGCACGCGAGGTTCTGGCCCTCGTAGTCTTGGTTCGAATCCAGGCGGGCCAGCTCTACCCGCCGGGCTTCGACGCCGGCCCCGGATCCGGATGTGGATCGAGGATCAACGGCGGCAACGGCTCCTGGTGGAAGTCGAAGAGCTTCTTGCAGGTCGCCGAGGATCTTCACGTCCTCGCGCACGGTGGGCCGGGAGTCCGGACGCTGCAGCGTGGCGGGATCCAGGCGCTCGCTGCCCAGGTACAGGTCCTCGATGAGCTTCAGGTAGGCGTCGAACGTGAGGACCTGGGAGTCGATGCCCTGCTTCGCCCACGGGCTGATGAGGATGCTCGGCACCCGCAGTCCGTAGCCGTTCTCGTCGACCCGCGGCGGGCATCTCGTGGTCGTAGAAGCCGCCCCAGTCGTCCCACGTGAGGAAGATGGCCGTCGTGCTCCAGTAGTCGGACTGCATCACCTTGTTCACGAGGTTCGTCACGTAGGCCTGACCCATCGACAGCGGCTCCCCAGTGCCGGGATGCTCGCTGATGCCGCCGCCGCCGGGCGTGATCCACGAGACGGTCGGCAGCGTGCCGTCCTTCAGAGCGTTCAGGAAGTCGCCGTGCGTCTGGATGTTGCCGAGCTGCTCGTTGTCGTGCACGGTCGTGAACGACGGGCAGCGGGTTCTGCGCGACGGTCGGCCGTCCTCGGGGCAGGGGCTGGCTCGGAGCACAGCGACCCGCCCGGGTAGTAGCGCCCAGCTCACGTCGTGCTCGTACAGGAGCTGCGTGATGTCGGTCCAGGCGTAGATCTTCGGGATGCGCGCCGCCGTGCTGGCGGTGGCACGACCCCGTCCTGCTCGAGGTCCGACTTGCAGCTCATGGGGTCGTTCACGTTCTGGCAGTGCGCGGCCCATGCCGAGACGAGGAACAGGTGCGCGGGCAGCGTCCACGAGTCGGTGGCGCCGTACATGTGGTCCTGGAGGTTGTAGTGCTCGGCGTACGCCCAGTAGTTCGGGATCTCCCGGGCGTCGTGGTAGCCCATCACGTCGGGCTGGTCCTGCGGGCCGAGGTCACCGTGCCCGGCGCAGTCCGCCGGCGAGCGGGTGTCGGCGCATGCGTTCGGGCCCGTCTACCACCGCCCGGATGAACCCGTCCATCTTCCCGCCGTCGACGTCGATGTCGGAGTGCGGCTTCGCGTGCGGACCGCCCTGGTCCACCAGGGTGCTGTCGTGGTACGGCTCGCGCACACGGCCGGTGACCGGGTCCGGCGCACACACGCGTGAAGTCGCCCTTCGCGTTCGTCGGGATGCCGTCGGCGCCCGGGAACGTCCCGAAGTACTGATCGAACGACCGGTTCTCCTGCACGATGAAGATCAGGTGCTGGATGTTGTCGAAGCCCTTCAGCGCGGGCTGCGCCGAGCCGGTCGGCGACCCGGACGAGGGCGATGCCGTGCCCGAGGACCCGCTCGACGTGACGGCCGTCGAGGACCCGCCGCCGGTGCACGCGGCCGCCACGACGGCGAACAGCGAGGCGGCCAGCAGGACGGATCGCGGGCGAGAGGTCACGGCGCGCGACCCTATCAGAGGCCCCAAGATCTGGGGCGACGTAGCCGCCGAGAGCCGCGAGTAGCATGGGGCGTCCGCACATGGAAGGAGCCGGATCGTGACCGCAGCGACCGACAGGACCCTCGTCACGCTGATCCCGGGCGACGGCATCGGCCCCGAGTGCGTGGACGCCGCGCGCCGCATCGTCGAGGCCACCGGCGCCCCGATCGACTGGGAGGAGGCCGAGGCCGGCGCCGAGGTCTTCAAGAAGGGACTCCCGTCGGGCGTGCCGCCGGAGACCATGGACTCGATCACCCGCACCCGCGTCGCGTTGAAGGGCCCGTTGGAGACGCCGGTCGGCTTCGGCGAGAAGAGCGCGAACGTCACGCTGCGCAAGCTCTTCGAGACCTACGCGAACGTCCGTCCGGTGCGCGAGCTGCCCGGCGTGACGACGCCGTACTCGGGCCGCGGCATCGACCTCGTGATCGTGCGCGAGAACGTCGAGGACCTGTACGCCGGCATCGAGCACATGCAGACGCCCGGCGTCGCGCAGTGCCTGAAGCTCATCAGCGTGAAGGGCTGCGAGAAGATCGCGCGGTTCGCGTTCGAGTTCGCCCGCAGCGAATACCGCAGCAGCGTCGCCTGCGCGACGAAGGCCAACATCATGAAGTTCACGGAGGGGACGCTGAAGCGGGTCTTCGAGCGCGTGGCGCCCGACTACCCCGAGATCGAGTCGTGGCACGTGATCGTCGACAACTGCGCGCACCAGCTCGTGAAGAGGCCCGAGCAGTACGACGTGATCGTCACGACGAACATGAACGGCGACATCCTCAGCGACCTGTCGAGCGCGCTCGTCGGCGGCCTCGGGTTCGCGCCCAGCGCCAACATCGGCAACGAGATCGCGATCTTCGAGGCCGTGCACGGCTCGGCGCCGAAGTACGCCGGCAAGGACGTGATCAACCCGACCGCCGTGATCCTGTCGGCCGTGATGATGCTGCGGTACCTGGAGATGTTCGACGAGGCCGAGGCGATCGAGCACGCCGTGCTGGTGACGCTGGAGTCGGGCGTCCTGACCGGCGACGTCGTCGGCTACGACCGCGGCACGCCCACCACGAAGTACCGCGACACGATCATCGACAACCTCGGCAAGCGCACGGAGAACTGGACGGTGCGCGAGCACCTACCCCTGCAGCTGCCGGTGCTGGACGCCGCGCCCGACTACGTCCGGCCGGCCTCGCGGGCCGTGGTCGGCCTCGACGTGTTCGTGGAGTCGCCGCTGTCGGCCTCGGAGCTCGGCGCGTCGCTGATGGAGCTCACCAGCGACACGCGCCTGTCGCTGAAGATGATCAGCTCGCGCGGCACGAAGGTCTTCCCGCCCACCGGCGCCATCACCGACACGCTCGACCACTGGCGTTGCCGTTTCATCACGAAGGAGAACCCCGGCGACCTGCCCGACGAGGACGTGCACCAGCTGCTCGCGCGCATCAGCCGCCGCCACATGTGGATGCACACCGAGAAGCTCCAGGAGTTCGACGGCGAGCTCGGGTTCACGCGCGACCAGGGCGAGAACTAGCGGCGCGTCAGCTCCAGCGGACCGCCACTGACGACGCCCACGCGTCAAGTGCCGTGGCGTCGCCGCGCACCTCGAGTCCGTCGGATCTCCCCCGGTTCCAGAGCAGCACGTACAGATCGGACGCGGTCCCGCGCACGAGGGCGTCGACGAGATCGAGCGGCACATCGCTGCTGAGATCGAACCGCTCGGTCGTCAGCCCGACGTTCCACGCCCTCGGCACGTCCACGGCCTCGAGCCGGAGCGTGACGGGCGCGGCGACCTTCGGCGCCCTGCCGGGCCGGCCCAGGAATCGGAGCAACAGCTCGTCGATCCCGTCGGCAGCGAACACCGGTGGGAACGCTCCGATCGGACCGGCAATACCCTCGAGGTCCACGCGGTGGATGGCCGTCTCGTGGGCCTGCCGGCGCGCCCAGAAGGCACGGGGGCTCGGAGCATCGAGGAACGTCCAGCAGGAGAGATCGGCCGGGGCGTCGCGAAGTCCCGAGGCGAGCGCCCCGACCCCGTCGCGGAACCATTCGGTCAGACCGCCGTCGGACGGCGGTGGCCCCGCGGTCGCCTCGAGGTCCGCGTCGGGCACGTCGAGGCCATCGCGGACGTAGGCCGTCGCCCACCGATGGACACTGCCGAGGTGGACGGCGAGGTCGCGGACGGTCCAATCTGGACACGTCGGGACGACAGACTCGAGGTTCGCTCTCTCGAGCGCCGACGCGAACCGCTCGCCGTCCGACCGGAGCTGCCGGACATGTTCGCCCACATCCACCGGCGGAGACTATCGCCGCTATGATCGCTCGTCCCGACGACGCGGAGGTCCAGTGACGACCGTCCGGCTCCGGCCGATGACGAAGGAGGAGTTCGCCGGCTGGCTGCCGTGGGCGATCGAGGAGTACGCGGGCGAGGACGTCGAGCACAAGGGCGTCGAGCCCGGACGGTCCCATGACAACATGACCGCCTTCCTCGAGTCGGCGCTCGCGCGAGGTCCGCGCACGGAGGGCCATCGGCTCTCGATCGTCGAGGACGCCGCCACCGGCGAGCGCGTCGGCTACACGTGGTGGGGTGAGCGCGACCTGGACGCCGGTCCGACCGCGTGGCTCTACGACGTCTACATCGACGAGCCGCAGCGCGGGAAGGGATACGGCCGTGGCCTGATGGAGGCGGTGGAGGCCCAGGTCCGCGAGGCCGGCCTCGCGCGGATGGAGCTGCACGTGTGGGTGGACAACGACCGGGCGATCTCGCTGTACCGCTCGCTCGGATTCGTGCCGGCCGGCATGGAGATGTTCAAGCCGCTGGACTGAGGCCCCGCCGCTCAGACCGAGCGGACGTTGCGGGTCGTTCACCCCGGTTTGAAGTCCGGCAGGCCGTCCGCGGGTTCGGAGACCTCGACCGCCGGCCGCCCGACGAGGTCCGCCAGCACCGCCGACAGCCGGTTCCACGCCGGCCGGTCCCACGACTCCGCGACCGCCACCACGGTGCCGACGACGTCCACCGCGATCGGCGGTCGGCGCCGACTGGATCCCGTACGCGTCCGAGGCCGTGTACGGCTCGAGGTCCGCCACCTGCGGGAAGCTCAGCCCGAACTCGGTCGCGAAGGCCCGGAGGTCGGACGGCGGATCCTGCCCCACCCCCACCACGAGGCCCGGATACGCCTGCGCGAGGCGCTCGATCGCCGGCGTCGCCATCTTCGTGACCCCGCACGTCACCTTGTAGAACACGAGGGCGTGCGGCCCGGACACGTCGACGCCGGGGACGGGAGGAGCCGCGGTGCCGACGGCGATCGCCATGCCCCCATGGTACGTCGCCGGTCCGTCTCACCTCAGGTGGTGCTGACGGCCTCGCGGTCGTTCGCGCGGAAGGCGGCCGCCTCGGCGGCGGTGGCCGGGCCGAGCGTCCGGTTGCTGCCCGGGGAGCTGCCGGCGGATCGCCTCGAGCTCGCGCCGCGAGAAGTCGCACCGGGTGCCGACCGGGTCGACGCCGTACAGCGCCGCGCCGTTCAGGCCGAGGATCTTCTGCTTGATCTCCTTCGTCAGCTCCGGGTAGCCGAATCGGTCCTGGAACTCCTCGCTGATGTGGAAGGACCGCAGCGCCTGGATCTGGTCCTGCGGCGAACCGTAGAACAGGCAGTCGGTGCCCCACACCACGTTGTCCTCGCCGACGTACTTCAGGAGCTTGCCCAGCACGTGCGCGGCCTGCGTGGGGTACCGCATCACGTACCACCACGTCGACCCGAGCTCCGCGAAGACGTTCTCGTTCGGACCGATGCCGGCCTTGCGCACGGATGTGATGAGCCGGTTCACGCCGACGTTCGCCGTCGCCTGCGTGTACGGGCCCTCGACGCCGCCGGCCTCGAACCCCGAGTGGTAGATGACGAAGTTCGCCTCCGGGTGGCGCCTGGCGGCGGGACCCACGTCCTGCGGCGAGGCGTACGCGCTGCCGCCGCTGAACCCCTTGTGCGTGCAGATCGTCGGCAGGCCCAGGTCCACCGCCTTGCGGATGAACGCGTCGCCGACCTGCGGCAGGCTCGGATCGTGGTCGTCGAGCCACCACGCCTGGTCGTTGTGCTCGAAGAAGTCGGGGAAGTGCGTGAAGGTCTTCCACGCGACGATCGGGTAGCGCTTCGCGGCCTCCTCCATCGAGTCGAGCGCGGCCTGCGGCCGCCCGATGTTGGGCAGCGCCTGCGCGTGCAGCAGCACGCGTTCGTCGCGGCACAGGCCCTCGGCGATCCGCCGTGTCTCCTCCATGATCTGCGGCGACAGCGGGCTGCCCTCGGGGTAGATCGGCAGCGCCGACAGCACCAGCATCGACGTGTCGCTCCGCAGGAACATCAGCTCCAGGAACGACTCGATCGAGTAGCAGACCCGAGGATCGTCCTCCCCGCAGTTCTGTTGGGGGAAACGACTCCAGAAGTCCTGCCCGTTCAGGATCGGGTTCAGGTCGTACTCGAGCAGATGGCCCTGCACGTCGAACACGAACTCCTCGCCGCCGATCGCGTCCTGCGCCGGCTCCGGCTCGAGGCTGGCCTCGGGCGGGATCGAGTAGCCGCCGCCCGGGCCGCTCGTCGTGGCCGACGGGTTCGCGTGGTGGGCCTCGCGCGTGCAGGCGTCGAGCGCGATCAGCGTGGTCGCCGCGCCGCAGATCGACAGGAGGAACTCGCGGCGGCTCATGCCCAGGTGCCGGGCGTGCTCCTCGCTCGCGGCCCGAGCGCGCCGCATCGTCTCCAGGAGCACTTCGGGCAGGACCGGCTCCGGGTCGTACTCGGCGTTCGAGCACGGGCCGAACTTGATCGGCAGGCCGGGGTCGTCGTCGCTCCAGTCCATCGTGCCCCCTAGCAGTCGGTGCGCAGTGGTAACGGATCGGGCCGGCGCGGCTTCTGCGTGAAGTCGAAGTCGTAGGACAGGTTCTCCGCCGCCCGGTCGCGGGGCGTCAGCTGCCTCAGGTCCCAGTTGTCCTCGATGAACCGCAGGACGCTCGAGAACTCCCCGAGGTGGTGGTCGATCTCACCGTTCAGCGCATACGGCGAGATGACCAGCAACGGCACCCGGATCCCGAACCCGAAGTCGTCCACCTGCGGCGGCGCAACGTGGTCGTAGAAGCCGCCGTAGTCGTCCCACGTGACGAAGATCGCCGTGCTCTTCCACATGGGGCTCTTCATGATCGCGTCGATCACCTGCGTGGACCAGTTCTCGCCCTCACAGAAGCTGTACTGCGGATGCTCAGAGACCTCGTAGCGGGGAGCGATCCACGTGACCGGCGGCAACCGGTCCTTCTGGATGTCGCTGATGACATGGTCGACCGGCAGGACGTGGTCCTGCCACTGCGGCGTGTTGCGGATGTGGCCGATCGCGGAGTACGCGGACCAGATGTAGCCCAGCTGGTCCGGGTCGGCGGCGTAGTACGCCCAGGCGACGCCGGCGTTGTTCAGCAGATCGCCCTCGGTCTGGAACTCGAAGCAGGGCTGCACCTGCTTCTCCTTGCCTTCGCTGTCGACGACTGTGACGGTCTGGCCCTTCGGCGCATCGCATCCGAACGTGTTGCTGGAGCGGAAGGCCCCGGTCCGCCGGGGGTTGTCGTGGACGCCGCCCGACTGCGCCGCGATCGCGTACAGGTGGTTCGGGAACGACGGCCCCTGCGCGGAGGAGAAGAAGTTGTCGCCCAGCACGTACTGCCGCGCCCACTCCCAGTAGTTCGGGAGCTGAGCGCGACGGAGCTGCGTGTACGCCCACCGCTCGGAGGCTGCATCCTGGCTGAACCCGTCCATCTTTCCGTGGTTCCACGCCAGGCGGGAGCAGACATAGCAATGCGGGATGTCCTCGGAGCCGATGCTGCCGTCGGTGCCCGGGGTGAGGGGTCGTCGCCTGCCGTCGTCGTATCCGAACGAGACCCCGTCGGCGCCCGGAAAGGTGCCGAACAGGTTGTCGAAGGTCCGGTTCTCCTTGATCAGGAACACGACGTGCTTGATGGGCCACAGCGTGCCGGAGCCGTTCCCGGTGATCACCACCGTCGGGGAGGAGGTGGGTGGCGCCGGCGAGGTGGAACTCGTGCTGGCCGACGAAGCTCTCGGCGAGGCCGACCCCCCACAGCCGGCGACCAGCAGTGCGAGGGCGATGGCCGACACGGTTCCGCGCCGGCCGCCATGGGCGCGATCTGACAGCGGCATCCGCGAGAGCAGACCCCGCCCGGCCCCCGGGGGTTCCGTCGACGGCAACGGCACGGCACATTCCGGAGTCCGTGACCCCGTCCGCTATCATCTGGGGCGAGGTTCGGCGACCATCGAGGTGACCCTGCGTGGCTCGGTGTGTTCATGCAGCACCCGACGTTCCCGCAGGTAGCAGCACACGCGGTCCCATCGTCTAGTGGCCTAGGACACCACCCTCTCAAGGTGGAGACACGGGTTCAAACCCCGTTGGGACTACTTCCGTCCTCAGTCTCGGTCGGGCCGCTCTTCGTCGGGACGGGGCGGAGCGTCACGAACGACGCGGGTGTGTTCAGAGTAGGCGCGCATCTGCCACCAGAGCGATCTCACCCACATGCCGACCCAGGCCGTGACGAGGACGACAGCGACAACGGTGCCGACGACGCCCAATGCGCTCGCAACCATGGGCGGAGTCTAGGTCGCAGCCGGACCGCTCAGGAAGCTCAACCTGTCGTCGTTGGGACGTCGACACCGACGAGCTGTTGGTGATCGAAGTCGACGACCCATACCCGTGGACCCAGCCGGGCGACGCCCGCGAGTGCATCGGGCGATCGTTCACCGCCGATCCGCGTGAACGAGGTCACCTTCCCCGTGGCGGCATCGACGCCCACGAGGTCGCCGGAGTTGAGCCAGATGGTTCCCCCCGAGAGGTCCACGCCCATGACCTGCTTGGCGACCGTCCTCCGCTTGCCGGGCTGCAACGAGTCCGGCGACATGCTCGCGATCTGGCCCCCGCGGTCGATCAGCCACATGCCGGCCGGGCTCGACACGATGAAGGAGACGTACATGGGCGTCTGGATGTAGCGGTCGGTGCCCGTTGCCGGATCGATCGCGGAGACGCTCGAGGCCTCGGAGTAGTTGATCCACCAGACCTTCCCCAGACCGACCCCGAGACCGGCCGAGCTCGTTCCTCTCCGGACGGTGGTCTCGCTGTTGTCCGATGGATCGATGCGCGACAGTGTGACTGCTCCCCGTCCACCCGCCACCCACACGGCCCCCAGGCCCGCCACGATCGCGACCGGTGCCTCCACGGGGATCACGGCGGCGCGAGCGTTCGTCTCCGGGTCGATCCGCACCACCGCGTGCTTCGTCAGCGCCCAGATCGAACCGAATCCGTGCGAGATCGTCTGGAAGGGACCGTAGCGTCCGGGGTTGCGTGAGACACCGTGGATGCGGGCCAGCACGTGGCCATCGGGTGCGATCCGCCAGAGCGACCCCTCGGGTTCGCTCTGCACCCAGACGGAACCGAACGCGGCGACCGCTCCGCCGGGGCGAGGGATCCTGACCGTCAGCTGAGGTGCCTCGGCGTCGATCGACGGCGCGGCTATTGAAGGCGGCGGAGACGAAGAGGACGGCGACTGGTGAGACGCAGAGGGCGACGACACCGATGTCTCGACATGTGACGGCGCACTGCATGCAGCACATCCACAGACCAACGCGAGCACCAAGAGACGACGTACGGTTCGCAACATGAACACCCTCCAGAAGGCCTGACCTCAACCAACCGTACGGAGTTCCGTCTGCGCTACTGCAGGTGGCGCCGCGCGGTCCGTTCCCAGCTCCGCTCCGCGATCAGCTCACCGTTCTCGAACACCTTGAGCTCGAGCTCGAGGTACCAGGTGGAGGCGTCCGTCCGGAGCGTGCCGCGGGATTCGGCGCGCGCGGTGACCTCCGGCCAGGCCAGCTCGTAGGTGGTGCCGCCGCGCGCCCATGCGATGCCGGGCTCGGCGCCACGCACGCCGACCTCGCCGCCGTAGGAATCGAGGATCTCGACGCCGCTGGCGCCCTGGCCGCGCACGCCGCCGTGATCGATGACGACGCGCCGCTCGTCGGCGACCACGTCGTGTCGCACCTCCCAGAGCACTCGATCGGGGTAGTGGGGGGCCGGCAGACCGGGCTCGAACGTCGGCGGCTCCAGCGTCGAGGGCGCCACCACCGGCAGGAGCAACCTCGAGGCCGACCGGTCCACCGCCAACGTGCCCGCCGACGGCGGGGGCCAGCTCGAGGAGAAGTCGCTGCCGGCGATGTCCAGGCGGAACCTAGCTGCCGGGCGGGAACGCGAAGGCGGTCGCATCCAGGTCGAACGCCACCGCGACCGGCTCGCCCGGCGTGAGGGCGTGCACGGCGTCGTGGCCGTCCCGGTGCGTGAGGTTCAGGATGCCGCGAGTGACGAGCTCCGACGAGCCGTCCGGATGCACGCAACAGAGCTTCGCGCTCACGAACGCGACCGGCTCCGACGAGGTGACGGTCAGCTCGACGCGCGGGTAGCCCAGGATCTCCAGCTCGGCGTCGGCGGGGGCCGTCCACTCGAAGACGAGCGATCGCGACTCGTCCTCGCGCTGGTCCCACGGCGTGCCGAAGGGCAGGTCGGCCGCGCACCAGATCGAGCCGGCGACACCGACGTCGCCGCGCACGGCGAGCGTGTCGCCGTTCGGTGCGACGGCATCGGACAGCTCCGAGGCCCGGGTCTCGGCCGACGCGGGTGGCCACGTCGACTCCGCCCGCCATCTGCCGTTCAGGACGTCGGGATCGGCGCGAGGCGGGCTCGGATCGCGCACGAAGATCCGCACCATCGGCTCGCGGTCCACGCCGTTGTCCTCGTCGGCGAGCCAGCGCCGCCACCACCGGATCATCTCGGGCACGTGGTCGATCCGGGGGCCGGGCAGCGAATTCCGCGGGCTCATGTGGCTCCACGGTCCGAACAGGAGCTGCCGGGGTCCGCTCAGACGCTCGAGCGCCCGGAACGCCATGTTGTGATACCCGTCGGCGTGCCCGGCGATGATCATGGTCGCGGCCCGGATCCGCTCGTAGCCGGCCGAACCACACCGAGCCGTGCCGCCAGTACGGATCCTCGTCCTGTTCCTCGAACCAGCGCAGCTCCCAGGGGTCGGCGTCGATGCGGTGGACCCATTCGTCGCGCCAGCCCTCGCCGTAGACGGCCGGCACCGGTGGCAGCGCGTTCGTTGCGACCATGTTCAGCGGATAGTCGAGGAAATCGAGGCACCGTCGGACACCGCCGCCGAAGTGGACGTCGTCGGTGTAGCGACGGTCGGTCGCGTAGATCGGGATGATGGCCTTCAGCGCGGGCGGCTGGAGTGCGGCCACCTGCAGCGAGTTGAATCCGCTGTACGAGGTCCCGTACATGCCGACGGAGCCGTTCGACCACTCCTGCTCGGCGAGCCACGCGATGACGATCAGCCAGTCGTCCCACTCCCGCTGCGTGTACTCGTCGGGAGCGTCGCCCCCCGACGAGCCGGTACCGCGGACGTCCGCACGGCAGACCGCGAGCCCTCCCTCGTCGCACAGCCGGCGGTAGCTCGCCGTCGAGTCCGAGATGTCGTCCTTGCGGTACGGCCTGGATTCGAACACCACCGGCCACGGCGGCGGCACGTGGTCGGGCAGGTGCAGCGTGATGGCGATCCGCACGCCGTCGTCCATCTCCAGGAACCGCAGCTCGTCGGTCACGCTAGCCCTTCGCGGCGACCTTGAACTGCGTCCAGACGTCCTGCCACAGCTGATCGGTCTCCGCCGACAGCTCGGAGATGAACTGGCCCGTGTCGAAGTCCTCGGGGGCGACGATCGTCGACTCGAGGTTCGGCGGGATGTAGCCGCGAGCGAGCCACTCGGACTTGTCGATCCCGTCCAGCGGCGGCTGGTAGCCCTCGTACCCGAAGTTGTCGAGCGCGTTCTCTCGGTCGTACAGGAAGTCGATGAACTGATGCGCGAGGACCGGGTGCTGCGCCGTCGAGGACACGACCATGACGTCGCTGCCGACGACACCGCCAGGCGGGTAGTAGAAGCCGAGGACGTCCGACGAGGTCCCCTCCGGCAGGTAGTACCTGGCGTAGTTCATGTTGCCCGACCAGGACAGGTGCAGCGCCCGCGAGCCCTCTGCCAACACCTGGTAGTCGGGTGTCGCCGACGTGACGACCTTGACGTTCACGGCCTCGACCATCTGGCTCAATGCATCGCCGGCGGCCTGGATCGCCGCGGGATCGGCGGTGTTGACGTCCGTGACGCCGTCGTGCTGGAGGGCCATCGCGATCGTGTCGCGATATTCGTCGAGGACGCCGACCAGATCCTTGTACTTCGGATCCCAGAGGAGGCCGAGAGCCGATATGGCATCACCGGAGGGAGCGGGATCCACCATGTCGCGGCGGTACCCAACGCCGGTCTTCCAGGTGAGGTACGGCACCGTGTACTGCGACCCCTGGTCGTAGAACGGGCTCGCGAGCTGCGGCCAGACGTTGCTCTGGAAGGTGGTCAGATAGGTGTGGTTGAGAGGCTGGATCTGCTTCGCGAGCACCAAGCTCCGCAGGTGGTCGACCGTCGGGAAGAACAGGTCGAACTCGATCGTGTCGTTCTGGATCTTCGAGATCGCCTCCGCCATCCCGGTGAACTGCGTGTACTCGATCTCCACGCCGGTCTCCGCCGTCCATCGCTTCAGAACCTTCTTGTAGATGTAGTCGTTCCAGCTGAAGATCTGCAACGGTCCATCCTCGGCGGCGAGTCCATCGGCGATAGCCGTGTTGTCGTCGAAGAGGGGCAGCGTGACCGGACTGCCGGGGCGCGACAGGGGAACGTCGGATGCCTGCCCGCCCGTCGTGACGTCGGATGCTCGCTTCTGGCACGCGGCGAGGATCGCGCTCAGGCTCGAGAGGGTCAGCGCCGTCGCGGCGGACCGCCCGAGGAACTCACGGCGCCCGAACATCGAACGCTCACGCGGATGCGCCATCGTCGACACCCCCCTCTTCCGTCGTTCCCGGACCCCGACCGCTTTGACTGTCGCGCCGTCGCGGCGACGGTGTCAAGGCGGCGGCTGTGACCGCGGGTTCCGGCCTCGCGCTCGATGCCCGTACCGCTCGCGGTAACGTCTGCCGCGCCACGCGAGGCTCGCCTGCGGGGGTGCTGCGAGATGGGGCTGTTGAACAGACGGCGGGATGGGGGCGCACGCAGGGGCGGCGTCGAGTTCCTGTATCCCCGCGGGTTCTGGGCCGCGATGGCGCTCCCCGGCGTCGTGTGGATCGTCGCGTTGTTCCTGGTGCCGTTCTACGCGATCATCGCCACCGGCGCCGGACGGATCGACCCGAACTTCGGCAACGCCATCCCCGAGTGGAACCCGATCTACTGGCAGCCGGATAACTTCCTGTGGGTCTTCCGGGATCCGGGCGGGATCGTCGCGCCCGTGTTCCTCCGCACGATCGGCTACGTGGCGACGGCGGTCGTGTCCTGCGTGCTGCTCGGCTATCCGGTCGCGTACTACATGTCCCGCCTGACCGGCCGCACGCGGAACATCTTCCTGCTCCTCATGGTGCTCCCGTTCTGGGTGAGCTACCTGATGCGCATCCTGGCCTGGGTGAACCTGCTACAGAACGATGGTCTCGTGAACCGGATCCTCTCGCTCACCAAGATCCTTGAGCCGCAGGAATGGCTTGCCGGGCACGCGGGCACCGTCGTGTTCGGGCTCATCTACGGGTACATGCCCTTCTTCATCCTGCCGCTGTACGCCTCGCTCGAGCGGATCGACAAGCACCTGGTCCAGGCGGCGCTGGACCTCGGGGCGAGCCCGCCGGCGGCGTTCACGCGCGTGACCCTGCCGCTGTCCAAGCAGGGGATCCTGGCCGGCATCGCCATCATCATGCTGCCGATGTTCGGCGACTTCTTCACCGCCGATCTCCTGGGCACGTCGAGGAACGCGATGGTGGGCAGCCTCGTGAACCTGTATCTCACGACGTTCACCCAGGGGGCCAGCCAGGGACGAGGCGCGGCGCTCGTCATCGTGCTGGCGCTCGTCGTATCGATCCTGACTCTCTACTACCTGGTCAACACGGCCAGAGCGGCACGGGAGGCCCGGGCATGAGCAACTCCCGCGTCCGCGGATGGCTGGCGAACCCCTGGCGCACCCCTCGGTTCCTTGCCGCGTACTCATGGCTCTTCCTGGGATGGGCGATCGTCCCGATCGTCATCGCCGTGCTGTTCTCGTTCAACGCCGGCCGGTCGAGGAGCGCGTGGCAGGGGTTCTCGCTGCGCTGGTACCTCACCGACCCCGACCAGTCCGTGCTGCACGACCCGCTACTGCACAGCGCCGTGCTGCAGAGCCTGAAGCTCGCGGGGCTCACGATGTTGATCGCCACACCGATCGGCGTCGCGATGGCCCTGGGGCTCGCGCGGTGGCGCGGACGTCTGTCGAGCGGGACGAACTTCCTGATGCTGCTGCCACTCGTGACGCCCGAGATCGTGCTGGCCTCGGGGCTGCTGCTCGTGTTCGCGCATCTGTACAAGCTGGGCGGCACGACGTTCTTCGGCACCCCTGCGCAGTTGATGGGGCACGTGACGTGGTCGATCCCCTACGTCGTCGTCGTGATGCGGGGCCGGCTGTTCGGCATCGGGAAGGAGTACGAGGAATCGGCGATGGACCTCGGCGCGAGCCCGGTGCAGGCGATGTATCGCGTGATGCTGCCGCTGCTGGCGCCGGCGATCTTCGCCGCGTTCATGATCGTGTTCGCCCTCTCCATCGACGACTTCGTGACCAGCCAGTTCCTCTTCCGCGATCAGTCGACGATCACGATCCCCATGCTGATCTACGGGACCGGCCGCACCGGCCTGAACCCGTCGCTGAACGCGGTCGCAACGGTGATGCTGGTGTTGTCGCTCACGGCCATCATGATCGCGGCGCTCGTGATGCGCGCCATCGCACGGCACCGCGGCACCGCCGAGGCCAGCGTTGCCCATGAGCTCGTGCGCTTCGAGTTCTGAGCGGTGGCGGCGAGGCCCGCCGGACCGGGCCCCGCCCACCGCCTGGTCAGAAGGGGCAGTTCGCCGGCTGCGGCTGGTCGATCCGCGGCGATCCGCCGATCGGCACGCCCAGGTACGTGACGTTCACGACCGCTGCGACCGTCCCCTCGTTGCGGCCGTTGTAGACCACGCCCGGCCGTTCGATGAAGACGTCCCCCGCCGCGTACGTGGTGCCCGTACACGATGGATCGTTGTCCGTGTAGATCGTGATGGCGCCACGTGCCACCGCGATGATCGTCTTGCCCGGATGCGAGTGCCACCCGGAGTAGCCGGCGGGCGCGAAGCTGTTCTCGCCGACCACGATGTCGCGGTTGGTGGCGTGCGCTCGGAAATCCGCCACCGTGTGGCGGCCGAGTTCGACGCTCACGGTGGCGGAGCCGGACGTCGCGAGCGCGAGTCCTGCCAGCGCCATGCCGATCGCGATCGTGAACACGCCGATGATGAGCAGGTTCCGTTTCACGTTGCCTCCCTCTGCCGATCCGAGCGGGCAGCTCAGCTCGGATCGCAGGGCGGAGGGGCTCGGATCGCGCCCACGGCTCGCCTCCAGGGGCTCGCGGCCGGGTCTCGGCCGCGAGGCCTCACACCATGAACGCATACACCGGCCGTTGCGTTGCGTCGAATCTCGTGCGTGCCCGATCCGCGATAGGAACTGGAGGCAGGGCCCGCTCGAGCCGATAGCCTCCTTCGACATGTCCGTTCTTCGACAGGACCCGACGACCCGGCAGTGGGTGATCATGGCGCCCCGGCGCGCCGGCCGGCCGCTGGACGCCGAGGAGGTCCTGCGCAAGGTCCCGCCGGCGCACGACGACCGGTGTCCGTTCTGCCCCGGCAACGAGGATCAGACGCCGCCGGAGCTCCTGCGCACCCCGTCCGGGCCCGACTGGCGCATCCGCGTGGTGCCGAACCTGTACTCGGCCCTCGGCGGCGAGGGGAAGGCGGCGCGCACCGGACCCGCCCTGTTCCGCGAGATGCCGGGGGTAGGCAGCCACGAGGTCGTCGTCGAGACCTCGCGCCACGACGCGCGCATCGACGAGATGGACACCGACGAGGTGTGCGGGGTCATCGCGGCGTGGCGCACGCGCTACCGCGCGCTGCTCGAGCGGCCCGAGATCCGCGCGGCGGTCGTGTTCAAGAACTTCGGGCGTGGCGCCGGCGCCTCGCTCACGCATCCGCATTCGCAGATCGTCGGCACGCCGATCTTCCTGCCCCGGCTCCTTCGCCGGCTGGACGCCGCCACGCGCTATTACGACGACAACGGCTCCTGCGTGTACGACGACGTCGTCGCCGCCGAGCGCGAGGCCGGCCACCGGATGGTCCTCGAGCGCGGGCGGTTCGCCGCGTTCGCGCCGTTCGCGAGCCAGTCACCGTTCGAGACGTGGATCGTGCCCACGGAGCACGGGTCCTCGCTCGGCAACCTGTCCGACGACGACATGCCGGCGCTCGCGGAGACGCTGACCGGCGTCCTGGGCGCGATCCGACGGGCCTGCGGCGACCCCGACTACAACTTCGTCGTGTACTCCACCGAGGCGGAGGGACGCCCGAGCGCGGTCTTCTGCTGGCACATCAAGATCCTGCCAAAGCTCTCGACGCCCGCCGGGTTCGAGCTGAGTTCGGCCATGAGCATCAACACCGTCGCGCCCGAGGACGCCGCCCGAGAGCTGCGCGAGTCCCTCGCCCTTCGCTAGGGGTGCGGGTCCAGGATCAGCGGCGGAATCGGCGGCTGACTGAAGTCGAACGCGTCCGAGAGATCCCCCAGCACCCCGATCTCCTCGCGCACCGTCGGCCGCGAGTCCGGCCGCCCGTCGGTGGCCGGGTCCAGACGCTGTCCGGCGAGGAAGCGATCCTCGATCAGCTTCAGGTAGGCGTCGAACGAGAGGATCTGGTGATCGATGCCCTGACGCACCCACGGGCTGATCACGATGCCCGGCACGCGCAGGCCGTAGCCGTTGCGGTCGACGTGCGGCGGCTCCACGTGATCGTAGAACCCGCCCCAGTCGTCCCACGTCAGGAAGATCGCCGTGCTGTCCCAGTCGGGCCCCTGCATGGCGGCGTTGATCATCGTCGTGACGTAGGCCTGCCCCGCGCTGATGGGCGTGCCGGCGGACGGATGCTCGCTGGCGAGGTTGCCGGGGACGAGCCATGACACCGCCGGCAGGGTGCCGTCGGCGGCCTCGCGCTCGAAGTCCGCGTGCGTCTGGATGTTGCCGAGCTGGTCGTCCTCGTGCACGGTCACGAACCCCGGCAGGACGTTCTTGCCCGAGGGCGTCTTGCCGTACGGGCCCACCTTCAGACCCGGGCACGGCGGGTCGAAGCAGGTCCCCTCGCCGACGTAGAACGCCCAGCCAACGTCGGCCTTGTGCAGCAGGTACGTGATGTCGGTCCACGCGTAGTTCGGGTCGTCGCCGTAGCGGTGCTGCTGACCCGGCTCCTTCAGATCGATGTTCGAACGGCAGCTCATCGGATCGGTCGGGTCGGGACAGAACGCGCTCCACGCCGAGACGAGGAACAGATGGGCGGGCAACGTCCACGAGTCGACCGGCGCGAACATGTGGTCCTCGAGCTGGTACCGCTTCGCGTACGCCCAGTAGTTCGGGATGTCGGCGCGGGTGTGGTAACTCAGCACGTCCGCCTGGTCGTCGGGCCCCAAGGAGGCGGTGCACTTCGGGTCGAAGCGGTCGGACGCGCACGCTCGAGGCTTCACCGCCGCCGCCTTCACGAATCCGTCCATCGCGCCGTTGTCGATGTCGGTGATGGCGGAAGGATTGTCGTGCGGGCCCCCGAACTGGATCTGCTGCGAGCTGTGGTACGGCCTCGAGCAGTGGCCGAGCGCGGGATCGGGTATGCAGGCCTTCGGCGTCCCGTCGGCGCGGAACTTGATGCCGTCGGCGCCCGGGAACGTGCCGAAGTAGTGATCGAATGACCGGTTCTCCTGCACGATGAAGATCAGGTGATCGATCGTCTCCAGTCCCGGCGCCGGCGGTTGCGCGGTCGACGAGGAGGGCGTCACGCCGGCCGAGGATGTGGGCGCCGAGGCCGCCGGGGACGCCGGCGAGTTGCTCGGCGAGCATGCGGCGGCAACGACGGTCGCGAGGGCGAGCAGGGATGCGCGGAGCCGCATGGTGCCCGACCCTACAACCCCATCGGGCATCGGGGGGGACGCGCGGGGATCAGCCGCAGTCGGGGTCCCAGGCAGGCCCGGCGCCGGCGGGCACGCCGTCGCGGCGCGCCAGGTCGCGCAGCCGCCGGCGATACACCTTCATGTCCGGGCGCAGCCAGTCGCTGTGCGTCTGGCACCGCCACGAGCGGTAGCGCTCCCGGTGGTAGGGGCTGTCGAGGCTCTCCGCGTGGCCGATCACGTTCCCCACGTTCACGCCGTAGGTCTGCATGAGCCACAGCGTGAGGTGCAGCGACGAGCGCATCATGCGCCGGTTGCGCAGGATCTGGCCGTCGCTCGTCCCCACGTGCTCGATCCCGATCGAGGTCTGGTTGAGCCCGATCACGTGCCGGCAGCGGACGTCGAGCGGGACGAGCTGGTAGATCGTGCCGTCCGTGTCGATGATGAAGTGCGCGCACGTGCCCGGCTTCTCCCCCAGGTGGGTCGCGTTGGACGCGAAGAGATGCCAGGCGCTGTCGAAGCTGGTGCCGTCGGTGTAATGCTCGACGATCACGTGCGGGTCCGACAGCACGTACGTGCGATGACCGTAGTGGCGCTGCGAGTACGCGGCCGTCTGGCGCAGCCGCCTCCTGCCGAACGGGATCATCCTGCGCACGATGTCGGGCCGCGAGACGGTGCCCCGCCGGACCGTTCGAGGGATCTGGCGGACCGCGACGGCGGGCGCGGCGTGCAGCGGCAGCATCGCCAGGGCGCACAGCAGGATCGCGCAGGCCCGCCTCATGCCCGCGCGCACCCTCGCGAGCGAACGATCGCGCCCGAGCAGCTCCATCGACTCCGGCAGCGGCGGCGACACGTTCGATCCGGTCACGGCCGCGCGCACCGGCTGGAACGCGTTCTTCTTGCTGAGCCCCTCCCGCTCGGCGAGGGCCTCGAGGGCGGCCTCGATCGCCGGCGCCGTCCACGGGTCGACGGCCTCGAGCACGGCGGCGACCTTCCCCAGGTAGCCCGGCGGCGCCTTCTCGATGATGGCGCGCGCCTTCTCGTTCGGCTCGACGTCGTCGGTGAACAGGAACGTGAGGAGGTCCACGACCTCGGTCAGGCGCTTCATGCGCTCGCGGACCAGCGGCATCGCCCGCCGCAACAGCTCGAGGTCCGGGCTCAGCCCGGCGGCGCTCAGGAAGTGCAGGCATCGGGCCGCCAGCTCGTCCGGGTCGAGCTGCTGGACGTAGTGGTTGTTCATCCACTCCAGCTTCTGCGTGTCGAACGCGGCCGGGTTCGACGAGACGCGCGAGATGTCGAACGCCTCCACGAGCTCGTCCCGGGTGAAGAACGTCGTCTCCGCGTCCTTCGACCAGCCCAGCAGCGCCAGATAGTTCACGAGGGCCTCCGGCAGGAAGCCCTGCTCGCGGAAGGCCTCGACGCTGGTGGAGCCGTGGCGTTTCGACAACGGTTGGCGATCGGCGCCGACCAGCAGCGGCAGGTGGCCGTACTCCGGCGGCGTGCCGCCCAGCGCCTCGATGACGGCGGCGTTCCGCGGCGCGCTCGCCAGGAGATCCTCGCCGCGGATCACGTGCGTCATGCCCATCAGCAGGTCGTCGACGGCGACGGCGAGCAGGAACACCGGCGAGCCGTCGCTGCGCACGAGCACGAAGTCGCGCAACGCGCCCGCGGCGAACTGCACGTCCCCTTTCACGAGGTCGCGCACGACCCAGTCGCGCTCCGGCATCGCGAACCGGATCACCTTCGGGCGGCCCTCGGCCTCGAAGGCGGCCCGCTGCTCGGGCGTGAGGTTCCGGCACCGGCCGTCGTAGCCGGGCGACAGCCCCGCCGCCTGCGCGGCGCGCCTGCGCTCCTCCAGCTCCTCGGGCGTGCAGTAGCACGGATACGCGTCGCCCTGCTCGAGCAGCTGCCGCACCTTCTCGTCGTAGATGTCGCGCCGCTGGGACTGCCGGTACGGGCCGTGCGGGCCGCCGACGTCCGGGCCCTCGTCCCAGTCGAGGCCGAGCCACCGCAGCGAATCCATCACGCCGTGGAACGCCTCCTCGGAGACGCGGCTCGTGTCGGTGTCCTCGACGCGCAGCACGAACGTGCCGCCGTGGTGGCGCGCGAACGCCCAGCTGAACAGCGCCGAGCGCGCGTTGCCCACGTGGATCGAGCCGCTCGGCGCCGGCGCGAACCTCGCGCGGACCTCGCTCACCGCGCCACCTCGCCGACGGGGTTCGAGAGCACGCCGATGCCGTCGACCTCGACCTCGACCAGGTCGCCGGGCGACAGCGGTCCCACGCCCTCGGGCGTGCCGGTCAGCAGCACGTCGCCGGGCAGCAGCGTCATGAAGCTCGTGATGTACTCGATCAGCTCGGCGATGCCGAACACCATGTCGGTCGTCGTCGCCTGCTGCCGCGGCTCGCCGTTCACGCGCGTCTGCAGGAACACGTCGGTGGGGTCGAGGTCGGTCTCGATCCACGGCCCCAGCGGGCAGGACCCGTCGAAGCCCTTCGCGCGCGCCCACTGGTCGTCGGTCTTCTGGAGGTCGCGCAGCGTCACGTCGTTGCCGATCGTGTGCCCGAGGATGACCTTGCCGGCCTCCTCGGCCTTCACGCTCCGCGCCAGGCTCCCGATCACGACGGCGAGCTCGCCCTCGTAGTCGACGCGGTGGCTGATCGGCAGCAGCGGGATCGGGTCGCCGGGGCCGATGACGGCCGTCGAGGGCTTCAGGAACAGCAGCGGCTCCTCCGGCACCGTCATGCCGAACTCGGCGGCGTGCGCCGCGTAGTTCTTGCCGACGGCGACGATCTTCGAGGGGAGCACGGGCGCCAGCAGCCGGACGTCGGCGAGCGGGACCTCCTCGCCGGTGGGCAGGGGATCCTCGAAGAACGTGCCCTTCAGGACCTTGATCGTGTCGCCCTCGAGGATGGCGCCGGTCGCGATCCGGTCGCCGTATCGGAAGCGCAGCAGCCGCATCGAGCGAGGCTACCGCACGCCCGTCAGCTCGGGCCTCAGGCCAGGCGCTCGCCGCCGGCGAACGTGGCGCCCACCTGCCGCCAGTACCCCGCGATCGTCTCCAGGGGCCGCAGCGCCGCCAGCTCCTCCCCCGGCGCATCGAACAGCCGGATGTCGGCCTCGCCCGCGTAGACCGGCCCGAGGTCCACGTCGACGCTCCGCATCGTCACGAGCTCGTCGAGCGAGGCCGGAGCGCCAACGTCGATCGCCGGCATCCAGCGCGAGTGCAGCATCGGATACGCGTTCACGAAACCGCCGGTCTCGGAGGATCCCGTGATCGTGAGGCGGCCCTCCGCCAGGCGCCGGTCGTTGGCGGCGAGCGTGGCGGCGATCACGCCGCCGTCCTCGAGCCGCGGCCCCGCCTTCCCGACCGTCACCGGCCTCGTCATCCACATCGAGCCCAGCTTCTTCGGATAACCCTGGTACCAGCCGCGCGCGAGCGCGAAGTCCTTGTCGACCCAGATGAACACGCACCTGGAGTACGTCTCGCCCAGCGCGCGAGCACCGCACGACGACGAAGCACTCCTTGTACTGCGAGCGCACGGGGTCGAGCAGCTCCTCGCCCGAGTCCGAGCAGCTCTGCCAGTCGGCCCAGATCAGCGCGACGGCGCCGGGATCCTCCGGCGCGAGGTCCACCCCCGGTGGCAGGAGCGCCGCCACGTTCGCGGGATCGGTGCGGTACTCCAGGGTCAGCACGTCGCCGGAGTAGTGCCACGGCGGCGGCGGCACGATCGAGGCCTCGCCCAGAGGCGTCCTCGGGTGCATGAACCCCTGCAGCTCCGCCACGGGGGCATACTACCGTTCGGTCCCGAACGGGAGGTCGCGAACGGATGGAGACGCGCAGGATCGTCCTCGACGGCGAGCCGGCCGACGTCGTGCGCGACGGCGAGGACCTCGTCGCCGAGGACGGTCGCCGACTGCCCGCCGACGAGGCCGTGCACCTCCCGCCCGTCCAGCCCACGAAGATCGTGTGCGTGCACCTGAACTACGAGAGCCGCCGCGCCGAGTTCGGCGCCACCCTGGCGGCCGCCCCCACGTACTTCCACAAGCCGATCAGCGCGTTGAACGCGCACGGCGGGCAGATCGTGCGGCCGCCACGGTGCCGGTACCTGAACTACGAGGGCGAGATCGCGATCGTGATCGGCACCGAGACCCGGCACATCGCGCCGGACGAGGCGTCGCAGCACATCCAGGGGTACACGGTCGCGAACGACTACGGCCTGCACGACTTCCGCGACACCGACGCCGGCTCGATGCTCCGCGTGAAGGGCTCCGACACGTTGTGCCCGCTCGGACCCGGGCTCGTCACGGACTGGGACTTCCACGGAAAGCGGATCCGCACGCTCGTGAACGGCGAGGTCGTCCAGGACGGCTCCACCGACGAGATGATCTGGGACATGCACTATCTGGTCGCCGACATCGCGCGCACGATCACGCTCGTGCCCGGCGACGTGATCCTCTCCGGCACGCCGGCGAACTCCCGGCCCGTGTCACCCGGCGACGTCGTCGAGGTCGACGTCGAGGGCCTCGGCACCCTCCGCAACACGATCGTCGAGGGCGACACCCCCATCCGCGAGGACGTCGGCGCCCAGCCGAGCTCCTCGGAGGAGGTCGAGTCCACGGCGTTCGGCGGGGACTGGGAGTTCCGGGGGATCAGGGCGCCGCGTCGCGACTGAGCGCATCCTGCGCCGGGCTCGGAGAGCTCGCCTGGCGCCGCTACCGCCACAGACGGTCGGCGACGCGGCCCACGAGCTCGAGCTTGCGCCACTGCGCGTCCTCGTTCGTCTCGTTGCCGGCGAGGACGCTGGCGAACCCGCATTGCGGGCTGATCCCGAGTCGGTTCATACCGCCGGCGAGACCAGCCGCCCGTTCCATCCGGCGCAGGAGGTCGTCCTCGTCCTCGAGCTCGGGGGTCTTCGTGCTCACGATGCCCATCACCATGGTGGCCCCGGGGCGCAGGTGCCGGACCGGCTCGAAGCCGCCGTCGCGGCCCAGATCGTCCCATTCGACGAGGAACGAGTCGTACGGCAGCCCGCCGAACACCAGCTCGGCGACCGGTTCCAGCGAGCCCTCGCACATCCACGACGAGCGGTAGTTGCCGCGACAGATGTGGAGACCGACCGTGACGTCCTCGGGGATGCCCTCGAGGACGGCGGTGTCGGCGGCGAGCGCGCGGTCGACGAGCGTCTTCACGTCGTGGCCCGCCTCGGTGAACCGGGCGATCCATGTCGGATCCACGAGGTACGGATACAGCGGGAAGTCGAACTGCACGTAGCGGGCGCCGGCCCCGATCGCGTCGGCGACCAGTCCGCGTTCGATCTCGATCGCGTGGTCGACGAAGGCTTCGAGCGAGTCGTACCCACTGCCGTCGGGGCCCGAGACCGTCGTCAGCGGGTGCGTGAAGATCGAGGCGGCCGGGAACGTCACCTTGAACGGGACGCTCCCGGCGATCTCGGTCATGAACGCGGCCTCGCGCTCGGCCGGCGAGTCCACCGCCTCCAGGCGATCGACGATCTCGTGGATGTTGAGCTCGACCCGCTCGCCGCGGTCGTTGCGGAACGCGACGGTCTTGCCCGTCCTGATGCCGCTGACGGCGTCGTAGAAGGAGTTCATGAACATCCAGCGGCGGAACTCGCCGTCGCTCACCACGTCGAGGCCGCAGTCGATCTGACGCTGCACGGCCTCGCGGATCGCCCGATCCTCGGCCGCCCGCAGCTCGGTGTGGTCCTGCTCGCGCTCCTCCTCGAGGGCGGCGGAGTGGCCGACGGCGTAGAAGGCCTCGACCGCGCGCTTCAAACGAGCCGGGCGCAGGAGGGAGCCGACCGTCTCCGCGCGCGCCGGCGTCCGAGGTGTTCGGGTCATCCGTCCAGGGGATGCCGCCAGCGGAGCTCGGGGAACCGCGCGTAGTCGCGATCGGTCGTGATCCACTCGCTGCCGGACTCGATCGCGAGGGCGGCGAGCGCCGCGTGGCCGACCAGGTCGCCCTTCACGCCGGCGTCGCGGCAGAGACCCGTGAAGATGCCCCAGTGCCGAGGGCCGGGAGCGATGGGGGTGGCGTTCGGCCGGGACTTCAGCTCGTCGACGAACCGAAGTGCATGGTGGATCGGACTGGGTGGGTCGAAGACCCGGGGGTGCGTGACGACCCGCAGGAAGCCCGTCAGCACCTGGTCGACCAGTCCGAAGGGCGCCTCGGAGGCGGCGAGGTCCTCGAGCCAGGACAGGTAGCGCTCGTGGTCGTCGGCGTCCTCCCGGTACGCGTGGACGAGGACGTTGACGTCAGGGACCAGCACGGCGCTCCATCAGGTCCAGCAGGCCGGCCGAGTCGTCCAGGTCCACGCCGGGCCGGACGCCTCGCCCGGCGAAGGTCGGCAGCGGCGCCGCGGTGCCGGTGGGATCGGCTCGCTGGGCGAGCGACTGCCGAAGGGCGTCTTCGATGACCCGAGTGAGGGTGCGCCCCGTGCGGGCGGCCAGGGCCTTCGCCTCCGCGAGGAGCTCGTCGTCCAGGCGGACCGTCGTTCGCATGCATCGAAACATACGCCTCATGCATCGATATGTCTACCATGTCACCCAGAGGGAGTCCGGGGCACGGAACTCCCACCCGCGGAGGGTGACGGGACGTTCCGGATCGACCCGAAGCCCCGGCAGGCGCTCGAGGAGGATCTCCATCGAGACCCTCGCGAGGTGCCGCCCGAACCAGGCGCCCAGGCAGAAGTGGGGGCCGGCGGCGAACGCGAGGTGCTGGCCCTCCTTGCGGTGCACGTCGAACCGGTCGGGGTCGGTGAACCGCCTCGGGTCCCGGTTCGCGGAGGAGAGCACGGCGCCGATCAGGGCGCCGGCCTCGAGGTCCACCCCGGCGAGGGTGACCGGCCGTGTGGTCTGGCGGGTCGAGGTGCCGACCGGCCCCGCCCAGCGCAGGGTCTCCTCGACGGCGGCCTTCACGAGCGACCGGTCGTCGAGCACGTCGCGGTGGGCCTCGGGGTGCGTCAGCACCGCCCACATCGCGAGCGCGATCACGTCACGCGGCTCCTGGAGACCTCCCGACAGCATGAGCTTCGTGTTCGCGACGATCTCCGGGCGCGTCATCCGGTCACCGTCGAGGTCGTAGCGCAGCATCCACGACAGCACGGACCCGTCGGGCTCGGCCGCGAGGCGGTCGAGCACGGCCTCGATCGCGTCACCGAGCGCCGCGCTCGCCGCGTCGGCCGGCGCCTGCTTGGCGGCGTCGCCCTCGAAGTTCGCGAGGCCGGGCATCATGCCCTCGTTCCACCGCAGGATGTCCTCCCACGGCACCTCGTCGAGGCCGAGCATGAACCGCAGCGAGCGAACCGACATCGGGTCGCAGTACTCGCGGAACAGGTCGGCCGTGCCCCGCTCGGCGAACGCGTCGATCAGCTCGTGCGCGAGCTTCGGGATCATGCCCTGCGTGCGCTCCTCGACGTCTCGCGGCCGGAACGGCGTCTCCACGATGCGGCGGATCCGCTCCTGGTCAGGACCCTCCATGCCCAGCATGTTCACGCCCATCGTGCGGTTCAGGGTGGACGGGTCGGTCGCGCCGGTGAAGGTGGCCGGGTCGAGGTCCACCTGCCGCACGTCGTCGAAGCGGGTGACGAGCCACAGGCCGACGGCCGGCACCCAGCTGACGGGCTCCTCGTCGCGCAGGCGCGCGTACGACGGATAGGGGTCGCGCTCGAGGTCCTCGAGCGTGATCGTCTCCCCGATCGTCACGTGCCACTCCCCTCGTCCGACCGCGGTATCTTGCTCCCACATGGACACCGCGGGGAAGCGCCTCCGGTTGCTCTACGCCGACATCCTCGGCCTCGAGCGCGGCAAGTACCTGTTCGGCGAGCCGGCGGAGGCGGGCACGGCCGCCTTCTGCATCGGCGTCTACCCGCTCACCACCGACAAGGAGATCCTGCCGATCCCGGGGCTGCAGTTCGACGTCGGGCTGCCGGACGTCGAGGCCCACCTGGACCGCGACACGCTGCGGCCCGGGTGGGAGCCGGACACGGTCGTCGGCATCGCCGACGTGACCCGCCTCGGCGAGCCCTGCGCCGTCGACCCCAGGCAGGTCCTGCGAGCGGCCGTCGAGCCGTGGCAGGCGATGGGCCTGGAGCCGCAGGTCGCGTTCGAGCCCGAGTTCTACCTGTGCGACCCCGACGACGAGGGCGGCTGGATGCCCGGTCGCCGCTCCCCTCGCACCGCGTCTACGGCACCGGCATGTCGATCGATCCGACCGGCACCGTCCACGCCATGGTCGAGGCCTCGCAGATCTGCGGGTTCCCGCTCGAGAGCTGGGGCAGCGAGTTCGACACGTCGGCCTACGAGGTGAACATCCGGTACCGGACGTGATCCCGGCCGCCGACGAGTGCTTCCTGTTCCGCCTGATCGCGCGCGAGGTCGCCGCCCGCCACGGCAAGCTCGCCACGTTCACCGGCCGGCCGTTCAACGACCGCGGCGGCAGCGGCCTGCACCTGAACGTCAGCTTCCGCCGCGACGACGGCTCGAACGCGTTCCACGATCCCGGCGAGCCGAGGACGGCATCAGCGATCTCGCGAGACGATGCATCGCCGGCATCCTCGAGCACCACACGGGCACGGCCGCGGTGTTCGCGCCCGAGCGTGAACGCGTACAAGCGGCTCCAACCCGACATGCTGAACGGCTACTGGGCGAACTGGGGCTACGACGACCGCACCGTGACCGTGCGGGTGCCGCCGGCGCGCGGCGAGGGCACTCGGCTCGAGCAGCGGACCTCCGACGGCGCCACCAACCCGTACCTCGCGGCGGCGGCGCTGTTGCACGCGATGCGCGACGGGGTCGAGCGCGAGCTCGCTCCGCCACCGCCGCAGCCGGTCGGCGAGGAGCCGAACACCGAGGTCCGCATCCCCGCGAACCTCCGACTGTCGCTCGCGGCGATGGAGGCCGACACGTTCCTGTGCGAGGCCCTCGGCTCCGAGCTCGTGACGGCGTTCTCCGCCCTCAAGCAGGCGGAGTGGGAGCGCTACGTGGCGGCCGTCGACGATCCGGACACGACCGACGTGACGGACTGGGAGCAGGCGTACTACCTGCCGTTCTTCTAGGGGCTCAGCACGCTGCGGCGCGGGCGGTGCGCGATCGCCATGATGTGCGACGAGAGACCGAGCAGCGACGGCTCGGCCTCGAGGCGTTCGATCTGCTCGAGCAGCGCCGCCCAGGCGCCGGCGTCGGACGCGAGCGCCTCGTCGTCGGCCAGCACCGTACCGGGCCCCTCGACCGCGAGCAGGCTCCGCAGGATCAGTCCGGAGTCGGCGACCTCCGAGGTCAGATCCTGGGCCGTGTGGAAGAACGCGGTGGTGAACCAGCCGGGGACGTCGTCGGGGTTGTCGTGCCGGCCCTCGGCCACGTCGTTCGCCACGATCTCGCGGAACGCCGGATCGTGGAACCGGTCGTGCACGAGGCCGTCGATCAAGCGACGCGTAGCGGGAGATGGCGCCGGCCATCACGACGCCGCCGGGCGCGACGACGCGGGCGGCCTCGCGCAGCGCGAGGACGCGGTCCTCGCGGTCGGTCAGGTGGTAGAGCGGACCGAACAGCAGGACGCCGTCGAAGGAGCCGTCCTGCCAGGGCAGCGCCCTGCGCGTCGCCGAGCACGGTGCGCCCCACGCCGGCCTCCGCCGCCTGCTCGAGGTGCAGCGGCATCGGGTCCAGCAGCTCCACCTCGTACCCGCGCTCGCCCAGCCAGGCCGCGTGGTGCGCCCGGCCCGCCGCCCACGTCGGCGATCCGGGCGGGCGCCGCCGGCAGGAACCGCTCCATGAGTCGGCGGGTGCGGTCGCGCTCGAGGGGGTCGGCCTCGAGGCGTTCGCGCTCACGGCCGGCGTCGTAGTAGCGCCGGATCGGTTCGTCGAGGTCGGGCATGCCCGCAGCCTACGTGGCGCCCGGTTGCCCCGGCAGGTCGTTCGGTAGCAAAATACCCGACACCGATGTCTGCCGCGCGCGACCAGATCGACCTCGTGAACCCCGACAGCTACGTCGACCACGTCCCGTTCGAGTGGTTCGACCGGCTGCGCCGCGAGGAGCCGGTCTCCTGGCACCCGGAGCCGGCCGGCAACGCCGGCTTCTGGGCCGTCACGCGCTACGACGACCTCACGGCCGTCCACATGGACTGGCAGACGTACTCGTCGGAGATCGGCGCGGTCGCGCTTGGAGGAGCTCGACGAGGAGCAGCTGCACCGCCGCCGGTCGATGCTGGAGTGCGACCCGCCCCGCCACACCCAGCTCCGCCAGGTCACGTCGAAGCGCTTCTCCGCCCGCGGGGTCGGCAAGTACGAGGACTTCATCCGCGACGTCGCTCGCGGCGTCCTCGACCGGGCGCTCGAGCGCGAGGAGTTCGACTTCGTCGGCGAGATCAGCCGCGAGCTGCCGATCCGGTTCCTCTGCTCGATCTTCACCGTGCCGCAGGACGACGCCCCGCAGCTGATCGGGTGGGGCGACAAGATGATCGCGAACCAGGACCCGGACCTGTCGGCCGCCGTCGTCGACCGCGTCGACACCGAGGAGTTCCGGCACCTCCCCTTCCGGTCGCCGGCGGCCCTCGAGGTGTGGGCCTACGCCGACCGCCAGCGCGAGCTGCGCGAGGCCGAGCCCGCCGACGACGTGATCCAGGCGCTGACGGTGGCGCAGGCCGAGGGCGTGCTGAGCCCGGCCGACTACCACAACTACTTCTCCCTGCTGATGATCGCCGGCAACGAGACGACGCGGCACACGATCTCGGCCGGCATGCTGGCGCTGATGGAGCATCCCGAGCAGCTGCAGCTCCTGCAGGACGACCCGTCGCTCATCGGACCTGCCACCGAGGAGATCCTTCGATGGGCGACGCCCGTGCTGCACTTCCGGCGGACGGCGACGAAGGACCACGAGCTCCGCGGGCAGCCGATCAAGGCCGGCGACAAGGTGGTCACGTGGTACGTCAGCGCGAACCGCGACGAGGAGGTCTTCGACGACCCGTATCGGTTCGACGTGACGCGCCGGCCGAACGACCACGTCACCTTCGGTCCGGGCGGCCCGCACTTCTGCCTGGGCGCGCACCTGGCGCGGCTGGAGACGAAGATCCTGTTCCAGGAGCTGCTGCCCCGGCTGCGCTCGATCGAGCTCACCGGGCCGGTCGAGCGGATCCGTTCGAACTTCGTCAACGGCATCAAGCGGATGCCGGTGCGGGTCGCGATCCGCTGACCAGCCGCCTCCCACATGGATCCCCCGGACCACCGGATGCTCGCCTCCCTCGACCGCGATGTCGTCCACCGGCGACGGAAATCCCTTCCAGCGCAGGATCGACCGGGCGCCGCGCATTCCGCCGAGTCGTTCGTCGGATGACGGCCTCGTGCCAACCGCGCAGAACCGAGCATCCGGGATATGCAGAAATTTGACTCTTTCCCCTGTGAAACCTCCAAGATGCGGAGGTTGCGCCCGGGCCGGGGGGCCCGGGCCTCGAAGGGGGAGGTTGGTATGAAGGTTCCCGTCCGGCTCTGCGCGGCCCTCGCGGTGCTCGTCATCGCGGCGCTGGCGCCCATGACGACGGCCGCGGCGGCCCCGCCCGCGCCCGTCGCCTGCAACACGAGCCAGGGTGCCTGCTGGCACCCGGCCCTGAACGCGCGCTGGCAGTACCAGCTGCAGGGCGTCGCGGCGTACGCGTCGACCGGCGGCATCAACACGACGATCTCGGCGGTGCCGTACACCGGCGGCCCCGCCGTGAGCCCCTCGGTGTTCGACTTCGACCTGTTCGTCGACACCACGATCTCCGGCAACAACACGACGCTCAACACGGCCGGCGTCAACGCCGTGCACGCGCTCGGCCGCAAGGCGATCTGCTACGTCAGCGCGGGCACCTGGGAGGACTGGCGCGCCGACGCCAACCAGTTCCCCGACGAGCGTGAAGGGCGCGAAGAACGGCTGGCCGGGCGAGCGCTGGCTCGACATCCGCCAGACCACGATCCTGCTGCCGATCATGAACGCCCGCGTCCAGAAGTGCCGCCAGGCGGGGTTCGACGGCGTGGAGTTCGACAACGTGGACGGGTACTCGAACCGATCCGGGTTCCCGCTGACGGCAGCGGATCAGCTCACGTACGACGCGTCGCTCGCGAACATCGCGCACTCGTACGGGCTGACGGCCGCGTTGAAGAACGACGTCGAGCAGGTCCCCGACCTCGTCGCGTACTTCGACTACGCGATCAACGAGCAGTGCCAGCAGTACAGCGAGTGCGGCAACTACGACACGTACTTCACCGCCGCCGGCAAGACCGTGTTCCAGGTCGAGTACAAGCTCTCGCTCGTGAAGTTCTGCGGCCAGGCCAACGCGGCCAACCGCAACGCGATCAAGAAGGACTTCGACCTGTTCGACACGCCGTACACGCCCTGCCGCTAAGCAGCGACGATCACTGCGAGCGGGACGGGCCGGCGTCGGGGCGATCCTCGGCGCCGGCCCGCCGCAGCAGCGAACGGAGCATCGAGGCCAGCGCCACCTGCTGCTGGCCCTCGAGATGATCGGTGACGGCGACCTCCTCGGCGTTGAAGCGGGGGAACAGTTGCTCGATCTTCGCGCGGCCCTCGGGCGTGAGCGAGACGATCACCAGACGGCCGTCGGACGCGCCCTTGCGGCGCGTCACGTAGCGCCGGGCCTCGAGGGTCTTCACGACGCCGGTGCCGGTCGGGCGGCTGATGCCGACGGCGGCGGCGAGCTCCCGGGCCTCGAGGTCGCCCCACACCCACAGGACCCACAGGACCACGAACGAGGTCCACGACAGGCGGTCGGCTGCCAGGACCTTCGCCTCCATGTGCCGGCGGATCGCGGCGGAGCTGCGGAACAGGTTCGACACGACGGCCATCGCGCGGAAGTCGAGGGGGAGGTCGCCGAGTGCCTCCTGGACCTTCTGCTCGGCGGGGAGCAGATCGTCGTCGCCGGCCATCGCGGCGGCATACTACCCCGGTGATCGCGATCCTCGGCGGCCTCGGAGCCGCGCTGATGTGGGGCACGGCGACGCTCTGCACCAGCCGCTCGAGCCGCCAGATCGGCGCCGGCTCGGTCCTCGCGTGGGTGATGCTCTCCGGCCTCGTCGTCGTGCTGCCGTTCGCGGTGTTGGACGGGATCCCGTCGGGGCTCGATGCCGACGTCGGCCGGTGGCTCCTGCTCTCCGGCACCATGAACGTGATCGGCCTCGCGCTGGTGTACGAGGCCCTGCGCATCGGCAAGGTCGGCATCGTGTCGCCGGTCGCGTCGACCGAGGGCGCCATCGCGGCCGTCATCGCGATCCTCACCGGCGAGACGCTCGGCGTCCCGACCGTCGTGCTGCTCGTCATCATCACGCTCGGCATCGTCCTCGCGTCGCGGCCGGCCGAGGAGGAAGAGCACGAGGACGCCCATCCACTGGCCTCGACGCTGATGGCGGTCGGCGCCGCCGCCACCTTCGGCGTGGGGCTGTACGCGTCCGGCCACGTCAGCGACCTGGTGCCCGTAGTGTGGGTGATCCTTCCCGCGCGGGTGCTGGGCGCGCTGTTCGTCGCCCTGCCGATCGCGTTGCGCGGCAAGCTCAAGCTCACGCGCGAGTCCGCTCCCCTCGTCGTCACCGCGGGACTGTGTGAGATCGCCGGCATGGCGTCGTTCGCACTCGGGGCCCGCCACGGCATCGCGGTGGCGGCCGTGCTTGCGTCCCAGTTCGCAGCCGTGGCGGCGATCGGCGCCTACGTGCTGTTCCACGAGCGCCTGAGCGCCGTGCAGCGCTCCGGCGCGGTCGTGATCCTGCTGGGGGTTGCCGTGCTGACCGCCGTGAACGCCTAGCCCGCCGCCAGCTTGGCGCCGACCTCGCGCGTGACCTCGAGCAGGGCGAGGACGTCCTCCTCGGTCGTTCGGAAGTTCACGAAGCAGGGGCGCAGCCAGACCTGGTCGTCGATCAGCGCCGACGACAGGTAGACGCGACCGTCGGCCTGCAACGCCTCGGCCAGCGCCTGGTTGTGAGCGTTCGAGGTCGGCGACGCCCTCGGGGCGGTGGCGGAACGGCACGACCGACAGCTGCGGCGGCCGGCCGCTCGACTCGAGGTCGTCGGCCCGCTCGACCTCGTCGTACAGCAGGCGCGCCTCCGACAGGTTGCGCTCGATGGCGGCGCGGAACTGCGCGGCACCGTGCGCGCGGAACGCGAGCCAGAGCTTCAGCGCGCGGAACGGGCCGCGAGTACTCGAGCGTGATGTCGGCCGCGTGCAGGTCGTGCCGCTGATGCGGGAGGTAGCCCTCCTCGTGCGCGAACGCGTTCGACAGCGCGGCGCCGTCGCGCACGAGCACGATGCCGCACGCCTTCGGCAGGTACAGCCACTTGTGGGCGTCGACGCTGGCGGAGTCGGCGCCGGCGAGCCCGTCGAACAGCGGCGCGACGGAGGCCGTCGCCGGCCGCCGGCAGGCCGTACGCGCCGTCCACGTGCACCCACACGCGGCGCGCGGCGCAGGCATCGACGATGTCGCGGAGCGGGTCGATCGCGCCCGTGAGCGTGGTGCCGGCGGTCGCGACGACGGCGATCGGCGTCACGCCGTCGGCGACGTCGCGCTCGATCGCCTCGGTCAGCGCGTCCACACGCATCCGCCGGTGCTCGTCGATCGGCAGCGCGCGGAGGTTCGCCGACCCGATGCCCGAGCAGCTCCACCGCCCGCGTGATCGAGTAGTGGACCTCGGCCGAGCAGTACACGGCGACGCGGCGGCCGCCGAACCCCTCGGTGCGCGAGCCCGGCAGCGCGCGCTCGCGCGCGGCCGCGAGCGCCGTCACGTTGCTGATGGTGCCGCCGCTCGTGAACGCGCCGATCGCGGCGGGGAACCCGATGAACTCCCCCGCCCACCGGACCGCCTGCTCCTCGATCCGCGTGGCCGCCCGCGCATCGACGGCCAGGTTGATGTCGTACGTGTGCGCGAGGAGGTCGCGCGATGGCGCCGATCTCCAGGCCGCTGGAGCCGATGAACGCGAAGTACCGCGGCCGCGGCTGCGCGATCGACTCGTCGAGGATCCGCGGCGGTGTCGTCGAGGGCCTCGAGGGCGGGCACGCCGACCTCGGGCAGCTCGGCCTCCAGGAGCCGCCGCACACGGTCGTCGAGCGGCGGCTCCTCGGGCCGGAACCGGTCGAAGCTGCGCCAGGCCTCCTCCACGAGCCCGGCCGCGTGACGCAGGACCTCCTCCCGCGGCGCGTCCAGGCGCAGCGGCCGTTCGGGCTCGGGCGGCATGGCTCCGATGTTAGACGGACACCCCCCCGTCGGACCGGAGGTCGGTGAGCGTCTCGCTCGCCGGCGGCCGTCCCTTCACGACGACCATGACGACGATGCCGATCACGAACCAGATCAGCGCCGCCCACGGCGCGAGCAGCAGGGGGCTCGTCACCTTGTAGAAGGAACCGAAGATCCCGCCGCCCGTGATGGCCACGCCGAGGATCACCGAGATCCACAGGCCGACCTTGTTCGGGTGGTCGGAGAGCCCCCGGATCGCGCCGATCGACATCAGCAGGTACACGATCAGCAGCGCGAATCCCCCGAAGGTCGCCGCCCAGATGAAGATCGAGAAGTAGTGGGGCAGCTCGGGCAGCGCCAGGAGCGTGTCGGAGGTCTCGCTGGCGACGATCAGCACGGCCTGCACCACCATCAGCAGCAGGATCGCGCCGACCGGCGTGCCACGCCGCGGCGCCACCTTCGCCAGCGATGCGGGCAGTCGCCGGTCGCGGGCCATGGCGAACACGCCCCGGGTCGACGCCACCGACGCCCCCACGCTCACGGCGAGGATGTCGAGCAGCACCACGACCACGATCGCCTTCGAGATCAGGTCCGAACCGAACGCATCTGGGCGCCGACAGCACGAACAACGGCCCCGCACCGGCGGCGGCGAAGATCTTGTCGAGGTCGAAGCCGAACCCCGCCACCTCGACGTAGGAGACGACCAGGTAGAAGAGCGAGACCACGATGACCGAGGTCAGCACGGCCCTGGGGATCTGCCGCTTCGGCTCTGCCGCCTCCTCGGCAAGGTTCGCGGCCGTCTCGAAGCCGACGAAGATCAGCACGCCGTACAGGACGCCGTAGAAGATCCCCGACCACCCGAACGGTGACGATGCGGGCTTGAAGACGGTCGCGAAGTCGTTCTGGGAGCCGAGGTCGGCGATCACCTTGATGCAGAACGCCAGGACGACGGCGACGGAGATCAGCGCGAGGATGAGCTGGACCCGCGTGGAGAGCTGCACGCCGAGGTACAGGACCCCGAACAGCACCGTCGCCCACACGACGTCCCAGAGCCAGATCGGCAGGATGCCGCCGTCCACGCCGAGCGTCGGCAGCAGGATGTCGTGCACGTACCCGCCGATCAGCACCCCGAGGCCCGTCGTCAGGATGATCGTCCCGCCGTAGTAGAGCCAGCCCGCCGACGCGCCGACGTTCGAGCCCAGGCCGCTCGACACGTAGTCGTACAGCGCGCCCGCCGCGTGGATCTTCTTCGCGTACTGCGCGACGATCCAGCCCAGCGCGAAGACGCCGATGGCCGCGATCACCACGGCCAGCGGTGCCGCCGTGCCCGCGCCCTTGGTGGCGGCGTTGAATCCCACGATCGCCGGGATCAGGAACGCCGCCGAGAACACCGGGCCCATGAAGCCCACCGATTGGGCCACCACGTCGACGAGCGAGAGCTTCTTCGCTCCCAGTCGTTCGTAGCCCGTCTCGTCCGACCGATCTGCCACGAGGACCCCCTCCTGTCGTGCCTCGCCCTACCCCGTCCAGCCGTCGGCCGGACGCTCGAACCACACGTGCACCTGCCCCGTCCCCACCGAGGCCTCGTACTCGCTGTAGCGCTCCCCCGGCGCCTGGCAGCGAGCACCGCCGATCGCCCCGACGGTGATCAGGTAGTGCCCGAACTTCCCCTCGGGGCCGTACTTCTTGTACTCCGGCACCCAGTCGATCAGGCCGGCGTGATCGCCCTTCTCCATCAGGGAGATGGCATGCTCGTCGGCCGCGCGGGCCTCGGGCGTCTTGATGTTGTCCAGGCTCGAGGACTCGCGCGTGCGGAGCTCACGGAACGTGAGGAACCGGTGGCTGAGCCCGCCGCTCGCCAGCAGCACCACGCGACGATCGGTCTTCTCGACCGCCCGGCCGATCAGCTGGCCCAGCAGGAGGAAGTCCTCCGTGGTCGCGCACTGGTTGATGCCGACGCTGACCCACCGCTCGTCGCCGTGCAAGTAGCTCCAGATGTTCACCGTGCCGTAGAAGATCGGCAGGTACGGATCGTCGCAGGGCAACACCCACGTGTCGTCGCGGCCGGCGGCCTCGGCGCCGACGGCCTCGGCGAGCTCGGGGTCGCCCGGCATGTCGTACGGGATCTGCTTCATGCCGCGCGGCAGCTCGTGGCTCGTGAAGGTGCCCTGGCGCCGTTCGTGCGACGTGATGATGTGCTCGAACGTCACCTCCCAGTGCGTGTCCATCACGACGATCGTGTCCGGCCGCAGCCGGTCGAGGACCTCCGTGCGCAGCCGCCGGAGGCCCGGCACGAGCGAGATCTCCTTGCCGTCGTTGATCTCCAGGCGCGTCTCCTCCGGCAACATGATCGTGGGGACGTGCGCGACGAGTCCCGCGCCGACGATCTCTCCCATCGGTCTCAGCTCCCTTCGTTCCAGGGTGCGGTGCAGACGTTCTTGACGTCCGCGTAGAAGTCGAAGCTCCAGACGCCGCCCTCGCGGCCGACACCCGAGTGGCGCGAGCCGCCGAACGGCGCGTTCAGGTCGCGCACGAAGAAGCAGTTCACCCACACGGTGCCGGCGACCAGGCGCGACGAGACCCGCTCGGCCCGCTGCGGATCGCCCGTGTACACGATCGCCGCGAGGCCGTACTCCGTCTCGTTGGCGAGCGCGACGGCCTCGTCCTCGCCGTCGAACGGCTGGATCGTGAGGACGGGGCCGAAGACCTCGTGCTGGAGGATCTCCGAGCCGGCCGGTGCGTTCGCGAACAGGGTCGGCCGGTAGTACAGGCCGCCGAGGTCCTCGTTGGGGCCGCCGCCGAACACGACCTCGGCGCCGGCGGCCCTCGCGCGCTGCACGAAGCCGTCGACCCGTTCGAAGTGCGCTCGCGTGATGAGCGGGCCGATGTCGGTGCTCTCCTCGCGAGGGTCGCCCTGGCGGATCTCGCCGGCCGCCTTCGTGAACCGCTCGAGGAACTCGTCGTGGATGCCGCGGTCGATCAGCAGGCGCGTGCCGGCCAGACAGACCTGCCCGGCGTTGTCGAACTGGTTCACGGCCTGCGCGACGACGGCCTCGAGGTCCGCATCGGCGAACGCGACGAACGGCGACTTGCCGCCGAGCTCGAGCGAGGCCGGCGTGAGGTTCGCGGCCGCCGCCTGCGCGACGAGCCTGCCGGTCGCGATCGAGCCGGTGAACGCGATGCGGTTCACGCCGGGGTGGGCGGTGAGCGCGGCGCCGGCCTCCTCGCCGATCCCCTGCACGACGTTGAACGCGCCGTCGGGGAGGCCGGCCTCGCGCGTGATGTCGGCCAGCAGGCTCGCCGTGAGCGGAGCCCACTCCGGCGGCTTCAGGATCACGGCGTCGCCGGCCGCGAGCGCCGGCGCCACCCGCCAGGTCGCCAGCATCAGCGGCGCGTTCCACGGCGTGATGACGGCCGTCACGCCGGCCGGATCCCAGCTCACCCGCTCGGCGTTGCCGTTGAAGTCGGCGTCGGCGCTGCCCTGCAGCTCGAGGAGCTTGTCGGCGAAGAACCGGAAGTTGCGGGCCACGCGCGGCATGACCGAGTTCCGGTGCGAGCGGAGCAGCGAGCCGTTGTCGCGCGTCTCGACGGCCGCGAGCTGCGGCACGCGCTCCTCGATCAGCTCCGCCACCCGGTGCAGGACGGCGGCTCGCTCGGCGGGCGGGCGCGATCCCCAGGCCTCGAAGCCGGCTGCGCGCGGCCCGGACGGCGGCGTCGACCTCGGCCTCGCCGCCGCGGGCGACCTGCGCGATGGGGGTCTCGTCGATCGGCGAGACGTCCTCGAAGGTGTCCGTGGAACCGGCGCGCTCGCCACCGATCCAGTGCTCGGTGGAGACCTCGACGCCCTCGATCACGGCGCGCTCGCTCGTGGCGGACTCCTCATCCTCGGTCGGGGGAAGCCAGGCAGGTCGTTCGTGTCCGAACGGTATGGTCGCCGAGCGGGGGCTGTCAAGCCGACGGTCGGTCCGTGCACGAGGGGCGACGCAGGGCCGGGAGTGCTTTGATATCGGCATGGACCTGCTGGCCGACGGCATCGAGCCCGGCCCCGTCACCCGCGTCGACATCGAGACGGCCGCCGAGCGGATCATGGGCCGCGTCCGCCGGACCCCGGTGCAGGAGCTGGGTCCGTTCGCGCTCGGCGGCATCCCCGGCGAGCTGGTCCTGAAGCTCGAACTCCTGCAGTACACGGGCTCGTTCAAGCCTCGGGGGGCCTTCAACCGGATGCTGGCCGCCGAGGTCGGCGACGACGGCGTGATCGCCGCCTCGGGCGGGAACTTCGGCCTCGCCGTCGCCTTCGCCGCCCACGAGCTCGAGCACCGGGCGGAGATCTTCGTGCCCGAGACCTCGCCGAAGATCAAGATCGACCGGATCCGGGCGCTGGGCGCCGAGGTGACCGTCGTGCCCGGGTACTACGCCGACGCGGCGACCGCGTGCGAGGAGCGGGCCCTGCAGAGCTCGGCGCTGTTCATGCACCCGTACGACCAGTTCGAGGTGGTGGCCGGCCAGGGCACGATCGGCATGGAGCTGTCCGAGCAGTGCCCGGGCGCCGACACCGTCATCGTCGCGGTGGGCGGCGGCGGCCTCGTGGCCGGCGTCGCCGCCTGGTACGCGAACGACGCCCGCGTGGTCGGCGTGGAGCCCGAGCGCAGCCCGACGATGTCGGCGGCGCTCGCGGCCGGCCGACCGGTCGACGTCGAGGTCGGCGGCGTCGCGGCGGACTCCCTCGGCGCCCGGCGTGCCGGCGACCTGGCGCACGAGATCTGCGACCGGTTCCTGCACCGGATGGTCACGGTTCCGGACGAGGCGATCGTCGACGCCCAGAAGCGCCTGTGGCACGACGTGCATCTGGTCGCCGAGCCCGGCGCGGCGGCGGCGCTGGCGGCGCTCCTGTGCGGCGCCTACGACCCCGAGCCCGACGAGCGCGTGGTCGTCGTCGTCTGCGGCGCCAACACGGATCCGGCCTCGTGGCCTGACCGGCATCATGGATCACGTCGAGGTCGGAGGACTCCGTATCGCGTTCGAGCGAGTAGGCGCGGGACCACCACTCGTCTTGTTGCACGGGTTCGCGGGCGACCACCGGGAATGGAGTCACCAGATCGACGACCTCTCCCACGACTTCACGGTCGTCGCGTGGGACGCGCCGGGGAGCGGCGGCTCCCAGGACCCTCCCGAGAGCTTCCGCATGCCGGACTACGCGGACGCTCTCGTCGGATTCCTGGACAGCCTGAGGCTGGGGCACCCGCACGTGGCCGGGTTGTCGTTCGGCTCGGCCCTGGCCCTGGAGACCTATCGCCGGCACTCGAGGGCCCCGAGGTCACTCGTCCTCGCGAGCGCGTACGCGGGGTGGGCGGGATCGCTTCCCCCCGATGTCACCGAGGAACGCCTGCACCGCTGCTTGCGTGCAGCCGACCTCCCACCGACTCGATTCGCCCTCGAGATGATCCCGACGCTCTTCCCAGGATCCGCATCGACGGAGATCGTCGAGGAGCTTGCGGCGATCGCGGCCGACTTCCATCCGGCAGGGTTCCGGACCATGACGCGATCGCTCGCAGAAGCAGACCTTCGAGACGTATTGCCACACATCCGCGTGGCGACGCTCCTGCTCTACGGCGACGCGGACGTCCGGGCGCCGCTGGACGTGGCCGAGGCCCTGCACGAGGCGATCCCTTCGTCCACGCTCCGCGTCATCCCGGGCGTCGGACACATGTGCAACATGGAGGCCGGCGAGCGATTCAACGGAGAGGTTCGCGCCTTCCTGTGGTCCGTGGAACAGTAGCCACCGTCCGACCGTCGCCTGCGCTACCGGGGCGGAGGGGGCGGCAACTCAGCCGCCGGCGTCTCGGGCAGCGCGGTCTGGCCCATGCCCTCTGCCCGGATGAGGGCGCGCAGCTGCGTCTGATAGTCGGCCTCGGCCATCTCGCCGGCCCGGTACTTCGTCGTCACCTCGACCAGGCGCCACGCCATCTCCCGCTGGTCCCTGCGGAGCTCGAGCGCGCGGGTGCAGATCGGGCACACCAGGTAGTCCCGGCGCTTCAGCGGGAGGATCGGGATGAAGAAGAGGCTGAACCACGAGGTGATCGTCATGTACCGGTAGAACGTGTTGTTGTTGCACCGCGGGCACCGCATCGGCAGCGCCTCGCCCAGATCCTTCCGCCTGCCGCCGTGGTACCCGAAGATGATCACGGCTGCTCAGTCGACGTAGGTGAGCCAGTCCGGGTGCGCCTCGTTCTCGCCCTTCGTGGCGGCGAAGAACGCGCCCTGCAGCTCCTTCGTGACGGGACCGCGGTGGCCCTCCCCGACCTCGCGGTCGTCGACCTCGCGGATCGGCGTCAGCTCGGCCGCCGTGCCGGTGAAGAAGCACTCGTCGGCGTTGTACAGGTCCGTGCGGACGAGGTTCTCCTCCTTCACGGTGTAGCCGGCCTCGCGCGCGAGCGTGATGACGGTGTTGCGCGTGATGCCGTCGAGGCAGCCGGCGGAGGTCGGCGGCGTGGTGAGGATGCCGTCGCGAACGATGAAGACGTTCTCGCCCGAACCGTCGGTGATGAGGCCGGCCTCGTTCAGCATGATGGCCTCGTCGTAGCCGGCCTTCAGCGACTCGACCTTCGCGAGCACGCTGTTGATGTACTGCCCGCTCGCCTTCGCGCCGGCCGGGAGCGAGTTCTGCGAGTTCCGCCGCCAGCTGCTGACCTTGATCCGCACGCCCTGCTCGAGGGCGTCCTCACCCAGGTAGGCGCCCCACGGCCAGACCGCGATCGTCACGTTGATCTCGGCGTTCAGCGGGTTCACGCCCATCTCGCCGTAGCCGCGGAAGGCGAGCGGACGGATGTAGCACGACTTCAGGCCGTTCGCCCGGATCACGTCCTTCGTGGCCTCGACGAGCGCGTCGTGCGAGTACGGCAGGTCCATGTGGTAGAGCTTCGCGCTGCGCGCGAGGCGCCGGAGGTGCTCGTCCAGGTGCCAGACGGCCGGCCCGCGCGAGGTCTCGTACGCGCGGATCCCCTCGAAGACCCCGCTGCCGTAGTGCAGCGCGTGCGACAGCACGTGCACCTGGGCCTTGTCCCAGTCGACGAGCTCGCCGTCCATCCAGATCTTCTCGACGGGCGTGATCGGCACCGCATCCTCCTTCGGGGTCCTCACCAGCGGGAACGAGCCCCGCGAGGGCTCCCAGGATAACGGGTGCGACCCGGCCCGCGCACCCTTCGTTCGGGCCACGGGCTATGGCTTCGAAGGGTCGGGACAGTCGACGGACCACGAAAGGAGCGGTCATGGAGGAGCGGATCGAGAGCGACGGCCCGTCACCGAACCCCTCGGATCAGGACGAGCAGGAGGAGCTCGAGGAGGAGATCGAGCAGATGGATCGCCCCCTCGGCGCCGAGGACCACACGACCGCGGAGGAGGGCCTCGAGGGCGACTCACTCGACGAGCGCCTCGCGCGGGAGGTGCCCGATCGCGGCGGACGCCGGCCAGAGGAGCCCACGACGATCGTCGAGGAGGACGAGCCCGACGACGAGCCCGAGCTGTCGGTGAACTCGGCGAGTCGGAGGGCATCGTGTCGCCCGAGGAGGCGGCCATGCACGTGCGGGACCAGGCGCCGGGCGCCACCGACCATCCGGACGACTACGTCGACGAATGAGCCGGACTACCCGAGGTCGTACGCGCGCCAGCGGATCGGCGAGTGTCGGTCGAACGGGACGTCGAAGTCCGGGTGCTCCCGCTCCGCCCACGCGCGGACCTCGGCGACGGCCGGTGCGAGCTCCTCGGGCGGGACGCGCCAGGTCCAGCTGTACTTCCGCTCGTCGAGCTCCTGGAAGTAGTTCCGGAGGGTCTGGTCGTCCACGGTGACGATCGGCGGCAGGTCGCGCCGCACGGCGCCCGCCGCCGCGAAGGCCGCGTCGAGGTCCTCGAAGTTCCCGATCCAGTCCAGACCGACCGGGCGGATCCGGTCGCCGAGGAGGTCGACGAAGCGCAGCCACATCTCCCTCCAGGCGCCGCTGAACGTGCCCAGCTCGGTCACGATCACGCCGCCGGGCCGCACGACGCGGCAGAGCTCGGCGACGGCGTCGGGCCAGTTCGGGATCAGGTGCAGCACCCAGCGGCAGTAGGCGCCGCCCAGCGAGTCGTCGCGGAACGGGAGTCGCGTCGCGTCGCCCTGCACGAGCGGGAACGGCGCCCGGCCCCCGGCCTTCTCGATGAGCTTGCGCATCATCGGCACGGAGAGGTCCAGCCCGACCATCGGGATCCCGCGCTCGCTCAGCGGCAATCGCGAGCGCGCCCGTCCCCACCCCGATCTCCAGCACCCGGCCGCGACCGGCGAACTCGCGCTCGAGGACGTCGAGCGTCTCCCGGAGCGTGACGGGGTCGGTGATGCGGCTCTGGTCGTAGTACTCGGCGGCGCGGTCGAACGCGATCGAATCAGGCACCGCGGCCGCCCCGGGCGCTTGCGAGCGTCTCGTACCGCGGGACCTCGGCGCCGCCGGGGCGCTGCGCGCGCGATACGCGGCCCTCGAGGTACCCGCGCGCGAGCATGCCGACGAACATGTACGTGCCGGCCTCCCACGCGACCGACAGCGGCCCCGGCCGGTGCCCGCGCGAGGTCACCCCCCGCTGCAGCGACTCGCAGGCGTGCCAGTCCTCGCGGTTCGTGATGTCCCAGAACTCCACCGCGTACGCGGGGTCGAACCCCGGCCGCTCGACCGTCTCGGGCGGGAAGAGCCACTCGCATTCGATGAAGGTCCGGTCGACGTCCAGCGCCTCGAGCCGGTGCGTGAGCACGTAGTCGGGGTGCGGGCTGATCAGCAGGTTCGGCCACACGCCGAAGTAGCCGACCTCGCGCAGCTGGTTGCCGGAGAGGCCGCGCAGCGGGGTTGCCGCCGGAGCGCCCGTCCAGCGACATCGTCTCCACGCCGTCGCGCAGATCCATCGGGCCCGGCCACGTACATGCCCTGGATGTCGATCGAGTAGCCGCTGTCGGGCGGCGTGACCTTGCACAGCGCCGGATGGATCTCGCTGCAGTGGTAGCACTCCTGGTAGTTCTCGTGCACGAGCTTCCAGTTCGCGCGACCTCGTAGCTGTGGCGCGCCGCCACGACCAGCCGCTCCGGTTCGTACGGTGCGAGATGGTCGCCCAGGTTGCCGAACTGCTCGTCGAAGTCCACACCGTCCGCGTTCGCGCGCACGAACGACCAGCCGTGCAGCTCGCGCTCATCCGCGGCCCGCGCGTGCGTGCCCGGCCCGCCCCGTGCACATCCAGGAGGGATCGAAGAAGCGCTCGCGCTCCCACGCGAAGACCTCCGGCGAGGTGTACGCCGCCGTCGGCAGCCCGACCGCGAGGCCGAACGGCTCCAGACAGCGGCGGAGGGCGGCCTCGTCCAGCGGTGCGCGGGCATCCATGGCTCAGATGCTACGACCGCGCGGGCGGGCGGCGCCAGCAGCCTCAGTTCGAGGACGGATCCAGCGGCATGAACCGCAGGAGGTCGAACGCCGAGCCCTTGCGCTTGAGGACCGAGCTCCACAGGCCGCCGGGATCGTCGGTGAAGATGTCGGCCGGCGTCGCCGGCTCGACGATCCACGAGCCCTCCTCCGACATCTCCTGCTCGAGCTGACCCGGTCCCCAGCCCGCGTAGCCGGCGAACACCCGTGCGCGACGCAGCGTGCCGAGCGTGTCGGCCGGCACCTCGGGCGGCAGGAAGCCGATCGTGCCGAGCGCGATCATCTGCGCTCGCTCGGGCTCCTCGAAGTCGGCGACGACGACGGCCGAGGCCGGCTCGACCGGGCCGCCCAGGAACAGCGCGTCGCCCTGCTCGACGATCGGTGCGAGCGGCGGCGCGGCCTCGGCGACCGTGACCTCCGCGACGCGGTTGAGGACGACGCCGACGGCCCCGTCCTCGTCGTGCTGGCCGATGAGGATCACGGTCCGGCGGAAGTTCGGATCCCACAGCGCGGGCCCGGCGAGGATGAGCTGTCCGGTGAGGTTGTCCACTGCCCCATCATCGCCCGAACCGGCCGGATCCGCTCGTTCAGCCCGTGGCCGGGATCTCCTTCTTCGGATCGAGGAACGGGAGCGCCGTCACGGTCGCCGTCATCGGGCCGTCGGGCGAGTCGATCTGGATGGGCGTCCCCGCGGCGGCCCGCTCGATCGGCACCCACGCGAAGCCCATGTTGATCTTCAGGCGCGGCGAGTACGACGCGCTCACCAGCCGGCCGACCGGCTCGCCGCCCTCGACGACGGGCCAGAAGTCCTCGAGCCACATGCCGAGCGGCTCCCCGTCGATCGTGACGCCGACGAGCTTGCGGCGCACGCCCTCCGCCGCGGATCCGCTCCAGCGCTGCGCGCGAGGCGACCTCGTTGTCGTTGTCGAGCTCCACGAGCCGCTCGAGGCCCGTCACCTCGAAGGGGTTGTTCGTGATGTCCATGTCGTTGCCGTAGTTGAAGATGCCGGCCTCCATGCGGCGCTGGTCGCTGGGTGCGATCGCGCGCAGCTCGAACTCCTCGCCGGCGGCCATGATCGCGTCCCAGAGCTGATCGGCGAACCGGGAGTCGCGCAGGTACACCTCGTAGCCGAGCTCGGCGCTCCACCCGGTGCGCGAGACGACGACCGGGATCCCGTCCAGCTCGGTCTGCTTGTGCCAGTAGTAGCGCTGGTCGGCCACCTCGTCGCCGAAGAGCTTGCGGATCAACGGCTTCGAGCGAGGGCCCTGGATCTGCAGCGGGCTCACATCGGGCTCGTGGATCTCCACGTCCATGTTGGCGAAGGCCTGCACGCCGACCGCGTACAGCAGCGCGTCGGAGTCGGCCAGCGACAGCCAGAAGCGATCCTCGGCGAGCTTCAGCAGGATCGGGTCGTTCACGATGCCGCCGTCGGGCGCGCACAGCAGCACGTACTTGCACTGCTCGGGCTGCGTCTGCGACAGATCGCGGGGCGTGAGCAGCTGCGTGAACCGGGCGGCGTCGGGCCCGGTGATCTCCACCTGGCGCTCGACCGCCACGTCCCACAGCGTCACCTTCTCGACGAGGTGCCAGTACTCCTTGACGTCGTCGTCGTAGAGGGTGGGGATCAGCATGTGGTTGTACAGGTCCCAGCTCGTGGCGCCGGCCTCGACGGTCTTCGCGAAGTACGGCGACTTCCGGTACCAGCTGGCGAAGTAGAACGGGAAGCTCGAGTTCTGCTCGGGACTCACCTGCGTGACCTCCTCGTGCGTCGGGCGCGCCTCCGGTCGTGCTGGATCTGGCGGACGGCGTTGTAGGCAGGGATGCCGCAGACGCCGCCGCCGCCGTGCGTGGCGCTCGATGCTTGATACAGCCCGCGGATCGGAGAGCGGTAATCGGCGTAGCCGGGCGCCGGCCGCATGTGGAACAGCTGCTCGGCGCTGAGCTCGCCGTGGAAGATGTTGCCGCCGATCAGGCCCCACTCCTGCTCCATCTCGTACGGGCCGATCACCTGCCGGTGCAGGACCGAGTCGGCGAACCCGGGCGCGAGCTCGTCGTAGCCGGCGATCACACGGTCGGCGTAGGCCTCGAGCTCGTCGGTGTGCGGCTCCTCGCTCCACTCGTGGGGCACCCACTGCGTGAACAGGCTGATGATGTGGTGGCCCTCGGGCGCGAGCGTCCGGTCCCACACCGTCGGCACGACGCCGTCGCTGAACGGCGCCGTCGCCGGCCGCCCGGCGCGCGCCTCCTCGAACGCACGCTCGAGGTACGCGACCGAGTGCGCGAGCTCGACGCCGCCGGACAGGTCCGTGATCTCGGGGTTCGACGGGAAGCTCGGCAGGCGGTCGAGCGCGCAGTTGATCTTCACGACGCCGCTGCGCGTCTTCCAGTTCTGGATGTCGTCGACGAACTCGGACGGCAGCTCGGACCGGTCGAGCTGCTGGAGGAACGTGATCTTCGGGTGGATCGCCGTCACGATCCACGGCGCGCGGATCTCCTCGCCGCCGTCCAGCACCACGCCGGTCGCGCGGCCCTGCTCGGTGAGGATCCGGGCGACGCGGGCGTTCGTGCGGACCTCGCAGCCGAACGACTCCGCGCTCCGGCGGATCGCGTCGGCGACCGCGCCCATCCCGCCCTCGGGCACGGCCCACGAGCCGAGATGACCGTCGCCGACGTCACCGATCGAGTGGTGCGCCATCACGTAGCCGGTGCCGGGCTCGTACGGCCCCGCCCACGTGCCGATCAGGCCGTTCAGCGACATGACGGTCTTGACCTGATCCGTCTCGAAGAACCGGTCGAGGATGTCCATGATGCTCATCGTCATCAGGCGCGTGACGTCGCCGATCGTCTTCACGTCGAGGCCGCGGAACCGCCACGCGAGCCGGAGCTGCTCCAGCAGGTCGGACGGCCGCTTGGACCCGACCGTCGGCGGGATCGACATGAGCATCGGCCCGAGCACGTCGGCGAGGCCGCCGATCCACGCGTCCCAGCGCTCGATCGCGTCGGCGTCGTGCGTGGAGAACTTCGCGAACTCCGCGTAGTTCGCGGCGGCGTCGTCATCGGCCTGCACGATGCAGCGCCCGTCGGGGAAGGGCAGGAAGTACGGACCGACGGGGTGGGCGCGGTAGCCGTGCCGCTCCAGTTGGAGGTCGCGCAGGATCGTGTCCGGCATCAGGCTCATCACGTAGCTGAGCGTGGTGACGCGGTACTCGGGCGCATCCGGCCACGGCGCGTCGGTGGCGGCGGCGCCGCCCGTCTTGTGCCGGGCCTCGAGGACGACGGTGCGGGCGCCGGCCCTCGCGAGGTACGCGCCGGCCACGAGGCCGTTGTGCCCGCCGCCGATCACGATCGCGTCGAAGGCCTCCATCGTCATGCCTCGGAGGCGAGCGCGGGCCCGGTCGCGCAGGTACGTGGGGGCCAGGATCGACGCGGCGAACAGGAAGCCCACGCCGCCGATCGCGTACGTCCACCGCGCGCCGATCGCCCCGACGACCGGGCCGCCCAGCACGAAGGAGACGGCGAGCGACAGCAGGATGATGGCCTCGAGGGCGCCGAGCACGCGGCTGCGGACCTCGTCGGGCGTGCGCCGCTGGAAGATCCCCTGCTCGGCGACGCCGCCCACGCCCTCCCCGACACCGCCCACGACCATGAACAGGAGCGCGAGCATCAGGACCGGCGCCCACGCGGTCGCGCCGAAGCCCAGCCCGCCGATCAGCACGGCGACGATGAGCCACGCGAACTCGTTGTCGGCGCGGAGCCGTCGCTGCGCGACCACGGCGCCGATCACCGACCCCGCTCCCCACGCCGAGGCCAGGAGGCCGTATCCGATCGAGCCGCTATGGAAGACGTCGGCCAACGCCGGCTCGGCGACGATCGTCATGCCGAGCCCCAGCAGCAGGACCGACCACGCGAGCGCGATCGTTCGCAGGACCGGCTCCCGGAGCATGAACCGCATGCCGGCGACGACACCGACGTGCTGGCCGCCGCCCTCGGGACGCACGTCGCTGAAGCGTCCCGGGGTGGATCCCACGAGCCACGCCGAGAACACGAAGGTGACGGCGTTCAGCATGAAGACCCACATGCCGGCGCGATGCAGGTCGGCGGCGTCGGTCGTCGTGCCGGGCGCGAAGATCGCCACGAGCACGCCGCCGAGCACCGGGCCGATCAGGTTGCCGACGTTGCGGCCGAACGCCACGACGCTGTTCGCCCACGAGATCCCCTCCCGCTCCACCAGATTGGGGATCGCGGCCGCCGACACCGCGTAGATCGGTGATTCGACGACGGCCGTCACGAACGCGACCGCGAGGTACTGCCCCGGCGTGCGCATGAAGGCCAGCACGACGAAGGCGGCGGCGGAGGCGAGGTCGGCGATCACGAGCACGCGGCGCCGGTCGAACCGGTCCCCCAGCCCGCTGGCGAGGGCGACGAACAGCCCCTGCGCCCCGATCGTGCACAGCAGGGTGTAGGAGGCCCATTCGGTCGACTCGCCCGTGAGGTGGTAGACGATGTACGCGAGGGCCGCGAACGCGGCCCCGCTGCCCACGAGGGAGATCATCCGTGCGGTGGCGATCCGCCGCACGGCCCGACGTTGATCCCCGGAGATCACGCCGTCATCCTTCCACAGGCAGGGGCGCCGTCGCCTCCTTGGGACGCCGCGCGATCGGCAGCAGGATCAGGGTGGCGAGGAACGCGGTGATGCCGGCCACGATGTACAGGCCCGGGGCGCTCGTGAGCCCCAGGACCGGGCCCGCGAGGCCGTATCCGATCGCCAGCGCGATGCTCAGCACCGCCTCCGACGCCGACATCACGCGCGATCGAACGACGTCGGGCGTCCGGCGCTGCTGGATCCCCTGCTCGGCCACGAGGGCGACCGCGTCGGCGGCGCCGTTGGCGCCGAAGAAGACGAGCACCGGCCAGAATGCGGGCGACACACCGATGCCCAGGGAGGTCAGGGCGATGCCGAGCGTGCCCAACATGACCCACCGTGGCTCGGTCCGCTCGGTGAGCCGGCGTCCCAGGAACGAACCGACCACCGAGCCCGCCCCCCAGCAGGAGATGAGGGCGCCGAACCCCGGGGCGCCGACGCCGAAGTGCTCCGCCAGCGGACGGTCGGCCACCATCGCCATGCCCAGCCCCAGCACCATCGCACCCGAGCCGGCCACGATGCGCATCAGCAACGGATCGCGACGGATGAACCGGAACCCGGCGACGACGCCCCGGTGCTCCTCGGCCTCCTCCTCGCTGTGCGTCCCCGAGAAGGGGCGACGGACCGATCGGACCAGCGCGACGGAGACCAGGAAGGTGACGGCGTTCGCGGCGAACACCCACCTCGCGCCCACCGCGCTCGCGAGGACGCCGCCGAGCACCGGGCCGATCATGATGCCGGCATTCACGCCGAGGGTCACCCAGCTGTTCGCCCACGCGATCTGTGAATCGTCCTCGACGAGGTTCGGGATCGCCGCCCTGGAGGCTGAGTAGAACGGTTGGTCGGCGATCGCCGACGCGAACGCGAACGCGAGCAGCGCCGCCGGGCTGTCGACGAGCGCCATCGCGGTGAAGGCGACCGCCCCCGCGAGCTCGGACACGATCATCACCGTGCGCCGGTCGAAGCGGTCGCCGAGGTGACCCGCGAAGGGTCCCACCAAGCCGCCGACACCGAACGTGAGGAGCAGGGTGCCCGACAGCCACGCCGGGGAGCCGCCCGTGCGCTCGAAGATCGTGGACATCAGCGCCGTGTAGGCCGCGGCCCCACCCATCACCGAGATCAAGCGCGCGATCGCGAGTCGATGGACGGCGGTCCGGGCGGATTGGACGCTGTGCGAGGTGTTCACGAGGCGGACTCCCCGGGTGGACAGACGAGCTGCGGACGATGCTGACGCGCTGCGGACGCGGATCGTCCGACGGGGCGCGAGGGTCGTGTCAGCCCAGGAGTCGCTTCATCACGCGCGCGATTCTAGCACCGCGCTCAGAGCGGCAGCGTGATCGTCCGCAGCCGGCTCGCGCCGATCGTGGCGCCGATGTCCTCGAGGACGTGCGGCGGGATCGGCGCGTCGACGGTCAGGCCCATCAGGGCCTCCCCGCCCTCGGACTTGCGCCCGACCTCCATCGTGGCGATGTTGACGCCGTGCTCGCCGAGGATCGTGCCGACCTTCCCGATCACGCCCGGCACGTCGAGGTAGGTGAAGAACACCATGTGCTCGGCCGGCGCGATCTCCACGTCGAAGTCGTAGACCTGCATGACGCGCTCGTTGTTGCGCTTGCCGACGAGGGTGCCGCCCACGGTGACCGGGCCCTCGTCGGTCTCGGCGCGGAGCGAGATCAGGTTCACGTAGTCCTGCGACACGGTCGAGCGCATCTCGCTCACGCCGATCCCGCGCTCCTTCGTCAGCATCGGCGCGTTCACGAACGAGACCGGCTCGTGCACGACGCCGCGCAGGATCCCCTTCAGGATCGCGAGCGTGAGCACGCGGGTGTCGGCCTCGGCGATGCGCCCGAGGTACGCGCACTCGACGGCGCGCACGCCGCTCTCCGCGAGGCCGGCCAGCAGCGAGCCGAGGCGCTCGGCGAGGTGCAGGAACGGCCGGACGACCTCCGAGACCTCCGCGCCGGCCGAGATGTTGACGGCGTACGGGACGAACTCGCCCATGAGCGCCAGCCGCACCATCTCCGCGACGGTCGTGCCGGCCTTGTCCTGCGCCTCCACGGTCGACGCCCCGAGGTGCGGCGTCACGACCACGTTGTCGTGCGCGAACAGCGGGCTGTCGACGGTGGGCTCGACGGCGAAGACGTCGAGGGCCGCGCCCCCGATGTGCCCGCCCTCGAGCGCCTTCGCGAGCGCGTCCTCGTCGACGATGCCGCCGCGCGAGGTGTTGACGAGCCGCGCGCCCGGCTTCATCAGCGACAGCTCGTGCTCGCCGATGAGCCCCTCGGTGTCGGGCGTGCGCGGCAGGTGGATCGAGACGAAGTCGGCCTGCACGAGGAGGGCCTCGAGCGTGGGCATCACGTCGACGCCCATCTCCTTCGCGCGGTCGCCGCTCACGTAGGGATCGTGCGCGATCACCCGCATGCCGAACGAGGCGGCGCGCGCGGCGACGAGCGCGCCCACGCGCCCGAGGCCGATCACCCCGATCGTCTTGCCGGCGAGCTCGACGCCCTGCCACTTCGAGCGCTCCCACGAGCCGGCCTTCAGCGCGGCGTCGGCCTGCGGGATGTTGCGGGCCTGCGCGAGCAGCAGCGCCATCGCGTGCTCGGCCGCGCTGATCACGTTGGACTGGGGCGCGTTCACCACCATCACGCCGCGGCGCGTGGCGGCCTCCACATCCACGTTGTCGAGGCCGATGCCGGCGCGCGCGACCACCTTCAGGGAGTCGGCGGCCTCGAGGACCTCGGCCGTCACCTGGGTGGCGCTGCGGATGATGAGCGCGTCGTAGCCGCCGATCGCGGCCGCGAGACCCTCGGCGGCGAGCTCCGGCCGCACGTCCACCTGGAGGTCCCGGCGCAGGAGGTCCAGGCCCGCGTCGGAGAGCTTCTCGGTGACCAGGACCCGCACGGGGTCAGGCCTCCAGGAACACGGACTCGGCGGCGGCGACCGCCGCGCCGCGCTTCACCGGGTGCCCGAGCGTGTCGAGCGTCATCTCCAGCGCCGACAGGCCGCGGATGATGTCGAGCTCGCTGAAGTAGCCGAAGTGTCCGATGCGGAAGACCGTGCCCTTCAGCGGCCCCTGCCCGGGCGCCAGCACGCAGCCGTAGTCGGCGCGGATCCGGTCGCAGATCGTGTCGGCGTCGGCGGCCTCGGGCGCGCGGATCGCCGTCACGGTCCAGTTGTCCTCGAGTCCCTCGCCGAACAGATCGAGGCCGAGCGCCCTCGCGCCCTCCTTCACCGCCGTCGACAGCATCCGGTGCCGCGCCATCGCGACCTCGACGCCGTCCTGGAAGTACAGCTCGAGGGCCGCCCGCAGCCCCTGCATCACGCTGATGGCCGGGGTCCACGGGTTCTCCGGGTGCGGCAGGTCGGCGAAGCGCTTGTACGTGGCCCAGTCGAAGTAGAACCGCGGGCAGGTGGCGCTCCGCGAGGCCGTCCACGCCCGCTCGCTCACGGCGACGAACGCGAGGCCGGGGCTCGCGCTCAGCGCCTTCTGCGAGCCGCCGACGGCGACGTCGATGCCCCAGTCGTCGAAGGCGAACGGCACGGCGCCCAGGCTCGACACGACGTCGACGACCACCAGGGCGCCGGCGTCGTTCGCGACGCTCGCGAGCTGCTCGACGGGCTGGATCACGCCGGTCGAGGTCTCGCTGTGCGTGAGCAGCACGGCCTTCACCGGATGCTCGGCGAGCGCGTCGGCCACCTTCGCGGGGTCGATCCTCGTCCCCCAGCCCTCGTCGATCGTGCGCACGACGAGGCCCTGCGACTCGGCGAGCGCCTTGAAGCGCTCGGAGAAGAAGCCGGCGAGCGGGACGAAGACCTCGTCGCCGGGCGAGAACACGTTCTGGACGGCGGACTCGAGGCCGCCGGTGCCGCTCGACGTCATGAGCAGCACGTCGGCGGAGTCGGTGCGGTAGAGCGCCTTCAGCCGGTCGGTGACCTCGCGCATGAGGGCGCCGAAGCCGGGGCCGCGGTGGTAGACGAGCGGGCTGCCCTGCGCGAGCAGGACCTCGGGCGGGATGGGCGTCGGACCGGGAGCCAGGATGATCTCGGGCCTGTCCACGTGGCTCACTCCTCGGAACGGTCGGAGGTCCCAGCCTAGCAGCGGCCCCATCGCGAACGGCCCGTCTCTCCGTATCATCCTGCGGAGCCCCAGAGTCCGCATCGACGGAAGTCCGGCACGCGAGAGGGGGGTCGTGGGGACCCTGCGGTTCCTGGTCAAACGGTTCGTCGCCCAGCGGATGCTGGGCCTGGCCGTGGTCGTGACCCTCGCGTTCAGCGTCGGCGTCCTGGTGGCCGGGCCGATCTACGCCGACGCCGCCCGCGAGGCGATCCTGTCCTCGTCGCTCTCGACCGCCGACGTGACGGTCGTCAACACGCGCTTCATCCTGCCGGGCGGACCCGACTTCGACGTCGACGCCGCCGACCACGACATCCGGCAGGCCGTGTCCTCGCTGCCGCTCGAGTCGGTCGTCGCGCAGGGCCGGGGGCCGATCGTGCTGGGCCCCGAGGGATCCGATCCCACGTACCAGACGAGCGCGGTCTTCCGCGAGGGCGCCGAGGACCACCTGCCCGACTTCACGGGCGAGGCGCCCGGCAACCGCGAGGTCGCCCTCCCCGACTCGATCGCCCGCTCCTTCCACGTGCGGATCGGCGACTCGATCCTCGCGGCCGGCCCGTCCGGGCGGCCCACCGCGCTCACCGTGAGCGCGACGTTCTCCTCGCCGCCGGCCGGCGATCCGTTCTGGTTCGGCAACCGGAGCCCGTTCCCGGCGGCCGTCTCGCGAACGACGGCGGATGCGAGCGGGCCCGCGCCCGTGCTGCTGGGCCGCGACGCCTACCTCGAGGTCGCGCGCGACCTGGGCATCTCGAGCGAGTTCGTGTGGGACACCTACCTCGACACGAAGGCCGTGACGTTCGACGAGGCGAACCGGCTGCCCGGCGAGATCGAGACGATCGCGCAGCGGCTGCAGGACGACTTCGGGCTGACGGAGCTCCGGTTCGGCAACGGCCTCGACACCCTGCTCGAGGTCGTGCGCCAGCGGATCGCGAACCTCCGCGTGCCGATCCTGCTCGTCGTGTTCCAGATCGGCGCCGTCACGCTCGCCGTGCTGGCCGGCGTGGGCTCGCTCACGCTCACGAGGCAGGCGTTCGAGCTGGCCGTCCTGCATTCGCGCGGCTTCTCGCGCCGGACGCTGCTGCTGGCCCAGGCCATCCAGGCGGTCCTCGCCGCCGTCGTGGCGTACCCGCTGGGGCTGCTGCTGGGGCTGGGACTCGCGAAGCTCGCCAGCACCTCGAACGGCAACGCCCTGCCCGACACGCTCTTCCCGATCGGCCTCACGCCGGCCGCCGAGCTCCTCGGGCTCGGCACCGCCGTGCTCGGCGCCGCGATCCTGCTGGTGCTCTCGATCCCGCACGTGCGCAGGACGGTCCTCGAGCAGCGGCGATCGCTCTCGCGCGAGGACCGCCCGCCGCTCGTGCGTCTGCCCGTCGAGCTGTTCCTGGCCCCGGTCGGCGTCTTCGCGTTCGTCCAGCTGCGCGCACAGGGCACGCCGAAGCCCGGCGCCGGCACGATCGACCCGCTCGTGCTGCTGGCGCCGACGCTGCTCATCTTCGCGGCCTCCTTCTTCGCGCTGCGGCTGCTGCTGTGGGTGCTGCGCGCGCTCGATCGCGTGATCGGTCGGTCTCGCGGCGTGTCGCGGTACCTGGCGTTCCGCCGGCTCGGGCGAGCGCCCGGCATCGGGTTCGCGGCGGCGCTGCTGCTGCTGCTGTCGATGGGGCTGCTCGTCGTGTCCACCTCGTACCGCGCGATCGCGCTGCGCAGCCACCAGGACAGCGCGCACCAGCAGGTCGGCGGGGACTGGAACATCCAGGTGAGCCCGCCGGACCAGCCGCTGGCGGCGATCGCGCACATGCCGGCGCGCACGACGCCGATCGTGCGCACCGAGCCGAGGTTCGATGCGGGCAACTTCTCGTTCACGCCGGTGGCGATCGGCATCGATCCCGTCACGTACGAGGACGGCGGGTGGTGGCGAGACGACTACGCCGACGAGCCGCTCGCCGACATCCTCGACTCGCTGCGCACCGATCCGTACGGCATCGAGCTGCCCGCAGACGCGCGGCAGCTCACGGTCGACCTCGACGTCCCGGCGGGCCTGGACGGACTCCAGCTGGCGGCGACGGCGAAGGCGGCCGACGGCACGGTCGTGACGAACGAGGCCGACCACGTCCTCCGGGCCGGCTCGGGCACCTACGTCATGGACCTCGGGGGCTCGGCGCGGCTGCTGTCGGTGTCGCTGATCAACGGCGACGGCGTGGATCTGCCGTTCGAGTTCACGCTCGGCATCGGCGACATCTCGGCCGACGGACGGGCACTGGATCTGGCCGAGTTCGAGCCCATGTCGTGGCGGGGGTCGAGCGGCGAGCTCGAGGGCTCGGACCTGCACGTGACGCGGGGCTCCGGCACCGTCGTCGGCGGCCTCGTCCCGCGCTCCGCGCCGCTGCCGGTGCTCGTCTCGGACGAGGTCGGCCGGGTGCTCGGCGACACCTTCCCGGTCACGCTGGGCTCGCAGCAGTTCCAGGCTCGGCGCATCGCCGTCGCCACCACGTTCCCCACGGTCCTGCCGAACGGCCCCTTCGTGGTGGTGTCGGGCACGGCCCTGCTGGAGCGCGCGGCCGCGATCCCCGAGGTCGGCCTGGCCCTCAACGAGGTGTGGGCGACCGGCGACGCCGATCCGACGGCCCGCCCTGCGCGCGGTCGGGTTCGTGCCGGGCCCCGTGCAGCGGACGGCGCCGATCGTCGGCGCGCTCGCGCAGCTGCCGCAGAGCCTCGCGGTCGGGCTGCAGTTCACCGCCGCCGCCGCCGGGCTCGGGCTGGTCATCATCGGCGTCGCCGTCGGGCTGTCGGTCGCGCAGCGGCGGCGCGACTTCGAGTTCGCCGCGCTGCGCGCGATGGGGACCGAATCCCGGCACCTGCGCCGGACGATCGTGATCGAGCAGAGCGTGCTGCTGGGGTTCGCGGTCGTCGCCGGCCTCGCGATCGGCTACGTCATGCTGAAGCTCATGCTGCCGTACTTCGGACGCGACCTGGGGGTGTCGTTCCCCGAGCCGGTGCTCGTCGCTCGACTGGGTCACGCTGGCCGGCTCCGTGGCCGCCATCGCCGTCGCCACGTTCCTGGGCCTGTCGTTGTCGATGCGATCGCTGCTGCGGTCGTCGGTGACGGGCGTGCTGCGAGGGGAGGCCGAGTAGATGTCGCTGCCGCCGGACAGCTTCGTGCCGCAGCCCGAGGACGTGCTCGTGCGCCTGCGGCACGTGGTGAAGGTCTACCGCGTCGCCGACACCGGCGTCGTCGCGCTGGGCGGCGTCGACATCGACATCGCTCGCGGCGAGTTCCTCGCCGTCGTCGGGCCGAGCGGCGCCGGCAAGTCCACGATCCTCAACCTGGTGGGCGGCCTCGACCGCGCGTCGGCCGGCGAGGTCGAGGTCGACGGTCGCGACCTGGGCCGCCTGAGCGACGACGAGCTCACGACGTTCCGGGCCACGCGCGTGGGCTTCGTGTGGCAGGGCACGGCGCGCAACCTCGTCCCGTACCTGTCGGTGCGCGAGAACGTCCGGCTGCCGGCGGCCGTGCACCACGACGTGGCGTCGGCGCGCCGCCGCGACGCCGACGAGCTGCTGGCGCTCGTCGGCCTCGCCGACCGGGCCCGGCACATGCCGGGGCAGCTCTCCGGCGGCGAGCAGCAGCGCGTGGCCATCGCGGTCGCGCTCGCCAACACGCCGCAGATCCTGCTGGCCGACGAGCCGACGGCCGAGCTCGACTCCGAGTCCGCCGCGAACGTGCTGGACGCCTTCCGTGCCGTCAACCACGAGTTCGGCGTCACGATCGTCATGGTCACGCACGACCTCGCCGCCGCGCGCCGGGCCGACCGGCGGATCCGCGTCCGCGACGGTCGGCTGCTGCGCGAGGGCACGGCCGTCGATCCGATCGGCCCGGACGGGCGCGTGCGGCTGCCCGACGAGGTGGTGGCGGCCCTCGGCGGCGTCGAGCTCGAGGCCGAGCTGTCCGAGGGCGAGCTGCGGCTGCGGCGGAGGAGTGAGACCGGCCATGCCTGAGCCGCTGCTGGACGCGCAGGGCATCGTCCGCCGCTACCGCGGCGCGAACGGCGTGCTGGCCGTGCGCGGGGCATCGCTCGCCGTCGCACCGAAGGACTTCGTGGCGTTCATGGGGCCGTCGGGATCGGGCAAGACCACGTTCATCGGGATCATGTCCGGACTCGATCGCCCCGACGAGGGCACGGTGACGTGGAAGGGCCGCGACGTCTTCGCGATGAGCCGGGAGGAGTCGCTCACGCTGCGCCGAACCGGCATGGGCATCGTGTTCCAGAGCTTCGGGCTGCTGCCCACGCTCTCGGCGGCGGAGAACGTCGAGCTGCCGCTCCGCGTCGGCGGCGTGGACCTCGACGAGGCCCGGGAGCGCTCCGTGCACTGGCTCGCGCGGCTGGGCCTGGCCGACCGCGTCGACAACCGCACGTTCGAGCTGTCGGCCGGCCAGCAGCAGCGCGTGGCGGTCGCGCGCGCGCTGATCGCCGAGCCCGAGCTCGTCCTCGCCGACGAGCCGATCGCCGAGGTCGACACCGAGAACGCCGACCTGATCCTCGAGGCGCTGTGGGAGGTGATCCGCCGCGGCGGCGCGGTGCTGGCCGCCACGCACAACCCCGAGGCGCTCCGGTTCGCGAACCGCGTCGTGCTGTTCCGCGACGGGCAGATCGAGGCCGAGGGCTCGCCCGAGGAGCTGCAGGACCACCTCACGACCGACTAGTCCGTGACGGACGGCTCAGAACCGCAGCGACTTCCAGACGTCCTCGTGCGGGGGCTGCAGGTCGGCGACGAGGATGTCCGCTCGAGGGCGGTCGCCGGGCTCGCGGCCCAGCACACGGTCGAGGATCGATCGCCTCCCGCTGTTGCGCCGCAGCGACCGGGCGACGCCGTCGCGGCGCGCCTGTGCGATGCGGCGCTGCGTCGCGAGGTCGCAGGTGGGATGGGTCGTGACGGGGCTGAACATCAGGCGTCCTCGCTCGCGCGCACGAGGCTGCGCGGGTCGACCTCGGGGTCGGCGAGCAGCCGCTCCTCGATCGGCACCTGCGAGCGGATCAGCTCGAGGGACCGGCGGACGTCGCGCGGCCAGTCCATGCTGAGGGCCGCGCGCAGCCGCCCGTCCTGCAGCATGAACGCGCAGTAGCTGCGCTCCGCGATCGAGCCGCGGATCACCGTGCGGTCCCACGTGGGCGCGTACCCCGCCATCTGGATGTTCACGTCGTACTGATCGGACCAGAACCAGTGCGGATCGTCGAACACCCGGTCGCGCCCGAGCACGTTGTGCGCGGCCGCCTCCCCCATCTTCAGCGCGTTGTCGTAGTGCTCGACGCGCAGCCGCCCGAACACCGGGTGGTCGTGGCTCGCGACGTCGCCGGCCGCGTAGACGCCGGGGACCACCGTCTGCAGGCGGGCGTCGACCTCGAGGCCGCCGTCGACCGCGACGCCCACGTCGCCCATGACCGACACCTCGGGGAAGGCGCCGATGCCGACGACGACGAACGAGCACTCGATCGAGCGTCCGTTCGTCGTCACGACCCGCTCGGCCCGCCCGGACCCCTCCACCCTGCTCACCGTGTCCTCGAAGATCATCTCCACCCCGTGGTCCCGGTGCAGGGCCTCGACCGTCCGGCCGAGCTCGGCGCCCAGCACCCGATACAACGATGTCTCGAAGACCTCCACGACCGTGACATCCATCCCGAGATGTCGGAGCGATGCCGCCACCTCGGCGCCGACGAACCCCATGCCCACCAGCACCGCTCGCCCGCCGGCGCGCGCGGCCTCGCGGATCCGCTCGGCGTCGCCCGCCTCGCGCAGGGTCCACACGCCCTCGAGGCCGGCCCCCGGCGCGCGCAGCAGCCTCGGGCGGCAGCCGGTCGCGACGACGGCCCGGTCGAAGGCGATGTGCTCGCCGTCGTCGAGGACGACCTCGCGCGCGGCCGCGTCCAGGCGCCGGGCGCGGGTGCCCAGGCGCATCTCGATCCCGTGGTCCTCCCACCACCCCGGCGGTCGCACGAGCCCGGCCTCGAGGTCCTGCTCCCCCCGCAGGAGCTCCTTCGACAGCGGCGGCCGCTCGTACGGCGGGAGGTCCTCGGCGCCGATCAGCACCAGCCGCCCGTCGAGGCCCTGCTCTCGGAGGACGGCCGCGGCCGTCCCACCCGCGACGCTCGCCCCGACGACCACGACGGTGCCGGACATCTCAGGCCTCGATCTGGAGCTCTCCGCCCTCGTCACGGACGGGGAACGTGGGCTCGGGCTCCTCGGCCGGCCCCTCGACGACGGCGCCGGTCGTCATGTCGAAGACGCTGCCGTGGCACTCGCATTCGATCTCGTTGCCGATGACCTCGCCGGTGGCGAGCGAGCAGCCCTCGGTGCGTGCAGGTGTCGCCGAAGGCGTAGAGGGCGCCCCCGATCCGCGTCACTGCGACCAGCTGCCCGGCGACCTCGAAGGCCTTGACCTGCCCCTCCGCCACCTCGTCGGCGCGGCCGACCGTCGTGAACTCCGCCATGCATCCTCCTTCGCGTCCCGGGCGCCGTCGAAGGGCGCGCTCCCCTCCCAAGCTTACGGTCCGGCACCGCAGCCTCGATCGAGGCTAGGCCGTGCCGGCGACCGGGGGCGTGGGGACCTGCCCCCGCCGCACGTAGGTGACGGCCGCCAGCAGCAGGTAGAAGCCCGCGAGGATCAGGATCCCCGTACGGAACTCGATCGGCAGCACGGCGGGCAGGATGGCGCCGGCCACCCACGCGAGCTGGAACAGCACCTCGTACCGCACGAACACCCGGCCCAGGGCGCCCTCCGGCGCGGCCCGCTGCATCAGCGCCTGGAACGCGAGCCGGCCGAACTCGGTGGCGGCGCCGGCGACGACGGCGAACACGGCCAGCACCGCCAGCGTGTACCACTCGAACGCCACGCTCGCGATCAGGCCGGCGCCCAGCACGCAGGACACGACCATCGTCTCCTCGCGAACGGTGCGCGGGAACCGTGGCGCCACGAGGTCGGCGAGGAACCCGCCGGCCACCGCCGAGCCCGCGAGGACGGCGAACCACCAGGCCGGCTGGCCGCCGCGGCGCAGCGCGAACGCCATGAGGAACAGCAGGAACCCGCTCGCCGCCCGCATGCCGACGGCGCCGATGGCCGGCAGCGTCAGCGAGGGGACCCGGCCTCGAGGTCCGACCGGCCGCCGCTCGGTCTGCGTCCGGGGCTTCGGCAGGCGCAGGGTCAGGGCCGCCGACATCGCGTACATGGCGGCCGCCAGGATCATCGGCCCGGGGGCGCCGAACAGCTTCAGCAGCACGAACCCGAAGGGGGCCGCCGACAGGGCGCCGGCGGCGGCGACCCGCCCGAGCCTGGCGTTCGCCTGCATCAGCCCCTCGTCGGGATCGGCGTACGCGATCGTGAGGCCGTTCTTCGTGATCGCGTGCACCTTCGACGCGACCAGGATCGCGAGCGCGAGCGGGAACAGCAGCAACGACTCGACGTTCGCGGCCGCGACGACGGCGACGACCGCCCGCACGAGCGCCGCGACCAGGGAGATCCAGCGCCGCGGCCCGACGCGGTCGAGCGGGATCACGAGGAGCGGCCCGGCCAGCGGCGAGCGGCAGCACCGTGAGCCCGAGGTACAGCGCCACCTTCACCTTCGCCTCGTCGACGGGCAGGGAGAAGAAGATCGAGTCCGCGAGCGCGATCGCGATCAGCGCGTCGCCGGCCGCGCTCGTGAAGTGCACGAGCCCGTACGCGTCCAGCGGGCGCGAGCTGCGCCACATCCGCCGCAGCGGCCACACCGCCGCCTCGGCGAGGCCGGCGAAGCCCAGCAGGACCAGCTGCCACCACGGGTATCGCGGCGGCCTCGGCTGGTCGACGCGCACGGCGGCTCCGCCGTCAGCCGCTCAGACGCTCGCGCAGCAGCTCCTGCGCGAGCTTGGGGTTCGCGGAGCCGCCCGAGGCCTTCATCACCTGACCGACGAGGAACCCGATGACGCCCTCGTTGCCGCCCCGGAACTTCTCCACGACCTCGGGGTTGTCGGCGATCACCCGGTCGGCGATCGCGCCGAGCTCGCCGGTGTCGGAGACCTGCGCGAGGCCGCGCCTCGCCACGATGTCGTCGATCGTGATCGCCGGTCTCGAAGGCCGTCCTCGAGGATGCCTGCTTGGCGCTCTTGGCGCCGGAGACCTGACGTCGGCCGCCGACCATGGCGGATCAGGTCGGCGAGGTGCGCCGCCGTCGACCTTCGAGGCGCCTTGTCCACCCGGCCGGTTGACTGCAGGCCGGCAAGGTCCTGCGTGATCCAGTTCGCGGCCGCGGCCGGATCGGCGCCTGCCGCCACCGTCTCCTCGAACAGGACCGCGGCGGCACGGTCGGCGACCAGCACCTTCACGACGTCCGGGCCGCAGGCCGAGGTCGGCCTCGTAGCGGGCGCGACGGGCGGCGGGCAGCTCCGGCAGGGTGGCTCGCACGCCCTCGATCCACGCGGGATCCGGCTCGAGGGCGGGGATGTCGGGCTCGGGGAAGTACCGGTAGTCGAACGCCTCCTCCTTCGAGCGCATGCTCTTGGTGGCGCCGGCGTCCTCGTCCCAGTGGCGCGTCTCCTGCACGATCGGCTCACCGGCGTCGAGCGCCTTGGACTGCCGTTCGATCTCGAACGCGATCGCGCGCTCCATCGAGCGGACCGAGTTCATGTTCTTGATCTCGACCTTCGTGCCGAACTCGGTGGCGCCCTCGGGGCGCAGCGAGACGTTCGCGTCGCAGCGCAGCGACCCCTCCTCCATGCGGACGTCGCTCACGTCGAGCGACTCGAGGGTCGCGCGCAGCGTTCGCAGGTACGCGCCGGCCTCCTCGGGCGAGCGCATGTCGGGCTCGCTCACGCATTCCACGAGCGGCACGCCGGCGCGGTTGAAGTCCAGCAGCGCGGAGTCCGCGTCGTGGATCCGGCCGCTCGCGCTGCCGTGCGAGGTCTTGCCGGTGTCCTCCTCCATGTGCACGCGCGTGATGCCGATGGTCGACGACCCGCCGTCCGGCAGCTCCACCTCGAGCCGGCCGCCCACGCACGTCGGCAGGTCGAACTGGCTGATCTGGTAGTTCTTCGGCATGTCCGGATAGAAGTAGTTCTTCCGGGCGAACACCGAGCGCGGCGCGATCTCCGATCCCAGCGCGAGGCCGATCTTCACGATCGACTCGATCGCCTTCTCGTTCGGCACCGGCAGCGACCCGGGGTGGCCCAGGCAGACCGGGCAGACGTTCGTGTTGGGCTCGGCGCCGAACTCGACCCGACAGCCGCAGAACATCTTCGTCTGCGTGGCGAGCTCGACGTGGCACTCCAGCCCGATGACGGTCTCGTAGGCGGCCATGACGGGTGAGCTTACCGCGCGGCCGTTTTCACGCCGTCGGGCCGGCCCCGCGTTGTTCTGCGCATGGAAACGAACACGGCAGAGGGCGCCCGGAGCGGCCGCACCTATCATCCCCGGATGCCTGCCGACGACGCGCACGGACCGAGCTCCGCGAAGATCTGGACCGGCCTCGTGACCGTCTACTTCTTCTGGGGCACGACGTACCTCGCGATCGACCGGTCGAACCAGACGATCCCGCCGCTGGTCGGGCCGGCGATCCGGTTCCTGGTCGCGGGCACCGTGCTGATGCTGCTCAGCCGAGCCCGCGGCGGATGGCGGCGTCCGCAGCGGCGCGAGTGGATGGGCGCGGCCGTCGTCGGCGTGCTGCTCATGTTCGGCGGGAACGCGCTGGTCGCGACGGCCGAGGACCTCGGCGTGCCGACCGGCGTGATGGCGCTCATCATCGCGCTGGTCCCGCTCTGGATCGCGCTGATCGACCGGGTCGTGCTGCGCAGCGCGCCGATGGGGTGGCGGGTGGTGGTGGGCCTCGCGGGCGGGTTCGCCGGCGCCGCGCTGCTCGTCGCCGGACAGCTCGAGGGCGATGTCCGGCCGCTCGGCCTCGCGGTCGCCGTCATCGCGTCCCTGTCGTGGTCGTCCGGATCGCTCGCGAGCCGCGACGTGCCGCTGCCGCCGGACGCCCTGCAGTCGAGCGGGATGCAGCAGGTCACCGGCGGCGTCGCGATCCTCGTCGCGGCGACGGTGAGCGGACAGATGGGCGAGTTCGACGTGTCGAAGGTGTCGGCCGTGTCGCTGCTCGCCCTCCTCTACCTGATCGTGATCGGCTCGCTGCTCACGTTCTCGACCTACCTGTGGCTGCTGCGGAACGCGCGGACCTCGCTCGTCTCGACCTACGCGTACGTGAACCCGGTGGTGGCCGTCACGCTCGGATGGATCGTGCTCGACGAGGTGATCACCCCACGGACGCTGATCGCCGGCGGCGTGATCCTCGTGGCGGTCGCGCTGATCGTGTCGGCCGGCAGCGCCGCCCGGACGAAGCGCCAGGAACTGCTGGAGACGGCCGAGGCCGAGGCCCACTAGAGCGAGGGCCGCAGCTCCAGGCGCGAGGTCGGCCTCGAGGGCGTGGGCGGCCCGGAACAGCGTCGCCTCCGCCAGCACGGGCGCCGTGAACTGGAGGCCGATCGGCAGGCCGGCCGCGTCCGTGCCGCACGGCATGCTGAGCGCCGGCATGCCGCTCAGGTTCGCGGGGATCGTGAAGATGTCGTTCAGGTACATCGCGAGCGGGTCGTCGGCCTTCTCGCCGATCTTGAACGCGGTCGTCGGCGTCGTCGGCGACACCAGCACGTCGTACTCGGCGAACGCGGCCTCGTAGTCGCGGATCACGAGCGTGCGAACCTTCTGCGCCTGGCCGTAGTAGGCCTCGTAGTAGCCGGCCGACAGCGCGTACGTGCCGAGCATGATGCGGCGCTTCACCTCCGGGCCGAAGCCCTCGCCGCGGGTCTTGAACATCATCTCGATCGAGTCGTCGCCGTCGACCCGCAGCCCGTAGCGCACGCCGTCGTAGCGCGCGAGGTTCGACGACGCCTCGCTCGGCGCGATCAGGTAGTAGGCGCTGAGCGCGTACTCCGCGTGCGGCAGCGAGGTCTCCCCCACCTTCGCGCCCATGTCGCTCAGGCGGTCGATCGAGGCGCGGACGGCGTCGCGCACGGCCGGCTCCACGCCCTCGCCGAACGCCTCGGCGACGACGCCGACGCGCAGGCCCTCGACGCCGCCCTCGAGGTTCGCCAGGTAGTCGTCGACCGGCTGCTCGAGGCTCGTCGCGTCGCGGTGGTCCTGCCCGGCCATCGCGCCCAGCAGCGTGGCGGCGTCGCGGACGCTCCGCGTGAACGTGCCGACCGTGTCGAGCGAGGACGCGAACGCGATCAGCCCGTAGCGCGAGATGCGCCCGTACGTGGGCTTGAGCCCCACCACGCCGCAGAGCGCGGCCGGCTGCCGCACGGAGCCGCCGGTGTCGGTGCCGAGCGCCCACACGGCCTGGCCGGCCGCCACCGCCGCCGCCGACCCGCCGCTGCTGCCGCCCGGCACCCGCGAGAGGTCGTAGGGGTTGTGCACGGGTCCGTACGCCGAGTTCTCGTTCGACGAGCCCATCGCGAACTCGTCGCAGTTCGTCTTGCCGAGCAGCACCGAGCCGTGGCCCGACAGCCGCTGCCACGCGGTGGCGTCGTACGGCGGCACGTAGCTCTCGAGGATCTTCGAGCCGCAGGTCGTGCGGATCCCCTTCGTCGTGAACACGTCCTTCAGCGCGAGCGGGATGCCGGCGACGGCCTGCTGCGGCGCGCCGGTGGTGCGGTGGACGTCGAGCTCCTCCGCACGCTCGAGGGCGACCTCGGGCGTGAGGGTGAGGAACGCGTGCAGCCGCTCGTCGGTCGCCTCGATGCGGTCGAGACACGACCGCGTGATCTCGACGACCGAGGTCTCCCCGGCCGCCAGCATCGCGGCCGAGGTCGCTGCCGGTCCGATCGCAGAGCTCGGAGGCCGTCACTCGCCCGTCTCCGCGATGCGCGGCACCTTGAAGCGGCCGCCCTCGGACTCGGGCGCGTTCGCGAGCGCGGCCTGCTGGCTGATGCCGGGCTCGGGCACGTCGGGACGCAGGACGTTGGCGCGCGGGATCGCGCTGGCGGTGGGCGGGACGTCGGCGGCCGCCACCTCGCCGACCTTCGCCGCGTGCTCGAGGATCAGCCCGAGCTGCGTCGCGCAGCTGCTCCTTCTCCTCGTCGGTGAGCGCGATGCGGGCGAGCTTCGCGACGTGCTCGATGTCGATCTCGACCGGCATGCCGCGCAGTCTAGCCGGGGCCGTCACCGAGGAGGCGGGCGGCGGCCTCCGGCGGGATGTCCATCAGCTTGCCGTCGACGAGCCGCTTCAGCAGCTCGCGCCAGCCGGGGCCGGCCTCGTCGACCGAGGCCATCAGCGCGAGCGCCTCGTCGTAGTGGCCCTCGGTCGCGAGCCCGATCGCCGCCCAGTACTTGACCTCGAGGAGGTCCGGGCCGGCGGCGAGGGCGGCCTCGCGCTCGCGCTGCACGCCGATCGTGTCGCGCTCGAGCTCCAGCTCCTCGGACCGCTCGAGGTGCTCGTACGCGCGGTGGATGTCGACGAGCCGCCGGAGCTCAGCGTTCGGCGTCGGGTGGTCGTCCGCGTGCAGATGCATGCGGACCCCGCGCCACGGCTCCTCGAGCCGCTGGGGCCCCACGATGAGGATGCCGGCGGCCTGCCGGCCGCGGATGTCGCCCCGCTCGCCCTCGGCCGCGTCCAGCGCCGCCAGCAGCCGGTGCGCGAAGACGCCCTCGGCCCCGGTGTACGCCGCCGCCATGGCGTCCCAGACGGTGTCCTGCCACATCATGTTGGCCTGGCACGTGAAGGCCCTGCCGGCGGTGTGCCCGGCCGCCGGGATCGTGCGGTCCCCGGTGTGCGTGGCGACGTTGCCGTGCACGTCGACGATGCCGACCTGGCGGACGTTCTGGTCGGTGTCGCCGGCGATGAGCCGGTCCAGCGCCTCCTGCGCCGTCGCGCCCTCGCGCAGGAGGTCCAGGGCCCGCGGCCCGTACGACATCTCGAGGAAGGCCTGGGTGGCGACGGCGCCGACGCCGGCCTCGGCCCACGGCACGGTGCCGCCGGCCGCGAACCAGTGCGACTGCACGGCGACGCCGAGCTCACCGGTGTTCGGATCCCTCGCCACGATCGAGTACGTCATCTGCCCAGCCTCCTCAGGAACTCCTGCTCGTCGATCACGTCGACGCCGAGCTCGACCGCGCGGTCGTACTTCGAGCCGGGACTCTCGCCGGCGACCACGAAGCTGGTCTTCTTGCTCACGCTCGAGGCCACCCGCGCCCCGGCCGCCTCCGCCGCCTCGGCGGCCTCCTCGCGCGAGAGGGACTCGAGGCCGCCCGGTCAGCACGATCGTCTGCCCCTCGAGCGGCTTCGGACCCGTGTCCTCGACGACCGGATCGGCCATCCGCACGCCGGCGGCGCGGAGCTTCTCGATCAGCGCGACGTTCTCCTCTTCGTCGAACCACTCGCGCACCGTCGCGGCGATCTCGGGGCCGATCTCGGGCACGGCGTCGATCTCGTCCTCGGTGGCCGACATCAGCGCGTCGATCGAGCCGAACGCCCGCGCCAGCACCTGCGCGACGTGCTCGCCGACGTGACGGATGTTCAGGCCCACCAGCAGGCGCCAGAGCGGCCGGTCCTTCGACGCCTCGATCTGCTCGAGGACGTTGGAGATCGACTTGTCCTTGAAGCCCGGCAGCGTGCGCGAGCTTCTCGGCGTCCAGCGCGTAGATGTCGGCCGGATCCTCGATCAGCCCCCGCTCCAGCAGCAGCATCACCGTCTTGTAGCCCAGGTGCTCGATGTCCATCGCACCCCGGCCGGCGAAGTGGAACAGCCACTCGAGTCCCTGGTCGGGGCAGCCGCGCTTGTTGGGGCAGCGCCAGTCGACCTCGCCCTCGCGGCGGACGAGCGGCGTCCCGCACGAGGGACAGTTCGCCGGCATCTTCCACTTCCGCGCGCTCTTCTTCCGCTTCGCCAGCACCGGCCCGACGATCTCGGGGATCACGTCGCCGGCGCGGCGCACGATCACGTGGTCGCCCTTGCGAACGTCCTTGCGGCGCACCTCGTCCTCGTTGTGCAGCGTGGCGTACGTGATCGTCACGCCGCCCACGAAGACCGGATCGAGCACCGCGAACGGCGTCACCTTGCCGGTGCGGCCGGTGTGCACGTCGATCGCCTTCAGCAGTGCGGTGCGCTCCTCGGGCGGGAACTTGTACGCGATCGCCCACCGGGGGGCGCGGGCCGTCGCGCCGAGCTCCTGCTGCTGCGCGACGGAGTCGACCTTCGCGACGACGCCGTCGATCTCCCAGTCGACGGTGTGGCGGTCGCGTTCCCACCGTTCGATGTACCCGAGGGCGCCGGCGAGGTCGTCGACGCGCTCGACGGTGGGCGGGACCGGCAGGCCGGCCTCGGCGCGCCCACTCCAGGAAGCCCATGTGCGAGGCGAACCGCACGCCCTCGGCGTAGCCGAACGAGTGCACCCACAGCCGCAGCGGCCTCGAGGCCGTCACCTTCGGGTCCTTCTGGCGGAGCGAGCCGGCCGCCGCGTTGCGCGGGTTCGCGAACGCTCGCTGCTCGGCGTCGAGGAGGCCACGGTTCAGCTCCTCGAACGCCTTCACCGGCAGGTAGATCTCGCCGCGCACCTCGATGACCGGCGGGGGGTCCTTCATGAGGAGCTTGCCGGGGATGCCGCGGACCGTCCGCACGTTCGCCGTGATGTCCTCGCCCGTCACGCCGTCGCCGCGCGTGGCCGCCTGCACGAGCACGCCGCGCTCGTACGTGAGCGCGCACGCGACGCCGTCGATCTTCTGCTCGCACGTGTACGCGACGTCGGTGCCGACCGCGCGCTCGACGCGGGCGGCCCAGGCCTCGAGCTCCTCGCGGCTGAACGACGTTGTCGAGCGAGAGCATGCGGGCGCGGTGGGCGACCGGCGCGAACAGGTCGGTGGGCGTGCCGCCGACACGCTGGGTGGGCGAGTCCGGCGTGATGAGCTCGGGGAAGGCGTCCTCGAGCGCGGATCAGCTCGCGCATCAGCTCGTCGTACTCGGCGTCGGAGACCTCGGGGTCGTCGAGGACGTGGTAGCGGTAGCTGTGGTGGTTGATCTGCTCGCGCAGCTCCTCGACGCGCACCTTCGCCTCCGCGCGCGCACGCTCGAGGTCGCGCTCGGCCTTCGGCTTCTTCGGCGCTCTTCGCCGTGCGCGCCTTCGTCGCCATCAGTGCGCGATCTCCACCGCGCCGGCGACGCCGATCCGCTCGCCCACCACCACCACGCCGCCGTCCACGCCCGGCACCTGCTGGAGGTACTGCAGCGCCTTGCGGAACCCGTCCTCCTTGGGCAGGAGCGCCTGCACGCCCGCCGCGGCGGCGTCGGCCAGCATGCACGAGTTCGCCAGCACCGCGAGGCCGTCCGGGCCCTCCGCCGTGTCCACGGCCGAGGGTGGTCGACACGCCGACGCCCTGCTTGTCGGGCATGCACGACGACCGAGATCGGCTCGCCCCCGCGCCGCTTCACCGAGAGCTTCATGCGCTTGCGCGTGACGATGTAGTAGTCGCCGCCGCAGGTGACCGTGACCTCGGACATGGCGCGGGACAGGAACCGTCCGACCTGGTCGGTGACGGCGCCCTGGAACGTGAACATGGGTCCGACGCCCGCGTCGGTCGCCGCCGACACCATCTCGCGCACGATGTCGGGCGCGTCGTCGGGCACCGCGATCGGCCCGCTTGCTCTCGCGGAAGGCCGAATCCCGGAGCGCGTAGGACTCCAGCTGCTCCCAGAACGAGAGCGCGGCCGCGCGCGACTCCTCGGCGTACTCGGGCGAGGCCGTGATGTGCAGCACCATGTCCTGCACCTGGATGTCGAAGCTCTTGGGACGGCGCTTCAGGAGCTTCACCGGATCTCCTCGGCCTCGGGGACCGCGATGATAGCCGAGCCCACCGACCGGCCTAGCGGACGGCCTCGAGGATGCGCGCGCCGCCGAGGAGCTCGGGGCCCCGGTAGATCACGACGCTCTGCCCCGGCGCGACGGCATGCTGCGGCCGGGCGAACGCCACGCCGATCCGGTCGCCGTCGGGTGTGACGACGGCGGGGATGTCCTCGCCGCGGTACCGGATCCGGACCTCGGCCTCGAAGGGACCGGCGGCGGGCGGCGACCCGGCCACCCACCGGGCGCGGTCGGCGACCAGGCCCCGGCGCGAGAGCAGCTCGCGCGGGCCGACGACGACGCGGTTCGCGCGGCGTCGAGGTCCACCACGTAGCTCCGCTCCCCCGTCGCCACGCCGAGCCCGCGGCGCTGCCCGATCGTGAACCCGAACGTGCCGTCGTGCCCGGCCAGGACCCGCCCGTCCGGATCGACGACCGTCCCCGCGTGCACGAGCTCGGGCGCGCGCCCGCGCACGAACGCGCCGGCCTCGCCGGCGGGCGCGAAGCAGAGCTCCTGCGAGTCGGGCTTGTCGGCCACCGGCAGGCCGAAGCGCCGCGCGTGCTCGCGCGTCGCCGCCTTCGGCATGCCGCCGACCGGGAACAGCGAGCGGCGCAGCTCCCGCTGCCCCAGCATGTGCAGCATGTAGGACTGGTCCTTGCCGTCGTCGAGGCCGCGCAGCAGGCGCACGCGGCCGCCGGCGTCGCGGACGCGTCCGCACGTAGTGACCGGTCGCGACCAGGTCCACGCCGAGGTCGTCGGCCCGCTCCAGGAACGCGCCGAACTTGATCTCGCCGTTGCACCGCGCGCACGGGTTCGGCGTCCGCCCCGCCGCGTGCTCGGCGACGAAGTCCGCGATCACCGTCCGGTCGAAGGTCGCCGACAGGTCCACGATCTCGAACGGGAACCCGGCGATCCGCGCGACCTCGGCGGCGTCGGCGCGCGCGGCCGGCCCGCAGCACCCGTGCTCGACGTCGTCGAGGTGGACGAGGCGCATGTGCGAGCCGATCACCTCGTAGCCCTGCTCGTGCAGCAGGCACGCGGCCACCGACGAATCGACGCCGCCGGACATGGCGACCAGGACGGAGGGGCTCATGCGTCGAGGCTAGCACCGGCCTCGGGCCCGGACGGCTTATCGTGGCGGACCATGATCGAGGCCCGATTCGACGACCTCACGCCCGGCGGCGCCTCCTTCCGGCTGGTCGGCCCGGTCGGCGTGTTCGAGGCGCGGCGCGCCGACGAGGTCGCCGACGTCCTCGAGGCCGCGGAGTCCTCGGCGCAGCGCGGCCTGTGGGTCGGCGGCTTCGTCGCGTACGAGGCGGCGCCGGGCCTCGACCCCGCCCTCGAGGTCCGCGCCCGCGAGCCCGGCGACCCGATGGCCGACCTGCCGCTCGCCTGGTTCGCGCTGTTCGAGGGGCGCGAGGAGACCCTGCTGCCCGAGCCCCGCGAGGGCGGGCCCTCCGCCCCGGCCGGCGGCTGGCTGCCCTCCGTCGACCGCCCGAGCGTACGACGCCGCCATCGCGGAGATCCACGAGCGGATCGCCGCCGGCGACACCTACCAGGTCAACCACACCCTGCGGCTGCGATCGACCGTCGCCGGCGACGAGCGCGGCCTCTACCGCGACCTGTGCTTCTCGCAGCGCGGCGCGTACGGCGCGTACCTGAACGCCGGCCGGTACCGCGTCTGTTCGGCCTCGCCGGAGCTGTTCTTCGAGCTCGACGGGGGCCGGCTGACGACGCGGCCGATGAAGGGCACCGCGCCGCGAGGTCGCTGGCCGGGCGAGGACGACGCGATCGCCGCGCCGGCTCGTCGCGTCGGCGAAGGACCGGGCGGAGAACGCGATGATCGTCGATCTGCTGCGCAACGACCTCGGGCGCGTCTCCCGTCCCGGCAGCGTGAGGTGGAGCGAGGTGTTCGCCGCCGAACGCTACGAGACCGTGTGGCAGCTCACGTCGACGGTGTCCTCCGAGCTCGCGCCGGGAGCCGGTCTCGCCGAGGTCTTCCGCGCGCTGTTCCCGAGCGGCTCGGTGACGGGCGCGCCGAAGGTGCGCAGCATGCAGATCATCGCCGGCCTCGAGGACTCGCCGCGCGGCGTGTACTGCGGCGCGGTCGGCCTGCTGGCGCCGCCGGACCGCGGCCCGGCCGCGAGGTTCAACGTCGCGATCCGCACCGTCACGGTCGACGGGGAGTCCGGCCTCGCGGAGTACGGCGTGGGCGGCGGCATCACGTGGGACTCGCGCGCCGGCAGCGAGTACGAGGAGGCGGTGGCGAAGGCGCGGGTGCTGACCGACCGCCGTCCGGGCTTCGAGCTGCTCGAGACGCTTCTACACGAGCCCGGATCCGGCCTGCGGCGGCTCGATCGCCACCTCGAGCGGCTCCGCGGCTCGGCCGCGTACTTCGGCTTCACCTTCGACGAGCGCGCGGTCCGCGAGGCCCTCGACGCCGAGGCCGCGGCGGCCGGCGACCGCCCCACGCGCGTCCGGCTCCTCCTGGACCGGGCCGGCCGGATCACCACCGCCTCGATGCCGCTGGCGGCGGCACCGGAGCCGGCCCGGCTGGAGATCGACGAGGTGCCGGTCGATCCGCGCGACGTGCTGCTGTTCCACAAGACGAGCCGGCGCGAACGCTACGAGGCCGCGCGCGCCCGGCATCCGGACGCCGACGACGTCCTGCTCGTCAACACCCGGGGCGAGGTCACCGAGTCGACGATCGCGAACGTGGCCGCTCAGCTCGGCGGCCGCTGGATCACGCCGCCCCTCGACGCCGGGCTCCTGCCGGGGACCGAGCGCGCGGCGCTGCTCGACGAGGGAACGATCGAGGAGGGGACGCTCCGGCCCGACGATCTGCGGCTCGCCGACGGAGCTCCGGCTGATGAACGCGACGCGTCCGTGGCGGCGTGCGGCGCTGGCCGAGACCGCCGCCCGGACCGCTCCGGGCTAGTCGGTGGGCGCGGGTCGATCCGCGGCGTCACCCGGGAAGGTGTAGGGCCGCATCCGGTCCTCATCGAGCGGGCACGCGCACAACGGGCACAGCGGCGGGTCCTCGTGGACCAGCACCGTGCGCTCGCAGAACGGGCACTCGCTCTCCCGCATCGCGGGGGGTTCGACGATCTCGTTCATGAGAGACGGTCCGCTCGGGGGGAGCGGTCCCCACCTTCATCGGCACCTCCGCGGGACCGCCTTGACACGCACGAAAGCCCTCCCCCGTGCGGGGGAGGGCCGAGTGTGCCTTCGACCGGTTCGTTGTCCCTCAGGCGGCCTCGTCGCGGCGCTTGCGCTTGCCGCGGGGCACGTACGAGTGGACGGGTTCGTGCTGCCAGCAGTACTCCCACTTGCTGTACATGGAGAGCTTGGTGCCGCAGCCGGGGGCGGCGCAGACGCGACCCTTGGCGAACGTCTTGTTCGGCCGAGGGAGCGACCGCACCGAGCCTCCGCGGTAGGTCTCCTGAGCCTGAGCCACGCTCCTCACTTCCTTCCGGGGCTCGGATCTTGACGGGCAGGTCTGACGTGCGTTCCGGGCCTCGCTGCGTATACGAACCCGGCGGCGGCCAGGTTCATTCCTGAGCACCCCGCGAGGAGCCGGCGGGACCTCAGGCGTCGCGCAGCCGGCCGGCCAGCGCCGCCGAGGAGGAGGTCATCTGCACGACCCGGGGCGTGAACCCGAGGCTCTCCCAGAACTCCATCGCGCCCTGGTTCGGGGAGAAGGTCTTGAGCTCGACCCACGGGATCCCGCGCTCGGTGGCGAACCTCGCCGCCTCCGCCACCAACGCCCGGCCAACCCCCCGGCCCCGGAAGTCCGAGCGCACGACCACCCCCGACAGCTCCAGGGAGCGTTCGTCGGAGAACCGCGAGGGGGTCCTGGCCTCGGCGTAGGCCATGCCGACGACCTCGTCGTCCTCCTCCGCCACCACCACCAGCTGGTCCTCGCTCGCGATGGCGGCGCGGTACTTGGCGCCGACCTCGTCGTAGAACCCCGGCCTCGGCGTGAAGACCCGCCACTCGCGCTGCATCCGGTCCAGCTCGGCGAAGAAGCCGACCAGGTGCGGGACGTCGGCGGGGGTCGCCCGGCGCACCTTCATCGGGCGTCGCCGCCGAACGCCGGATCACGCTTCTCCAGGAAGGCACGCATGCCCTCGCGCTGGTCCGGCGTGCCGAACAGCTCGACGAACAGCTCCCGTTCGCGCGCGAGGCCGGCCGCTCCCGGCGTCTCGACGGCCGCGTGGACGGCCGCCTTCGCGGCCGCGAGGGCGATGCGCGGGCCGTACGCGAACTCGCGGGCGTGCGCGACGGCGAGGGCGAGGACCTCGGAGGCCGGCACGACGCGGTCGGCGAGCCCGAGCTCGAGGGCGCGGACCGCGTCGAGCTGCGCACCGGTCACGACGAGGCGGAGGGCGCGCGCCGGTCCGAGCAGCCGGGTGAGGCGCTGCGTGCCGCCGGCGCCCGGGATCACACCGATCTTGATCTCCGGCTGCCCGATCGTGGCGTCCTCGGCCAGGTACCGCAGGTCGGCGCCGAGCGCGAGCTCGAGGCCACCGCCCAGGGCGTAGCCGGTGACGGCGGCGATCGAGATCTTCGGCATGGCCTCGAGCGCGTCGATCGCGTCGCCGAGGGCGGAGACCACCGGGCGGATCTCGTCGGGGCCGAACCCGGCCATCTCCTTGATGTCGGCGCCGGCCGCGAAGAGGCGTTCGCCGCCCCACAGCACGACGGCGCCGACGTCCTCGCGGGCGGCGGCCTCCGCGATCACCTCGCCGAGCTGGACGCCGACGGCGTGGGAGATGGCGTTCGCCGGCGGCCGGTTCAGCCGCACGATGCCGACGCCGGTCGTCGACCTCGAGGTGCACGAACGTGTCCACGGCGACGAGACTATCGCCCGCGCGCGTGGCCCTGACGCGGACGCCCGACGGCGCGGCCGCTACGATTCGCGCCCATGGACCGGCCGGCACCCGATGACGTCGCACGCGTCGCCGCCGCGCTGAAGGCCGAGCCCGCCGCCTGGCGACCGGCCACGCGCGGCGGGCAGACGGCGGCCGCGCGCTGGCTCGTGACGATGCCCGACGGCACCGGCGCGTTCGTGAAGATCGGCGCCACGCTCGATACGGCCGCGTACGTGCGCGACGAGCATCAGGTGTACGCCCAGCTACGCGGTCGGTCCTTCCTGCCGCGGCATGGTCGGCTGGCACGACGACGGCGAGCGTCCGGTGCTGGCGATCGAGGACCTGTCGGGCTGGCGCTGGCCACCACCGTGGGACCGCGATGCGGTGGACGCCGTGCTCGCATGCCTCGACGGAGGTGCACGCGACGCCGCCCCCCGCCGACCTGCCGACGGTCGCGCAGCACGGCCTCGAGTTCCACGGCACCTGGGGCGTCGTCGCCGCCGACCCCGCGCCGCTGCTCTCGGTCGGCCTGTGCGGCGGCGACTGGCTGGCCGAGGCCCTTCCGGTCCTCGACGACGCGACGCGCCGCGCCTCGATCGAGGGCGACGCCCTGCTGCACATGGACGTGCGCAGCGACAACCTCTGCCTGCGCGAGGGCCGCGCGCTGCTGATCGACTGGAACTGGGCGTGCACCGGCGACCCGCTGTTCGAGCTCGCGAGCTGGCTGCCGAGCCTCGAGGCCGACGGCGGCCCGTCGCCGGAGGAGGTCATGCCGGGCCCGGCGCCCGAGCTGGCCGCGCTCCTGGCCGGCTACTTCTGCTCGCACGCGGGGCTGCCGCCGATCCCGGAGGCCCCGCACGTCCGGGAGATGCAACTGCAGCAGGGTCGGCCGGCACTCGCCGTGGGCCGCCCGTGAGCTGGGGCTGCCGCCGCCGGTCTGAGCTCCCTCCCCATGGCCGTTGCACCTGCAACGGTTCGCTACACTTCCGTTCGATGGACCACCTCCGCGCCCCCGCCGGGACCGACGACGGCGACGTGATGGAGATGCTGCGCAGCCGCGGCCTCCGCATGACCCCGCAGCGCCGGGCGATCGTGGCCGAGGTCATGCGCACGGACGGCCACATCTCGCCGACCGCCGTCGCCCGCAAGGTCCAGGGCGACATGCCGGGCGTGAACGCCTCCACGGTGTACCGGACGCTGTCCCTGCTGGAGGAGGTGGGCGTCCTCGCGCACTCGCACCTGGAGTCCGGGCCCGAGTACCACCGCTCGGAGGAGGCCGCGCACGTCCATCTCACCTGCAGCCGCTGCGGCAGCGACGACGCCCTCAGCCTGGACGAGGCCGAGTCCCTGCACGCGCTGATCCGCGCGCACCGCGGCTTCGAGGCCGACCTCACGCACTTCGCGATCGGCGGGCTCTGCCGGGCGTGCGCGAAGATCGTGGCCGGCGAGCGCTAGCCGCCGAACAGCGCGGGCAGGAGCGAGCCCTCGCCCGTGATGAACAGCACCCCGATCACCAGGCTGAAGGTCGCCGTCAGCAACGCGACCGTGACGTAGAGCCGCCAGTTCTCCGAGGCCCGCAGGAACCCGGCGGACGACCCGATCGTGATGAGCGAGTTCGACACGAGGAGGCCGACGATGAACGTGGCCACTACGGACACGCCCACCAGCTTGCCCCCGGCGCCCGCCGCCGTGAGGAAGATCAGGAGCTGCGTGGGAGTCTCCGCGCCGACGCCGTGGATCATGCCCACGACGAAGGCGGTACCGCGGCCGTAGTTCGTGAACGGCTCGTCGGCCTCGGGGTGCCGGTGATGGTGATGTCCCGGCCGGCCGTGATGCCCGTGGTGCCACTGGGAGACGGGGAGGTCCTCGGCGACGGCGAGGGACGCTCCCGGACCGGTGTGCACGTGCACCGCCGACCCGTCGTCGTGGTCGTGCTCGGGCTCGGCGGGCGGGCGCAGCCGTCGGTACACGCGGCTCGCCCCCGCGAACACCAGCATCCAGCGGCTCCGCATGCGGAAGTCCCGTCCGTGGCGGATCGACCCCGACGATCACGTAGACGCCCAGCACCACCAGGGTGACGCCGACGATCCGCCCCATCACCTCGTCGACACTCGGTGGCAGCTGCTGACCGAGCACGATCGCGAGCGATCCGAACAGGAACACGACGAGCGCGTGGCCGAGCGCGTACAGGGTGCCGAACAGCATCGAGGAGCGGCGGTCCTGCTGCGAGCTCGTGATGTCGGTGATGGCGGCGATGTGGTCCCAGTCGATGCCGTGGCGGAAGCCGAACAGGAAGGCCGAGAACAGCACGCCGACCCCGAAGGCCTGCGCGGATTCGCGCGATCACCGCGGCTCCGGCCGGGTTCGCATCCGACCATCCAAGCACATGTCGCCACGCATGGCATGTGCAAGATGCTGCAACTAGGAGGTCGAGCATCGTCCGCCCGGAGCTGCGCGCGACCTCGAGGCCGGCGGGCGCCGGGTCCTCCTGCTCCACCCCCGCGCGGCGCACGCAGAACTGGAGCATCGGCGCCGCCATCACGGTCGTCAGGACGGCGATCAGCACGATCGTGGCGTACATCGGCTCGCTCAGGACCCCGATCGACAACCCGATCGCCGCGATCACGAGCTCCATCGCACCGCGCGCGTTCAGGCCGAAGCCGACGGCGAGGGCCTCCCAGTGCGGCAGCCCCCCGAGCCGGGTGCCGCGCCCACCCGCCGACGATCTTCGACACGCACGCGACGACGACCGCGGCGGCCGCGAAGCCCAGCGCGCTGCCGTGCAACGTGGTGAGATCGACCTTGATGCCGGTGTAGGCGAAGAAGAACGGGATGAACAGCCCCATCCCCATGTGGCGCACCGCCGTCACCGAGTCCGGGTCGAGGTCGGGCTCGCGCCCGATCAGGATCGCGGCGACGAACGCACCGAGCACCAGGTGCACGCCGATCCACTGCGTGAGGGCGGCGAAGGCGAAGACGAGCATCAGCATCGCCGAGAGCTCACCGAAGGGCACCCGCAGCCGGCGGCTCGCGCGGATCGCTCGGCCGACGAGCATCCCGCCCACCGTGAACGCGCCGACGATGAACGCGGCCGTGAGCAGCACGGTCCGCAGGATCGGCCCCAGCTCCAGAGCGCCGCCGGCGAGGCCCGTCACCACCGCCAGCACGATCCAGCCCACGGTGTCGTCGGCGATCGCCGTCGACAGGATCACCATGCCGACACGGGTCCGGTACAGCTTCAGGTCCATGAGGATCCGCGCGATGACGGGGATCGCCGAGATCGACATGGCCGTCGCGAGGAACAGCGCGAACACCGGCCGGTCCACCCCCGGCGGCACCAGCGCGGCCGGCGCCGCCGACCCCAGCGCGAGGCCGGCAGCGAACGGCAGGCCGAACCCCCCGATCCACCCGCCGAGGACCGCGCGGCCGGCGGTGCGCAGGATGCCCAGGCGCGTCTCGAGGCCGGCCAGCAGCGCCAGCATGATCACGCCGATCCACGACACGACATCGAGCAGCGACCTCGTGGCGGCGTCGGCCGGGAACAGCGCCTCGAACGCCCCCGGCCACAGCCAGCCGAGCAAGGACGGCCCCAGCGCGATGCCCATCAGGAGCTCGCCGACGTGCAGCGGAAGCTTCAGGCGGGCGGCGACCTCGCCGCCGATCCTGGCGGCGAGGAACAGCACCGTCAGCTCGACGAGGAACCGGAGCAACTGGTCGTCGGTCACGTTCGCTCCCGGCGATCGCTCAGTCGGCCACGGTGACGGAGTCCGACAGCATCGGCTTGAGGATGTGGCCCTCGGTCTCCTCGACCGTCTTCACCAGCGCCCGCATCCGGTCGAGGACGTCGACGGCGCTGCGGTCGTAGACGTCGCCCTGCAGGAGCTGCTGCATCTGGCGCTTGTTCTCGGGGTCCTTGCCGAGCCGCGTGAACAGGGCCTGGAGCTTGTAGTAGATCGTGATCCACTCGTACCAGATCTGGACGCCTCGCCCGACCTTCTCGTTGTAGGCGTCGAGCGCCGCTCGTTCGTCCCTTGCCCTGCAGCGCCTCGTGCAGAGCCTCGAACGCGAACTTCGCGGAGTTCACGGCCACCGACACGCCCGAGGAGAAGATCGGGTCGACGAACCGGGCGGCGTCGCCGACGAGCAACCAGCCGTCGCCGGTGAACCGGTCCATCTTGTAGCTGTAGTCGCCCTCGACGTACCAGTCGCGGACGCGTTCGGCTTCGCTGAGGATGTGCTTGGTGTTGTTGCTCATCTGGGTCACGTCGTGGAAGAAGGCCTCGTAGTCCTTGCCCGACCGCTGGAAGACCGACTTCTCCACGACGACGCCGACGGACGTGGCGTCGGGGTAGATCGGGATCTGCCACACCCAGCCGCGCTCGATCGGCAGGAAGTGCACGTGGATGTAGTCGCGCGTGTCCTCGCTCGGCGCCTTCACGTTCTTGAACCACGAGTACACGGCCATCTGGTCGAACTGCTCGTCCTTGCGCCACAGGCCCATCTGCTTGCCGACCAGGCCGCGGCGGCCGCTGGCGTCGACGACGAAGCGCGACGTGAAGTCGACCTCGCGGTCGAGGATCCGCACGCGGACGCCGGTGGCGCGGCCGTCCTCGTCGGTCGTCATGCGCATCACGTTGGCGCCCTCGATCACCCGCACGCCGAGGGTCTGCGCGTGCTTCAGCAGCTCGTTGTCGAAGCGCGCACGGTCGACGTGGTACGTGTAGTCCTGGTGGATGTTCTCGAGCTCGACGTCGGCGAAGGTGACGACGACCTCGGAGCCCACGTGCCCCTGGAAGCCGGTCCACGTGGCGCCGGGCTTCGGCACCCACCCGTAGTTGCCCATCTTCGGCCAGAACCCGATGTCCTCGAGCACGCGGTTCGTGGCCGGCACGAGCGACTCCCCCACGTGCTCGCGCGGATGGATCTCGCGTTCGAACAGCGCCGTCGAGTAGCCGTTCATGGCGAGGTAGGAGCTGATGGCCGATCCGGCCGGACCGCCGCCGATCACGATCACGTCGGCGTCGTAGCTGCGTCTCCTGGTCGCTCATATGGCGTTCTCCTTCGCTTCGGGTGGCCTCGGCGGCGGGGATCGTTGCCAGGCGAGGTGGCGGGGTGGCGACACGCCGGGCGCCGCGGCGGTCGAGGAACCACAGCTCCGGCTCCACGCCGAACCGCCGGCGCACGCGGTCGGCCGCGCGGCGGCGGCGCTCGGCGACGGCGCGGCCGGTGCGGAACGCGTCGGTGGACGCTCGGACGGACGCGCCCGGCACGCGGCAGTCCTGGTGCGCGACGAGGATCACGCGCGGCGGGGAGCTGCCGGCGGCGAGCTCGACGGCATCGAGGAGCCGGGTGCCCCCGGATCCGGCGAGCGCGGAGCTGCCGCCCGGCCACAGCAGCAGCTCGGACCGGCCGAGCAGGCCCTCGGCGGCGATCAGGTCCCGCAGCGGCTCCTGGTAGCGGTGGTCGCTGCACGCGAGGACGACCGCGTGCAGCCGGCCCCGCGCCGGCGGGACGCGTGGCTCGGCGCCGAGGGCGCGCAGCAGGTCGGCGGCGTCCCGGTCGGCCGACACCGGGTCGTGCATCGGGCGATCCCCGCGCACCACGTAGCGGTTCCGGCGGCCCTCGCGGTGGCGCTCGAGGTATCCCCCGCCCTCGAGGTCGCGCACGATGTCCTGGACGGCGCGCGGCGTGAGCCCGAGCTCGTCGGCGAGCTCGCGGAGGCGGGAGGCGGGCCGGCGCGCCAGCAGCACCAGCGCCCGCCGTGGTTGCTCAGGAGGCTCCACGCACGTGCCATGTCGCGCATGATATCGGAACGCTACTTCCGATGTTCGCGTTTCAGAAGACCGGGGTCTCGCGGTAGTCGCCGAAGACCTTCTCGAGGGCCTGCACGATCTCGCCCTCGGTGCTGCCGGCGCGCGCGCACGCCACGAGCGGCTCGATCAGGTTCGTGTCGCCCTCGGCGGCCTCGACGAGGGCGGCGATCGCGGCGTCGGCGGCGGCCTCGTCGCGGGCCGCACGCCGCTCCTTGATCAGCGCCACCTGCTGCCGCTCGGCCTCGGGGCCGATCACGAGGGTCTCGATCGGATCCTCGCCCTCCTCGACGAAGCGGTTCACGCCGACGCGGGTGAGCGAGCCGCTCTCGTAGCGCCGCTGCTCGTCGAAGGCGGCCTCGGCGATCAGCCCCTGGAACCAGCCGCGCTCGATGCCGGCCAGCACGCCCTCGAGCATGGAGCCCTCGCCCATCCGGTCGATCTCGGCGAACAGCTCCTCGGCGAGCTCCTCGATCCGGTCGGTGAGCGCCTCCACGAAGTACGAGCCGCCGAGCGGGTCGGTCACGTCGGCGACGCCGGTCTCGTACGCGATCACCTGCTGCGTGCGCAGCGCGATCTTCGCCGCCTCCTCGGTCGGCAGCGCCAGGACCTCGTCGAGCGCGTTCGTGTGCAGGCTCTGCGTGCCGCCGAGGACGGCCGCGAGGGCCTCGAGGGCGGTGCGCACCACGTTGTTCATGGGCTGCTGCGCGGTGTTCGACACGCCGGCCGTCTGCGTGTGGAACCGCAGCCGCATCGCCGCCGGATCGGTGGCGCCGTACCGGTCGCGCAGCCACCGTGCCCAGATGCGCCGCGCCGCACGGAACTTCGCGAGCTCCTCGAAGAAGTCGATGTGGCTGTTGAGGAAGAACGACAGTCCGCTCGAGAAGGCGTCGACGTCCAGACCGCGCTGCTGGCCGAGCTCCACGTACGCGAAGCCGTCGGCGAGCGTGAACGCGAGCTCCTGCGCCGCCGTCGCGCCGGCCTCGCGGATGTGGTAGCCGGACACGCTGATCGGGTGGAACCGCGGCACGCGCTCGGCGCAGAACGCCATCAGGTCGCCGATCAGGCGCAGGTGCGGACGCGGCGGGAAGATCCACTCCTTCTGCGCGATGTACTCCTTGAAGATGTCGGTCTGCAGGGTGCCGTCGAGCTGCTCCCAGGGAACGCCCTGCCGCTCGGCGGCGGCGAGGAAGAACGCGAACGCGACGACGGCCGGTCCGCTGATCGTCATCGACGTGCTGATGTCGCCGAGCGGGATGTCGCGGAACAGCGTCTCGAAGTCGTCCAGGGAATCGGTGGCGACGCCGCAGCGGCCGACCTCGCCCTCGCTGCGCGGGTCGTCGGAGTCCAGGCCCATCAGCGTCGGCATGTCGAAGGCGACCGACAGCCCGCCCTGTCCCTGCTCGAGCAGGAAGCGGTAGCGCTCGTTCGTCTCCTCGGGCGTGCCGAAGCCGGCGAACTGCCGCATCGTCCACAGGCGCCCCCGGTACATCGTGGGGTAGACGCCGCGCGTGAACGGGAAGGCGCCCGGCTCGCCCAGCTCGCTCGGCCGGATCCCAGTCGCGGAGGTCCTCGGGCCCGTACAGCGGCCGCAGCGGCTCGCCGGAGAGCGTCGTGCGCTCGCCGTCGTCGGGACGGGGATCGGTGGCCATCATGCGGCGGGCCCTCCTCGATCGACTGCCGCGCGGGTCAGTCCCGTGCGGCGGCCGTCTCCCCCAGGATAGCGGCGGCCCGATACGGGTCCACGCGGCGCGCGGCGAGATCGTCGGCGAGCGACGGCGCGTCGTCGAACGACGCCGCGACGCGCACACGGAACCGCTCGGCGGCGAGCGACTCGACCTCGCGTCGCAGGCGCATGCCGGCGCTTGGCCTCGAGGCCGCCCCCCGCCGCCAGGTGCTCGCGGTGCGCGGCGACGGCCGACCACAGCTCGTCGACGCCCTGCCTCGAGGTCGCCGTCGTCGTCAGCACCGGCGGCGACCAGTCGCGCGCGACGCCCATGTGCAGCATCTGCCGGAGGTCGCGCGCCGTCTCGCCGGCGCCGTCGCGGTCGCCCTTGTTCACGACGAAGACGTCGGCGACCTCGAGGATGCCGGCCTTCGCCATCTGCACGGCGTCGCCGGCGCCGGGCGCCAGCACGACGACCGTCGTGTCGGTGGCGGCCGCCACGTCCACCTCGGCCTGCCCGACGCCGACGGTCTCCACGATCACGTGGTCGTGGCCGGCGGCGTCGAGGATGCGGACGGCCTCGGGCGCGGCGAGCGCCATCCCGCCGAGGTGCCCGCGCGTGGCCATCGAGCGGATGAACACGCCGGGGTCGGTCGCGTGCTCCTGCATCCGCACCCGGTCGCCGAGCAGCGCGCCGCCCGTGAACGGCGAGGTCGGATCGACGGCCAGCACCGCGATGCGCTCGTCGCGGGCCCGCACCGCCCGCACGAGCTCGCCCGCGAGGGTCGACTTGCCCACGCCCGGCGCGCCCGTGAGGCCGATCGTCGCCGCGCGGCCGGTGCGCGCATAGATGCCGGCCGACAGCTCGGGCAGCTCCGGCGCGCCGTCCTCGACCAGGGAGATCGCGCGCGCGACGGCGCGGCGGTCCCCCGCCAGCACGCCCTCGACCAGCTCCGTCACGTCCATCGGGGCGGAGCCTACCGGTCGGGAGTCGGAGGGGCGGTGCGTGGCGGACGGCTCGGCCTCGACCTCGGCCGGGGCGGCGCCCGGCACCGCCATCAGCGCGTCGCGCAGCGACCGGCAGAACGCGCGCTCCTCGACCAGGGCGGGATCGTCGTCGCGCGCGACGGCGGCGCGCAGGCTCGCGAGCTCCACCTGCTCGCGCTGCAGCCGCCCCAGCAGCCGTCGCCGCGCGGTCCCCCGCCCTCGCGCGCATCGCACGCCGCGCCCGCCGGCGGCGGCGCGGGTCCTCGAGGTCGGCGAGCTCCCGTGCCGTGATCCCGCCGGACCCCACCTCGCCGGCCAGCACGCCGTGCAGCCACCGCCGCTCGCGTCCGCGCGCGAGCGAGACCGCCACGCCCACGAACAGCAGGAGCGGCACCCCTTTCACGGCCGCCGCCAGCGGCACCAGCAGCAGGTCGGTGCCGGTCCACGGCGCCGGCGGGAACAGGTCGAGCAGCGGGCGAGTTCCACAGGAAGTGGCCGAACACGGCGATGGCGACACAGCCCCGCCGCGACGGCCAGCCGGCGGCCGCGCGGGGTGTCGTCGCGCCTCGACACCACGTACCCGACACCCATGCCGACGAGCCCGGTGTACAGCACGTGGGAGTACAGCCCGCTCGACAGGACGCGCAGGAAGAAGCCCTGCAGCACGCCGCCCGGGCCGGCCGCCGAAGACCGCCATGAAGTAGAAGACGTCCTCGACGACGGCGAAGCCCAGGCCCACGAGCGCGCCGTACACGAACCCGTCCATCACGTCGTCGACCTCGCCGCGAGCGATCAGGTAGATCAGCACGACGCCGAGGCCCTTCAGGGTCTCCTCGACGAACGGCGCCGTGAGCGCGGCCGTCCACTTCGCCGCGAACGCCGGCCCGCCGAGGTCGGCGACGACGAGTCCCCACCCACCGTTCGCGATGCCGGCGAGGGTGGTGGCGGCGACGCCGCCCCACACCAGCGCCCCGACCAGCAGCGATGTCGGCTCGCGCTCGTAGAGGTCCAGCACGAGGATCACGACCACGACCGGCGCCGCGTACAGCAGCATCAGGGCCCACGACAGCGCCCAGCCCTCCGGCGAGATCTGCCGGAAGAGCCCCTGCTGCACGAGGGTCGCCCACCCGGTCAGCGCGACGATGGCGGCGTACAGCCAGAAGGCCGGCTGCCGGAGCTGGAACAGCGACGTGTGCGACAGCGGGGACGGCCGGCGCCGCTCGACCCTCACGGGAACGTCGCCCCGAGCTCCATCGCGTGCGCATCGTCGAGCACGAACCGCAGCTGCCCCTGCGGCGCCCACACGTCGAAGACCACGCCGGACCCGCCGGGCGTGACGGCGACCGTCACCTCGCCCTCGATCGGCACGCCGCTCTGATCGAAGACCCCCGAGTAGCTCAGCCGCACCGCCGGCAGCCCGCCGTCGAGCGTGACGGCGTCGAGGCCGGGCGAGACCGTGAGCGAGGTCGAGCCCGGCTCCAGCGAGCCCAGCACGTACGCGCGCGCCGTCGCGGCCGCGTCCCCGACCGCCGGGCCGGTGAACACGTCGAGCGTGCCCGAGCCACGGGTGATCCGGACGCCGGCGCCCGCCGGTCCCCCCGTCTGATCGACGAACCGCCAGCCGCCGGCCGGGTGGACGGTGACGACCCCGTCCGACCGTGAGCGGCGCGGCGGTCGAACGTGGAGAGGGCGCCGGCCGTCACGTACCCGCCGAGCACGACGACGAGGATCACCGCGACGACGGCGAGCGCCGGCGACCACCGGCGCTGCGCGCGCACGGTCCGGGCGGCCGCGTCGGGACGCGGCGGTGGCTCGGACGAGGGCGGCGGCGGCTGCTGCACGAGGGCGGATGGGGCCCGGCCCGGGCCGGCCCGGCGCCAGGCTACCCCGCGGCTCAGCCGGCAGACAGCAGCCGGTTCAGCCGCATGAGCCGCATCGGATGGCGGAGCAGGCCGCGCACGCGGAGCCGCCCGGTGAGCAGGGCCCGCGATGACCTCGCGTCCGGGGGCGGTGAGCGGGTCGGGCAGGCCCAGGCGCAGCGGCACGCCGGCGAGGTCGAGCAGCCGGTGCGCGTCGGTGAGGACGGCGAGGTGCGGGCGCGGGTCGGCGCCGTTGGCGACCTCGACGCCGTCGCCGCCGATGCGCAGCGTCACGCCCACGTCCGCGTCGGTGGCCGTCAGCGCGACGACGGCGGGCCGAAGCAGGCGACGGCGGCCGGGGTCGCGCGCGAGGTTCTGCTCGATCAGCGTGCCGAGCATCGAGGCGAGACCGTTGGGCTCCCCGTCGGCGTACGTGACGGACGGGCCGCCCGTCACGGGATCAGCAGCACCTTCGTCGCCTCGCGAGCGGCGAACAGCTCGTAGCCGCGCGAGGCCTCCTCCAGCGGCAGCCGGTGCGAGATCAGCGGCGTGGGATCGAGGCGTCCGGCCTCGAGCTCGGCCATCGCGGCGTGCCACCACGCGTGGACGGGGCACACGCCGCTGAACCGCAGGTCGATCGGCCCGAGCCCACCAGACGCCGAGCTGCATGGGCACGGTCTCGCTCGTGTACATGCCGACGACGACGATGCGGGCGCCGCGGCGGGCGACGTCGGCGGCCGTCTCGAACGCGTCGGGGTGCCCGACGGCCTCGATCACGATGTCGGCGCCGCGCCCTCCGGTGGCCTCGGCCACCGCCGTCACCGGGTGGCGGGCCGTCACGTCGATCGGCACAGCACCCGCTGCGGCGGCGAGGGCGAGCCGGGCGGGGTCGCGGTCGAGCGCCAGCACCTGCCGTGGCCCCTGCGCGAGGGCCGCCTGCACGGTGCAGAACCCGACCGGCCCCAGCCCCACGACGGCGACCGAGTCCTCGGCGGCGAGCTCCGCGATCGAGGCCGCGTACCAGCCGGTCGTGAGCACGTCGCCGACGAAGATCGCGGCCTCGTCGTCGACGCCGTCCGGCACGCGCAGGAGGTTCACGTCGGCGACCGGCACCCGCAGACGCTCGGCCTGCGCGCCCGGCAGCCCGCCGCCGAACGCGCCGGCGCCGAGGTTGCGGAAGTCCTCGCAGAGCTGCGTCTGGCCGCGCTCGCAGAACCAGCACGCGCCGCACGCGATGTCGAAGGCCACGACGACCCGGTCGCCGGCCGCGAACCGGGTGACGGCCGGAGCCGACCTCCTCGACGACGCCGACGGCCTCGTGGCCGATGCCCTCGCCCGGCGACATCGGGGCCTTGCCGTGGAAGAAGTGGAGGTCCGACCCGCAGATGGCCGAGCGCGTGACCCGCATCACGGCGTCTCCGGGCTCCTCGATCGTCGGTTCCGCGACGTCGTCGACGCGCACCCGGCCGACGTCCTCGAACACGACCGCGCGCATCTACGTCTCGTCGGGGAACTCGGTGGTGATCTGCTGGGTGAGCTCGACGAGCTCGTTCGCCGCCCGCACCTGGCGGACGATCGTCGGCAGGTCGCCCTGCACCTTCAGCTTGCCCTGCATCATCGCCTTGATCGGATCGAGCTCGCCCGTCACGACCTCCTTCCAGCGCGAGTACGGCGCCCTGAGGATGTAGGCCGCCTCGCGGCCGCGGTCGGCGTCGGATCACCCCGCCGCCCCGGCACGCCCCGTGCCACAGGTCGAGCAGGCCCCAGACATCGGCCGGCAGCCCTCGGTCGGGCTCGGCCTCCACGAGGAACGCGATGTCGCCCTCCCAGTCGGCGGCGGCCTCACGGTACGCGTCGGATGCGTTGATCCGTGTCACGAGGTCCTGGAACCACGCCTCGGTCGGGAACGCGACCACGTCAGAACACCTTCAGCACGGTGAGGACCGTGATCAGGTTGAACACGGCGTGGGCGGCGACGTTGGCGCCGAACTTCCCCCGCCGGTCGTACAGCAGCGCCAGGCCCACGCCGAACAGTCCGATCGCGATCTGCAGCATCAGCTTCTGCGCCATGCCGCCCGCGCCGGTATGCAGCAGCGCGAACAGGATGCCCGATCCGATCGCACCGACCCACAGCCCGTACCGGTCCCGCAGGGTCCGGAAGAACAACCCGCGGAAGAAGAACTCCTCGACGACGGGCGCCACCACGACGACGGCGACCACGAACGCGACGGCGCCCCACCCGTGGATGCCGGTGCCGATCTGCTCGGCCGGCGTCACGTCCTGGTGCGTGGCGGCGCGGAACAGCGGCTGCAGGACCGCGGAGACGAGCACGCCGAGGGCGAACACCATCGCGATCCCGATCCCGGCGCCGATCGCGAGCTCCTTCGGCAGCTCCCTGAGCTTCGGCAGCCGGACCGCGCGCTGCCAGCCGCGATGGCGCCACTGCAGGTACGCCAGCAGGACCACCAGCAGCACCGACCTGATCCACCGCGTTCGCGAGGAAATCGACACCGTTCAGCAGGCCGTTCGACGACGGGCTCTCACCGGCGCCGAGGTAGACCGCCGCCGCCGGGATCGTGCCGATGATCAGGGCGACGAACCCGACCAGCAGGATCTCCCACCATTTCCAGGTGGCCTTCGGCGGGCCGGTCGCGATCGGTCCCGGGGGCGCCACCAGACCGCCGGGGGGCGGCGGAAGGTCGGAGGGCGGCGGCGGAGGTGGGAGGACGCTCACGAGGTCTCCATCATCCACGGTCGGTCACGCAGCGACACGAACAGGAGTCCGCCCAGTGCCGTCCCGAACCCCAGGCCGAGCGCCGCCGCGCCCGTGTCGTTGGCGACGTAGGCCACCACGCTGCCCCACAGGATCGTCAGCAGCGCCTCCCGCCAGCCGGGGTGCTGCTCGAACGAGGCGCGCACGGGCGCGGGCGGCCGCAGGACCGCCAGCAGCGTCGCCGGCACGCCGATGACCGGCACGATGGCGAACGGGTTCCGCGCGATCAGGTCGATGCCGGTCCGAAGACGGTGCGCGACCGTCGACAGGACCCCGTCGCCCTGCCCCTCGACGAAGTTCGAGATGTGGGTGGGCGGCCCCGGCAGGACCCGGTTGAGGATCAGCACGACCACGAGGCCGGCCCCGGCCGCCGCGACGCAGGCGAGCGCGGTCGGGACCGTGCCCCGCCGACCGCGCAGCCCCCACCACAGGCCGGCCGTCGCCGACAGCGTGACGGCGGCCCCGAGGTTCGCCCCCGCGAAGGGCAGTCCGGCGAACAGGGCCACGGCCGCGATCAGCGCGACGCCGTCCGCCGTGCGGCGCAGCCGATGGGCGACGTACACGGACGCCCCCAGCAGCAGCCCGATGTCCACGTTCGGCAGTCCGTAGAACCGGCCGCCGTCGAGCTCCGTCCCGCCGAGGAACGTGAACATCGCCGCCGTCCACCCCAGGACGGCCTCGAGCACGAAGACCGCGAGGACGGCGACGCCCATCCAGGCCAGCGCCTCGAGGGTGCCGCGGGCGCGCGCGACCGGCACGAAGGCCGCGGTCCCGATCAGGGTGCCGCCGACCACGGCCGGCACCACCGTCGCGTAGGACAGCGTTCGGTAGGTGCCCGGCCAGCAGCAGCGCGAGCGCGAGCGGCACGGTCGCGATCGCGATCCAGGCGCCGAGCGACGAGAGCCAGGGCGGGACGCGGCGGCGGGCGGCCAGGAGCACGACGCCGAGCAGTCCCGCGAACGTCACGTAGAGACCGGCCGCCGTCTGGATCGGCACCGACATGCGGCGGTTCGCGAGGTACCGCTCGTACAGTGTCGAGCGGCGGCGGGGCGTCGACCGGATGGATCACCGCTCCGCCGGCGCAGATGACGGACGCCAGATCGCACATCGTCGCCCTGATGTCCTCGGACACGACGACGCCGTCACGCCGCGTGCTGTCGGACGTGAGCGACCGGGGCGAGGAACCCGGCGTCCAGTTCGGAGAGTCGACGACCACCGCCCCGAGCTCGTCGCCCTCGATGCCCGAGCCGTCGGAGACCACCCAGATCGTGGAGGTCGGATCCTCGAGAGCGACCTCGCTCGAGCCGGGTATCCAGCGCCGCGAGACCGTCACTGCCCGATCCCAGATCCTCCACGTTCGTCCCGAGCCCAGCGATCCGCAGATCGCCAGCAAGCTCGTCGATGCCCCGCGGTATGTCGCGAGCAGCGCGGCACCCCCGCCCGTGGCCAGGGTGCGTACGGCCTCCGACTCCGCAGCAACTGCCGCGAGGCTCACCTCGTGGACTCGGAGTACGACTGAGTCGACCGGTTCGCCGGCACGCGCGATCGCCGCCGTGCCGCCCACCAGCAGCAGCGCCGCCGCTGCGACGAGGGCGGCGCGCCTCACGGTCGGGTCGGGATGAGCTCCCGCTCGCGCCGGACCTCGGCGCCGAGGCCCGTCAGCTTCGCCTCGAAGTCCTCGTAGCCGCGGTCCACGTGGTGCACGTCGGACATCTCGGTCACGCCGTCGGCCGTGAGCGCCGCGATCACCATCGCGGCGCCGGCACGGATGTCCAGCGCGCGGACGGGCGCCGCCGACAGGCGCTCCACCCCCCGGATCACGGCGTGGTGCCCCTCCGTGCGGATGTCGGCGCCCATCCGCACGCAGCTCGTCCACGTACAGGAACCGGCTCTCGAACACGTTCTCGGTGGCGATGCTGGTGCCGGCCGCCGTCACCAGCACCGACATCAGCAGCGGCTGGAAGTCGGTCGCGAGGCCCGGGTACGGCAGCGTCACGAAGTCGACGGCGCGGGCGCGCTCCTCCTGCCGGACGCGGATGCCGTCGTCGGTGAGGTCGACCCGGGCGCCCACCTCGGCGAGCTTCGACAGCGTGAGCTCGAGGTGGTCGGCGCGCGCGCCGACGAGCTCGATGTCGCCGCGCGTGGCGACCGCCGCCATCGCGAACGTGCCGGCCTCGATGCGGTCGCAGATCGTCGCGTGGTCGGCCGGCGTGAAGTCCTCGACGCCCTCGACCTCGATCGTGCTGGAGCCCGGCGCCGTCGACGCGCGCGCCCATCGACACCAGGAAGGTCGCGAGGTCCGCGATCTCCGGCTCGCGAGCGGCGTTGTCGATCACGGTGGTGCCGCGCGCGCCGACCGCCGCCATCAGCAGGTTCTCGGTGGCGCCGACGCTCGGGTACTCGAGGGTGATGGCGGCGCCGCGCAGCCGCGGCGCTCGCGCGTCGCAGGAAACCGTGCTCCATGCTGATCTCGGCGCCCATGCGCTCGAGGCCCTTCAGGTGCAGGTCGATCGGCCTCGAGCCGATGTTGTCGCCGCCCGGCATCGCGACGCGCGCCTCACCCCGGCCGGGCCAGCAGCGGCCCCAGCACGACGATCGAGGCCCGCATCTGTCGCACGAGCTCGTACGGCGCCTCGACCGAGGTCACGTCGGAGGCGTCGATCGTGACCCGGTCGCCGTCCCAGGCCACCCCGAGGCCCATGTGCTCGAGCAGCTCGCCCATCAGCCGGCAGTCCATGATCCGGGGCACGCGGGAGATCGTGCAGCGGCCGGGCGCGAGCAGCGCGGCCGCCATGAGCTTCAGCGCGGAGTTCTTCGCGCCCGAGATCCGGACGGATCCGGCCAGACGCGCTCCCCCGGTCACCAGCAGTCGGTCCATGAGCCCTCCATGGTAGCGGCCGATCCCTGCGCGGCCGGGAGCGTCGGAGCGTGACGGGATCCGCAGGTCAGCGGGCGTCCGACGTGCGCAGGTCCACGCGCGCCTGTGCGCGCGCGAGCGCCTGCTTGGACTCCTCGTCGTCGCGCGCCTGCCAGCTCCTGCTGCAGCCGGGCGGCCGCCTCGAAGTCGATCTCGGACTGCAGCTCGGCCTGCGAGGCCATCACGTCGACCCGCGTGCCCTCCGAGCCCGACGTGACGTGCATGAACCCGCCGTCGACGACCGCGCGGAGCTCCGGCGCCCCCGCCTGGATGATGCGGAGCGGCCCGACGGCGAGCTGGATCAGCAGCGGCGCGTGCCCGCCGAGGATGCCGACCTCGCCGTCGACGCCGCGCGCGATCACCATCTCGGCCTCGCCGGCCCAGACCTCGCGCTGCGGCGTCACGACGTGCACGTCGACCGGCACGCCTACGCGGCCTCCATCTGCTTGGCCTGCTCGACGGCCTCCTCGATCCCGCCGACCAGGAGGAACGCCTGCTCGGGCAGGTGGTCGTACTCGCCCTCGGTCAGGCCCTTGAACGACGCGATCGTCTCGTCGACCGGCACGTACTTGCCGGGGATGTCCGTGAACTGCTCGGCGACGAAGAACGGCTGCGACAGGAACTTCTGGATCTTGCGGGCGCGGGCCACGATGACCTTGTCCTCCTCGGACAGCTCGTCGATGCCGAGGATCGCGATGATGTCCTGGAGGTCCTTGTACCGCTGGAGGATCTCCTGCACGCGCCGCGCCACGTCGTAGTGGTCCTGGCCCACGTAGCGGGCGTCCAGGATCCGGCTGGTGGAGTCCAGCGGGTCGACGGCCGGGTAGATGCCGAGCGACGCGATGTCGCGCGAGAGCACCGTCGTGGCGTCGAGGTGCGCGAACGCGGTGTGCGGCGCCGGGTCCGTGATGTCGTCGGCGGGCACGTAGATCGCCTGCAGCGACGTGATCGACCGGCCCTTCGTCGACGTGATGCGCTCCTGGAGCTCGCCCATCTCGTCGGCGAGCGTGGGCTGGTAGCCGACGGCGCTCGGCATGCGGCCGAGCAGCGTGGAGACCTCCGAGCCCGCCTGCGTGAACCGGAAGATGTTGTCGACGAACAGCAGCACGTCCTTGCGCTCCACGTCGCGGAAGTACTCGGCCATCGTGAGCGCCGACAGCGCGACGCGCAGGCGCACGCCCGGCGGCTCGTCCATCTGGCCGAACACCAGCGCCGTCTTCTCGATCACGCCGGACTCGGTCATCTCCAGGAACAGGTCGTTGCCCTCGCGCGTGCGCTCGCCGACGCCGGCGAACACCGAGACGCCGCCGTGCTGCTCGGCCTGGCGGCGGATCATCTCCTGGATGATGACGGTCTTGCCCACGCCGGCGCCGCCGAACATGCCGATCTTGCCGCCCTGCACGTAGGGCTCCAGCAGGTCGATCACCTTGATGCCGGTCTCCAGCATCACCGACTTCGGCTCGAGCTCGTCGAAGGGCGGGCTGTCGCGGTGGATCGGCCAGCGGTCGGCCGCGTGGATGTTGTCGGGCGTGGTGTCGAGCGGCTCGCCCAGCACGTTGTACACGTGACCGAGCACGCCCTCGCCGACCGGCACCGTGATCGGCCCGCCGGTGTTGACGACCGGGTGCTCCGCGCACCAGTCCGTCGGTCGGCTTCATGGCGACGGTGCGGACCTGCGAGTCGCCGATGTGCTGCGCGACCTCGCACGTGATCGTGGTGGTCGTGCCGCCCAGTTCGACGTCGACCGTCAGCGCCGTGTTGATCTCGGGGAGCTCCCCGGGCGGGAACTCGACGTCGACCACCGGGCCGATGACGCGCGCGACCCGTCCGTTCACGTGTCCGTTGCTCGTCTGCCATGCTCACTCACTCCCCGGATGCCGCCGACAGGGCCTCGGCCCCGCCGACGATCTCGCTGATCTCGGTGGTGATCTCGTCCTGGCGGGCGCGGTTGGCCTGCCGGGTGAGGATCTTGATGATGTCCTCCGCGTTCTCGGTGGCGGCCTTCATGGCCCGCCGCCGCGCGGCGTTCTCCGACGCCGCCGACTCCAGCAGCGCCGCGTAGACCTTCGTGATGACGTACTGGGGCAGCAGGTGGTCCAGGATCTGCTCGGGCTCCGGCTCGAACAGGTACTCGGGCGCGACGACGCCGACGCCGGTACCGGTGACCTCCTCGGGCGCGATCGGCAGGAAGCGCTTGCGCGTGGCGCGCAGCGTGAACGCCGACCGGAAGTCCGTGTACGCGGCGAACAGCTCGTCGATCTCCTGCGAGGCGAAGTCCTGGATCAGCGCGCGGCCGATCTCCTCGGCCTTCTCGTAGGTCGGCACCTCGCTGAAGCCCTGCCACGAGTTGCGCATGGGCACGCCGCGGAACCGGAAGTACCCGACGCCCTTCTTGCCGATCACGTACACGACCGGCTCGAGGCCGCGCCGGCGCACCTCGGCGATCGTCTGCTCGCCGATCTTCAGGACGTTCGAGTTGTACGAGCCGGCGAGGCCCCGGTCGGAGGTGACGACGAGCACGCCGGCCCGCGCCGGGCTCTCCCGCTCCTCGAGCAGCTCGTGGTTGATGCTGCCCGACTGCCGGGCGAGGTCCTCCATGGCGCTCGTGAGCTGGACCGCGTAGGGACGGGAGGCCTCCACGCGCGCCTGCGCCTTCACGATGCGCGAGGACGCGATCAGCTCCATCGCGCGCGTGATCTTCATGGTCGACTGGACCGAGCGGATCCGCCGCCGGACGACGCGGAGCTGCGCGCCCATCCGCTAGCTCGCCGGCTCCGGCGGCGCGGCCTCGTCCTCGTCGGCCTTCGTCGTCGGCCGAGGACATGCGGTCCCAGCCCACGTCGGGCTTCACCTCGTCGGGCGGCGTCGTGCGGCCGAGGCCCGACTCGGAGCCCTCGCCGGTGTCGGAGGGCACGAAGGTCTGCGCGGTACTCGTCGATCGCCGTCTTCAGCGCCGCCTCGGTCTCGTCCGACATGTCGCCGGTGCTGCGGATCGCCTCGAGGATGTCGGCGTGCCGCGTGTCGAGGAACTCGTTGAGCCCGGTGACGAAGCGCTTCGCGTCCGCGACCGGGTGGTCGTCGAGGTAGCCGCCGGTGGCGGCGTAGATCGCCACGACCTGCCGCTCGACCGGCTGCGGATCGTACTGCGGCTGCTTGAGGATCTCCACGACGCGGGCACCTCGCGCGAGCTGCTGCTGCGAGGCCTTGTCGAGCTCCGAGCCGAACTGCGCGAAGGCCTCGAGCGCGCGGAACTGCGCGAGGTCGATCCGCAGGCGGCCGGCCACCTTCTTCATCGCCTTGATCTGCGCGGCGCCGCCGACGCGCGACACCGAGATGCCGACGTTGATGGCCGGGCGCACGCCGGAGAAGAACAGCTCCGGCTCGAGGTAGATCTGCCCGTCGGTGATCGAGATCACGTTCGTCGGGATGTACGCGCTGACGTCGCCGCCCTTGGTCTCGATGATGGGCAGGGCCGTGAGCGACCCGCCGCCGAGCTCGTCGGAGAGCTTCGCGGCGCGCTCCAGCAGCCGGGAGTGCAGGTAGAAGACGTCGCCGGGGTAGGCCTCGCGGCCGGGCGGGCGACGCAGCAGGAGCGAGAGCGTCCGGTAGGCCGTCGCCTGCTTGGACAGGTCGTCGTACACGATCAGCGAGGCCTCGCCCTTGTACATCCAGTGCGCGCCCAGCGCGGCGCCGGCGTACGGCGCCAGGTACTGGAACGGCGCCGGGTCCGAGGCCGAGGCGTTCACGACGACGGTGAACTCCAGCGCGCCGTTCTCGCGGAGCGTCTCCACGACCTCGGCGACGGTGGACGCCTTCTGCCCGACGGCCACGTAGATGCACTTCACCGCGCGGTCGGTGCCCCAGTTCTCGCGCTGCGCGATGATGGCGTCGATCGCGACGGCGGTCTTGCCGGTCTGGCGGTCGCCGATGATCAGCTGCCGCTGGCCGCGCCCGATCGCCGTCATGGCGTCGATGGCCGAGATGCCGGTGTACAGCGGCTCCTTCACCGGCTGGCGGCTCACCACGTTGGGGGCCTGGACCTCGAGGTTGCGCTGGTCCTCGGCCTGGATCGGGCCCTTGCCGTCCAGCGGCCGGCCGAGGCCGTCCACGACCCGGCCGAGGAACCCGTCGCCGACCGGCACCGACAGGATGCGGCCGGTCGGCTTGACCGGGTCGCCCTCCTCGATGTGGGCGGACTCGCCCAGGATGACGCAGCCGATCTCCTCCTCGTCGAGGTTCAGCGCGACGCCGAGGATGCCGCCCGGGAACTCCAGGAGCTCGTTGGCCATCGTGCGCGGCAGGCCCTGGACGCGCGCGATGCCGTCACCGCTCTCGATGACGCGGCCCACCTCCTCGCGGTCGATGGACGGGGTGAAGCTCTCCACGTTGCGGCGGAGCGCTTCTGCGATGGATGCGGGGTCGATGTTCAGTGCCATCAGGTCAGCTCCCTAGATGCTGCTTCGCCTCGTCCAACCGGCTCGCGACCGAGCCGTCGAAGACCTCGTCGCCCACGTGCGCGACGACACCGCCCACGACGGACGGGTCGAGGATCACCTGGACCTCCACCTCGAGGCCCGTCGCCTTCGACAGGGCCTCGGCGATCTTGCGGCGGCGCTCCTCGGTGAGCGGCACCGCCGTGCGGACCTCGGCCAGCACGTGCTTGCGGCGCTCCGCCGCCATGGTGGCGACCTCGTGCACGATGTCGCCGAGCTCCTTCGCGCGTCCGGCGGCGACGACGAACTCCACGAGGCTCGCCGTCACCGGATGCGCCCGGTCGCCCAGCAGCTCGCGGATGACCGCCGTCTTGTTCTCCGCCGGCAGGGCGCGATCGGTGAGGGCCTGGCGCAGGTCGGCCGAGCGGTCCAGGGCGCCGGTGAAGGCGAACAGCTCCTCCTCGACCGTGTCGAGCGCGCCCTCGGCCTCGGCGACCGAGAAGATCGCCTGGGCGTAGCCGCCGATCAGCTCCTCCCGGTCCACCGTCAGCCCTGCTCCGAGCCGCTGCCGGCCACCTGGTCGATGTACTCGTCGATCAGACGCTGGTGCGCGGCCTCGTCGAGGGACTCGCCCACGATGCGGGCGGCGAGCTCGACCGAGATCTCACCGATCTGCGAGCGGAGCTCCTGGAACACCCGGTCGCGCTCGGCGCGGATCTCGTCCTGCGCGCGGGCGACGATCCCCTGGGACTCCTCCTCCGCCCTGCCCAGCATGTCCTTGCGGAGCTGCTCGGCCGTCTTGCGCGTCTCCTCGATGATGCGCCCGGCCTCCTCGCGCGCGCCGGCGAGCTGCGTCCGGTACTCCTCGAGGATGTGGTCGGCCTCGCTGCGCGTCTCCTCGGCGCGCTCGAGCTCGCCCTGGATCTTCTGGCGGCGCTCCTCCAGCAAGCGTGTTGACACGCGGGATCACCCACTTCCACATGAAGAAGAAGATGACCGCGAACGCGACGGCGCCGACGACCAGCTCCGCGGCATGCGGATACAGGTTCTCCTTGTCGCTCGCCTCCGCGGCGAGGAGACCGATCCTGATGGCTGACATCGATCCCCTTCCTCTAGATGATGAACGAGAACGCGATGCCGAACAGCGCGAGCGCCTCGATCAGACCGATGCCGATGAACATCGTGGTGCGGACCTGACCCGCGTACTCGGGCTGCCGCGCCATCGCCTCGACCGACTTGCCGATCAGGATGCCCAGGCCGATGCCCGGTCCGATCGACGCGAGCCCGATGACCAGGCCCTTGCCGATCGTGCTGAGCCCGTCGAGGTTGCCCGATACCTGTGCGATGAGAGCCAACATCCAACTGCCTCCTTTAGCTAGTGCTCCTCCGCCATCGCCTGCCCGATGTAGGAGGCGCTGAGGATGGCGAAGATGAACGCCTGCAGGGCTGCCACGAAGATCTCGAAACCGACGAGCACGATCGCGAAGGGGAACGAGACGCCGGCCAGCACCCAGGTCTTGGGTCCGTCCTCGAGGAAGAAGATCGTCCCGAGGAAGAAGATCGCCAACAGGAAGTGACCCGCGATGAAGTTGGCCGCGAGACGGACCGTCAGGGTGACGGGCCGGACCAGGATGTTGGACACGAACTCGATCAGCATCAAGAGCGTGTAGCGCAGGTATCCCGGAGCCGCGGGGATGATGCACGTGTGCCGGAGGTACCCGATGAAGCCGTGTTTGCGGATGCCGACGGTGTTGTACGTGACCCACGAGATGATCGCCAGCACCAAGGGGATCGCCACCCGGCTGCTGGCGGAGAAGTTGATGCCGGGGACGACCTCGAAGATGTTGCTGAACAGGATGAAGAAGAAGAACGCGGTCAAGAGCGGCATGAACGCGTCGGCGTCGTGCCCGAGCATCGGGACCGCGATGTTCTCTCGGACGAACTGGACCCCGAGCTCCACCATCAGCTGGAACTTGCCCGGCACCGTCGTCGGCTTCCGCAACGCGAAGAAGAAGAGCGCAACGACGATCACCGTGGTGAGCAGGACCAGGAAGACGATGAAGTTCAGGCAGAAGTCGAACCCGGCGATCTTGATCGACGGGCCCCAGCACCCGTAGACGAAGTCCTTCGTGCTCGGCGGCTCGAACGAGGCGGCGAGGATCCCTCCGATCACGGGTGATGAGCTCCGTCGAACGACCAGAGGTCGGCCTGCATCGGCCCGGACAGCGCCTTGGCCTCGTACACGAGCAGCGCGACGACGGCCGGCACCAGCGTGAGGGCGAACGCCACCGGCGAGAACCACGCGAGCTGGTTCAGCAGCACGAGCGCGATCGTGTAGATCACGAGCCGCACCACGTACCCGCCCAGAGCGACGATGCTCACGAGCGTCGGGGAGACCGTGGCCGCCCACGCGATCGACAGCGCGTTGGCCACGAAGTTCGCGTACACGACGGCGATCGCGATGACGGCCGACCACCCTGCCGGCGCGCCGCCGAACAGCGCGGCGACCACGAAGGCGACGATCGCGGCGGGAACGGCGAACGGGGAGACGCGGCGGATCAGCGCGCGCTCCGGCTCAGGTGCCGTCACCCTCTCCCCTCCCGTACCGCAACCAGATGATGTAGGTGCCGAACCCCCCACCGAGGATGAACCCGATCGGCAGGAACACGTGTCCGATGCCGAACAGACGATCCAGCAGGTATCCCAGCACCCCGAGGGTGGCGATCCCGCCGATCATGGTGGAGGTGATCGACCAACCGGTGCCCATCCCCGACATGGATTCCTGACGCTGATCCGGGTCGGTCATGGGCGCCACAGTATAGGCAAGGGGTCTCGGGAGCGTCAAAGCCAGCCCGAGCGGTTTCCGCAGGTCAGAGGCCCTTTCCGGGACCCCTTGTGAAACGTTTCACGAAGTTCGGGCCTGCGGGCCCTCAGACCTTGGCCCGGCGGCTGCTGAAGAACAGGTTGACGCCGGCCAGCAGCAGGCCGACGCCGAACAGGATCGAGCCCCAGACGTTGACCTGCGGAGGCATCCCGAGCCGCGTGGCTCCGAACACCCACGTCGGGAACGTGTTGGTCTGCCCGCGGACGAAGTTCGTGATGACGAAGTCGTCGAGGGACAGCACGAACGACAGCAGGAACCCGGCCACGATGCCCGGCGCGATCAGGGGCAGGGTGATCTTGTAGAAGGCGACGAGCGGCGTCGCGAACAGATCCTGCGCAGCATCCTCGAGCGACCGGTCGAGTCCCTGCACGCGCGCCCGGACCGTGATGGCGACGAACGGGATCGAGAACGCGATGTGGGAGAACAGGATCGTCACGTAGCCGATGGTGATCGTCGAGCCGAGGGGACGCGACGTGTTGACCTGCACGAACAGCGTGAGGAGCGAGGAGCCCAGCACGATCTCGGGGATCGCGATGGCGAGGAAGATGACGAAGTTCACGAGCGCCCGCCCGCGGAAGGGGTAGCGGCCCAGGACCAGCCCGATCAGCGACCCGAGGATCGCCGCGATGATCGAGCTCGGGATCGCCACCTTCAGCGATGTCACCAGCGCCTCGTTCAGGTCCGGGATCTGCCGGTAGCCCTTCCACCATTCCAGCGTGCAACAGGTGAACTTGGCGATCTGCCGCTCGCCGTTGAGCTTGTTGAAGCTGTACACGATCATCAGGAACACCGGGCTCGCCAGGTACACGATCATGGCGATCGTGAACACCGGCAGGATGTAGAAGGTCCACCGGCGGGGCTTCGTGCGCAGCGGTGGCCGGTCCTGGGCGGCGGTCGGCGGCGGCGCGGTGGCGACGGCGCTCATGCCGCCGCCGCCGCTGCGGAGAGCGCGTCGTCCTCCGTGCCCAGGACCCTCGCGTAGAGGATCGCCAGGACGAGCATGCCGAGCATCAGGATCACCGACAGCGCGGCGGCGTCCGGGTAGTTGTTCTCGGCGAGGAACTTCTGCTGGATGATCTGGCCGATCATGAACGTGCGCGAGCTCCCCAGCACCGACGAGTTCACGTAGTCGCCGGTCGCCGGCACGAACGTGAGGATGACGGCGGCGAACAGGCCCGGGAACGACAGCGGCAGCACCACCTTGCGGAAGGCCTCGAACCGCGTGGCGTACAGGTCCTTGGCGGCCTCCACGAGGCGGCGGTCGATCCGCTCGAGCGACACGTACAGGGGCAGCGCCGTGAACGGCAGGAAGTTGTACGTGATGCCGGAGATGACGGCGACGGGGCTGGCCAGGACGCTGAAGTTCTGCGGCACGAGCCCCATGTTCTTCAGCGGGCCCAGCAGGAGGCCCTCGTCGCCGAGGATGAACTTCCACTGCACGGTCCGGATCACGAACGTGACGAAGAACGGCACGAGGATCATGAAGAACAGCGTCGACTTCCAGCGGCCACCGTAGAACGCGATCCAGTACGCCATGGGATACGCGAGCAGGATCGCGATGGTCGTGGCGATCGCCGAGTACGCGATCGACCGCACGTAGAAGGACTTGTACTGCGAGAGCATGTCGGTGTAGTTCGAGAATTCCCACGTGAACTTGAAGCCGCCGGAGAGCAGACCTCCCGACTTCAGCGACGTGATGACGACCACGATCAGCGGCAGGATGAAGCCGATGATCAGGTAGAACCCTCCCGGGGTGAGGAGCGCGTACGGCACCGACCGGCGGCGCCGCCCGAGCGTCCGATCGCTCCGCTGCGGGGGCGGATCGGACGACTCGGGGACGACGACGGTGCTCACGTGGACGGGATCCGCCCGCTCAGCTCTCGGAGATGGGCAGGAAGATCGCGTCCCACTCCTCGCGCTCGGCGTCGGTGGTGAGCTGGCGGCCGAAGGAGATCTTGCTCTCCATCTCCGCGTCCGGCCACAGCAGCGGGCTCTCCGCCATCGCCGCCAGCGCGTCGGCCGTCGCCTTGTCCGGCTCGGTCTTCGCGTGATCCGCGATCAGCCCCTGCACCGCCGACACCGGCGACATGTACGCCACCCACTCCGTGATGAGCTGCGCGACCTCCGGCTGGTAGACGTAGTCCATCAGCTGGAGCGCGCCGGCCGGGTTCGCGGAGTTGGCCGGGATCAGCATGTTGTCGATCCACAGCAGCGCGCCACCGCCCGGCGTGGACGCCCCCGGCTCCGGCACGACGAACTCCCACGGGTAGTTCTCCCAGAACTTGTAGTAGAGGACGTCGCCGGACCACGCCATGGTGGCGTTGAGGTTCCCGGCCACGAAGTCGTCGATGTAGCCCTGGTCGTAGTAGACGCGGACGGTGCCGGAGTCCTTCTGCATCTGGAGCCAGGCCGCCGCCTCCTTCCATTCGTCGGGCGTCGACGTCTTCGGGTCGATGCCGAGGTTGATCATGACGACGTCGGGCATGTCGGCCTTCAGCATGCCGACCGACTTGGTGCCGACCACGTCCGGGTTGGCCAGGTCGTCCAACGACACGACCGGCCTCGAGACCTTGTCGGTGGCGTAGCCGACGCCGGTGAGACCCGACTGCCACGCCATGGAGTACTTGTTGCCCGGGTCGTACACCGGGTCCTTCGCGAAGTCGGCTGCGTTCGCGTCGAAGTTCGGGCGGCGCGTCGCGTCGAGCTCGGTCACCCACCCGTTCTGGGTGAGCGCCGTGAACTCGCGGCCGTTCGTGATGACGATGATGTCCCAGCCGGTGTCCTGGCCGGCCTGCAGCACCGGCAGCAGCTCGCCGAAGAACGAGGCGTTGTCGTTGATGACGGCCTCGTAGTCGACGTTGATGCCGGTGTCCTCGGTGAACTTCGCGAGCGACGGGTGGTACTTCTGGCCGGTGTCCTTGTTCAGGGCCGTGTCGATGTACAGCGGCCAGTTCGCGAACTTGATGTTGTCGCCGGGGGCCGCCCCGAAGTCCACCTTGGCGCCGGCGGTGGTCGGGACCGCTGCCGGCGTTGGAGCCGTCGCCGCTGCACGCGGCGAGGATCGACGCCAGGCTCAGGCCGCCGACGCTCATGCCGGCGTACTTGATCATGTTGCGGCGGGACATCCGGCGCTGCGTCATGCCGCGCATCAGCGCGGAGTTCATCTCCGGCGACGGCTGCGGGGTCGTCTGGTCGTCACGTTCCGTCATTCGTCTTCCTCCTCGAACGAGAGATCGTCCTGCGGCACCACCGCGAACGTGTGCTCGGGCTTCCAGGAGAGCACCACGCGCTCCCCGGGACGAGGCGCCTCCTCGGCGCCCAGGTTCTGGATGTACACCGTGAGCGTCGTGCCGCCCGGACCCTCCACCTTGTACTGGTGGCTGACCCCGATGTAGGTCGACATGCGAAGCACCCCGGTGATGCTGTTGTTGGCACCGGGGACGAAGCGCTCCTCCCGTTCGATCGTGATCTTCTCCGGCCGCACGCCCACCTTCACGCGCGAGCCGGCGTCGGGCGGGATCCGCTCAGCCGGCACGATCACGCTGGTGCCGGCGGTCAGCAGCACCGTGGTGTCGCCGTTGGAGGACTCCTTGACCTCGCCCTCGAGGAGGTTCGATGCGCCGAGGAACCCGGCCACGAACTCCGTGGAGGGGTTCTCGTACACGTCCTCGGGCTCGCCCAGCTGCTCGATCTTGCCCTGGCGCATGACCGCGAGGCGGTTCGACATGGTCATGGCCTCCTCCTGGTCGTGCGTCACGTAGATGAACGTGATGCCGACCTCGGCTGGATCCGCTTCAGCTCCAGCTGCATCTGCTTGCGGAGCTTCAGGTCGAGGGCCCCGAGCGGCTCGTCCAGCAACAGCACCTTCGGGTGGTTGACGAGCGCCCTGGCCAGGGCGACCCGCTGCTGCTGGCCGCCGGACATCTGCGGCGGCTTGCGCTCCTCGAAGCCCTCGAGGTCGACGAGCTTCATGATGTCGGTGACCCGCGTGCCGATCTCCGACCGGTCCACCTTCTTGCGGCGGAGCCCGAACGCCACGTTCTCGCGCACGTTCAGGTGCGGGAACAGCGCGTAGGACTGGAAGACCGTGTTGACATCGCGCTTGTACGGGGGCAGGTCGGTCACGTCCCGCCCGCCCAGGAACACCGTTCCGTAGGTGGGGTCCTCGAAGCCGCCGATCATGCGCAGCGTGGTGGTCTTGCCGCAGCCCGAGGGGCCGAGCATCGAGAAGAACTCGCCCTCCGAGATATCGAGGGACAGGTCGTCCACCGCGGCAACGTCACCGAACCGCTTGGTGACGCGTTCGAGGCGTACATCGACGTCCGGCACAGCACCCCCTTGGAGAACAGCCCGCCCGAGGCCGAGATTATGGCATCACGGCGCCCGTGAGTATCACCCAACGCTGCGGCTCGACGCGCCCGACCGCACCGGCCAGGTATCTCCACCGACTTGTACGGAACGGACAAGGCCCACGGATGCGAGACCGGGCTGACCCTCCGTTCAGTCCGGTGTCCGGTTCCGGTCCGTCCTCGGGGGCCGTGCGTGGGCGCCGTTGGTGGCCGGCGGGGCCGACCCGTTGCGGCGGCGCTCGGTCAGGCGCGGCAGGGCGGTCACCGCGAACAGCACCGCCGCCCCCGCCAGCACCGCGCCGGCGGCGAGCCTGCCGTCGATCAGGCCCACCGCGAGGGCGCTCGCCGAGATCAGGACGCTCCACAGGTACATCAGGAGGACGGCCTGCCGGTGGCTGTGCCCGATGTCCATCAGCCGGTGATGGATGTGCGCCTTGTCGGCCTGCCCGAGCCCGATGTTGTGCCGGGCCCGCCGGACGATCGCCAGCGCCACGTCGAGGAACGGGATCGCCAGCACGAGCAGCGGCACGAGCAGCGGGATCGCGATGACGGCCAGATCGCCGCCGCTCGGCGGGACGGGGTTGCGGCCGACGCCCGAGATCGTGGCGACGGCCACCAGCATGCCCAGCAGCATCGCGCCGGAGTCGCCCATGAAGATCTTCGCCGGGTGGAAGTTCCAGGGCAGGAAGCCCACGCACAGGCCGGCGGTGATGCACGACAGCAGCGCGGCCGCCGACGCGTCGCCGAAGAGGCTGGCGGAGGACACCATGTACACGAAGAACGTGCCCGACGCGATCGCGACCATGCCGGCCGCCAGCCCGTCCAGGCCGTCGACCAGGTTCACGGCGTTGACGATCGCCACCACCCAGACCACCGTGAGCGGCACCGAGAGGTCCGCTCCCAGGAGGACGACGCTGCCCGGTATGACGAAGTACTGCAGCTGCACGCCGGCCAGCACCAGCAGGCCGGCGCAGAAGATCTGACCGGTGAGCTTCGTGAGCGAGGTGATGTGGCGCAGGTCGTCGACGAGCCCGAGCCCCAGGATCGCCGTACACGCGACCAGCGCGCCGAGCGGCTCCGCGCTCCCCTCGTTCATCTGGTCGAAGAAGGGCAGCAGGCGCGAGACGCCGAGGCCTGCGAGGAGACCGGCGAACAGCGCCAGGCCCCCGATCGTGGGCGTCGGCACGGCGTGGACCGTCCGGTCGTTGGGCTGATAGATCGCGCCGATCCGCAGGGCGAAGCGCCGCACGAGCGGCGTCGCGACGAACGAGGTCAGCGCGCTCGCAGCGAAGACGACCAGATACGCGATCACGGCCAGAGGACGGGCCGGATCACGGGCCGCATGACGGAGAGGGTCACGGGTACAGCGGGAAGCGCTGCATGAGGTCGCGCACGCGGCCTCGAGCCTTGTCCTTCACGCCCTCGTCGTCGGCGTTCTTCAGCGAGTCCCCGAGGATGCTCGCGATCTCGGCCATCTCGGCCTCGTCCATGCCGAGCGTCGACGGGCCGGGCGTGCCGACGCGGATGCCCGAGGGCGAGCCCGGCGGGTTCGGGTCGAACGGGATCTGGTTCTTGTTGAGCGCGATACCGATCTCCTCTGCGACGCTCTCCGCGCCCTTGCCGTCGATGCCGACCGGCCGGACGTCGGCGAGGATCAGGTGCGAGTCCGTTCCACCGGAGACGATCCGCAGGCCCTCCTCGGCCAGGCCGGCCGCGAGCGCACGGGCGTCGCGCACGGTCCGCTCGGCGTAGGCCTTGAAGTCGGGGCTCATGGCCTCCTTCAGCGCCACGGCCTTCGCGGCGATGCAGTGCTCCAGCGGCCCACCCTGCATCATGGGGAACACCGCCTTGTCGATCGCCTTCGCGTGCTCGGCCTTGCACACGATCATGGCGCCGCGAGGTCCGCGCAACGCCTTGTGCGTGGTGAACGAGACGACGTCGGCGTGCGGCACGGGACTCGGGTAGGCGCCGCCGGCCACCAGGCCGATGAAGTGCGAGGCGTCCACCCAGAACAGGGCGCCGACCTCGTCGGCGATCTGGCGGAACGCGGCGAAGTCGATCGAGCGCGGGTACGCGGTGTAGCCGGCCAGGATGATCTTGGGCCGCTCCGCCAGCGCCATCTCGCGGATCCTGTCCATGTCGAGCTGCTCGGTGTCGCGGTCCACCTCGTACCCGACGAAGTTGAACCACATGCCGCTCACGTTGACCGGTGAGCCGTGCGTGAGGTGGCCGCCGTGCGCCAGCACCATGCCGAGGACCTTGTCGTTGGACTTCGGCTCGAGGAACGCCCCGAACACCGCGAGGTTCGCCGACGCGCCGGAGTGCGGCTGCACGTTCGCGTGCTCGGCGCCGAACAACTCCTTCGCGCGGTCGATCGCGAGCTGCTCGGTCACGTCGACGAACTCGCACCCCCCGTAGTAGCGCCGGCCGGGGTACCCCTCCGCGTACTTGTCGGTCATCGTCGAGCCCAGCGCGGCCAGGACGGACGGGCTCGCGTAGTTCTCGGAGGCGATCAACCGAAGCTGGGTGCGCTCGCGCTGGAGCTCGTTCGCGATGGCCTCCGCCACCTCGGGGTCGGTCGCCTTCAGTGCCTCCCAATCGGCTGCGTACTCCCTCATCGTCCCTCTCCTCGCTCGGCATCCTGTTCGATCTGGGCGATCTGCTCGATGCGCGCCACGTGCCGGCCACCCGCGAACTCGGTGGTCAGCCAGACGCGCACCACCTCCTCCGCGTAGGTGGGCGCGATCACGCGCGCCCCCATGGCGAGGACGTTGGCGTCGTTATGCTCGCGCGAAAGCCGTGCGAGGTACAAATCGTGGCAGAGGGCGGCGCGCGCGCCCCGCACCTTGTTGGCGGCGATCTGCTCCCCCTGGCCGGACCCACCGAGGACGATCGCGCGGTCGGCGTCGCCGCCCGTCACGGCGCGGGCGGCGGCCGCGCAGAACGCCGGATAGTCGACGGGGGCGGTCGAGTCGGTGCCGAGGTCGCTGACCTGGTGACCCTCGGCCGTGAGGAACGCCTTCAGGTGCTCCTTCAGCGGGTACCCGGCGTGGTCGCTGGCGAGCGCGATCCTCACGCACGCCCTCCGGTGCCGAAGATCGAGGCCGGCGCGGTCACCGGCCCGAACAGGGCCACGTCGAGGCGGTGGATCAGCTCGTCGAGCTCCCACGCGATCGCTCGGTACGTGTCCTGACCCTGTCCGAGCGGGTCGGCCACGTCCTCGTCGCGGGGGTTGCCGGCGAAGCCGCCGCGCCGCAGGGCGTCGGCCTCGGCCACTCGGTCGTCGATCGAGGCGGCGGGGCCCGCCGGCGGGAGCGCCTGCGCGAGCCGGACCAGCTCCTTCAGCGTGAACGTCCGTCCGCCCGCATCCGGTGAGGCGCGCACGACCGCGTCGCGGTGCTCGCCGGCCATCGCCAGCACCAGATCGGCGCGCTCGACCATCGACGGCGTCAGGAGCCTCGCCACATGGGCCTCGATGTCGACCTCGCGCTCGCGGGCGGCGACGATCGACTCGGGCTGCGCGGGCGACCCCTCCCATCCCTGGGTGCCGGCCGAAGCCACGGTGGGCGCCTCGGCGCCGAACCGTCGCTGCAGCACACTGCGCAGGAAGCCCTCGGCCATCGGCGAGCGGCAGATGTTGCCGGTGCAGATCACGAGGACGTGGGTCACTGCGCGGCGAGTCTAGCAGTGGGCCTCAGCCGGCCGGCCGGCGTGGGGTCCGTGTCAGGCCTCGGCCAGGAGCTCGAGGATCGTCCGCTCGCCGATGGAGCCCTCGCGCAGGATCGCCGGCGCCCCGTGCGCGAGGTCCACGACGGTCGAGGCCGTCCCGGACAGCGGCGTCTCCTCGCAGAGGTACACCGACACCGCGTCGCCGAACACCTCCTCGAGGTCGGCGCAGTCGGCCGGCGTCGGCTCGCCCGACCGGTTCGCGCTGGTGACGGCGAGCGGCCCGGTGCCGGCCAGCACGGCGACCGCGAGCGGGTGGCGGGGCACCCGGACGCCGACCGTCTCCGGGTCGCCGCCGAGGTCCCACGGGCGGCTCTCGGCGGTCCGGGCCAGCACCAGCGTGAGGGCTCCCGGCCACAGCGCATCGGCCAGGCGGTGCGCGCGCTCGTCCAACCGCGCGACGTCGGCGGCCGACGCCGGCGACGGCACCAGCACCGGCAGCTCGAGGTCGCGCGGACGCCCCTTCGCGGCGAAGAGGGCGGCCGTCGCGTCGGGCACGTCCGGCCGGGTCCCGATGCCGTAGACGGTGTCGGTCGGCAGCACGATCAGCTCGCCGCGCAGTGCGGCGCCGATGGCCTCCTCGACCGGTGCGCTCACGGGCGGCGCCCGACGACGACGCGGTCTCGCCCCACGAGGTCGGGCAGCACCCGGACCTCGAGCAGCCCGGCGTCGGCGGCGGCCGCGGACACGGCGGCGCCCCTGCGCTCCCCGATCTCCACGACCACCGACCCTCCGGGGCGCAGCCACTCGAGCGCGGCGCCGAACAGGCGCCGGTACACCTCCACGCCGCCGGCGAGGGCGACCTCGGGGTCGGCCCGGACGTCGGCCGGCAACGACCCGAGCTCGTGCGGCTCCACGTACGGCGGGTTGCTGACGACGAGGTCGACCGTCCCGCGGAGGGAGGGGTCGACGCCGGAGAACAGGTCGCCGGCGACGACCGACACGGCGAGCTCCAGCCGCTCGGCGTTCCGCGCGGCGAGGGCGACGGCCTCGGGGGCGACGTCGGTCGCGGTCACGCGCGCGCCGGGATGTTCGTCGGCGATGGCGAGCGCGATCGCGCCGGTCCCGGTGCCCACGTCGATGACGACGGGCGCGGCGAGGTCCTCGACGGCGCTCAGCGCGTGCTCGACGACGATCTCGGTCTCCGGCCGCGGCACGAAGACGCCCGGCTCCACCGCGAGGACGAGGTGACGGAACCCCTGCTCGCCCGTCAGGTGCTGGAGCGGTGTGCCGGTGCACCGCAGGCACAGCGCTCGCCCGAAGGTGCGGGCCTCGGCCGAGCTGAGGCCGGCCTCGCGCGTGTACAGCTCGGTCCGCGTGAGACCGAGGACGCGGGCGAGGAGCGCCTCGGCCGTCGGCACCGGACTCTGCACGTCGTGACGCTCGAGGTAGCCGGCGGCGCGGTGCACGACCTCGGCGGGGCGCACGCGTCAGTCCTCCTGCGCGGCGAGCTGCTCGGCCCGCTCCGCGTTCTGCAGCGCGTCGACGAAGACGTCGAGGTCGCCCGCCAGCACGTCCTGGAGCTGATGCACCGTGAGCTTGATCCGGTGGTCGGTCACCCGGCCCTCGGGGAAGTTGTAGGTCCGGATCTTCTCCGAGCGGTCCCCGGTGCCGACCTGGGCCCGGCGGGACGAGGCCTCCTTCGCCGCCGCCTCCTCCTGCGCGCGTGCGAGGAGTCGGGCCCGCAGGTAGCGCATGGCCTTCTCGCGGTTCTGCAGCTGCGAGCGCTCCTCCTGGCAGGTGACGACGATGCCGCTGGGCTTGTGGGTGATCCGAACGGCGGAGTCGGTGGTGTTGACCGACTGCCCCCCCGGACCCTGCGAGCGGAAGACCTGGAGCTCGATGTCCTCGGGCCGGATCTCGACGTCGACGGCCTCGGCCTCGGGCATGACGGCGACCGTCGCCGTGGAGGTGTGGATCCGGCCCTGCGACTCGGTGACCGGCACGCGCTGCACGCGGTGCACGCCGGACTCGTGCTTGAGCTTGGTGAAGGCGTCGCGCCCACGGATCTCCAGGGCGGCCTCCTTCAGGCCACCGATCTCCGACCCCTGGGCGGACAGGACCTCGGTCTTCCAGTGGTGCCGCTCGGCGAACCGGCGGTACATGTCCAGGAGCTCGCCCGCGAACAGCATCGCCTCCTGCCCGCCGGCGCCGGCGCGGACCTCGAGGATGACGTCCTTGCCGTCGTTGGGATCCTTCGGCACCAGCAGCGACTCGAGGGTGGCGACGAGCGCCTCCGCCCGGCCCTGGGCCTGGTCGGCCTCGTCGCGGAAGTACGCGGCCATCTCGGGGTCGGACTCGGCCTTCGCGAGCTCACGGGCGTCGTCGGCCTGGCGCTGCGCCTCGCGCCAGGCACGGTACGGGACGACGATCTCCTGGAGCTCCGAGTAGCTCCGCCCGAGGTCGCGCAGACGATCGAGGTCCGAGGCGACGTCGGGCGCGGCCATCTCCGCCTCGATGGCGTCGTACCGAGCTTCGATCTCCTTCAGGCGCTCCTGCATGCACCGATTATCCCCGCCGGCCGGCGACACGACCGCCGGGAGGTCGGTGTGCGGTCAGCGCGGGTCGGCGTCCGTGTCGTCCTCGCCGAAGTCGATGTCGATGGCGGGGATGTCGCCGATGTTCATGGTGGCCGTCTCCGAGGACACCCACAGGGCCTCGTAGTTGGGATCGGCCACGCCGGGATCGTCGGGCCTCGGGACGGATGGGACCTGCCGCGACCGGGCCGTCGTCGTCGTCCTCGCCGAGGGCCGACTCCAGCTCCTGGGCGACCCCGAGCAGGCGCGACTGCATCTGCTGGAGCTGATCGACGAGATGCTCGCGGCGCGTCGACAGCGTCGACAGGACCCGCTCGGCCTCGACCTTCGCGTGGTGGAGGACCTCGTCCCCCTCCTGGCGCGCCGCCTCGGCCTGGGACTGCGCGTCCGTCCGGATCCGGTCGGCCTCCGCGCGAGCCTCGTTCAGCTGCCGGGTCGCCTCCGTCTGCGCCTCCGACATGATCTTCCCGGCCTGCCCGTCGGCGGACCGGATCAGGTCGGCGAGCCGTTCCGCCAACTCGTCGTAGGGGTCGACCTGAGGCGTCGGATCGGGCTCGGGATCGGGCGCGGTCTCGGGTGCCGTCTGGGCCTCGGCCTCCGGCTGCGCGCCGGTGGACCGGGCGGATTCGGCCTCGAGGCGGGCCTCCCGCACCTGACGCTCCAGCGTCTCCACCTGGGCGGCAACCTGGCGCAGGTAGTCACGCACCTGCTCGGGGTCGTACCCCCTGCGGATCGTGGCGAACTCCCGTCGGCGGATCTGCTCGGCGCTGGGCAGGAGCGGCAGGTCGAGTTCGGTGGAAGACATGGCGCAACCTCCTGGGTGTCCGAGGGCTCCCCGCATCTTCGAGCGGTGGGCTCAGATATGCAATGACCTGCCCGAAGTTCACCACGAACGGGACGAGCGCGCACGCCCTGCCCGGGTCTCCTGCTCGACGCCGATGGATCGACCTCGGACGAGCCCTGGCCGGCGACTTCCGAGCGACTACGTAGTCCCCGTGGGCGCGGCGCCCTCGCGCTCGGCACGCAGCACCTCGTTGAAGGAGGCGATCGCCACCTCGATCTGGCCATGGTCGGGTGGCTGGGTGGTGATCTTCTGGAGCCATTTCCCCGGCGCCATCAGCACCCGCATCACGGTGGAGTCCGGATACTCTGGCGCCCAGGCGCAGCGCCTCGTACGAGAGCCCCGCGATCACCGGGATCGCGATGAGCCGCGACACGATGCGCCAGAGGATGCCCGGCGTCCCGAACAGCGTGAACACGAAGATCGTGACGATCATCACGATGATGAGGAAGTTCGTGCCGCATCGGACGTGCACCGTGGAGAACCGGTCCACCTGCTCGGGCACCAGGGGCTCGTCGTGCTCGTACGCGGCGATCGTCTTGTGCTCGGCGCCGTGGTACTCGAACACCCGGTGGATCTCCTTCGTCCTGCCGATCAGGAACAGGTAGCCGACGAAGATGCCGACGCGGAAGAGTCCCTCGAGCACGTTCGTGAGGACGCCGTCGCTGTTGACGCGGTGTTGGAACCACGAGAACAGGACCGTGGGCGCGAGGATGAAGATGCCGATGAACAGCACGATCGCGATGCCGAGCGAGATGCCCATCTGCCCCGACGAGAGCTGCTCCTCCTCCTCGGAGGACTCCCGGGCGCCCACCTGGAGCGCCTTCATGCCGATCGCCATCGACTGTCCCAGCACGATGATGCCGCGCAGGAACGGCTTCCCGAGGATCGGCACCCGCTTCACGACCGAGTCGATCTCGTGCGACTCGAGGTGGATCTCGCCCGACGGGCGGCGCACCGCCACGGCCCAGTGGTCGGCGCCGCGCATCATGACGCCCTCGATGACGGCCTGGCCGCCGTAGAGATGGTCCTTGGTCGTCGGTGCGTCGCTCGGCCATGCGGCCGCGTTACTCGCTCGCGGCCGGCGCCGGCGCGGACGGGGCCGCCCCACCCTGGGCGGCCTGCGTCTTCGCGTACCGGCGCTGGAACCGCTCGACCCGCCCGCCCTGGTCCATGAGCTTCTGCTTGCCCGTGTAGAACGGGTGGCAGGCCGAGCAGATCTCGGCGCGGATCTCGCTCACGGTGGAGCGTGTCTGGAACGTGTTCCCGCACGAACAGTGGACGTTCGCGATCTGATAGTCGGGATGGATGCCCTGCTTCATGTCGATCTCCTCGTTTCCGGTGCCCCGACCAGCGTACCCGCGGTGCGGGTTAGCCGCCGGACGGCGCCTTCGCGATCTCCTTCAGGAACTGGTCGTTGGACTTGGTGGCCCGGATCTTGTCCGTGAGGAGCTCCAGGGCGGCGCCGGGCTCGAGCGCGTGCAGCACCCGCCGCAGCTTCACCACCAGGGCCAGCTCCTCGACCGGCATCAGGAGCTCCTCCTTGCGGGTGCTCGAGGCGTCGACGTTGATCGCCGGGAACAGCCGCTTCTCGGCCAGTGAACGATCCAGACGCAGCTCCATGTTCCCGGTGCCCTTGAATTCCTCGAAGATCACCTCGTCCATGCGGGACCCGGTCTCGACCAGCGCGCTCGCGATGATCGTGAGCGAGCCGCCCTCCTCGAGGTTGCGAGCGGCGCCGAAGAAGCGCTTCGGCGGGTACAGCGCGGTCGAGTCCACGCCGCCGGACAGGATCTTGCCCGAGGCCGGGGCCGCCAGGTTGTACGCGCGGGCCAGCCGGGTGATCGAGTCCAGGAGCACCGCCACGTCCCGTCCCATCTCGGCCAGGCGGCGCGCCCGGTCGAGCACGAGCTCGGTGACCTGGATGTGCTGGTCGGCCGGCTTGTCGAACGTGGAGTAGACGACCTCGGCCGCCTGCACGGTGCGCTGCCAGTCCGTGACCTCCTCCGGCCGCTCGTCGACCAGGAGCACGATGACGTGGGTGTCCGGGCTCGAGGCCACGATGCCGTTCGCGATCTGCTTGAGGATCGTGGTCTTGCCCGCCTTCGGCGGCGAGACGACCATGCCGCGCTGGCCCTTGCCGATGGGCGCCACCATGTCGATGATGCGCTCGGCGACGCCGGAGCCCTCGTGCTCGAGGCGGAACCGCTCGTCGGGGAAGAGCGGCGTGAGCTTGTCGTAGCTGGGCCGGGCCTTCGCGGCCTCGGGGTCCATGTCGTTGATCGTCTCGATCTCGAGCAGCGCCGCGTACTTCTCGTTGTCACGCGGACGGCGGATCTTGCCCGTCAGCATGTCGCCCTTGCGGAGCATGGCGCGGCGGACCTGCGACAGCGAGACGTAGATGTCCTCCGGCCCCGGCAGGTAGCCGGAGGTCCGCAGGAACCCGTAGCCCTCGGGCAGGATGTCGAGCAGCCCGGTGGCCGTGGGCGCCGTCAGCAGCTCCGTCTCGCGGTCGGCCTCCTCGCGAACGCGGCGCTCCTCGCGCTGGCGGCGGCGGTCCTCGCGGGACGGCCGCTGGCGGCGGCCCTCGCGGTCGCGGTTCTGGTCGCCTCCGCCGCGGTTCTGGTCGCGGTTCTGGTCCCGCCACCTCGGTTCTGGTCACGGTCGCGGTTCTGGTCGCCCCGCCGCGGTTCTGGTCGCGGTTCTGGCCCCCGCCCTGGTTGCGGCCTCCCTGGTTGCGGCCTCCGCCGGTTGCGATTGCCGCGGTCGCTGCGGACGGGACGATCGCCACGGTCCGCTCCCTGCGGGCCGTCGTCGTCCATCTCGTCCTGCTGGTCGCGGTCGGTGTCGGTCCGGGGCCGGTCGTCCGAACGCGGTCGGTCGTCGGTCTCGGTCGAGGCCTGCGGACCGCGGTCGCGGGCCGGTCGCTCGCCCCCGTCGCCGTCGGCGTCACCGCCGGTGCGTGCGGGCGCGGACGGAGCGGCGGAGCCGCCCGAGCCGTTGCCGTCGCCCTGGGCCACGATGGCATCGATCAGGCCTGACTTGCGCAGGCGCTGCGTGCCCTCGATCCCGAGGCTCGTCGCGATCTTCTGGAGTTCCGGGATCAGTTTGCCTTCGAGGGCGTTTCGGTCGGTCGTTTCCATGGGGCTATGCCCCTCCCTTCAGGTCCTGCTGGAGCGTGTTCCAGTCGGCCTGGAATCGATCCAGGCCGATGTCGGTGAGTGGATGCTTCACGAGCTTCGTGAAGACGTCGTAGGGCATCGTGGCGATGTCGGCGCCGGCGAGCGCGGCGTCCACCACGTGCATGGGGTGGCGCAGGGACGCGGCCAGGACGTTGGTCTCGTAGCCCTGCACCTCGTAGATCTCGCAGATCTGTCGCAGCGCGTGCATGCCGTCGGCGGCCGCGTCGTCGATCCGCCCGATGAAGGGCGAGACGATGTACGCGCCGATCTCGGCGGCCAGGATCGCCTGCGCCGGTGAGAAGACGAGCGTCACGTTGATCCGAGTGCCGTCGGCGACCAGGCGCGAGCCGGCCTCGAGGCCGGCCGGCGTCATGGGCACCTTCACGACGGCGTTCTCGCCCTTCTGCGCCAGGCCCACGCCCTGCTCGTACATGGCGTCGGCGGTGGTCTCCGTCACCTCGAGGGAGACGTCGCCCTTGACCTCCTCGAGGATCAGCTTCCAGATGTGCTCGGGGTCCTCGTGCTCCTTCGCGATCAAGCTGGGGTTGGTGGTGACCCCGGTCAGCACGCCCCAGCGGTTGATCTCGCGGATCTCTTCGATGCTTCCGGTGTCGAGGAACAGCCTCATCGTGTCCTTCCTTCCTGCACTGACGCCGCCACGCCGCGGAGTTGCTTGGCGCGGTCCGTCGTCCGTTCCATGACCAGGTCGATCACCGAGGCGAGCGCCTGGTCGAAGTTGTAGTTGGGGATGATCGGCACGCCGTGCGACAGCGCCTGCGACTTCACGTAGCGCTGCAGCCGGCGGATGTTCTCGAACCCCTCCGCGTAGCGCTGCGCCGGCCGCGCGATCACGTCGTTGCCGCGGGCGACGAAGTGGCTCCGGTGCATGTCCTCGTCCTCCACCGTCAGCACGACCGGCACCGCGAGGATGCGCTCGGCGGCGGCGTCGAAGAATCCCGGTACCACGTGCGCGCCCTCGATCACGATGCTGGTCCCCTCCACGGCGGCCCGGTCGACGAGGGCGTTGATGCCCACCGCCACCGCCGCCGTCTGCTCGCGGAACCCCACGGTGAGGGCGTCGGCCGCGCCCTTCGGGGGCTCGCGCAGCGCGGTGTCGGCCTGGAACGAGGACGTGTAGAGCGTGGGCATGAGCTCGGCGCTGAACATCGAGCGCATGACCTCGCGGATCGCGTCGGTGGCGACGACGCGCACGATGCCCAGCCGCGCGGCGAGCTGCGTGGCGAGGGTCGACTTCCCGACCCCGGTCGTGCCGCCGATCAGCACGACCAGCGGGATGTCGAGCGACTCCACCTCCCGCCAGCGGATGAAGTTCTTCGCGTACCGCTCCCCCGCCACCTCGCGCAGGACGCCCAGCGTGATCTCCCCGAGCTCGGAGGAGGTGACCGAGGGCTGCGCGAGGTCGATCAGCCGGTCCTCGACCGCCTCCGCCACCTGGTAGGAGCGGAACGGCGACAGGCCGGTCACCATGACCTGGGACGCCATGAGGCCCTTCGAGAAGGGCAGGCCCTGCTCATGGTCGGAGATGAGGATGTGCGGCGTCTTGGATCCCCTCGTACTCACCGGCTCTGCTCCCGGCTCGCTAGTGGCGGTCGCCGCCCCGTTGGCGCACGACCTCGACCACCTCGCGGAGCGCCACGTCGAGGTCGATCTCGACCCTCGATCGCGACGACCCGGTTGTCGACGAACACGACCTCCGCCCCCCTGCCGAGGGCCCGCTCGCACGCCACATCGACGGCGGCGGCCTTCAGCTCGGTGAGGAGGACGTCGTAGTCGTCGGCCTCGTCCAGGTCTTGCGTGAGGCCCGCTCGATCGGCCAACCGCGCGGACCACCCCACCACGGTGCATCCTGAGGCGGACTCCAGGTGCCGGACCTGCCGTTCGGCGACCGCCCTCGGTGCCGTGGTGGCGAAGAACGCCCTCCTGCCCTGCACATCCGCCAGCGGTACCGGGGAGAGGTCGGTCACTACGTGCCGGGCATCACCGTGGAAACGCTGGAGATGGGAGCGCAGTGCGGAGAGGTTCTCGGACCCCTGATCGGGGTCGGCAGCCATTGTAAACACCACCAGGTCCGATAGCAACAGGCGGAACGGGCCCAGGTAGCCGCCGAGGTATTCGGGGGGCGCCGAGGCCGGCACCACCAGCACGCCGGCGTCCCAGGGCACGGGCGGCACGGCGGCGCCGCTGCCCTCGAGGATCACGAGCCCCGGGCCGCGGGCGGCCGCGAGCTCGGCGGCCTCGCGCACGTTGGAGGCCCACGGCCCGCCGGCGAGGCCGCCGCCGGCCCGGCGTGCGCCCACCGTCGTGACGCCGGTCGTGAGGGCGTCCTCGAGGTAGTCGGAGGCCGCGTGTCGGCCCTCGCGCACGAGCGCCAGCAGCCGCTCGAGGTCGACGGACCCCGCCTCGGCGACCTCGGGCTCGGGCGGACCGCCGCGGCCCATCGCGACGACGATCGGGTCCAGTCCCATCGAGTCGGCCAGGCGGGCGACCTCACCGGCGACGGCGGTCTTGCCGGCGCGCTTGCCGGTGCCGATGACGGCGAGCGTCGGCGCGGACAGCGGCGGGCCCTGCACCGGCGGGTCGAGCCGGAAGTCGGGTCCGATGTAGGGGATCCCCGCCGACAGCGTGACGGCGGCGAGCTCCATCCGTTCGCGGTAGCCGAGGATCGGCTCGTCGGACAGGTCGAGGACGCCCTCGGGCGCGTGCGCCGAGATCGCCGCGCCGAGCGAGGCCATGCGGGCGCCACGGACCGGGATCAGCGGCACGCCGACCTCGATCGGCTCGTCGGGCCGCAGCTTCTCCACGCCGCCGACCAGCAGGGCCGCCACCACCTCGTAGCCACGTTCTCGGGCGACGTCGATCGCCCAGCGCGTGACCGGGGGGTAGTGCTCGCCGTCGACCAGGACGATGACGCGGATGGCGGGAGACCTCTCGCTCGCGGTTACCGCTCCTCGCCCACCTGGACGCCGCGCTCCTGCACCGGGGGTTCCAGCTCCCGGTGGTACTGCGCGCCGGTGGTGAGCGAGAAGTGGGCGATCACGTTGGAGCCACCGAACGGGAACCGCCGGTGGATCTTCACCTCGTCGCCCTCGAACTCCAGCACGTTGTAGCAGGGCTTCGTGTACCCGCGCAGCCGCAGCGACGAGACCGTGCCGGCGTTCGCGATGTACATGTTCTCCAGGCGCCACACGTACGGCACGTGCTTGTGCCCGGACAGCACGATGTTCACGCCGCTCGTGATGAGGACCTCGAGCAGGTCGCCCGCGTCGGTCACGGTGCTCCGCTCGCGGCCCGTGCCCGGCACCGGGATCAGGTGGTGATGGATCGCGAAGATCTTCAGGTCGGCGGGGCCGGCGAACTGTTCGCGGATCCACGGGTACCGCTCGCGCCCGATCTGCCCCTCGTTCAGGTCGGGCTCCGACGAGTCGGCGCCGACGATGCGCACGCCCTTCACGTCGTTCACCCAGTGGCGCGGCCCGATCAGGTCCTCGAAGTGCAGGTACCCGACGTTGCGGGCGTCGTGGTTGCCGGTGACGGTGAACACCGGCGACTGGATCCGCTCGCGGTACGCGACCCAGTTCTTGTACTCCTGGCGGTAGCCCTCGTTCGTCAGGTCGCCCGTGCAGATCACCACGTCCGGCGCCAGCTCGTTCAGCTCCGAGATGACGCGGTTCATCAGGTTCGGCACGAAGTACGGCGAGCCGACGTGCGGATCGGAGATGTGGGCGATCGTGACCACATCCGCAGTCTAGACCCGGGCGGTCGGTCTCCACGGCCGGTGCGGCCCAGACCCTGTGGGAGCATGGCCGCAGCGTGAGCCTCCTCGACCTCCTGCTGATCGCGCTGCTCCTCGTCGCCGGGTACACGGGCTATCGGCGCGGCGCCACGCAGCAGCTCGCGACCTACGTGGGCCTCGGACTGGGGCTGGTCGGCGGCACCCTGCTGGCCCCGCATGTGGCGCAGCTCGCCGAGCGCCCGGGCACGCAGGCCGCGCTCGCCGTCGGCACCCTCTTCGTCGCCGGCGCGATCGGCGACGGCGTCGGGATGGCTCGCCGGCACCCGGCTGCGCACGCGGGTCGTGCAGACCCGGCTGCGGCGGGCCGACACGATCGGCGGCTCCTTCGTGTCGGTGACGGCGACCCTGCTGGTGATCTGGTTCATGGCGCTGAACCTCGCGACGGGGCCGGTGCCGGCGGTCTCCAGACAGATCGAGCGCTCGGCGATCGTGCGGATCCTCGCGACGACGCTGCCGGAGCCGCCCTCGCTGATCGGCGAGGCGCGGCGGTTCCTCAACGTGCTCGGCTTCCCGGACGTCTTCCTGGGACTGCCGCCGATGCCGGCCGCCCCCGTGCCGCCGCCGACCGACGCCGAGGCGCAGCAGGCCTTCGACGCCGGCGGACGGCAGCACCGTGCAGATCGTGGAGGCGGCGTGCGACCACATCCAGGAGGGCAGCGGGTTCGTGGCGGCGCCCGGTCTCGTCGTGACGAACGCGCACGTCGTCGCCGGTGGGGACGATCCGCGCGTGCGCAGCGAGAGCCTCGGACCGCTGCCGGCCACGACCGTGGTGTTCGACGGGGCACTCGACATCGCCGTGCTGCGGGTGCCGGGGCTCTCCGCGCCGCCGCTGCGGCTGGCGTCCTCCGAGTGGGGCCGCGGCACGTCCGGCGCCGTGCTCGGCTATCCCGAGGGCGGACCGCTGACCGGCCGGCGCGCCGCGATCCGGGCGGCGTTCGACGCGACCGGACGCGACATCTACGGCCGCGACGCCGTCCTGCGGCGCATCTACGAGCTGCAGACCGTGGTGCGCCCCGGCAACAGCGGAGGGCCCTTCGTGCTGACGAACGGGCAGGTGGCCGGCGTGGTGTTCGCGGCCTCGACGATGGACCGGAACACCGGCTACGCGATCACGTCGGGCCAGGTCCTCCCGCTCGTCGACCGCGCCACCCAGCTCACGTCGCCGGCCGACACCGGACCGTGCGATCCCTGAGCTGCGCTACTCCTCCATCACCACGCGGATGTCGCCCTCGCGTTGCAGCAGGCTGAACGAGGTGATGTCGCCCTCGCGGCGGAACAGCAGCGTGATGCGGCTCGACGCCGACGCGGAGGTTGCGCAGCTCCACCGTGTGCAGCCACGACGGCAGGTGCGGCTCGTTGACCGTGAGCAGGTTCCGCTCGGCCCTCGCCGAGATGCCGAGCATCGACTGCAGCATCAGGAACGGCGAGCCGGCCGCCCAGGCCTGGGGGCTGCACGCCACCGGGTAGCTGACCGGCTTGTTCGGCGACCGGCGGGTGAAGCCGCAGAAGAGCTCGGGCAGCCGCATGTAGTCGGCGTGGATCGCCGCGTCGAACAGCGCCGTCGCCACCCGGTTCGTCGACCGCACGAACCCGTAGCGCTTCAGCCCGGCCGCGATCAGCGCGTTGTCGTGGGGCCACACGGAGCCGTTGTGGTAGCTCATGGGGTTGTACGCGGCCGCCGACTTGCTCAGCGTGCGGATACCCCAGCCGCTGAACATGTCGGGCGCGAGCAGCCGCTTGGCCGTCGAGCGCGCCTTGTCGTCGTCGGCGATGGCGCAGTACAGCGCGTGCCCCGGGTTCGACATCACCGTGCGGACCTGCCGCTTGTCCCGGTCCAGCGCGCCGGCGAAGAACTGCTCGTCCTCCATCCAGAACGCCGAGTTGAACCGGCCCTTCAGCTCGTGCGCCTGGCCGCGCAGGAACTCCGCCTTCCGGTCGTCGCCCAGGGCCTCGTACACGTCGGCCATGCGGAGCTTCGCGAGGTACACGTACGCCTGCACCTCGCTCAGCGCGATCGGCGTCTCCGCGATGCGGCCGTCGGCGTGCACGATCGCGTCGTGGGAGTCCTTCCACCCCTGGTTGCGGATCCCGCCCGGTGAGCGCGTCTGGTACTCCACGAACCCGTCACCGTCGCGATCGCCGTACTCGTCGATCCAGCGCAGCGCGGCCTCGGCGTTGGGCAGGAGCGCGCGGGCGAACTCGAGGTCGCCCGTCCAGCGCAGGTGCGCGCCGTACACGATCAGGAACCACGGCGTCGCGTCGATCGAGCCGTAGTACGGCGTGTGCGGGACGGCGCCGGACCCGGCGAGCTCGCCCTGGCGGATCTCGTGCAGGATCTTGCCGGGCTCCTCGTCGCGCCACGGGTCCTCCTTCGTGCCCTGGTGGCGGGCGAGGAGCTCGAGGGTGTCGCGCGCGAGGTCGGGGTTGACCGACAGCAGCTGGTGGGAGGCGATGAGCGCGTCGCGTCCGAACAGCGTCACGTACCAGGGGATGCCGGCCGCGAGCATCATGTGGCCGTCCGCCGTCCGCGTGGACAGGGCGCGCACGTCCCGGATGCAGCGGGCGAGCAGCTGATCGAACAGCTCGTTGTCGGTCACCACCTGCGTGGAGTCGCGCTCGAAGTCCTCGTACGAGCGGCGCAGGTCGTGCACGGCGACGTCGAACTCGATCGGGTCCGGCTCGACGTCGTCGGCGATCGTATCGACGGTGAGGCCGAGCATCCGGGTCTGATACGGACCCAGGTGCAGGCGGAAGGTGACGGTGACGGTGCCGGCCTCGTCGACCTCGGCGCCGTCGGGCACGGTGGCGAACTCGACCCGGGTCATCCGCCGGACGTGGTCGCGCCCGTCGTAGGCGAACTCCACCGTTCGATCGTGCACGACCGGCGCGTCCAGTTCGCCGTGGTCCTCCGGCACCATGCCGCGGACCTCGAAGATGTCGGCGAAGTCGGCGGCCAGGGAGAACTCGAGGTCGAGCGAGACCGCGTGGGCGTTGTAGTTCTTCACCCGCACCCGCTCGAACAGCCGGCCGTTGATCGCGCGGATCCGCCGGATGTTCAGCGTCTGCTGCGGCACCACGACCTGGTCGCCCTCGTACAGGTCGGGGTTCGTGAGGTCGACGTGCGACATGTACGCGCGCTCCGACGAGGACGACAGCAGCACCGGGTCGCGCCCGGAGACGGTCATGCGGAACTGCGAGAGGTAGCGCGTGTCGCGGTGGTAGAGCCCGAGGCCGTAGTCGCCGCCGTGATCGAGGTTGCCCTCGAGGTCGCAGTAGAGGAAGGTCTCGCCCTCCTTGACCGCGAGGGTCTTGCTGGCGAGGTCGGTGACGAGGACCGGCGCGCCGGCCTTCGATGTGTCGCGCTGCGACTCCTGCTCAGGGTGGGGATCGGCCGTCATGGGATGGTGGCCACGGGCGCCGTGCGGCGTCCCTGCGGGCCGTTCGAGTCTAGGGTCGCCGTGAACGGCATGCAATGAGGTTCGGCCCCGAACGAGCTTCCGATAAGCGTCCGGCGGCGGAACTACTGCGGGACGACCTCGACGCCGGTCGCCCGCACGGCGGTCCGGAGCACGCGCCATCCCGGGCCGGGGTCCGGCACCGATCGGTCGTCCGACTCGAACGCCAGGAGCGTCGGCCCGGAGCCCGAGACGCAGACCGGGACGCCTCGCCCGTCGAGATCGCGGAAGACCTCCCGGACCTCGGGAGCGAACGCGAGGCGCACGTCCTGATGGAGTCGGTCCCGCAGCGCCACCGGGAGGAGGTCCGGATCCTGCGTCAGCGCGCGCACCACCAGCGCCCCGTGGGCGACGTTGAAGACCGCGTCGGTCCGTGACACCTGGTCCGGCAGGGCCTCCCTCGCGGCCGCCGTCGAGAGCCGCACCTCCGGGATCAGGGCCACCGGCCGCAGAGCGGGGTGGACCTGCATCGGCGCGACGAAGCCGTCGGCGATCACGGTGAGCCCGCCGAACGCGGCCGGAGCCGCATTGTCGGGGTGGCCCTCCAGCTGAGCCGCGTAGCGCGAACATCGTGTAGGCGGAGTCGGGATCCGACGGGTCGAAGCCCGCCTCGCCCCAACAGCACGCCCGCGATCGCGACGCCGGCGACGGCGGCCGCGCTCGACGAGCCGAGCCCCCGCTCGAGGGGGATCCGGTTCACGCCGTGCATGCCGAAGCTGGGGATCGCGGCGCCCGGGTGGTGTCGCACCTGCTGCTCCAGGGTGGTGGCGATCCCCCGGCTCACCATGTCGGAGCCGTCGGTCGGGAGCTCGTCGGCGCCCTCGCCCTCCCAGGACACGCCGGGCTCGGCCTCGGTGTCGATCGTGACCTCGTTGCACAGGTCCAGCGCCAGGCCGAAGCAGTCGAACCCCGGCCCGAGGTTGGCCGACGTCGCCGGGACGCGGACCGTGACCTTCACAGGCCGAGCTCGGCGGCGACGACCGCGGGGTCGGCCGGCACGACGACCGGGTGCGCGGCGCCGGAGATCGCCCACTCCGGGTCCTTCAGGCCGTGGCCCGTGAGGATGCACACGACGGTGGCGCCGGCCGGGAGGGTGCCGGCCTCGTGCATCTGGAGCAGACCGGCGACGCTGGCCGCACTGGCCGGCTCGGCGAACAGGCCCTCGCGCGCGACCCGGCGGTACGCGGCGAGGATCTGCCGGTCGGTGACGGAGGCGATCGCGCCCTCGGACTCGGTGGCGGCGCTCACCGCGAGGTCCCACGACGCCGGGTTGCCGATGCGGATCGCCGTCGCGATCGTCTGCGGGTCCTTCACGGGCGCGCCGAGCACGAGCGGCGCGGCGCCGGCCGCCTGGAACCCGAACAGCTGCGGCGGCTCGTGGATCACGCCGTCGGCGAGGTACTCCGAGTAGCCGAGCCAGTGACTCGAGATGTTGCCGGCGTTGCCGACCGGTACGCAGTGCAGGTCGGGCGCGCGCCCGAGCGCGTCGCAGATCTCGAACGCCGCCGTCTTCTGCCCCTGGAGCCGGTACGGGTTCACGCTGTTGACCAGCGTGATCGGATAGCGCTCGGCCAGATCCTTCGCGAGCTCGAGCGAGGCGTCGAAGTTGCCGTCGACCTCGAGGACGCGCGCGCCGTGCACGAGGGTCTGCGCCATCTTCCCCATGGCGACCTTGCCCTTCGGCACGAGGACGGCGCACGTGAGTCCGGCCTTCGCGGCGTACGCGGCGGCCGACGCGCTGGTGTTGCCGGTCGAGGCACACACGATCGCCTTCGCGCCCTCCTCGACCGCCTTGCTGATGGCGAGCGTCATGCCGCGGTCCTTGAACGATCCGGTCGGGTTCGCGCCGTCGTACTTGAGCCAGACCTCGCAGCCGGTCTCCTCCGACAGCGGCCCGCTGCGCACGAGCGGCGTGCCGCCCTCCCGCAGCGTGACGACCGGCGTCGCGTCGGTGACGGGCAGGCGTGCGCGGTACTCCTCGATCAGGCCGCGCCACTGGTGGGCGCCCGCGCTCACTCCTCGCCCTCCACGCGGAGCAGGCTCTGCACGGCGCGCACCGCCGTCAGCTCCCGGAGCTCCTGCAGGGTCTTCTGGAAGGCGCCCTCCTGTGCACGGTGCGTGATGAACACGAGCGTCGCCTCGTCGCCGGAGCCCTCCTGCCACACGCGCTCGATCGACACGCCGTTGCGGCCGAAGTGGTCGGCGATCTCCGCCAGGACGCCCGGCCGGTCCTCCACGTGCAGGTTCAGGTAGTACTGCCCGGTCGTGTCGTCCATCGAGCGGATCCGCCGGTCGAGGCGGCACGTGCATCCGACGCCGTGACCGCCGGCGATCAGGTGCCGCGCCACCGTGACCAGGTCGCCGGCCACCGACACGGCCGTCGGATCGCCGCCGGCGCCGCGCCCGTAGAACATCAGCTGTCCGACCCGCTCGCCCTCGATGAACACCGCGTTGAAGGCGTCACGGACGCTCGCGAGCGGGTGCGACGCAGGGATCATGGCCGGATGCACGCGGGCGGTGATGGCCTCGCCCTGGAGCTCGGCGATCGCGAGCAGCTTCACGACGTAGCCCATCCGCCGGGCGTCGGCGATGTCCTGCGGCGTGACGCCGGAGATGCCCTCGCGGTACACGTCGGCGGCGACCACGCGCGCGTTGAACGCGATCGACGCGAGGATCGCGCACTTCGCCGCCGCGTCGTGGCCCTCGACGTCGGCGGTGGGATCGGCCTCCGCGTAGCCCAGGCGTTGCGCCTCGGCGAGCGCATCGTCGAACGAGGACCCGTGGTCCGACATCTGCGTGAGGACGTAGTTCGTCGTCCCGTTCACGATGCCGAGCATGCGGCGGATGCGCTCGCCGGCGAGCGACTCCTTCAGCGGCCGGATCAGCGGGATGCCGCCGGCCACCGCCGCCTCGAAGTACAGGTCGACGCCCCGCGCGTCGGCCGCGTCGAACAGCTCGCGGCCGTGGCTCGCCAGCAGCTCCTTGTTCGCCGTCACGACGGGCTTGCCGGACCCGAGGGCCCGCAGGATCAGGTCCTTCGCGGGATCGACGCCGCCCATCAGCTCGCACACGACGTCGACGTCGGCCGCGTCGACGACGCCGGCCGCGTCGGTGGTGAAGGCCTCGGGCGGCAGGGGCACGTCCCGGGTGCGCTCCGGATCCCGCACGGCGACCCGCGTCACCTCGACGCGGCAGCCCGCGCGCATCTCGATGTCGTCGGCGAGGTCGTGCAGCAGGCGGAGCAGGGCCGCGCCGACGTTGCCGCAGCCGAGCAACCCGACCCTGACGGTGCGCTCGCTCATCCCGCTCCTCGGCCCGCTCCTCGCCGCTCCCCGCTCCCCCGAGCCAGGTGGCCATCAGTATCTCGTCCTCGTCACCGTAGGACTTCCGGGACTGCCGGGCGAGCCTGCCCTCCTCGACGAACCCGAACGAGCGGTACAGCGCGATGGCGCCGGTGTTGTGCGGGTACACCGAGAGCAGGATCTTCTCGACGCCGGCCTCGCGCGCCCATCGCAGGCACTCCGACATCAGCGCGGCACCGATCCCGAGCCGGCGGTGCGAGGCCGCCACCGCGATGCCGAGCGTCGCGACGTGCCGCGTGGCCGGGTGCTCCTCGCGCTGCACGTACAGGTGGCCGACGACACGGTCCCCGTCCACCGCGAGGACCTGGGCCTCGCGGTCGGTCCAGGCGTGGCGGAAGCGCGCGCGATACACCCGGGCGGAGTGGCGGACGGTCTCGCTGCGCACGTAGCGCCGCTCGGCCACGATGGCCGACCAGAACGCGAGGAAGGCGCCGGCGTCACGCGGCGTCGCCGGCCGGATCGTGACGCCCTCCGGGATCGGAGGGGCCGGTTCGAGCCGGTGCGCCGCCGCCTCCAGCCGGTCGAGGTCGGCCGCGTCCTCGCGGCGGAGCCACGGTGTGACGGTGCCTGCCCGCACACCGACCACCGCAGGGCGGCCCGCCCGGTTGTAGGCGCTGGCCATCGCGTACGTGTACGCGCCCGTCGCCGCCATGGCCAGCAGGTCGCCGCGGCGCAGATCGGCCGGCATGTCGGCCCGGTCGGCGAGGACGTCGCCGGATTCGCAGTGCCGCCCGACGATCGTGACGGCCCGGGTCGCCGCCGCGCGAGGCGGGCCCGCGAGCGCCAGCTCGTACCGAGCGCCGTACAGGGACGGGCGCGGGTTGTCCGACATGCCGCCGTCGACGGCGGCGGACCGGCGGCCGCCGACGTCCTTCACCGCGCCGACCCGGTACAGCGTGACCGTGGTGTTGGCGACGAGCGAGCGACCCGGCTCGACGGCGACGGTCGGCACCGCGAGACCTCGCGCGGCGGCGCCCTCGCGCACGCGCTCGAGCACGCGGCCGGCCAGACCGTCCACGTCGAGGGCACGCTCGCCCGTGTAGCGGACGCCGAAGCCGCCGCCGACATCGAGGATGCTCCCCGACGGCGCCGGTCGAATCCCGGATCGCCGCCAGCAGGTCGAGCAGGACGTCCACCTCCTCCAGATACGGGCGGACCTCCAGCAGCTGGGAACCGAGGTGCGCGTGCACGCCGGCGAACCGGAGCGCCGGGAGCTCGGCGATGCGCTCGGCGGCGCGCACCGCCTCGGCCGGCGGCATGCCGAACGTCGACCCGGCGTGACCGGTCGCGATCGACGGGTGCGTGTCGCTGTCCACGCCCGGGATCGCGCGGATCAGGACGTCCTGCGTGACACCGGCCTCGCCGGCGGCCGCGTCCAGCCGGTCGAGCTCGCCGGTGTGGTCGACGACGACGAACGACACGCCGGCCGCAACGGCCGCCGCCAGCTCGTCGTCGGACTTGTTGTTGCCGTGCATCGCGATCCTCGAGCCGGGCACGCCGGCGCGCAGCGCGGCCTCGAGCTCGCCGCCGGACGCGACGAGCAGGTCGAGGCCCTCCTCGACGGCGATGCGCAGCACGGCGTGCGAGGTGAACGCCTTGACGGCGTAGAACACGCGCGGGAACCGCGCCCGCATCGCGCGGCACCGTCCGCGGAGGTCGTCCTCGTCGACGACGAGCAGCGGCGTCCCGTACTCGGCCGCGAGCTCCTCGGCCGTCACGCCGGCGATCGTGAGCCCGGCGGGGCCGAAGGCGGCGTTCGCGGGCCAGGGCTCGCCGGCCGGCTCCGGCGCGTCGGACCGGACCGCCTCAGCCATCGGTGCGCTCCATCGTCTCGGGCGCCGAGACGCCCATCAGGTCGAGCAGGATCGCGATCGCCTGCTTCGCGCCGGCGGCCAGCCACAGCCTCGACCGCGTGAGGGGGGCGTCGTCGGAGACGACCCGGCACTCCGTGTAGAACCGGTGCACGCGGGCCGCCAGCTCCTGCGCGGCGAACGAGAGTCGGTGCGGCGCACGCAGCTCCGCGGCCAGCGCGATCAGCTGCGGCAGCTCCGCGATCGCGCGCATGAGGTCGAGCTCGGCCTCGTGCGTGAGCAGCGAGAGGTCGGTCTCCTCGACCGGCTTCTGTGCGACCCCGTCGCGCTGCGCCCTCGCGAGGATGCTGGCGAGGCGCGCGTGCGCGTACTGCACGTAGTACACAGGGTTGTCCATGCTCTGGCGCTGCACGACCTCGAGGTCGAAGCTCATCGTGGAGTCGTTCGAGTGCGTGAGCAACGTGAACCGCGCGGCGTCGACGCCGACCTCGTCGATCAGCTCGTCGAGGCCGATGAAGGTGCCGGCTCGCTTGCTCATGGCGACCGGCTCGCCGCCGCGCAGGAACGACACCCACTGGTAGATCACGATCTCCATGCGCTCCTGATCGAAGCCGAGCGCCTCGGCCGCGCCCTTCAGCCGCGCGACGGTCCCGTGATGGTCGGCGCCCAGGACGTAGATCAGCCGGTCGAACCCGCGGCCGTACTTGTCGACGATGTACGCGATGTCGGCGGCGAGGTACGTGTGCGCGCCGTTCGAGCGGATCACCGGTCGATCCTTGTCGTCGCCGAACTCGGTGGCGCGGAACCACACGGCGCCGTCGGCCTCGTACGCGTGGCCGCGCTCGCGGAGGCGCTCGAGCGCCGTCTCGATCTCGCCGCGCTCCTCCAGCAGCCGCTCGGAGAAGAACACGTCGAACGTGACGCCGAACCGCTCCAACGACGCGCGGATCCACGTCATGACGCGGCGCGCGCCCTCCTCGCGCAGTCGCACGAACCGCTCGTCGGGCGGGAGGTCGGCGAGTCCCGCGCCCCTCGGTCGCCAGGATGTCGGCGGCGAGCTCGCCGATGTACGCGCCGTGGTAGCCGTCCTCGGGCACCTCCGCCTCGCGGCCGGCGAGCTGGAGGTAGCTGCGCCTCCACCGACGCGCCGAACCGGTCCATCTGGCCGCCGGCGTCGTTGAAGTAGTACTCGCGCTCGACGGTCCACCCGGTGAACGCCAGCAGCCGCGCGAGCGCGTCGCCGATGACGGCGTTGCGCGCGTGCCCGAGCGTCAGCGGTCCCGTCGGGTTCGCGCTGACGAACTCGACCTGCACGCGCCGGCCGTCCGCCGGGGACCGGCCGTAGTCGGCGCCACGCGTGACGACATCGCGCAGGGCGTCGTACAGCCAGTCGTCGCGCACGAACAGGTTGAGGAAGCCCGGACCGGCGATCTCGGCGCGCTCGATCAGGTCGCCGCCGACCGGCAGGGCGTCGAGGATCGCCGCCGCGACCTCGCGCGGCGGGCGACCGGCCCGCTTCGCGAGCGCCAGCGCGACGTTCGTCGCGAAGTCGCCGTGCTCCTTCTGCTTGGGCGCGAGGATCTCGGGCTCGGGGACGTCCTCGGGGTCCAGCCCGAGGCCGGCCGTCGCGACGGCCTCGCGCACCAGCGCCGCCAGCCGCTCCTCGATCACCGGGGGTCGCCCTCCTGCGCCGACGTCCTCGCCGATCGTGACGGCGTCGCCGCCGGACGAGCAGCGTGCGCACGAGCTCCATCAGCTGCACCGGGTCGAACGGCTTCGTGACGTACGAGACCGATCCGAGCTCGAGGCCCCTGGCCCGGTCGTCGTCCTGTGCGCGCGCGGACAGGAACACGACCGGCGTCGATCCGAAGGACGGCTGCTCGCGCAGGCGGCGACAGGTCTCCCACCCGTCGAGGCCGGGCATCATGACGTCGAGGATCACCAGGTCGGGGCCGGTGGCGGCGGCCCGCTCCAACGCCTCCTCCCCGCGCGAGGCCGTCTCCACCTCGTAGCCGTCCAGCCGAAGGTTCACCTCCAGCAGGCGGACGATCACGGGGTCGTCGTCGACGACCAGGACGCGGTGGGCCATGCCCCGGAGCATAGAGGGTCCCCTCACGCGCGCCCGTGCAGGCGGGCGACCGGAGAGCACAAGCGAGCCCGTTGCTAGACTGCGAGCACTCCGCCCCCGTAGCTCAGCGGATAGAGTGCCGCCCTCCGGAGGCGGAAGCGCAGGTTCGAGTCCTGCCGGGGGCACCATCCGAACCCCGCCCGTCCCCGGCCGGACCCCGCCCGACCCCGCCCGACCCGTACGATGGCCGCGCCAATGACGGATC
>CAWHGC010000005.1:0-36217 GCA_963828885.1 uncultured Actinomycetes bacterium
CCAGAACGCGAGGAAGGCGCCGGCGTCACGCGGCGTCGCCCGCCGGATCGTGACGCCGTCCGGGATCGGAGGGGCGGGCTCGAGCCGGTGCGCCGCCGTCTCCAGCCGGTCGAGGTCGGCCGCGTCCTCGCGGCGGAGCCACGGTGTGACGGTGCCTGCCCGCACACCGACCACGGCAGGGCGGCCCACCCGGTTGTAGGCGCTGGCCATCGCGTAGGTGTACGCGCCCGTCGCCGCCATCGCCAGCAGGTCGCCGCGGCGCAGATCGGCCGGCATGTCGACCCGGTCGGCGAGGACGTCGCCGGATTCGCAGTGCCGCCCGACGATCGTGACCGCCCGGGTCGCCGCCGCGCGCGGCGGGCCCGCGGCGCCAGCTCGTATCGAGCGCCGTACAGGGACGGGCGCGGGTTGTCCGACATGCCACCGTCGACGGCGGCGGACCGGCGGCCGCCGACGTCCTTCACCGCGCCGACCCGGTACAGCGTCACCGTGGTGTTGGCGACGAGCGAGCGACCCGGCTCGACGGCGACGGTCGGCGCGCACGAGGCCTCGCTCGGCGGCGCCCTCGCGCACGCGCTCGATCACGCGGCCGGCCAGATCGTCCACGTCGAGGGCACGCTCGCCCGTGTAGCGGACGCCGAAGCCGCCGCCGACATCGAGGATGCCCCCGACGGCGCCGGTCGTATCCCGGATGGCCGCCAGCAGGTCGAGCAGGACGTCCACCTCCTCCAGATACGGGCGGACCTCCAGCAGTTGGGAACCGAGGTGCGCGTGCACGCCGGCGAACCGGAGCGCCGGCAGCTCGGCGATGCGCTCGGCGGCGCGCACCGCCTCGGCCGGCGGCATGCCGAACGTCGACCCGGCGTGACCGGTCGCGATCGACGGGTGCGTGTCGCTGTCCACGCCCGGGATCGCGCGGATCAGGACGTCCTGCACGACGCCGGCCTCGCCGGCGACCGCGTCCAGCCGGTCGAGCTCGCCGGTGTGGTCGACGACGACGAACGACACGCCGGCCGCCACGGCCGCCGACAGCTCGTCGTCGGACTTGTTGTTGCCGTGCATCGCGATCCTCGGGCCGGGCACCCCGGCGCGCAGCGCGGCCTCGAGCTCGCCGCCGGACGCGACGAGCAGGTCGAGGCCCTCCTCGACGGCGACGCGCAGCACGGCGTGCGAGGTGAACGCCTTGACGGCGTAGAACACGCGCGGGAACCGCGCCCGCATCGCGCGGCACCGTCCGCGGAGGTCGTCCTCGTCGACGACGAGCAGCGGCGTCCCGTACGCGGCCGCGAGCTCCTCGGCCGTCACGCCGGCGATCGTGAGCCCGGCGGGGCCGAAGGCGGCGTTCGCGGGCCAGGGCTCGCCGGCCGGCTCCGGCGGCGTCGGACCGGACCGCCTCAGCCATCGGTGCGCTCCATCGTCTCGGGCGCCGAGACGCCCATCAGGTCGAGCAGGATCGCGATCGCCTGCTTCGCGCCGGCGGCCAGCCACAGCCTCGACCGCGTGAGGGCGGCGTCGTCGGAGACGACCCGGCACTCCGTGTAGAACCGGTGCACGCGGGCCGCAAGCTCCTGTGCGGCGAACGAGAGTCGGTGCGGCGCACGCAGCTCCGCGGCCAGCGCGATCAGCTGCGGCAGCTCCGCGATCGTGCGCAGGAGGTCGAGCTCGGCCTCGTGCGTGAGCAGCGAGAGTTCGGTCTCCTCGACCGGCTTCTGCGCGACCCCGTCGCGCTGCGCCCTCGCGAGGATGCTGGCGAGGCGCGCGTGCGCGTACTGCACGTAGTACACAGGGTTGTCCATGCTCTGGCGCTGCACGACCTCGAGGTCGAAGCTCATCGTGGAGTCGTTCGAGTGCGTGAGCAACGTGAACCGCGCGGCGTCGACGCCGACCTCGTCGATCAGCTCGTCGAGGCCGATGAAGGTGCCGGCTCGCTTGCTCATGGCGACCGGCTCGCCGCCGCGCAGGAACGACACCCACTGGTAGATCACGATCTCCATGCGCTCCTGATCGAAGCCGAGCGCCTCGGCCGCACCCTTCAGCCGCGCGACGGTCCCGTGATGGTCGGCACCCAGGACGTAGATCAGCCGGTCGAACCCGCGGCCGTACTTGTCGACGATGTACGCGATGTCGGCAGCGAAGTACGTGTGCGCGCCGTTCGAGCGGATCACCGGTCGATCCTTGTCGTCGCCGAACTCGGTGGCGCGGAACCACACGGCGCCGTCGGCCTCGTACGCGTGGCCGCGCTCGCGGAGGCGCTCGAGCGCCGTCTCGATCTCGCCGCGCTCCTCCAGCAGCCTCTCGGAGAAGAACACGTCGAACGTGACGCCGAACCGCTCCAACGACGCGCGGATCCACGTCATGACGCGGCGCGCGCCCTCCTCGCGCAGTCGCACGAAGCGCTCGTCGGGCGGGAGGTCGGCGAGTCCCGCGCCCTCGGTCGCCAGGATGTCGGCGGCGAGCTCGCCGATGTACGCGCCGTGGTAGCCGTCCTCGGGCACCTCCGCCTCGCGGCCGGCGAGCTGGAGGTAGCTCGCCTCCACCGACGCGCCGAACCGGTCCATCTGGCCGCCGGCGTCGTTGAAGTAGTACTCGCGCTCGACGGTCCACCCGGTGAACGCCAGCAGCCGCGCGAGCGCGTCGCCGATGACGGCGTTGCGCGCGTGCCCGAGCGTCAGCGGTCCCGTCGGGTTCGCGCTGACGAACTCGACCTGCACGCGCCGGCCGTCCGCCGGGGACCGGCCGTAGTCGGCGCCGCGCGTGACGACCTCGCGCAGGGCGTCGTACAGCCAGTCGTCGCGCACGAACAGGTTGAGGAACCCCGGACCGGCGATCTCGGCGCGCTCGATCAGGTCGCCGCCGACCGGCAGGGCGTCGAGGATCGCCGCCGCGACCTCGCGCGGCGGACGGCCGGCCCGCTTCGCGAGCGCGAGCGCGACGTTCGTCGCGAAGTCGCCGTGCTCCTTCTGCTTGGGCGCGAGGATCTCGGGCTCGGGGACGTCCTCGGGGTCCAGCCCGAGGCCGGCCGTCGCGACGGCCTCTCGCACGAGCGCCGCCAGCCGCTCCTCGATCACCGCGGCTCGCCCTCCTCGCGCCGACGTCCTCGCCGATCGTGACGGCGTCGCCGCCCGCGAGCAGCGTGCGCACGAGCTCCATGAGCTTCACGGGGTCGAACGGCTTCGTGACGTAGGAGACCGATCCGAGCTCGAGGCCCCTGGCCCGGTCGTCGTCCTGCGCGCGCGCGGACAGGAACACGACCGGCGTCGATCCGAAGGACGGCTGCTCGCGCAGGCGGCGGCAGGTCTCCCACCCGTCGAGGCCGGGCATCATCACGTCGAGGATCACCAGGTCGGGGCCGGTGGCGGCGGCCCGCTCCAACGCCTCCTCCCCGCGCGAGGCCGTCTCCACCTCGTAGCCGTCCAGCCGAAGGTTCACCTCCAGCAGGCGGACGATCACGGGGTCGTCGTCGACGACCAGGACGCGGTGGGCCATGCCCCGAGCATAGAGGGTCCCCTCACGCCGCCCGCGCAGGCGGGCGACCGGAGAGCACAGGCGGCCGTTGCTAGACTGCGAGCACTCCGCCCCCGTAGCTCAGCGGATAGAGTGCCGCCCTCCGGAGGCGGAAGCGCAGGTTCGAGTCCTGCCGGGGGCACCGACCAACGGCCGCGGCGAGCGACGCGACTGTAGTAACGCGAGCCGCCCCGCCCGTCCCCGGCCGACCCCGCCCGGCACGAGCATCCAGATCGCCGCCAGCGCGAACCCCAGCGTGAGGAGGATGCCCTCCGGCGGGAAGGCCTTCGCACCGGGCACATCCGCGTTCGCCTGGAACAGCCCGGCCATCAGGAGGTTCACCTGGTACATCGCGCCCATCACGGCCATCGCCGTTCCGAACACGAAGCCGCGGCGCAGTGCGCCTCCACAGGAGGATCCCCGCGATCACGAGCGCCGGGACCAGCAGCGACGTATCGATCGCGAACACCAGATGGACGCCGTCGGCCGGCAGGCCCGCCATCAGCTCACCGGTCACGGCGTAACGGATCGACATGGATACCCACAGCAGGCCGAGGAACGATCCGACCACCGTCAGGAACCCGCCGACGATCCTCGCGCCCGGCACGTCGCGGAACCGTGTCGCGATCGCATCGACGTCGACGTTGGCGACCGCGAGGACGAGCGCTCCGATCGACAGCGAGAACAGGGCGATGTGCAGCACGAAGACGTCGTTGAACTCTGCTCCGAAGACGTAGTACGCGTAGTTGTAGACCGAGTACGCGAGCGCGCCGAGCCAGACCGCCTGCGCGGCGCGGGAGCCCCGCCGCGAGAGCAGCAGCGAGACGACGAGGACCGGTACGGCGACCGTGATCGTCGTCAGGTCCCCGCCCCGCAGGGCCTCGCGCGCCCAGGGACCGTCCGGATACAGGTCGCCGACGAGCAGACCGGCCGCCGAGGCGGCGACCATCAAGGCCGCGATCGCGGCCGACAGCCGGTACGCGGCGCGGAGTCCCGGCGTCGTTCGCCGAGCGTCGCCGGCGCCCAGGGCCTCGAACCTCCTCGCGCCGCACGTTCTCGTGCACCGTCGTCGCCATGGCTCTCACCTCTCCACGTCGCCGTCGCATCGAGCGTAGGCCGACGCCGCAACCGCGCCGAGGGACGACGGTCCCGCTTCGGGCGGGACTTCCGTCGCCGTCCGTTCAGGCTCTCCCCGCTCCGGACCGTACGATGGCCGCGCCATGACCGATCCGCGGGCGATGAACGCTCCCTCCGGGTTCCACGACGACGTGCCGCTGCGGCGTGGGGATCTCCTCGACGACCCGATCGAGCAGTTCCGGCGCTGGCTCGGCGACGCCGAGGCGGCGGGCATCCCGCTGCCGAACGCGATGGCGGTGGCGACCGCCGACGCCGAGGGCCGCCCGTCGGTCCGCCACGTGCTGCTGCGCGGCGTCGACGAGCGCGGCTTCACGTTCTTCACGAACTACGACAGCCGCAAGGGCCGGCAGCTCGCCGAGAACCCGCACGCCGGCCTCGTGTTCCTGTGGAAGCTGCTGGATCGCCAGGTGAACGCGACCGGGACGGCCGAGCGCGTCGATCCGGCCGAGTCCGACGCGTACTTCGCCACGCGGCCGCGCGAGGCCCGGCTCGGCGCGTGGGCGTCGGCGCAGAGCTCCGTGCTGGAGAGCCGGGAGGAGCTCGAGCAGCGGGTCGCCGAGGCCGACGAGCGGTTCGCGGGCATCGAGGTCCCCCGGCCGCCGAACTGGGGCGGGTTCCTCGTGCGCCCCGACACCGTCGAGTTCTGGCAGGGCCGCCGGTCGCGGCTGCACGACCGCTTCCGGTACACGCGCGAGGACGGCGGCTGGCGCGTCGACCGGTTGTCGCCCTGACGCGCGGGTAGTCTCCCCGGCCATGGATACCGCCGAACTGCGCACCCGCATCGCGGCCGAGATGCCGCGGGCCGTGTCCGACCTCGAGCGGCTGGTCCGCATCCCGTCGATCGGGCACCCGGGCCACGACCCGAAGCACGTCCGCGCCTCCGCCGAGGCGACGGCCGAGATCCTGCGCGAGGCCGGCCTCCAGCGACGTCGAGCTGATCGAGCTCGGCGACGGCGCCGGACACCCCGCCGTGTTCGGGCAGCTGCCGGCGCCCGAGGGCGCCCCGACGGCGCTGCTGTACGCGCACCACGACGTGCAGCCCGAGGGGCCGGCGGCCGAGTGGACCTCGCCGCCGTTCGAGCCGGTCGTCCGCGAGGGCCGCCTGTACGGGCGCGGCGCCGCCGACGACAAGTCCGGCATCGTGATCCACGCGGCCGCGCTGCGCGCGACGGCCGGCGAGCTCGGCGTCGGCATCAAGGTCCTCGTCGAGGGCATGGAGGAGTGCAGCACGGAGTTCCTGCCCGAGCTCGTGGGCGGACACGCCGACCTGATCCGGGCCGACGTCGCCGTCATCGCCGACGGCGGCAACTACCGCACGGGCGTGCCGACGATCGGCACGAGCGTTCGGGGCGTCACCGACTGCATCGTCGAGGTCTCGGTGCTGCCGCAGGCGCAGCACAGCGGCTCGTACGGCGGCCCGATCCCCGACGCCATCACGGCGCTCGCCCGGATGCTGGCCACGCTGCACGACGACGCCGGCGACGTCGCGGTCGCCGGCCTCGGCCGGTTCACGTGGGAGGGCACGCCGATCCCCGAGGACGAGTTCCGCGCCGAGTCCGGCGTGTTCGACTCGGTGCAGATGATCGGCACCGGCCCGCTCACCGACCGGCTGCTCTCGGGGCCGGCCGTCAACGTGCTCGGCATCGACGCGCCGACCGTCGTGGAGTCCTCGAACCAGATCGTGCCGCGGGCGCGTGCGCGCGTGAGCCTGCGGCTCGCGCCGGGCGACGACCCCGTCGCCGGCCGCGACGCCCTGATCGCGCATCTGCGCGCCGCCGCCCCGTGGGGCGTGCACGTCGACATCGAGGGCGACGAGGCCGGCATGGGCTACCTGGTCGACACCTCGACGCCCGCGTACCGCGCGGCGAAGGAGGCGCTCGCCGAGGCGTTCGGCGCCGAGGTCGTCGAGATGGGCAGCGGCGGCTCGATCCCGCTGGTGCCGCTGCTCGCGCAGACGTTCCCGGGACTGCCCGTGCTGATCTGGGGCGCCGGCGACGACCGGTCCGCGTACCACTCGATCGACGAGAGCGTGGACCTGGCCGACCTCGAGTCGATGGCGCTGGCCGAGGCCCTGTTCCTGCGCAACCTGGCCGGCTGAGTCGTCCGGCGGCGAACCACCGGAAGGCTGCTAGGTTGGGCGCCATGAGCGCGACCGAGGACGCCGCCGCCCCGCAGGTCGAGGTCGTCGACCCCGCCGCCGCGCCGGGATCCGACGGACCGCAGCAGGAGACCGTCATGGACCCGGCGAAGCTCCTGCGCATCGCCTCGATGGTGCGGCAGCTCCTCGACGACACGCGCCAGGCCACGCTGGACGAGGCCGGGCGCAAGCGCCTCGCCGACATCTACCAGCGCTCGGTCACCGAGCTCGGCGAGTCGATCTCGCAGGACCTGAAGGAGGAGCTGGCCGAGCTGGCGCCGCCGCTCGGCGGCGTCCCGTCCGAGTCGGAGATCCGGATCGCGCAGGCGCAGCTCGTCGGCTGGCTCGAGGGCCTGTTCCACGGGATCCAGGCCGCGATGTTCGCCCAGCAGGCCGCCGCCCGCCAGCAGTTCGAGGAGCTCCGCCGCCGCGGCCTCCCCGGCTCCCAGACCGATCAGCCCGATCAGCCCGGCGGCCCGCAGACCCGCGGCCAGTACCTGTAGCTACACCCCGCGCGGCGCCCGACTGCTGCTTCGCGGCGCGCCGACAGCGCGTCCGGCCCCCCCGCCAGCCGCTGCGCCAGGTACACGGGGATGATCGACAGCAGCACGACCGCGATCGCCACCACGTTCACGATCGGGCGGGACCGCGGCTGCCGCAGGTTGTTGTAGATGAACTTCGGCAGGGTGATCTCCGAGCCCGCCAGGAAGTTCGTCACCACGATCTCGTCGAAGGAGAGCGCGAACGCCAGCAGCGCGCCGGCGACGAGCGCGGTGCGGATCGCCGGCAGCGTCACGTGCCGGAACGTCTGCCACCCGTCGGCGCCGAGGTCCATCGACGCCTCCACCAGGGAGGTCGGCGTGCGCCGCAGCCGCGCGATCACGTTGTTGTAGATGACGACGATGCAGAACACCGAGTGCCCGACGAAGATCGTGAACAGGCCGAACGGGATCTTGGCGGTGACGAACACGGAGCTCAGCGCCATCGCCGTCACGATGCCGGGCAGCGCGATCGGCAGGATGAGGACGAGCGACACCACGTTGCGGCCGAAGAACGAGAATCGATGGACGGCGAAGGCGGCCAGACTCCCCAGGATCAGCGCGAGCACGGTCGCGACCAGGGCGATCTCCACCGAGGTCACGATGGCGTCGCGCACGATGCCGTTGCGCCACGCGACGCCGAACCAGCGGGTGGTGTACTCCTCGATCGGCCACTTCTGCCCGACGCTGCCGCTGAACGCGTACATGGCGACGATGAGGAGCGGCACGTAGATGAACGCGATGACCAGCCAGGAAAAGACCCGGATCGCGATCCGACCGCTCCTGCTCTCCATCCCGGCCTCCTACAGCGCCTCGAACGCGCCGAGCCGCTTCGCCACCAGCAGGTACACGGCCATGATGACGACCGGCACGACCGCGTAGGCGGCGCCGAGCGGCAGGTTGTTGGCGACGCCCACGCTGTCGTAGATCACGTTGCCGATGAACTTCGTGTTCGCGACCAGGCTCGGCGCGATGTAGTCGCCGAGCGTGAGCGAGAACGTGAAGATCGAGCCGGCCACGATGCCGGGGAAGGCGAGCGGCCACACCACGCGCGCGAACGTGATCCACTCCCTGCCGCCCAGGTCGCTGGAGGCCTCGAGGTAGGACTCGGGGATCCGCTCCAGGGCGGTGTAGATCGGCAGCACCATGAACGGCAGCCACAGGTACGTGAACACGATGAACAGCGCCCAGTTCGAGTTGCCGAGCTGCAGCGAGCCGATGCCCGTGCGCTCGACGAGCCAGTTCAGGAAGCCGTTCGGGCGTGAGGATCAGCTTCCACGCGAACACGCGGACGAGATAGCTCACCCACAGCGGCATCACGATCGCGATCAGCAGCGCGCTGCGGAACCGGGGCGAGACCACCCGCGCCAGGTAGTACGCGAGCGGGAACGCGAGCGCGACGTCGGCGAGGGTGACGGCGGCGGCGATGCCGACGGTACGGAGCGTGATCGTGCGGTACACCGGCTCCTGCCACAGGAGCTGGTAGTTCGACAGGCTGTACTCCTTCACCACCAGCCCGGAGAACGTGTCCAGATGCCAGAACGAGGCCACGAACAGGAAGGCGAGCGCGCCCAGGTACACGACCAGCATCCACAGCGACGGGATGCCGAGCGTGAGCCCGAGCTTCGTCCTCGGGTGGCGGAACAGCGCCGCCGAGGTGCGATGGATCGGGCCCGAGGGCGCGCGCGGCGCTGCGGCGGTGGCCATGGGAGACGGGCGAGCGAGGGAGCGGAGGTCCCGGGGGCCGTCGCAGGGCCCCCGGGACGCCCGCCGGGACGCTACGCCCCGCGGATCTCCGTCCACTTCTGGGACCACACCGAGTAGTCGGTGAAGCCGCCCTTGCCCTCGGCGTTCGTCTCCTGCGGCGTCTTCCAGAGGTAGAGCGAGTTCAGGAAGTCCACGTTCCCGCAGTAGCTGTACTCCACGCTGTCGATGAGTTCCTTCCCGCCCTTGCCGAGCGTGTCGGCGATGATGTCGCAGGACTTCACGTTGGAGCCCGCGGCACCGTAGAAGATGCCGGTCGTGGCCTGCACCTCGGGCTGCATCGAGTACTTCATCCACGCGAGCATGCAGTTGGGGTGCTTGGCCTCGCTGTTCAGCATCCAGGTGTCGGCCCAGCCGGTCGCCCCCTCATCGGGGATGACGGCCTGGACGTTCACGTCGGCCTTCGCGTACGTCATGTTGATCGGCCAGGCGGTGCCGGCCACCATGCTGCCGTCGACGAACCCGTCGATCTCGTCCGTGTACAGGGCCCAGTACTTGCTGATGATGCCCGACTGCCCCTTCAGCAGCTCCACGGCCGCGTCCAGCTGCGTCGGCGTGAGCTCGTACGGGTCCTCGATGCCGAGGTCCGGGTTGTGCGCCATGAGGTACATGGCGGCGTCGGCGATGTAGATCGGGCTGTCGTAGGCCGTGATCTTGCCCTTGTACGGCGAGTTCGGGTCGAACGTGATGTCCCAGCTCGTGGGCGCCGGCTTCACGACGTCGGCGTTGTACATCAGGAAGTTCGGCCCGTACATCCAGGGCACGCCGTACACGTAGCCGTCCACGACGTAGTGGGAGTTGTTCGTCCCGGTCTCCGGGTTCAGCGGCGCGATCACGTTCGCGAAGTCGGGGAAGAGCGCCGGATCGATCGCGGAGACGTTGCCGCCGGCGATCAGCCGGTTCGTGGCGTCGCCGGACGCCGACACGCCGTCGTACGTGCCGCCCTGCCGCATCAGCGACACCATCTCGTCGGAGGTGTCCGCGTACTTCACGTTCACCTTGCAGCCGGACTGGTCCTCGAACGGGGACACCCAGTCGTAGGACGAGTAGTTCGTCCCGTCCTCGGTGTACCCGTTCCACGCGATCAGGTTGAGCTCGCCCTCGGTCGGGCCGATCTCGCTGACCACGTTGACGGCGGGCGCGCTGGATCCGCCGGTCGCACCGGTGCTGCCCCCGCTGTCGCTGCTGCACGCGGCACCGATGAGCGCGAGCGCGCTCAACGTGGCCAGCAACCTGATGGTCTTCGTCATACCTGCCCCTCCTCCGGGTCCGAGGACCCATCTGCGCCGCCGGCCGCGTCGACCGGGCGGTTGTTGGCACGGCTCCACACCAGCCGCACCTGCTTGCCCCGCACCTGCAACGCCTCCATGGAGGACGTGGCCAGGTTCTGCTGCAACACGACGAGCTCTCCGCCGCCGTCGAGCGCGACGACGTATCTCGTCATGGCACCCAGGTATACGACCTCTCGGACGTGTCCGGTTGCCGAGCACTGATCGGGACCGACCGGCGCGCCGGGATCGAGCATCGCGATCTTCTCCGGCCGCACCGTGATCGCGTGGTCCTCGCCGGTGATCGCGCGCGCGACCGGGCCCTCGAGGACGTTCGACACGCCGACGAAGCCGGCGACGAAGCCCGTGGCCGGGCGCTCGTACACCTCGGCCGGCGTGCCCACCTGCTCGATGCGGCCGCGGCTGAACACCGCCATACGGTCGCTCATGGTGAGGGCCTCCTCCTGGTCGTGCGTGACGTAGATGAACGTGAGGCCCACGGTCTGCTGGATCTCCTTCAGCTCGATCTGCATCGCCTGCCGCAGCTTGAGGTCGAGGGCGCCGAGCGGCTCGTCGAGCAGCAGGACCTTCGGGCGGTTCACCAGCGCCCGCGCGAGGGCCACCCGCTGGCGCTGCCCGCCCGAGAGCTGTCCGGGCTTGCGGCTCGCCGAACTCGTTCAGGCGCACCATGTCGAGGGCCTCGGCGGCGCGGCGCTTCCGCTCGTCGCGCGGCACCTTCTTCACGCGCAGCCCGTACTCCACGTTCTGCACGACCGTCATGTGCGGGAACAGTGCGTAGTCCTGGAACACCGTGTTCACGTCGCGGTCGTAGGGCGCCAGGCCGGAGACGTCGCGGCCCTCGAGGAGGATGCGACCGCTCGTGGGCCGCTCGAAGCCCGCGATCATGCGCAGGGTCGTGGTCTTGCCCGATCCGGACGGGCCGAGCATGGAGAAGAACTCGCCCGTCGCGCGACGTCCAGGTCGATGTCGTCGACGGCCGTGAAGTCGCCGAACCGCTTCACGACCCCCTCCAGGCGGACGGCGACGCCGCCGCCCTGGGAGGCTCGCGCCTCGGTGATCTGCCTCGCCGCCTCGGACACGTCACCCCCTCGTGGGACCGCCTCCGGGCCCGTGGACGCGCTCATCTTGACCGCAGAGCGGCAGCGCGGCAACACACCGGTCCGCGGGCCGGGCGCCGGCGGCGTCTATGCGCCGGAGCGAACCGAGGAGGCCAGGAGCCCCCGGCAGAGCTCCCCCACCAGGCCCGGGCCACGGTAGATCAGGCCGGTGTAGATCTGCACGGTGGTGGCGCCGGCCTCGAGGCAGGCGCGCACGTCCTCGGGCGTGGACACGCCCACCGCAGGCGTGGACCGGCAGGCCGGTGGCCTCGCGGACGGCCGCCACCATGCGGGGTGTGGCCGCCGACAGGTCCCGGCCGGAGAGGCCTCCGCGCCCGACCGAGAGCTTCGGCTCCTCGTGCGGGCGCGTGTTCGCGCAGGTGATGCCGGCCGCGCCGTGCCCGGCCGCGATGCCGGCGAGGGCGAGGACGACCTCGCGCTCGACCTCGCCGTCGAACGGCGGGAGCTTGACCAGGACCGGCAGCGGCGTCGGTGAGGGCGAAGGCGTCCAGCAGCTCGGCGAGGTGCGCCTCGTTGTCCCGGTCGCGCCCCCACGAGACGTTGGGGCAGCTCGCGTTGAGCTCGATCGCGTCGGCGTGCGGCGCCAGCGCCCGGACCGCCGCGACGGCGTCGGGCACGGCCTCGTCGGCGACGCTGACGAACCGCGGCGCCGTGCGGGGGCTCCGCGCGAGGTTCGCCGCCGCCCGGACGGCGCCCGGGTTCGGCAGGCCCATCGCGTTCACCATCGAGCCCCGCTCGGGGTAGCGCACGATGCGGGGCTTCGGGTTGCCCGCTCGGGGCGCCCGGGTGATGGTGCCGCCGACGACGTAGCCGAACCCGAGGCGCCCCAGGCTGTCCAGATGCGCGCACGTCTTGTCGAACCCGGCCGCCAGGCCGATCGGGTTGCGCAGCTCGAGGCCGGCGACGGAGGTGCGGAGCGACGGATCGTCGGGCACGCCGCCCATGTGGCGCCAGGCGAGCGGCAGTCCGAGGAGGCGCGTTGGCAACGCGGTGGGCGGCCTCCGGTGGGAGCGCGAGGAACGCGGGGCGGCCGACGGCCGAGTACCAGCCCATCGAGCCCCTATGCTAGCGGACCGATGAACGAGGACCTGGTTCGGCGGCTCGTCGAGGTCTCCGAGCTGCACGGGGACTTCGAGCTGTCGAGCGGGCGGCGCTCGAGCGTGTACTTCGACAAGTTCCTGTTCCTGACGCGGCCCGACCTCCTGCGCGAGCTCGCGGAGGAGGTGGCGAAGCTCCTGCCGCCCGGCGCCGACCACCTGGCGGCGCCGGAGGGCGCCGCGACGCTGCTGGTGGCGGCCGTCGCGCTGGAGACCGGCCTGCCGGTCGCCGTCGTCCGCAAGGAGGCCGAAGGCGTACGGGACGCGGTCGCAGATCGAGGGCCACGCTCCCGCCGGTGCCGTCACCGTGCTGATCGAGGACGTCAGCACCACCGGACACCAGGTCCGCCGCGCCGCCGAGGTGCTGCAGGAGGCCGGCGTCACGATCGCGCGCATCGTCCTCGCCATCGACCGGGGCGGCGCCGACCATCTGCGCGAGGCCGGCTTCGATGTCGAGGCCGTCGCCGTGCTGCGCCCGCCCACGACGAATCGCGGGACCACGAGCTAGGTTCGGCGGACCAGAGGATCCCGCGACGAGCGGCAGGACCACGAGCTAGGTTCGGCGGACCAGACGCTCAGGTGCGGACGCAGCGCCAGATCTGCAGCCGCCACAGCCACCGGCTGCCGCGCTTGTGGAGGTTGAGGAGGCCCTCCTTCATCATGCGCGCGACGGCGACCGACTTGCCGACGATGTCGGGCAGGGGGAACTCGCGCGCGATCACGGCCTCCATGTTGTCGCCGAACAGCCGGCGCGCGGCCTCGATGATCCGGCGCTCGTCCTGGATCGTGCCGGTGGGCAGGTAGAGGCGGCCGCCGGGCACGAGCGTGTCACCGATCTCCTCGATCATCTGCAGCGGCAGCTCCACGCCGGTGGGGCCGCCCGCGCGCCCGTCGGGGAACCAGCCGGCGACCTGCGCGATCTCGTCGGGGATCCCGGATACGTCGCCGATCACCACGTCGGCCCGCACGTCGCGGACCGGGTCCAGCAGGCTGCCGGCGCGGAACTCCACCCGATCCGTCAGACCCAGGCGGACGGCGTTGGTGCGGGCGGCCAGGACGGCCTCCTCGGAGATGTCGCAGCCGATCACGCGGGCCGCGCCCAGCCGTGCCGCCACGAACGACAGGACCCCGCTCCCGCAGCCGATGTCGACGACCGTGTCCTCCGGACCGATCTCCAGGGCGTCGGCGAGCGTGCGGCTGGTGTGGGTGGGGCTGAACACACCTGGATTCAGGACGACGGAGAAGGGACCCGTGCGGCCCTTCCACTCCATCTCGGTCGAGGCTTGACTCATCTGCTCCCTATCGTCGCGTGCCGACGGCGGCCGCGTCAACCTGGCCGCCTGCATCGTCGCAGGTGAGAGGCTACACGGTGGGCGGCTCGAGCACCGCGTCCTCGCCGGGCACCAGGGTTCCGTCCTCCACCCGGGCGGCGTCGGCGAGCAGGCGGTCGCGCAGGGTGAGCGTGGCGATCCCGCGATGCCCGTCGGCGTAGGCGCCGATCCGGCCGGCGGCGCGCCGCAGCAGCGTGACGGCGCCGTGCGCGTTCCCACGCATCAGGTGGACGTACCCCGCCCCCATCTGCGACAGGCCCTTGAACAGCTCCTCGTCGCCCGTGCCGCGAGCCTGCTTCCAGGCGGTCTCCCAGGCCTCGTGGGCTGCGAACCACCGGCGGGCGGCGACGGCCTCGCGGCCGAGGCGGTCGTTCTCCTCCATCGACATCGGCGTCGTAGTCATCGAGCTCGAGCTCGTGGTCGGCGCCCCAGGCGAGCGGCCGGCCGAGGCGGTCGCGCGGCCGCTCGGGCTTGTTGCGGGTGGGGGTGGGAACGCCGGTCTTGCCGGTGGCCTCCTTCGGCATGCCGCCATGCTACCGGCGCGGGGATCCGACGCGGCTACCTCCGTCGTCCTCGCCGTCGTCGTCGTCCCCACCGCCGGTCCGGCCGGATGGGCGGAGGGCCGAGCGCACCCGCTCCATCAGGCGCCGGCGCTGCGCCGCGCGCTCACGAGCGCCGGCCTCCGTCTCCGCCTCGGCACGCCCCTCGGCCTCGACGTGCGCCTTCGCGAGCTCGTCGCCCCGCATGCCGCGATCGCGGAGCCACGTCTCGGTGATGACGACCTTCACGGTCGCCGCCACCGGCAGCGCCAGCAGCGCCCCCGCGAACCCGAACAGGCTGCCCCCGATCAGCGTGCTGACGATGACGGCCGCCGGCGACAGGTTCACGGTGTTCTGCATCACCTTCGGGACCAGGACGTAGTTCTCGAACTGCTGGTAGCCGATGAAGTAGGCGAGCGTGATCAGGCCGCGCACGGGCGACACGAAGAAGGCGACGATGATCGCCGGCACGGCGCCCAGGTACGAACCCACCGCGGGGATGAGGTCGGCGAGCCCCGCCCACATCGCCAACGGCACCGCGAAGGGCACTCCGAGGATCAGCAGCGCGAACAACGCCGCCACTCCGCAGACGACCGACGTGATCACGTTGCCGTACACGTAGCCGCCGATCTTCTCGAGCGACTGATCCACCACGCGCCCGCCCCGTTCACGCCTCGACGCCGGGAACGCGAGCGCCGCGGTGCCCCGCGCCGACGGCAGCGACAGCATGAAGTAGATCGTGAGGATCGCGACCGTGATGACGTTGAACAGCGCGCTGCCCACGCGTCCCGCCACGCCCAGGATCGTGCCGAACGAGCTCCGGATCCGCTCCGGCAGCGTCTCGATGAAGTTCTGGATCGTCGTGGTGACGTCGTGCTCGCGGAAGTACTGCCCGATCGCGTCGTCGCGGTTGGCCAGGTCCTGCGCGTACCGGGGGATGTCGTCGGCGAGGCCCGTCACCTGATTCGCGAGCGGCGGCACCACCAGCATGCCGAACAGGATGATGAACAGGACGAAGGTCAGGAAGATCGTCGCGACGGCCGCGCCGCGCCGCATCCCGCGCGCCACCAACAGCCGCACCGCCGGATCGAGCCCGACCGCGAGGACGAACGCGATCAGCACCAGGATCAGGATGTTGAGGACGGAGAACGCGGAGTCGAGGACGAAGACGGTCAGGAAGACCGTGACGGTGACCCTGATCCAGTACGACATGGGAGGCCAGCGCGAGCGCCAGCCCTCGGTCACGAGCTCGTCGCCGAGCTGCTCCGTCTGCTCGCCGGTCTCCACGTCTTCTGGCACGGACCCGAGTCTGTCGGCTGCGGGCGGCCGATGCCAGCACCCCTGACCGGGGGTTCGCCGGCGCCGCCGGCGGCACGGCTACGCTACGGCCGTGGTGAGGACGGCGGACGCGATCGTGGTGGGCGGGGGCGCCATGGGCACGGCGGCCGCCCGGTCCCTCGCCGCGCGCGGCAGGGACACCGTGCTCCTGGAGCGCTTCGGGTTCGGCCACGCGAACGGGAGCTCCGGCGGGCCGACCCGCATCTTCCGTCTGACCTATCACGACCCCGAGTACGTGCGCATGGCCCGGCACGCGCTGCGGTCCTGGCAGGAGCTGGAGGACGCCGCCGGCGAGCCGCTGATGATCACGACGTCGGGGCTCGACGTGGGCGCGGGCGGGCGGACCTCGGCCGAGGCCCTCGCCGCCGCCGGTGAGTCCTACCGGTACCTCGAGGCGGGCGAGGTGGCCGAGCGCTGGCCCTCGCTGCGGTTCCCGGCCGACGCCGAGATCTTCGTGCAGGAGGACGGCGGCGTGTGCCGCGCCGAGCGCACGGTCCTCGCGCAGGCGCGTCTGGCCGCCGAGCTCGGCGCCACGATCCACGAGGAGACCGTCGTCGAGCGCATCGCCCCGGCCGGCGACGCGGTGGAGGTCACGACCACGGACGGCGAGACCTACCGGGCGCCGGTCGCCGTCGTGACGGCCGGCCCCTGGGCGGCGGGACTGCTCCGGACCGCCGGCCTCGACCTGCCGCTCGTCCCGAGCTTCGAGCAGGTGACCTACTTCGAGCTGGACGAGGCCTCGCCGCTGCCGACCGTCATCGACTGGGAGTTCGATCCCGTCCAGACGCCGTACTGGGTGCCGGACCCCGCCGAGCCCGGACATTTCAAGATCGCGCTGCACCTGTCGGGTCCGGCGGCCGATGCCGACACACGCAGCTTCGACCCCGACCCGGTCCGCGTCGCGAGGGTCGAGGCCTATGCCACCGACCACGTGGCCGGCTACCGGCCCACCGGCCGCACCGACACCTGCCTGTACACGAACGCGCCCGACGAGGAGTTCGTGATCGACCGCGTCGGCCCGATCGTGATCGGCTCGCCGTGCAGCGGGCACGGGTTCAAGTTCACGCCGTTCATCGGCGAGCAGCTCGCACGGCTCGCCGTCGGCGAGGAGCCGGTGGTGGACCTCACCCGGTTCTCGGCGCACGAGGCCGACGCTGCGAGCCTGACCGCCGCCGCTACGCCCCGACCGTCTTCGCGATCCCCCGGAGGTGGAAGGCCGTCACGATCTCCCCGACCCCCCGGAAGAGGGCGGCGAACCCGACCCACGTGATGATGAGGATCGCGCGCGGCGAGAAGAACTGCTGCGACGCCCAGAACCCCAGCGCGAGCTCGAGGAGACCGATGAGGAGGCCGAGGCCCCAGATGTCGTTCTGGTCCTTCGTGGCGACGGCCACCCCGATGTCCAGCGTGCCCTTCAGCACGATGAGGAACCCCAGGACCGAAGCAAGCTCGTAGAAGGCACCGATCGGATGCACGAACGCCCAGATGCCGCCGATGATGAACAGGACGCCCATGACCGCGTGCAGCCATCTCCATCCCACGTCACGCATCGCCATCGTGAAGAACTCGTTCACGCCGGCCAACAGCAGGATCGCGCCCAGGAGCGCGCCCACCGCGGCGATCGAGGTCAGGTTGAACCGGAGGACGAGGATCGCGATCAACACCCAGAGGACGCCCGTGACGAGGAACCACCACCACACCCGCGCCACCTCACCGACCGCCTCGTCGGCCATCCTGTTCGACGTCTCCATGTCAGACCTCCGTTCGGTTGTCCTCACGCCTCCCGTTCGAGACCGGCCGTCACGCACGGCATCGACGGCGAACATCCTAACCCCCGACGATCAGGCGACCTACGAGGAGGAACCCGGCGGGCCTCGGCCGAACCTCCGCCGGCTCATTCCTCGTCGAAGCCGCCACGGGTGGCGGCGACCTCCTCCAATGCCTCTCGCAGCGTCTCGTACATCCGGTCGCCCAGCAGCCGGCGGGTCTGCGTCTCCAGCGTCTGCGCGACGCGGCGGGACTCGGCCGCGCACCGGCGCCCGTGGGCGGTCAGCCTGACCACCTTCGCGCGGCCGTCCTCGGGATCGGGCACCCGGCGCACGTAGCCGTGGCCCTCGAGGTCGTCCACGACGAGCATCATGCCCTGCTTGGTCATGCGCGCCCGCCGGGCGAGCTCGGTCAGCCGCGTCCCGGAACGCCGGTCGATGTGGAGGAAGACCGCCGCGTGACCTGCGCGGATGTCCGGATAGCCGCGCTCGGCCAGCAGCGCGACCATCTCCGCCGCCAGCGCCCGATGGCTCTCGAGCAGCAGCCGTCCGAGATCGGTTCCCACCATGGGTCCATGGTGGGGGCCCCGGCGGCGATGGTCAACCAGCCTGACCGTTCTCCCCGGGCCGTCCGGTAGCCTCCGCGCGATGGCGATCGAGGTGCGGCAGGCACGGCCCGAGGAGTACCCGGAGGCCGGCCGGATCACGGCCGAGGCTTACCGCGAGTTCGTCCGCCCGGGCGAGGAGCCGTGGGAGCGGTACCTCGAGCACATCGCCGACGTCGCCGGACGCGCGGACCGCACGACGATCGTGGTGGCGGTCGAGGACCGACGGATCCTGGGGAGCGCGACCCTCGAGCTGGAGGGCCGGATCGACGAGGACGAGGACGGCCCGCTGGCACCCGTCGAGGCGCACATCCGCATGCTGGGTGTGGCGGCCGAGGCCCGCGGCCGCGGGGTGGCACGGTCCCTGATGGCCGCGTGCGAGGACCTCGCGCGCGAGCACGGCAAGCTCGTGATGACGCTCTACACGACCCGGCGCATGCCGGCGGCGCAACGGATGTACGCGGCGCTCGGCTACCACCAGGGACAGGACCGGGTCGTCGACGACGGCTTCGTGCTGCTGTCGTTCTCGAAGCCGCTGTAGCCGCCCCAGTTACGGGTCGGTCCCGCCGACCGTGGGCACGACCTCGCCCGAGGCCAGCAGCACCCCGTCGGCGACCTCGGCCTGGACGAGGCCGCCGCGGAACTGCTGCTCGTACAGCTGCGCGTACACGCCGCCGGCGGCCCGCAGCTCCTCGTGCGTCCCGCGTTCGACGATGCGCCCCCGGTCGACGACGAAGATCACGTCGGCCGCCAGGATCGTGGACAGGCGGTGCGCGATGGCGATGGTCGTTCGGCCTCGCATCAGCGGTACCAGCGCCGCCTGCACGAGCCGCTCGGAGGTCGAGTCCAGCGACGAGGTCGCTTCGTCGAGGATCAGGATGCGCGGGTCCTTCAGGATCACGCGCGCGATCGCGAGCCGCTGCTTCTCGCCGCCCGAGAGCTTGTATCCACGCTCGCCCACCACGGTGTCGTAGCCCTCGGGCAGCTCGGCGATCCGGTCGTGGATGTTGGCCGCCCTGGCCGCGGCCTCGAGCTCCTCCTGCGTGGCGTCCGGGCGCCCGTACAGCAGGTTGCGGCGGATCGTGGTGTGGAACAGGTACGTCTCCTGCGTGACGACGCCGACGATGTCGCCGATCGATTCCAGGGCGATCTCGCGCACGTCGATCCCGTCGATCCGCACGGCGCCCTCCTGCACGTCGTACAGGCGGGGCACGAGGTACGTGATGGTGGTCTTGCCGGCGCCGCTCGGGCCGACGAGCGCGGCGAGCTGGCCGGGGCGGATGTCGAGGTCGACCCCGTCCAGCGTCCACTCCCGCCTGGGCGCGCCCGGCTCGCCGACCTCGGGCGAGACCGGTGTGTCCGGATCGGGGTCCTCGTAGCGGAACCGGACGTTCGCGAGCTGCACGGCGCCGCCCACGTCCTGGGGGCGCAGCGTGACGGCGTCGGGCGCATCCGTGATCTCGTGCGGCATGTCGAGGTACTCGAAGATGCGGTCGAACAGCGCCATGGACGACTGCACCTCGGTGGACACCTGGAGCATGGAGCCGATCGGGAAGAACAGCCGCGACTGCAGGGTGGTGAACGCGACGATCGTCCCGGCCGTGATGGCGTGGGGATCGTTGGACAGCACCCACCCGGAGACGAGGTACACCAGCGCCGGCGTGATGGAGAAGAACGTGCCGACGACGGCGAAGAACGAGCGGCCGATCATCGTCTGGCGGATCTGGAGGCCGGTGAGCCGTTCGTTCTCCCCCTGGAAGCGGCCGATCTCGTAGCGCTGGCGCCCGAACGACTTCCCCAGCAGGATGCCGCTCACGCTGAGCGTCTCCTCGGTGATGGCGGTGAGGTCGGCCAGGGTCTCCTGCGTGGTCGTCGAGACCGCGCGCCGGGCCCGCCCGACCTTGACCGTCAGCCACAGGAAGAACGGCATCATGAACAGCGACAGGATGGTGAGCGGCACCGACAGGATCAACATGGCGACCAGCGTGCTGATGATGACGACGACGTTGGCCAGCACGTTGGAGGCCGTGTCGGTCACGACCGACTGCACGCCGCCGACGTCGTTGGCCAGCCGCGACTGGATCTCACCGGTGCGGGTCGTCGTGAAGAACCGCAGCGGCATCGCCTGGAGGTGCTGATAGAGCGTGTTGCGCATGTCCTGCATCACACGGAGTCCCACCACGTTCGCGAGGTAGGTCTGGCCGATGCCGATGATGCTGGTGACGACCGGGATCGCGATCATCAGGCCGACGTAGAGGTAGAGCAGGCCCAGTTGCGGGCAGGCGAGCCCGCCGCAGTCGCCGGCGGGATCGCCGAAGAGCGCGTGGTCGAAGATCCGCTTGATGAGCAGCGGGTTGACGACGCCGAGGCTCGACGTGATGACGATGGCCAGCGCCACCCACGCCACCTTGCGCCGGTACGGGCGGAAGGTGCGCACGACGCGTCGGACCGTCTCCCGCTGGATCGGCCGGTCCGGCTGCGTCGGCACCCGGAAGAACATGCCGTGTCTGCCCACGCGTCAAGGATACGGCGGGTTCCGGACACGCCTTCCGGGTAGGCTGGGCCGTCATGGCGTTCTCCGAGTGGACGGTCGTGTGGCGGATCCTGGTAGCGACGGCGCTCGCCTACGCGGTCGGGCTCGAGCGCGAGTGGCGCGGCGCGCCGGCGGGAGATCGCACGTTCGCGCTGGTCGCGGTCGGGGCGTCGAGCGTCACGGCGATCGGTGTCGAGGCCTTCCCGGCCTCGGCGGAGAAGGTGATCGCCGGCGTCGTGACCGGCGTCGGCTTCCTGGGAGCCGGGTTGATCTTCCGGAGCCCGCAGGGCGTGGTCGGCCTCACGACGGCGGCGGCCGCCTGGGCGGTCGCCGGCATGTCCGTGCTGATGGGCACCGGGGCGGTGTGGGTGGCCCTCGTAGTGGCGGCCCTGATCCTGCTGATCCTGGAGATGGACCGCGTACCGCTGCTACGCCGGATGCACGACACCGCCGAACGTCACCGCCCGCCGGAGGGTCCTCCCGACGGAGCCGCCTGACCGGACGCCAAGGCTCGGGCCCGCTCGAACACCGCATCGATCATGGGCTCGGTGAGTGTGCCCGTGAACGTGTTCTGCTGGCTCGGGTGGAAGCAGCCGAGCAGGGTGAACGGACCAACCACCGCCTCGGCCGCGTGCCCGAACCTCGGGCGGGGTCTCGGCACGGGATGGCCGGCCATCCCGAGTGCGCGCAGGGCACCGTCCCACGCGAACGCGCCGAGCGCCACGATCACGCGCGCGGAGTCCAGGGCTTCGAGCTCCCGCACGAGGAACGGCAGACAGGTGTCGCGCTCCTGCGGCGTGGGCTTGTTGCCGGGCGGCGCGCACCGGTTCACGGCCGTCACCCATGCCCCGTGCAGTTCGAGGCCGTCGTCGCGCGAGACCGACGTCGGCCTGGTTCGCGAACCCGGTCCGGTGCAGTGACGCGAACAGGAAGTCGCCCGAACGGTCGCCGGTGAAGATCCGGCCGGTCCGGTTGCCGCCGTGCGCGGCCGGCGCGAGGCCCAGGATCATCACCCGGGCTTCGGGATCGCCGAACCCCGGCAGCGGCCGGGCCCAGTACGTCTGGCCGGCGAACCGCGCGGGCGGGTCGCGGCCGCCTCCTCACGCCAGTCCGACCAGCCGCGGACACGCTCGGCAGGTGACGATCTCGCGCTCCAGGTTCTCCAGCGCCGTCATGCGAGCAACGGGAACCGGGCGGCGGCCGGGCCCATGACCTCGAGGTCGCGCTCGTCCGGCGCCCGCCGGCCCGTGCCGGTCTCGATGAACGTGACCGCATCCCAGTGGGCGGGCGGATCCCCATCCAGGAGCGACCGAAGGATCGCGGTCGTCACGTCCGCACCGGCCGGCGTGATCCACGGCTCGAGGTCGAGCGCCCGCGCGAGGTCCAGGCCGTGCACGGCGACCTCGAGGACGCGCGTGGCGCAGAACTCGTCGAGGCGGATGCCGGCGGACACGCGCGTGCGCAGCAGCCGCGCCGGGTCGGCCGCCCTCGCCGCGTCCACGCAGGCGCGCCAGTGCTCGCTGAACGAGCGCGCGAGGTCCGCGCCGGTATCGAACCGGGCCGCCACCTCGGCGGACCGCGTGACGATCTCGGGCGCCTCCGCCGCCGCGTCGTAGCGGAAGTACGACACCGCGTCGTGGGCCGCCGCGTCGGCCGGTGGCTCCGCGAGGTAGGAGGGCAACCGGTCGAGGCCGCGCCACAGATGGCCGGCGAGCTCCTTCACGTTCCACGGCGGACAGCGGGTGGGCAGCGCGAACGATGCCTCGTCCAGGGCCGACAGGGTCTCGGCGGTCCGCGCGCACTCGCCGGCCAGCACGAACGTGATGTCGGGCCTCACGGCACGCCCGCGTCGCGGCGGCGCGCCTCCAGCCACGAGGCAAGGCGCTCCCGGACGGCCGGCCACTCCGCGTCGACGATCGAGAACCACGCCGTGTCTCGGTTCCGCCCCTTCACGATCATGTGCCGGCGGAACACGCCCTCGAACGTGAAGCCCAGGCGCTCGGCGGCGGCGCGCGACCGAGCGTTGTACGCGTCGCACTTCCATTCCGCGCGGCGGTAGCCCTCCTCGAACGTCCAGTCGAGCATGAGGAAGGCCGACTCGGTGTTGGCCTCCGTCCGCTGGGCCCGGGGCCCGAACCAGATGTGCCCGAGCTCGAGGCGCCGCATCGCCGGGTCGATGTTGAGGTAGCTCGTCATGCCGACCGGCGAGCCGTCACGCACGACGGCGAAGAACAGCGGGTCCTCGGAGCCGGGAAGGGTGTCGAGCCAGACGTGCATCGCCGCGAGGTCCGGGAACGGGCCGTAGGGCATGTAGGTCCACAGGGCGTCGGCGGCCGCCGAGCCGTGGCCCGCCTCGAACAGCCCCTCGGCGTGACGGGCTGGATCGATCGGCTCCAACGTGACGAAGGAGCCCTCGAGCGCGGTTCGGGGCGGCCGGGCGACCTCGAGGGCGGGCACCGGCTCGCCCACGGGGAGTTCGCTGGGGTCCAACCGGGCTCCGTTCGCAGACGACGGCGGAAGGCTACACGCCGCGGCGCCGCAGGCCGGCGAAGGCCTCGGCGGCGGCGGCGAAGACCTCGAGCGGGGCCAGCAGGTCGCCGATCAGACCGATCAGACCCTCGAAGCCGCCGGGGTCCGGCGCCTCGGTCCGCACCAGACTCGGCACGCTGCCTCGCCGTCCGCAGGCCGGTGTCGGCGCGCATCCACGCATCCTCGACCTCGGGCCGGCGCCAGGCCGCCATCCCCGCCGCCGCCTCGTCGAGTGCCTCCTCGAACTCCAGCAGCGTCTCGGCGAGCGGCCGCCCGGCGAACCTGGTGCTGGGGACGGACTCGGTGAGCGCGGCCGAGCCGCGCTCGACGCAGGCCATCACGCCGGCGAAGGCGTCGAACGCCGGCTGCAGGTCCGGAGGCAGGCGCCGGCGCCGGAGCATCAGGGCCGGCGCGCGGCCGCGACCGCCGGCGCGATCACGCGGGGGTCGTTCGTGGCGACGGCGTCGAGACCCCACGCCGTCAGCCGCGTCGCGACCTCGACGTCGTCGACGACCCAGGTCCCCAGCCGGAGGCCGGCGCCGTGCGCCGCCGCCACGAGGTCCTCGCCGCCCTCGAGGACGGAGCTCGCCGCCGGCAGCACCCACCCGTGGCCGCCCTCGGTCGCCAGGCGCAGCGCGTCGGCGACCGGCATCCCCTGCACCGCCAGCAGCCCGGTCGGCACGTCGGGCGCGGCGGCGCGCGCGTGCGCGATCGACGACGGGTTGAAGCTCGAGATCAACACGGCGCCGGAGAAGCCCGCCCCGTCGAGCGCGCGCAACGTCGCGTCGACCACGTCCTGCCGATCGACGTCGTGGTCGGGCTCGCCCGGGATGTTCTTGATCTCCACGTCGACCGCCACCCGGCCCGACAGCAGCGCCAGCGTCTCGTCGAGCGTCGGGATCTCTTCCGGCTCCCCGCCGTGCCGACGACCGCACCCGCAGGCGCTTGAGCTCCGCCAGCGTGAGATCCCGCACGAGGCCGTGCCCCTCGGTCGTGCGGTCGACGGCGGGATCGTGCACGACGACGGCGTGGCCGTCGGCGCTCATGCGGACGTCGAACTCCACGGCGTCGGCGCCGAGGTCGACGGCCGCCTCGAAGGCGCGGAGGGTGTTCTCGGGCTGCTCGGCCGAGGCCCCACGATGGGCGACCACCAGCGGGAACGGCAGATCGTCGCTGAATCCTCGTTCAGCCATTGCGCTCCCAAGACGTGCGTGCATATGATGCCGCTCTGTTCAGAGGGGTCATCGTCGCTGAACCCGCAGTCAGGCCGGAGGTCGGAGCGGGATCGGCCGGGCCGGCCGGCGTGGCCGGGAGGGATGCGGTACCGATGGAATGGATCGAGCGGGCCTCCTGCCTCGACGAGGACCCGGACCTGTTCTTCCCGGTCGGCACGACGGGATCGGCGGTCGAGCAGATCGCCAGGGCGAAGGCGATCTGCGCCGGCTGCGAGGTCCGCATCCAGTGCCTCGCGTGGGCGCTCGACACCTGCCAGGACGCCGGCGTGTGGGGCGGCCTCGACGAGGAGGAGCGGCGCGAGATCCGCCGGGCGCGGCGCCGTGCCGCGGCCGCCGCCTCGTCCGACGAGCTCGTCGCCGTCTGAGTCACACCAGGCTCGACGGGCAGAGATCGCTCACCGGGCACTCGGCACACCTGGGCGTTCGCGCAACGCAGACGGCGCGGCCGTGGTCGATCAACACGTAGGTGAACGGGAACCACTGCCGCTTCGGGATCAACCCGCATCAGGTCCTGCTCGATCTTGTCCGGATCCTCGTGCTCGGTGAAGCCCAGGCGTTGCGACACCCGCCGCACGTGGGTGTCGACCGCGATGCCCACGACCGTCCCGAAGCTGTTGCCCAGGACGATGTTCGCGGTCTTGCGTGCGACGCCGGGCAGCGTGATGAGCTCCTCCATCGTGCCGGGGACCTCGCCGCCGAACTCGTCGACGATCACGCGGCACGCGCCGCGGATCGACCTCGTCTTCTGGTTGAAGAAGCCGGTCGAGCGGATGTCGTTCGCCAGTTCCTCCTCCGGCACATCGAGGTAGTCCTGCGGTGCCCGGTACTTCTGGAAGAGCGTCTCGGTGACCTTGTTCACACGTTCGTCCGTGCACTGCGCGGACAGGATCGTGGCGACGAGCATCTCCAGCGGGTTCGACGCGCGCAGCGCGACCGTCGCATCGGGATAGGCCTTCTGCAGACGTTTGATGATCGACGGGCGCGCGCTCGGCGACCGGGCTGGTGCGGGTGAGCGGTGCGGCGGGCATGCGGCTCGGCCGCTGATGCTACCGCTCGGCCACGGAGGGCTTGGCGCGCTCGTCGACGGAGAGCTGGAACACGTCGGGCCGGGCGTAGTGGCCGACCGGGTCGAACTTCACTCGCTCGGCGCGCGCATGGGCGGCGTCGACCTCGGCGTAGAGGATCCCCTCCTCGCCGACCAACGGTCCCGCCAGCAGCGCTCCGTCCGGGTCCACGATGGCCGAGTGGCCGTCGTTGGCCCAGTCCTCCTCGCCGCCCCAGAGCTCGCGGCCCGGCACGTCCTGCGGCACGTCGGAGCCGCGGAGCAGGGTGCCGACCCCGATCACGTACACGCGGCCCTCGCGGGCGATGTGGCGGAGCGTCGACACCCAGTTGTCCCCGTTGTCCCACGTCGGCGCCGTCCAGATGTCGACGCCCTTCGCGTACATCGCGTAGCGGGCCAGCGGCATGTAGTTCTCCCAGCAGATCAGCCCGCCGATCCTGCCGTACGGCGTGTCGTAGACCTCGAGGGTCGAGCCGTCGCCCATCCCCCACACGAGCCGCTCGCCGCCGGTCGGCATCAGCTTGCGGTGGCGTCCGATCACCGATCCGTCGGGCGCGAACATCAGCTGCGTGTTGAACAGCGTGCTGCCGTCGAGCTCGTTCACGCCGACCGACACGTAGGCCTTCGCGCGCTTCGCGGCCGCGCCGAGCGCCTTCGTCGCCGGGCTCGGCACCTCCACCGCCTGCTCGCGGAGCCTGCCGAAGAGCTCCTGCGACGGGCCGTCCCAGGCGGCGACGCGCCACACCCAGTCGGGGTACGTGGGCACGAAGGTCTCCGGGAACACCATGAGTCGCGCGCCGTTGCCGGCCGCCTCCTTCACGAGCGCGGCGCACTTGTCGACGGTGGCGTCCCGGTCCAGGAAGACCGGGGTGGCCTGCACGGCGGCGACGGTGAGACGGTCCACGGCCGGCATCCTCTCAGACCACGGTCGCGTTCGGGTCGCGCGCCGGGTCGTCGGCGGCCAGCACGTCGCGCGCCCAGTCCTCGCGCTTCCAGTTCGGCACCGGCGTCTCGCACCCCTCCTGCGGCACGAACACCGACATCTCCACGGGCTGCATGCGATGGATGTACCGCGGGCAGTTGGGGAAGACCTCGCGGGCGCGCACGCGCACGACGAGCTGCGCCTCCGGCCACTCGCCGATCAGCGGGTCCTCGAGGTCGATCGATGCATCGCCGTTCAGTCGCAGGCGGTGCCCCTTCACGAAGTCGATGAACAGCATGCCGACGGCGGGGTTGCGCAGCACGTTGCCGGTCGACAGGTACATGCCGTTGCCGTTGTAGCTGGGGAACGCGAGCGTGTCGCTCGTCGACGACATGCACGAAGCCCGGCGCGCCGCCCTTGTACGACACGTTCGGGCGACCCTGCTCGTCGGCGGTCGCGAGGAAGAACATGTCGCGCGACGAGATGAACTCCGCGTCGTGCGGAGCGATCGTCTCGTGCTTGAGCAGCTGGTCGATCCGGTCGGCGAGCCGCCGCGTGTCGAAGCGATCCTGCAGCGAGCGGCTGCCGTCGTGGAACATCGAGGGCATCGGGACCTCCACGTCCTTGGTCTGGCTGCGTCTGGCTCCGGGTCATCGGGAGCCGTCCCACCAGTTCTACTCCCTCGGCAGCGTGAGCGTGAAGCGGGCGCCGGGCGGATGGTCGGTCCATGCGTCGTCGCGCCAGACGTGCACGCCGCCCGCTCCCATCACCTTCCACCGCTCCCCGTCGCCGACCACCGCCGTGTTCTCGTCGATCGCCAGGAGCAGCTCTCCCGTCGGCACGGAGCCGCGGATCAGGTCGGACAGGCCGGGCACGTACCGGTCCAGCGCGTCCCAGTGGGGCCCGAACCACACGCCGCGGAACAGCCCGAGGCCGGGCTTCCAGACCTCGGGGCCGAAGGGGCGGACCGTCGAGTCGAGGGCCCGCTCGCCGAGGCACTGGATGCCGGCGCTGCATCCGCCGTACGCGAGGCCGCGATCGAGCCCCTCCAGCACGCCGGCCCAGAACGCCGTGCCGGCGAGCGTCGCCGACAGGTACGCCGGGTTCCCGCCCGAGAAGAACACGAGCGAGGCGTGGGCGAGCCGCTCGACGGTCGCCGGGTCCTCCGCGTCCTCGCGCGTGCGGATCGGCACGATCTCCGCCGTGACACCCGAGCTCCTGGTAGTGCTGGAGCCCCATCGCTCCCCATCGGGCGAAGACCTCCTCGCCCTCGGGCGCGGAGGCGGTCGGCAGCACCAGGACCCGGCCGTCGCCCGTCCGCGCACGCTCCAGCAGGGTGCGGTCGGCCTCGCCCGCCCACGGCTGGAACTCGCCGGAGCCGAGCAGCCCCAGGATCGGCAGCGTCACGCGCCACCGCCGCCGGGGGTCCCGGGTGGGCAGGGCTTCCCGGGCGGGTGAGGCTTCAATGAGGGAGGGCGCAGCTCGGCGTCCAGCCGGGCGCCGATCTCGGCCGCGACGTCGAGGGTCGCGTCGAGGTCGTCGGCCTCGGTGCGGAAGTTCACGATGCATGCCCGCAGCACGTACCGGCCGTCGAGGACGGCGTTGGAGAAGAACGTCCGGCCGTCGAGCTGCGCCTCCGTCATCAGCCGCTCGTTCAGCGTCGACAGGTACGGCTCGCGGTCGGGCCCCGCCGGCAGGTCCGGCGGCACGTACCGGAAGCAGCAGATCGACAGGCCCACCGGCGTCGCGAGCTCGAAGTCCGGCCGCTCCTCCGCCCGCGCGCCCAGGTAGCGGGCCAGCGCCGCGTCGTGCGAGATGCGTGCCGTGTACGCGCGGCGGCCGTGCGCGAGCAGCGAGACCCACACCTTCAGCGACTGGTTGCCGCGGCTGAACTGCGGGCCGATCTGCCCGTAGTCGACGCCGCGGGACGTTCGCTCCCGGTCCTGGCGCACGTACGTGGCGGTGACGGCGAACGAGTCGGACAGGAACTGGAGGTCGCGCACGAGGACGCACCCGCCGGACAGCGGCGTGTACAGCCACTTGTGAGGGTCGAACGCGATCGAGTCGGCGCGCTCGATGCCGGCGAACAGCGGCGCGAGGTCGTCGGTGAACGCGGCGGGCCCGCCGTAGGCCGCGTCGACGTGGAACCACAGGTCCTCCTGCGCGCAGAGGTCGGCGACCTCGCCGAGCGGGTCGACGGCGCCCGTGGCGACCGTGCCGGCCGACGCGACGACGGCGATCGGGCGCACGCCGGCCTCGCGGTCGCGCGCGATCGCCGCACGCAAGCAGGTCGACGCGGATGCGGAAGTCCCCGCCGACCGGGATCATGCGCACGGCGTCGGAGCCGAGGCCCAGCATGTCGGCGCCGCGGACGCTCACGACGTGGGTCTCCGTCGACAGGTAGATCGCGAGCGGCTGGTGCCCGGCCAGTCCCTCGCGGCGCACGTCCCAGCCGGCGCCACGGTCGCGTGCCACCTTCAGCGCGACGAAGTTCGCCATGGCGCCGCCGGAGACCAGCATGCCGCCGGCCTCGGCCGGCATGCCGAACCACCGCGCGAACGTGGACGTCAGGTGCCGCTCGATCTCCGAGGCGGACGGCGAGAGCAGCCAGCCGCCGGCGTTCATGTTCATGCCGGAGGCCAGCAGGTCGGCGGCGGCGCCCGGCACCGTCCCGGCGCCGCTCACGTACGCCATGAACCGGGGGTGGCCCGGATACATCGAGCGCTCGAACACCATGTCGCGCAGGTACTCGAGCAGCGCGTCCTCGGCCATCGGCTCCTCCGGCACCTCGATCGCGAGGGCGTCGCGCACACCCTCGAGCGTGACCCGGTTCGTCACCGGCAGGTCGCGGAGTCGCTCCAGGAGCTCCTCGTAGAGATCGGCGGTGCGATCGGTGAACGCGCGCGCCCGCTTCGGGTCCCAGTCGAGGTCGCGCACCGGCTCCGGGACGTTCGGTCACACCGCCTCCTTCACGGCGCCGAGTCGGAACGACTCCTCGCCCATCGCCCGGCGGAAGAGGTCGCGTCCGAACGCGGCCACGAGGCCCTCGACCTGGCTCGCGTGCTCCTCGATCGCGCGCAGCTTCAGCTCCAGCAGCTGCGGTTCGAGCTCGACGTGCACGCTCATGTCCTCGAGCGGCGTCACCGGCGGAGTACCGGGCCGGTACACGTCGAAGCGGTTGAGATGCGGGACGAACTCCTCGCGCCAGGCCGGCGAGGTGGTGGCGTAGTGCAGACGCGCGCCCGGTGGTGCCGACGCGTCGAACGCCTCGGCGGTCCAGCGGCTCACGTCCTGATGCGCGCGGTGGCCGGTCATGCCGTCGGGACCGAACGTGAGGACGGTGTCGGGACGGACCTCGGCCATGACGGCGGCGATGTCCGCCGCGCCCGACTCGGGCAGCGGCGTGTCCATGTCGACGTCGGGGAGTCCCAGGAAGCGGTGCTCGGTGAGGCCGAGGACGCGGAAGGAGCGCAGGAGCTCGGCCTCGCGGACCTCGCCCATCGTGGCGGGCGGCCACCGCTCCTCGTCCATGGAGCCGCCCTCACCGCGGGTGGCGGTGACGCACACGACCCGCGACCCGGCCCGGACCTCGCGGGCCATGATGCCCGCGGACAGGTACGTCTCGTCGTCGGGATGCGCCCAGATCCCCAGCACCGTTCCCAGACCCGCTGCCACTCCTGTCGGCACCTCCTCGTCGCGCATCCTAGCCAGATGCGCGAACGCGGGAGGCGGGAAGGTCGAGGGCGCGAAGCTCAGGAGTGACCGGGAGACAGGCGCTTGCCGCGGTAGTTCGGGAAGACGATGTCGGTGTGCTGCCAGCAGTGGGGGCTGCGGTTGTAGATCGACAGTGCGGTCTCGCAGCCGGGCTCGGCGCAGACGCGGCCGGGCGCCTCGGCGTGGTTGGGCGGTGGGAGCTTGCCGGGACGGGTTCCCTTCATCGTCGAGGACCTCCTTCGTCCGCCCTTCGACACGGGCGGAGCGGAGGTTCGCATCCGGCGAGATGAGCGGTCGCTCAGGCCTCGGCGGTGGAGGGCCGCGGAGGCTCCTCGAGGATCGCCGCGACGCGCAGGCGGAGGGACTGGGGCACCTCGTCGCAGCCGCAGCGCTCGGCGATCAGGACCTTCAGGTGACGCTTGAAGTCCGCACGCTCCATGCACGGCGTGCACGAGTGGAGGTGGGACTCGACCTCGACGGCCTGGGGAGCGGTCATCTCGCCGTCGAGGAAGCGCTCGATGTCCCGCAGGGCCTGTTCACACTCAGGTTTCACGCACGATCCCTCGCTCGACGGCTGTGTCCCACAACGCCTTCTCCAGCGCTTTCCTTCCCCGGTGCAGCCGGGACATGACCGTGCCGATCGGGATGTCCATCATCTCCGCGATCTCCTTGTAGCTGAAGCCCTGCACGTCGGCCAGGAGCACCGCCATGCGGAACCCCTCGGGCAGGGCCTCGAGGGCGCGCTGGACGTCCTCGTCGGGCAGCTGCTCGAGGACCTCGGACTCGGCCGAGGGCTCGACGTTCTGGGCGCCCAGCCGGTCGAACAGGTACCACTCGTCGATGTCGTCGGGGCCCTCGACGGTGACGGGCTGCCGCTGCTTCTTGCGGTAGGTGTTGATGAAGCTGTTCGTGAGGATGCGGTACAGCCACGCCTTCAGGTTCGTGCCCTCCTGGAAGCCGGCGAACCCGCGGTAGGCCCGCAGCACGGTCTCCTGCACGAGGTCCTCCGCGTCGGCGGGGTTGCGGGTCATGCGGAGCGCCGACGAGTACAGGCCGGAGAGCAGCGGCATCACGTCGCGCTCGAACCGGGCGCGGAGGGCCGGATCCTCCTCGGCGGGTGCGTGCTCGGCGGTCGACATCGCCTAGCACGGTACACCGTGGTCACGACGTGCCGTCATCGGCCTCGAGCTCGGCGTCCGCACGCTCCTCCGTGCCTGGCGGCTGTCATATCTCATGGGTCGGTGGGAAGATGCTTGTCATGGCGGACAACGGCAACAAGCGCGGGTTGGGCGGCGGAGGCGACGGCCAGGGCGGCGGTCCCGGGCTGCCGCGCCCCAAGTTCTCCCCGTGGCTGACGATCCCGGTCCTGTTGCTCCTGCTGATCGTGTTCAGCAGCGTCATCTCCAACGCCGGCACGACGCAGCTCGAGTACTCCCGGTTCACGCAGCTCGTGACCGACGGCAAGATCACCGGCACCGTCACGATCTCCAACACCGACATCTCCGGGACCTACGACGACAACGGCAAGGACGTCGCGTTCACCACGCAGCTGGCGCCCAACCTCCAGCTGGATTCGACCTTCACCGACTTCCTCCAGACCAACGGCGTGCAGTTCAAGTTCACGCAGCCGAGCGTCCTCGCGAGCCTGCTCGTCAACATCCTGCCGTTCGTGCTGGTGATGCTGCTCGTCTACTTCTTCATCTTCCGGCGGATGGGCGCCGGCGCCGGCGGCGCGCTCAACCTGGGGAAGAACAAGGTCAAGGTCTACGACCGCAAGGAGATGAAGTCGACCTTCGCCGACGTCGCCGGCGTCGACGAGGCCAAGGACGAGCTCCGCGAGATCGTCGACTTCCTCAAGAACCCCAAGAAGTATCAGCGCCTGGGCGGCCGGATCCCGAAGGGCGTCCTGCTGCTCGGCCCGCCCGGGTGCGGCAAGACCCTGCTCGCGCGGGCCGTCGCCGGCGAGGCCAACGTGCCCTTCTTCTTCATGTCGGGCTCGGAGTTCGTGGAGATGTTCGTCGGGCTCGGCGCCGCGCGCGTGCGCGAGCTGTTCCAGCAGGCGAAGGAGAAGGCGCCGGCGCTGGTCTTCCTCGACGAGATCGACACGATCGGCAAGGGACGCGCCGGCGCCATGAGCTCGGGCTTCGGCGGCCACGACGAGCGCGAGCAGACCCTGAACCAGCTGCTGGTGGAGATGGACGGCTTCGACGCCAGCAAGGGCGTCATCATCATGGCCGCCACGAACCGCCCCGACGTGCTGGACCCCGCCCTCGTGCGACCGGGTCGTTTCGACCGCCAGGTCGTCGTCGACCGCCCGGACCTGCTCGGGCGGGAGGAGATCCTGCGCGTGCACGCCCGTGGCGTCGCGCTGGACCCGAGCGTCGACCTGAAGACGATCGCGGCACGCACGCCGGGGTTCACGGGCGCGGACCTCGCGAACGTGGTGAACGAGGCGGCGCTGCTGGCCGCGCGCCGCGAGAAGAACGCCGTCACGGCCGCCGAGCTCGAGGAGGCGATCGACCGGGCGTCGGTCGGCCTCGAGCGCAAGTCGCGCGTGATGAGCGAGAAGGTGAAGACCCGCGTGGCCTTCCACGAGATGGGGCACGCGCTCGTCGCTCACTTCAGCAAGGACTCCGACCCGGTGCACCGCATCACGATCATCCCGCGCGGCACCGCCGCGCTGGGCCTGACCTGGACCCGGCCCCTGGAAGACCGGTTCCTGTCCACCGAGCCCGAGCTCAAGGACCTCCTGTCGCGCGCCATGGGCGGCCGCGTGGCGGAGGAGATCATCTTCAACGAGATCAGCACGGGCGCGCAGAACGACCTGGAGATGGCCACGCAGATCGCCCGCGCGATGGTCACCGAGTACGGCATGAGCGAGAAGGTCGGCCCGATGTCGCTCGGCCACGAGGAGCCCAACCCGTTCTTCGGCGGCTCGAAGGTCTCCGCCGCCACCGCGCAGACGATCGACGAGGAGGTCACCCGGCTGCTGAACGAGGCGCACGACCAGGCCGAGCGGATCCTCGTCGAGCACCGCGACCTGCTCGACAAGCTCTCCGGACTGCTGCTGGTCGTCGAGACGATCGACGGGGAGGACCTCGACGCCTACGCGGCCGGCACGAAGCCGATCCCCGACCCCGAGACCGCGCGCCGCGACCTGCCGGTCCCGATGCCGGCGCCCACGCACGCCGCCGCCGCGCAGCGGATGCCCGAGCCCACGCCGCAGACGCCGCCGATGCCGGCGATCGAGTAGCTACTCCGCTCTCTCGTTTCCTGGCGCGCGCCCCTGCACCGTCAGGTCCCACCGGTCTCGCCATCGATCGAGGAACCGCCCGAAGTTGCGCCGTGACCACTGCTCCCGCTCCTCCGGGCTCGCCGCCTCCCACATCCGGTGCTCGTGCCGCACGACCGGCGCCGGTACGGCGGTGATGCGAAGCCCGGCGTCGCGGACGCGGAAGCACCACTCGATGTCGGCGCTCCGGTACCAGCGGAACCGCTCGTCGAAGCCACCGGCGAGCCGCAGCGTCGAGCGGCGGAACGCCATCAGGTAGGCCTCGACCGCGTCGCAGTCGCCGGACGCCGCGGACTCCCGGAACTCGCGGAGGTCCCCGGTCACGATGCCGAACGGTCCGCACACGCCGACCGTGGGGTCGTCGAGGGCGGCCTCGAGTGGCGACAGCACATCGCCGGTCGCCTCGACCGAACCGTCCAGCGCGAGGATCGTCTCGGCGCGCGAGCGACGCAGCCCGGCGTTGCGGGCGGCCGCCCAGCCGGTGCCCTCCTCGAGCGAGACCACCTCGACGTCGGGGCCCCAGCGACCGGGGGGCTCGCCCGTCACGTCGGCGACGACGAACTGGAGGGCGCGGCCGCCGGCGACGGACCGGAACGAGGCCAGCGCGCGATCGACGTCCTCGGGCCATCCCTCGACGACCCAGTGGAGGCTGACGTCGGCCGTCGGCGGCTCCTCCAGCACCGATGGCACGTCGGCTGCTCGGACACGGACGGCGGTCGCGCGGCTCGAGGCGGAACCCTCCCGCCTCGTCGTGCGACCGTCCATCCCGCCTCGAGGATCTGATCCCGCAGGGCGTCGGCGGCGGCGAAGTTCCGCGCCGCGCGCTCGATCGCGCGCCGCTCGGCGAGCGCCCGCACCTCCGCGGGCGGCGCGTCGGCCATCGGGACGGCCGCGCTAGGCGGTGGCGGCCTTCGTGGCGCTGCGCAGGCGGGCCGCCATCGCCTGCAGCGTCTTCACGGCGATCGAGGGATGCTCCTGCACGAGACCGCGGAACACCCACTCGGTGAGGCCGAGCAGCTTCACGTCGGTGTCGGCCGTCACGGTCGCCGTGCGGGGACCGCCGTCGAGGAGCGCGATCTCACCGAAGAACTCGCCGGGCTTGATCGTGCCCTTCTTGCGGCCGCCGATCGAGACCGTCGCCGAGCCCTCGGTGATGATGAACAGCCCGATCCCGGGCTCGCCCTCGCGGGCGATCTCCGTGCCGGCCGTGTGGCTGACCTCGCGCACGGCCCTCGCGACGGTCCGCAGCTCGCGCTGCGAACAGTTCGAGAACATCGGGACCTTGCTCAGCTCCGACGCGATCTTCTCAACAGCCACAGGGTGACCTCCTTCGCCCGGCCGCGGCCGGGGTGGCCGGCCGACCGCCGTATCCTAGCCCCCGGGCGCCGGCCGCCGTCAGGGGATCACGCGCCAGCGGGTCCAGAAGGCGCCGACGTCGAAGCCCGGCAGGTCGGTCGCGGCCGCGGCCTCGACGGCGGCCTGGAAGTCCGGGGTGCGGACGATGCCCAGATGGTTGGCGTCGGCGTAGCCGTGCAGGATCTCCAGGAACCGGTTCAGGCCGAACCGCTTCGCGAGGTTCGCCAGCATGCAGCCGCCCTGCTGGTAGATCACCCAGTACTCGCTCTGGTGCGTGTTCCAGTACGCCATGTCGTTCGTGAGGCGGGCCGTGCCGCTCGGCCAGGTGTCCATCCGGCAGCCGACCCACGGGCTGAACGGGAGATAGCTCGACCAGGTGGCGAACGACTCGTCGAGCCACGGCTCGTCGAACTGGTTGTCGCCCACGATGCCGTACCAGTACTGGTGGCCGAGCTCGTGCGAGACCGTGATGCGGTCGGGGTTCGTGAAGATGATCGTCGGATACTCCATGCCGCCGAACGTGGTGAACGCGGCCAGCACCACGTCCATCTCCGGGTACGGGAACGGGCCGAACGCGTCGTGGTAGCGCTCCATCGTCGTGACCGCGTCGGCCAGCGCGTGCCGACGCCTTCGTCGCCGTCGTCTGCGACGGCAGGTACCAGGCGCGGATCATCGTGCCGTCGACGGTGCGTCGCGACCTTCTTCGTGAGGTGGCCGGCGGCCCACTCGAAGTCCCGGACGTCGTCGGCCTGGTAGGTCGTGACGCGGCGCGTGGCCGTCGTCGTCGTGCCGGTCGCGACGCCGGTCGTCGGGGTGTCCAGCGCCGCGGCACGTCGAGCGTCACGTCGTACGTCCCGACGATCGAATAGAAGCTCTCCCCGATGTCGATGAACGGGTCCACGTGCCACCCGTCGTCGTCGTGGATCGCGAGCGTCGGCAGCGCCGTGCCCACGTACGTCAGCCCGTCCACGTAGCCGAACCGGTCGTTCTTCGGCGGCACGGCGATGCGCACGTCCATGGACAGCGAGCCGTCGGCTCCCTGCGCGACGGGAGCGGCCAGCGTCACGTGCATGGCCGTGCAGTCCTGCGCGAGCGCGCCCTGCTGCGTGCCGCCGGCCGTGAGCGTCGCGTCGATCGCCTGCGCGCCGCATCCGTTCACCCCGTTCGACCACAACCGGATCCACAGATCGGCGAGCGGCGCCGCCTCGAGGTTGCGTGAACGTGATCGTCTCGGTCCCCGACCAGACGTGCCCGCTCTGGCCGGAGCGGAGGTGCACGACGTATCGCGGATCGCCGGGGTTGCGGATGATGGCGGTCCCGGCCGATGCCTGCGTGGCGACGAGCACCTCGGCGGCGAGCAGGACGACGACCACGGCGGAGCGGACCCTCATGCGACGAGCATAGACGTG
>CAWHGC010000006.1:0-67323 GCA_963828885.1 uncultured Actinomycetes bacterium
TGGGCGATCTGCATGAGGGGCATCGTAGCGACGTCGCACCACTGCCTCGGTCCACCGGCTCGAACCCGCAGCGGAGACGGGCCGCGAAAGCACCCTCAGGACCCGATGAACCGTGCGACGGCACGGGCCTCGCGGTCGATGCCACCCTGCACGCCCCGGTCGGAGCCGGCCGAAGGGTCGACCTCGACGCGGGCGTTCGATCGCGTTCGTGGTGCAGTGACGACGTCCCGACGACACCGTCCGGGGTGAGGATCGTCGGCGGATCATGCCACCGCCGGCGTCGACGCGCCGCGCGAACCGGCCGCAACGAATGGGTTGTTGCTACCGAGCAGCAACGTATCGAACGCTGCAGCAGGTGGACGGGAGCGGTACGGAACTGCGGCGGCGATCGTGCGGGACGATCCTTCAGGATCCAGATCGCTCCGGCGGGCGTCGTCACCTTCCTGAAGCTCTCGCCGCGAATCGCCGTCCATGCGCTGAGTCGGCCTCGCGCTGGGCGAGGCCGGACCACGCCGCGAGATCCGCCGCTGTCGCGGCCGGTACCCGCGCAGGTACCGCCGCGCGAGCCTCGGCCAGGGCGTCCTCGCGGTCCGGAGGCCTCGAGGTAGGCACGCGGTCGTCGAACAGGACGTAGGCGTCCGTCGTCGGCGTCGGGGCGACCAGAGCACGCCCTCGAGGGCCGCGCGCGCCAGGACATGGACGGCGGTGGCCGCAGACGTCGAGGCGGCGCTGCGCGCCAGGACCTCCTCCACCTGCGGGCGCGAGTGGACTCGGCGCGGGAGCGCGTCCGGTATCGTCGGCCGCCGGTCGCCGGCCTCCGCGACGCCAGTCGGCGGTTGCTGACCTGGTAGCTGCCGCGACGGGGCCAAGACTTCGAAGAGCAGCGACCGGACGTCGTCACGGTGATGGAGGCGCCGGGCGCGGAGGCTCGACGTTAGGACGAAGCCCGTCGAAGCTCGACGCGCGCGCCACGTCGTCGCACGCGTGGCGCCGGACGAAGCCGTATCGCGAGGGCTCGTCGCCGCCCGGCTGCGCCTGCACGCCGACGATGCGCGCGACGCCGGCCGCCTGGGTCGACGTCAGCCACGCCGACCGCGCGCGGCCAGAACTGGCGGCGTCATGTTCATGTCTCAGCGCTCGACAGCCTCGATGTCGAGGGAAGGAGTGCGCAACGGGCCGGTGCGCGCGGTGCCCTTCACCGTGCGGCCGACCGTGACGCGTGGATCAGCGCACGCTGGGTCACCTGGCAAGCAGGCGACGTCGTACTGCGAGACGGCGTGGTCGTTCCCGCTCACCAGCGAGTGTGTGCCGTCGCTGCCCGCGTAGTGGCGTCTCGGCGTTCGCGAAGCCGCCACTCGAGAAGCCTGCCGGCTCCATCGTGGCGCCATCTGCTCCGCACTCCGCACCTGGCTGGCCGGCCATCGCGACGGATGGGAACAGTCCGAGCACGGCGACGAGCATCGCGCCGAAGACGATCTCTTCCTCATGCGCATACCTCCCTTCGAGGGGTCGAAGGGTCTACGGCCGGGGATCGTGGGCGGATGTCCTCAGCTGTCGAACCCGAGGCCCAACGCGTCGATCAGCTTCAGCCAGGGGCCAGGCCGGCCCTCGTTCGCGTCCGAGCGGGCGATCGCGCGGCGCGTGAGCTGGATGCCGGCGTACCGCAGCGGCTCCGGCGGGAACGGCGTGGGCTTCGAGCGGACGAACCGGAGCTTCGTGAGATCGGTCTCCATCCCGCTGATCAGATCGAGCGCCACACGTGCGCCGAAGCGACTCGCGCCGACGCCGAGGCCCGTGTAGCCGACCGCGTAGGAGGCCCGTCCGCCCAGCGTCGTTCCCCACATCACGCAGAACCGGCTGCAGGTGTCGATCGCGCCCGCCCATCGGTGCGTGAAGCGGACCCCGCCGAGCTGCGGGAACGTGTGGAAGAAATGCCCGGCGAGCCGGTCGAACGTCTCGGGGCGGTCCTCGAGCTCGGGCGCGACGGCGTTGCCGTAGTGGTAGATCGCGTCGTAGCCGCCCCACAAGATCCGGTCGTCGGCGCTCAGGCGGTAGTAGTGGAACTGGTGCCCCGCGTCGGCGAGGCCCTGCCGGTTGCGCCAGCCGATCGCGTCCATCTGCGACGGTGTGAGCGGCTCGGTCATGAGCACGTAGTCGTACACGGGGATCACGTACCGGCGGATCGACCTCGCGAGCGGCGGGAAGGCGTTCGTCGCGAGGATCGCCCGCCGCGCCTGCACGCGCCCGCCTGCCGTCGCGATCTCGACGCCGTCGCCCGAGGGCTCCGCGCCGGTTGCCCTCGTGTGCTCGTGGATGCGCACGCCGAGCTCCAGCGCTACCCGCCGCAGGCCCCACGCCAGCTGCGCCGGGTCGACGAGCGCCGCGCGGTCGGGCGTCCACACGCCGGCCAGGTACGTCGGCGAGACGACCTCGGCTCGAACCTCGCCCTGGTCCAGGAACCGAACCTTCCGGTCGAACGAGCGGAGCAGCTCCTCGGCTCCGTGCAACTGCTCCACCTGATACGGCTCGACGGCGACCGCCATGGTGCCGGTCGGCGTCCAGTCGCACTCGATCCCGTACCGCTCGAGGGTGTCGCGGATGCCGGCGAAGTTCTCAGCCGCATACCGCTCGACCGTGCGGATCTCCTCCGGGAAGCGATCCACGCCGTTGCGCAGTCCGTGCGTCAGCGAGCCGTCCAGGAAGCCGCCGTTGCGGCCGCTGGCCCCGAAGCCGACCGTGTCCTGTTCGAGCAGCACGATGTCGCGGGTGGGGTCGAGCTCCTTCGCCTGGATCGCCGCCCACAGGCCGGTGAAGCCGCCTCCCACGATCGCGAGGTCGGTGTCGGTGTCGCCGGCGAGCGCCTCGGCCGGCTCGGGCGCGTCCGGCGCATCGAGCCAGAACGGCACCGTGGCGGCGTCCGACCAGCTCCGCGCGAGGGACTCGGTCACACGCCCTTGAGGTACGCGACGGTCTCGCCGAGTCCGTCCTCGAGGTGCGTCCACGGCTTCCAGCCGATCGCGCTTGGGGCGAGGGAGATGTCGAGGGCGATGCGGCGCAGCTCGCCGGGCGGCAGCGGCCCCGTTCCGGGCTCCCCCGTGTAGCCGATCGTCTCGGCCAGCAGCTTGTACAGGCCGTTCACGCTGGTTTCCAAGCCCGTGCCGATGTTGACGAGCTTGCCCGAGCCCCGCTCGATCGCTCGCACGAAGCCGTGCACGACGTCGTCGATGAATACATAGTCTCGGGTCTGGTTGCCGTCGCCGAAGATCGAGCAGGCCTCGCCCGACAGCATCCTTGCAGCGAAGATCGCGACGACACCGGCCTCGCCGTACGGGTCCTGACGAGGTCCGTACACGTTGCCGAGCGCGAGCGCCGTGTAGTCCAGGCCGCGGTAGCGCTGGTAGAAGCTCAGGTAGTCCACCGCCACCTTCTTCGAGATGCCGTACGGGCTGGCGGGGTGCGAGCCCTGCGCGGCCGACTCCTTCACGGGGATTCGCTTCGGCTCGCCGTAGATCGTCCCGCCACTCGCCGCGTAGACGACCTTCTTCACGCCCGTGCGGACCGCGCAGTCCAGCACGTTGAGCGTGCCCATCACGTTGATGCTGGCGTCCTTCGCCGGATCGTCGAGCGAGGGGCGCACACCCGACTGCGCCGCGAGGTGGAACACCACCTCCGGGCGGTGGCGCTCGAACAGAGCGTTCAGTCCGTCGGCGCGCACGTCCATGTTGAAGAACGTGAACTCCTTGCCGTAGCCGCGCGCCTCGGAGAGGTTGGCGATCCGGCCCGTGGTCAGGTCGTCGACGCTGATCACGCGCATGCCCTCTGCGAGCAGACGGTCGGCGAGGTGCGAGCCGATGAACCCGGCGCCCCCGGTCACCAGGACGGTCGTCACGCCGTCAACCTTAGATTCGGATCGGCCCCGATGTCGAGCGGGGTCGACTCGCCCCGAGCGACCCGAGCCGCGCCCACGCACGCGATCATGGCCGCGTTGTCCGTGCACAGCTCGAGGGGCGGATACAGGACGCGGAGGCCCGCCGCCTCACCGTCGGACGTCATCCGCTCGCGCAGGCGCGTGTTGGCCACCACGCCACCGCCAAGGAGCACCGTGCCGATGCCGCGCTCGGTGGCAGCTCGGATCGTCTTGGCGACCTGCACGTCCACGATGGCCTCCTGGAAACTGGCGGCGAGGTCCGCCGCCGGGATCGCGCGGCCGGCCGCCTGCTCCTGCTTCACGTGCCGCAGTACGGCCGTCTTCAACCCGCTCATGGAGAAGTCCAGGTCGCCGGAGTCCGCCATCGAGCGGGGGAACCGCACGGCGGCCGGATCGCCCTCGCGCGCGAGCCGGTCCAACGCCGGCCCGCCGGGGAAGCCCAGGCCCAGCAGGCGCGCCACCTTGTCGAAGGCCTCGCCGGCGGCGTCGTCGAGCGTCTGCCCGAGGAGTTCGTAGCGATGGACCTCCGGCATGTGCACGAGCATCGTGTGGCCGCCGCTCACGACCAGGCACACGTACGGCGGCGCGGGCGGCCCGTGCGCGAGGAAGTTCGCCCAGATGTGTCCCTCGAGGTGGTTCACGCCGACGAAGCGCGCGCCGGTGGCCAGCGCCACCGTCTTCGCCCCCGCCATGCCGACCAGCAACGCGCCGACCAGGCCGGGGCCGACGGTGCACGCGACCGTGCCGAGGTCGGAGAACCGCGCGCCGGCCTCGGCGAGCGCCTGTTCGAGCAGGGGATTGAGGGCCTCCACGTGCGCGCGGGCGGCGACCTCGGGCACGACCCCGCCGAAGCGCCCGTGGAGATGCTCCTGCGCCGCGATCAGGTTCGAGCGAACCGTGAACCCGTCCTCGAGGACGGCGACCGCGGTCTCGTCGCAGCTGGTCTCGACGCCGAGGGTGAGCATCGGGGGGCCGCCCGTCACGGGCGCACGCCCTCGGGCAGCTCCTGGGCGATGCGCGCGAGCCGCTCCGCGTACGCGGGCGTGCGGACCTCGTCGGCCCACATGATGAGCGCGTCCTCCTTGAGCTCCTGGTAGTAGTTCTTGCGGACGCCGACGGGCCGGAACCCGTATCGGCTGTAGAGGCGCTGCGCGCCCCAGTTCGAGACGCGGACCTCGAGCGAGACCGCCTCCGCGCCCATCTCGATCGCGCCCAGCATGAGGTCGTGGAACAGCCGCGTCGCGATCTTGTGACGCTGGTGCAGCGGGTCGACGGCAACGTTCGTGACGTGGGCCTCGTCGCCGTAGCAGATCATGCCCGCGTACCCGACGACGGCGCGATCGATGCGGGCGACGAGGTAGCAGCGGTTGGTGCTCTCGCTCATCTCCGCGACGAACAGGTTCGGGCTCCACGGGCGCGGATAGACCTGGCGCTCGATGGCCATCACGCCGCGCAGGTGACGGCGGCGCATCCGGCTCACCTCAAGCCGGGGCGCCTCGGGCTCGCTGATCCCAAGCGATCTCCGCATCAGACTTCCTCAGATACGTAGGCCGGACGTCGAAGAGCCGGTCGTGCTCCTCGCGCAGGAACCGGGGGGCGGCCAGCTCGACCAGCTGGGCCGCCTGCGGGTGGGCGTGCGTCGAGGACGCGAACTCCACCCGGCCGCCCAGCTCCCGTTCGATCTCATGTCGGTACAGGATGGCACCGTCGCCCACGAGCAGCACGTCCCCGGCTCCGGCGAGGAGCTCGGCGACCAGATGATCGGGTCGTGCGACCACCGGGTCGGTCCGGCGCAGGACCCCGCCGGGCACCGGCTCGTAGAGGGACCAGAAGACCTCTCCGCGGCGCCCGTCGATGACGGCGGCGATCCGCCCGGGTGTGTGCCTGACCCCGAACGCGAGGACGTCGAGGCTGGACAGGCCGACGATCGGCACGCCCAGGACCTGCGCGAGCGTCTTCGCGGTCTCCACACCGACGCGCAGGCCGGTGAACAGGCCGGGGCCGAGGCCGACGGCCACTCCGCCGACGTGACCGAGGTCGGTGCCGCTCCACTTCAGGAGCTGCTCGAGGGCGGGCGCGGCCGCCTCCTGGCGGGCACGGCCGGCCACCGACATCTGCGCCACGATGCCCTGCTCGGAGCCGATGGCGACGCTGGTCTGTGGCGTCGAGGTCTCGATGCCGACGACGATCACGGGCGAGGCTCCGGGTGGCGGGGCGCGCGCGGCGTGCCCGAGTGGTTCGTTTCCAGAGGCGGGGTGGGAGTGTTCGTGCCCAGACGCGAAGTCGGGGGGTTCGTGAACCACAGGTCGTCAAGGATCTGACGACCTGGAGACGTCAAGCGTCTGACGACCTGTCCCGCGCAAACCCCTTCGGCCGCCGCCCACACGTTCACGACGCCGCCCATCGCGTCAGGGCGGCCTCGAGGCGATCGGCGCGCTCGATCCACGACGGCCCCGCCGGCGTGACCGCGATCGATCGCTCCTCGTCGCCGCTCGCCGTCGTTGTCAGCTCGATCGTGAGGTGGTCCGGGGGAGGAGGGCCTCGACGGCGTCGCCCCACTCGACGAGCAGGAGCGCCTCGCCGTCGCCGAGCTCGTCCAGCCCGAGGTCGACCACGTCCTGCACGCGGTCGAGCCGGTAGACGTCGACGTGCGCGATCTCGATGTCGGTGCCGCGATACTCGCGAACGAGGGTGAACGTCGGCGACACGACCTGATCCGTGACGCCCAGGCCGCTCGCGATGCCCTGCACGAGGGTCGTCTTGCCGGCGCCGAGCTCACCGGTGAGCGCGACGGCGTCGCGCGGGCGGAAGAGGCCGGCGAGGGCCTCCCCCACCGCCCGGGTGTCGTCGGCGGTCGTGGTCCGGAGCTCGATGCGCATCAGAACAGCTCCAGCTGCTCCTCGTCCGGCGGCGCGGGGACGATCAGCGGCCGGTCGGGCCGGGCGGCCATCCCCGGCGTCGCTCGTGCGGGCTCGGCGGCGGGCGGCGGCGGCTGGGCCACCCGCGGCGCCTCCGCGGGTGGCGCATCCGCGACCGGCTCGGCTGTGGGCGGCCCGGCCACCTCCTCCGACCGTCCGGCCAGCGTCCGCTGCACGAGCGCGAAGTCCTCCCGCATGTCCTGGAACTGCGGCGACTTCTCGCCTCCGCCGTGCAGGATCGCGGCCGGGTGGAACGTCGGGATCACCGTGCGGCCGTGCCACGAGTGCACCGTGCCACGCATCCGGGTGATGCCCTGCGTCGTCTGCAGCACGTACTTCGTCGCGAAGTTGCCGAGCGTGACGATCAGCCGCGGCTGGATCAGCGAGATCGTCTCGACGAGCCAGGGCGTGCACGACTCGATCTCGTCGGGCTCGGGGTCTCGGTTGCCGGGCGGGCGGCACCTAAGGACGTTCGCGATGTACACGTCCTCGCGCGTGAGCCCGATCTCGCCGAGCAGCCGGTTCAGCAGCTGCCCGGCCGCGCCGACGAACGGCTCGCCCTGCTTGTCCTCGTGGAAGCCGGGCGCCTCGCCGATGAACATGAGGTCGGCGTCCGGGTGTCCCACACCGAACACCACCTGCGTGCGGCCCATACCGGCGAGCTTGCAGCTCGTGCAGCGTGGACGCCTCGAGGGCGACCTCCGCCAGCGTCCTCGTCATACCTTGCCCCGCTTCCGTTTCCGGGTGCTCGCGGGCAGCACCTCGGCCACGAAGGCGCGCAGCTGGTCGTTCACGTCCTGCGGCCGTTCGAGCATCGGCAGGTGGCCCGCATCGGGGATCACCGTGAGCCGGCCATCCGGCAGCGCGCCGGCGAGCTCCACCGCAGCGGCGGGCGGCGTCACCCGGTCCTCCTCGCCGACGATGACGAGCGTCGGCACCGTCAGCGTGGCGATCGCGTGCCGAAGGTCCATCTCCATCAGGTTCGACAGGCCGTCGGTCCAGACGTCGGACGACGCTTGGGCGGCGAGGCCCACCACATGGTCGACGAGGTGCTTCGGCGCGTCGTGGCCGAACTGCGTGAGCCGCGCCAACGTGCCGGCGATGTCGGTCGGGCTCGCGAGGACCGCCCGCCGGAGCTTGTCGCGCTCGCTTCGCGGCCGTCGCGAACGAACCGAGCCGGGGTCGCAGCATCCCCGTGATCGTCCCCATCGCGCCGCGCAGCAGGTCCGACGAGGCGGCGCCGATCAGCACGACGCCGGCGACGCGGGCGCCCAGCGCGCCGGCCTCGGCCGCCGACAGGATCGCCATGGCGCCCATGCTGTGGCCGACGAGCACGACCGGTCGGTCGCCGGCGACGGCGTCCAGCACCGCGCCGATGTCCAGGCCCATCGCCTCGATCGTGAGGTCCGCTCGACGTGGCCGGATCGCCCGTGACCGCGCTGGTCGTAGAGGACGCACCGCAGTCCGTCGAGGCCGGTCCACTGGTAGTGCCAGATCGTCAGGTCGAGGCTGAACCCGTGCACGAACACGAGCGTCGGCGCGTCCTCGGGACCGGCGGCCCGGACCTCGAGCCGTGTCCCGTCGGCGGCATCGACCGGCCCGAGGTCCTGCGGGCGGCAGCATGGCGAGTGGCTCGCTCAGATCGGATCCGTCGTGCGGACGCCGGTGGCGCCTGAGCGCGGCGCCGGCCGCGATGCCGCCCACGACGGCGCCGGCCGTCGCCACGCCGGCCGTCACGATCTTGCGTCGCGTCGAGCTCATCCCGTCGTCTCCCTCGGCACACGCTCGCCCGATCCGCGTCACGATCTCGTACGCGATCGTGCCGGCCGGGCCGGCGAGCTCGTCCGCGGTGATCGTCTCGTCGTCCTGCGAGCCCAGCAGCACGACCTCGTCGCCGGACGCGACCGGCAGGTCGCCGCAGTCCACGATCAGCTGGTCCATCGTGACCGTTGCCGGCCACGCGGCACCGGCGGCCCCGGATCAGCACGTCGGCGGCCGACGACAGCGCGCGCGGGTACCCGTCGGCGTAGCCGACCGGCACCGTCGCGACGTTCGCGTCGCGCTCGAGCCGGTAGCGGTGGCCGTACGAGAGGGCCTCGCCGGCGGGGAGCCGCTTCACGAAGCTCGACGGCCGATGCGCCAGGAAGCGCCGGCCGCAGCCCCAGCGAGGCGCCGACACCCGGGTCCCGGCGCGATGCCGTAGCAGCGCGATGCCGGGGCGCACGAGGTCGAGGTGGGACTCGGGGTACAGGATCGTGGCGCCGCTGTTGGCCGCGTGCAGGAGGTCGGGCACGTGCCCGGCCGCCTTCACGTCGTCGACGACGCGGCGGAACCGGGCGAGCTGCTCGCGCGTGGTGGTCTCGTCCTCCTCGCTGCGCGCGAAGTGGGTCCACAGGCCCTCGAGCCGCGAGTCCGGCGCGCGCGACCTCGCCGGCGAACGCGGGGGCGGCCTCGGGCGGGAACACGCCGACGCGGTGCATGCCGGTGTCGATCTTCACGTGCACGGCGGTCGCCGGCCGGCGCGGCCGCGGCTAGCCGTTCGAGACCACCGCGCCGAGTACAGGGTCGGCGTGAGCCGGCCTCGAGGGCGTCGGCCTCCGAGCCGGGCGGGACCTCCGACAGCACGAGGATCGGCGCGTCGATGCCGGCCGCGCGCAGCCCGAGCCCCTCCTCGACCAGCGCGACGCCGAGCCATGAGGCGCCGCCCTCGAGCGCGGCGCGCGCCACCGCGACGTCGCCGTGGCCGTACGCGTTCGCCTTCACGACCGCCATCAGCTCGCACGCCCTCGGGCGTGAGCAGGGCCGGCGTTGTGCCGGATCGCCGCGAGGTCCACCTCGCACGAACGTCGGCCGGTGGCGCATCAGCCGGCCGCCTCGACGCGCGCGACCGCCTCGGGCAGGTGCGCGGCCACGTCGCCGGCGAGCGTGCCCTCCCCGAGCGTCGCGGCCGGCGAGCGTCCCGGCCAGCCCGTGCAGGTAGGCGCCGGCGGCGGCAGCGTCCAGCGCCCCGAGGCCGCGCGCGAGGAGTCCGCCGATCGTGCCCGTCAGCACGTCGCCGGAGCCGGCGGTCGCCAGGACCGGCGAGCCGGTCAGGTTGACGCGCGCGTGTCCGTCCGGCGCCGCGATCAGCGTGCGGCTGCCCTTCAGCAGCGCGACGGCGCCGGCTCGGCTGGCGAGGCGCGCGGACGTGGCCGACCGGTCGGCCTCGAGGTCGCGCGGCTTCACGCCGGTGAGCCGGCCGAACTCGCCGACGTGCGGCGTCAGCACGACCTCGGAGTGGCGGTCGGCGATCGCCTGCGCCTCGCCCGTGTACGCGTTCAGCCCGTCGGCGTCCAGCACGACCGGCACCGGCGAGCGAGCGACCAGCGCCCGGATCGCGCCGGCGGTCTCCGCGTTCGTCGTCAGGCCGGGGCCGATCGCGAGCGCGTCGGCGTCGGCGAGGCGTTCCAGCACCTGCTCGACGGCGCGTCGCCGCGACGGTGCCGTCGGCCGTGGACGGCAGACCGACGAAGACCGTCTCGACGAGGCCGGACTGCACGATCGGCAGGATCTCGGTCGGCACGGCGACGATCACCAGCCCGGCGCCGATGCGGCCGGCGGCCTCGGCCATCAGCCGCGGCGCGCCGGTCATCCCGCGCGAGCCGGCCACGATCATCAGCACGCCCGAGGCCCGCTTGTGCGTGTCGGCCTCGCGCCGGGGCAGGACGGCGGCCACGTCGGCCGGCTCGGTGAGGAACAGGTCGGTCTGCACGAGATCGTCGGGGAACCCGATGTCGACGACGCGCAGCTGCGCCGGCCCGCTCGCCGCCGGGCAGCAGGAGCGCGCCGGTCTTCGCCGCGCCGAAGGTGACCGTGAGCTCGGCGGCGACCGGCGTCGCCGCCCACCGCGCCCGACGTGCCGTCGACGCCGGAGGGGATGTCGACGGCGACGACCGGAACGCCGGAGGCGTTCAGCTCGTCGATCGCCGTCGCCCACTCGTCCTCGGGCATGCCGCGGAAGCCGGTGCCGAAGATCGCGTCGATCGCCACGTCGGCCCGCGCGAGCTCGTGCGGCAGGCGGTCGGCGGTGAGGATGCGACGCGCTCGTCTCGTCCCGCAGTCGCTCGAGGTTCGTCGCGGCCGGCTCGCGCAGGTCCTCGGGCACCTCGATCATGACGACCGCGACGCCGCATCCCCCACCGCGCGAGGTGCCGCGCCGCCACGAGGCCGTCGCCCCCGTTGTTGCCCTTGCCGCACACGACGACCGCACGCCGCCCGTAGGTGCCGCCCACGAGGTCCACCGCCGCCTGCGCGACCCCGCGGCCGGCCCGCTCCATCAGCGCCTCGGCCGGGATGCCCCGCGCCTGCGCGGCGCGGTCCAGCTCGACGGCCTGGGCGGGCGTGAGGACGGGCTTCATCGGTCGGCCACCGCCACCGCGAACGCGACGGCGTTCGTCCGTTCGTGCGTGAACGTGATGAGCACCCGATCGACGCCGAGCGAGTCGGCGCGGTGCTTCGCGTTGCCGGTCAGCAGGATCTGCGGGGCGCCGCTCGGATGCCGGCTCACGCTGATGTCCTGCCACCCCCTGCCCGCGGTAGCCCCCGAGCGCCTTGATCACGGCCTCGCGGGCCGCGAACCGGCCGGCGAAGGACTCCGCCGGCCGCGCCTTGCCGTCGCAGTACGCGATCTCCTCGGGCGTGAAGACCCGCTGCCGCAGGGTGGGATGCCGGGCCGAGCGCCCGCTCCATCCGGGCGATCTCGCAGATGTCGACGCCGAGGCCGAGGATCTCCACGCACTCAGGGTAATCGGGCGAGGCCTCGACCGGGCCGAAGGGCTCGTGGTCCGTGCCGCGAGCCCGAGGAGCCGACTCCGGAGGTCACCGCCCGCCGACCGACGGCCGTTGGTACGGTTCGTCGGTCATGACCGTTCGCCGGATCGTCGTCGATCACGTCCTGTTCGTGGTCTCGGACGTGAAAGCCAGCCGGCGGCTCTACACCGCCGCCCTGGCGCCGCTCGGATACGAAGAGCTCTACGTTCAGGAGGACTGCGTCAGCTACGGCGCCGACGGCATGGACGACTTCACGATCTGCCGCGGAGCGCCCGTGACGACGGCGGTCCATGTGGCGTTCTCCGCCGAGGACCGGGGGGCGGTCGACGCGTTCTACGCGGCCGCCATCGCCAACGGCGCCACGATGCGCGGCGAACCCGGCGTGTGGACCCAGTACTCCGACCGCTACTACGGGGCGTTCGTCGAGGACCTGCACGGCAACAACATGGAGGCCGTCTGGCACGCCGGGGAGCCGGTCGCCGACGCGCCTCGACGCGCCGGCGTGCCCTGACCCACGCCCGCTACTCCACGGTGACGGACTTCGCGAGGTTCCGTGGCTGGTCGACGTCGCAGCCGCGGAGCGCGCGCCACGTGGTACGCGAACAGCTGCAGCGGCACCGTGACGACGACCGGCGACAGCAGCTCCGGCGTCGCGGGGACCTCGAGGACGTGCTGCGCGAACCCGGCGATCTCCGTGTCGCCCTCGGTGGCGATCGCGATCACCTCGGCGCCGCGCGCGCGGACCTCCTGGATGTTCGAGAGCATCTTCGGATACACGTGGCACTGCGTGGCGACCGCCACGATCGGCACGCCCTCCTCGACGAGCGCGATCGGACCGTGCTTGAGCTCGCCGGCCGGATAGCCCTCCGCGTGGACGTAGCTCAGCTCCTTCAGCTTCAGCGCGCCCTCGAGCGCGGCCGGGTAGCCGGTGTGCCGACCGATGAAGAACACGTCGCGCGCGTCGCGGAACCGCTCGGCGAGCTCGCAGGCACTGAGCGTCCGAGCCGCAGCGTCCGCTCGACCTGCCGGGGCAGCTCCGCCATCCGGTCGAGCACCTCGCCGATCTCCTCCGGGAACATCGAGCCGCGCACCTGCGCGAGGTACAGCGCGACCAGGTGCAGCGACACCATCTGCGTCGCGAAGGTCTTCGTGGCCGCGACGCCGATCTCCGGACCGGCGTGCATGTAGATGACGGCGTCGGCCTCGCGCGACAGCGTGCTGCCGACCGTGTTCGTGACGGCGATCACCTGCGAGCCCTGACGGCGCGCGTGACGGGCGGCCTCGAGCGTGTCGATCGTCTCGCCCGACTGCGAGACGGCGAGCGTGAGGGTGTCGGGGCCCAGGACCGGGTCGCGGTAGCGGAACTCGCTCGCGATCTCGATCTCGACCGGCACTCGGGTCCAGTGCTCGATCGCGTACTTCGCCACCATGCCCGAGTGGAACGCGGTACCGCAGGCCACCACGAACACCTTCGAGACCTCACGGAGCACGTCGTCGCTCACGTGCAGCTCGTCGAGCTGGAGGTGGCCGTTCGCGACCCGGCCCGACGAGCGTGTCGCGGATCGCGGCGGGCTGCTCGTCGATCTCCTTGCGCATGAAGGTGTCGTAGCCGGACTTCTGCGCGCGCGAGACGTCCCAGTCGACCGTGATCGGCTCGGGATGCAGGACGGTGCCCTCGAGGTCGGAGAACGCTGCGCCGTCGCGCGTGACGACGACCATCTGCCCCTCCTCGAGCGGGATCACCGTCGTCGTGCGCTCCAGGATGGCCGGGATGTCGGACGCGAGGATCGTCTCGCCGTCCCCCAGACCGACGACGAGCGGCGAGGAGACCTTCACGCCGACGAGCGTGCCGGGGTCGTCGGCCGAGCACACGACGAGGGAGTACGCGCCCTCGAGCAGGGCGACGGTCGCCCGCACCGCCTCGGCGAGGCCGCCCGCGCCGGCGGCGAGCTGCTCCTCCACGAGGTGCGCGACGCACTCGGTGTCGGTCTCCGACACGAGGGTGTGCCCCTCCTTCTCCAGCCGGGCGCGCAGCGAGCGGAAGTTCTCGACGATCCCGTTGTGGATCACGGCGACGCGGCCGGTGCAGTCGAGGTGCGGGTGCGCGTTGCGGTCCGTCGGCGCGCCGTGCGTTGCCCAGCGCGTGTGCCCCATGCCGACCGAGCCGGCCGGCTGCGAGCCCTCCGCGAGCGCGGCCTCGAGCTCGGCGAGCTTGCCCGCGCGCTTCACGACCGAGAGACCACCGTCGACGACGGCGACGCCCGCGGAGTCGTAGCCGCGGTACTCGAGCCGCCGGAGCCCTTCGAGGATGATCGGGAGGGCCTCGTCGGGCCCCACGTAGCCCACGATGCCGCACATGAGGGGTGGAGCGTAACAGCCGCCGACCTGCGCGCCCGTCAGGCGCCGAGCTGCTCCGCGACGACGGCGGCGATCGCCTCCGCGTGCGCGCGTGCGGCCCGCTCCTCCTCCGCCTCGACCATCACGCGCACCAGGTTCTCCGTGCCCGAGGCCCGCACGACCACGCGTCCGCCGTCGCCGAGGGTCCGTTCGGCGTCGGCGACGGCCTCCTGGATGTTGCCCGAATCCAGCACGCTGTCACGACCGGCGACCGGCACGTTCACGATCACCTGCGGGAACCGCCGCATGACGCCGGCGAGCTCCCGCACGGGGACGCCGCGACGAGCGGCCAGCGACAGGAACCGCACGGCCGTCAGGATGCCGTCACCGGTCGTGGCGCGGTCGGCGAAGATCACGTGGCCCGACTGTTCGCCGCCGAGCCCGGCGCCGGACCGGCGCATCTCCTCGGCCACGTAGCGATCGCCGACGCGCGTCGTCAGCACGTGGATGCCGCGCTCGGCCATCGCGCGGTGGAACCCGAGGTTCGCCATCACGGTCGTGACGACCGTGTCCCGCGGCAGCGCGCCCCGTTCGTGCATCGCGGCCGCACAGGCCGCCAGCACCTGGTCGCCGTCGATCACGTCGCCGGTGGCGTCGGCGAACAGCGCGCGGTCGGCGTCGCCGTCGTGCGCGACGCCGGCGTCGGCGCCCACGCGGACCACCTCGGCGGCGACGACCTCGGGGTGCAGGGCCCCGCACCCGTCGTTGATGTTGCGGCCGTCGGGTGCATCGAAGATCGGGTGCACGGTGGCGCCGACCCGGCGCAGGACCTCGGGCGAGATGCCGGTCGCCGAGCCGTTCGCACAGTCGACGACGACGGACAGTCCGGCGAGCGGGGCCTCCGCCGAGTCGACCAGATGCCGGACGTACCGCTGCTCGCCCTCACCGAGCGGGAGGGTGCGGCCGGGCTCGGCGGCCGGCGGCGCGGGCGCGCCCAGCAGGGACTCGATCTCGTCCTCGAGGTCGTCGGACAGCTTGAGGCCGTCGCCGGCGAAGAACTTGATGCCGTTGTCGGAGGCCGGGTTGTGTGAGGCGGAGATCACGACACCGGAACTGGCGCCGAGCTCCATCGTGAGGAAGGCGACGCCGGGCGTCGGCTGGACGCCGGCCATCACCGCGTCGCCGCCGGCCTGCCGGATCCCCTCGACGAGCGCGTCCTCGAGCCACTCGCCGGACTCTCGCGTGTCGCGGCCGATCACGAAGGTGGGCCGGCCCTCACCGTGGCGTCCGAGCACGACGACGGCCGCCGCGCCGAGCCCGCGCGCGAGCTCCGCGGTCAGGTCGGTGCCGGCCTCGCCGCGCACGCCGTCGGTGCCGAACAGTCGTCCCATGAGGCGTGAGGCTACCCGAGTCGTACCGCGGCGGCCGCCGCGCGGGGCCCTCGCGCCGCGGCCGATCCTCACCCGCTCAGCAGCAGCCGGGCGGGCAGCACTCGGTGTCGCGCACTGCGGCGGACAGCAAGGCCAGTCCATGGCGATCCTCCTCTCTGAGGTCCGAGGGATATATCGATGGGCGTCGATACCTTGTCAGACGCATCGACACCTGTCAATATGACGTAGCATGCAGACCCTGATCGCCGAGTTCGAGACCTGCTGTGCCGCCCCTGATGGAGGCGCCGCTGGCGCCCGGGGACGCCGAGGTCCTGGCGGGCGTCCTGGGCGCGCTGGCCGATCCGGCACGCCTGCGGCTGCTCTCGCTGCTGGCCGCGTCGCCGAACGGCGAGTGCTGCGGGTGCGACCTCACGCAGCCGCTCGGCCTGTCCCAGCCCACGGTGAGTCACCACCTGAAGGTCCTGCACGAGGCCGGGCTGCTCGATCGCGACCGCCGGGGACGCTGGGTCTACTACTCCCTGCGCGAGGATCGTCTCGCCGCGCTCCGGACGATCCTGTCCCCCGCGCCGGTCCCCGCCTGATCGTCTAGGCCGGAACAAGCTCGGCGAGGAGGGCCCGCACCCGCCGGTCGATCTCGTCGCGGATCGGGCGGACCTCCTCCAGGCTCAGCCCGGACGGATCCTCCAGCTCCCAGTCGAGGTAGCGCTTGCCGGGAAACACCGGGCAGGCGTCCCCGCACCCCATCGTGACGACGACGTCGGCCGCCTCGACGGCGTCGGAGCTCAACGGCTTCGGGAGCTCCTTCGAGATGTCGACGCCGACCTCGGCGAGGGCGGCGACCACCGCCGGGTTCACCTCGCTCGCCGGCGCGCTGCCGGCCGACCGCACGAGCACTCGGCCCTCCGCGTGACGGTCGAGGAGCGCGGCGGCCATCTGGCTCCGGCCGGCGTTGTGCACGCAGACGAAGAGCACCTCGGGGACCTCGTTCATGAACTCACGACCTCTGGAGTACGGATACCTTCCCCTGCAAGCTTCTTGGACACTCAGAGCCTTGTGTCGGCCTTGAGCCGCTCCAGTACCAGCGTAGCGCCGAATCACGCGGACACGGGACGCGGTGATGACAGCACGGTGAACGCTGGACGCGGTTCGGGGACCCTCGCGTACGATTGGGGCATGGAGGAGCTCGTCCGAGTGCACGTCGGCACCTCGATCATGGAGGGGGAGATCGTGAAGGCCCGCCTCGAGGCCGACGGCGTGCCGGCGCTGCTGCGCGGCGAGGGCACCGGCCCGTATCGCATGGGCCCGGTCGAGGTCTGGGTCCCCGCCGACATGGAGCTGCACGCGAGGATCGTGCTGGACCAGGACCACCCGTCCGTGGATGCGGACGAGGAGCGTTAGCGCTTGGAGTACTGCGGCGCCTTGCGGGCCTTCTTCAGCCCGTACTTGCGGCGCTCCTTCTCACGGGCATCGCGCCTGAGGTAGCCCTCGGCCTTCAGCGCGCCGCGGTACTCGGGATCGATGTCGAGCAGGACGCGCGCGATCCCCAGGCGCAGCGCGCCGGCCTGGCCGTTCACGCCGCCGCCCCGCAGGGTGGCGATCACGTCGAAGTCCTTGTCGCGGTCGACGAGCTTGAGCGGCGAGGCCGCGATCATGCGGTGCACGCGCGTGGGGAAGTACTCCTCGAGCGTGCGGCCGTTGATGTCGAACTGCCCGGTCCCCGGCACGAGCCGAACGCGCGCGACGGCCTCCTTGCGGCGTCCGGTCGTGAGCTTGATCGCGGTCGTGGCCACCTACGCGTCCTTCCCCTCGTCGGTCGTCTTCGCCGCGGGCTTCTGGGCCCGCTTCGTGGCAGTGGTCTTCTTCGCCGTCGACGCCTTCGCGGTCGTCCGCTTCGCGGCGGGCTTCTTCGAGGCGGTGGTCTTCTTCGCAGGCGGCTTCCTGGCGGTCGTCTTCTTCGCCGGCGGCTTCGTGGCCTCCGACGGCTCGGTGGTAGCGGCCTTCTTCGCGGGCGCGCGCCGCTCCGCAGCGGGCTTCGGGGCCGGCTTCGGCGCGGGGACGGGCAGACCCTCCCACATGGGCGGCTTGCCCGAGGGTGTACGCGACCGGCTGCTGCGCCTGGTGCGGGTGCTCGGCGCCCTCCACCACGTGCAGCTTCTTCACCATCGCGCGGCCCAGCCGGTTCTTCGGCAGCATGCCTCGCACGGCCTTCTCCACGACGAACTGCGGGCGCTCGCGCATCAGCCGCTCGTAGCTGGTGCCCTTGATCCCGCCGGGGTAGCCGGAGTGGTGGTACGCGACCTTCTTCATCTCCTTGCCGCCGGTGAGCACGACGCCGCCCGCGTTGATGACGATCACGTGGTCGCCGGTGTCCATGTGCGGCGCGAAGATCGGCTTGTGCTTGCCGCGCAGCAGCGCCGCCACCTCCGACGCCATACGCCCGAGGGTCTGACCCTGGGCATCGACGACGTACCAGCGACGCTCGATGTGCTGCGGCTTCGGCGAGTAGGTCTTCATACGTGGAAGATCGGCCGGGCAGAACCGGCCGATGACCCATGCTACCTGCGGGAACGCGAGGGCGTCAAAGCCGGCGACCGTAGACGACCCGCTCGAGGGTGAGCCCCTGGGGCGGCGCCAGTTGGCCCGCAGCCGAGCGCTCGCGGGCGAGCAGGATGCCGGGGACCTCGCCGGGGTCGATCCGGCCGTCCCCCACCGCCACGAGGGTCCCGACCAGTGCCCGGACCATCTGGTGGCAGAAGGCGTTCGCCCGGAACCCGAGCTCGAGGCGGTCGGCCTCGCGGTCGACGGTCAGCCGCTGGAGGCGCCGGACCGTTGTTCGTCCCCCGCCGGGCTGGCGGCAGAAGGACGCGAAGTCGTGCTCGCCGACCAGCTGACGGGCGGCCGCCCGCAGCGGCGCGAGGGCCATCCGTCCGGGCCGGTGCCATACGAAGCGCGATCGGAACGGGTCGGCGACGATGCCCTCGTCGATGCGGTACCGGTAGACGCGTGCCGAGGCCGAGAACCGGGCGTCGAACCCGGCCGGGGCGTACCCGGCGTCTCGGACGACGACCTCGGGCCCCAGCATCGAGTTCAGCGCCAGCGCGATCCGTTCCGGACCCTGGGGCGAGGAGCTCGGGAACGAGACCACCTGCCCGCGGGCGTGCACGCCGGCATCCGTACGGCCCGCCACCGACAGCACGGCGCGCTCCCCCGTCACCAGGGCGAGCGCGTCCGTCAGCAGGCCCTCGACGGTCCTGACCGCCGGGTCGCGCTGCGCCGCCCATCCACGGAAGTCCGTGCCGTCATAGGCGACGAGCAGCCGCACCACGCGCGCGTCGTCGGCAGCCATGGGGGCGCCCGCGGCTACGGCTCTGCGCGCTCCACGAGCTCGATGCGGGCCATCGGCGCCCCGTCCCCGGCACGCTGCCCGAGCTTCAGGATGCGGATGTAGCCGCCCTGACGCTCGGCGAACCGCGGACCGATCTCGTGGAACAGGCGGGCGACGATGTCCCGGTCGGTGATGTCCTTGAGGACCTCGCGCCGGGAGGCCAGGTCGCCGCGCTTGGCCTTGGTGATCAGCTTCTCCGCGTACGGGCGCAGGACCTTGGCCTTGGCCTCGGTCGTGTTGATGCCCTCGTGCACGAACAGCTGCGCCGCCAGCGTCGACAGCATCAGCTTCTGATGCGCCGGGCCGGAGCCCAGCCGAGCCCCCTTCTTCGGTCGCGGCACCCTACTCCTCCCGCAGGCCCAGGCCGAGCTCCTCGAGCTTGAGCTTGACCTCGTCGATGGACTTCTGGCCGAAGTTGCGGATGTCCATGAGCTCGCCCTCGGACTTCTGCACGAGGTCGCCGACCGTGTTGATGCCCTCGCGCTTCAGGCAGTTGTACGAGCGCACCGACAGGTTCAGCTCCTCGATCGTGATGCCGTAGTCGCTGGGCATCTGCTCGTCGTCGGCGGGGCCGACCGTGACCGAGGCCGCGTCCGCGAGCTCGGCGAACAGGTTCACGAGCTCCAGGAGCGTGCCGCCGGCGCTGGCGACGGCCTCGCGCGGCGTCACCGAGCCGTCGGTCTCGACGTCGAGGATCAGCCGGTCGCGGTCCGTCATCTGCTCGACACGCGTGTTCTCGACGGCGTACGAGACCTTGCGGACCGGCGAGAAGATCGAGTCCACCGGGATCACGCCGATCGGGTCGCGCGGCTTCTTGTTCTTGTCGGCCATCCGGTAGCCGACGCCCCGCTCGACCGTCATCTCCATCTCGAGCGTGGCGCCCTTGCCGAGCGTGGCGACGTGCAGGTCGGAGTTGAGGATCTCGACGCCGGCGGGCGGCGCGATGTCGCCGGCCGTGACCTCGGCGGGCCCCTTGGCCTTCAGGTACACGGTGGTGGGCTCCTCGAGATCGCTGCGGAGCGTGAGCTCCTTCAGGTTCAGGATGATGTCGGTGACGTCCTCGGTCACCTTCGGGACCGTGGAGAACTCGTGCAGCACGCCCTCGATCCGCACCGAGCTGATGGCAGCTCCGGGGATCGACGAGAGCAACGTGCGGCGGAGCGAGTTCCCGACGGTGTAGCCGAATCCGGGCTCCAGCGGCTCGATCGTGAACTTGGAGCGGATCGGTGAGACGACCTCCTCGGAGATCTGTGGTCTGGCGACGATGAACAACTGCGTTCCCTCCTTCGGCGGGGGATCATCCACTGCTACCCCGCGCTATCTGCTGGGGGCTATCGCTTCGCTACTTCAGCGCTTCCTCCGCGCGAATCGGCACGGAGGTCGGTGCATGCCCCTTTTCTCGGGGCGATGGCTGTCGCTCCGTAGAGGCCGCCGCTACACGCGGCGGCGCTTGCGCGGCCGGCAGCCGTTGTGCGGCACCGGCGTCACGTCCTGGATCCCGGAGACCTCGAGACCGGCGGCGGCCAGCGACCGGATCGCCGTCTCGCGACCCGAGCCCGGGCCCTTCACGAACACGTCGACCTTCTGCAGGCCGTGCTCCTGCGCGGCGCGCGCGGCCTTCTCGGCGGCGAGCTGCGCGGCGAACGGCGTCGACTTGCGCGAGCCCTTGAAGCCCACGTTGCCGGCGCTCGCCCAGCTGAGCGTGTTGCCCTGCAGGTCGGTGATCGTGACGATGGTGTTGTTGAACGTCGACTTGATGTGCGCCTGTCCGTGCACGACGTTCTTCTTCTCGCGGCGCTTCGCCTTCTTCACTTTTGGCTTGGCCATCTGGGGTCCCCTCGACCTACTTCTTCTTGAGCTTCTTCTTGCCCGCGATGGCCTTCTTCGGGCCCTTGCGGGTACGGGCGTTCGTGTGCGTGCGCTGCCCGCGCACCGGGAGGCTGCGACGGTGACGCAGGCCCTGGTAGCAGCCGATCTCGATCTTGCGCTTGATGTCGCCGGCGACGTCGCGCCGGAGGTCGCCCTCGACCTTGTAGTTCTTGTCGATGTACTCGCGGATCCGCAGCACCTCTTCCTCGGACAGGTCGCGGACCTTCGTGCCGCCCTCGATCCGCGTGCCCTCGACGATCTGGAACGCGCGGGTCTGTCCGATGCCGTAGATGTAGCGGAGCGCGACGTCCAGCCGCTTGTCACGGGGAAGGTCGACGCCTGCGATGCGAGCCACTTCGTGAGCCTCCTAGCCCTGTCGCTGCTTGTGCCGGGGGTTCGAACAGATGACGAGGATGCGCCCGCGCCGGCGGATCACGCGACACTTGTCGCACATCCTCTTCACCGACGGACGGACCTTCATCGTTCCAACCTCTCTCGTTCAGCCTACTTGTATCGGTACACCACTCGACCCCTGGTGAGGTCGTACGGCGAGAGCTCCACCAGGACCCGGTCCCCCGGCAGGATCCGGATGTAGTGCATCCGCATCTTTCCGGAGATGTGGGCCAAGACCTTGTGCCCGTTCTCCAGCTCCACCCGGAACATGGCGTTGGGCAACGGCTCGACGACCGTCCCCTCGACCTCGATCGCGTCTTTCTTCGGCACGCTCCGGTTGAACCTCGATCCTGGGCTGGTGGCTGGTCCGGAGACCAGCCGAGAACGCCCCCCACGGGGGGCGAACGGTCAGTATACGGGCAGGCCGCCCTCTACGTCACGCACGAGGCCACGCGTCGCCGCAGGTCACCGGCGTTGCGCGCACGCGCATCATCGTGCTCGACCGCCGAGGCTCAGCAGGCCTTCGGGCGGATCGAGGCCACCGTGCCGTCGATCAGGATCCGGGTGCGGACCACGTTGTTCGCGTCGTCGGTCTCCATGAGCCGGTTGTCGGGGTCGGCCCTGCCCAGCAGGCAGTACGTGCCGTTCGGGATGCCCCCGATCGGGATGAACTGGCCGGGGATATTGGTCCCGTATACGTCGGCCCAGCCCACGGAGATGCCCTGCAGCCCGAGGTCGGGGCAGCCCGTGTACCGGCGGGTGGACGAGTACCCGGGCAGGTCCGGGTCCACGCTGACCGAGTCCAGCATGCAGAAGCCCACCTTCGACTGGGCCCGCAGACGATGGCCGTCCAGGGTCAGCAGCCGGTACCGGGCGTAGTTGTCGAAATGCCAGTGCCCGTGATCCGGGTCGAACTCGAAGCACCCCACCACCCGGGTCCGCACGACCGTGTCGACCCCCGGTGTATACGAGCCGGAGCCGTCCGTGTCGCCGTAGATGTCCTGCACGCCGGTCCGGTCGTCGGTGGTGTCGCCGTTGCCGTCGCAGTCCTCCTGTACGGGCTGCACCTCCAGGGGGCCGGACCCCGCGTTCTCCGTCTCGAACGACAGGTACAGGCGCTTGTGGCCGTCCTCGAACCGGATCACCACCTGGGACGTGGGCGCCGGCACGATGTCGGGGCGCAGGGCGGGCGCCGTGCCGCCTGCCGGCGCGTGCGGCGACCGGCGGGGTCCAGATCGCGGCAGTCACACCACCACGAGGACGAGGACCACCCGGGTCCGGCGCCTCGACCCCGGAGACGTCATCCGCGGTCGGTGAGGATCTCGTGGCCGTCGTCGGTGACCGCGACCGTGTGCTCGAAGTGCGCGGAGAGGGATCCGTCGGCCGTGACGACGGTCCAGTCGTCGGCCAGCAGCCGGGTCTCCTCGCCGCCGAGGTTCAGCATGGGCTCCAGCGCCACCGTGAGCCCCGGCTTCAGGGCCGGGCCGCGACCGGCGGGGCCGTAGTTCTGGATGAACGGGTCCTCGTGCATCGCGCGGCCGATCCCGTGGCCGCCGTACTCGCGCACGATGCCCAGGCCCTCGGGCGCGGCGACGCTCTCGATCGCGGCGCCGATGTCGGTCAGACGCGCGCCGGGCACCACGGCCTCGATGGCCGCGTCCAGCGCGGATTCCGTGGTCTTCACGAGCCGCTCGGCGTCGGCGGAGGGAGCCACGCCGCCGACGAACACGCTGACGGCCGAGTCCGAGTGGTAGCCCTCCCAGATGCAGCCGAAGTCCAGCGACAGCAGGTCGCCCTCCTGCAGCACGCGCGAGGCCGACGGGATCCCGTGCACGATCTCGCTGTTCACGCTCGTGCAGATCGTGGCGGGGTACGTGCCGCGGTAGCCCTTGAAGTTGGAGACGGCGCCGGCCGCCACGATGCGCTCCTCGGCGACGGCGTCGAGGTCGGCCGTCGTGCGGCCCGGGGCGACGGCGTCGAGGACGCGCAGGACGGTGTCGGCGAGGATGCGCCCGGAGCGGCGCATCTTGTCGAGCTCGGCGGTGGACTTGTAGTGGATCATGACGCGATGTCCGCGATGGCGGCGATCGTACGCTCGGTGACGAGGGCCTCGGCGGCCTGGGCGTCGACCTCGCGCAGGAGCCCGCGCTCCCAGTAGAAGAACTCCAGCGGCTCGGTCTCCTCACGATAGACCGCGAGCCGCCGGCGGACGGTGACCTCGTCGTCGTCGCTGCGGCGCTCGAGCGCCGCCCCCTCGATGTCGCAGACCATGTCGTGGGCCGGCGGCTTGAAGGCCATGTTGTAGGTGCGCTTGCAGACCGGGCAGGTCCAGCGGGCGGCCAGCCGCCGGATCGCCATGTCGTCGTCGATCGTGAACTTCAGGACGGCCGACAGCGGGCGCCCGACGGCGGCGAGCGCGTTCTCCAGCGCCTGCGCCTGCGCGACCGTCCGCGGGAAGCCGTCGAGGATGAAGCCCTTGCTCGCGTCCGAGTCCTCGAGGCGGTCCATCACCATCTGCACGACGAGGCCGTCCGGCACGTACTCGCCGCGATCCATGAACGTCCTGGCCTGCACGCCGAGCCGCGTGCTGTCCTGCACGTGGCCGCGGAGGAGATCGCCGGTGGAGATGCTGGGGACGTCGAACTTCTCGGCAAGACGAACCGCCTGCGTGCCCTTGCCGGCGCCGGGCGGGCCCAGAAGTACCAGGCGCATGGCTACTTGAGGAAGCCCTCGTAGTGACGCATCAGCAGCTGGGACTCGAGCTGCTTCATGGTCTCGAGGGCGACGCCCACCGTGATGAGGATCGAGGTCCCGCCGAACGGGAACTGGCTGATGCCCCAGATCGCGAGCACGACCGACGGGATCAGCGCGATGGTGGCGAGGTAGATCGAGCCGGGCAGCGTGATGCGCGTGAGGATGTCGTTCAGGTATTGCACGGTGGGCGGCCCCGGCCGGATCCCCGGGATGAACCCGCCCTGCTTGCGGATGTTGTCGGCGGTGTCGACCGGGTTGAAGGCGATGGCCGTGTAGAAGTACGCGAAGAAGACCACCAGCAGGCCGAACGTCAGCATGTAGATCGGGCTGGCCTGGTTGATGATGTTGCGGCTCACGAAGTTCTGGAACCCCTGCCCCGGGATCACGTTCTGCAGCAGCACCGGGAAGTAGAGCACCGACGACGCGAAGATGATCGGGATCACGCCGGCGGCGTTCACCTTCAACGGGATGTACGTGCTGCCGCCCGAGGTCATCTTCCGTCCCACCACGCGTTTGGCGAACTGCACGGGGATCCGCCGCTGCCCCTGCTCGAGGAAGACGACGCCGACGACGATCGCGAGGGCGATCGCGAGGATCGCGCCGAACGCCACCGGGCCGCCCTGCTTGAGGATCGCGTTGCCCTCGGCGGGGAGCCGGCTGATGACGCTCACGAAGATCAGGACCGACATCCCGTTGCCGATCCCGCGCTGGGTGATGAGCTCGCCCATCCACATGATCAGCGCGGTGCCGGTCGTCAGCACCAGGACGATGAGGCCCACCTTCGGCGCCGTGAACCCGCCGACGGGGAAGACGTCGGGCGTGCCGAACGTGCCGTTGTGGAACGCGAACGCGAGCCCGGTGGACTGGAGCAGCGCCAGCACGATCGTCACGTAACGCGTGGTCTGGTTGATCTTCTTCTGGCCGCTCTCGCCCTCCTTGGACCAGGCCTCGAGCTTGGGGATGACCACCTGCAGCAGCTGCATGATGATCGAGGCCGTGATGTAGGGCATGATGCCGAGCGCGAACACGGCGAGGCGGCTGAGCGCACCGCCGCTGAACAGGTTGATGAAGTCCAGCACGCCCTGCCCGCCCTGCTGCTGGAGCGCGCGTTCGATCACCCCGATGTCGACCACCGGCACCGGCACGTGCGAGCCGAACCGGTAGATGACGATGATGAACAGCGTGAACAGGATCTTGTTGCGGAGGTCCGGGACCTTGAACGCGTTCGCGAAGGCTCTGAGCACGGGTCCCTATCCTACCCCGGTCAGTCCAGCAACTCGGCTCGGCCCCCGGCCTGCTCGATCTTGGCCTTGGCGGCGTCGGAGAACGCGTGCGCCTTCACGACGAGCGCGGTATCGATCTCCCCACGGGCGAGCACCTTGACCTTGCGGCCCTTGCGCACGAGGCCGTGCGCCAGCAGCGCGGCCGGGTCGACCTCGCCGCCGGAGAAGACCTTCGCCAGCATCTCCACGTTGATGACGGCGTACTCCACCCGGTTGGGGTTCGTGAAGCCCTTGAGCTTGGGCACGCGCCGCTGCAGGGGCATCTGCCCGCCCTCGAAGCCGAGCGGCACGTTCTTGCGAGCGCCCGTGCCCTTCGTGCCGCGGCCGGCGGTCTTGCCGCGCACGCCGGAGCGCCCGCGTCCGACGCGCTTGCGGTCGGTCCGCGAGCCCTCGGCGGGCTTCAGGTGATGCAGCTTCATCCGTCGACCTCCTCGACCGTGACCAGATGGCTGACCTTGGCGATCATGCCGCGGATCTCCGGGCGGTCCTCCTTCAGGACGGAGTCGTTGATCCGGTGCAGCCCGAGCCGGCGGATCGTGGACTTCTGATCCTTCGGACGATCGATCACGCTGCGGCGCTGGGTGACCTTGAGCTTGCTCATCGGCGGCCTCCCTGCGCGGGACGGCGCTGGGCTTCCTCGCCGCCGTACTGCTGCTCGAGGTCGGCGGCCCGCTTCGCCTGCATCCGCTCGGCGGCCGCGGCGACGGCCTCGAGCATGGGCTTGGGGGCGACCTGGTGCAGCTCGCGGTCGCGGAGCGCCGCGATCTGCGCGGGCCGGCGCAGGTCCTTCAGACCCTGCACGGCCGCCTTCACGATGTTGATCTGGTTCGACGAGCCCATCGACTTCGACAGGATGTCCTTGATGCCGGCGCACTCGACGAGCGCGCGCACCGGCCCGCCCGCGATGACGCCGGTCCCCGGCGCGGCCGGCTTCAGCATGACGCGGCCCGCACCGGCGACGCCCATGACCTCGTGCGGGATCGTGGTGCCCATCATCGGCACCTCGAACATCTTGCGGCGGGCCTCCTCGACGCCCTTGGCGATGGCCGCCGGCACCTCCTTGGCCTTGCCGTACCCGAGGCCCACTCGGCCGGCGCCGTCGCCCACGACGACCAGCGCGGCGAACGAGAACCGGCGGCCGCCCTTGACGACCTTCGCCACGCGGTTGATCGAGATCACCCGCTCTTCGAACGGGCTCTTGTCCTGGGCGTTCGCGTCGTAACGTCGCATCAGATCTGCAGTCCTCCCTCTCTGGCACCTTCAGCCAGGGCCGCCACGCGGCCGTGGAACCGGCGGCCGCCGCGGTCGAACACCGCGACGTCGACGCCGGCGTCCTTCGCGCGGCCGGCCAGGAGCTCGCCGACCTTCTTCGCCCGCTCGGTGGGGCCGGCGCCCTTGACCTCGGCGTCCGAGGCCTGCGCGACCGTCACCGCTCGGGTGTCGTCGATCAGCTGTGCGTAGATGTGTCGGTTGGACCGGTACACGGCCAGCCGGGGCCGCTCGGCGCTGCCGGCGATCTTCTTGCGCACGCGGACGTGCCGGCGCACGCGAGCCTCGCGCTTGGTCTGGGCGTTCATCAGGCAGCACCACTCTTCGCGGCCTTGCCGGCCTTCTTGCGGACGAACTCGCCCTCGTACCGGATGCCCTTGCCCTTGTACGGCTCCGGCTTTCGGATCTTGCGGATGTTGGCGGCGACCTCGCCGACCGCCTGCTTGTCGTTGCCGCGCACCACGATGGAGGTGGGCGTGGGGACCTCGAACTCGATGCCCTCCGGCGCCGTCACCGGCACCGGGTGCGAGAAGCCGGCCTGGATCTCCAGGTCCTTGCCCTTCATGGCGGCGCGGTAGCCGACGCCGACGATGGCCAGGCGCTTCTCGTAGCCCTTCGTGACGCCCTCCACCATGTTGAACACGAGGCTGCGCGTGAGGCCGTGCAGGCCGCGGTGGAACCCGTCGTCGGCGGAGCGCTCGATGCGCAGGACGTCGCCGTCACGCACGATCGAGATCTCGGCATGCATCGGCTGGGTGAGCGAGCCGCGAGGGCCCTTCACCGTCACCACGTTGCCCTCGGCGACGTCGACCTCGACGCCGCTGGGGATCTCGATGGGTTGTCTGCCGATCCTGCTCATCTCGTGTTCCTCTTTCTCTGCCGCCCGCGCTTCGCGCTGCTGGTCTCGCCCCGCCCCGCGCTCCGCGCTTCCCCTCACCACACGTAGGCCACGACTTCGCCGCCGATACCCTTGCGCGAGGCCTCTTTGTCGGTCATGACGCCCTGCGACGTCGACACGATCGCGATGCCCAGGCCGCCGAGCACGCGCGGCAGCCTGGTCCGGCCGGTGTAGATGCGCCGGCCGGGCTTGGAGACGCGCTTGATCCCGCTGATCGTGCGGGCCCGGCTCTTGCCGTACTTCAGCCGGACGCGCAGGCCGCGGTTCACGCCCTCGCCCTCGGACGCGTAGGACTCGACGTAGCCCTCCGCGACCAGGATCTTCAGCACCGCCTCGTTCATCTTCGAGGCGGGCACGAGCAGGTCGTCCTTGTACGCCGTGTTGGCGTTGCGGATCCGCGTGAGCAGGTCCGCCGTGGGGTCGGAGACGTTCGACGAGAAGGTTCGCGTGGCTACCATGACGCCTTCGTCACCCCCGGGAGCTCGCCCGCATGCGCGAGCTGGCGGAAGCAGATCCTGCACAGCAGGAACTTCTGGTACACCGCTCGGGCACGGCCGCACCGGCCGCACCGCGTGTACTCGCGGACCTGGAACTTCTGCTTCTTCGCCTGCTTGTTCCTCAGCGCCGTCTTCGCCATCTCGTCCTATCCCCTAGCTCGCCGCCGCTACCGACGGCGTCGTCCCCACGAACGGGAACCCCAGTGCGATGAGGAGCGCGCGCCCCTCGTCGTCGTCGCTCGCGGTGGTCACCACCGTGATGTCCATACCCCGTACCTTCGCCACCTTGTCGTAGTCGATCTCCGGGAAGATCAGCTGCTCCGTCACGCCCATGGTGTAGTTCCCGTGCCCGTCGAACGCGTCCGGGCTCAGCCCGCGGAAGTCGCGGATCCGCGGCAGCGCCAGCGCGAGGAGCCGGTCGAGGAACTCCCACATGTAGTCGCCACGGAGCGTGACCTTCGCGCCGATCGGCATGCCCTCACGGAGCTTGAACCCGGCGATCGACTTGCGGGCCTTCGTGATCACCGGCTTCTGGCCGGTGATCACCTCGAGGTCCGCCAGTGCAGCGTCCAGCATACGACCGTCCTTGATGGCGTCGCCGACCCCCATGTTGATCACGATCTTCTCGGGCCGGGCCACCTGCATGACGTTGCCGTACCCGTGCTCCTTCTGGAGCTGCGGCACGAGCTCGGCGCGGAAGCGCTGCTTCAGGCGTGGCGTGTAGGTGTCGTCGGCCATGTGAGCTGCTGCTCCGTGCCGGGCTTCTGGAAGTCGGCCTCGCACTTGCGACAGATCCTGAACTTGTCGTCGCCGTCGATCCGGTAGCCGACCCGTGTCGGCTCGCCGCAGGTGTCGGGCAGACGATCTGCACGTTCGAGATGTCGATGAACAGCTCGGTGTCGATGATGCCGCCCTGCGAGAGCTGCTGGCCCTTCTTGCCGCGGCCGCCGGTGGCGCGCGTGGCCTTCTTCGCGCGGCCGACGCCGTCGACCATGATCCGACCCTCGCGCGGCTGGACGTGGATCACACGGCCCTGCTTGCCGCGGTCCTTGCCCGTCATCACGCGCACGATGTCGTCCTTCTTGATGTTCACGCCCGGCATGTCTAGAGCACCTCCGGTGCCAACGAGATGATCTTCATGAATCGCTTCTCACGCAGCTCGCGCGCGACGGGCCCGAAGATGCGGGTGCCGCGCGGGTTCTTCTGTTCGTTGATCAGCACGACGGCGTTGTCGTCGAAGCGGATGTAGCTGCCGTCGGGCCGGCGCCGCTCCTTCGCGGTCCGCACGACGACGGCCCTCACGACCTCGCCCTTCTTCACGCCGCCGCCCGGGATCGCGTCCTTCACGGTCCCGACGATCGTGTCGCCGACGCCGGCGTACCGGCGCCCGGAGCCGCCGAGGACGCGGATGCACAGGACCTCCTTGGCCCCCGTGTTGTCCGCTACCTTGCAGCGCGTCTCCTGCTGGATCACTTCGCCCGCTCCACGATCTCCACCACGCGCCAGCGCTTGCTCTTGCTGATCGGGCGGGTCTCCATCACGCGGACGGTGTCACCCAGGTGGGCGTCGTTCGCCTCGTCGTGCGCGGCGAGCTTCGAGGAGCGCTTCACCGTCTTCGCGTACAGGGCGTGCCGAACGTTGCGATCGATCCGGACGAGGACGGTCTTGTCCATCTTCTCGGAGATCACGACGCCGGTGCGCACCTTCCGCGCGTTGCGTTCGGTCTGCTGCTCGTCGCTCACTGCTGGTCCTCTCCATCCTCTGACGTGGCCTCTGCTGGTCTCGACCTGGTACGGCTGCGATGTCGTCGAGGTCCTCCTCGATCTCCCGCTCCCGCAGGACGGTGGCGATCCGCGCCACCTCGTGGCGCACGACCTTCATGCGCGCCGGGTTGTCGAGCTGGCCCGTGGCGAGCTGGAACCGGAGGTTGAACAGCTCCTCCTTCGCCGCGTCGATGCGGGCGAGCAGCTCGTCCGCCGGCAGGTCGCGCAGCTCCGCGGCCTTGCTCGCCATCTAGTTGCCCCCCGTCCGCGTGATGAACTTCGTCTTGATCGGCAGCTTGTGCGCGGCGCGCAGCATGGCCGAGCGCGCCAGCTCCTCGGGCACGCCGGCGAGCTCGAACATCACGCGCCCCGGCTTCACGACGGCGACCCAGCCCTCCGGGTTGCCCTTCCCGCTGCCCATGCGGGTCTCGGCCGGCTTCTTCGTATAGGGCTTGTCCGGGAAGATGTTGATCCACACCTTCCCGCCACGCTTGATGTGCCGCGTGATGGCCACGCGCGAGGCCTCGATCTGCCGGTTCGTGATCCACGCCGGCTCGAGCGCCACCAGCCCGTAGTCGCCGAAGTGGATCTCGGTCCCCCCCTTGGCCATCCCCCGACGACGCCCCCGATGCACCTTCCGATGCTTCACCTTCTTCGGCGCCAACATCAGGAGTCACCCCCCTCAGCCGGAGCCTCAGGAGTTGCGGCTTCAGCCGGTGCAGCCTCGCCGCCGGCTCTGGCGTCGCCGCAGGCTCGGCGCGGCACGGTCGCCGGCTCCGGCGCGGTTGGTGCCGCCGCAGCCGCAGCTTCGGCGCGGAGCCGGTCGAGCCGGCGGGGGGCTCAGCCCCACCGCGCTGACCCGGTCGAGGCGGGCGTCTCCGAGGCGGCCGGAGACGGCATCGGGGCTGACTCCCCCCGACGGAGCGACCGGCGCAGCACCCGCAGGAGCTGCGGCTGCACGCGCAGCCCGATCGCGACCGGTCCCCCCGACCCGCGCCCGAGCCAGCGCGCGCTCGGTCTCCTGCTCCCGATACGGGATCTCGTCCCCGTGATACACCCACACCTTCACGCCGATGATGCCTGCCGTGGTCTTCGCCTCGGCCTGGCCGAAGTCGACCTTCGCGCGCAGCGTGTGCAGGGGCACGCGGCCCTCGCGGTACCACTCGCTGCGCGACATCTCGGTGCCGCCCAGGCGGCCACCGCACATCACCTTCACGCCGAGGGCGCCCGCACGCATCGAGGTCTGCACGGCGCGCCGCATGGCACGCCGGAACGCGACCCGGCCCGCGAGCTGCTCGGCGACGCCCTGCGCGAGCAGCGCGGCGTCGGTCTCCGGCCGCGACTCGGAGGCGGCCTGGTTCATGTCCTCGACCTTCACGTCGACGCGCTTCTTCGTGAACCGCTCGATGTCCTTGCGGATCCGGTCCACCTCGGCGCCCTTGCGCCCGATCACGATGCCGGGGCGCGCCGTGCGGATGAACACCCAGATCTGGTCGCCCTTGCGCTCGATGTCGATGCTGGAGATGCCCGCGCGCGACAGACGCTTGCGGATGTGCTTGCGGATCCAGATGTCCTCGTGGAGCTGCTCGCTGTAGTCGCGATCGGCGTACCAGTTGGACTTCCAGGGGTAGATGACTCCCAGCCGGAACCCGTACGGATTGACCTTGTGACCCACTACAGATCCTCTCCCATCGACTTCACGATGACCGTGACGTGCGAGGTGCGCTTGCGCACCCGTGCCGCGCGCCCGTACGCACGGGGGCGGAACCGCTTGAGGGTCGGACCCTCGTCCACCCACGCCCGCTCCACGACCAGGTTCTCGGGGATGACCCCGTGCGTGTGCTCCGCGTTGGCGACGGCCGAGTTCAGGAGCTTCTCCACGTCCTTGGACGCGCCCAGCGGGGAGAAGCGCAGGATGCGTCGCGCCTCGACCACGTGCTGGCCGCGGATCATGTCCACGACCCGCCGCATCTTCCGCGGCGTGGTCCGGACGAACTTGGTCGTCGCCTTCGCTTCCACCTGCCTACCTCACCGTCGATCCGCGCTCGCTGCGCGCGTGGGAACGGAACGTGCGCGTGGGCGCGAACTCGCCCAATTTGTGCCCGACCATGGACTCGCTGATGAACAGCGGGACGTGCTTGCGTCCGTCGTGCACGGCGATCGTGTGACCGAGCATCTCCGGCACGACCGTCGAGCGGCGCGACCAGGTCTTCACGACCTTCTTGTCGCCGCGCTTGTTCATCTCCACCACCTTGATCATCAGGTGGTCGTCGACGAATGCACCCTTCTTGATGGACCTCGGCATGAGCTAGCCCCGTCCCTTTCCGCGTCGCCGAACGATCTCGGAGTTCGACGGCTTCTTCTTCTTGCGCGTCCGGCCTTCCTTCTTCCCCCAGGGCGACGTCGGGTGACGCCCGCCCGAGGACTTGCCCTCGCCGCCACCCAGCGGGTGGTCGACCGGGTTCATGGCCACACCGCGGACCGACGGACGCTTGTTGAGCCAGCGGGCGCGTCCGGCCTTGCCGAGCGAGATGAGCTCGTGCTCGGCGTTGCCGACGACCCCGACCGTGCCCTTGCAGGTGGCCGGCACCAGTCGCGTCTCGCCGGAGGGCAGCCGGATCGTGGCCTTCGCACCCTCCTTCGCCATCAGCTGGACGCTGGTGCCGGCGGAGCGGGCCATCTTGGCGCCGGCGCCCGGCTTCAACTCGATCGCGTGCAGCACCGTGCCGACCGGGATGTTGCGCAGCGGCAGCGCGTTGCCGGGCCGGATCTCGGCATCCGGGCCCGACATCAGTCGGTCGCCGACCTCGACGCCCTGCGGCGCCAGGATGTAGCGCTTCTCACCGTCGGCGTAGTGCAGCAGCGCGATCCGGGCGCTGCGGTTGGGGTCGTACTCGATGTGCGCGACCTTGGCCGGCACCCCGTCCTTGTTCCGACGGAAGTCGATGATCCGGAAGCGCTGCTTGTTGCCGCCGCCCTGGTGCCGGGTCGTGATGCGGCCGTGCACGTTGCGCCCGCCCTTGTTGCCGCCCTTGGCCAGCAGCGACTTCTCCGGCTTCGCGCGCGTGATCTCGTCGAACCCGGACACGCTGGCGCCGCGGCGCCCCGGTGTGGTCGGCTTGTACTTGCGGACGGCCATGGCTACTTCCCGGTCTCGAAGATCTCGATGGCGTCGCCCTCGGCGAGGGTGACGATGGCGCGCTTCTGGTCGGCCTTCTTGCCGGTGGTGAACCGGCGGCGCTTCACCTTGCCCTTGCGGTTCAGCGTGTTCACCGAGGTGACGCGGACGTTCCAGATCGTCTGGACCGCCTCCTTGATCTCGGTCTTGTTCGAACGCTTGTCGACGAGGAACGTGTAGGTGTTCTGCTCGATGCCCGAGTAGGACTTCTCCGAGACGATGGGGCGGATGATGACGTCGCGTGGGCTCTTCATGCCGCCGACTCCCGGGCATCGAGGATGTCGAGCGCCGCGCCGGTGAACAGGACGCGATCGGCCGCGAGGATCTCGTAGACCCCCAGGCTCGGCGCGTACGCGATGCGCACGGCGGACAGGTTGCGGAACGAGCGCTCCACGGCGTCCTGCGGCTCCGGCAGGACCAGCAGCACCTTGCCGGTGAGCTCGAGGGCGGCGAGGATCTTCGCCGCCTCGGACGTCTTGGGGGTGTCGAACGACAGCTCGTCGATGGCGGCGAGCTTGCCGCTCTGCAGCGCGTCGGTCAGCGCCGAGCGCATGGCGCCCCGCTTCATCTTCTTGTTGACGCGCATCTCGTGGCCGTGCGGCTGCGGTCCGTGCGCGATGCCGCCGCCGACCCACTGCGGCGACCGGATCGAGCCCTGCCGGGCGCGGCCGGTGCCCTTCTGACGCCACGGCTTCTTGCCGCCGCCCCTGACCTCGCCGCGGGTCTTCGTGCTGTGCGTGCCGGCGCGCAGGCCCGGCGAGGCCGGCGACGACCACCTGGTGCATGAGCGACACGCTGACGGTCGCCTCGAACAGCGAGGCGGGCAGGTCGCGCGAGCCCGTCTTGGAGCCCGAGGCGTCGAGGACGTCGATCGAGGTCACGAGGCTCCACCTCCCGCCTGTGCCTTGACGGCGCTGCGCACCATCACGAGGCCGCCGTTGGGACCGGGCACCGCGCCCTTGATCAGCAGGATGTTCCGCTCGGGGTCCACGCCGACGATCTCCAGGTTCAGCACGGTGGTGCGCGTGTTGCCCATGTGGCCGGCCATCCGCATGCCCTTGAAGACGCGGCTGGGCGTGGCGCACGCGCCGATCGAGCCGGGCGAGCGATGCTTGCGCTGGGTCCCGTGGCTGGAGCTCAGGCCGCCGAAGCCGTGGCGCTTCATGACGCCGGCGAACCCCTTGCCCTTGGAGACCCCGACCACGTCGGCGCGCTCGCCGATCTCGAACAGGTCGGCCTTGAGCTCCTGGCCGGGCGAGTAGCTGGCCGCGTCGTCGGTCCGAAGCTCCACCACGTGGCGGCCGGGCTGGCCCCCGTTGGCGTCGAAGTGACCCTGCATGGGCTTGGTGACGCCGTTCCGCCGTGGCTCGACGAAGGCGAGCTGGACCGCCTCGTACCCGTCGCGCTCGGCGTTCTTCACCTGCGCGACGAAGCACGGCCCGGCCTTCACGACCGTGACCGGGACGGCCCGCGTGTCCTGGAAGATCTGGGTCATGCCCAGCTTCTCCCCGAGGATCCCCTTCGACTGTGCCATGGCGGTCTGGTCGGCTCCCTTACAGCTTGATCTCGATGTCGACGCCGGCCGACAGGTTCAGGCGCTGGAGCTCCTGGACCGTCTTCGACGTGGCGTCGACGATGTCGATGAGTCGCTTGTGCGTGAGCATCTGGAAGTGCTCGCGCGAGTCCTTGTACTTGTGCGGCGAGCGGATCACCGTGTAGATGTTGCGCTCGGTGGGCAGCGGCACCGGGCCGACGACCTTCGCGCCGGTCCGTGTCACGTGCTCGACGATGTCGCGAGCAGCCACGTCCAGCATCCGGTGGTCGTACGCCCGGAGCTTGATGCGGATCTTCGGTCCAGCCACTCGCGCCTTCTCTCTCTTCTTGAGGGGCTATCGCTTCGCTACTTGAGCCCCGTCTTCTTGCCTGCCTGTTCGCTTGCTCCTTCAGCCTGCTACTTCACGATCTTCGTGACGCGTCCGGCGCCGACGGTGCGCCCGCCCTCGCGGATCGCGAAGCGCAGGCCCTCTTCCATGGCGATCGGGGCGATCATCTCCACGGTCATCTCCACGTTGTCCCCGGGCATGACCATCTCCACGCCCTCGGGGAGGTTGGCGGTGCCGGTGACGTCGGTGGTGCGGAAGTAGAACTGGGGGCGGTAGCCGTTGAAGAACGGCGTGTGGCGCCCACCCTCCTCCTTGGACAGGATGTAGACCTGGGCCTCGAAGTCGGTGTGGGGGGTGATGGAGCCGGGCTTGGCCAGCACCTGGCCGCGCTCGACGTCGTCCTTGTCGATGCCGCGGAGCAAGATCCCGACGTTGTCGCCGGCGCGGACCTCGTCCAGGAGCTTGCGGAACATCTCCAGGTCGGTGGCCGTCGTCTTGCGGGTGTCCTTGATCCCGACGATCTCGATCTCGGACATCTTCGCGAGCGTGCCGCGCTCGACGCGGCCGGTGACGACCGTGCCGCGCCCGGTGATCGAGAACACGTCCTCGATCGGCATCAGGAAGGGCTTGTCGACGTCGCGCTCGGGCTCGGGGACGTAGGTGTCGCACGCGTTCATGAGCTCGTCGATCTTGGCGCCCCAGGTCTCGTCGCCCTCCAGGGACTTGAGCGCCGAGCCCACGATCACCGGCACGTCGTCGCCGGGGAACTCGTAGCGAGCTCAGGAGCTCGCGGACCTCGAGCTCGACCAGATCCAGCAGCTCGGGGTCGTCGACCATGTCGGCCTTGTTCAGGAACACCACGATGTAGGGCACGCCCGACCTGGCGGGCGAGCAGGACGTGCTCGCGGGTCTGGGGCATGGGGCCGTCGGCGGCCGACACGACCAGGATCGCGCCGTCCATCTGGGCGGCGCCGGTGATCATGTTCTTGACGTAGTCGGCGTGGCCGGGGCAGTCCACGTGGGCGTAGTGGCGGGCCTCGGTCTCGTACTCCACGTGGGCGATCGCGATCGTGATGCCGCGCTCGCGCTCCTCGGGGGCCTTGTCGATCTGGTCGAAGGGGGTGAAATCGGCCATCCCCTTGTCGGCCTGGCGCTTGGTGATCGCGGCCGTGAGGGTGGTCTTGCCGTGGTCGATGTGGCCGATCGTGCCGATGTTCACGTGGGGCTTGTTCCGCTCGAACTTCTTCTTGGCCATCTCCTCTTCCTCCCTCGACTACTCGCCGGTCACCCGGGCGATGATCTCCTTGGAGATATTGGCGGGCACCTCGTTGTAGGCGTGCAGCTGCATGGGGCTGTGCGCGGCGCGGCCCTGGGTACGCGAACGCAGCTCCGTGGCGTAGCCGAACAGCTCGGCCAGCGGCACGATGACGCGGACCGTCTTCTGGCCGCCGCGCTCGTCGATGTTCTCGATGCGGCCGCGGCGCGCGGTCACGTCGCCCATCACGTCGCCGAGGAACTCCTCGGGCGTGGTGACCTCGAACTCCATCACGGGCTCGAGCAGGACGGGGTCGGCGCGGCGCGCGGCCTCCTTCACGACCATGGAGCCGGCGATCCTGAAGGCCATCTCCGAGGAGTCGACCTCGTGGAAGCTGCCGTCGACGAGCGTGGCGCGGACGTCCACCATGGGGTAGCCGGCCAGGATGCCGTTGTCGAGCGCACCCTGGATGCCCTGGTCGACCGAGGGGATGTACTCGCGCGGGATCTTGCCGCCGACGACCTTGTTGATGAACTCGTACCCGCCGCCGGGGCCCGTGGGCTCGAGGTCGATGTACACGTGCGCGAACTGACCCTTGCCGCCGGTCTGGCGGACGAACCGGGCCTCGACCTTCTGGACGTGCTTGCGGATCGTCTCGCGGTAGGCGACCTGCGGCTTGCCGACGTTGGCGTCGACGGAGAACTCGCGCTTGAGGCGGTCCACGATGATGTCGAGGTGGAGCTCGCCCATGCCGGAGATCACCGTCTGGCCGGTCTCGTCGTCGTACTTCACGATGAAGGTGGGGTCCTCGTCGGACAGCTTGCCGAGGCCGGTGCCCAGCTTGTCCTGGTCGGCCTTCGTCTTCGGCTCGACGGCGACGGAGATGACCGGCGTCGGGAAGCTGATGGCCTCGAGGACCACCGGCTGTGCCGGGTCGGAGATGGTGTCGCCGGTGGTGGAGTGCTTGAGGCCCACCACCGCCACGATGTCGCCGGTGAACGCGGCGTCGAGGTCCTCGCGGTGGTTCGCGTGCATCTGCAGGATGCGCCCGATGCGCTCCTTGCGGTCCTTCGTGGAGTTCATCACGTGCGAGCCCGACCGCAGGATGCCCGAATAGATCCGCAGGTACGTGAGGCGCCCGACGAAGGGGTCGGACATGATCTTGAAGGCGAGCGCGCTGAAGGGCTCGGCGTCGTCGGGCTTGCGCAGGACCTTCTCGTCCTCGTTGAACGGCTTGTGGCCCTCGAGCGGCGGCACGTCGAGCGGGCTCGGCAGGTACTGCACGACCGCGTCCAGCACGAGCTGCACGCCCTTGTTCTTGAACGCCGAGCCGCAGAGCACCGGCACGCCCTGGTTGGACAGGGTGGCGGCGCGGATCGCGCGGCGGAGCTCCTCGACGGTGGGCTCCTCCTCGGCGATGAACTTCTCCATCAGGGCCTCGTCGTGGTCGGCGAGCTTCTCGAACAGCTCGTGACGGGCCACGTTGGCGGCGTCGACGTACTCGGCGGGGATGTCGGTGTCCTTCCACTCCTCGCCCATCTCGCCCTCCCAGTAGTGGCCCTTCATCTCCACGAGGTCGATGACCCCGTGCAGATCGGCCTCGGTGCCCCAGGGGAGCTGCAGGACGAGCGGGTTGGCGTTGAGCCGGTCGACGATCATGCCGACCGTGCGCTGGAAGTCCGCGCCGGTGCGGTCCATCTTGTTCACGAAGCAGATGCGCGGGACCGCGTAGTGGTCGGCCTGGCGCCACACGGTCTCGGACTGCGGCTCGACGCCGGCGACCGCGTCGAAGACCGCGACGGCGCCGTCGAGCACGCGGAGGCTGCGCTCGACCTCGACGGTGAAGTCGACGTGGCCGGGCGTGTCGATGATGTTGATCCAGTGGCCCTTCCACTGGCAGGTGGTGGCGGCCGAGGTGATCGTGATGCCGCGCTCGCGCTCCTGCGCCATCCAGTCCATGGTGGCCGTGCCCTCATGGACCTCGCCGATCTTGTAGGCCTTGCCGGTGTAGTAGAGGATGCGCTCGGTCGTCGTCGTCTTGCCGGCGTCGATGTGCGCCATGATGCCGATGTTCCGCGTGCGGGCGAGCGGATACTCCCGGATGAGGAGATCCTTCCCGGCCGCCTTGCCCTTCGCATCCTGTTCGATCTGTGCCACTGCCTGCCTCTCCTCCCGGCATCTTCTCCGCGGGCTCCGCCATCAGCGGACCCCCATCTCACACGAGACCGGCCCCCGCAGGAGGCCGGTTCGAGGTTCGGTCTCGATCACCATCGGTAGTGCGCGAATGCCTTGTTCGCCTCGGCCATCTTGTGCATGTCCTCGCGCCGCTTGACCGAGGTGCCCGCGCCCTGCGAGGCGTCCATGATCTCCCCGACCAGGCGGTCGGCCATGGTGTGCTCGCGGCGCGCACGGCTGTAGTTGACGAGCCACCGCAGCGCCAGCGTGGTGCCCCGGTTGGGGCGAACCTCGACCGGCACCTGATAGGTGGCACCGCCGACCCGGCGCGAGCGGACCTCGAGCAGGGGACGGACGTTCTCGACGGCCTTCTTCAGCGTGATGACCGGGTCGTTGGCGGTCCGCTCGCTGATGACCTCGAGGGCCTTGTAGACGGTGCGCTCGGACAGCGTCTTCTTGCCGTCCAGCAGCACCTTGTTGATCAGCTGCGTGACCAGGGGGTTCTGATAGACGGGATCGGGCGCGATCTCGCGATGTACGGCAGGGCCCTTGCGCGGCATCAGTCGCCGCCCTTCTTCGCGCCGTACTTCGATCGACCCTGCCGGCGGTCCTTCACGCCGGCCGTGTCGAGCGCGGCGCGGACGATCTTGTAGCTCACGCCCGGCAGGTCGCGCACGTTGCCGGCGCGCACGAGCACGATGGAGTGCTCCTGCAGGTTGTGGCCGACGCCGGGGATGTACGCGGTCACCTCGGCGCCACCGGTGAGGCGGACGCGGGCGACCTTGCGCAGCGCGGAGTTCGGCTTCTTGGGGGTCATGGTGTACACGCGCGTGCACACGCCACGCCGCTGCGGAGAGCCCTTCAGCGCCGGGCTCTTCTGCTTGACCCTCGGGCGTTTGCGCCCGTTCCTGACCAGTTGTTCGATGGTGGGCATGGCTCTCTTCCGTCCGCGCTCTGTCGTTGTCAAACATCAGGATCCGTGGAGAACCGGGCTGTTCACGCCTGGTTCCAGGAGCGCGAGTGGCTGGGCGCTCCTTGCAGATCCCCCTCGGAAGGACATGGTGCGAGGCACGCCGGACCGACCATGAGGAATCAACCAGCCGTACCGGGGCGCGACCGCCAAGGCTACAGACCGCAGCGCACGAAGTGTCAACGCGCGAGCCGTCTGCGCCGTGCGTGGGGCTGGCCGTGAGATCAACCCCATCGCGTGCTCAGCCTACCCGACCGGTCGGCCCGCTCCCACCGCCCTGGTAGCGTGCCCCGTCATGGCCGCCCTCGAGGAGCTGCGCGACCTGGCGGCGGCGGCGGCGGAGACCGGCGGCCGGGTCGTGCGGAGAGGCGCCGGCCGCGGCATGGCCGAGGCCTCGGACAAGGGTCTCCCCGGCGACTACGTGACGGAGGTCGACCTCGCGAGCGAGCGGGCGATCCGCGAGATGCTCGAGGCAGGCAACCCCCGGCGTGCCGGTGCTCGGCGAGGAGCGCGGCGGCGAGGCTCGGCGATCGCTACTGGCTCGTGGATCCCCTGGACGGCACGGTCAACTATCTCCATGGCTTCTGGGCCGTCGGCGTATCGGTCGCCCTCGTCGAGGAGGGTCGGCCGGTGGCCGGCGCGGTGCACGCGCCGTTCCTCGGCACGACGTGGACGGCCTCGCGCGGCGGGCGGCGCTGGAGGCGGGCGGCGACGGACCGGCGACGCCGATCCGGGTCCGTGACCGGGCGGTGACGCGGGCCGTGGTCGGCACCGGGTTTCCCGTTCCGGCACAAGGAGCTGGTGCCGCAGTACCTCGAGGCCTTCCGCGCCGCGTTCGGGCGCTTCGAGGACCTGCGGCGCCCCGGCGCGGCGGCGCTGGATCTGGCGTGGGTGGCCGACGGCACGTTCGACGGCTTCTTCGAGCTCTCGCTCGGCTCCTGGGACGTGGCGGCCGGCGCGGTGCTGATCCAGGAGGCGGGCGGCGTCGTCACGGACTGGAGCGGCGGGCCGGGCTTCCTGCGCGGTGACATCCTGGCGGGGTCGCCGGCGGTGCACGCCGCGCTGCTCGAGGTCGTCGGGGCCTAGCGGGCGGACGAGCCGGGCGCGACGAGCCGCGGACGCACTGAGGGCGGAGCCGCCACAGCGGCTCCGCCCTCGAGCGGTGGTGCCACACCGGGGGCCGCTGCCGCGGCGCTCCCGTTACTCGTCCTTCGTTGCCGGCGTGAGCGCGGGCGCGCCGCCCAGCATGGCCTCGGCCTGCTCGCGCGTGAGGCCCGTGAGCGAGGGCTCGAGCGACGTGCCCTCCTCGACGGCCTCGCGCAGCTCGCGCTGACGGGCCAGCCAGTACTCGGGGATCGCCTCGGGCTTGATCCGCACCTGGATGTTGCGGTACAGCCCCATGCCGGTCCCGGCCGGGATCAGCTTGCCGATGATCACGTTCTCCTTCAGGCCGAGCAGCGGGTCGGACTTGGCGCTGATGGCCGCGTCGGTGAGCACCCGCGTCGTCTCCTGGAAGGAGGCGGCCGACAGCCACGAGTCCGTGGCCAGCGACGCCTTCGTGATGCCGAGGAGGATCGGCCGGGCGGAGGCCGGCTGACCGCCGCCCTCCACGATCTCGACGTTCTTCTCCTCGAAGGCGCGGCGCGCCACCATGTCGCCGGGCAGGAACTCCGTGTCGCCCGGATCGATGATGTGCACCTTGCGCAGCATCTGGCGTCCGATCAGCTCGATGTGCTTGTCGTGGATCGTCACGCCCTGGCTCCGGTACACCTGCTGGACCTCGTCCACCAGGTGCTGCTGGAGCGCCAGCACGCCCTCGATCCGCAGCTTCTCGTGGGGGTTCACCGACCCCTCCGTGAGCTGCTGACCCACCTCGACGTGATCGCCGTGGTTCACCGTGAGACGCGCGCGGAACGAGACCGGGTACTCGACCTCGTCGCCGTCCTCGTCGGTGACCCGCAGCTTGCGCACCTTCTTCTCGTCGTCGTCCTCGATCGACACGGTGCCCGCGAGCTCGGTGATCTGCGCCTCGCCCTTGGGCTTGCGCGCCTCGAACAGCTCGACGACGCGCGGCAGGCCGTGCGTGATGTCCTCGCCGGCGACACCGCCGGTGTGGAACGTCCGCATCGTCAGCTGCGTGCCGGGCTCGCCGATCGACTGCGCGGCGATGATGCCGACCGCCTCGCCGATCTCGACCATGCGCCCCGACGCGAGGTTGCGCCCGTAGCAGGTGGCGCAGACGCCGTGCTCGGCCTCGCACGCGATGACCGAGCGCACGTACGCGACGTCGACGCCGGCCTCCACGAGCTGCTCGACGACCTCGTCGCGGAGCTCGTCGCCCTTCACGGCCACCTTCTTGCCGGCGACCTTGATGTCCTCGGCGAGGACGCGGCCGAACAGACCCGTGTCCACGTGCGCGCCGCGTACGCGCGTGCCGTCCGGACGGCCCACCGTCACCTGCACGGGGATGCCGCGGTCGGTGCCGCAGTCCTCCTCGCGGATGATCAGCTCCTGCGCCACGTCGACCAGCCGCCGGGTGAGGTACCCGGAGTCGGCGGTTCGCAGCGCGGTGTCGGCCAGTCCCTTGCGCGCGCCGTGCGTGGAGATGAAGTACTCCAGCACGGACAGACCCTCGCGGAAGTTCGACTTGATCGGCCGCGGGATGATCTCGCCCTTCGGGTTGGCGACGAGGCCTCGCATGCCGGCGAGCTGGCGGATCTGCATGATGTTCCCGCGCGCGCCCGAGTTCGCCATCATGAAGATCGGGTTGATCGCGGTGAACTGCTTCTCCATGGCCTCCGTCACGTCGTCGGTGGCCTGGGTCCAGATCTCGATCAGCTCCTGGCGCCGCTCGTCGTCGGTGATGATGCCCTTGCGGTACTGGCTCTCCACCTTCTGCGCGCGCTTCTCGTGCTCGTCCAGGATCTTCTGCTTGTCCGGCGGAACGGTCACGTCCTCGACGCCGATCGTCACGCCGGCGCGGGTCGCGTAGTGGAACCCCAGGTTCTTGAGGTTGTCGAGCGTCTGCTCGACGGTGGCGCGGTCGAACCGGTGGACGCACTCGTCCACGATCCGGCCGATGTCGCCCTTCAGCGTGTGCTGGTTGCGGTACTCGTACTCGTCGGGCAGCGCGTCGTTGAAGATCACGCGTCCGACCGTGGTCTCGATGACCGGCGTCTGGCCGCTCTCGGGGTCGAAGCCGTCGGGCAGCATGTCGGCCGGGATCTTCTTGCCCCGCAGGCGGATCCGGACGGCGTCGTGCAGCCCGAAGCCGGAGTCGAGCGCCAGCAGCGCCTCGTTCACCGATCCGAGCGACGGGATGTCCTCGTCCTTCGCCGGGCGGTCCTTCGCGAAGGTCAGGTAGTACAGACCCAGCACCATGTCCTGCGTCGGCACCGCGATCGGACGACCGTGTGCCGGCGACAGGATGTTGTTCGTCGACAGCATCAGGATCCGGGCCTCGGCCTGCGCCTCCGCCGACAGCGGCACGTGCACGGCCATCTGGTCACCGTCGAAGTCGGCGTTGAACGCCGTGCACACGAGCGGGTGGATCTGGATCGCCTTGCCCTCGACCAGCACCGGCTCGAAGGCCTGGATGCCCAGGCGGTGCAGCGTGGGCGCGCGGTTCAGCATGACCGGGTGCTCGCGGATGACCTCCTCGAGGACGTCCCACACCTGCGGGCGCGCCCGCTCCACCATGCGCTTGGCGCTCTTGATGTTCTGCGCGAGGTTCTGGTCGACCAGGCGCTTCATCACGAACGGCTTGAACAGCTCCAGCGCCATCTGCTTGGGCAGGCCGCACTGGTGCAGGCGGAGCTCCGGGCCGACCACGATGACCGAGCGGCCCGAGTAGTCGACGCGCTTGCCGAGCAGGTTCTGACGGAACCGCCCCTGCTTGCCCTTCAGCATGTCGGACAGCGACTTCAGCGGCCGGTTGCCGGGACCCGTGACCGGACGCCCGCGGCGGCCGTTGTCGAACAGCGCGTCGACGGCCTCCTGCAGCATCCGCTTCTCGTTGTTCACGATGATCTCGGGCGCCTGCAGGTCCAGGAGCCGCTTGAGCCGGTTGTTCCGGTTGATGACGCGGCGGTACAGGTCGTTCAGGTCCGAGGTCGCGAACCGGCCGCCGTCGAGCTGCACCATCGGACGCAGGTCCGGCGGGATCACCGGCACCGCGTCCAGCACCATGCCGAGCGGCGTGGACTTGCCGTCCACGAAGTGCGACACCACCTTCAGGCGCTTGATCGCCTTCAGGCGGCGGGTGCCCTTGCCGTTCTCGATCTGGTCGCGCAGGAACTGCGACTCGGCCTCGACGTCGAAGTCGGTGAGCAGGCGCTTGATGGCCTCCGCGCCCATGCCGCCGTCGAAGTAGTCGCCGAAGCGCTCGCGCAGGCTGCGGTACACGTTGTCGTCGGCGACGAGCTGCTTGACCGACAGGCCCTTGAACGCGGACAGCACGTCGTCGAGGTGGTCGGTCTCGCGCTTGGTGGTCTCGGTGATCCGGTCGACGTCGCGCTGGGCCTCGCGCTTGGCGGCGGACAGCTGCGCGCCCTTGGCGCCCTCGGACTCGAGCTCCTTGAGACGGCCCTCCAGCTCGGCCAGACGCTTCTTGATCTGGTCGTCGCGGTCGGCGTCCATCTCCTTCTTCTCCTGCTCCAGATCGGCCTCGATCTCGGGCAGGTCCTTGTGACGCCGGTCCTCGTCGACGCGCGTCACGACGTACGCGGCGAAGTAGATGATCCGCTCGAGGTCCTTCGGGGCGAGGTCGAGCAGGTAGCCCAGGCGGCTGGGCACGCCCTTGAAGTACCAGATGTGCGTGACCGGGGCGGCCAGCTCGATGTGGCCCATGCGGTCGCGACGGACCTTGCTGCGCGTGATCTCCACGCCGCAGCGCTCGCAGATGATGCCCTTGAAGCGGACGCGCTTGTACTTGCCGCAGTGGCACTCCCAGTCCCGCGTGGGTCCGAAGATCCGCTCGCAGAACAGGCCGTCCTTCTCGGGCTTCAGGGTGCGGTAGTTGATGGTCTCCGGCTTCTTGACCTCGCCGTTGGACCAGGCACGGATCTGGTCGGCCGTCGCCAGGGCGATCCGGAGCTCATCGAAGTAGTTGACATCCAGCACTTCAGCGCTCGCCTCCTCGGGTGGCTCGCTCGTTCATCAGGTTCAACGCTGCCGTGTTCCCGTTCAATCGAAGTCCGCCCCCGCCGGCTCGCGGCGGCTGAGGTCGATGCCCAGCTCCTCCGCGGCACGGAACACGTCCTCGTCGGTCTCGCGCAGCTCGATCTGCTCGCCGGAACTCGAGCGGACCTCGACGTTCAGGCACAGGGACTGCATCTCCTTGATCAGGACCTTGAAGGACTCGGGGATCCCCGGCTCGGGGATGTTCTCGCCCTTCACGATCGCCTCGTAGACCTTCACGCGGCCCAGGACGTCGTCGGACTTGATCGTGAGCAGCTCCTGCAGGGCGTAGGCGGCGCCGTAGGCCTCCAGCGCCCAGACCTCCATCTCCCCGAACCGCTGGCCGCCGAACTGGGCCTTCCCGCCCAGGGGCTGCTGCGTGATCATGGAGTACGGGCCGGTCGAACGGGCGTGGATCTTGTCGTCGACCAGGTGCAGGAGCTTCAGGATGTAGGCCACCCCGACGGTGATGGGCTCCTCGAACGGCTGGCCGGAGCGACCGTCGAACAGTCGCGCCTTGCCGACCTCGTTCACGAGCTTGTTGCCGTCGCGGTTGGGGTGCACGGACCGGATGGCGTCGAGGATCTCCGTCTCGCGGGCGCCGTCGAAGACCGGCGTGGCCACGTACGCAGGACCCTGGTGATCCACCCCGTCCTTCTTGAATCCCGACATCGCCGCCAGACCGAGATGGGCCTCGAGCACCTGCCCGAGGTTCATCCGGCTCGGCACGCCGAGCGGGTTCAGGATGATGTCGACCGGCGTGCCGTCCTCCAGGAACGGCATGTCCTCCTCGGGCAGGATCGTGGAGATCACGCCCTTGTTGCCGTGGCGGCCGGCCAGCTTGTCGCCGTCGGAGATCTTGCGCTTCTGCGCGACGTACACGCGCACCAGCTGGTTGACCCCCGGCGACAGCTCGTCGCCGTCCTCGCGGCTGAACACGCGCACGCCGATCACCTTGCCGGACTCGCCGTGCGGCACCTTCAGCGAGGTGTCGCGGACCTCGCGCGCCTTCTCACCGAAGATCGCGCGCAGCAGCCGCTCCTCGGGCGTGAGCTCGGTCTCGCCCTTGGGCGTGACCTTGCCCACCAGGTAGTCACCGGTGGTGACCTCGGCCCCGATGCGCACGATGCCGCGCTCGTCGAGGTCCTTGAGGATCTCCTCGGAGACGTTGGGGATGTCGCGCGTGATCTCCTCGGCGCCGAGCTTGGTGTCGCGGGCGTCGACCTCGTGCTCCTCGATGTGGATCGAGGTCAGGATGTCCTGCTTCACCATCCGCTCGGACAGGATGATGGCGTCCTCGTAGTTGTGACCCTCCCACGGCATGTAGGCCACGATCAGGTTCTTGCCCAGCGCGATCTCGGCGGACTCGGTGGACGGGCCGTCGGCGATCACCTGGCCCTTCGTGACCTTGTCCCCCACCACGACCAACGGCTTCTGCGTCTGGCAGGTGCCCTGGTTGGAGCGCCGGAACTTCAGCAGGCCGTGGACCTTGAGGTTGCCGCTGCGGTCCTTGATGACGATCTCGTCGGCCGAGACGTCCTCGACCGTGCCGGACTCGGCCGCGATGACGACGTCGCCGGCGTCCAGCGCGGCGCGGAACTCCACGCCGGTGCCCACGAGCGGGGCCTCCGAGCGGAGCAGCGGCACGGCCTGCTTCTGCATGTTCGCGCCCATCAGGGCGCGGTTGGCGTCGTCGTGCTCCAGGAACGGGATCAGCGCCGCGGCGACCGAGATGATCTGCTTCGGCGAGACGTCCATGTAGTCGACCTCGGACGGCGGAACCGAGTCCACCTCACCACCCTTGCGGCGCACCAGGACCTGGGCGTTCTGGAACGACCCCGCGGTGCTCAGCGGCTCGTTGGCCTGCGCGATGACGTGCTTGTCCTCCTCGTCGGCCGACAGGTAGTCGATCTTGTCCGTCACCGTGCCGGCGGTCACGCGCCGGTACGGCGTCTCGATGAACCCGAACTCGTTGATCCGGCCGTAGGTCGACAGCGACCCGATCAGGCCGATGTTCGGTCCCTCCGGCGTCTCGATCGGGCACATGCGGCCGTAGTGGGACGGGTGGACGTCGCGGACCTCGAAGCCCGCGCGCTCGCGCGAGAGGCCGCCCGGTCCCAGCGCGCTCAGGCGGCGCTTGTGGGTGAGGCCGGACAGCGTGTTGGTCTGGTCCATGAACTGGGAGAGCTGCGAGGTCCCGAAGAACTCCTTGATGGAGGCGACGACCGGGCGGATGTTGATCAGGGTCTGCGGCGTGATGGCCTCGACGTCCTGCGTCGTCATCCGCTCCTTCACCACGCGCTCCATGCGCGACAGGCCGATCCGGATCTGGTTCTGGATCAGCTCGCCCACGCTGCGGAGGCGGCGGTTGCCGAAGTGGTCGATGTCGTCGGGGTCGTAGCCCTCCTCGCCGTCGTGCAGCTTCACGAGGTAGCGGACGGTCTTGAGGATGTCCTCGTAGGTGAGGGTGGCCTTGTACTTGGGCGCGCCCTCCCCCTGCTCGTCCTTCGCCATGGGCGACAGCACCCGGTACTTGTCCTGGTCCCAGGGCTTCTTGTCCGGGTTGTCCTGCTCCGCGAGCGCCTTGTGATGGGACTTGAGCTGGCGGCCCAGGGCGTCGACCGGCGGGCCGAGCTTCTTGTCGACCTTGTGACGGCCGACCTTGGCCACGTCGTAGCGCTTGGGGCTGAAGAACAGGTTGGTGAGCAGGGTCTTCGCGGACTCGGCCGTGGGCGGCTCGCCCGGCCGCAGCTTGCGGTAGATGTCCTCGAGGGCCTCCTCCTGCGTCTCCACGTGGTCCTTCTCCAGCGTGAGCTGGATGGCCGGGGAGTTGTCGAAGGCCTTCAGGATCTCGTCGGTGGTCCAGCCGAGGGCCTTCAGGAAGACGGTGATCAGCTGGCGGCGCTTGCGGTCGATGCGCACGCCGACGGTGTCCTTCTTGTCCACGTCGAACTCGAGCCAGGCGCCGCGGGACGGGATGATCTTCGCGATGAAGACGTCCCGGTCCGTGGTCTTGTCCAGCTCACGGCTGAAGTAGACGCCCGGGGAGCGGACGAGCTGGGACACGACGACCCGCTCGGTGCCGTTGATGATGAAGGTCCCGCGCGAGGTCATGATGGGGAAGTCCCCCATGAAGACCTCCTGCTCCTTGATCTCGCCGGTGACCTTGTTCACGAAGGTCGCCTCGACGAACAGGGGCGCGGAGTAGGTCTGATCCTTGTCCCGGCACTCCTCCTCGGAGTACTTGATCTCCTTGAACTGGTGCCGGCCGAAGTAGAGCTGGAACTGCTCGGTGAAGTCTTCGATCGGTGAGACTTCCTCGAGGACCTCCTTGAGGCCTTCGTTCAGCAACCAGTCGAACGAGACCCTCTGGATACCAACAAGATCGGGGAGCGGTAGCACCTCGTCGATCTTGGCGAAACTGACGCGTTCACGGACAGGGACGAGCGAATCAGGCAAGAACGATCCCCCCCAGGGAAACTAAAGGAGCCCATGGCAGGCGTGGACGGCACGGCAATCGGGTAGTGTACGCACGAATGCAGGCACAGTCAACCGTGCCTGTCAGGTCCCCTGGGGAGGGACGCCAGGAGGTTACGCCCTCCCCGCGGGACGGTCAACCCACTCCGGGGGGTCCACCAGGGCCTCGGCCAGCGGCGGATTGGACCGATCCCGCTCCGAGAGCACCGGCGCTGGGTCGGGCCAACCGACCCCCAGTCCCGGGTCGTCCCAGGCGATCCCGTGCTCATCCGCACCGTCTCCGTAGTAGGCGTCGACCAGGTACAGCAGCGCGACGTCGGTGCGGGCGGCGAAGCCGTGGGCGACGCCCGGCGGGATGTACAGCCCGATCGGCGACTCCCCGTCCATCTCGAGCTCCAGCCGCTCCCCCTGGGTCGGCGAGCCGCTGCGCAGGTCGAACAGTGCCACGAACGCCCGGCCCTCGAGGACCACCCAATAGTCGGCCTGCCGTCGGTGGTAATGCATGCCCCGAAGCACACCGGCGTTCGAGCGCGACAGGTTGGACTGGACCATCTCGCCGGCGTCCGCGGGCAGCCACTCCCTGCGATAGGTCTCGGCGAACGAGCCGCGTTCGTCCCCGAGACGGCGAAGCTCCCGGACCTCCACGCCCGCGATGGGGTCTCCTCCGGGCTCATCCCGCTCACGCCGCAGACACTCGCTCGGCGTCGGCTCAGCTCGGCTGCGGCCGGCCGATCGGGACGTAGCGGAAGCCGGCCTCGCGTGCGGCGTCCGGATCGACCGCGTTCCGGGCGTCCACCAGCACCGCCTCGGCCATGGCGCCCGCGAGGTGGGGCAGGTCGAGCTGCGCGAGCTCGGGCCACTCGGTGCACACGACGGCGCAGTTCGCGCCGACGACGGCGGCGTAGGGATCGGCCGCGAACGACAGCTCCGGCAGCTCGGCGGCGGCGGCCCCGGCCGCGAGCGGGTCCCATGCGGTCAGCGTCGCGCCGGCGGCGAGCAGCGTGCGGGCCAGCGTCAGCGCCGGCGCCGACCGGATGTCGTCGGTGCCGGCCTTGAACGCGACGCCGAGCAGCGCGATGCGCTTGCCCTCGAGGTTCCACACGGCCTCCTCGACGATGCGGGCGACGACCTCGCCGGCCTCGTCGTTGATGCGGACGACCTCGCGCAGGAGCCCGAAGTCGTACCCGAGGCGGCCGGCGGTTCGCTCCAGCGTCACGATGTCCTTCGGCAGGCAGTAGCCGCCGTAGCCGAGGCCCGCGCCGAGGAACCCCGGCCCGATGCGCGGGTCCATGCCCATGATCTCCGTCACGCCGACGACGTCGGCGCCGGCGAGCTCGGCCACACGCGCGAGCCCGTTCGCGAACGAGACCTTCGTGGCCAGGAACGCGTTCGACGCGAGCTTCGCGAGCTCCGCGGTGCGCGGATCGGTCCGGACGAGCCGGTGGCCGGCCGCGACGAGCGGCGCGTACATCTGCTCGAGGACCTGGCGCCCGCGATCGTCGTCGGCGCCCACGACGATCCGTTCGGGGCGCAGCGTGTCCTCCACGGCGTGGCCCTCGCGCAGGAACTCCGGGCTCGACACGACCGAGCACGCCAGGTCGGGGCGTTCGCTGCGCATCGCGTGCGCCACGTGGCCGCTGGTGCCGGGCGGGACCGTGGACTTCACCACGACGACGACACCCTGCTCGGCGTCGCGGGCGACGGCGCGCGCGGCCTCCTCCACGGCGCGCAGGCTCCGGTCGTCGGCGCCGACCAGCGGACGGCCCACGCAGATCATGACGACCTCGGCGCCCTTCACGGCCTGGTCGACGGTGTCGGCGAACGCGAGCGTGCCGCCGCGGTCCCGCGCTGCACGAGGTCGTCGAGCTCGGGCTCGTGGAAGGGCGTGCGGCCGTCGCGGAGCGTCGCGATCTTCGCCGCGTCGGCGTCCATGCACGTGACCTCGTGGCCCAGGCTCGAGAGGCAGGCGCCGGTCACGAGGCCGACCCGCCCGCTGCCGATCACGCCGACCCTCACGCCACGTGCTCCCGGAACCACTCCACGGTGCGGCGCAGGCCCTCCCGGATGTCGACGGACGGCTCGTGCCCGAGGGCCTCGCGCACCTGCGAGAGGTCGGCCTGCGTCGTGCGGACGTCGCCGTCCCGCGCCGGCTCGCCGACGGGGTCGGGCGCGGCGCCGGTGAGCTCGGCCACGATGGCGAGCAGCTCGTTGACCGAGGTAGGCTCGCCGCCGCCGCCCGACGTTGAACGAGCGGCCGTGTGCGCCCTCGGGCGCGCCGGCGGCGCGCAGGTTCGCCTCCACGACGTCGTCGATGTAGGTGAAGTCGCGCGACTGCTCGCCGTCGCCGTGGATGACGGGGCGGCCGCCGAGGAGACAGGCCACGATGAAGCGCGGCACGACGGCCGCGTATTCGCTGGCCGGGTCCTGCCGCGGTCCGTAGACGTTGAAGTACCGCAGGCCGACGGTGGGGATGCCGAGCGACGCCGTGTACGCGCCGGCGAGGGCCTCGCCGGCGAGCTTGCCTGCGGCGTAGGGCGACTTCGGCCGGGGGTACAGGGCCTCGTGCAGCGGGAACGTGGTCTGATCGCCGTACACGCTGGATGAGGAGGCGTACACGACGCGCGCGCCGGAGGCCCGCGCGGCCTCGAGGACGTTCAGCGTGCCCCGCACGTTCACGTCGGTGGTGAGGAAGGGCTCCGCCAGCGACCGGGGGACCGAGCGCTTCGCCCCCTGGTGGAAGATGACGTCGACGCCGTCGGCGGCGCGGATCACGCTCTGCTCGTCCCGAAGGTCGGCCTCGAGGAACGCGGCATCGGGGACGTCGGCGAGGTTGTCGAGCGTGCCCTCGGACAGATCGTCGAGCCCGAGGACCTCGTGGCCGTCGGCGACGAGCCGCCGGCACAGGTGGGAGCCGATGAAACCGGCCGCCCCGGTCACGAGCGCGCGCATGGGCGGAGCCTACCGGATGGCCCGTGCCCGCCTGCGAGCCAGGAGCTCGCGGTACAGACCCGTGAGGTCGTCGGCCAGACGCTGGGCGGAGAACCGGCCGGTCACCCACTCCGTCCCCTCGGCGCCCATCCGGCGCGCTCCCTCGGGGTCGTCCAGGAGCATGTGCAGACTCGCCGCCATCGCCGCCGGATCCTGCGGCGCCACCAGCAGGCCGGTGGCGCCCTCGCGCACGACCTCGCGGACGCCGCCGACGCGCGTGGCGACGACGGGCTTGCCGGCGGCCGCGGCCTCGATCAGCGAGACCGGCGTGCCCTCCAGCTTCGAGGTCAGCGCCACCACGTCGCAGGCTCCGTACAGCGTCGGGAGGTCATGGACCCACCCCAGGAACACGCATCGGTCGCCGAGGAGCTCGCGAGCGCGCGCCTTCAACCCCTCGCGGAGCTCGCCGTCGCCGGCCAGCACGAACGTCACGTCGGGCCGCTCACGCAGCAGGCGCGCGGCCGCCTGGAACAACATCTCGTGGTCCTTGATCGGGACGAGCCGTCCGACACAGCCCACGATCGGACCGTCCTGCGGCAGCCCGAGGGCGGCGCGGGCCTCGTCGCGCGGAACCCGGCGCTGCACGAGCGCCTCGAGGTCGATCCCGACCGGCACCACGTGCCACTGCGCGGGCCGGCCCACACCGAGCTCGAGGAGGTCGTCGCGGACCTGCGTCGAGACGGCGAGCAGCGCGTCCGTGTGCCGCGCGAGCGAGCGCTCGGCGGCGGCGAACGCCCGGTTCGTGAAGGAGCCGAAGTACTCCTGGAGGACGTGTCCGTGGAAGGTGTGCACGGTGACCGGCACCCCGCGACGGTGGGCGGCGAACCGCCCCAGTGCGCCGGCCTTCGCGAGATGGGTGTGGACGACCTGCGGCCGCCAGCGCCGGATCGTGCCGTCGATCGCGGCCAGGGCACGCAGGTCGGCGACCGGATCGACGTTGCGCTGCAGGTGCGGGATGTAGGTGGCGGGCAGATGGGCGGGGGGATCGAAGCAGCCCTCGTCGCGCCCGGCGGCGCCCCAGATCAGCCGGGTGTCGAACCCCTTGCGGCGCATCTCCTCCGTGAGGTACAGGACCTGGCGGGCGGGGCCGCCGATGTTCAGGCGGGTCGCGATCCGCAGCACCCGAGGCCGGCGGCCGGCCGGCGCGGGCGGAGCGTCGCCGGCGCGCCTGCCGTGGTCGGGTTCCAGGGTGCGTGAGATGGCCTCCACGCTCGAGTCATCGGCCGGCCGTGCGCGAGGCTGAACCGGGGCGCCGGTCGATTTCTGGGTAGCCCGTTCGGGCTACAGGGAGGTCCCCCGGGCCTCGGCGTACACCTCGAGCGTGCGTTCGACCATCCCGGCGAGCGAGAACCGTTCGCGCGCCCGGACGAGTCCCGCCTCGCCCATGCGGGCGCGCAGCGATGCGTCCGAGCCGAGGCGCGCGACTGCCTCCGCGAGTGGCTCGACCTGTCCCGCCGGCACCACGAGCCCGGTTCGCCCGTCCTCGACGACCTCCGGGAGCGCGCCGGCGTCGGAGGCGACCACCGGGACGGCGGCCGCCATGGCCTCGAGGGCGGTGAGCCCGAACCCCTCCCCCAACGTCGCCAGCGTGGGGAAGGCGGTGATGTCACCGGCCCCGATCAGCTCCCGAGGGATCGTCCACGAACCCGAGGAACCGGACGATGCCGTGCGGGAGCGATCGAGCCTGGGCTTCCAGGGTTGGCCGAGCGGGACCGTCACCGGCCACGAGCAGCCGCAGGTCGGGGACGCGCTGCATCGCCGGAACCATGGCGTCGAGCAGGACGTCGTGACCCTTGCCGGGGATCAGCCGAGCGGCGACGGTGACGACGACCTCGTGATCGGCTACGCCCAGCGAGGTCCTCGCCCGTGCGCGGGCCTCCGGCGAGAGTCGCCGACCCTCGACGTCGATGCCATACGGGACGACGCGGATGGTGCCGGGCGATGCGACCCGGAGCTGATCGAGGTACCCGCGCACGTGCTCGCTGATGGCGATCGTCCGGGCCGCCCGACGCCCGGCCATGCGGGCGGCCTGCAGCACCGGCGGCCGGCGGAGCCGAGGGTCGACGTTGTGCGCGGTCGCGACGGCGGGCACGCGGTGCCGTCGGGCGGCGAGCTGCCCGTGCACCCCGGCGTGGATGAGGTGTGTGTGCACGAGGTGGGGCTCGAAGGCGCGGATCTGGCGACCGACGGCGAGGGTCGGGCCGACCGCGAGGTCTCCGCCGGCCGGTGTCGTCACGACCTCGACGCCGGCGGCCTCGAGCGGATCGGCGAACCGGCGCCAGTCGCCGTCGGTCAGGATCATCATGCGCACCTCGACGCCTCGAGCCGCCAGCGCCGGCAGCAGCGCGAGCAGGTGCCGCTCGGAGCCGCCGACCCCCTTGACCTTCTGGACGTGCAGGACCCTGATCGCCTCGCTGCGGCCCCGATCGTTCTCAATCACGTTCGCCCTTGATGGCCACGAGGAACTTCCTGCGCAGGATCAACGAACGGGCACCCGGCGTCAGCTCTGCCGCCCGCAGCGTGGCGCGCATCACTGCAGACATGCGGTACCGGGTAGGGACGAACATCGGTCGGTGCACGACTGAGGCAAACCCGGCATCGCGGACGGTTGCCTCACAGGACGCGAGGTCCGTGTTCCGGGGTCGGCGTCCACGAGCACCTTGGGGGCGAGGCGTGCGAGCGTCTGAAGGACCGCGCGAGGGATCCTCCACATAGGAGAAGAACGAACGCATCAGTCCCAGGATCGCGGCAGGTGAGCCGACCGGTTCCATCTCCCGATGTCGGCGACGATGAACCGCGCATCGAGGCCCCCCTTGGCGAGGCGCTCCCGGGCCACCTCGATCATGCGCGGTGAGAGGTCGACCGCCGTTACGCGGTAGCCCGGCGCGGGCGAGTGCAAGGGTAACGAACCCGTCTGCGCAGCCGAGCTCGATGACCTCGTCGCCCCGTCGCACCGGCGCGCCCCAGGACGAGAGCGCCCACAGGTACCAACGCACGATCGCTCCCGGATCCGCGAACCGCTCGGAATAGTCGTCGGCCCCGAGGTCGTACTTGCGCCTTCGCTCTTCACTACGCTCGGGAGGGTTCGACGTCATGGACCCATCCTTCGTGGCCGGCTCACGGACCTCCATCCCTGACGTAACGGGCGAGCTCGCACGCGGACCGCCACGAGCCCGATCTCCAGGCGAACACGAGCCCAGCCGCGGCATCTCGCCGTCTGGGCGAGAGCAGATCGTAGTCGTGCAGATACGCGAGGTCGTATCGGAATCCCGCCGCGTCCAGACTTCGGCGGGTGCGAAAGACCGTCGATACGAGGCCGTCCCGCACCGACGCGGTTGTCGGCAGGCTCACCACCGCTCCGCGCATCCGTGCGCCCGTGGCTCCGCCGCCGGCCACTGCCGGCGGACTCGCATACCGCAACTCGAAACTCCGCTCTGTGGAGTCATAGAGGAAGCCGCGTTCCCCGAGCCATTCGGCAACCTCCGGCAGGCTGGCCCAGCCTCCGGCGGTGAAGCCTGCGGGCCGCATGCCGGCAGCGACGAGGTACTCCAGATCGCGCGAGACATCGACGCACGTTCGACGGATCGAGGTTCGACACAGGCTTCGTCTCGGGATCGGGCGCGCGAGACGCGTAGAAATGGGTGTGCTGTGCGATCATGACCAGCCTTCTCGATCAGCTCCCCCAGCCGAGGAGCCAGATCGAACCCCCGCTCGATCGCCGAAGGGATGGACGAAGAGCGTCGCCCGGGCACCCACGCCCGTGATACGACGCAGGAATCGCCGGGTCGCTGCCCGCAGCGGCATCGTTCTCGAGCCGCTCCGCGTGCAGGACCATGCACCGGAACTGCGGGGTGGCACGCCGAGCGCGCCGCACGTTCATCCGGCAGTGCTCACACAAACCAGGGTGCGGCGCCACTCGGGCCTCGACGCCTCGACGGCGGCATCTTGTGCCGCACCGCCATGCGTCGCGTCTCTGACACCACCAGTCACGTCGACCCGATCTCCTCGATGGCAGCGCCAGACTCGGGGACGCCCTGCGCGCCCGTGAGCATACGCCGCGCGATGACGTACCAGGCGACGGCGGCGGTGACGCTGGCGATCGATATCGCCACCGCGGCACCGGACGCTCCGTGCGACGAGAGGAGCCATACGGCGACGCCGGTGACCACCAACTCGACGGCGGAAACCCAGGTGCGGATGCTGGGGCCGGCCGATCGCGGCGGCAGCGACTTGGCCCACGCCACGGCGAGCGTGGCCACCGCCGCGGGTAGCAGGAGCCGTGCCGGCTCGATGGCTCCTCGAAAGCCGTCCGAGTACAAGGGGGCACCAGCCAGGGCAGCAGCACATACTCCGCCAGGGCGGCCACTGTTCCGATGCCGAGCGCGGCCCACGTGTAGGCCCGCACACCGCTCCACAACAACGACAGGCGCCCGCGCGCCGCAAGCACCGCCTGCTCCGGGAGCATCATGATCCGCAGCGGCGCAGTGGCCACGCTGACCAGGGTGACGGGCAGCATCGCCACGGCGAGCAGCCCGACATCGTGCGCCCCGGCGGTGCGTCCGAGTACCACGGCGACGACCGCGACGCGGGCTGCCACGATCGAAGAGCTGACGCTCGAGTGGATGCCGAACACCGCGAGCGTTCGCATCCCAACCGGACGCCGTTCTTGCCCCGCGGTATCCAGCCTGCGTACCAACCTGAGGGCCAACCACCCCTGCGTCATCGCCGCGCCGAAGGTCGCGACCACGTAGGCCCACAACACCCCCTCCGCGCCACCGGAGAAGGCGTGTATCGCGACGACCGCGCCGACGAGGCGGAGAAGACCGGCCAGGGCGAGCGTCCATGCCCGGAGTTCGGCACGGCCGGCTCAGCATGAGCGCGGCTCCAGTGGTTCCGTTGAGGGTGGCTGCGAGCACCTCCAACGCCGCGAGCCGAACGAACAGTGCCGGAACGGTGCCACGGCTGACGACCTCGGCGATCGGCGAGGCGAACACTGCGATGACGACGAACACCACAAGTCCGACCATCGCGTCCAAGCGCAGTGAGGTCCGCAGCAACGCCCGTACCGCACCCGGCCGACGTTCGGACATGAACCGCGCGCCATGATGCACGACGGCCTCCTCGAGGGAGAAATCCAGGAAGGTCGCGAGCGATGCCACCGTGACGATCGCAAGGGTGAGGACCCCGAAGTTCTCCGGCCCAGCGCGCGACTCACCAGGATCGTCGTGAAGAAGCCGAACGCCGTGCCGACGAACAACACAACCCCCGAGCGACCCGTTCGCAGCCACCACCTACGATCCCGCCAATAGAGCTCGTCCGGATCCGCCCCGGAGGACCGACCGCTCACGTCCGTCCCTCTGCCACGGCTGTCACCGACTCGGCCCAATGGTCGAGCGAATGGTCGCGCTCCACCCGCCGGCGCAGCTCACGCGCCGTCGACACCCAGGCCTGTTCGTCGGCCGCGTCGAGCATGCGAATCCGGTCCGCCAATCCCCGATGGTCACCCGGATCGAACCGGAGTTGCATCGGCAGGTCTGCGAGCATCTCGGAGAACGAGGGATTGGAGACCAGACGAGACGACCCAACGCGGCCGCCTCGAAGACCACCTTGTCGCCGCTCCCCGCGACCATGTCGCTCACCAGCACATCGGACCCCGCGATCTCGGCCGCCACCTGATCGTGCGGCACGCCGTCGCCCAGCGACCCCGCATCCCCCAGATGTTCCCGAAGCAGCCGGAGCAGTTCGGCGCGGTGGCGGCGCTCCTCGTCCGTCGTCGACGGACCGAGGCGCAGGCGGGCGTCGACACCCTCGGCGACGCACGGCCGACACTGCCCGGATGATGGTCGGGAAGCCCTTCGAAGGTGAGGTCCGGCCCACCCCGATGAGCCGAAGTGGTCCGCCTGCTCGGCTCTGCGAACGCGAGCGTGCGCACGTCCGTCCCCTGTCCGATGATCCGCACCTTCGGACCTGGGAGCGGGTACGCGCCGGGCAGCGAGGTCACGATCGTCTCCGTGAGGCGATCGGCGGCGCGCAGGGACGCCGAGACGGACGGGTGCGCGAACCACAACATCGACCGCACCCCGCGGGCCCGCACCACGGGAGCCGCGAGGTTCAGATACTCGGACACATGTGGGCCAACAACACGTCGGTCGACCGATCCCGGATCTCGGCTGCCACCGTCCGTTCGTAGCGGGCGCCTCGTGCCAGCCGACCCGCTCCGCGTTCCTTGCCCAAGGAGACGACCCGGGCCCCGAGGTCGGGCGGCCCGTCCCACCTCGTTCGCGACCACGGTGACCGTCAAGCCTCTCTCCGCGAGCGTCCGCACCCAGTCGCCCACGAACCCCAACACCGGATCGTCCGCATCGAGCTTCTGCGTGACGAAGAGCAGCTTCATCGCCTGCCGACCCAGGCGGCAAGCCGGGCGACCCCTCCTTCGAACTCGCCCACCGGGTCGCGGGTCGCGGCGGAGCGATGAGCCTCGGCGCCCATGGCGGCGCAGCGCTGCGGTTCCGCGAGCATGCGTACGATCGCGTCTGCGAGCGCCGAGGGATCCTCCGGCGTCACCAGCAGCCCGGTCTGTCCCTCCCGTACCTGCTCCGGGATACCACCGACCGCGCTGGCGACGACGGGACGGCCTCGCGCGGATGCCTCCCACACCACACGACCGAGGCCCTCCGATCTCGACGGCACCACGAGGAACCGCACGCCGTCCAGGACCTCGGTCACCTGCTCGTGCGGCACCTGCCCGTGGAACCGGATCCCGAGGGCACGCACATCGCGAGCGGCGATCCCACGCATGGCGCCGTCCCCGACCACCTCGAGGGTCGCGTCCGGCACCCGGCGGCGGACCTCGCGCCAGGCTTCGACCAACACGTCGATCCCCTTCGTTCGTTCGAGCGCCCCGACGTAGGCGACCGCAGGGATATCGGGAGGCGGGACCGGTGACCGTGCCAGGAGATGACCGGCGTCCGTGTAGGCCACGTATCGGTCCGTCCGACCGCGGTACCCGGCCCGGCGGACCAGATCCTCCGTGAACGAGCTGATCACGCGGACCGCATCTGCCCGCTGAAGTGCCCAGCGCGCTGCTCGATCGGCGGCAGGTGCGATGCGCGCCCGGAGGGCGCCGTCCGCGTATCCGCGTGACGCCGTCGTCCAATCGCCGTGGACCTCGATGACGACGCGAGGCCGCAACGACGCGGGCAGGAGCCGGGTCAGCGTCACCGCACCGACTCCCTCGAATGGGCTCTGGCACACCACGGCAGTGGGCCGTCGGCTCGCAGCGAGGCCGACGGCCACGACCGGCGCGAGCGTGTAGAAGAGCACGCTGGCGAGCGGCCCGGCCTTCGGAAAGAGAACCACGCGCGCCCGACCCGCGTGGCGCGCCCCCGTCCGACCCGTCTGCACGAACGCCGGGTCCTCGTGCCGGACCAGGAGCTCGAGCTTGTGCTGCACGGTGGACGTCAGGGGCTCCGGCCACCCCGCCTTCCCGAGGGTCACGATCCTCGGCTTGGGCCGCCGAGAGGCAGCGCACGTCGACTCTACGTCGTCGGTCGTTCGGCTGATCGTCCACCTGGCCCCTGCGGTGCGAGCACCGCTCCGCAGTCTGCCCGGAGCACTGCGTCGTCTCGCAGCAGTTCCAGCGCGGCCGCGATGGTCGTCACGCCGCGCATCGGCGAGCAGGAGCCCACTGGCGCCGTCCACCACGACCTCGGCGACACCACCGACTGGCGGCGATACGACCGGTGTGCCGGCGGCGAGCGCCTCAAGGACCACGTGCGGCAGGCCCTCGTAATCACTGGCCAGCACCAGCGCATCGGCGGTTCCGATCGCACGGAGCACGGCCGCATGCGGGAGGTCGCCGACCAGCGTGACGCGCTCGTTCACATCGAGGTCCCGGGCCAGTTGCTCGAGGACGTCGCCCTCCGGCCCCGTGCCGACGACCTCGAGGCACACGCCCGGCGTTGCGGCAACGGCCCGGACGATACGGTCGACCTGCTTGTGCGCGACGAGTCTGCCCACGAAGATCAACTGCAGGCCTCCGTCGTCCTCACGCGGCGCGGCGTCCTCGTCGAGCACCCGAACGCCGTTGGCGATCACGGTGACGCCGGATGGCCCGCCGAGCCACCCGTCGACCACGGCGGCGAGGTATTCGCTGGGGGCGGTGATGGCACTGGATCGTCGCAGCGACCAGTCACGCAGTCGGCGCATCGCCCCGAGGCGGCCGGGGGTGCGAGGAGTCGCCTGGAAGCGTTCGAACGCGTCGCCCGTAAGGCCCTGCCGGCGACCCCGTTCCCATGCCGGGTCGCCCACGACCTTCACGACGACCGGTCTCCCGGCAAGCCTCGCCCCTGCAACCGCCGCCGGCAGCATCCCGGTCGCGTACACCGAGTCGTACCGATGGCGGTGTCGCGTCAACCAATACGCTACGGCCGCGTGCCGGACCGGCCAGGTCCACCGTCTCGGAGATGCGGACGATCCCGGGGCGACGCGACACGCACGGACCGTCCCACAGGGTCAGGACGGTCACGGTGTGGCCGCGGTCGCGTAGCTCCTGCCGCAGGTCGTCGGTGTGGGTGGCGGGCCCACCGATGTCGGGTGGGAAGATGCCGCTCACGAGCACGAAACGCATGCGCTCCCCTCCCGCCGGAAGGCGGGCATGCGGCAGTGGACCGAGGTCGGACCGGTCATGCCGTCCATCGTCGCACGGAGCCGTCGGCGGGCCGCGGAGGCGCCTGCTGATTGCTCCGGTCGTGCCCCGCACGTACCATCTGCTCGCATCTCATGAATTACCTCGTGACCGGCGGCGCCGGGTTCATCGGATCCCACCTCGCGGATGTGCTGCTCGCCCGCGGCGACTCCGTGGTCGCCTTCGACGACCAGTCCACCGGCTCCATCGACAACGTGCGGCACCTGCTCGACCACCCGAGGTTCCAGCTCAAGGAGGGCACGATCCTCGACCATCCGCTGGTGGCCCAGCTGACCGGCCGAGCCGACGTGGTCGTGCATCTCGCCGCCGCCGTCGGGGTCCGCCTCATCATCGCGGAACCGCTGCGCTCCCTCATCACGAACATCCGTGGCACCGAGATCGTGCTCGACTGCGCCGCGATGGCGGACGCGCGGGTGCTCGTCGCCTCCACCTCCGAGATCTACGGGAAGAACGCCATGGGCCCGCTGAAGGAGGACAGCGACCGGATCCTGGGATCGCCGTTCGTGGCGCGCTGGTCCTACTCGGAGGCCAAGGCGGTCGACGAGATCCTCGCCCACGCGTACTGGAAGGAGCGCGGCACGGAGGCGATCGTCGTCCGCTTCTTCAACTGTGTGGGCCCGCGGCAGACGGGCACGTACGGGATGGTGATCCCGCGGTTCGTCCGGCAGGCGCTGACCGGCGAGGACGTGACGGTCTACGGCACCGGCGAGCAGCTGCGGTCGTTCTGCCACGTGCTGGACACGGTCGACGCCGTCGTGCGGCTGCTCGACCACCCCGACAGCCCCGGGGATCCCTTCAACATCGGCGCGCAGAACGAGACGACGATGAACGGGCTCGCAGAGGCGATCGTGGAGGCGACCGGGTCCGCCTCCGACGTCGTCCACGTCCCCTACGAGGTCGCCTACGAGGAGGGGTTCGAGGACATGGAGCGGCGGATGCCCGACACGACCAAGCTCCAGACCCTCACCGGGTGGCAGGCCACGCGTTCGCTCGGCGACATCCTCGACGACGTGATCGCCTTCGAGCGCGGCCGGCTCGCGGCCGGCGCGTGAACCCCTGGGCGGACCTGCCGTCGGCGGTCCGCTGGCCGCTGTCGTTCGTCATCCCCTTCCTCGCGGCGCTCGTCCTGACGCCCGTCGCCGGCCGCGTGGCGCGGCGGCTCGGCGTGCTCGACCGCCCGGCCGACGCGAGCCACAAGACACACACGGACGCGACGCCCTACCTCGGCGGCCTCGCGCTCGGCGCCGCGGTGCTGGTGGTCGCTGTGGGGCTCGTCGCCGTCGGAGCGATCACGACCGACGCCAACGCCGAGCTGTTCTACGTGCTCGCCGGGGCGGCGTGCTCGCCATGGTGGGGCTCATCGACGATGTCCGCGGCGTCTCGCCGCTCGTGCGCCTCGCGTACGAGGCGCTCGCGGCCGTGGCGCTGTGGCAGGTCGGGATCGGCGCGGGCGTCTTCGGCACCGCGTGGGCCGACGTTGCTGTGACCATCCTGTGGGTGGTGGCGGTGACGAACGCCGTGAACTTCATCGACAACATGGACGGGCTCGCGGCGGGCGTCACCGCGATGTCGGCGCTCGGCATCTTCGCGATCTCGGCCGCCAACGGCGACCTCCTCGTGTCCTCGTTGGCGTTGGCGCTGGCCGGCGCGAGCCTCGGGTTCCTCCGCTACAACTTCCCGCCGGCGACGATCTTCCTGGGAGATGCCGGGTCGATGATGCTGGGGTTCCTGCTCGCGGCCCTGATCCTGAAGCTGGATCTCCCGGTCGGTCCGGCCGCGCCGCGGATCCTCGCGACGGTGCTCCTCGCGGCCGTGCCGCTGTTCGACCTGTCCGTCGTCGTGGTGGCCAGGACGCTCGACCGGCGCCCGATGTGGCGGGGCGCACGCGATCACACGTCGCATCGGCTGGCGGAGCGCGGGATGTCGAGGCGCGCCGTCGCGACGAGCTTCATCGCCGCACAGGCGCTCTGCGCGGCGGTGGCGTTCCCGCTGTACCACCTGTCCGAGACGGCGGCGATGGCGGGACTGGCCGCGCTGACCCTGGTCTGGATCGGTCTGCTGGCGTGGTTCGTGCGCCTGCCGACGCAGGACCGGGCCGGCGGAGTGCTCGCCTAGGAGGACATCGAGTCGACGGGCGTGTCGAGCCAGGCGCGAACCTGGTCGATGCTGGCGACGACCGAGGGCGATGCGTCGATCGGACCGCTGGTGCCCTTGAGGCTGATGATCATGTCGGCGACCGCGTGCGCGAGACGCTCTCCCTGCTCGGGCGAGTTGATCTCGACGCCCCGCTCGCTGAGGACCGCGAAGAACTGCTCGAGGACGGCCCGCTGGTCGCCGAGGAGCGAGGCCTCCGACACGTTCAATGCGCGCGACAGACGCTCGAGCGTCTGGATCGACGGCGCGACGTGGCCGTTCTCGTACCGGGACAGACGGGCCTTGGGGATCCCGGACAGTTCTTCGAGCTCGGACTGGCTGAGACCTGCATTCACACGCGCCTCGCGGAGGCGGTGCCCGAAGTGCTTGCCGTCGTCTGTCCTCATGGGTGCGCGCTCCCCTTTTCGAACCTCGTTGTTCGCTACCGAAATGGTCGGGGGAAGGCTAGCACAGGCACGAGATACGGGGAAGCGGGGCCGAGGCCCCGCTTCCAAGTTGCGCAAAGGTGCGTACGGAACTACTTGATCTCGACGGAGGCGCCTGCGCCCTCGAGGGTCTCCTTGGCCGCGTCCGCCTGCTCCTTCGCCACCTTCTCGAGGACCGGCTTGGGCGCGCCGTCCACGAGGTCCTTCGCCTCCTTGAGGCCGAGACTCGTGAGCGCGCGCACCTCCTTGATCACCTGGATCTTCTTGTCGCCGGCGCCGGTGAGGATCACGTCGAACTCGGTCTGCTCCTCGGCCTCGTCGCCGCCACCGCCGCGCCCCCGCCCGCCGCAGCCATCATGACGGGCGCCGCCGCGGCCGCCGTCACGTCGAAGGTCTCCTCGAACTGCTTGATGAACTCGCTCAGCTCGAGCAGCGTCATCTCCTTGAACTGCGCCAGCAGGTCGTCCGTGCTCATCTTCGCCATGTCCTACTCCTCTCCTTCGGCCGGCGCCGCAGCGTCGGTGCTCTGGTCGTCCGTCACGTCGGTCGCTGCGTCCTCGGCCGGTGGAGCCTCGGCCTCCGCCGCGGGCTCGGCCGCTTCGGCCTCGGCCTCGGGCTTCGGCAACTTCGGCCTCGGCCGGTCGGCGCTTCGGCCTCCGGCTCCGGGCGCTTCGGCCTCGGCCTCGGGCTCGCTCCCGGGCTCGGCCGGCAGCTTCTCCTTGAGGGCCTCCATGAGGGAGACGAACCTCGACTGCGCCGACTGGAACATCCCTGCGGCGCGCGACATCTCGCCCTTCATGAGTCCCGCGATCTTCGAGAGCATGGCCTCTCGCGACTCGAGGTCGGCCAGCGCCCTCGCGTCGGTGGCCGACAACATGCGGCCGTCCATGAACCCGCCCTTCAGCACGAGGGCGGGGAACCGCTTGATCGCGTCCACGACCTTCTTCGCCGCGGCGACCGCGTCGCCCTCGACGAACGCGACGGCCGTGGGCCCCTCGAGCAGGGCCTCGAGGTCGTCCATGGACGACTCCTGGGCCGCCCGGAGCATCAGGGTGTTCTTCACCACTGCGAACGACGCCCCGCCCTCGGCGAGCGAGCGGCGCAGCTCGGAGAGCTCCGAGACCGTGAGGCCCCGGTACTCCGTGAGCAGGATCGCCTCGGACGCGCCGAGGCGCTCCTTCAACTTCGCGACCCGCTCGATCTTCCCTGCGTTCGGCATATCGCCTCCTGAAGATGGAAAAACGCCCCCGCCGACATCGAGGCGGGAGCGCGCGTCGAGGACGCTGCTCGGTTCACCTCGGCAGGTACCCCGGAGGGATTGTGCGCACGCGCCCCTGCTGTCTGCGGTCCCGCGAGGATACCCGCGGCTCACCGTCTCCGCCAAGCGTGCCGGGACCTCGGCGTCAGACGGACTGGCCCTCGAGCTCCTTCGCGTGGGCGGCGTCGATCTTCACGCCCGGACCCATCGTGGTCGAGACGGTCAGCGACTGGATGTACCGGCCCTTCGCCGACGACGGCTTCGCCTTCTGCAGCTCGTCGAGCACGGCGAGGTAGTTCTCCAGGAGCTGACGCTGCTCGAAGGACTTCTTGCCGATCAGCAGGTGCACGTTGCCGGTACGGTCGGCTCGGTACTCCACCTTGCCGCCCTTGATGTCGGCGACGGCCTTCGCGATGTCGTTCGTCACCGTGCCGGTCTTCGGGTTCGGCATGAGACCACGAGGACCGAGCACCCGGCCGGCCTTGCCGACGGCGGCCATCATGTCCGGCGTCGCGACGGCGGCCTCGAAGTCGATCTGCCCCTTCATGACCTCCTCGACCAGCTCCTCGCCGCCCACGATGTCGGCGCCGGCCTCCGTGGCCTCGCGCGCCTTCTCGCCGACGGCGAACGCGGCGACGCGCACCGACTTGCCCGTGCCGTGCGGCAGCGACACGGTGCCGCGCAGCGCCTGGTCGGCCTTGCGCGTGTCGATGCCCAGGCGGAACGCCACCTCGACGGTCTCATCGAACTTCGTGTCCGGGAACGACTTGATGATCTGCATCGCGTGGTCGGGCAGGTACTCCTTCTCGCGGTCGTAGGACTCGGCCGCGGCGCGGTATCGCTTGCCCGGGCCGGTCATGCCTCCACCTCCACGCCCATGCTGCGGGCCGTGCCGGCGATGATGCGCATCGCCATGTCGACGTCGTTCGCGTTGAGGTCGACCATCTTCTGCTCGGCGATCTTGCGGACCTGCGCCTGCGTGAGCGTGGCGACCTTGGTGCGGTTGGGCTCGCCCGAGCCCTTCTCCACGCCCGCAGCGCTCTTGATCAGCTCGGCGGCCGGCGGCTGCTTCGTGATGAACGAGAACGAACGGTCCTCGTAGATCGTGAGCTCGACCGGGATCACCTGTCCGGCGTACTGCTGCGTGGCCTCGTTGTACTGCCGGCAGAAGTCCATGATGTTGACGCCGTGCTGGCCGAGCGCCGTGCCGACGGGTGGTGCCGGAGTGGCCGCGCCCGCCCTGATCTGCAGCTTGACGAGGGCCATCACCTTCTTCTTCTTCGGAGCCATGCGTCACCTCCTGCGGTCCGATCGGCCGGGTCGAACCGGCCTCCCGCTATCTCCCTTGAGGGCTATCGCTTCGCTACTTGAGCCCTCATCCGTTCGTAGCTGATAGCGCCTACACCTTCGACACCTGGTCGAAGCCGAGCTCGACCGGGGTCTCCCGGTCGAAGATGTTGACGAGGACCTTCAGCTTGCTCTGGTCCACGTTGATCTCGTTGATCGTGCCGTTGAAGTCCGCGAACGGCCCGGAGATGATCCGCACGACGTCGCCCTCCTCGAACCCGAGGCGGAACTGCGGCTTCACCTCCTCCTTCTTCACGACGAGGATCTTGTCGATCTCGCGCTTGGAGAGCGGTGTGGGCTTGGAGCCGGTGCCCGACGACACGAAGCCGGTCACGCCGGGCGTGTTGCGCACGACGTACCAGGAGTCGTTGTCGTACCACATCTTCACGAGCAGGTAGCCGGGGAAGACCTTCTTCTGCACGACCTGCTTCTTGCCGGACTTGATCTCCATGACGTCTTCCATGGGGATGTGCACCCGGAAGATCTTGTCCTCCATCTGCATCGTGTGGATGCGGGACTCGAGGTTGGTCTTCACCTTGTTCTCGTAGCCCGCGTAGGTGTGCACGACGTACCACTCACCGGGACCGCCGAACGGATCGTCGGCCGGCGGCGCTTCCTCGACGGCGGCGGTCTCGGCGGCCGCGGGGACCTCAGGCTCAGGCTGCGCGGAGCGCCCGACCTCCGGCTCCGGCTCGGCGGCGACCGCCTCGGCGACGAGCTCCTCGCCGACCTCGTCGGCGATCTCCTCGATCACGGCAGCCTCGACGATGCCCTCGGCCAGCACCTGTTCCTCGGCGGCGTCGCCGGCGGCCTCGATGACGAGCGCCTCGGCGAAACCCTCCTCGACCACGGCCTCGGCGGCCTCGTCCTCGCCGGCGGCCTCGAGCTCGTCGGCGAGCTCCGCGGCCTCCTCGAGCGTCTCCTCCGCGGCGGCGTCGGTCATCTCCTCGATGACGACGGCCTCGGCGACCGCCTCGGCCAGGACCTGCTCCTCGGCCTCGTCGGCCTCGCGGTGCAGCTCGGCGGCGTCGGCGAGCGCGTCGGCGACGGGTGACGGCTCGACGGTCGTCGGCTCGACGGGCTCGTCGGTGGGCGAGGTGGACGTGGTTTCTTCGATCACAGCGGGATCCTTCATGGGGTCTAGTTGCCGAACAGGTTCACGATCGCCTTGGAGAACCCGAGGTCGACGAAGAAGACGAACGTGGTGAGGACGATCACCGTCACGAGGACCACGATCGAGTAGGACATGGTCTCCTCGCGCGTCGGCCAGTCCACCTTGCGGAGCTCCTGTCGGACCTCCTTGAGGAACTGCCGAGCCGGCGTTCGCTTCTTCTTCTCCTGCGTGGCGGAGCGGCGCGCAGTAGCCGCGGCGGCCTGGCGCTCGGGGGCGTTCTTCCCCTGGCGCTGCTGCATCCGCTTCATCTGCCTGTTCATGGGTGCTCCCTTGCAGGGGCGGAGGGACTTGAACCCCCAACCGCCGGTTTTGGAGACCGGTGCTCTACCAAATTGAGCTACGCCCCTTCGATACCGGTCGTCCCCGGCTTGGGAGGGGACTTCGGGACAGCTCAGTATAGGGTTCGCCGCGGAGCTCCGCCAAAGGTCAGCGGGGTTGCTCCCCCCGCCACGCCCGGCCGCCGCTAGGCTTCGCCGTCGTGGACGTGCGTCGGCCGCGATGCCTCGAGCTCGGCCTGTTCCTCGTCGTGGTGGCGGTTCCGCTGGCGTTCACCCCCTTCTCCGACAGCCCCTTCGCCGATCCGAAGATCCTCCTCCTGGTCACGGGCACCCTCCTCGTGTGGCTCGGTGGTGTGCCCGTGGACCGACGGCTGGCGATCGCCGCCACGGCCTGGGTCGTGGTCACGGCCGATCGCGTGCCTCGCCGGCGTGGATCCGGCGGCCGGCTTCCTGGCGTCGGCCACCGGCGGGGGCGGCGGCGTGGTGTTCACCACGTGCTGCGCGGTGCTGGTGGTCTGCGGCTCCGGCCTCCCGGCGGCGTTGACGGCCAGGGCGCGAGGGTGGCTCATGTGGACCGGCCTCGCGGTCTCCGTCCTGCTGCTCGTGTACCGGCTCGCCCCGGACGTGCTCGAGCGCGCGATCCCGGGGTTGAGCTTCATCGGCGCCACCCTCGGCAACCAGCTGTTCGCCGGCGCCCTCGTCGCGGCCGCCATGGCGGCGGCGGCCGCCGGCGAGGGCTCGACCGCCCGGCGGCTGGCCGTGCTCGTCGTCATGACGGCCGCGGTCGCGTCGATCGGCGAGCGAAGCTCGCTCGTCCTGCCGGTGGTGGCGCTCGTCGTCACGTGGTGGCGCGCCCGCCAACCCTGGCGCCGCGCGGCCGTCACCGGGGTGGTCGTCGTCGCGACGTTCGCGCTCTGGCAGCTCGCCGAGCCACACATGCCGGGAGCGCCGCCACCGGAGAACACGATCCAGCAGCTGCGCAGCTCGGCCACCGACACGGGACGGTTCACCGTCTGGCGGGTCACCGCCCGAGCCTGGCTCGACCGGCCGATCCTGGGGTGGGGACCCGGCACCACGCTGGCCGCGTACCTGCACGAAGGCACGCCGGCGGAGGTGAGATCGGCGATGCGGGGCTGGCCCGATGCGCACGACCTGTTCCTCGAGACCGGCGTGACGACCGGCGTCGTCGGGCTGCTGGCGCTGCTCGCGCTGGTCGGCCTCGTCGCCGTCCGGGCGATCCGCTCGCCGCCCGAGGCGGCGTGGGCGATGGGCGTGGCCGGCGGCGCTCGCGGCCTACTCGCTCGTGGAGCCGCTGAACCTGGTCCTCACGCCGCTGCTGTTCCTGACGGCCGGCATCGCGGCGGGAGCGGCGCCGGGGCGCG